>CAVSPO010000016.1:0-26217 GCA_963730005.1 uncultured Actinomycetota bacterium
CCCACTGGGCGATCAGGTCGAGTGGGCTCGTGTCGCACGGCACGCCGCTGGGGCGCTGGCGTTCTGGTCGGTGGCCATCGAACCGCAGCCCGGGCCGCTTGCCGCGGCGGCTGACGCGCTGACCAGGTCAGCCGAGATCCGGCGACCACCTGCTCCACCACACCCGACCCGGGTGACATCCGTGGCGTCCGCGGCGCTGCTGTTCGCGGCCGCAACGAAACCCGGCAAAGGCTTCGATCGGGCCCTGCAAGCCGTGCTGCTGCGCCAGTTCATCGAGGTCGGTCAGGCGGTAGCCCAGATGCACCAGGCGATCGGGGACGTGCGCCGAGCCGAACACATCCATCGTGTGATGATCGCCCGACTTGAACCGATGCTCCACCAGCTCACCCTGACCACACCACCCCGCGAACCAGCGACCGTGACCCCGGCCGGGCAGGTGTTGCCGGCAGCCGTGCACGCGTCCCGACCGCCACAAGGCTCGGTCCTGCCGCCACGGCTGCCCGCCGTTCAACCACCACCTGTGCGTCGTGTCCCGCAGCGATCTCCGCAGGCTGACCTCAGCCGCTAACCCCAGGAAGGAACCCCACCATGAGCGACACCGACGGCATCGACGACGCCCTGCGCGCCGCCACCCAGGTCACGGCCGGCATCATCGCCCGAGCCGCAGAAATCCACGCCCGCGAACAAGAAGCCGCAGCCAAAACCCGCGAACACCAAATCGACACCGACACCACCCAGCTGGCCCAACACACCGATCGAGCCGTCGCTGAACAACAGACCGACCTGGCGCGGCTCGCCGTCGTCCACGACCCCGGCTGGTGGCAAACCGCCGCCCCCCGCGACATCGCCCACTCCTGGCAGCTCGCCACCACCAGCAACTCCAGCCGCGAGGCTGACGCGGCCATCGTCGTCATCCAGCAGCAGGTGGCCGCGCGCTACGGCATCACCCTCACTAGCCAGCCCGCAGCAGAGCTCGAGCATGCGATCGAACAGCGCGTGGCCGAGCGTCAACCGGCGGGCCGGGAACGCTCAACTGCCGACGTCCCCGACGGACGTGAGGACCGAGGCTACGACTCCCCAGAACAACGCGAAGCACGCACCCGCCGCTACCAAGCCTCGGGTAACCCGCAGGCAGCCGAAGCCCGCCGCGTCGCCGACACCGCCCAAGGCGCCTCCGCGTTCTACGCCACCACCGGCACCACCCGCCGCCGGCGCGCACGACGACCCAACACCCAAGGACCCCGCAGCCAACAGCGCACCGACCGAGGGCGGTGAACTTCGGGTCTGTGGAGTCTCAAGCGGCGTCTGCGGTCTCGGGTTGAAGACCAAGGCCTTGTGGCTGCGGTGTTGTGGCGCGCTTGACCATTCTCACTCCAAGGCGCCTGCTTCCTTGCGGTTCAGGGTGCAGGCGTTTGGCCTGCGTGACCTCCAAACACGGACGCATGTAGATCGGGTGCTCTGAGGAGCCCAAGCGCGCACCCCCCTTGTCAGTGGTCGCTGTTAGCCTGAACGCAGTCAACCTCAAGGCAGAGGAGTTACGTGGTGCGAGCGATTGCGACCATCGATCGGCAGCCAGCCAATGACGAGATTGTCGTGTGGGTCACATCCCGAGTCGAAGGACTCCGCGCTCTAAACACGAACGCTGTGAGAATCGACGCACCAGAGGACTTACTCGCCATGGATAAGGTGCGGTGGCTGACGCAGGATTGTGTCGTTCTTCTCACGGAGGGATCGACTCTCGACGGGCTCCCTGTTGAGGGCTTATGCCTGACGCTGGACGATGTGGAGGGTCTGGTGTCGGAGACTGAAGTGCGGCAACGCGCGATCGTGAGCAGCGTGAGGGACTACAAGCGGCGCACCAACTCCGGAAGCCTCAAGGAGCCGACATTCACCGCAAGCCCGCATGCGTCCGATTTCCCGCCGCCAGACACGACCGCAGTCCAACGCACATTGGCGGCCGCCAACTTCGTTTCGCGGGCATGGACCGTCTGGCTTGAGACCGAAGAGGAACGAAGACGCAGAACTGTCAGTCCACGCACGGGGGTTTCCCCTTGGATGATGCCTGACGAGTTGAACTCACCACACATCGCACCGCTTCCACCGCTGCTGTCGGCGCGTCTGCAGCAGCACGGGTGACCCCGCAATGCCCGGCGTCGTACGGTGCCTGGTGGATCGCAACACTCCTAGTCGTGCTCGAGTCGCACCATGCTCGGCCGGTGTCCTTGAGGCGAAACCTGGCTCATCCTCTCGCCCACGCAAGGAACCGGTCGGCCGACACGATCGGCTTCCCCAGATCGGAAGCCTTGCGCGCCTTGCCCGACTGACTCCCCACCTCCGCGCATACCAGCACGTCGCAGCGCGTCTTTGACACCGTCCCAACGGGGACGAGCCCGTGTGCCATCGCCAGCCTCTCCATATCGGAACGCTCCACCGGTTGGCCGTCGCCGTTGAGGACGGAGCCGGTGAAACAGACGCGCGTCCCCGCAACCAGGACTGCGGCCAACTCGAGTTCCTCGCAGGCTCCTGCGACCCGCGTCCGCACGGTGTTCAATAGCGACGCCCGTTGTTCGGCGTTCATCGTCTCGGTGAAGATCGCATCCTCGGCGCCTGCACCGCGAGGCAGCAGGTAGCCCGGCCGTGTTGACCGGGTGAAGGTGCTTGCGAACGGATCGGCGGCCTCGATTCGCCGCGCGATCGACCGCGTGGCGCGCGCCCTCTCCAGGGCGGTCGTGGCTTGCAGGCTTGTCATCTCGGTGGCGGTCAGATCGTCCCACGGGAGAGAGATGCCCAATGGCATCGGCTCGACGATCCCGTTGCGCTTGAGCTCGAAGTCGACGTACTCCAGCTCGCGATCGATGTCCACACCCACCGGAGTGTGTCCGTCCAGATAGGGCATCAGCGCTGGCCAGGCTTCGGCCAGTCTGGGGGCCGCGACGACATCGCCCGCGCAGATCCCGTAAGCGCTGCGAGAGTCGTAAAGATCCGACTCCGGGTTGACGAGGGTGGACACCTCGACACCGTCATCGGTCACGAGGGCGATTTCCACAGGACGTGGCCTGGTCCGCGGCCCCTCGTGCCCAGCAGAGCAGATTCCCAAGTAGATCGGTCTCGCCGCCAGCACATCGCCACCCGAGGTTAGGAAGCGCCGGACGCGTTGGTCGGTCTTGAGGTCCTTAGGGAACACGTCGCGCTGCAGCACCAGACCGTCCATGGATGTGCAGCGGCTCAACGCAACATACAGCTGCCCATAGGCGAACGTGCCCCCCGACAAGTCAACAACCAGCCTGTCGACCGTCTGCCCCTGGCTCTTGTGGATCGTGATGGCCCACGCGAGTCGGAACGGCAGCTGACGGAACGTGCCGACGACCTCCTGCCTGATCCGGCCCCCGTCGGCAATCGGTCGTGTGACCTCCCAAATGTGATGGGTGACGTCCACGGCCCCTCCGTCGCGAGTCCGAATCGTGACTGTGGGGCCCTCTTCATTGGTCGCAATGGAAGCGATCGTGCCGAGCGTGCCGTTCACGAAACGGTCCTTGGGGTCGTTGACAAGGAACATCACCTGCGCCCCCACCTTGTATTCGAGATGTGGGTCATTAGGAGGGTCGGTCTGGTCCATGTCGCCGGTGATGACAGCCTCACTGACGTGCAGCTCGAACGGGAGCCGGTCGAGAGCAGCCCTGTTGCGCGCCTTTGCGATCCGGTTGGTGGTGGTAAGCGTGAGCCAGAAATCGTTCTCTGGCGGGGTAAACCCCGGTTGCGTGCGCGAGTTCAAGACAGCGCGGGCATCCTCGTCGATGGTGCCCTCCCGGATGGCATTCAGGATGTCGGTCAGCTGGACGTCGCCGGCCTGGCGGAACACGCGCGTCAACTGGGCGACGAGGAACTCGTTGGTGCTGAAGCAGTCTGCGGAGAAGAAGTAGGGAGTGGAATAGCGGGTGGTGAAGAACTCACGCTCACTGTCAGACACGACAGGAGGCAACTGGAAGAGGTCCCCAACGAGGACGATCTGCACCCCCCCGAACGGCTGCCCGGGACGCGGACCGTAACGTTCCAGCGCGACCGCCAAGGCGTCGAAGAGATCTGCGCGCACCATGGAGGCCTCATCAATGATGAGTGTGTCCAAAGTCTTGAGAGCCTTGGCGAAACGGGCAGGGAAATAGCGAGGGTTAAGCGCGTCCTCACTCGTCGCCCCCGGCCGGAACGAGAACAGCCGGTGGATCGTGTACCCGTCGACGTTGAGTGCCGCGATTCCCGTTGGCGCGACCACGATGACATTGCTTTCGGTGTGTGCCATGAAGTGCCGAATCAGGGTCGATTTGCCCGTACCGGCCTTGCCTGTGAGGAACACATGACGTCCAGCAGCCAGCTGACTCAGGGCGTTCTGGAACTCATCGGTGAGCACGAACGTCGGGGATGCAGCCATGAGTCGAGTCTCTCAGCATCCTGAACTCGTCCAACCGCGAGGCCCACCCTTCTGCGGATGGTCGAGGGCAGCCTCGATTGGGCTGACCCCGTTTCGTAGGTCCAGTCGTTATGAGAGTCGTCCTGTTGCCCGCGGTCGCGGGCAGGGAGACTGGTCAGATCATGACGAACAGCAGGAAGCGTCACACCCCGGAGCAGGTCGTCCGTAAGCTCGGGCAGGCCGACAGGATGCTCACCGATGGTCAGGACGTCGCGGCGGTGTGCCGGGAGCTGGGGGTGTCCGAGCAGACGTACTACCGGTGGCGGAACCAGTACGGCGGCCTCAAGGCCGACGACGCAAAGCGCCTGAAGGAGTTGGAGAAGCAGAACGCGACCCTGAAGCGTCTGCTCGCGGAAGCGGAGCTGGAGAAGGCCGCGCTCAAGGAGCTGGCTGAGGGAAACTTCTAAGCCCGGACAGGCGCCGCGCCGCCGTCGATCACCTCAAGCGCAAGTTGCGGGTGAGCGAACGGATGGCGTGCCGTCTGGTCGGGCTGAGCCGCTCCGCGTACCGGCGACCGCTCAAGGGCGACACGGTCACGGATCCGGATCGGGCGCTCAGGGAGTGGCTGCGCGCCTGGGCGAAGGACCATCCCCGCTACGGGTATCGGCGGGCGTATCACGACGCCCGCGCCGAGGGGTGGGTGGTGAACCACAAGAAGATCCAACGCCTGTGGCGTGACGAAGGGCTCCGGGTCCCGCAGCGGCGTCGACGCAAGCGCGTCGGGTCCTCGACCGTCGACGCGCCGACGGCGGACGCGCCGAACGTGGTGTGGGCGGTGGACTTCCAGTTCGACGCCGACGAGCACGGACGACCGATCAAGATCTGCTCGATCGTCGACGAACACACCCGGGAGTGCATCGGCGGCCTCGTGGAGCGCTCGATTACCGCCGACCGACTCACCGCCCACCTCGAGGACCTCGTCGCCGCCCCGGGGCGCCCCGGCGGTGCTCAGGTCGGACAACGGGCCGGAGTTCATCAGCGAGGCGATGGCCGACTGGGCCGGCACCCGCACCGGCCTGTCCTACATCCCTCCGGGCTCGCCGTGGCGCAACGGGTACGTCGAGTCGTTCAACAGCCGGATCCGCGACGAGTGCCTCAACATCAACAGCTTCTACTCGCTGCTGCACGCACAGGTCATCATCGGCGACTGGAAGGACGAGTACAACCACCACCGCCGGCACTCCTCGCTCGGCTAACTAACCCCAGCCGAGTACGCTCGGCAGTGCACCCATCAAATGGAAACCGACGACTCACAGAACGTCCGGACCGAATGAAGGGGGCGGCTCACGATGGCTAGTGGCGAATCGTCAGCTGGAGCGCGGCGAAGATGTCGTCGGCGAGGTTGTAGTCGGGAAAGCGGGCGAAAATGCCCTTCCCCTTGCGGAGTCAACCTTGCGCCAGCCTCCTGTCTCCTTCTG
The DNA here is from genome assembly GCA_963730005.1 of uncultured Actinomycetota bacterium. Taxonomy (GTDB): domain Bacteria; phylum Actinomycetota; class Actinomycetes; order Propionibacteriales; family Propionibacteriaceae; genus CAVSPO01. The sequence goes on from CAVSPO010000016.1 coordinate 5,881, forward strand.
CGAGGGTTGGAGACCCCAAGGCGGCGGACACGTCCGCGGAATACTTGAACAGAGACGTTTCACGTCCCCGACTGCGATCATGTCGGGTGGACGAAGGACAGGAACGGCGACGGATCACGTTGCCACACGCCGCGGCGGGTCTGAACCGTCCGTGGCCGTGTTAGCAGGAGGACTCGGCTGGGGCGCGTGACGGCAACGTAGAAGGCGCGGAGCTCAGCCTCTTTCTCCGCGGCGGTCCTAGCTCGAAAGTCGGGGAACTGACCGTCATTCAGCCCGACGACCGCCACGCTGCGATACTCCCGGCCCTGCGCTTTGTGAACGGTGTGCAGCCGAACACCCACTTGAGAATCGTCCCCGCGCTGCCACCGGGAGACATAGAGCTCGAATCTCGACCACGCACGATCCGACGATGACGCCTGGTCACAGAAATTGCGCCATACCGTGTCCATCTCTTCTTGATCCTGCGCGAAGTCGACGTCGTCGGTTTCGATGGCACACATTCGGTCGACGAAGTCCTGAGGTTCCATCGGTTGAGCGAACTCCCGGAGAAGTGGTGCATCATTATGGCTAAGCGATTGGAGGATGCTGGCCCAACTGGTTGGGTCGACGCCTAGGTGTCGCCGTAGTCTGCGAGCTGATATCTCAGAGCCCGGACGGTAAGTGGCCAAGAGCCAAGCTGCCTTCGCTGTCGCAGATCCCAGCCAGTCTTCTGCGTGAGTCGCGCGCGCCACAGCAATGCCAGCACCCTCGAAAGCCGTCGCGCATGCGCGCAGACTGGCAGCCGTTCGCCCAAGTATCGCGATCTCACGGTCCCGTACCGATTGATCTTCGCCAGGTGCGAGCGCTTGGGAAGGCAACCCGTGGGCCAACTGCTCCTGTACCCAGACCAGGACGGCGTTCGCTTCTGCGGCTTCGTCCTCCAGCTCCACGTGGCCGACCTGCCCTGGTGCAGCGTAGGACTGAACGGGCGATGCAGGGTCCCCGAGAGCAACGGCGATCCTGTCGCCTACGCGCACGACCCCAGTTGCTGACCGGAAGTTCGTTGTCAGCCGAATGGTTCGCGCCGAGAATTCGCGGGCGAACGCGTGCATGTGCTGCGGACTAGCGCCGGCGAATCCGACGATTGATTGCTTGTCATCTCCCACGAAAACGGCATTAGCCGTGTCCGCGCTCGCGAGCAGCAGCTGACGGAGTAACTGAAACTGTGAGGCCGTGAGGTTTTGAGCTTCATCAACAATCACATGTCGATAAAGGCGGCCGATGAGTCCACCCACGGCCGGTATCTGCAGTAGCTCGGTGGCCTTGGCGAGCATCGACTCGTAGTCGAGTGCTCCGGCCTCGGCGAGAGCCATCTCCCAGTCGGATGCGAGGGGATGGTCTGCCCCTCGGGAGCGAGCTGCGTCCAGTCCAAGAAGAGCGTCGCGCGCCTCATGAATCGGCGACCGCCCAGCTGCAGCCCGCCACACCTCCAGGAGTTCGATTCGATCAGCGTCGTCGACGAGCAACACCGGGTCAGTTGGCAGCCCCAGCCATGTGCCGTATCGCAGCAACAGGCCCTGCGCGAAGCCGTGGATAGTGTCGGCGTCCGCGCGTCGGCTATCGTCGCCGAGGCGGGCGAGGAATCGGTCTCGAAGCTCCGCTGCCGCGCGCCGCGTGTACGAAAGAGCGAGAACGCGGAACCCAGACTCTTCCGCGAGAAGCCGTTCGACTCGCTGAGCCACGACCTCTGTCTTGCCACTGCCCGCGCTGGCAAGCACTAGGAGAAAGCGATCGCCTGAGTCCCGGATTTCGCGCTGCTCGTCGCTTAAACGGATTTCATGCTGTTCCCTCATCAGAGCCCCTTTCTGGCGGCTCGCTGGCCAACTCGGATGTCGAATCAGATGTCGCCCCAGTTGCTATATGAGGTAAAGCGAGCGCTGCGACTAGCTGCTGAAGCCCGAGTGGCCATTCATCCTGGCAAGGAAAACGATCCACGAAAGCCTGGCCTATCGGTCCTCCGTAGGTCCCCTTCAGCTTCTTAAGCCTCTCGAGTGCCGTTCCTGTCACTGATGGCAACAACTCCTCACATCGCTCCAGCACCCATTCCTCATCAAGAGCGACCAAGATCTCTTCTAGAGTGCCATCTTCGGTCTCGTCGCCAGTGGCCCACACTCGGACTGCTGACGTCGGAAGCTTCGCTTGGTCCTTGTGACCTTGTTCGTCGCAGTCGACGAATAGAACGCACGGGATGTCGGCGGCCTCCGCGTACTTGATCAAAGGCAGAGCTTGGGACATGTTTCCGGGATCCACAACACAAATGTCTCCCGCTCTGGTCCCAAGGGCGGCGCGAAGCAGATGGGGAATGAATCCACGCTCCGACGCGCCGTCCCCAATCACGAGTTGTCCAGCAAAAAGAAGCTCTCCGAACGGTCGTTCGACGTACTTGTGGATCTTCTCCCACTCGACCGCTGCAACGCTCAAGCGCAGCGCGGGCGGTGTGGTGGGCTCATCGTCAGTGGGCGTCATGTCGTGGACAACGCAACCATTGTTGCCTTGCCTGACGAGACGAATTGCGCCTATATCGACTACCGTCGCCAGGTGCGAGGAATGCGTGCTCACCACAACTTGGCCTGGGATCGCCCGAAGCAGTTGACCGACATCGTAGGTAGCCTGCGGGTGCAGGTGCGCCTCCGGCTCCTCGATGAGTGTGACCGGGAGGACTGGGAAAGCTGTCCCGTCACGGCCCAGTCGACGGTCATATAGCACCCCCTGGACCTGAAGTGAGGCGAGACTTCGAGCACCGGATCCGTGGAGCCGCATGGGCATCGGTCCGGCGCCCGTGTCGAGGGCAATCTCGATGAGCCTGACAAGCTCCTCCAGCCGACCGGGCAATGCACTGACCTGCGGCGCTCCTATCCCCTGGACCGCTGCAGTCAGGGCGTCCAGGCGCTGCCGAACGGCGACGAGGGCAGAGCTGCTGTTGACGATGCGCCCACCAAGCTCCTCCAACTCCCTCTCCAGGGCTGCTCTGGCCGATTCGTCAACCTCAAGGTCGTCGAGGATTCGCCTAATCGCGGAACCCGGGCGTGTGACTTCTGACGCGATGTCACGCCCGGTTGGAGTGACATCGGCAGAGACCACCCGGAGGTGCCGCGGCATGACCTCGGCTGCTCCGACCGCCGGTAACCAACCGTTCGAGGCGACGTCGTAGGTTAGAAAGCGTCGCTCCGCACGAGCACCCCATCCCTCGGCGGACGGGCCGATGGTTGTTCGCCAAGCCACCCGTTCGCCGCCGCTAGCCGTCGGCTGCACATGGGTGCCGAAGATTTCACGGACCCGATCGTCGAACTGAGTGCCGGCTCCACCGGGCGAGAGCACCAAGTCGATGGTGGGAGATGTGGTGTTACCCAAGGTGAAGTCATCTCGTTCTGCGTAAACACCGCCACACGCCAAGGCGATGGCACGCAGGAGCCGTGACTTCCCAGCGTTGTTCCGCCCGACCAAGACCGTGAGGTCCTTTCGGAGCGCGAGTACGACGTCCTCGATTCCACGGAACGATCTGACTTGTACCAGATCAATACGAAGAAGCACGTCAGTCGTCGGGGCGATGGCTCCAAAGGTCGTCACACGAACAGGCTACTGGGGCAGAGTCTCATTGATCGTTTGCCGTTGCGCAAGTCAAGTGGCTCTAGACTGCGAGGGAGTGGATCAGATCGGTGACCCCCGTTGCCGAATGCTGCAAGGGGGAAGCCCGTAGTCTCCTCCTTGTCATTGGACTTCTCGCGACGTCCAAGCCTCAGTGCACGAGCTGTTCGGCATATCGTGCGCGCCTTGTGCTGTCGCTGCGCCTGGGAACCTCAAACTGCGATCACCCGCAGTTCAAGCATGAGAGCAAGACCGCGTGCATAACCCTGATGGCGGTGAACTCCAACAACGAGTGCTGCGGGTGCGAACCCAAGACCTAGCCTTCCCACGGCCGGGGGGTCTGTTGCCTTGGGGTGTACCCCAATGCGACGTGTCACAGGAATCGTCAGAGCGTCGCAATAGAGTCCCGAACAGAGCAAAGCAGCACTCATGCTGGGAGGTCTAGACTGTGGCTTTCGCCGTTATGTGTCGGCGGCGCTCGAAAATTGAGCAGTTTCGGCGCGCGAGTTGTGAGCGGTTGTGGGCATGTTAGCCCTGTTCGGCTCTGATGCTGGGCAGGGTATCGATGCCGCGGTCGCGGAGCCGGTAGCTGGCGCCTTTGAGGGCGATGACGTCGGCGTGGTGGACGATGCGGTCGATCATGGCGGCGGCGACGACCTGGTCGCCGAACACGCCGCCCCAGCCGCTGAACGGCAGGTTGCTGGTGAGGATCAGGGAGGCGTGTTCGTAGCGGGAGGACACGAGTTGGAAGAACAGGTTCGCGGCGTCTTGTTCGAAGGGGAGGTAGCCGACCTCGTCGACGATGATCAGGCTGTAACGCCGTAGCCGGGTGAGTTCGGCGGGCAGCCGGCCGCGGGCGTGGGCCTCGCTCAGGCGGGTGATCCAGTCGGTCGCGGTGGCGAACAGGACCCGGTGGCCCTGTCGGCAGGCGGCGATCCCGAGCCCTGTCGCCAGGTGGGTCTTTCCGGTGCCGGGCGGGCCGAGGAGGACGACGTTGCGGTGCTCGGCCAGGTAGGCGCCCGAGGTGAGGGCCATCACGGGGGTGCGGGCGGCGGGTTGGTGGTCGAAGTCGAACTCGTCCAGGGTCTTGCGGCCGGGGAACGTCGCGGCGCGGATCCGGAGCTCGGCGCCGGAGGCGTTCCGGGCGGCGACTTCGCGTTCCAGGACCGCGGCGAGGTATTCCTCGTGGGTCCAGTTGCTGTCGCGGGCGTGGTCGGCGAGCCGGGCGGCGGTGTCGGTGATCCGGGGTGCTTTCAACGCCGCGGCCAGGTGGGTGATCTGCTTGAGGGTGTCGGTGGTGGCCATCACAGGCCTCCTTCCAGGCCGAACGCGCGGTCGTAGTCGGTCAGGTCCCGGGCGAGCGCCTCGGTGTCGTGTCGACGGGGTTGCTGGTGGGCGTGCCGCAGCCGGGCCGCGTGGGTGAGGTGGGCCGGGTCGGTGACGGTCTGCCGGCGGGCCCACACCCGGTCGTGGTGCGCGACCAGCCGGCCGGCGAGCTTGACCCGGACCTGGTCCAGGTCGGCGGTCACGTCCACGGACCGTCCGATCGCGGTCGGGTCGACGGAGTAGTCGTTGGTGTCGACCCGGACGTAGTAGTCGCGGCCCAACCGGACGTGGTGCCGCCAGCCGACGTGCAGCACCGCCGGTGGTAGCGGCAACATCGCGGCCCGATCTGCCGCCAACAGGTCGACCGGCCTGGCCTTGATCGTGCGGACCACCCGCTGGTTCGCCGTGGCCAGCCAGTCGGTGAGCTGGGTGTTGAAGTCGGTCGGGGAGGCGAAGTGACGCCCCGGCATGAACGACGTTTCGAACCAGCCGTTGCGACGCTCGACCAGGCCCTTCGATTCGGGATCACGCGGACGCAGCAGCACGACCCGGGTCGCGAGGCTACCGGCGAACACCTGGACCGGTTCGTTCGGTCGGGAGGGTGTCAGATGGTCTGTGTAAGGGGAGGTTCCCTCATTCGAAGGAGACGACACTATGACCATGGCTATCAGTCCGGAGCGTGCGGAGCGGCGTAGGGCTCAGAAGGAGCTTGCTGACCAGTTGAAGGCGTCCGGGGCGCTGGATGACATCTTCGCCAAGATCGACGCTGGTGAGCCGTTGACGGGCGAGGGTGGCCTGCTCGGCAGCATGTTGAAGGCCACGTTGGAGCGGGGCCTGGACGTCGAGTTGACCGATCACCTGGGCTACGAGCGAGGCGACGCGACGGCGTCGTTATTCGACAACTCGCGTAACGGCACCAGCAGCAAGACGGTGGCGACCGAGATCGGTGATATCGAGCTGGCAGTACCGCGGGACCGGCATGGCACGTTCACCCCGATGCTGGTCGCGAAGGGCCAACGCCGCCTGGACGGGATCGATGGGATGATCATCAGCTTGTACGCCGGCGGGATGACGATCCGTGACATCCAGCATCATCTGGCCTCCACGCTGGGCACCGAGTTGTCGCACGAGACGATCAGCAAGATCACCGATCAGATCGCCGAGGAGGTCCTGGCGTGGCAAACCCGGCCGTTGGACGCGCTGTATCCGGTGATCTACATGGACGCGATCGTGGTCAAGGTCCGTGACGGGGGGCACGTGCGGAACAAGGCCGCTCACATCGCGGTCGGCGTCGACCTCGACGGTATCAAACACGTCTTGGGGATCTGGGTTCAAACCACCGAAGGAGCCAAGTTCTGGGCGGCGGTATGCGCCGAACTGGCCAACCGCGGGGTGCGGGACGTGCTGATCGTGTGCGTGGACGGCCTTTCCGGGTTCCCCGAAGCGATCGAGGCGACCTGGCCGCACGCGACCGTGCAAACCTGCGTCGTCCACCTGATCAGGGCCTCCATGCGGTTCGTGGCCTACGGCGACCGCAAAGCCGTCGCGGCCGGGTTGAAGCCGATCTACACCGCCGCGACCGACGACGCCGCGCTGGAAGCCCTCGCCGCGTTCGAGGACAGCGATCTGGGCCGCAAATACCCAGCGACGATCAAGACGTTCACCGATGCATGGGAACGGTTCACACCGTTCCTGGCGTTCCCGCCCGAGCTGCGCCGAGTCATCTACACCACCAACAGCATCGAGTCGTTGAACTACCAACTCCGCAAGGTCACCAAGAACCGCGGCCACTTCCCCAACGACGCCGCTGTAGTCAAACTGCTGTGGCTGGCGATCTGCAACATCGAAGACAAACGAGCCCGTGACCGCGCCAAAGAACGAGACCAACCCGCCCAACGACGTAAAGCGTCCGGCCGGCTCGTCGAAGGCCAAGTCGTCACCAACTGGAAAGCTGCCCTCGGTCAACTCGCCCTGGCCTACCCCGACCGCATCAACCCCTACCTGTGAACAGGAGAACCACGATGCCCATACCCGATGGTCCTAACGCCGAGATCCCCGGCATCACCCGGCCCTACACGACCGACGAGGTCCTCCACAGCGCCCTGCACATCCTCAACGAGGTCGAGACCGTGCTGACCCACCTCACCGACCCCGAAACCCAACAAGCGATCACCATCGCCATGCGCGACCACGCCCACGACCACAGCGGATTCGGCGGCCTCATCGACTGGGTCCAACTCACCGCCCTCACGGTCAGCAACCACCTCAACAACAAGTAATTCGAACCCGCTTACACAAACATCTTGACAAGCTCTCGGTCGGCCCCGCCCGATCCCGGGCTCGTTGTCCCAGATCAGCCGCCGGGGCACCGCGCCGAGCTGCTGCAGCAGGTCCCACGAGCCCAGCAGCAGGTCCTCGGTCTTGCGGGTCGGGATCATCCTGGCCACGGTGAACCGGGAATGCGCCGCGGTCATCACCAGCACCGGCAACAACGTCCGCGAGCCGTCCTCGAGCAGGATCTTCCGCGGCGGGAACCACAGATCACACTGCGCGGCATCACCAGGCGCCCACACCAGCCGATCAGCCGGGTCCACCGGACGCTGCTCGGACCGGACCCGGTTCACGTTGTCGCGGAACCACCGGATCGATCCCGTCCACCCCACCCGCTCCGCGACCACCGTGGCCGGCATGTCCGGGGTATCAGCCAACAACTGCCGCACCCGCACCTCGTACGGCGTGAACGACGTCGGCTGAGGCTTCCGCTCATACCTCGGCGGACCATCAGACGCCACCGCCTTCGCCACCGTGTTCCGCGACACCCCCAACCTGGCCGCGATCCTCGCCTTCGGCACCCCCTCCGCCGCCAGCCTCCTGATCAATGCCCAATCCTCCATCGTGATCACACTCCCATCGTTGAAGAGTGCTCACTTTTCGAGCGCCGCAACCGCCCAGTTTTCAAGCGCCGTCGAGATCATGGAGGCCATCCTCGCAGCGCCCTCGATAGTGCGCGGCTCTGCGGCGCACCAATCTGCGGTCAGTGCGGGTCGACCTTGCCAGTTTGACGACTGCTCAGTCTCGCCTCCCGCGCTCTTCAGCCGAGCCGATCAAGATGATCGCCGGGGGCTGCCCCCCGGCTCGAACTTCTGGTCTCCGGCGCGACCTGAGGTGGAGCGGTTGGGAGCAGCGCGTTCAGCCCCCCACTCCTGACTGCCCATGTTGACGGCGCTTGAAAACTGAGCAGTGACGGCGCTCGAAAAGTGAGCACTCTCCCGACGATTGGAATGTGATCACCATGGAGGACTGGGCGCTGATCAGGAGGCTGGCCGCCGAGGGTGTGCCGAAGGCCGCGATCGCCAAGAGGCTGGGTATCTCGAGGAACACGGTCATCAAGGCCGTGACCTGCGATGGGCCACCGAAGTACGAACGCCGTGCGGGTCCGACGTCGTTCACCCCGTTCGAGGCGCGGGTGCGTCAGCTGCTGACCGAGACGCCGGACATGCCGGCGACGGTGCTGGCTGAACGGGTCGGGTGGACGGGCTCGATTCGCTGGTTCCGGGACAACGTCAACCGGCTGCGTTCCGATCACCGGCCGATCGACCCGGCCGATCGGCTGACCTGGGCGGCCGCGGACGTGGCCCAGTGCGACTTGTGGTTCCCGCCGCGCAAGATCGTGCTGGAGGACGGCTCGCGGGCCCTGCTGCCGGTACTGGTCATGACCTGTGGCTACTCCAGGTTCACCCTGGGGCGGATGCTCCCGACGCGTAAGACTCCCGGGCCACCTTGGTTATACCCCTGACGCGGCTCGCCTTACCATTGACGGACAGCAACTGGTAATGGGGCCAGTCTGTCAAAGCAGGGAGAACCAAGAACCATGAAGTCGGTCTCAATCGCATCCGCCCTCGTCGCGGCATGTCTCGTCCTGGCTGGGTGTTCTGCAGGAACGGGCACCGCACCGGCAACGCCGGCCGCTCCTGCGGACAGCGCGGCCCCGGCGGCCACCGCTGCACCGGCCCCGGCCACGTCGGAGGCTCCGGCAACCGCTGACAGTGACTTCGCCGTCACGATCGACGGTTCTAGTGCGGCGAAGGACTACGAGGGTAAGCCCGCAATCGTCGTGGACTACACCTTCACCAACAACAGCGACAAGGCCACGTCGTTCATGGTGGCCGTGACGGCCAAGGCCTTCCAGCAGGGTGTCGAATTGGAGATGGCGGTCTCGACCGACGTCGACAACGCCTCGGGCATGAAGGAGATCAAGCCGGGTGCCACGATCAAGGTCCAGGAGGCCTACGTGCTGGCCGACGAGTCCGAGGTCACGGTCGAGGTCAAGGAGCTGTTCTCCTTCTCCGACGATCTGATCGCTACCCAGACCTTCCCCGCCAAGTAGGGCGAGCAAGCGGGTCAGGCGATGCGCTCTTCTTGAGCGTTCGCGAGTCCCCACCGCATCCAGCACAGGATGGTGGGGACTTCTGCTTGCTTGCACCCAATAGCGGATGCAGCCGAGGCCTGACCGGCTCCCTGATCAAACGTGACGTCCCTCGAAGTGTTCTTGGCGAGCGACCGGGCGATCACCCTCTACCCGCGACCCTCGTGGGCGCTGCTGTCCCAGCTGGGACGGGTGCCGCGCCGGCTGATCTGGGACAACGAGCCCGGTATCGGACGAGGCAAGGCGACCGAGCCGGTGGCGGTGTTCGCCGGGACCCTGGCCACGAAGGTGGTGCTGCTGCCACCGCGGGATCCGGAGTCCAAGGGCCTGGTCGAGCGGCGTAACCGCTTCTTTGAGACCTCCTTCATGCCCGGCCGCCACTTCACCTCCCCGGCGGACTTCAACGCCCAGTTCACCGACTGGCTGACCACCGCCAACACCCGGATCGTGCGCAAGATCAACGCTCGTCCGATCGATCTCCTCGCGGCGGATCAGGAGAAGATGCTGCCGCTGCCGCCGGCGGTGCTGCACCTGGGGTGGCGTAACCACGTGCTCTTGGGGCGGGACTACTACGTGCGCATCGACACTTGCGACTACTCGGTGGACCCCCGCGCGATCGGTGCCCGGGTGGACGTGGCCGCCGACCTGGACGTCGTGCGGGTCCGTCACGGCGGGCGGCTGTTGGCCGAGCACCCGCGCCGGTGGGCGCGCGGCATGACCGTCACTGACCCTGCCCACGTCGCCACCGCCGCAAGGCTGCGCCACGACTACCAACACCCCGCCTCCTCGGCTCGACACGAAGAGGGGATGGTGCGCGACCTGGCCGACTACGACCTCGCCTTCGGACTCGGTGAGGCAGGCCAGCCATGACATCCAAGCCCGCCGCCGGGACCCAGACGCTCAAGCAGATCACCCACCTGGCGGCCGCGCTGAAGGCGCCGCGGATCACCGAGTCCGCCGCCCGGCTGGCCGACCACGCCCGCGACGCCGGCTGGACCCACGAGGACTACCTCGCCGCCGTCCTGGAGCGTGAGGTCGCCGCCCGCAACGCGTCGGGCGCGCGGCTACGCATCCGCGCCGCCGCCTTCCCCGCGGTCAAGACCCTGGAGGACTTCGACTTCGACCACCAACCCGCCGCCCGCACCCCCATCCAGGCCCTCGCCTCCGGTGCGTATCTGGCCGAGCACCGCAACGTCGTCCTGCTCGGGCCACCGGGCACAGGCAAGACCCACCTAGCCACCGCTCTCGGTGTCGCGGCCGCCCGCCAAGGACACCGCGTCCTGTTCGCCACCGCCACCGACTGGGTCACTCGCCTGACCGAAGCCCACGACCGCGGCCGGCTAGCCGCCGAGTTGACTCGGCTACGCCGCTACGGGCTGATCATCGTCGACGAGGTCGGCTACCTGCCCTTCGAGCAGGACGCCGCGAACCTGTTCTTCCAGCTCGTCTCCTCCCGCTACGAGCACGCCTCCCTGATCCTGACCTCGAACCTGGCCTTCAGCTCCTGGGCCGGGGTCTTCGGTGACCAGGTCGTGGCCGCAGCGATGATCGACCGCATAGTCCACCACGCCGACGTCATCGCCCTCAAAGGCGCCTCCTACCGACTACGCGACCGAGGCGTAGACACCCTTCCCAGCATCAAAGCCGAGCAAGAATCCCTAAACTGAAACTGCTCACTCTTCGACCGCCGGAACTGCTCAGTCTTCGACCGCCGCCGACAGCCCAGACTCCCGCCCAGTCCCGCATACCGGCCCCCAGTTGCCCCTGAGCCGGCGCTGGCAAGGGTATGTCCCCGAACTTTCTGAAATTTCGGGGAAACGCTGCGTTGACTAGGCGTTGCGCTTCTGCGTTCCCCCTGTGGAGAGCCGAAATTGGGCCTGTGGAAGAACGTAAATGACTACGTGCGACGACCACCTTTTCCGTGAGATTCCACCTCACGGAAGGACAGACTCGTGCCCAATCTCTATCAGGCTCTTGGCCTGCAGGAACTGCTGGATTCCGCTGACGTTTGCCTGCCGGGTTGGGGGTTGTGTCATCCCGACCTTGGCCCGCTGCTGTCGCTGGAGGACGTTGATCGGGCCAGCCGAACCGGCTCGCCTACGGCGCGCAATGAGGTGCTGCTGCAGCTCGCCCTGCTCGGACGGGAGGGCGGCGCCGGCGACCGCGAGGCGGCGGCGGTCTTGTGTCACCTTCTGGCTCCGGGCGTGATCGCCAAGCTGGGACCGATGCGGCTGCCGGTCAGCTCGAACGAGGTTGACCGCCTGGCGGCGCAACATTTGTGGATCCAGTGCCGTACGTTCCCTTGCGAGGCCCAGCCCAAGGTGGCCCCCACGATCCTCTGGAATGTCCGCCGCGCGGTGTTGGCGGAACTGGGTATCGAGGATCGGGTTCGTGGTGACCTGACGTGGGCTCACACGAGGGTCTTCGATCAGTCGGATCTTGAGGCCTTCGCTGGTGAGCCCGAGTCGTTCCCGGAGCCCGGCGAGGAGTTGGCGGAGCTGCTGGAACGGGCACAGGCCGACCACGTGATTACCAGTGAGCAGGCGCTTCTGTTGGTCACGTTGGTGCGGGTGGCAGAGCACATGGCCATCAAGCGCGTCACCACACACGGTCTGCTCTCGGCCGATGTGTCCCAACAGGTTGGCCAACAGCTCGGGTGGGGTGCCAGCACCGTCCGCAACAAGGTCGGACTGACCTTGGATGCCTTACGCCAGGCGACCCGCAAAGCCAGCTGAATCCAACGCGGGTGAGCAGGAACAGCCCGCTGGTGGCTTGTGGTGATGTGGGAAGGAGTGTCAGGTGAACCAGACCGAAATCGACCGCCTTGTCAGGCTGGCCGGTGGCGAGGACCAGGCGGTTCAGCGGTTGGAGAGTGCGATTGGTGAGCTGCGGGCCATCAGAGACGCCCAAGCTCGCCTGCAGCAGCTGCCGGCGGACGATCTCCGGCGTGCGCTCGAGTCGCGGAGTCGGGTCCTCTTGCGGGTGGTCGGGTCGTGAGTCAGGTGACGGTGCTTGAGTTGCAGCGGGCTTGGCGGGCGCTCCAGTCCGGCCAGTTCTCGGGTGCGGTCAGACACCGGTCCGAGGTCGGTGGGTGGACGCCTGCCGAACCGGTGCTCCCGGTGCTCGGCGCGCACGCTCAGTGCGGTGCCTCGACGGTGGCGCTGGCGCTGGCGACCGTGGCTGCCCCTGCCAGGGTCGTGGAATGCGCGTCGGGCCCGTCTTGCGGGTTGGTCGGGGCGCCCAGCACCGAGATCGGCGACTGCGGCAACGGGTGGACGCGCGGGCTGCGCGCCGACGTCCTGATCGACCGCTGCCACGAGATCCTGCTCGGCGCCACCGAAGTGCCGCTACCGGCCGAGGTCAGCCAGCCGGTGTCCCGCACCGTCCTCGATGTCGGATGGGATCCGACCCACGTGCTGAGCGTCTCGTCCTGGTTGTCTTCGTGGCTGCTGGGGTCCCCGTGCGTCGTGGTGGTCGCGACAGTGAGCGTCCCGAGTCTTCGCCGGCTGGAGAACACGTTGAGCGTCCTGACCGAACCCACGTGCTTGGCCGCCGTCGTTGGGCCCCCACTCAAGCGATGGCCGAAGACCGTGACCGGAACCTTGGGCGCTCAAACGCGCCGCCTGATCGAGACGCAACGGCTGGTCAGCGTCCCGACGATCGCCTCGTTGCGGTTGGCAGGGATCACCCCTGAACCGCTGCCGAAACCGTTGCTGGCGGCCGCGGAAGACATCCTGCTCGCCGCCGAGGAACTGTCGTCAACTCCAACCCAAACCAAGAAGGACACGTGATCATGACCCTGATTCCGATGCAGATTTGCCCGGTCGCCCCGCCTGGGGCGCAGCAGTACGCCGACCAGCTGACCGGCTACGTGTTGTGGGGTGTGCTCGCCCTGTTCATCGTCGGAGTCGTTGTGTCGATCGGCGGTATCGCCATGGGACGCATACTGAGCATGCCGCACGCCAGCAAGGCCGGTGTGGTCGGCATCTTCGTCGTCTTCATCGCTGCGGTCATGTACACGGTGGTGCCGTCGATGATCGCGTCGATCACCGGGTCGGGGTGCGTGGGATGACCAGGCAGCTGGTGAGCGTGAAACCGTGGGGACGCGGCCGTCTGCTGGCCACCCTGGCCGGGATGGCGTTGGTCACCGTCGGGTTGCTGGTCGGGTTCGCGTTGGCGATCCACTCGGTCGCCATCCGACCTGGCTCTACCCCCTCCGCGGGCACCCAGACGCTGCCGAGTGATCAGACCGAACGCCGCGAGATGCTGGCGGCCGAGCCCATGCTGCAGGTCAGCGGGGCTGATTCCACCCAGGGTGTGCCGGCGGCGACACCGGGCCCGATGATCGAGGTCCCGGAGCCCACCAGGATCGGTGCAGCCAAGGTGCCGTCGGGCTACCCGCACACCCCGGAGGGTGCGATCGGGCAGTTGGCGGCGATCGAGGTCTCGGTGCTGACCGAGATGAGCATCGCGCGGGTCAACGAGATCTATCTCGCGTGGTCGGCTGAGGGTGCGGTTCCGGTTGATCAGTGGCGTATGACGCGGCACGTGCAGGCTTTCCTGGGGGCCGCCAGGATGGGGCAGACCCTCGATCGGGGAGCTCGGGTCACCGTCACCCCGGTGGCGGGGCAGACGAAGGCGTCCGACGGGCGGGACTGGACGATCGCCTGCGTCCTGGTGGACGTGCGTGCGGTCGTCAACTCTGAGGCACGGATGGCGTACGGATACTGCGAACGCATGCAGTGGGACGGTTCGCGTTGGGCGATCGCACCGGGTGCCCCTCCCGCTGACGCCCCGTCGACGTGGCCGGGCACGGACCTGGCGTTCAAGGCCGGCTGGCGCACCTGGCCGCCGGCCAGGCGGTGAAGGGGCAACGATGATCCCCGACCCGTTCAACCCGTTCGGTGTCCTGGGCGGCGCCGCCGAACGCCTCCTCGCCGACGGCTGGACCCGGATGATGCTGTCGGTCTGGAACTCCGGGGTGTGGCTGCTGAAGGTGATCCTGCAGATGGAGAACTACTTCCTCACCCCCGACATCAGCGGTGACGGACCCGCGCAGCCGGTCTACCAGGTCACGTTGTGGATCGGGGTGACGCTGATGGTGATCATGTTGATGATCCAGCTCGGCACATCCGCGGTCCGCCGGGACGGGAAGAGCATCGGCCGCGTCCTGATCGGCGCCGCCCAGTACGTGATCGTCTGGTTCGGTTGGGTCGCCTACGGCGTCGCGATCCTCGCGGCCTGCGCAGCGTTGAACAAGGCGTTCCTGTTGACCATCTTCCGCGTCGACAACTTGGCCGCATGGGATCCGTGGGCGCCGTTCACCGGCCAGGACCTCACCGACGCTGTGATCGCCACGGTGATGGGTTTGCTCGGCCTGCTGGTGTGGCTGGCGGGGATCGCCCACCTGCTGGTGATGCTGACCCGGGCTGGTGCCCTGATCGTGTTGGCGGTGACCACCCCCATCTCTGCTGCCGGTCTGGTGTCCGAGGTGGGACGCGGCTGGTTCTGGAAGTCGTTCCGCTGGTTCCACGCCGCCGCGTTCGCGCCGGTGCTGATGACCCTGATGATGGGCATGGGAATCCAGCTCGCCTCGGGTGCGGCGCTCGGACTGTCGGACTCCACTCAGGCGTCGATCGCCACCGCACTGCCGGCGGTTGTGATGATCCTGACGTCGGCGGTGTCGCCGCTGGCGCTGTTCAAGCTTCTGGCGTTCACCGATCCCGGCACCAGCTCGGGGGCGGCTGTCCGGGCAGGCATGGGCGCGATCGGCGGGCTGGGTGGGCTGCTGCAGGGCGGCGGTGAGGGCGGGAGCGGGGCCGCATCCCAGGCCGACGGCAACGGCCGCTCCAGCGGTGAGGACCAGGCGGAGACCGCGAACTCGTCGCGGATGATGACTGCGGCTGGTACAGCAGCTGGACTGCTGGGGCCGGCCGGCGTGGCGGTCGGTGGTGCACTGAAGGCGTTCGGCGCGATCGGCGGCGCCGCGGCCGCGATCTCCACCGACATCAGCAACCAGATGGGTGTCGGCCACAACACCTACCAGCCCGACTCCGTCAACCCCGGACGCCACCGCCCCGGCGGACGACCCAGTGCTGGTCAGGCTGATACGGGCAGTCAGGACGATCGCTCCGGCCCCATCGGGACCTCGACGCAGGACTCCTACAGCGCCGACGCGCAGGACACCCGGATCGTGTCCGACGCCAGCTTCGACGCCGACGATCCAGCGCAACCACCATTCTCGGACACGACCCCCAGCGCCCCCACCGTGCCGATGCCTCGGGGCGGTGGCGGCATGCCGCCCGCGCCTGGTGCTGGTGGGGCGGCCGGCGGATCGGCAGCACAGTCCGCGGCAGCAGCCGCAGTTTAGGAGGACGACAGTGTCAGTCAACATCTACGCCGACTACTCGCGCGACCGTGTCGGGTTCTTCTTCGGCATGTCGCTGGTCGAGTTGGTGATGCTGGCCGCCTCATCGCTGCCGGTGCTGTGGGCGATGAGCCGGCAGGCGTGGGCCAGCATGTGGTGGTTCCTGCTGATCTTCGTCATCGTCACCCTGGTGACCGTGGTGAAGGTGCAGGGCCGCTCCGCGGTCGGCTGGTTGAAGAGCGTGACGTTGTTCATGGTGGCCAGCCTGACCGGCTCGCGGGGATTCGCCTCGCGGGCCGCCCGCGGCCAGGCCGACGACCTGGACCACGCAGACCTGCCCGGCGTGCTGCAAGGACTGGAGATCCACGACGGACCACCGCACGGGCCCACCATGTCGCGGACCGCCATCATCCGGGACCACGCCACTCGGACCTGGGCAGTCACCGCGTCGGTGGTCCATCCCGGCATCGGGATGAGCGACGCCGCCGAACGAAACCGGCAGGGCGCCGGCCTGGCCGGGCTGATCGACATCGCGTCGCGAGGTGAACTGATCGACGAGGTCATCTTCATGGTCCGCACCGTCCCCGACGACGGCGCTGAACGCGGCATCTGGGTGGAACGCCATCGGGTGCCCGGCCGCAGCCACTTGGCCAGCCGGATCAACGACGACCTGCGGGCCGGGCTGACCCAGGCCAGTGTCCGTACCGAGGCGTTCGTCACGTTCGTGGTGCCCGAACACCGGATGGCCAAAGCCGCCCGGGAAAGCGGCGGCGGGTTCGAGGGTCGCGCCCACGTCCTGCACGGGTTGATGACCGAGGTCGAAACGCAGCTGCGGGGCGGGCTGGGGGTCATCGATGTGCACTGGTTGACGTCCCCGGAGTTGGCGTTTGTGTGCAGGACCGGGTTCGCGCCGGGGGACCGGGCCGGGATCATCGAGGCGCTGGCTGCCCGCGAGAAGAACCCGGGCGTGAACGCCGACGTGCCCTGGGCGATGGCCGGGCCGAGCGGCGCCGACACAGCGGTGCGGCACTACAGCCACGACGCGTGGGAGTCGGTGTCGTCCACGATCAAACTGCCCGCCAAGGGAGCCCTGATCGGCGCGCTGGCGCCGGTGCTGACCCCGGCCGAGGCGGGGGAACGCCGCTCCTTCATGGTGGCGTTCCCCATCCTCACTCAAACGGTCGCGGAACGCACCGCCGACAACGCCGAATTCGCATCCGACATGGGTAACGAGCTGCGCCGCAAGGCCGGCGTCAAACCGAGAGCGCGACACCGCAACGAGGCCGCCAAGGCCCACGGGATGGACGAGAAACTCGCCCGCGGCAACTCCATGACCCGCCCGTACGCGGTCGCCACCGTGACCGTGCCACGCACCAAGTCGATCATCGAGTACGGACGCCGCCTCGACGCGTCCATCCGGGTGGCCGGGTTCTCGCCGTTGCGCCTCGACCTGGCCCAGGACCGGGCGTTCGCCGCGTCAACGATCCCACTCGGGGTGTGCCTGACCCGGGACGGTGTCGCATGAGGGCTCGCCGCACCAGCGACGCCCGCGACGTCGCCCACCTGATGGCCGACTTCGGGCACGAACTGCCCAGGCTGCCCGAGCCGCCGGCCGCCCCGAAGAGAGCCCCGGCTGTTCCGGTCCGTGCCTC
This sequence comes from uncultured Actinomycetota bacterium, assembly GCA_963730005.1. Lineage (GTDB taxonomy): Bacteria > Actinomycetota > Actinomycetes > Propionibacteriales > Propionibacteriaceae > CAVSPO01. Next base: position 23,276 of record CAVSPO010000016.1, read on the forward strand.
GAGGGGGGCTGAACCGGCGTGGACGCGGATGGTCGCCGGCCCCCGCCCAGGTGTCGACGTGGCGGATGGCCTCCGATCAGGCCCCCGCGCTGTGGCCGTTCATCTCCGCCCCCGGGCTGCCCCCGACGGGAGCGCAGATGGGCATCGACGTGTTGTCGGGTGGCTCGTTCTACGCCGACCCGCTGGGCTGGGTGCTCGCCTCCCAAGTGTCGGTGACCAACCCGAACGTCATGTGTTTCGGTAAGCCGGGCGGCGGTAAGTCCGCGACCAGCAAGGCGTTCCTGTTGCGGATGACCGACTTCGGGTATCGGGTGCTGATCCTCGGCGACCCGAAGGACGAGTACGAACCCATGTGCCACGCGTTGGGGGTGGAACCGTTCGTCATCGGCCACGGGCTGTCGGCGCGGATCAACCCGCTCGACTTCGGCCCGCTCGGTAGGGGCTGGGCCCAGCTGCCGGCAGTCGAGGCGCAACGGCGTTCCGCCGTGGTGTTCCGGCGCTGGCTGACCCTGATCCGCGGCCTGGTCGGGTCGCAGCGTATCGGCGAGCACCGGGTGCCGTTCGGGCCAACCGATGAGGTCGTCGTCCGCGCGGCCCTGTCACACATCACCGGCTACACCGCCGCAGCCACCACCCTGAGCGAACCGACCATCCCCATGCTGTGGCGGGCACTGGACGAACCATCCGACGAGCTCGTCGCCGAGTGCCGCTACCGCGACCGGCGGCACTTCCTGGACGAGACCCGCCTGCTGCGCGACGCCCTCGGGCAACTCGTCTCCGGAGTGTTGGGTGGGCTGTTCGACGACCACACCACCATCCAGGTGGACTGGAACGCCCCGATCCAATCGCTCAGCCTGTCCCGGCTGCAACCGCTCGGCGACGAAGCCGTCGGAATCGCGCTCACCTGCCTCAGCTCCTGGGGGCGGGCCATGCGGGAAGTCGCCCAACCCGGCGACCTACGCATCACCGTCCGCGACGAGGCCTGGAAACAACTCCGGCTCGGCGTCGAAGCCGTCAAGAGCTTCGATGAAGACCTGCGGCTGTCCCGCAAGGACGGCGAGGTTCAGTGGTCGGTCGCCCACAAACCCTCCGACCTGCTGTCCGCAGGCGACGCCGGCTCCCAGGCAGCCACCATCGCCAAAGACCTGCTGCATCTGGCCGACATCAAGATCCTGCACGGCCAGGACGACGGGGTCGCCGACGAACTGGAACAGCTGCTCGGGCTGGGCCCGATCGCCCGGGACGTCATCACCGGCTGGGCCAGGCAACGACCTGGACGTGCCCTGTGGTTGGTCGGCAAACACATGTACAAAGTGGCGACGGTGCTCCACCCCCTGGAGGCCAACCTCACGTTCACCAACACGGCCATCCAGTCAGCCGCCTGAGATGGACAAGACCGTTGCTGTGGTGGCAGCCGTGCTCGCCGTGGCCCTCGGTGGGCCGTTGGGCCTGGTGTTGGCCGCCGGGGCGGTGATGGTGCCCGCGGTCGCCGTCCACAGCACCGTCCATTGCGGCGGGACGCTGCCCTCGACAGGGCAGTGGCGGGTCCCGTTCGTCGACACCCAGTACACGATCACGTCCGGGTTCGGGATGCGCCTCGACCCGGTCACCGGCGCCACCACCAGTCTGCACAACGGCGTCGACCTCGCCACCCCCCAAAGTCCCGTCGTGACGGCAGCCAGCGGCACCGTCACCCACGCGGGGGACAACGGCAACGGATACGGCAACCACGTCATCGTCGACCACGGCGCCGGCATCACCACCCTGTACGGGCACCTTGCCTCCATCGACCCGGCCGTCACCGGCGGCGCGGTCGTCGGGGTCGGGCAGACGCTGGGGATTGAAGGCACCACCGGCTGGTCCACCGGCATCCACCTGCACTTCACGATCACCGTCAACGGCACCGACGTCGACCCGGTCGCGTTCATGCTCGACCACGGTGCACCACTCAACGGCCAACCCGTCGGCCCCCACACGACTGCCGCGCCGTCGGGCGTCCTGGAAGGGGGAGTGGGGTTCGACCTGCCACAGCCAGCGGTACGGCAGGACTCGCTGCACAACGAGCCGCTGCCTGTTCCTGCCGACATCCAGCAGCTCTACCAGAACGCCGCCGCCGCGTACGGGCTGCCGTGGACCCTGCTGGCCGGGGTCGGCATGGAAGAGACCGCCCACGGCCGCAACACCGCCACCAGTTCGGCGGGAGCCCAAGGGCTGATGCAGTTCATGCCCGCCACGTTCGCCGCCTACGGGGTCGACGGCGACGCAGACGGGGTCGCGGACATCCACAACCCGGCCGACAGCGTCCACTCGGCCGCGAACTACCTGGTCGCCTCCGGTGCACTGCAAGGCCCGGACGGCATCACTCAGGCGCTGTTCGCCTACGACCACGCCGACTGGTATGTCGGCGACGTCCTCTACTACGCACACGCCTACGGCGGCGGACTCGTCCTGGGTTCGACGACAGACTGCCCACCCGGAGGCGGCAACCCGAACCTGCCACCCCTCACCGGCGAGCGGATCGCGCACGTTCTTTCGTGGGCAGGCGCCCAGGTCGGCAAACCCTACGTGATGGGCGCCAACGGGCCGGACGCCTACGACTGCTCCAGCCTCGCGCAGGGGGCCTACGCCCGCATCGGAATCACCATGCCCCGAACCGCACAGTCACAACGCAACTGGTTGGCCGCCGGCAACGGGTTTCAGGTGACGCCCGGAAAGGAGCAGCCCGGTGACCTGATCTTCACCAGCAGCTATCTCGGCCCCCACCAGATCGGGCATGTCGCCATCATCTGGGACCCCGCGACCCATCAGACCGTCGAGGCCGCCAGCACCGAACTGGGCGTCATCCACGGCAGTTACGCGAACCTGTCCGGACTCCCGATCTACGAGATCTGGCGCCTCGGCAACCTGACCGACCCCCCGACCGGAGCCCAGTAGGCGACCTC
>CAVSPO010000017.1:0-97909 GCA_963730005.1 uncultured Actinomycetota bacterium
CGGATATGACGCGATGCGTTATAGTGAGTAAGTGATCAGATCCTTCCGGGACCCGGCGACCGAACGGCTCTGGTCACGGCAGCGAGTCAAGAGCATCGATCCGCGGATCGAGCGAGTCGCGCTGCGGAAGCTGGTGATGCTGGACGCCGCAGAGACGCTAGACGACCTGCGGGTGCCGCCGGGCAACCGGTTGGAAGCCCTCCGGGGCGACCGGGTGGGTCAGCACAGCATCCGGATCAACCAGCAATGGCGGATCTGCTTCACCTGGACCGACGCCGGACCCGCCGACGTCGAGATCCTCGACTACCACTGACAGGAGGTGACACCCATGACGGCCATCACACCCATCCACCCGGGCGAGATCCTGATGGAAGAGTTCCTGGAGCCCTTGCAGATCAGCCAGAACCGCCTCGCGGTGGCGATCGGCGTCCCCCCGCGGCGAATCAACGAGATCGTGCACGGCAAGCGGCGCATCACCGCCGACACAGCACTCCGATTGGCGCGCTACTTCGGGACCACCGACCGGTTCTGGCTCAACCTCCAGACCCGCTTCGACCTCGAAATCGAGAAGGACCACCTCGGGAACGCCCTCGACCAGATCGAGCCGCTCCAAGCTGTTTGACCGACGCACCCGGCGCGGCATGAGCGGGCGTTGTTCTGCGCGGCGAATTGGCTACACTTGTGGCTATGACGGTTGAGGGCACGATGGCGCTGAAGGACGTGAAGGACCACCTGTCCGAGGTCGTAGACCAGGTGGAGCGCGAGCATGACCGTGTGGTCATCACCAAGCACGGGCGGCCCGCCGCAGTGGTGCTCAGCGTCGAGGACCTGGCGTCCCTGGAAGAGACCCTCGACATCGCCGGACGACCCACCCTCATGAGACAGATCCGCGCCAGCCTGACCGAACTCGCTGCCGGCGAAGCCGAGGTCCTGACCAAGGATGAGATCCTGCGCTCCCTCAGCGCATGAGCGACGAACCGCTCCCGATCGCCTGGACGCCCACCGCCAAACGGGCCCTCACCCGACTCCCGGAGAAGGCCGCGGCCGCCGCGGTCGAGTTCATCTACGGCGCCTTGGCCGAGAACCCACACCGCGTCGGCAAACCGCTCCGGCGCGAACTGGAGGGCCTGCACAGTGCACGCCGCGGCGACTTTCGCATCATCTATCGGATCACGGACGTCGTCACGATCGTGGCCATCGACCACCGCGCGGACATCTACCGCCAGCGCTGACATCCGACCACTCGCGGCATGAGCGGGCGTGAGGCTGGTCATGCGTCCGTCGGGAGGCGGTGCCGCAGCGGGGGCCGTCCAGGAGGATCACGAGCGCGAGATTTCGGGCGGCGCCTTGTCTACGGTCGGGTGACGTTGGCCAGGATCTTGCGAAAGCGAAGGGTCGCGAGCTTGCTGGGGGTGCCCTTGCGGCAGAACTTGAGTCCGACCAGGGCCCGGTTTACCCGCTCGGGAACGACCCGGCCGTCCACGAGCTTCGACTCCAGGACCGCGAGCGCTTCAGCGAACCGTGGATCGGCTCTGGCCCGGTCGTAGTGCGGTTTGGGGCACACGCTCATCAGATTGACGGTGTAGTGGGTCGGAGTAGCTTCAGGTCATCCTGGCTCTGACTCGCGCCTCGCAGGGGTCGTCACGGCGAGACAGATGCCGGTTTCCCGAACCCGCCGAGGACCGCGTGGGAGATCAGGTGGTCCAGCCGCCGGACGTCCACTGCTCGGCCGAGCTTGATCTTGATGTGCCCTGCCCGGGTCCACAGCTCCAACTCAGCGTTGAAATCGATCGTGCCCGCGTTCTCGGACGACCACATGTTGATCGCCGAATACGGCAGCGAATAGATCTCGACCTTCTTGCCGGTGATGCCCTGGGCGTCCCGGACGATCAGCCGCTTGGTGGTGAACACGGCGCTGTCGCGGAAGGTGCTGTACGCGGCAACCGGCTGTTCCCCGGTCACCATCAGCGGTGCGACGTCCTGCGGAATGGGGATCTCCGCCTGAAACGTCCATGCGGTGATGACGGCGGTTTCCATGATGACCTCCTGGGGTGAAGTTGTTCTCCTGGAGCACCGTAACGTCCACTGCTGACAACGTCGGCTGGTCCCGCATCCAGGCGGTCGGGTCCCTAGAGGGTGTTGGCATGGTACTGGGATCCCCCCCAAAGGACCGACCTCATGTTGATCCAGCGGCAAGGTTGGCCGGACGGCACCTACCATCCCACCCTGACTGCCGACCGGGACGCCATGGCCGCGTTCTTCTACCGCTACCAGGGGTCCCCGGCGGTCACGGCCCCGTCATCCTCGGAGCAGAAGTCCGTGCCCTGACACGGGCCCTAGGCCACAGGCCGTTTCCCGGACGAAAACGACATCCTGTGCGAACACGCGACCCCGTGAAGAGCAGCACCAACCCAGAACACCGTCCTCGAACCGCGACGTAGCCACAGCCCAAGGGCTCAGAGGAAGCTAAGCGACCATCCTCAATTGGGCAGTTGACCGATGTCACGACTATGGGCATGAGCGCGCCATTGCACTCACCGGGATGGGCGCGACCGACACCGCCGACTACATTCGACATCACCTGAAATTCGCTGGCAGGTCCGACCCGCTGTTCTCCGACGACGCGATCGGCGCGATCCACCAAGCAGCCCGCGGCTACCCCCGGGCAGTGAACAACCTCGCCATCGCGGCACTGATCGCGACCTACGCCGCGCAAAAGAGCATCGTCGACCTCGGCGCCGCACAATCAGCGATCACCGAGAACAGCGAATAACCCCCGCGTCACGAACGACGACCGCCACATCACCATGACGACCCACGCCCCGCCGGACCACCCCGGCGGGGCGTCCCCATCCCTACCCATCGTCACCAACCAAGACGTCGCCATCGTCAAACAACGCGACGGACGACAACCGCTGCGCGGCTGGGGATCTCGCGGAAGACGGTGATCAAGGCGGTGAAGTCAGAAGCGCCACCGAAGTACGAGCGGGCACCGACTGAGACATCGTTCGCGACGGTCGAGGCGAGGGCGCGTGCGTTGATGAAGGCAACGCCGGACATGCCGGCGACGGTGCTGGCCGAGCGGGTGGAGGGAGGGTGACGGGGGGCTGCAGGTTGACCGTGCAGCTAACCGCCGGGTTTCAGAGCACCGCTCCGCCCGAGCCCGATGAAGAGAAGCGCCTCGCTGTGACTTCATCCGTCGGATCCTGATTGCCAGTGTGGGAGCCGCTCCTTTGCGAGCGCCCCTGCTGGTGCAGGCATCAGCCCACTCGGGTCACCGCTCCAAGTAACCACCAGTTCATCGCGCGCCCGGGACGCGGCGACGTAGAGCAGCGACCGTTCGCGCAACAGCGCATCCGCTTTGTCCTCGTCGGAGAACTCGTAGTCGCGCATGGGCATGGGGATCGACCCCTCGGACACCCCGAACAGCAGGACCTTCGCGAACTCAGCGCCTTTGGCCCGGTGCATCGTCATCACCAACGGAGCACCAGACCTGGCCTGATTGCGGTCGACCGCACGGACCGGCACGCCTCGCTCGGTCAACCCCGTCACGACGAGGTCGCGTTGCCGCGAGTCGCGCACCAGCACCGCGATCGTGTCCAGTTGCTGGCCACCCAACTCGGACATCCAGCGGGACACCGTGGCGGCGGCAGAGTCAAGTTCCTCGCTGAGTGAGGCGAGCCCGCGCAGCACCGGACGAGGGCCGCTCCGCGCTGACCGATATCCGTTGGTGCTTTCCGGCTCTGCCTCCAGGTCCTGGTAACTTCCGCCTGCCAGGATCGTCACTGCAAAGTGCAGGTTCTGGGCCGTTGTCCGGTAGTTCAACGTCAGTCGCCGCGATCGCCCACGAATAGCGATGCCATAGTGGCTGAGCGTGATCTTGTTGCCGTAGATGCGCTGATGGCTGTCCTCAGCAATGAACAGGTCGTCCGGGCCTTCTGCGACCAGGGCACGCAGCAACTGCCAGTGCGCTGGCGTCATGTCCTGCCCCTCGTCCACCAAGACATGATCCGCGAAGCGTCCCTTGTCTGCGGAGCGCGAGTTCAACCAAGCGGCGGCGATGGTCGCCGTCTCCTGGAAGTCGATGCTCCCGGCGATCCGCGAAGCGAGCCGATAGGCCTCGACGACCTGCCACACGGCTGCTCGTTCAGCTCGGCCAAGCCGCACGCCGCGTCCTGGCCGGCGTGCCCGCAGGTACTCGTCCCTGGAAGTTATCCGGGCGGGCAGTACGACCAGCGCGTATTCGGCCTCGAAGAACCGCGACGAGCGTAGGCGTTCAGGCAGGTCGTTACCGGCCAACGAGATGGCGTCCCGCCATGCGGTGTCGGCGGTGACATGCGCCACGTCCGCGTGTCCTACACCGAGCACTTCCTCGACAGAGTCGCTCACGTCAGATCCCGCCGCGCGCAGCACCTGCCGCGCGATCGCGTCGATGCCCGTCACATAGGCCCCGGGCGCGCCCAAGCTTTCTGCGACGGGCAGGTCGGGGTCGAGCCGGTTGAGGTCGCGTCGCATGGCGTTGGCCAGGTTCACCGTGTAGGTGGTCAGGATCACCCTGACGCCGGGGTGGGCATCCAGCAGCCGTTTCGCCCGGTGCAACAGCACGACGGTCTTGCCGGTGCCGGCTCCTCCCGACAGCCGGAAGGCGCCCGTGGTGGTCTGCGCCACGAACCGGCGCTGCTCGGGATGCAGGAAGACCCGCCAGGCACCGAAGTCGCCGCTCTCAATCACCCGGCGCAGTTCCTCGACGCCCTCAATACGGGCGAACTCGATGGACGCCGCCGGATGCTGCAGGCTCTTGAGCAGTTCGTCGTCCGTGTCCCCGGCTGCGGAAGTCACCGCGTTGGGGTCAAGGCCAAGGTCGTCCATCACCTCGCGGACGCTCATCCCGGCAGCCAGCCCCACCAGCGCGAGGTGCTGCCATTGGGGGGCGTCGCTGGCAGCGGCTGCGAGTACCTCGTCGTCTCTTGTGGCCGCAAGGGCGGCCAGCGCGACACCTTCTGGCAGGCCCAGGACACAAACTAGTTCGTCGAGTGGGACGTCGAGCAGCGGCGCCCCGAGCAACGGCGCAGACGTCGTCTCGAAGGCCGATGCCTCTGGTCTGGCGGGAAGCGGCTTAGGCGTGGTGATGCCGGCTGTCTCGAAGCGGACGGCTCGAGCCCGCTCCACCTCGACATCGCGGATCTCGGGCATTCCGTTGACCGGATTGACTCTGAGTTCGATCTTCCGCGCCACCTCGATGGCGTCATCGTGGTTCCAGATGCCATGAAACACGTAAGTGGTGTCGGCGCCGCTCGTCAACTTGAACAGCACCGCACGATACTGCTGGTCAACTCGTCCGGTGCGCACCCGCGGATCGCGGGCCCCCTTGATCGGCTCGATATGCAGCCCGGAGGCGGTGTCGTCGGCGGTGATCTTCTGCAGGAACGTGAACGCCTTCTGCCGGACGCTGGCGTCCAACTGGTTGCTCTGCTTTGTCATGATCAGGTTGATCGTCATCGTGCCTCCTCAAGTGCTGCGTGTCGATGGCGTCTGCGTCCGGTGCGACGATCCGCCAGCCCTCGGCCGCCAGGTCGCGCTCGTCCTGCTGGTTCGGGCTCAGCAGCACCACGACGCGCTCGCCAGGCCAGCCGAGATCTACCGGAATGTTGTCGGCACCGACCTCCTCCCCCACCCACTCAGGCGCCGGCACATCACGTCGCGACAATTCCTGGGCCAACTCCTCCGCGCCGACCAGCACGACGTCGTGCAACACGTCGCGCCACCGATCGGAGACCTCGACCCGCCGAGGGGCGACGGCGGGCGGTGGGCTCGCTCGTAGCCGGCTTCGCCTGCCAGCACGGTGATGACCGTGACCAGTTCCGGCGGGCGGAACATCAGGGTGTTCGACACCTCGAGCCAGGTCTCCCAGTCGTCTCGGAACCCGGGCGCCGACACGGTAGCCGGGCCGGTTGTCGAGCAGCACTGCCACGTCGAGCAGCATCGCGCCCGAGGCGGACACCGCGTCCTCGCCGGTCCGGCGTCTGACGAGGACGCCGAGGGCACCCTGCCGCCACCACCACGAGTTGACGGTGCCGTCACGGTTGCCGGGATGCTCGAACAGCGATTGGGCTATCTCGGTCAGTGGCGCGCGCTCGGGTACGACAAGGTCGAGCGTGTGCGGCAGCCCGGCCGGCACCCCCCGGGCGAACCTCGCAAAATCGTCGCGCTGGTGCTGCTGGATCCACTCGGCCAGGATCGCCATCGGCCCGCCCAGCGCCGCAGCGGCGACGTGCTGCGAGAACCCGTACATGCCGAGCAGCCCCGGCAGATAGTCGCTCCTGAACCACTTCGGGGCGACCCGCTGCTTGTCGGACGGCGAAGGCGTCGAGGTCGCGCGCGGTGACCGCCAGCACCTCGTCGCCCTTGAGCCGCAGCGTCGCCCGCTTCGCGGCGTCGTCCGAGATCCTGTTGTTCGCGGGAGTGGCGTGGAACGCATAGCCGTCGGTGAAAATCGCCAGCCGTGGTCCCGGGCGGTCACTCTCGAGCACGAAGTCTGGGCGGACGCCGTCCAACTGCACCTGAGGTTTGAGCGTCCACTGCACGCCGCCCAGCTTCAGGGTGATGGCGTTGCCCCACGGGCCGGGTTGCTCGCTGGTCGTGCCGCCAAGGTTCTTCGCCAACTGCTTGAACGCCTCGCGGAACCGCAACTCCAGGTGCGATTCCTGGCTCACATTAGCGGGGGGCTGCTCGGTCACCTGCCAGGCCCGGGCCTCACCCGGCTGCCCCGCCGCGTCGTCGCCGGAACCCAGGATCGCCGCCAGGTGTCGGGCGGCGGCCTGCCGAGACGTTCGGTCCACCTCGTGGGGCGCGGCGAACGGCAGCAGGCACCGGTGGCAGGCGAGGCGTCCCTCGGTCTGGCAAGGGCAATCGCGCACCGTCAGGTAGGCGTGCCGGAGCAGGCGCCACAGGTTGTCGGGATCGGCCAGGTCAGCAAGGTAGCCGGTGCCGCCTGGGACGGTGTCGTGCAGCAGCAGCGCCTCACGGGCGCCCCCCTCCGGGTTCGGGACCCGCACGACCACCACCCCCAGATGATCGGGCGAACCACCGAACTGGTCGCGCAACCCGAGCAGCAGGGCGGCCTGCAGACTCGGCAGGGCGAACTCGTCACCGGTGGTCACGCTCCATGGCAGTGGCAGTACCACGCCCTGGGTAGTCAGCGTCCGCGAGAGCACGATCGTGCGCACGTGCTCGTCGGTCGACTTCCGGTTGGGGCACCACGGGCGGTGCTCGTCCATCGAGTTGCTGCCGGCTGCGTTGTCCAGGTGGCCGCAGGACTGGCAGACCCTGAAGCGGGACGCCGGAACGATCGACCCGCTGATCGCGAACGGGGAGGCAGTCGTGGCGCGCTTGCCCAGATTGAGCCACCTGATGGTGACGCGGGTCAGGTAGGCCGCCCCGAAGTCGTAGCCCGCCACGTACCACGGGTGGGTGATGAACGCCGGATCAAGGTCGGCTGCGGCGACGATCGTGAACGGCGTCCGGTTGCGGTCGTCGTGGCGGTCGTCGATGAGCGACTCGTCCCGACGGATCGCAGCGGATGCGCGCTTGAGTTCGACCACCGGCACCCGCTGCCCGGTGTCCTGCAGGCCGGTGCTGCCGCAACGTGGGCAGGCCGGCATCAGCTGCGGTTTGCCGGTCTCCTCGGTGTCGACCGCGTAACCGCAGTCCGGGCAGAACGCGAATACCCGGATGCCGTCGGCGTCGGTGCCCAGGTCGATCGCGTCCACCTCGATCTGCAGGCCCTTGGCGTAGAACGTCGCACCGGGTGCGAACTCGCGCAGCGCCTGTGAAGTGGGACGCTGCACGTCGGTCGGCTGCGACTCGTAGGTGCCCTGTTCGGGGTCGTACCAGCTGATCGAGACGTCCAGGGTGGCCGAGTCGCCGAGCAGGGTGTAGTTGGGCAGCAGCCCGAACTCCTCCATCGCGGCGATCCAGTACTCGCCGGTGAGGTCGCCGAGTCTTGCCTGCACGAGCTTGAGCGCTGCCTGGGCGGTCTGCAGGGAACGCTTGTCGTCCTCGGATGCGGCTGCCACGCCCGCTGCCTGCAGCAGCGCGGGCAGTGCTTGCTGGATGGCGAGCTGCCGGTGCTCCAACAGTTCCTTGGCGGATGTCCAGTGTTGCGAGGCGGCGAATACCTGCTTCGCAAGGCCGCTGGTGTGCGGGCCCTCACTGGGCGTGGCCCAGGCACGCAACGCGGCCGACGGACGCGGGACGCAGTCCCGCTCCGAAGGCCGCCAGGAAGGCGCCGAGGTGCGATTCGGCGTCCCCTTCTGCCTTGTCGATCAGGTCGCCGAGGAAGCTGCCGGGGGTGGCACCGGCCAGCGCGGCGCGCGCCGTGCGCGGGTGGTGCCAGTCGTCGCCGTCGCGCGCGAACTCGTCCACGAGGTGCGCGAGGTACTGGCGCTGCAGGATCTCCTCGGCGGAAAGGTAGATCGACGGCGGCCGGACGGCCCCGTTGATCATCGAGCCCGGATCTTCCAGCCTGGGCAGCAGCTCGCCGCGTCCGGTGACGTAGGCGAGGTTGAGGGCGTTGCCGGTCTGGCGTCCGGCCCGGCCGATGCGCTGCAGGTACGACGCCACCGTGCGCGGCAGGGACGCGAGGAAGACCGCCGAGAGGTCGCCGATGTCGATACCCATCTCGAGGGTCGGCGTCGCGACCAGGGTGTTCGGGCTGTTCGGGTCGGACTGGCCATGCTTGAAGCCGTTCTCGTAGTCGAGCCTCGTCGCGCTGTCGAGCAGGCCGGTGTGCTCACGGGCGACGATGCGGCGCATGTCACTGCTGGCGTACAACCGTCGGTAGAAGTTGTCGGCAGACATCGGGGCGCGCCCGAGGCTCCCCGGACAGCGGACGTAAAGGCAGGGGGCGCCGTCGAGTTGGTCGGTGCTCTCGATCGAACCGGTGACCTGGGTGTGGCAGGTGTCGCACAGCAAGCGGTGCCGCCTGGACCCGAGGTCGTCGTCACTGGTCGGTGTCACGAGTACCCGGGACGCCGGAATGGTGTACACGGTCGCACCGCTCTCGGTGGTGACCGTCCCCAGCAGCAGGTCACGGCTCATCCGGTCGAGCAGGCCGCGGGCCAGCCGAGCGCCGTGCTGGGCGCTCACGCCCAACGTGCGCGCACTCCAGCGGGCGTACCAGCTGAACGGATCGGTGACCGAGTCCAGCAGCGGGTCGGTCAGCCGTCGGCCGCCGACCCGTGGAAATGCCGGCGCGCCACGTCCCCTCGGGAACGCGGGCATTCCCTGGCTGGCGGGCCTGCCGCCCCAGATGGCCCAGCGGTTGCCGTCCCTCTCCAGGTACTTCCGGAACCAGACATGCTCGACCGCGCCCTGGGTTCGCATGTGCTCCACGACCCCACGCACCCAACGCACCAGGGCCCGGTCGTCGCCGGCCGGCACCTGGTCCGCGTCCAGGGTGGCCTGAGCGTCCCCGCGGATCACCGCGCGGGCCAGTGTGGCCATCTGGGTCGGGGGTCCGACGTTGATGTGGACACCGAGGCTGCCGGTCGCCTCAAGCGTGCGGCCGACCCGGGAGTTGAGACCGAACTCCATGGCGAGGTCGAACTGCAACCGCTTCTCGACCTTGTCACGGACGTCCCGCGGGACGAGGGCCTGGCGCTCGGCGGTGAAGAACGGATGCATCTTGGGGTCGTTGATGAACTCGTTCGGCAAAATGCGGTAGCGGCGGAACTTGTCGTCCCCGGCCCGACGCAGTATCTCGGTGGCGAGTTCCGGCAGGCTCAGCTCGGCTTGGGCTTCGGTGAACCCGTCCCGCATCACGGAACGCATCGTGAGGGTGTGCGAGCGGGCGGCGACGAACCCGGCGCGGTGCGCGGCGTCCTGCACGCTGTCGGTGAACACCAGCGCCTTCTTCTCGGCCGGGTCGAGTTCAGCGGCACCGAACAGGGACGACAGGCTGACGCTGAGCAGGGTGGCGATAGCGGAGCCGAGGAACCGGATGCCGTCACGTTGCAGGCAGCTGGGGCAGGTGTCGTCGCGCGCGGCCTTTTCGGCGTCCGGACCGCCGACGGTGAGGGTGGGCAGGATGTGGCCGTCCCGGTAGGCGCGGTCATCCGGATCCGGTAGCTGACCACTCAACTCGCGGGTCTGGGTGTTCAACCAGACCAGCCCGTCGATGCGTTCGCCATCCATGGCACGCTGCGCCTCGCTGGGCGCATGGATCAGGGCACGGAAGCGTCCCGTCCGGGCGAGGTGGTTGCTGCGAATGTTCTTGTCGGACGCTGCCAGCTGTGGCCCGGTGGTTGCCAGTTCGATGCCCCATCCGGAGCGTCCGCAATGCCGGCAGTAGATCGCCGGGAATGCCCCGAGCGGTGCGGTCGAGTCGTCGAGCGGGGCGGCACCCGGGGTGCCGTCATCACTCCAGCTGAAGGCCGCTGCCGACGACGCCAGCCGGTCGATACGGGTCAACTCCCTGATCCACAGGTGCACCTCAACCGGACGCCGCGCTGCGTCCCAGGACGGCCCGCAGGTGACTCAGGGCCGCAATGAGCAGCGAGAGGAACGCCGCTCCCGTCTCGGCACCGGCGCCAAGTGCGCCCGACGGCAGCAGCTTCGGGACCAGGTCGTCGAGGGTGGTGGCTTGCTGGGTGCGGGTGATCAGTTCGCGGACCAGCGGCAGGGCCTTGGCGTACCGCATCAGGTCGGTCGGGTCGGCGTTGGCGAAGACCTGTTGCGCGTCGACGGGCTCGCCGATGGGCACGTAGAGGCTGGCCAGCAGTGCGCGGCAGAGCCGGTCACCGTCGCGCAGGTCGCCCAACCGCGCGGTGACCTCGTCCAGCCGGGTCGAGGTGAGGTTGACCGATTCGAGTCCGGCGGGCGCTGCGGCGTCGGCCAGCCACGCCTCCAGCGGCAGCCGTGACTCGGTGACCACACAGCTGTCGTCGAACGTCTCGCCGAAGATCTCGGACGCGAAGCCGACCATGGCTGCGGAGTCACCGCCGTCGCCCAGGGTCGCCGAGGTGCCGACGGGCGTGATTCGGCCCAGTGGACGGTCCCAATCGTCCGCGGAGTGCGTATCGAACGCTGTCCCGCGCGTCGGCCAGTGCGCCTTCAGGGCCAGCCCGAGACGGCGCAACAGCATCGCCACATCGGTGCCCTGAGCACCGTCGTAGGTGTGGAACTCGTCGAGCACGACGTACTGGAGGCTGTCGGCGCTCTGCTCCCAGATGGCTGCGTCGTCGGCGCGCAGCAGCAGGTGGTCGAGCATCTTGTAGTTGGTCAGCAGGATGTCGGGTGCGGAGCTGCGGATCACCTCACGGGCCGTGATCAGGCCGGCAGCAGACACGGTGGTTCGTTTCGGGCCGCCCTCGCCGGTGTACAGGGCGGCGCTGACGCCCGCGTACGGGTTGACCGTGCCGTCGGTCGGCTTGGCGCTGATCAGGGACGCGAGCCGCGCCGCCTGATCGTTGGCGAGCGCATTCATCGGGTAGAGGATGAGCGCCTTCATGCCGGAGTGGCCGGTGCGCCGGGCACGCAGCACGTGGTCGAGGATCGGCAGCAGAAAGCACTCGGTCTTTCCCGACCCGGTACCGGTTGTCACCAGGGTGGGCAGCGGACGCCGGTCACGGCTGGACAACCGTTCGAAGGCGGCCGCCTGATGGCCGTAGGGCATGAAGCCGGGCGGCAGCGCGTCGAGCATGGTCGCCCAGCCGTCGGACGCGGGCGCGAACGGCAGCCGCGTGCGCACGTAGGGACCCTTGAAGATCCCTTCGTGGTCGTGCTCAAGGAAGGCGGCCAGTGCGCTCTGCGCGTCGGCGTCCGCGAGGGCGAACGTGGTGGTCAGGTAGTCGAGCAGCGCGGTCTGCAGCGTGGCGGCCTGACGGGTGGGTAGCAGTTCACTCATCAGTGCTCTCTTCATCGCAATGCAGGACGTTGTGGACGCCGAACGGAATGTGAACCGCCGGGGTGGTCAATTCGTGATCCTCCAGATGACGCAACTGATCGTCGAAATAGATGTGCGGTTTCAAGGTATTCAGCACCCCGGTCTTGGACACCCCTCCAAGGAAGAAAGCATCATCCACTTCCACGCCCCAACTCTTGAGACTACGTACCGCCCGCTCATGGGCTGGCGCATTCCGAGCGGTAACAAGACTCACCCGCACCCGCCTCTGGTATGACCGATCATGAGTTGACCGCTGGTCTTCAATCTTCTGGATTCGATTGATGCCGACGAGGAAGGCCTCCAACGGTCCTGGAGATAGGGCTTCCCCTGCGTGTTCTTTTTCGTACTCGAAGTACTCCTCGAGAGATCCCTCTTGGTACTTCCTTTCCGAGGCGTCATCCGCGAGGACACCGTCAAAGTCGAAGGCCAATCTAAGTGACTCCCCGGACTCGGCCAAACTCTTGTTCGTGGGCAAAACCTGTCCCGCTGGCTGACCCGCAGCGATCGCGTTCTCAACGTCGCGTCTGTTCGCCGAGAGGAAGAGAGACATATTGAAAACAGGCATAAAGTCTGTCGCATCCAAACCTCTGCGGAACACGGCTCGCGTCATGTCCAGCTCGTGGTGGCTGATCGATTCCATAACGCGTAGCCCAGACGTCGGACTGTTTCGCGACATCACGATCACCTCCACAAGCCCTTGCTGGAGGTCGTTCAGTCGCAGCAGTCGCTGAATGAACGGGAAGGCCGCCCCGGGCTCAAGCGGGTCATGCTGCCTCTTCTCTTGATACGTCTCGTATGCAGTTACCCCCTCCCTTTGAAACACCGCATCGCTCTCGGTCAAATCGAACAGCGCGCTGGAAGCAATCCCGATAACGAGACTCTGGCTGAGGTCAATCGGCATGTCACTGGCCTCTCAGCCACCAGGTCGCATGGCGCGACGGCGCTCGAACTCGGCGTAGGCGACCCGCATGTCGTGCTCGCGGTCGTAGGTGCCGAACGGGAGTTCGTAGACGTAGGTGTTGCCGGCCTGGTTCGTGTGGGTGCGCTCCTCGAGGGAGATGCGGTCACCCTTCTTGCGCCAGGCCACCAGAACCGGGTTCGGGACGACGCGGCCGTTCGCGTCGTAGGTGTACTGGTCGTGGTCGTAGCCGTACAGCACCGCGAACTGCGTGCGGTACACCGTGCAGAGCTGGTCGGCGGTGACGCCGAGCATCAGCGCGACGAGCGCGTCGATCTCGACCAGCGCCTGACGACGGTCGGCCGCCCGGCGCAGGGGTGTGGACGCCGACCACTCGGGTCCCACGGCGCCGAGGTCGGTGAAGACGTGGTCGGTGGACGTCCAGGAGTCGTGGGTGAACTCGTCGGACCAGCAGTCGCCCCAGAGATCGGCGTAGGCGTCGGTGACGCAGTTCAGACGGAGGGTGCGGAGGAACAGCGGACTATTCAGAGGATTTGAGCGATCGGGCAACGGCATCCTCGACACCTCAGGCAACAAAATGTGCGCTCGTGGGACCGAACGGACCGAAAAGTCGCACAACAGCGTGCCGAGGATGCCAGCACTGCGAACAACGTCCTCGGTTGTGCTCAGCGTGATCGTTCGCACAGTGAAGAGATGGGCGGCTGCGGGCGGAATGATGCAAGGGATCAGTGTGCGCTCGCCGGTGTTTGCAGCCATGGAACGCCATGCAACGCGGTAATCGATACGCCCCGCCTTGCCGCAGTTACGCTGGAATCCGGCTTCGTAGTCGGCCGATTTCCCGGCGGGTTTGTAGGACGTGGCCGGGATCGCGTCCGGGGCGAGGGTCTCGAAGTCGGTCTCGGACCAGTCCTGGTTGTGCTTCATGGTGGGGTTGGGCTGCTTGTATATCGGCGTTCCCACAAACAGGTGCGGGGCCTTGCAGGATCACGTCGTCCCACGAGTGTGGAACTCCCCAGCGCTGGACGAAGTACCCCTTCTTTCGATCGATTGACTCGTCCCAGCCTCGCGAGAAATTGAGACCCAAGCCGCCTAATCGGTCGCCTCTCGCCAACTGTTCGAGCGCTTCAGCGACCTCGCGGTTGACCGTGTAGACCATGCGGGTCTCGCGAGGGTTGGCAAGTTCGGGGTCGAGTATGTCGCGCCAGACGGCCAAGACCTGGTCGTCGACGACTTCGATGCGCTGAGCGTGCGGGCGCAGGTCCCAGTGCCCTTGTGCTTGAAACCGGGCGCCTGCCCTTCGCCACTGTGTTGCAGAGACCTGGTAACCGTCTCGGGGTGGTACAAGGCAGAAGCCTGTTTGAACTGAACATGCTCCTGGGCGATTCCGTAGAGATGAACTCCGTAACGCACCAGGTCGTGAATCTCGGCGAACAGTTTGAGCTCGTTTACAAACTGCCAGTGGCGACGCAGGCGAGGGTAGGTGGCGGCTCGTAGCGTTCCGGCCTTCTCGTCTGTGAAGTGGGTCTCTGGATGCAGCAGCCCAACGGTTCCACGCGACGAGGTATGGGCCCAAGTCACAGCCATGAAGCACCGATACAGATCGGGTTGGAGGCCCGAGAGTACCGGGTAGTTGGTGACGTCCCCCACGAAGGCGGCCATTCCAACTGTCGCCGCGTCGGCATCGACCACGAGTTCACTGACACCATCGCGACCCAGGGCGATTTCGCGGTGGAGCGCAGCCTCGACTGTGGACGGCTTGTCAGTGAGTTGCCACCACGGGTCCCCCTCGGCGAGCAGCGCCGCGACATCGCCGCGCGGCCGCACCCACGGCGGATTCCCGACCTGCAGGTCGAAGCCCCCGCGTCCGGAGACCGGCGCGAACTCCAGTTCCCAGTGGAAGAAGCCCTGCTCCCCCGCCACCAGCTCGCAGACACGCAGCCACGGGTGCCGCTCCAACACCTCGGCGATCGGCTGGGCGTTCGCCCCAGCCAACACGAACGACTCCTGGTCGGCCAGCGACTCCCAGACGTCCGCCGGGGCCATCATCAGATCGTCGGCCCAGCGCTTCTTGTCGCCGCGCAACTTCGGCTCCGCACCGATGATCTCCTGCAGCGCGCTCACCCACTCCGCCCAGCTCGGGGGTGCGACCTCCTCCCCCGTCAGCGGCCAGAACCACAGTGCGCACCAGGCGTCCATCACCCGCTTCAGCCGCTGGTAGGCACCGTTGACGTCGGCGAGCGACTCCTCGATCTGCTCACGCGTGACGGTGCTCCCCGCGTCCACTACTTCGCGACCCCACAGCGGAATCTCGCGGCGGGTCTGCTGCTCGGCGACCATCAGGCGACGCAGCGCCATCGTCCACAGCTCCTCGGCCTGCGCGGCGATGTCTACCAGCAGGCTCAGTTGCCTGGTCGTCGGCTTGGCGTTGAACTGCTTGCGCCACTCCTTCACGCGCGCCACGCGCTCGGGGACCAGATCCTTCGCTTCCTTTGAGTCGGCGGTCGAGCCCCAGCCTGCGGCGGGCAGCAGGAAGTGATGAATGCGGCCGGCGACATCGGCGCCACCCACGGAGTCCTCGGCGACCCGGAGGGCGAGGTCGGCCAATGGAACATCGGTCGGCGGCTGGCTGCGCCACGCCCTGCTGGTCACGTCGTCCCGGGTGTAGACGGCCCGACGTGCCCCGATCAGCGAGTTGCCGCGCCGCAGGTGCAGCCCGAACCAGGGCGCGGTCAGGCCCTTCGCCATGGTTGCCAGCCACAGCGTGATCTCGGCGAACTCTACCGCGGTCGCGTTCAGGTCGACGCCGTACACGTTGTGCAGCGCGAGGTAGGCCTTGACGCGCTGCAACTCGGTCTGGAAATCCTCGGGCGCGATCTTGGCGCCCAGCTCCTTCTCGCGGCGGGTCAGGTACTCCTCGGCGAGCTGCCGGACGGCCTCGATCGCGAACGCGCCCGACCCCAGCGCGGGCTCGCAGACCGTCAGGCCGAGGAGCTCCTCGGCCGTGGTGGTGGTGCCGTCCTGGTCGAGTAGCTCCTCCAGCGCCTGCCCGACGGTGAACTTGGTGAGCACCTCGGGGGTGTAGTAGGACGCCGACTGCTGCCGTGCGCGACCGGACAGCCGGAAGACGAACTGGCCGCGCTCATGCACCACCGGCCGCAGTTCGCCGGTGATCGGATCCTGCTCGCGGACGAAGTCGGACGCCGCGATGCCCTGCGCCCGGTCGACCGGCACCACCCAGGAGCCCTTCTCGGGGTTGCCGGCGCGGGCCACCTCGTACAGGTCCTCGGTGGCGAAGAAACCGGTGTAGCTCATCAGTCCCTCGTACACCGCGCCGAGCTGGTTGATGCCCAGGTCGACATAGCTGATGAAGCCCCGTTCGCGGCCGGCCTGCTCCTTGCTGAGCAGCAGGTAGCGCAGCACCTGTTGCAGCGCCCGGTTTCCGAGCCGGGTCTGCGAGATCAATTCGATCGCCTCGGGTTTGAACAGGTCGGCGCGCAGGGCGTGGAAGACCAGCCCCTCGGTGCTCTCGTCCTCCGAGGAAGGCAGCGCGGCGTCCGGCCGGTGACCGCGATCGACCAGGGTGAACAACACGGCCAGCGAGTCGTACAGGTGGGTGCCGGCCTGGGCGGTCGGGCTGGCCAGTTCGACCAGGGTGAGTTCACGCAGTCGGTCGAGGCTGTAGCCGGTGTCGTACTCGGTGGCGCCGACCGGCAGCACGCCCAGCTCCGGAGATGCCTCGGCATAGAGCAGGAACAGGATCCGGTAGAGGAACCGCAACGCCTGTCGGGCCAGCAGCTGGGCCTGCTCGGCGGGCAGCGGCTCCAGGCCCTGGGCAGAGCGACGGGCCACGACCTCGTTGGCGATGATCTCGATGCTGCGACGCACGCCCTCGCGCAGGTCCTGGCTGACTCCGACGGTGTGCTTGACGGACGCCTCCAGCACCGACTTCCACCAGACCTGGCCGTCGGCGTCCGGGGCGAGCGACTCGGCGTCCAGGATCGTCAGCGCCCGATCGATCTCACCGTCGCGCCTGGTGTCGTTGCGGTCGCACACCGTCTGCAGGTCGACAGCGAGGTAACGACCCTCGGCCCAGCGACCCTGTTCCGAGACGAGCGCCCAACGCCCAGCGAGGACGAGCACGAACTCCGGGTGCTCCTCGGAGTTGAACAGCCGCGAGACCGCCCTTGTCACCGAGGTCTCGACGGTCTTCTCGTCCACCTGCCAGGGTTCCCGTAGCCGCAGCGGCCCCTCGTCCGCCTTGGCGAAGACATCCTCGACGGCCGCGGCCGGCCTCGCTTCGACCACAGCCAGGGGCGCATCGGCCGTGACCCCCGCCGTGTTGAACCAGCTGATCGGGCCGGACGTGCGCGTCAGGAACTCCCCGGTCTGGTAGCCGAGGACGCGACGCAGCTCGGCGTAGGTTTCGCCCAGCAACCCACCATCCGCGCCTCCGTTGGAGTACAGGGCGGCCAACCGGGTGGCAAGGTCACCGCGGACCGCGGTGAAGCGCGAACGGCTGGTGGCGTGCTCCGCGGCGTCCCATGCCTTGCGACGATCGAGGACGAACTTGCGGAAGCTCTCGTTGCTGGCGTCGGAGCTGAAGAAGTGCTCGCTGACGAAGTCTTCACCGACGACGAAGGCGTCGCTGGTCGGCATGGCTAGGCCCCTTCCGTGAAGGCGACCGGGTGGTCGGCGGGCATGACCAGCAACAACGGACGCACCAGGCGCTGTGTCGGGGCAAGCTCGCGGATCAGGCGCTCCTCCTCGGCCACGGACAGCCGGCGCTGCTTTAGGTCGAGGCGCTGGGTGAGCTGGGCGGCACGCTGCTGCCAGTCGAGGGTGCGCTCACTCCAGGCGCGGATACGGGCGGTGGCATCCTCGGTGGCCGCGGCCAGCACCGCGTCGAGTTGGCCGGTGGCGGTCTCCACCGCGTGGGCAACCAGCGGCGACAGCGCCTCCAGCTTCGCAGCGGGCCCGGGGTTGACCAGCTCCCGGCCGAAACCCACACTCTCGAACAGCTCGCGGGGCGACTCGACGACCTCGGCCAACGCGAACGACGGCGCCTCGGGGGCCGGGAAGGCCACCTGCACCCAGGACGCCGCCACCGTCTGCCCGCGCCTGTTGGTCAGGGTGCCGACAAGCAGCATCGTCGGTGCATCGACGGTGCCGCGCACCACGTAGACCTGGTTGCGGTTCAGGCTGGCCAGCGCCCGGTCGGCCGCCCAGTCGAGCACCGGGTGCAGCAGCGCCAGATAGTGGGCCTCCGGCCACGACGACCCGGAGTCATCGGTGAGCGCCGCCTCAAGCAGCTGCTTGCCCTTCGGCTTGTCGGTCGCCAGCAGGAGCCGCTCGAGGACGCGGCGGTCGGTCAGGTAGCCCTGCGGCAGCGACTCGAGACGCTGTTGCAGGTCGCGGGGCGGCACGAACTCCACCAGGTGCTCGTCGGGATGCTCCTGCCAGGACACCCCGTTGGCGCTGGGCCTGGCCTCCGGAGTGACGAAGGCAGCGGTCAAGGCCTCGCGCAGGAAGTCGACGGGTTGCGCGTACAGTCCGGTACCCGACGGAGCGCCGACGACGGCCGGGGGCTGCTGTGCGGCGGCCGCTTCGAGCTTGGCGAACATCGCCGCCAACGGGTCGCCGGTCTGGGCGATGGCGGTCGCGTCCTTGACGACGTCGTCCAGGTCGGCCTGCCCGGCGAGGACCCGCTTGATCGCTTCCTCCTCCTTCTCGACCGAATACTGGCCCATCAGGGACGCCGCGTCGCCGAGCGCCTTGTGGGCCTCGTCCTCCTTCTGCAGCAGACGGGTGAGGACGTGCAGGTCGCCCGCGAAATCGCCCGCCGAGGGGTTCAGCAGCAGGGTGGTGATCTGCGGCGAGGTCTTCTGGCCGTAGCGGTCGATGCGGCCGTTGCGCTGCTCGATGCGGATCAGTGACCACGGGATGTCGAAGTGGATCAACTCGTGGCACTGCTTGTGCAGGTTCACCCCTTCGGACGCCACGTCGCCGGTGACCAGGACTCGGATCGGTGAGTTGACAAGCTTGAACGACTCCACGATCTGTTGCTGCTCGACGTCGGTGAGCCCGCCGTGCAGCACGCGCACCTGCTCTTGCGTGAAGCCGAAGTCGCCTGTCAGGCGGCGTTGCAGGTATTGCAGGGTCGGGACGCGCTCCGCGAACACCACCGCGCGCTCGGGGGACGTCTTGCCCACCCCGATCGTGTGCAGGTAGGCGACGAGCGCGTCGTACTTGCTGCTGTGGTTGGTGGTGGCCTTGTTGAGTTCGGCGAGTCGGGCCAGTGCGTCCGCCTCGGCTCGCTGCGCAGTTGTGGTGGCGGTACCAAGCGTGGACCGGCGCGCGGTGATGGTCTCGTCGAGCGCGGCCGGGGACGAGAGGAACGCCTTGGCGAGCGTCCATGGGAACAGCGTCGAGACCTGTCCCGAGTAGGGGCTGGGACCGTGCTTGGGATGCAGCCAGACATCGGCCAACTCTCGGGCCACGGCGTCCTCGGCGTTTGAGGCCGGGATCAGCTTGTGCTGTGGCGGGCGCCGCTCCGCCCAATCGGCGCCAACCACCCGCGCCACCTCTGCGGAGTGCCGGTGCCGGCGAATGACCAACCGCTGCACCTCGTCGGGGATCAACTCGCCGTCCGGGGTCACCGCGGTCGGTTCGAGCAGTCTGATGAGTTCGGCGAACGACTCAGGCCGTCCATTGTGCGGGGTCGCGGACGCCAGGATCAGCGCGTCCGTGTTCGGGGCCAGGATGCGGGCCAGCCGGTTGTTCTGGGTCGCCGAATTGGTGACGTTGTGCGATTCGTCGATGACCACCGCGTCCCAGGTGTGCTTGCGCAGGTCGGACGAGAACCGGTCCTGCTTAAGGGTGTCCATCGAGATGATCACGCGGTTGAAGTAGGTGAAGGGGTTGCGTGTCGCCGGCAGTTTTTGCTTGACCCGCTGCACCCCGACCGAGTCGAGCCGCACGAACGGGATCGCGAACCGGCTCCACATCTCGTTCTGCATCTGCTCCAGCACGTGGCGGGGGCAGACGATCAGGATGCGCTCACCGCGTCCGCGTCGGATCAACTCCGACAGGATCATGCCGATCTCGAGCGTCTTGCCAAGCCCAACCGCGTCGGCCAACAGCAGCCGAGGCCGGATCGATTCGGCACTCAGTGCCCGCCTGACGGCCGAATGCTGGTACTCCAGCGGGTCTGCGAGGGCGTCCATGGATACCGTCAGGCGATCGTCGGACAGCGGCAGCGGCGTCTTGCGGACGGTGGCTTCGAGCCAGAGGCGTGCGTCCCGGTAGCGGGGCGAGGCGTCCGCGCGCAGCGTGGCGCGGCGCGGGTCCAGCGCCTCGATGGTGTCGAGGGACGAGTAGAAGGACGCCGTTGTGCCGCGGACCAGGTCGCCCAGCCCCTGCACGGTGAGCAGTTGCCCATCGTCCGTGGTGCGCACCTGCGTGACCAGCCACTCCTCATCGCGCACGACGACGATGGATTCGGGGGCCAGATTCAGGGGGGCGTTCATCTGTAAGCAGTCACTTTCGCTGTGGACTCCCGGTCAGGCTAGCAGCGGCCGGTGACGCTCCTTGTCGACGCTCTTAAGGCGAAACTGCGGCACGAGACCGTGCGTCCGGCCATCCGAGGACGGACGTGAGCGAGATCGGGAACATCCTGTCCGGTCTCGGAGCGTCCCTCATGGGTTCGCGCCAACAACCGGCGCTGTCCCCGAGTCTCGCGCAAGGAGATACCCCACGTGCTCAACCGCAACAATCCAACGCAACCCGAAGACCCCGCGCCATGCACCTCCGTAGGGCTCAACCGCACCAGTGTGTGCCGACGTCACCCGGGAACGGTCCCCCAATTCTCATCCGCGAGCGCAGGGAAACGCAGTTACCCAAGTCGAATACACCTGACCCGTGAATAGCTGGTGGTTGGGCAGGCTCGTGACCACCGCGGCCATGGTGGCACGGTGGTGAGGTGATCCGGTAGGGGGTCAGACTGCCGGGTCGATGATGACGGTGTGGCCGAGCTTTTCGAGCTGGTTGACCAGCCGCCGGGTTTGCTGCGTCCGGGCACGTTTCGCGAAGTAGTCCGCACCGAGATCGTGGTACGGCTCATCGCGCAGCAGCATGTGGAATGCGGCGACCAGGATGGAGTGCGCGACCGCGACCTGCGCCCGGCGCGCGCCACGCCGCCTCGATAGTCGGGCGTGCTGGGCGGCAAGGTAGTTCTTGCCGTGCATCCGGGCCACCGAGCCGGCGGCCTCGACCAGCATCGCGGTCAGCCACTTGTTCCCGTGCCGTTTGCCGGCCGGGGAGTTCTTGCCCGCGGACTCGTAGATCGCCGGCGCCAACCCGGCCCACGAAGCCAGCTGCGCCGCGCTGTGGAACCGGGACATGTCCCCACCGGTCTCGGCGATGATGACCTGCGCGACCCTCACCCCGACACCCGGGAATGGTCTGGAGCAGACTCGAGCTCGTGCGCTGCCACGGACCGCACTCGACCGCGATGACCTCATCCAACTCGGCCAGGGCCGCCTGGACCTGGTCGATCCGAGTCCAGGATCGGACGCCGCCAGCCGCGCATGGTGGGCATCGAAGTGCCCATCCAGCGCCTGGGCCAGGTCCGGGATCTTGCTGCGCATCCGGCCCTTGGCCATCTCCGCCAGCGCCAGCGGGTCGCGCTCGCCCCTCGATCATCGCGGTCAGCATCGCCCGCGCCGACACCGTCGTCAGGTTCGAGGCCACCGACGACAACTTGATCGAGGCGTCCTCCAGCATCAGCTCCAACCGGGTCATCTCCCTGGTCCGGTCGCCCATCAGCTGGATCCGGTAACGGGTCAGCATCCGCAACCTGCGGATCTCCGGCGGCGGCACGAACGACGGCGTCAACAACCCGTGCTCCAACAACTGGGCGATCCACTCCGCGTCCCGCACGTCGGTCTTGCGGCCCGGCACCGCCTTCATGTGCGCCGCGTTCAGCAGCCAGACCTCCATCACCTCTTCGAGGCAGTAGAACGGCGGCTTCCAGTACGTCGAGGTCGACTCCATCGCCGCGATCGTCGACCCCGCACTCGACCAGCCAGTCCCGCATCAGCCCGCAACGACGCCGGTCGTGGTCTTGAACGTCCGCGTCTCGCGTGCCGGCCACGCGCGCTCACCCGGCGTGCGCACGCACACCGTCACCGACGCCTTGCCGATGTCCAGACCGGCGACCCGGTCGAACATCACTTCCATCGCGGCCACCCCCTCCAGGCTCGCACCACCGGCCGAGGCCGTCCCCGGAGGGCCTTCTGCCAGGAGACAGACCCACGTGCTCAACCGCAACAATCCAGCAGCAACCCGAAGACCCCGCGCCATACACCTCTACGGGCTCACCCGCACCAGTGTGTGCCGACGTCACCCGGGAACGACCCCCCGATTCTCATCCCCGAGCGCAGGGAATCGACAGTTACCCAAGTGCTATTACACCTCTTGCACTAACGGGATAACATGTTATTAACCGTGCGCAAGGAAGGACTCATGAGCCACGCAGAAACCCGACCATCCGGCGCCATCTGCCCAGTCTGCGGTGGCAACGTTTCCCCGCAGACCGGTAGTGGCAGGCCGCGCCGGTACTGCTCCTCTGCGTGCAAGAGCCGCGCGGCCCGTGAGCGCCGCGATTCGCGCGGCGATTCGCCGCCCCTTCGCCGAACTCAGGCGTCCGGCGGATGCTGCTGGTGAGCAGCTGCGGGCCAGCCGCCGGTTGACCAGGCAGGCGGCGATCGAGGTGGTGGCCGCCGATCCGGCGGCCTTGAATACGGCGCTGTTGGCCGCGCGGAGGGTGCTGGTCTCCCCCACTCACCGAGCCTCAAGCTGGGGCGAGGTCGCCGGCACGGTGAAGAGGTTGGCGGCCGCGATCCCGGACGACATCGGCTGATCCGAAACCTGGTTTTGTCTGGGTGAGCAGGGCACACCACTGCCTTGTTTGTTGTGGTGTGACGATGTCGTTGCACAAGCTGACGGCCGGGTCGGGCTATGACTACCTGACCCGCCAGGTCGCTGTGCAGGACGCCACCGAGAAGGGTTACACCGGGCTGGCCTCGTATTACACCGAGCGCGGCGAAACCCCCGGAATGTGGGTCGGTTCGGGGTGCGCGGACGTCGGTGAGGGGTTCCTGCATTCGGTGGTTTCGGCCGAGCAGATGCAGGCCCTGTTCGGCGCCGGCATGCATCCGCTCGGTCCCGAGACGCTGCGTCATCTGGACCCGTCGCTGCCGCAGCCGGTGGCCGACGAGGCGATGCGGCTCGGTGTGCCATACAGGGTGTCCGGTCGGGTGGACGAGTTCCGGATCGAGGTTGCCCGCCGGATCGAGGAGTTGAACAAGTCCCGCGGACTTCGCCGGGACGCGCCGGTGTCGGTGGATGATCGGGCCCGGATCCGTACCGCGGTGGCCCGCGAAGTGTTCGTTCGGGAGTTCGGTCGGGAGCCGAGGGATGCCCGCGAGTTGGCGGGGACGATCGCCCGGCATTCGCGTCCGGCGGCGACCGCGGTGGCCGGTTTCGACCTGACGTTTTCGCCGCCGAAGAGCGTCAGCACCGTTGTGGGCGGTCGCCGATCCAGACCACCGCCGCCCGGATCGAGGTGGCGCACCAGAAGGCGGTGGCGGAGGCGTTGAAGTTCATCGAGTCGAACCTGCTGTATTCCCGGGAGGGTACTCGTGGGGTGCGGCAGGTGGATGTGACCGGGTTGGTGGCGGCGGCGTTCACGCACCGTGATTCGCGGGCTGGTGACCCGGACCTGCACACCCATGTGGCGGTGGCGAACAAGGTGCGCACGGTCGGGTCGGGGAAGTGGTTGTCGATCGACGCGAGGGTGTTGTACCGGGGTGTGGTGGCGGCGTCGGAGACCTACAACACCGCGCTCACCAAGCTGCTGGAACGCGAGGGGTTGCGGTTCACCGACCGGGCCTCGCGGTCGGGGCGGCGTCCGGTGCGGGAGATCGCCGGGGTGGCTGCGGAGTTGAACGAGCGGTGGTCGAGTCGGCGCGCCGATATCGAGGTCCGGCGGGCGGATTTGGTGGCCGCGTTCCAGGCCGATCATGGCCGGCCGCCGTCGGTGGTGGAGTCGGTGAAGCTGGCCCAGCAGGCCACCCTGGAGACCCGGGACGCCAAGCACGAACCCCGCTCGCTGGCCGAACAACGCAGCCGTCTGGCACCGGCAGGCCGTCGAGACTTTGGGTTCCGAAGGCGCGCTGATCAGGATGCTGGACCGCACCCTCGGCGCGACCGGGAGACCCGACCTGCAGCGTGCCGACGCGGCCTGGTTCGAGGCTGCGGCCGATCGGATCGTCGAGGTGATGGAAGCCCGGGCGGCGACCTGGCAGGACCACCACCTGCGGGCCGAAGCGCTGCGAATGGTGCGCCGCACCGACATACCGTTCGACCGCGTCGACGCCGCCGTGAACCTGTTGGTGGCCACCGCCGCCGACCGGTCGATCCGGCTGGCGCGTGGCGACCTGGGCATCACCGAACCCGGACCGCTGCTCCGCGCCGACGGCACCTCGGTGTACACGGTCGCCGGGGCCGACCTGTTCACCTCCGCCCGGGTGGTGGCGGCCGAACACCAGTTGGTCGAGTTGGCCGGCCTGACCGGCGGCCGCACCACCGCACCGATCCACGTGGGCGCCGCGCTGGAGGCCAGCGTCGCAAGCGGGCCGAGAGCTGAACGTGGGGCAGGTCGAACTGGTGACCGCCATGGCCACCTCGGGCCGGCGGCTGCAGCTGGCGATCGCCCCGGCGGGGGCGGGGAAGACCACCGCGATGCAGGCCCTCACCACCGCCTGGACCGCCTCCGGTGGCACCGTGTTGGGCCTGGCGCCGTCGGCGGCGGCGGCCGCCCAACTACGTGAGCAGACCGGCACCACCACCGAAACCCTCGCCAAACTCACCTGGTCCATCACCCACCACGACCTCCCACGGTGGGCCCAACAGATCGGCTCGGACAACCTGCTGGTGATCGACGAAGCGGGGATGGCCGACACGTTGAGCCTGGCCCAGGTGTGTGCGTGGGCGGTCGAGCGTGGCGCGTCGGTGCGGTTGATCGGCGACACCCAACAGCTCGCCGCGATCGGGGCCGGCGGCGCGCTGCGGGACATCCAAACCACCCACGGGTCGGTCCAACTGACCGAGCTGATGCGGTTCACCGACACCGCCGAATCGGCCGCCTCGCTGGCTTTGCGGGACGGCAACACCAGCGCGCTCGGCTTCTACCTGGACCAGCAACGCGTCCACGTCGGTGACCTGGCCACCATGACCGACCACGCCTTCACCGCGTGGCGTACCGACACCGACCAGGGTCTCGACTCGATCATGCTCGCCCCCACCCGCCAACTGGTCGCCGAACTCAACCAACGCGCCCGCCAGCACCGCCTCGACCAACAACCCGACACCCCACGGGGTCGGGAATGCGTGCTCGCCGACGGCTGCACCGCCAGTGCCGGGGACACCGTCATCACCCGCAGCAACGACCGCCGGCTGCGGATCTCCCGCACCGACTGGGTCAAGAACGGCGACCGCTGGACCATCCAACAGGTCACCCGCCAAGGCGACCTGCAAGTGCCGCATGCCGGCACCGGCAGGCTGGTCACCCTGCCCCGCGACTACGTCACCGCGTCGGTCGAGTTGGGGTATGCCACCACCGTGCACTCCGCCCAGGGCGTGTCGGTGGACACCATGCACGGCGTGGCCACCGGCGACGAAAGCCGGCAGCAGTTCTACACCATGATGACCCGCGGCCGACACGCCAACCACGTCTGGCTGCAGGTCGTCGGCGACGGCGACGACGACACCCTCATCCGACCCGAAGGCATCACCCCACCCACACCAACCGACGCCCTCGAAGCCATCCTCGCCCGCGACGAATCCCCCACCTCCGCCACCACCCTGCTCCACCAGCAGGCCGACCCCCGCCTGCTGCTCGGCGACGCCACCCAGCGTTACCTCGACGGCCTCACCGTCGCCGCCGAACACCACCTCGGCAAGGCCTACGTAACAGCCCTGGACGGCCGCGCGGAGCAGCTACTGCCCGGCATCAGCGAAGCCCCCGCCTGGCCAACCCTGCGCGCCCACCTGCTCCTACTCGGAGCCCAGGACATCAACCCACTCGACCGGTTGGCCGGACGCGATCGATCTGCGGAGCCTTGCTGGTGCCCGCGATGTAGCCGCCCTGCTGTCGTGGCGGCTCGACGACACCGGCCTGCACAACGCACAACGCGGGACGCTGCCGTGGATCCCCGCCATCCCCGCCGCGCTCACCAACCACCCGATCTTCGGGGCCTGGCTCACCCAACGCTCCCAACTCGTGGCCGACCTGGCCGGCGAGGTCCACACCCAGGCGCTAGCGGCCGAAACCGACCCGGCGTGGGTGCCCACCGGTGTGCGCCGACCACCTGTTGGGGTGATCGCCGACGTCGAAGTGTGGCGGGCCGCGATGCAAGTCGAACCCACCGACATGCGGCCCACCGGACCCGCGGCGTTGTCCCGGGCCGGCCTCGATTGGCAACGCCGGCTCAACCAGCAAATCCGCCAAGGCACCGCCCCCGCGATGGCCGAATGGGGCGAGCTCCTCACGCAGATCAACCCGGCCATCACCACCGACGACTACCTTCCCCAGCTCGCCGAAAACCTCGCCGAACTCGCCCGGACCGGGTATGATGCCGCCCGACTCCTCACCGAAGCGGCGGCACAGGGACCCGTCCCGGACGACCACGCCGCCGCCGCGATCTGGTGGCGCCTCCGCCGCGCCACCACCCGCGACGACACCCCCACCATCCCCGGCCAGTGGGTCGACCAACTCCCCACCATCGTCGGCACCGACACTGCCCGGCAGCTCACCGAAAGCCCGCTGTGGCCCGCCCTGATCCAGCAGGTCGACGAAGCCATCGAACGCGGCTGGCAACCCACCGACATCCTCAAACCAGCCGCCGCAGCCGATGATCAGGACCCCTGCCTCGCCCTGCTGCAACGCATCGACGCCCTCACCGCCATGCCCGGCGAGATCCACGTCGAAGACCCCGACACGCTGCCACCCGACGACCTCACCGAAGGCTGGCTACCACCCGACCCCGCCACCCACCAAGCCCCCGCACTGGCCCCGGCAGAGGCGTACGACAGGCTCGCCCCCGACCGCATCGGCGACCCCGAATCAGAGCTCGCCGTCGCCGCGCTGCTACGCAACGCCATGGGTGCCCCCGAACCCACCGAGGCCGACATCAACCGCATGTTCGACCGCGCCGACGCGTGGCGAACCAGCCCGGTCACCCGCGAACGCCTCGTCCAGGTCAACCAACTGACCCAGGACTTCTACACGGCCAGGTTCCCCGGATCGTGGTCACAGCAGTACCTGGTCGACCGGTTCGGCGCCGACCTCGCAGGCCATCCGCTCGTCCAGCCCGGACACGCCCCCGCCGGCTGGACCAACCTCATCCAACACCTGCGCCAGCAGGGCGTCACCGACACCGAAATGCTCACCGCCGGCGTCGCCCGCACCGCCTCCACCGGACGCCTGATCGACCAGTTCCGCGACCGAATCACCTTCCCCATCACCAACGACCAGAGGCGAGATCCTCGGCTTCGTCGCCCGCCGCAACCCCACCGCCCCCGACGACCGGACCGCCGGACCCAAGTACCTCAACACCGCCGAAACCCCGCTGTTCCACAAGGGCGACCAGTTCTACGGCACCCTCCGTGCAGGCACCATCCCGGTGATCGTCGAAGGCCCCATGGACGCCATCGCCGTCACCCTCGGCAGCCACGCCCGCTACACCGGCCTCGCACCCCTCGGCACCTCCCTCACCGACCAGCAAGCCGCCCTCCTGCAAGGCCACCCCGACGTCATCATCGCCACCGACGCCGACCTCGCCGGCCACGTCGCCGCCGAACGCGACTACTGGCAACTCACCCCACACGGCATCGACCCCCGCCGCGCCGTCTTCCCCGAAGGCACCGACCCCGCCGACCAACTCATCACCCAAGGCGTCAACGCCCTCACCAACACCCTCGACACCGCGGGCCCGATGGCACACCAGATGATCACCGAACGCACCAACAACCTGCCCCCAGCGCAGGCCCTCGACCAGGCCGCCCAGGTCGCAGCCGCCCGCCCACCACAGCACTGGGACACCGACTCCGAAACCATCGCCCAACGACTCGAAGCACCCCTGGCGACGGTCCGCGAAGCCCTCGCCCGGCACACCCGCACCTGGAACCAGGACCCCCAACAGGCCGCCGACCGGATCCTGTTCCGCTCCACCGACGTGCGCCGCCGCCTCGAAACCGCCGCCCGCGCCAACCGCTGGACCGAAGTCGTCAACCAGATCGACCCCAGGCTCACCAAACAACCCGACTGGCCAGCCCTCGCCCGCACCATCCAGCAAGCCCACGAAGCCGGCTACGACGCCGAAAACGCCGTCCGGCTACTCGCCCGCCCAGACCAAGCCAGCCACCGCCCAGCCGCCGAACTCCGCGCCCGCCTCACCACCACACTCGACCTCACCGACGAACACACCAGCCGACCAGGACGACCAGACACCACCGCGCGCGAAACCCGAGAACCCATCAGCCCGCGACGCCCCACGGCACCATCACCCCGCCGATAGCCAAACCAGCGGATCTCACCACGCGGCACCCATGGGAGACACTGGAGCTCACAAGCGGGCCGAGCCACCCGGCGGAAGGAACTCGGTATGTGGATCATGGTTGCTGGCCTCGCCGGCGCCGCCATCGGCGTCCTCATGGCCTTGCAGTTGCGCACCCTCCGCTATCGCAGACCAGACGAACAAAACCAGCCGAGACCGAAGGCGGCATGGTGGCTCATCCCCGCCGCCACGCAGCCTCCTGGGCCTGGCTCACCTGGCACCTAACGAACACCCACTGGACCGCCCTCGTGCTCTGGCTAGCCCTCACCGCCACCCTCGGCTGGCTCTCCGTCGTCGACCTCGACGTCCGCCGCCTGCCCAACAACGTCATCCTGCCTGCCGGCGTATGGGTGACGCTCCTGCTTATCATCAACGGCATCACCACTGGCTCACCGCACCAAGCACTGGCCGCGGCCGCCGTCGGCGCCGCGGCCGGACTCGGCGCCTGGATCCTCCACATCGCATCCCGCGGCGGCCTCGGCTTCGGCGACGTCAAACTCATCACAATCCTCGGCGCAGCACTCGCACTCATCCACCCCAGACTCGTCCTGCCAGCACTCCTCGCAGCCAGCATCATCGGCATCCTCACCGCACGACTCACCCACCGGCGCGAGTTCGAGTTCGGACCCAGCCTCGCGATCGGCTCCATCCTGGCGATCGGCCTACAGGCAACGATCAACTAACCCCAAGCGGGGTCAGATGCAACGAGACCGGCCAACGTGCCGTGGGGGCGAGAACGGTGGTATTCGGCCTGTCAGGCCTAGCCTTCGTGGGAAGATCGAGGAGGGCCTTGTCCGGGGACTGCGAGGGGTGTGCGTGAAGACCGAGTTGACGTATTTCCTACCGGTGACACGAGTGTGTTTGCGGGCCACGATGACGCGGTTCGTTGACGTGTTGGAACCCGAGAAGAACACGACCCAGGCCTCCGGTTGGTCGGCGGAGTTGGTGACGGTGGCGGACCCCACCGAGTCCCGCTCGTTGGTCGTGGAAAGTGGCCTGCTGCGGGACTACGGCCTGAAGTTGGCGTTGACTGAGGACGGCCGGTTGACGTCGGCGGGGGTGGAGTCGACCGGCCAGGTGGGCACCCTCTTGGCGTCGGCGGCCGGGTTGGCCACGAGCATCGCCGCAGCCATGGTGTTCCGGTTCCCGGCCCTCGTGCCCACGACCCCGCCCGTGGTGACCAAAGGCGGCAGCGGACGCCCGGCCGGCATCGACGACACGACCCGGGAGTTGTCTGCTGTCGAGGAGCGCTACCTGGCGGAGCGGCGCGGCGAGGCCGAGCACCTGAGCGCCGCGCAGCTGGAATACCGCAAAGCGTTGACGGCGCTGGGTGAGGCGCGTCGTCGGTACCTGGAGGTCAGCGAGGCCGGACGGACGCAGGCGTGGAACCATTACCGGCGGGCGGTCCGGCTGCTGGCCGATGTGTCGGAAGAGTTGGCGCGCGCGAAGCTGCTGTTCGACGCTTGGCGGCACTCCCACCAACTGTCGACTGAGTACCTCGAGACGGTTACCGTGCCAGTGGCGGCGTTGCCGCTGGTGGCGCGTAGCCCGGCGGGGCAGCTCGAGTTGTCGTGGGGTGCCGGTGACCAGGCCGAGGAGGTGCGTGGGTTCTTCGAGCACACCGGGTATGTGCTGGCGCGCACGACCCCCCAGGAGTGGCCAGCCCTGTCGGCGGCGACCGGGCCCGCGGGTGGGAACGCGTCGTTGCGGGTGCGTCGTCCCAGGCCGGTGGGGTTGGCGAGTCTCCACCGGGACGGAGACCAGGTGTTGTGGTTGACCGGGGAGCGGCGTGAGTTGATCATGGACGCCGGCTGCGCGGAGGTTCAGGTGCCGCTACGGAAGTCGTGGTTGGCACGGCGGAAGACGGTGGTGGAGTTGTCGCCGCTGGGGGCGTTGACGGGTGTGGAGTTGGGGGGCGAGGCTGCCGGCGTCGCGGTCGCCGCTGGCGTGTCCGGGATGGGCACCGGCGCTGCGGCAGCCCTGGAATCGGCTGAGAAGACCCGGACGGTGTTGGCCGGGCTGGCTGCCGCCGGCGAGGAGGACGAGTTGGCTCGGCTCAAGCGTGAGACCGCGCTCACCGAGCAGCGATTGCTCGCCGCTGGGCGGGCCGCGACAGCAGCCGATTTCGTGCGGCTGGAGTGGTTGAGGCAGCAAGTCGCGATCGCTGAAGCCGAGGCGAAGCTCGGAGCCATCCGGTGAGCGACGAGGTCCGCGACGTTGAGACACGGATCGCGGCCCAGCTGGCGCAGTTCACTTCGAGGGCGGCCGTTGAGCGCCGGACGCCGGCACCGTATGTGCGTCGGCATGCGGTCGAGCATGCGGCCGCGGGCGGTGTACTGGATGAGCGGTTCGTCAACCCGGGGTTCCTGCCGTTCGTCGACGCCGACCGGCTGCGCTCCGTCCCGCCGCACTCCTGGGCGGGGCGCGGCGACTCGGCTGGACTGCTGCGCGCTTGGCGCCAGGTGACGCATGCCACCTCCTGGGACAACCCGTTGTTGAACCGGGCGGCCTTGGGCTATTGGGGTGGCGTGCAAGGCCTCAGCCGCGACGACCTACCCGAGAAGCCGGTGTCGGTGCGGTGGACGTCCCGGGCCCGCACCCAGGGCGAGATCCTGGCCCGCATCGACGTGCACGCGGTGGCGACCGGGGTGCTGCCCGATGGTCGCCTGGTCGCGGTCACCGGCAGCGCCGATGGCACGGTCCGGGTCTGGGACCTGACCACCGGCACCCAGATCGGCGACCCGCTCACCGGCCACACCAATTGGGTGCGCGCGGTGGCCACCTTGGTGCTGCCCGATGGTCGCCTGGTCGCGGTCACCGGCAGCTTCGATGGCACGGTCCGGGTCTGGGACCTGACCACCGGCACCCAGATCGGCAACCTGCTCACCGGCCACACCCGCCGGGTGACCGCGGTGGCCACCTTGGTGCTGCCCGATGGTCGCCTGGTCGCGGTCACCGGCAGCTTCGATGGCACGGTCCGGGTGTGGGATCTGACCACCGGCACCCAGATCGGCAACCTGCTCACCGGCCACACCCGCCGGGTGACCGCGGTGGCCACCTTGGTGCTGCCCGATGGTCGCCTGGTCGCGGTCACCGGCAGCTTCGATGGCACGGTCCGGGTGTGGGATCTGACCACCAGCACCCAGATCGGCAACCTGCTCACCGGCCACACCAACTGGGTGACCGCGGTGGCCACCGGGGTGCTGCCCGACGGCCGCCCCGTCGCGGTCACCGGCAGCGACGATGGCACGGTCCGGGTCTGGGACCTGACCACCGGCACCCAGATCGGCGACCCCCTCACCGGCCACACCAGCGAGGTGCGCGCGGTGGCCGCCTTGGTGCTGCCCGACGGCCGCCCGGTCGCGGTCACCGGCAGCGCCGATGGCACGGTCCGGGTCTGGGACCTGCTGACCGGGGGATCGATGGGTGTTCCCCTTCGAGTGTTCGAGCCAGTGGACTGTCTCACCGCGGGCACGGCGGGGAAAGCATTCCAGGTCTGTATCGGAGGGCCGGGGATCGCGCTGGTGGAGTTTCGGGCCCCGAAGCCGCAGTAGAACCGGTCCACGGGCTCCCACACAGAATGGGGCTCAACTCCGAACGCGGTGTCGGTCCAGGCGGATTCGTGACGGGTGTAGATCTGCACGGTGGAAGGGTGCTTGTGGCGGGTCTGGTTCTGGATGGCCCGGTCGCTGAGCCCGCGGGACGCGGCGTAGGTCGCGAACCCGGCGCGCAGTGAGTGAGCGGAGTAGCCGGCCCGGTCGGGGTCGATGCCGGCGCGACGGACGGCGTCCTGTACCGAGCGGTTGACCCGGTCCTCACTCGACGGTCCGGTCTGCGCTCGCAGCCTGTTACCGCGGGGAGTGATCGCCCAGAACAGGGGACCTTCGGTGATGCCGGCCAGAGCCACCCACGCCTGGATCAGCTCGACAGGACACCGACCTGTCACTTTGGCGCGGAACAGCACCACCAGTTCGGGCTGGCTGCCTTCCTGGTTGGTTTGGAGCGGGGGATCTGCAGCACCTGCCCAGCCCGTTGGGGTTTTCGCGGAGGTCCTCGATCCGGGCGGCCGCAAGTTCGCTGCACCGCAAGGCGGCCCCGAAGCCGACCATCACCAGGGCACGGTCGCGGGCGCCGCTCAGGCTGGGCTCGGCGTGACAGGGTTCTTCACCAGTGCCGCAGCGTGCGGGTTGGTGGCCGCAGAGGCGGCGATGATGCCGGCGTTCCTGCGTCGGCACAGGTCTCGGAGCTGGTCAGTGGTCAGGGTCATCGGGGATCTCGCCGGTTTGGGTGTTGATGAGCATGCCGTCGACGACCCGGAAGCGCGGTTTGGCGACCGCCGGTGTCACCGTTGGTGTGGGCACGGCACGGGCGGCGGCTTCGACGTCTTCGGTGTAGATGTCTGACCGTTCGTGGACAGCTGGGGGGCTGTTGTAGCGGGTGTTGCGGGCGGTCCCTGGGGCGGCCCGGTGGCCGTCTTCGCAGAATCCGCGGTAGCGGGTCTTCATCCGGTCGATGAAGGATGGCAGGGTGTAGCGGTGCCAGTCCTCCATCGGGTCGGAGGTGAACGCGAGGCCGGCGCGGCGGCGTTGGTCGGCGATGACGCCGAGTTCGTGGACGAGGTGCGGGTGGGAGGGCCAGCAGGGTGGGATGAGGTCGCTGGTGTCCCACCCGTATTCGCGGTTGATCCAGCCGACGACGGTGTCCAGCCACGCCCACACTTCGGCGCGTAGGGCCGGGTCGGTGATGGTGGTGATGTCCCAGGGTCGGGGTAGCTGGTCGAGTGGTCCCAGGTCTGCGACGTCGTCGGCGTTCTTGGCGGTTTCGGCCCGGTACAGGTCGTAGTAGGCCAGCGCCATCAGCTCCCCCGCTTCGGGGAACGGGGTCACCAGCGCGCCGCTCATGCCGGCACCTGCTCGACTTCGCAGGCGAGACCGAGTCTGCGGGCTTCGGTGAGTGCGGCGAGACGGCGTTGTTCGGGATTGGTTGTGACGGCCTGCCCGGCTGTCAGGCGTTGCCGGGCGGCGGCCTGTTCGGCCTTGAGGTTCTTGCCGGGCTTGCCGTCGATGCAGCGGGTGAGTTTGGCGATGATGGGTTTGCCGTTCTCGGCGACGACGAGGGCCTGGCGTTCGGGTAGTTGGCGGATGGCTTCGGGTTTGAGGACGGGGATGTCCTCACCGGAGACGCTGCGTCCGGCGCGTTGGCCGGTTTGCCAGCTGGTGCGGGCAATCCTGACGGTGCCGGCGAGGTCGGACACTTCCTTGTTGAAGCCGACGTCCTTGGAGCCGCCGAACACGACGAGCACGTTGGTGAGCCCGAACAGGGCACGGGCTTCGTGTTCGCCGAAGATCGCGGCGAGTTGCCGCCAGGTTTGGGCGGCGTAGATGAACGACAACCCCAGCGCGCGTTCGTTGGCCATCCGTGTGCGCAGCGTGGGCAGCGGCGCGGTGGACGGCAACTCGTCCAGCACCGACACCATGGGCGGGCACAACCGGCCATACCGGGACTGGTTCGCCAGACGCAGACGCGGTGTCGAGGACGTGTTCGGCGAGCGCGGTCATCAGCGGGGACGCCGACGCGTAGGGGTCTTCGCGGCCGAGCAGGTAGATGGTGCCGTTCGCGGCGATGAGTTCGGCGATGTCGGTGGCCGGGTTGTGTCGGGCTGGGGATGCAGCGTTGCCGGATGTCGGCCTGGAAGAACAGGGTCATGGCCTGCTGGACGGTGGTGATGGTGTTGCCGGCGGTGCGGTCGTCGCCGTTCAGGGCGGCGTGGAGCAGGCCCGCCCAGAACTGGGCGGCGTGTGGGTGGCCGCGCAGGATTTCGCTGGGGTCGCTGGTCTTGCGCGGGTTGGCGACCCATTGCAGGACGTCGTCCAGGGTGCGGCCGGTCAGGGCGGCGGCGTGGAAGTAGGCCTGGATCACCTTGGCGGCTTCGGCGGCGTAGAACCGGGCGGCGTCGTCGCCGTGGGTGGCCGAGCCACCCTTGACGGTGCCGGCGGTGAAGGCTTTGGCGCGGCGTTCGGCGACCATCGGGTCGACGCAACCGTCGATCGGGTCCCACACCAGGGCGGGGAGGCCGGGGGCCAGCCCGAACGGGTCCAGCACCGCGACCGGGCCGTGTTCGGCGCGGCGGGTGATGGTCAACAGCAGGTCATCGGTCTTGGTCAGGGTGACCAGCGCGGCACCGGGCGCCGCCAGCAGCGCCGGGGTGAGCAGATCCAGGGTCTTGCCGGAACCTTGCGGGCCGATCACCCCGGCGGTCCGGTCCCACGGGCACCACAGCTCACCAGCGTGGGGCTGCCACGCCTTCCCGATCCGCCAACCGACCTGTTTCGGGTCAAACCGTCGCATCTTGTGCCTCCTCAAAGTGGTCTTGGTGAGGTTGTTTGCCGTAGAGGTCGGGGCGGACGATCCGGCGGGCCCGATACAGCCGCTGACGACCGAGCAGCTGTTCGACTTCGCTGGGGCTGGCAACGCCCTTGAGCGCGGCCGGGCCCCAACGCCGCAGCGCCCAGGCCAGACTGATCAGGACCAGCAGCGTCAGGCCGACTTCGGCGACGAGGACCGACGCGGTGAGCGTCGCGCCTTCGATGTGGACCGGGGCCGTCAGGCCTGCGCTGGCGTTTCCGGTGAGGATCGGCCACATCGAGGTGAACAGGGCGTCCCGGCTGGTCCAGCACCAGCCGGCGCCGCTGATCAGACAGGCGGCGGCGCGGCCGAGGTGGACGCCGAGGACCAGGATCAGCCCGATCGCCATGGCGGCGGCCACGATGGGTTCCCATGTCCATGGATACGGGTCATGTCGGTTCTGCTGCATCAGGGCTCTCTTTGGTCAGGTGTGGTCACAGACAACAAACCGATTCGGGTTCGGTCCTGCTCACTTCGCGGGTGGAGGTCACGCGGTCTGGGGTTGGCGTGGCGGGCGCAGGCGTCGCTGCCCCCGGTCCGGGTGCTGCCCAGCGTTTCGTGCGACGCAGCCGACGGTCGGAGGGTTGGCGAGGCAGTCGCGTCGTCCGGTTGTGTGACGGCGGCTGGGGGTTGGTGTTCGGCGAAGATCTGACGCCAGCCCTTGCGCGGCGGCAGCGCGTCAGCGTTGGCGGCCGCCGTGCTTTGTTCTTGATTTGATAATGATTTGATAGGGGGAACGTGAGGTTCACCACTACTGGTGAAGCCCACGTTCACTACTTGGTGAACCTGAGGTTCACCACTCGGGTCGGTGTGGTGAAGCCCACGTTCACCAGTCGAATCAACCTCAGGTTCACCACTGGATTGGTCTGTGGTGAAGCTGAGGTTCACCACTTCGAACGGCAGGGTGAGGGCGTAGGTGTTGGCCTTTCGGGCGCCGGCCCCGGCGGGGCCGCCGGCGTTGGTGACGACCAGGTAGCCCTTCTGCTTGAGGGCTTTGATGTGCCGCCACACCAGGGTTCTGGTGATCCCGATCTCGTTGGCGAGTCGTTCGGCGCTGGGGCGGGCGTTGCGGCAGTCGTGGTCGGTGTAGTTGAAGATCATCACCAGGGTCCGGAACTCGGCGTTGGTCAGCCGCACCTCGGCCGGCAGTTGGTCGTCGGCGCGAAGGGCCTTGAGGTAGGCGAACTTGTCCATCAGGGTCACCACTGTCTGCGGATGTGCGCTGAAGCACCTGTTTGTGGGCAGGGCCGGATCCGGGCCAGAGGTGTTGACGCTCCGGCCCGTACTCGGCGGGCTTCCAGCCGGCTACTCGGCTCCGGACGATGGGTCGGTGAGGTTGCCCAGCCGCCAGATTTCGTAGATCGGTAGTCCGGAGCCGTTGGCGTAGCTGCCGTGGATGACGCCGAGCTGGGTGCTGGCGGCTTCGACGGTTTGTTGGCCGTCGGGGTTCCAGACGATGGCGACGTGGCCGATCTGGTTGGCGCCGAGGTAGGAGCTGGTGAACACCAGGTCACCGGGACGCTCGTCGCCCGCCGGTACTTGGTAGCCGTTGCCGGCGGCGAGCCAGTCGCGTTGGGTTTGTGCGGTGCGGGGCATGGTGATGCCGATTTGGGCGTAGGCGTTCTGGACCAGGCTGGAGCAGTCGTAGGCGTCGGGGCCGTTGGCGCCCATCAGGTAGGGTTTGCCGACCTGCTGCCCGGCCCAGGTCAGCACCTGGGCGATGCGTTCGTCGGTCAGCGGTGGCAGGTTCGGGTTACCGGCTACCGGGTGGGCAGTCGGTCGTGGAGCCGAGGACCTGGCCGCCGCCGTAGGCGTGGGCGTAGTAGAGGACGTCGCCGACGTACCAGTCGGCGTGGTTGTACGCGTAGAGGGCTAGTTTGACGCCGTCGGGGCCGTTGAGGACGCCGGACGCGACCAGGTAGTTCGCCGCCGAATACACGCTGTCGGCGCGGTTGTGGATGTCGGCGGCACCGTCGCCGTCGCCGTCGACGCCGTAGGCGGCGAAGGTGGCGGGCATGAACTGCATCAGTCCTTGGGCGCCGGCGGTGCTGGTGGCGGTGTTGCGGCCGTGCGCGGTCTCTTCCATGCCGACACCGGCGAGCAGCGTCCATGGCACCCCGAACTTGGCGGCCGCGTCCTGGTAGAGCAGCTGGATCTCGGCGGGGATCGGCAGCGGCTCGTTGTGCAGCGAGTCCTGCCGCACCCCCGGCTCGGGTAGGTCGAACCCCACCCCGCCCTCCAGGACGCCGGCTATCGACGTGGTGTTGTTGGGGCCGACGGGTTGTTCGTTGAGGGGTGCGCCGTGTTCGAGCATGAACACCACCGGGTCGACGTCGACGCCGTCGACGGTGATGGTGAAGTGCAGGTGGATGCCGGTTGACCAGCCGGTGCTGCCCTCCACGCCGAGGGTCTGCCCGATCGCAACCGCAGCTCCGGGGGTGATGGCGGGGTCGATGCTGGCCAGGTGCCCGTACAGGGTGGTGATGCCGGCGCCGTGGTCGATGATGACGTGGTTGCCGAACCCGTTCCCGTTGTCCCCTGCCCAGCTGACGGTGCCACCGGCTGCGGCGACGACGGGGCTTTGGGGGGTGGCCAGGTCGACACCGTTGTGCAGGCTGGTGCTGGCGCCGGTGACCGGGTCGAGGCGCATCCCGAACCCCGACGTCACCGTGTACGGGGTGTCGACGAACGGGACTCGCCACTGCCCCTGTCGCCGGCAGCGTGCCGGCGCAGTTGACGGTGAAGGCGGAGGCGGGGACGACGACCAGGGTCGCGATGAACCCGGCCAGCACCAGCGGCCCCGCGAGCAGCAGCGTCGCCAGCATCGCTGCAAGGACGACGATCGTCTTGTCCATGGTCAGTCACCTCCCGGCCTCAAGCTCGAGACCGAGCCGATGGGGACGTTGATGCCGATCGGGGGCGAGAACAGGCGGTGTTCATGGGTGTCCTTCAGCGGGCGGATTCGATGGCGGTGTTGGTGAAGGTGAGGTCTCGTTCGAGGGTGTGGAGGACGGTTTGGACCTTGTACATGTGGTCGCCGACGACCCACAGGGCCCGTCCTGGTTGTTGTCGGGCCCAGCCGGTGATGACATCACGGGCGATCGGGCCGAGGCCGAGGAGTTGTTCCAGTTCGGCGGCGACGCCGTCGTCCTGGCCGTGCAGGATCTTGATGTCGGCGAGGTGGAGCAGGTCCTTGGCGATCGTGGCCGCCTGTGAACCGGCGTCCCCGGCCGACAGTAGGTCCGAGGGTTTGTGGGCGACCGACCATTGGACCTCGCCGTCCTTGCGGGACAACCGCAGGTCCTCGTCGAAACTCTTGACCGCCTCGACACCGAGCCGTAGTTGTTTCCAGGCCTCGTCGCGGACGGTGATCCGCAGGTCACCGGGTTGGGCGACTTCCCGCATCGCCCGCCCCCACGACGACAGACAGGTCAGCGCGATGCCGACGGCTTCGTCGCCGAGCGGCTGCAACCTGGACAGGCTCAACGACTGGATCGGTGCGGTCCAGTCCACGTCGATGGTGGTGTGGTCGTCGAACAACCCACCCAGGACGCCGGAGACGAGTTGTCCGAGGGCGTCGCGCAGGAGTCGGGTTTCGTCGAGGAAGTGCCGGCGGTCGCGGTAGCGGCAGTCGGCGATCAGGGCATCGTCTGGTTCGTCGAGGGCCCGCCACAGCATCGGGATGGTGGGTTCGGTCAGGGTGGTGGCGGCGGTGGTGTATCCGGTGATTCGGGACAGGGCGGCCCGGACGACCACCTCGTCGGTGGGGCCGAACGGCACCCGGCGTTCCCCGACACGCTGCGAGCCGACCAGGCCACGGATCAGGGTGAGCCAGCGCCGGAACACCACCGCGGCCCGGCGTTGCGCCTCCATCGCCGACAGGGTGGCCCAGCCCTCGCCGAGGGGTCCGAAGTCCAGCGGGTTGATCCGCGCGGGCAGTCCGTGACCGATCACGAACGGCTGCACCCCGAGGGCGTGACACAACGGTTCGTACTCGTCCTTCGGGTCGCCGAGGATCAGCACCCGGTAGCCGAAATCGGTCATCCGGAGCAGGAACGCCTTGCTGGTCGCCGACTTGCCGCCGCCGGGTTTGCCGAAACACATCACGTTCGGGTTGGTCACCGACACGTCGGAGGCCAGCACCCAGCCGAGCGGGTCGGCGTAGAAGCTGCCACCCGAAAGCACGTCGATGCCCATCTGCGCGCCGGTCGGCGGCAGCCCGGGGGCGGAGATGAACGGCCAGAACACCGCCGCCTGGTCGGAGGCCATCCGCCACGTCGACACCTGCGCGGACGCCGCCGACCAGCCCCGCCCCGGCCGGTTGACGCCTGCGCGGGGTGCCGGGTGGAACAACCGCGGTTGTTTCACCGTCGGCGCCGGCGCCGGGGTGGTGGGAAGCTGGTGGCCGAAGTCGGCCAGCAGGTGGACGACATCACGCGCCTCGGTAGCGCGGCGGGTCCTCATGCCACACCATCACGGGTCAGGCACACCCCGAGCGGGATGGTGGACGCAGCGAACCCACGATCCTGGGCCAGGTCGAGCCGCAACGGCGCGAACCCGGCCATCCGGATCGCGGCGTCAAGCCGGCGACCGTACTCGGTGATCGGCTCGGTACGCGGCACCGTCACCGTGCACACCGCATAAGGGCGGGTCATCGAACTGCCGCGGGCCAACTTCTCGTCCATCCCCTGTGCCTTGGCGGCCTCGTTACGGTGCCTGGCCTTGGGCTTGACCCCAGCCTTGCGACGCAGTTCACCCGCCATGTCGGAAGCGAACTCGGCGTTGTCGGCGGTACGTTCCGCGACCGACTGGGTGAGGATCGGGAACGCCACCATGAACGAACGCCGCTCCCCCGCCTCGGTCGGCGTCAACACCGGCGCCAACGCACCGATCACCGCACCCTTGACGGGCAACTTGACGGTGGCCGACACCGAATCCCACGCGTCATGGGCGTAATGCCGCACCGCAGTGTCAGCACCGGAGGGGCCGGCCATCGCCCACGGCACATCGGCGTTCACGCCAGGGTTCTTCTCCCGAGCCGCCAACGCCTCCACGATGCCGGCCCGGTCACCGGGGGCGAACCCCGTCCGACACGCCAACGCCAACTCCGGCGACGTCAACCACCGCACATCAGTCATCCCCAGACCGCCACGCAGCTGGGACTCGACCTCCCCCATCAACCCATGCAGCACATGCCCGCGGCCGTCGACACCGCCGCCGGACTCCCTGGCCATCCGACCCATCCGAT
This sequence comes from uncultured Actinomycetota bacterium, assembly GCA_963730005.1. Classification (GTDB taxonomy): domain Bacteria; phylum Actinomycetota; class Actinomycetes; order Propionibacteriales; family Propionibacteriaceae; genus CAVSPO01. The sequence continues at coordinate 40,194 of CAVSPO010000017.1, forward strand.
GCTCAGGCACCACGAACGTGACGAACGCCTCAGTCCGGACGCTGGCCCTGGTCAACCCGGCCTGCAAGTCGTCGTTGATCCGGTGCGCCAACTCGCTACGACCCGGCACCCGATGACGGGCCACCCAAATGCCCCGCTCGGCGCCGTCGTCCGGCACGGTGCGGACCATGAAGATGACCTCGTCGATCAACTCACCCCGCGAACAGACATCAAGCAGCCCCGACAGACCGGCAGCCTGCCGGTTCCGATCAGCGGGGTCGCTCATCCCGATCCCCGGATGCACCACCGCCGCCGTCACCGCCCAAGTACGGGCGGCGTGGTCCCGGATGATCGCCGTGCGTGACATAGCCGGCCCGTGCGGTGGCCCGTCATGGATCTCCAGCCCCTGCAACACCCCCGGCAGGTCCGCCTCGCCCAGGTCGTCGGCCTGGCCACGGGCGGCGCGGGCAGTGAACTGCCGCGACCCGCGCAGACCGGCCACCGCAAACAGGACCATGCTCCTGGCCCAGCCGACCGAAGAGCGGCCCTGAATCTTCACCACCGTGACCAGGGCCACAAGGATGAAGACCAGCAGGAACCACCACATAACTGCCCACTGCTGGCGGCTCATCGCCCACAACACCGGCAGCCCCGACACCGCCAAGGCAACCAACTCGACCAGCGACATCCCGAAGAAGAACCCGATCTGGTCCCGCGAATAGTCACTGAAAACGTGCACAGACATCTTTGACCTCATTTCGTGTTGCTTTCGCTTCAGACGGCTGCAGCCGCGGCAGCCGACCCGCCCCCGGCTACTGCCGGGCCACCGGATCCTGCCGGGCCGGACGCAGCCGGTGACCCGCCGCCGATGTTCGGGATGGGGGCCGCGCCGGCCGGAGAGGTCCAGTCGGGGGCTGTCTGGTCGGTTTGGTGGGCGTCCTGCGGGCCACCCCCGTGACCGCTGCCACTGCCCGGGTCGGGGTCGCCCTGGTCGGGGTGGTGTGGGCGTGGTGGGCGGCTGCCGGCTGGGTTGCCCCAGTCGGGCTGGTAGGTCTGGTGGCCGACGCCCATCTGGTTGGTCAGGTCGGCGCCGACCGCGGCCGCGCTGCCGCCTATCGAGGCGACCACCCGCATACCGGTCGCCACCGCGGCACCGACCGGCCCCAGCACCCCGGCCACCCCGGCAGCCAGGCCGCCACCAGCGGCACCACCGGTAGCCGTTCCTGCCGCTCCGGCCGCGCTGTTGGCAGCCATGCGGGTGGTGTTGGCGTTCTCGGCCTGTTGTTCACCGGCGGAGCGGCCCATGCTGTCCGCGCTTGCCGCGGCGTTGCTGCCGCCGTCGCGTCCGACGAGCCCGGCCAGACCGCCGATCGCGGCCATTCCGGCCCGGCCGGCGGCACCGGAGTTGGTGCCGGGATCCATGAACGCCAGCAGCTTGAACAAAGCGAGCGGGGAAATCGCGGACATCAGAATCATCCCGACCGCCGGCAGCGCGGTGCCGACCGCGGCCTGAGTGCCATCGGTCACGTCCACAACCACGCTGCTCGCGATCTGGACGCCGAGCCCCATCATCAGGGTCATCACCACCGGAGTGAACGCGGCGGCATGGAACCAGCGGAACGACTTCCAGAACCACGACCGTCCCGCCTCGGAAACCAGGCCCGGCGGCGCAGATCGGGGTCGTCACCGCCAGCACGATCAGGGCGCCGGCGCGGGTGAGCAGCACCAGCAGGTGCGCGATCCCGGCCAGCCACAACAGGCCGCCGAGCATCCCCAGCACGGTCGCCACCGTGGCATCGGTGATGTCCTCGGGCTGCAGCTCCGCGAACGGCTGCCACTCCCCGAGCGAGTCCACCCCGAACAGAGTCTTCATGAGGTTGCTGGTCAGTGCGCCGCAGGCGGTGATCACCGCCGCCGCGTAGACCACCCAGGTGACCCACACCACGATGAACTGGGCGGTGCCGATCAGCACCCGGCCGAGGCTCTTGCCGTCCCGGCGGATGGCGACGGTGCCGAGCTGGACCATCAGCATCACCAGCAGCAGGCACAGCGCCAGCCAGCCGGTCAGCGCATACACCTGTTGGGCGGGGCCGTCGGTGGTGATGTCCGGGGTGAGGAAGTGGTTCTCCAGCTGCAGCACCATCCGCAGCACCCACAGTCCGCCGGACCAGACCGTCATCATCATCGCCGACCAGGTGTCGGCCACCAGCTTCCCCGCGACTCCACCCAGGGCGCTGAACGGATCGAACCCCATGTCGCCCGCCTACCTTGCTGCCCGGGCCCAGGTGCGCCAGCCGGCCTCGACCGCCAGATCGGTGCCCGGCCACGTCGATGGCGCCAACGCCGGCGGTGTCCCAGGTGCGATCAGCCAGCGCTGCCCGTCCCAGACCATGCGTTCGCAGTAGCCGTACGCCATCCGCGCCTCCGACCGGTACACCGCCCGCACATCAACCAGCACGCACGCAATCGTCCAGTCCGGCCCGTCGGACGCCTTGGTCTGCGCGGCCGCCGGCGTCACCGTGACCCGAGCGCCCTGCTCCAGGACGTCACCCATCTTCATCGCGGCCAGGAACGACCGGACGTGGCCCATCAACCGCCACTGCTCCACCGGGCCGGCGCCGTCCGCGGCCCAGGCGTCCCACACCTCGACCACCCGGGCGACGTTCATCTCCGACAACACCGTCACCTCGATCGCAGCCAACTGCCCGATCGCACCCTCCGGGGTGTGCGGGAACCCCGAAGCGACCTTCCCGGCGCCGATCACCGTCGAGGCGGGCACCTCGAGCACCGGGCCCGGGACCGCCGCCGGCGTCCCGCCCTGCGAATCAGAACGGCTGACCTGCAGCATCGGCTCGGCCGCCAACACATCCCGCCGCTCCTCCCGCTCCAATGGCAACGCCACCGCCGTCGCGGCCGCGGCGTCCGGCAGGGGGCCAGTAAGGGCAGAATGGACGGCCAACACCAGCCCGACCACAAGGGCCAGCACCATCACGGCGGCACCGGTCAGGGCGGCAATCAACTTCCTCCGGCTCCACGGGGTCACGATCTGTGGATTGTGGGCGGCCATCACACGCACCCCGCCCCGGTGATCGAGCCGACCATCGACGGCACCACCGTGTAGAGCACTGCGGCGATGAACACCACGAACAGGCCGACCACGCCGGCCTTGCTGGCATGCGGCATGGAAAGGATGCGGCCACCGACAATCCCGCCGATCGACACCACCACACCGACCACGAACAATGCCAGTACCGCCCACATCACGTAGCCGGTCAACTGGTCCGCGTACTGCTGCGCCCCGGGCGGGGCCACTGGGCAGATCTGCATCGGCACCAACGCCAGTTCCACAGGGGTCATGATTCGTCCTCCACATCAGCAATCGAAGAAGTCAGGTCCCCCACCGCGCGGAGGACCTCTCCCGCAGCCGCCACCAGCGCGGCCGGGAGACAATCAGGGGTCAAACCAGCCGTCCGCAACCCGGCCAACTCCGGCACCGGAACCACCCGACCGGCACCAATCAGGCGCCGGGTCATCGGGCCGGTCGAGGCGGTCACCGCCACGTGGCCAACGCTTCACCGCAGGCCCCAGCACCCCGGCCACCACCAGTCGGCCGGCCAGCATCCCGAGCGTGCCCTCCAGCCGCCGCACCCCCGGCACCGTGGCCACCGCGGTCACCACCACACACGACGCGCTCAGCACCAGCCCGGACAACCAGGAACCGCCGCCACCCAACAGGCTGGTCGGCTCCCAAGCGGCGTCCACCACCGTCAGCGACAGCGCGTGCCGGTCAGCGTGCGCAGGCAGGGGCACCTCCGCCGCGGAAGCGATCTGCGCGGCGTTGTGTTCGATCAGCACCTGACCGCGGGAGCCGCGCAGCCAGGCACCGTCCGCGCACACCCCCAGCTCGGCGTTCGCGGCCGCCACCAGCCCGCTGGACAACAACGGCGCGCACTCCACCACCCGCGCCGGCGCAGCACTGGTCGCCAACGCCAACGCCAACGTCGTGGCACCGCTGCCGCCGTGCGAACCCAACACCGGCAACACCGGCCCGCCAGGTGACCACGACAGCGGACGCGGGCCGTCGCTGAACCGGCCGTCCCGGATCGCCCGCCAGGCGCGCTGCAACTCCGCAACCGTCACCCCAGACGCTGATGCGACCCCGACGGCGGGCTTCCTGGCAGGATCTCGTGCGGGGCCGACGCCGCCACCCTCCAGGCGCAGCAGAACCGGCCTGCCGCTGGCAGACGCGGCAAGCGAGCCGATCATGTGGTCGTCCATGGCGATGCCCTCCCGCACACAACAAACGGGCCGGGTGCTCGTCCTGCTCACCACCGCTCAACCAACTTCCGCGAACGCGCAGGCATCACACCGGACGCTTTCCCTCAGTGCGATGACCCCGCGGCGCGCGTGCCGCCGAACCGTGCTCGCCCCGATCCCCAACAACCGGCCAGACTCCCGGGAAACCACCTCCGACATCAACCCGATCGTCCGGAACCCGCGGTCCTGATGGTGCTCGGCGACCGACAGCACCGTGTTGATCAGCGTCACATTCGCGCCGGTCACCACGCCCGTCGCCTCCGCCTCGGCCAGCAGACCAGCCAGTTCCACCTCCGACTCTGGCCCCGACGTCCGCACCCCCCGATCGACATGGGGTCCGACCGCTTCGATGTCCTCGACAAGCCGGGTGTTCGCCCACGTCCGGTCGGAACGAGCCACATCAGCAGGCACATTGAAATCGGCGAACGTCGCAGTCCGGACCCGCCAGCAGATCGACGCGGCCACCGCATGATGAACCGACAACCGGAAGGACTTGGACTCCAACCACAAGTAGCTGGCCGCTACCCGATTCACATCGTCCGAGCCGCGCGAAGACAACAAAGGACGGATCTTCTGCACCACGCCAGGACTCACCAGCAGGCACAACAACGCCGCTGCCTCGTTGCTGTCCCCCGCATCGCAGTGGGCCAGCTCGGCCAAAGCGCGCAACACACCATTGCGGGCCTCTGCGGTACCTGTCTTCGTCGCCTGCACCACCTCCGCCCGGGTGGTGAGCCTTCCCAAGTCCGGGTGGGTGAGGTTCCACGACGGCAGTAGCGAATCGGCGCCATCGAGCAACGCATCGATGCCAAGAGCCTGCTGAAGGGTGATCATGACCAGAGCTGTCCTTCCGTGAGAGTTCACGGACAGATAGTTGGCGTTTCACGTACTCATTGACGCTTTCCCACAACCCCAATTTCGGTTGTCCACAGCAGGAGCAACGTGGAGAAACGCCTAGTCACGCAGCGTCCCCCCAGAAGTCCAGAAACACCTGGAACCAGGCCAGCTGAAAGGCTTGCCAGCGGGTCCAGGTCACGGCAAATCGGTGACTGCGGCATCCCAAGAAGGCGTCCAGAACGAACGGGTCAGGACTGACCGCCGCGCAGAACAGAAATGCAGCCAGTCACGAGCAGCCACATCGACCAGCGAGACGGTGAAGGCGTCCGTCCCAAACGGCCATCAAGCCGCCCGCCGCGGCCTCGCGCGCTCATGCCCAGAGTCGGACGCTACCGTCGGGCGCATGCGCCCATCTGGTCAGGTAACCCCCTTGCCCCAGTTAGGCTACTTCGGTTACAGTTGCAGCAGTTAGAGACAGTCACACCTGATAGGGGGGTGGGGATGTCGGAGTCACCCGACGACGCCATGGACGCGCTTCGGGACGCGCTTGACGGGTCATCCGACCCCGTACGAGTGAGCCTAGTCGATCCCGCGAAGCGTCGCCGAGAAACTGCTGGACCTCCTGGCGGCGGAGCACAATTCCGGGGCAATCGTTGTCCCCGTGAGGGAGTTTTGCACGACCACCGAGTCAGCATCAATGCTCGGGATCTCTCGCGCGTCGCTCATGAAGCTCATCGAATCCGGAGAACTCGGGGCCATCAAAGTCGGAACGCATCACCGCGTGCCAGCCGACGAACTCCTCGCCTACCAAAGGGCTCGCCAAGTCAGTCGCGAGAGGGCATCCGAGAACCTGAGCGAGTTCTCCGCAAGGTCCGCGAGTTTCCAGAGCAACGTCACGTTCGGTACCGAGCGGTCGCGGTCACGACGAGTACGGCTCGATGAATGAGGGGGCTTCGATGGGCAAAGTTCGGGTGTATGAACTGGCAAGAGAACTCGGGGTTGAGAGCAGGGAAGTGCTCAAGGTCCTGAACGAGATGGGCGAATTCGTCCGTTCCGCGTCCTCGACGATCGAGCCTCCTCAGGCGAGACGAGTTGCAGCCCGGTTCACGACGCCGCCGCCGGACACCACGGGGGGCGTCTCACGTGGTGCCTTTGAGGCGTCCGTGGTTCCGCGAGTGCAGGCTTCGCCCAATCCGCCGCCGCACGGCAACACAACCAGCACCGTGCCCCGGAGGAGTTCGTCGCAGCAGGTCGCAGACTGTTCATCGACACGAACGTGTTCATGGACACTGACAAGGACCGCGACGGCGGAGCTCAAAAGACTATTCGAGCGCTGCGCTACGTTGATTCTCTCCGAAGGGAATCAGGTAGTTGTTCCGACCAAGGTTGTGGACGAACTCAAAAACCAGAGCCAAATCGACCCAACTGGGCTCAGCGAGGACCGTGCCGCCGCCATCAAGAAGGCAGGGAATGCGCTTCGTCTTCCTCGCTGCCGCTGAGGACAAGGGCTTGATCCGCAAGGACCTAGGCGACGTCTCGAACCCGTACGCCGACGATCTGTTCGTCGAAGTGTTCAAACGCGCGGCGCACCGCTACGAGATGTGTCTGATCACGAACGACATCACGCTGCGTCTGCGGATAAGGCTGCTCGCCGCGGAGACCGACCGACGCCTCGTCACTGGAGTCCTCACGAAGGATGGACTGATCGAAGTGGACAGTGACCAAGCGCTGTACGAGCGGGGTGCGCGCAAGCTCGAACGGAAGACCCGTCACCTCGATGAGGGGAACGGGGACGGCAAGGATCAGAAGGAAGTCGCCTCGCTCACACCGCTGCTCGCCGCGTTCCAGGAGACCTTCCAAGTGAGCCCGGTCCGGGCAGCACTGGGGCCTCGAAGGGCAACGTCCCGCCCACCACACGCGGCAGGAACCGCCGCGAACCGCGCAAATCGCGCGTTCAGCCAAGCGCCGGTGATGCAGGCCCCCGATGTGATCCTCGAAGAGGTTCGGCGCCCCGAGGAGGGCGAGGAAGTGCGTTTCCTGTCCGCGAAAGGCGGCAGCGGTACTCTCACACTAGGACCGATGATCGGTGAAGGCGGAGAGGGCCGCGTCTTCAGCGTCAAGGGCGACGAGCGCAGCGTAGTCAAAGTCTTCAACGCAACGCATCGCACCCATCACCGCCATGAGAAGCTCAAACTTCTGCTGTCCCGTGGTTTCGAACGAGAAGGCATCGGCTTCCCCACCAGCCTCATTTCGAACCTCGACGGCGAGTTCGTCGGGTACGCAATGCCTCGCGCTTCCGGGAAGGAGCTTCAAGCCACAGTCATGCGTCCTGCGCGGTTCAGGCGGACCTATCCAAACTGGACGAAGGCCGACCTCGTCGATGTCTGCATCTCGTTCTTGGAGAAGGTCGCCTACCTGCACTCGTTGAACATCGTTCTCGGCGACATCAACCCCAAGAACGTCATGGTCGACGCGACCAAGGACGTCTGGATCATCGACGCCGACTCCTGGCAGCTTGAGGGCTACCCCTGCCCGGTTGGGACGCCGATGTTCACGGCTCCCAGCATCACCGGGGACTACGCCGAGTCGCTGCGTACTGAGCAGGAGGAACTTTTCGCCGTCGCGACCATGCTGCTTCATGGTCCTCATCACCGGCCAGTTCCCCTACGCCCGCACGGGCTCGGACGGGGCGACATCGCCGCGCTGATCAAGGAGGGCAAGTTCGCCTTCCAGTTCGTGGCGTGTCCGATCGTGACCAGCCGGAAGGCAACTGGAAGTACATGTGGAGCCACCTACCCTTCCCCGTGAAGGCGATGTTCTGGCACACTTTCCACCGAGATGGCGACCGATACAACAAACGCCCCTACCGCGACGAGTGGCTCCAGGTGTTTCGCGACTACAAGCGGTGGTTCGGCAGCGACAATGACTTCGACCGGATGTCGCACGACGTGTATCCGACCCGATTCAGGAAAAAGGAGGCCGAAACCCCCGAGTACAACTGCGACGGTGCGGCACCTCGATGATCGGCGCTGGCGAGAAGAAACGCAGTCATACTGGACCCCAGACCTCTGCTACGACTGCCGACAGAACACGTCGAGGTGCTCGGACTGCGGCAAGCCGAAGCCAGCTGACGCACTGCGCGACGGGCGGTGCTGGGAGTGCAATCGGAAACGCAACTATGCGCCATGCGATCAACTGCAGCAAGGAGACGCCCAGGCGCTACCTCGTCGATGGCCGCTGCTCGAACTGCCAACTCGTTCCATGCAAGGACTGCGGGAGTCCGACCGCGAAAACGACGCTCACCTACGGGCGCTGCACGACCTGCTTGCGAGAAGGGCGAGGAGCTCGACCCCTCACGGCTGTGCGTCGGACTGTCGCCAGCCCTTCATCACGTTCGACCACGATCGAGTGGTTCAAGGACAAGGGACTTGATGATCCCGAAGTCCCACCCGGCGATCAAGAAGTCGTGCCCACCGAGACTACGGCAACGAGGCCACCGACCCCCCGAATCCCACCACACGGCCACCGACACCTCGAGACCCACCACCACACCATCCAAGACCACGAGCGCGGCGCCCAAGAAGAGGTTCTGGGAGCGCTTCCTCGAATGGCTGAACATCTGACAGCCACTCGACTCTAACGCGAACCGAAAGGACAACGCAATGGCACTCAATATCGGAGCCGACGACCTAGTCGAGAACCCGACTCCCCGAGTCCCGGTGTCACTCTGCATCGACACCAGCGGCTCGATGATGGGCGACAAGATCCGCGAACTCATCGAAGGCGTCAACCTCTTCTACGACGCGATCGACGAGGACGACGATGCGCACGACTCAGCTGAGGTGAGCATCGTTGCGTTCAACTCCGGCGCCGCCCTCATCCAAGACTTCGCAAGCATCGAGCGACTCGAGCCGTCGACGCCATCGATCGCCCACGCGGTGGTACGCCCTCGGGGAGGGCGTGAATCTCGCACTCGACACTCTTGGAGAAGCGCAAGTCGCTCGTACTCCGGAGCCGGCGTCCTCTACTACCAGCCTTGGCTCGTACTGATGACCGACGGCCAGCCGAATGGCGCCCCGCAGCGCTGGAGCGCGCGGTGCAGCGAGTGACCAAGCTCGTCGCTCAGAAGAAGCTCACCGTATTCCCCATCGGGATCGGCGGTGACGCTGACATGCACGTTCTGGCGCGGTTCAGCCCCGTACCGACCCCCACTGCGGCTGCAGGGGCTCAGCTTCAAGGAGTTCTTCGAGTGGCTGTCGAAGTCCGTGTCCCGAGTGTCCCGGTCGACACCCGGGCGACACCGTCAAGCTCGACCTAGAGGCTTCGCGGGCTGGGCGGAGCTGTAAGTGTTCAACGAGTTCCACTACCAAGTCCGGGGCCGAGGACACGCACAAGACGGCACCCGCGGACAGGACAGGACCGCCTACCTGTCACGTCGCGGCGTCCAGGTGCTCTGCCTTGCGGACGGCGCTGGCTCGGCGACACACTCCGAGTTCGGCGCCCAGGCGGTGGTGGAAGAGGGCTGCGCGATACTCGCGGAGAAGTTCGCGGACTTGGTCACGAGCCATGATGCCGAGCAGTCACGTCGTGAGATTCTCGGACGTTTGCGTGGGCGGCTCGACCAGGTTGCGGCCAAGCTCGACTGCTCCTTGGCTGACCTTGCGTCGACTTTCCTCGCTGTCGCTGTGTCCGCCGATCGATTCATTGTCGTCCACATCGGGGACGGCGTCATCGGCTACATCAAGCATGGTGACGCGCGTGTCGTATCGGCACCGGACAACGACGAGTTCGCGAACCAGACGACGTTCGTCACCTCTCCCAACGCGCCATCCGCCACGCGGCTCTCACGAGGGAGCTTGGACGGGGTCACGGGCTTCATACAGATGAGCGATGGGGCGAGCGCGAGCCTCTACGACTACCGCGCCAAGACGCTGGCGCCCGCCTGCGCGAAGCTCATCGAATCTGTCGGAAGCGTACGGAATACCCAGGCGAGAAATCCCGAATACAGGAAGCGCCTGCGAAGGCTCGTCGACACGCGCCTGCGTCAGGCCACGAAGGACGACTGCTCGATTGGGATCCTCGCGCGGCGGGCCTGATCTTTGAACAAGCTTGACGGTACGCTGGGCGATAATGTCCGCGTGAGCGGTAGCCTTGGGACGAGACCCCCCTCAATTGTCCTTTGTGGAGCGGGAATCTCGGTTGCGCCTCCCGCTGCCGTACCGTCGTGGTGGGGCTTCAATCAAGCGGTACTTACCGAGTTGCGTCGGCGATTTCTCGGGGAGCATTCGGCTCCGAAGCGTGCGGCTCCTGCGCTCGCACGGCTCTCGCTAGACGACCTCGACGTCGCCGAGTTCTCCCAGTTAGTGTCGAATTGCCTTCGCCGGGGGCACATGGTTCGAGGTTCTCTCCGTGCTTGATGGAGCAACCCCCAACATCAACCACAAGACTCTGGCCTCTTGGGCACGCGAGGGCTCGCTGCAGGCCGTGGTCACCACGAACTTCGACACGCTCACAGAGCGAGCACTCAGTCCGTTGCCGTGCCATTCCGCGCTTACGACGCGTTGGTCGATGAAGTGCCGCACTCGTCCGAGTCGTCATTCAAGGTCGTGAAGTTGCATGGCTCGGCGCCCCGTAGAGCCACCCTTGTTGACTTGGCTGCGCAGAAACGAAGGGGGCTGCCTCCGCAGTGGCAGGACTGGTTGGAGTGGAACTTCGCCTCATCGAGAGTCATCGTCGCGGGCTTCTCCGGCGCTGACCTTGCTCTTGGCGACGACTATCTTCGGCTGGAAAGGCGTCCTCATCCCGGACGCCCCACCTTTCGTGGCTAGTGAGGCCAGGGCAGAAGCCAGCCAGCGAAGCCGAAGCGGTCATGAGGCTGCTCGGTCGTCGTGGTGGGTTTGTCGAGGGGGTCCTACCCGATGCTTGGCCCTCCCTTGGTGCACCCGACGTCGCACGATCCACTAACGACGTACGTGTCGATGATGCGGAGCCGGACGTGTCTGCTGCCATCGCGGCGTGGCTCAGCCATCCCATGGTTGACGCCGACACCTGTGGGTTGGCCATGACGCGACTGTTGGATGCGGCGGGGAATAAATCCGCGGCACAGTCCCTGCGCACATCCATTCTCACGCGCGTACGTCGCAGTCGCCTTCGTGTGGGTCTCAACGTGACGGGCGTCACCCGGGCCGCCCTTCAAATTGGTCAGTTGGCGGGCGACGAACCATTCGCGCGAGCGGAAAAGGCGGTCTACTGTCTCGGACTGGCCGCAAGGGCATTTGATGCCGTATTGCTGCACCTACCCAACGAAGCACGCGAGTTGGAGAGCCTGCGACTCGAATTGGCCCACAACAAGGCGACCATCCTGTCTAACATCGCTCGCTTCGAGATCTTGCGCGGGAGGCTTGGCGAGGCATCGAACGCCCTCCAGGAGGCCGCCCAGCACTCACAGGCGCTCAACGGCGTTCGACGATTGGATCACAACTCATCGGAGATGGAACTCGCCGGTGCCATTGCCTACTTTTCCCACGACCAGAACCACGCCCGACTGTTGTGGGAAGATGCCCATGCGTTGGCTCTTCGTACGGGCAATGGCTATCGCGCCGAGTCCATCCGCGCGAACCTGGATCTGATGGATCGTGGCGCCGCCCTCCGCCTCCCCACCACTGCTGACTAACGAACAAGCCTTGGCGCGAGCGTGGCCCAGCTCACGAGAAGGGACAACAGACCGTTCGAGGCGTGTTCATCGACCGCAGGGCGAAGTGGCGCCCACTCCCCAAATACCGCTACGGATGCCGGTCAAGTAGTCCCCCCTCTCGCTGACCTCTGGGCCGCAGGGCCGGACGGTGCACCGGCCAAGGCGACCGAGTGAGCGCGAGTTGGAGGCAGCTGGACGAGTGCTGATCGGCGATCAGGCATCAGCAGCCCTCGGTCATGGCCGATCGTGTGGTCGTGATCGTCCGGGCTCTCCGGGCGTGTCCGTCCCGATCGGGAGTTGACACCATCCCTTGCCGCGTCACCCAGATGCGTTCAAGTCGTCTTCGTAGACTTGGGCGGCCCATAGGATTTCGTCTTCGGTCACGAAATCATCCTCAGGCAGGAGGTACGGACGAATGTATTCGGTCCCCTTGCGACACAGAACGTCATCGTGCCAGTCGTAGTTGAAGGTCGGATCGTACAAGCAAACCCAATGTCTCGCTGCTGTAACGAGATCCAGTTGCCGCGGCACCTCCCGATCGCTGGGCTCATCGATTTCTACAGGCTCCAGAGTGGGCGGCTCATTCGCCGCCAAGTCCATCGCCTCGGGCGAGGGCCCACATCCCGTCACTCCGAGACCCAAACATGTCACCATCATTGCCAGCGAGGCCCGAGAGAGCAGCCCCAAGTTCCTCCACATGACGGCCACGTTAGTAACGGAGTTGATCCAATAGGCCGTCTTTGACAAGTCTGGCTGCCGGTTCGAACTACCACGCGCGCTACGGTTGCGCAAAGCACGAGACCTGAGGGCCCACCGCCCATCTGCGCGGTCCGTACCGCTGTAACCGTCTTTGGGCCGGAGTCGTGATCGAGTGGCCAGCCAACGAAATGTGCAGGGGCTCGGACGAGTTTGCCACTGATGGTTCACGGTCATGAGGCCGCCCGTACGGCGCGTTTCCAGTCCAGCTTCGCCAGGACCTGCTCGATGCGAGCTCCGACTTCGGCTGGTATGCCGTCTTCGTCGGGTTGGTTGCACATTTCCTGATACATCCGCAGGGCAATTTCGGGGTGGCCTTCGGCCATCGTGATGACCAGGAGGTCGGCCTGGAGGTTGTAGTCGTCGGGCACGGCCAGTAGCGCGGCTTCGGTGACTTGCCGCGCCTTGCGGAGTTGATGGGTCTGGAGGTGGTGGGTGGCGACGGTGTGGGCGACGTCGGCGATCGCGGCGGCCATGTGGTGTTGCTCGCCGGTGTCGACGAGCCATGCCCAGCCGTTGGGCCGCAGCTGGTCGAATGGGCGTCCCCGCACCAACCGCAGGGCTGTGATGAGGTCCTCGATCCCGTCGACGCCTCGGGTTTGGCCTCGCAGTCGTAGCCGTTTGAACAGGTCGATATCGATCAGCAGGTCTTCGACCTGGTAGACGCCCACCCCGCGGACTTGCCCGGCCGAAGACTCGGGGGCCGATGGCAGGTGCGGCTGCCCGGTGGCCGGGTTCGTTCCCAGCCAGCCGCGCACGATATTCACCGCGCTTCGGGCGGTGCTGGTCGATCCGAACCCGAACGCCGTCACGACGTCGTCGGTTGTGGCGCCATGCTGACGCAGAGCGATGAAGGACAACACCTCGATGTAGTAGGGCTTGCGTTTGGCGATCGGTTTGCCGTGTGCTTTGACGGCGACTGGCCCCAGCAGCGCCAGCCTGGGCCGTGCACAATTGTCGGACCACCAATCGGCGACGTCGCCGTCCAGTGTGGGGTCGGCCAGTTCCGCGGCAGTTCGCACGCTGATCGGAACCTTGGGCGCCAGCAGTTCGAGATCTTCTTCGAGCACACTGTCGGGCAGCGGCAGGTCGTCGGGGATTAGCGAGGACGCTTCCTCCGGCAGATCGGTGTCCGGGACTGCCCTGGATACGGTCAGCTCGGGTCGCAGCGCGCCGGCCCGGTCGGCCAGGGCTTGCCAGCCGTCGTGTGCGGTGGTGTCGACCGGCATGGGCACGTCCTGGGTGTCGTCGCTGGTCGCCAGCAGTGTGGCGCAGCCGCGGGCCTCGTCGCTGGTCAGGCCGACTGCCACCAGGTTCAAACCGAGGCTTTCGACGATGGTGCGGCCCTGGGGCGTCAGGTGGATCTGCGTCGCCCGTGTCTCGGCAGGGCCGCTGATGACGATCGCGGCGCCGGTTTGGCCTGGGTGTTGTGCTGTCCAGTCGATCAGCTGGTCCAGGTCGGGGTCGGGGTGTTCGGTGTGGATGATCAGGGCGTGTGCGCCCCATGCTTCGTCGCCGAGTCCTCCGGCGCGTGCGGTGGGGGTGTCTGCTTCGACCAGTTCGGCCAGCCTGGCCGTGAACTCGGCGTTGGCCCGTGCGGCACGGGCGGCGTCCTGGATGGTGGTGGCGGTGGTGAGCCGGTCGACGTCGATCGAGGCCAGGTCGTCTTCGAGCCCGGATGTGGTCACTTTGGCGGCTCGCGACCATGGGTTGACCGCGAGTTCTGTGACCAGGTAGCGGAGGAAGTCTTCGGTGTAGACGGGGTCGCCGGTGACGTGGATGGTGGCGAGCTGTTCGAGGTTCAGCAGCCAGGTGTGGCCGTCGTCGGCGGTGCCGCAGGTGACCAGCAGCGGGTAGGGGGCGGGCTGGTACTCCGGCAGGTAGCCGACCGCCGCCAGGTCAGTGTTCGCAGGCAGCCGCCAGACCTGAGCGTTCGCGTCCACTTGCTGCCATGGACCGGTCAGGTCGGTGACCGGTTCGGCCATGTGCAGGGTGAGCCCGTCGCCTCCCACCTCGACAGCGACCAGTTTCGGCATCGGACGGCCCGCGGAGGTTTGGGCCTCGGCGAGCCGGCACAGCGCCTCATCCATGCGTTCGACGGTGGGCAACGCGCGGGTGCCGACGGCGGTGATGGTCTTCTCGACCGGAGCGATCACCGGGGGTGGTGTGGCGATGGCCCGCCCTGGGCGGCGTTCCCGCTGCTGTTGGCGGCGGCGGGAACGCAACACCAGCAGCGCGGACGCTGACAGCACGATGCTGCTGGCGACTCCGCTCAGTAGCCAGGGCGCGGACAGCATTTGGGATTCGTCTTGATCGTCTCGAGTCGGGGCTGCTGGTGCTGGCTCCACGGTCCGGGTGTCGTGGTCGCCTCCTGGGGCAAGCCCGCCGCGGGAAGGGTTACCGGCCGTGCCATCACCTGGCGGCGTACTCGCAGGCTCAGGCTCGCAAGGATCGATGGTCGGCGAGGGCGCCGGAACAGGCCGACCAGCAGGCGCCTGCTCTTGAACGGTCTGTGTGGCCGGGTCGGGCGCGGGGATCTTGAGCCGGCGCATGCTCCGGCGGTACGTCGCCGGCGGCGGCTGGTGGCGGCTGGTGGGGATGTTGAGGGTCCAGCCGATGTCGATGATGTCGGGGTCGGTGAGTTGTTGGCCGGCGGGTTGTGCCAGGTGCTGTGTGGCTTCATAGATTTCGGGCCAGCGGTCGCCATCACCCAAGTAGGTTTCGGCGACCCCGGTGAGGGTGTCGCCTGGTTCCACTACGTGTTCCAGCACCGCCGTCGAGCCGGGGCGTGGCTGGCCTCCGGTCGCCTGGGTACCTGCCCGCGCCGGCACGTGTTGGTTGACGCCGTTTGCTGGCGCCAGAACTTGCGCGGTGACCGGGGGCGGGGTGGCGTTTCCGGACGCCAGTGCGGGGGTGGCGAGGGTGGCGCCTGGTGTGGTGACGAACAGTAGGGCGGCGGTGGCGACCAGGCGGCGGGCGGTGTCCTGTGGCATCCGCAGGCCGGGCATGGCAGGGACGCGGACGCCGCGGACCGCCGCAATCAGTTCGGCGACGATGCTGAACGCCAGGAACGCCCACACCAGCCAGCCACCCAGGATGATGGCGTTCAGGGCCAGGGTGCCGTCGTCCGGGGTGGTGAACCAGTCGAGGAAGTTGTCCAGGGTGGGGAGCTGGGTGGGGATCGGGTTGCCGCCGACCGCGACGAGCACGATCGGCATCCCGGCCAGGATCGCCACGATGGCCAGGCTGGCCGCCAGGCCGACCAGGCGGCGTCGGATCATCGTTCTACTCCTTCGAGGACGCGTAGCGTGTCCGCGGACGCGGACCCGCTGACCGGCAGGCTGTTGACCCCGATGACCGACAAGAACGCGCATTGGTAGGTGTCGACCACGTTGACGGTGACGGTGCCGGCGTTGACGGTGACGCTGCCGGTTACCCCGGCCTGGGTCAGGTAGGCGTTGGCTGCGGCTGCGGCCTGCTGGGGGTCGGTTTGGGCCTGACCGTCGCGGACGAGCTGGTCGAGGTTGACCTGCTGACCGCCGGCGCGGGCGGCCTCGAACGCCACGGACTGCGGGCTTTCTGCTCGGCGACGGCCTGGCCGGAGAAGTCGACGGCGATCCCGACGATGATGATCATGCAGAACGCGATCAGCACCGCCCACATGGTGACCGCGCCGCGCTCCCCACCGGCGTCCTGAAGTCTGGGTCGTGGTCGACGGGTCATTTCAGCGTCCTCGGTAGGTGTCAAGGGGCGATTGCATGGTGGCCTCGATCGTGACTTGGCCTGGCATGGCAGGGATGGGGGTCAGATCGGCCAGCCAGACCTGGCAGATCACGGTGGCCGACACGGTGGCCGGGGTGCCGACCGGAACCGCGAAACCGGCGGTGTCCACGCTCACGTGGGTGGACGCACACCTCAGGCCTTGGTTGTCCAGGGCCTGCTGGCCGCTCGCGGTGGCGCGGGTTTGGGCTTCGGCCGGGGTGCGGGCGATGGAGGCGGCGCGGGCGGCCTCGGCGGCTGCGGCGTCCACGCTTTGGTGGGCCATCTGGACCCGGCCGGCAGCGATGATCAACGCGATGAACATCATGATCGCCGGCACGATGATCACGGTCTCGACCACTGCCGAGCCGCGCTCTGGATGGAACCGGTTCATGATGGTTGCTCCCACGGCAGCGAGGCAGACCGGGTCACGGTGAACACCATCCCGGGCAGCACCGACAACGTCTCACCAGTGACCGTCATGCTGGGCCCGCCAGCCCCCACACTGCCGGTCACGTCATAGTTGGACAGCGAACCGTGGGACTGGTCCAACGCCGACCAGGCGGCCGCAGTGCCCGCAGCGAGGCCACCGCCGCCGTGGGCTGCGGCCACCCGTGCGCCGTCCTGCGCGGCCGCCCCCGCGACAGTCGCCGCGTAGTAGTACAGGGCGGCCTGCAGGCCGAGGAAGACGATCCCGAACAGCACCGGCAGCAGCATCACCAGTTGAATCGTCACCGCGCCACGCTCGGACGCCCCCCACCGCCGGATGCGGGTAGGGGGACGTCCAAGACCGGGTTCGTTGCGCATCAGGGTCAGGCGATCTTGCCGACCTGGGTGTTGATGAAGGCGGTGATCGCTGCCACCACAATCCCGACCAGCGCGATCATGGCGACCACCCACAGGATCTGTTCGACAGTGATGCTGCCACGCTCGGAATCGCCGCGGACCAGTCTGCGAGTGGCCTGCTGCTGCAGTGCCCGCAGCCGGCTGGTGGCCTTAACCATCAGGGAATCGAGGGAGCTCATCAGGGGTGTCCTTTCAACTAAGGGGGATTCGTTACTTACAACAAGCCGGAAAGCAGGGGTTTCCTGCTCACCAGCAGCGGGTTGGATTCTTGTGACGGGTCAGCCGGCTCCGATCATTCGCAGCAGGGCCGGGACGATGAGGATGACCAGGAAGACCACCCCGAGCAGGCTCATCGGGATCGTCATCTTCTCCCCCACGGCGTTCGCGGCCGCGAGTTCGTCGTTGAGCATCGCGGTACGCATCGACGATGAGCGGGCCCGCAGCTGGCCGTAGACTTGGGAGCCCTCCTCACCGCTGAGCCGCATGATGTCTGCGACATCACCCAACTCCGGCAGACCGAGCTCGGCCGACAGGCGCTTCAGGGCGTCCCAGGGTGGTTCGCCGGTCCAGGCGGACAGGGCCAGTTCCTCACGGAGCCGGCGGAACACCCACGAATCCCCGACCGCGGAGGCAACCTCCATCGCCTGGCGGGGTCCGGAGCCGGAGTTGCGTTCCAGCGCGACCAGGTCGGTCCACGCCCCCAGGGCCCGGTCGAACTCGATCCGGGCCTTCTTCGCGTCGTCGCGGACGTTGTAGTCGGGCAGGAAGAACATGCCCACGCCCATCGCCACGGTGGCGCCGACCGGCAACACGATCGGCATCCGCCAACCCAACACCGCGAACAGCGACGTCAACAACGGTGGGATCAACAACCCGACCAGGGCGTAGAGCAGCTTGTCGCCGTAGAACCGGTGCAGCGGGATCCGCATCAACGCCAACTCCTGCCGCGGCGGTGTCCCCCACACATTGCGGGGCAGCAACCGCATCCCCCACCTGCCCAACCGATCCGCCAACGTCGCATCATCAGCGGGATCGGCCTCAGCGTTGGCGCGTGCCAGAGCAGCGTCAGCGTCGGGTGATAGTCGGGCCAAGACGTCGCCGGGGTGGGCGTGGACGGGGGCGAGCCGCCAGACCAGACCGGCCAGGCCGGCCCCGGCGAGGACACCCCCGAGGATGGCCAGCTGCAAACCAGTGGTGATCATCGCGCCGCCTCCGCCCTCGCCGTCGTGCCGATAAACCGCGGGAGTGGTTTCCCGGCCGCCATCCGCTTCATCCACACCAACAGCCCGACATAGCCGGCCAGCAACAGCGCGAGGATCATCTGCCCCACCGGGGTCGCGTACGGCTCGACGTAGTTACCGGTGAACCCGAGCACCCCCAACACGGCGACGGTGATGATGGTCACCCAACGGGCGGTGGCGCGGGGCTTGGCGCGGTCGGCCTCCACCTGCCGACGCGACCGCACGTCGGCGGCCACCGACTCGGCCAGGCTGTCCAACACCGACGCCAGACCGGGCCCCCGGCGCCGGGCGGCGAGGATCAGGTTCGCCGCGATCAAGTCCCCCGTCGCGTCATCCAGGTCGTCGGCGAACTGCCGCAACGCGGACTCGGTCGACCAACGGGCCCGCAGACGGGCCACCAACCTCGACACCTCGGGTTTGATCGCCTCCGGTGTCGACCGCAGCGTCGCGATCAACGCCTGCTCCAGACCGACACCGGCAGTCAACACCCCCGACAGCGACCGGATCCACTCCTCCATCGCCTCCAACCGGCGAATCCTGGCCGTCTCCTCACCCGCAGACAACAGCACCGGCAGACCAACGGTTGCGGCCGGCACCAACACCAACCCCAGCAGCCAACCCGACACCAGCGCCACCACCACACCCAGGGTGAGCCCAGCCGCGAGCAACAGCTGCGTGCGCCGCGACAACCGTGGTAACGCGAACCTGGTGTTGCTGCGCGGCGCGGCTGGCTTGACGGGGGTTTTCTGGATGCCTGCGATCAGGCCGATGATGCCGATGACCATCAGGGCGCCACCCAGGGCGGGGACCAGGACGGTCATGACGCCACCCGCTGGCTCTCGGCGAGATAGCCGTTCAGGTCGAACCCGTCCCGGACCAGTTCCCGGTACGCCTCCGGCATCCCCGACACCGCCCGAATCGATGTGCTGCCTCGTGGGCAGCCGAACACCGTGGTCAGCGAGTAGCCCTTCTCCCGCTCCCCCGGCTCCAGGATCACCACCTGCGAAGTCCACCGCCGCTTGATGGAGCCAGCCGCCGCTTTGTTCGACGCGGGCGTCGACGTGCACGATGATGTTCAACGCCTCCGAGATCGCCCGCACCGCGTACTGCTCCGTCACATGGGAACCGGCCTTCATCGCACACGTGACCAGCTTCCCGACCGCACGTTCGGCGGACTCGGCGTGCGTGGTCGACAACGACCCGGTGCCGGACTGCATCGCCTCGATCATCGCCAACACCTCCGAGCCGCGGACCTCACCCACGATCTGCCTCGACAGGTTGAACCGGTACGAGTCATACAACGCGTCATCCAGGGAGAACTCGCCGGCGCGGCGCCCGCTCGGGAGCATCTCCCCACCCGGCCTCGCCTCCCACGCGTGGACGATCGGATGCCGGTCGGTCATCTCATGCAGGTGCAGCTCGTACTCGGTCTCGAACGTGCCAATAGCCTCAGTACGGGCCGATCTCCGCACACAACGCCCGCACCATCGTGGTCTTCCCCGCACCCTGCGGACCGGCCACCACAATCGACTTGCGGGCCCGCACCGCCGCCGCCAGGAAACTCGCCGCCACCTCACTCAACGAGCCCTTCGCCACCAAATCCGACAGCGTGACATCCCGCATCCGGTGTCGGCGCACCACCACCGACGGCCGCGGGGTCACCCACGCCGTCGCCGCCAACCGCGCCCCACCATCCAGCCGCAAATGCAGGCGCGGGTTCGCCTCACTGAACTGGCGGGCATTCACCTCAGACCGGGACCCCAGGAAGACCAGGAAATCGATCAAGTCCTGGTCCGAATCCGCCACGGATGGGCCACGCTCCAGGCGGCCGTCGCCGTGTTCCAGCCACACCTCGTCAAACCCCAGGATCGTGATGTTCTCCACACTCGGGTCATCCACCAGCGGCTGCAGGCGGCCCAACCCGAACAGGGCGTCGAACACCGCCTGACCCAGCCTCGCCTGCTGCTGCCGGTCAAACGCGCCACGACCCGAACGTCGCCTGGTCGGTGACCTCGTCGTCCAACAACTCGCCGATGATCCGCCACCCCAGCGACCGCTGCTGATCCCGGCCCAGGGATCGGGTTCGAATCCAACCCGGCCATCAACCGCTCCGACGCCGCAGACCGCAACGCCGACACCAAACCCCAATCCACCCCATCACCCGCCGCGACGCGCCCCGCCCGATGACCATGCCCACTAATCGACACCACCCGGTGCTCGGCAGACAGCGGAGGCACCGGCGCGGGAGGCAGCGTCGACACCGGCGATGCCGACTGCACCGGGTCGGACAGGGAGAACGTGGACCTGGTGCGGCCCGGCCGCGGCTGCACCGGCGCCGAGAACAACGGCAGGCTCATCGGATCGGTCAGATCACGGGAAGCCTCAGAAGACTGAATCCGGTCGTTCATAGTGTCACCACTTCCTGCCGCGCCGACGTCTCTTGCCGCAATGCGGTTTCCTGCCTCGCTGCCGAAATCTGCTGGTCGATCGCCGCCGCCACACTCGCCAGCGATCGGACCAGCCGGCTGGTGCCGAACTTGCGGCCACCCGCCCGCCCGGCGCTCAACACCGCCGCGGCGTCCGGGTCCCAGGACAGCGTGCCGAACACCGGCAACCCCAACGTCCGGGCAACATCCCGGCCGCTGTAAGGACGGCCCTCACCCACCACCACACACCCAGCGCTCAGCGCGCCGCTACCATCCTTGGCTGCGGCCGACCAGGAAACCGCCCACTGCCGAGCCCCGGCCAGCGCGGACAGACCACTCCCGGTGACCAGCAACCCCACATCAGCCGCGGCCACCAGTGGGGTCGGTGAATGGGCCATGCCGAGCCGGCCGGCGTCCACGATCACGTCGAGGCCGTTACGCTCCAGCCCGCGTAGTTCCACCGCAAGCGGTGCCCACACATCCACCAGGCCCGCCGCCTGCGCATGCGAGCGTGCCCCCGGCAACAACACCACGCTCGTGTCCGGCAGCGGCATCAACACGTTGGGCAGCACCCCTGCCAGCTGGCCGTCCCGGTGCGCCAACACCAGCTGCACCATCGCGTCATTGTGGACGACCGTGCCCTGCAGGTAGCCGGCCAGGATCGCCGAACCACCCACCGGATCCGCGTCCACCAACACCACCGGACGCGGCCAACACATCGCCAACCCCAACCCGGTGGTCGTCACCCCGGGTGCCCCCGACGCGGAAGCCAAAACGATCACAGCCATCAGCGTTCCCGCGAATCCAGCACGATCGCCAACTTCCCGGACGCCGACCGGGCCGCCAACTCCGGTGCCTGAAGGGCTGCCACCTCAACCACCAGCGCCACGTTCCCCGACGTATCGACCGGCGCCACCGAGATCACCGTGCCGTCGAAGACCCGCAACTCGGCCTCCACCACGTCACCCTGCTGCCCCGGTGTCGACACCACCCTGATCGCATCCCCAACCTGCAACGCGTCCGCCGGCAGCTGACCGGCACCCAACGACAACCCCACCACCGAGAACCCGGCATGCGGAACCACCTCAGTTGTGACCGCCGACGGCACCACCAACTGGCCGGCCCGAAGGTCAACACCGGCGCGCTGACCAACCAGCAACCCCAAGTCCGCTGCGGGGACCACCTGCAGGGCCGGGTCCACCCCAACGCGGACGACCTGCAGCGCCTCCTCGGTGATCACCTCACCCCGGGAGATGTCGGCGCGGACCGCGATCACCTGCTGCGCATTCCCCAGGCTCGAATACGCCCACACCGACAACAACGCCCCCAACACCACCAACGCCAGGGACAGCGCAACCACCGCCGGCCGCCGACGCATCCGAGGCGGCGGCACCACCCCAGCCTCCGGCACCGACGCCCGGCCGGCCGGTTCGGCGGACCGCTTCAACCCCGTTACGGGCACCCGGACGGGGCGACTCGATCGTGGAAGACTTCATCACTCGACTACCTTTCCGTCACCCGACGCGGACGACCTGAAGCTCACCGATCTGCACGATCCGTGACTGCGTGAACTGCAACGGGATCGAACCCGAAGGCCCCGACGACGACGTCCAATCCACCGACCAATAACTCGTCGCCCGAACCGTGAACGTGCCCTGCTTCGGATAGGTGTAACCACAATCCGGGGACTCCTGACCACCATGACCATCCGTGAACGGCGTGCCGGTCGTGGTGCACGTAACGGCGCCGCCGTCACCCATCTCCCACAACACCTTCGACACACTCGCGGTCGCCGTCACTGTCACCCCACCCAACGACGCGCTACGCGTCATCGGACCGAACGACTGCTCCGACGGGGCCTCCACCCACATCCACAACGGCAAACCAACCACACCCATCGAACCCGGCCGATCCTCCGGCACCATCCCGATCGTGATCGCCCGCAACTCCATCTGCTCCACAATCGACTGCGCCACCACCGCCGGATCCACCGGAGCCGCCGGCCCAGCCGGCATCGAAGCCGACCAGAACAGCCCAAACGGGTTCGCCACACCAGGAGCACCGATCCGACACGAATAGATCGCACCCTCCGTGTTCCCCTGCCACACCGCATCCGTCTTCGGAGGCTGCGGATCCGCCAACTGCACGTAACAGAACTTGTCAGTCGACCACCAGCCATACTCCGACTCACACGGCACCACCTCATCCGGCCGAACGAAGTGATCCATGCAGGCCGAAACACTCCCGCCCTGATCAACCACATCGACCGGAGCTGCCTGAGCAGTCGCTTGAGAACCCGCCAGAGAAACCACGAATGACGCAGACCGCTGCGATCTCTGCTCCAATACTGCCCGTCAGGGCAGGAAACGCCCGTCACGCATGTGCGACGCCGACAGGCAATATCAGGCAGGACGATCGCACCGAGAAACAGCAGGAGGATGCGCCTCAGCATGTCTCTGTCACCTCGTCGGTGAGCCACGTACCAGGTGTCATTCGCAGCTGGTGATCAACCTGGAATTCAGTCAGGACACGCGTGGACGCCATCCGGGTTCTTCACGGAGTGACCGTCGCGTCGAGCAACGTCGACACCACTGACATCGATGCACATCGTGATGAACCACTGCGTTGGCGCTCGATCCAGCCGTGGAGCCGACAAACGTGGGCACCTGCTCACCTGATCTGTCGCCAGCCCTCGATCGCGGTACTGCATGAGGTTGTGCTGCATCTGCGCCAAAGCCTGACCCGTCGCGACCGTGTTCAGCTCGTTGCAGGTCGGATTCCGGGTCGATACCGAGTTTGTCCACCACACGCAAGATACGCAGACCACGCCGTCGACCGCAGCCTGCTCGCTGGCCGTCGACGGCGTCGGCATGGGCGACGGCGTCGGCGTGGGCGTCACCGACACGCTCGGGGTCGGCGCGCTCGGTGTAGGGGTCGAGTCCACCTCAGTCGACGCAGAACAACCGACTAGCGCCATGGACAGGGCCAGCCCTACTGACGTGACCCACGCGCATCTTCCCTTGTTGAGCGCCATGCTGTGCCTCCTCGGCTTCCGTTGTTTGCACGCTCCCGCAACACAACAAACCGCCCACGGCACGCACCTGCTCAGCTGATCGCAGCAAATTCAGCAAGAAATCCAGCACTTGTGCCAGGACCTGAGGGGTGGGTCGCGAACGTGCCCAGTATCCGCACTCAACACGCTCTGCACGATGACCGTCCAAGTTCTGGATGCAGTGAAACGCTGGGTAGCGGTGATCCACTGACAGAGGCGTCACAAACTGCGGCACCCCGGAGATGAAGGCGAGTGCCTGCTTGCCGACACCTCCTTGGTGGATGACCACATGGCAGTGCGGGAAGAGCCTGTCGAACCGCTCGAAATCGATCGGTAGGACCCGGTCGGTCGGCCACCGGGACTCCAGAACGCCGGCGGCGCGGCGGACCACTGCCCGACGCCCCGAGGCCAAGATGCCGTCAACGACACGTTCGGTGACGGGCCAGGATTCCTCGCTGTGACCGAACCGAGACTTGAATAACACGGGTGGGTCCCCGGCGTCCAGGAAGGAGGACACCCGATCCGACAAGGGGGCGCTGGATTCCAGGAACAGGTAGCCGGCCCCCGGGGATGGTCAGCGAACGCCGGTGCCAGATAGCCGCTCACCGGAATGAATGTCGGCTCCGTCATGAACTGCGCCATCTGACGTGCGATCGGCAGCGGACGCTGACCCAATCGTTCGCTCACCTTCTGGATGCCGGCCCCCAGGGCGCGCACCATGTCCAACGACACCCGCGACCCTTGGAGCAGGTTGAAGAGTCGACACCGCAAGTCTGGCGCGCCCATGTGGCTGTCCCCGTGGCTGGTCGGCTGACCCGGAGTGTGTTTGCATTCAGGCCATCCGCACGGGGTTTGCTTGCGGCGGAACTCCAAGGCGAACGGCTGCACCATCGGAGCCACAACAGCGGCATCATGGATGGTGAACGACTCAAACAGAGGCTCGAACGCCGCCTCCGCTATCAGCCGTGACCACGTGGAAATGACCTCCATCTGGGCGTGGTGATCCCCGCCCTCCCATGCCTTCATCAGTACATGGCCCAGCACCTCCGCGGTCTCCCAGTGGTACGGGCAAAGGGTTAAGCCCGAAGCAGTAGACCACGCCGGCAATGAAGGAGACACACATCAAGGTCACGGCGTGACCAGCCTGCTGCAGTGCCACACCGAGTGGAATCAGCGGCAGAGTGTCTCCGTAGCCGCCGACCGTCGCCATGAAGATATTCCAACTGCGCCCAACCGAATCCTCTAGCGTCGGCGGCCACCTCACGACGCATCGCTGAATGCTCGTCTGGGAACCGCAGCCGCAAGCAATGGCCATCCCCGCTGAACCGCGTAGCGCATCGCCCGCCAGTACGGCTCTCTGTGCCGCCAAAATCAGGGTGGGCACGTCGGGTACCAGGCGAAAGGCTGGCCTCGCGCACCCTGCGGCGAAGGAGGGCGTTTGGGCCACCTGCAAGTTGGTAGCTCAGTTCTGGGACATTCGTGAGCCGAGTTCGGGGATGCGGACGCTGAGGGCCGCCCACACCAGGTCGTGACTGACCCTGTCGTAGTGGTGGGCAACCAGGTTCCGCATGCGGTTGATCCCTCGCCAGTCCACGTCGGGATGCGTGTCCTTGAATGCTTGAGGCAGTTTCTCGGCGACGGTGGCGACCTTGATCAGGATCCGTTCGCCGGCATTGCGCAACAGAGCCCCGTCCATCGAATCCGCGAGGTAGGCCTCCCGACCCTTGCTGGTCAGGTACTCGGCTTCTCGCACGAACTCCGCCAAATCCGCTAGGCGCCGCTCGACCCGTCCGTCCCGATCGCCCCCGGCCTCACCGGTGCGGGCCGTGGATCCCTTCGCCGGGTCCGTCACAGCGGCACCGCCTCGGCGCGAGCTCGGTCAAGGACGCGTCCCGAACTACCTGAGGACACCACGTCGACCGGAACGGTGAGGATGCTGGCCAACTCCTCCTCCAGGGTCAGCAACGTCACGATGTCCGCATCGGGCGGGAAGGTGACCAGCAAGTCGAGGTCCGAACCAGGGTCATCCTCGCCACGCGCCACCGAGCCGAACACCCGGGGGTCCTTGGCCCCGATCCTCGCGAGGGCAGCCAACACCTCGTCACGCCTGGCGCGCAGGAGCGCCGAGGGCCGCACCTGAAGTGCGTACTCCAAGGCGCTCCTTGCGGCGTCGGACGGCGCCCTCGTGCCTCGCTCGATCGCCGCGATCAAGGGTTGCTTGACTCCGGACAACTCGGCCAGTTGACGCTGGGTCAACCCGGCCGCTGTCCGCCGCAGCTTCAGCCGCTCCGAAAACGAATGCTCCTCCACACACCCATGATATCGCGCGTGTTATCGCGAGAGAAGGGGGGTCCCACCCCTCACCACGCCAGGCAGCGCCCGCTCTGACGGCGGCATGAGCGGCAGTTCCTCTTGTGGATCTCCATCTCGGAGCTGTTTCGGATGCTGAGGCTATGACCGAGCCACCACCAAGCCTAGCAAGTGCCGTAGGCCGCCCGGCTGCACGCGCCTTTGACTCTGCCGGCTATCGAACGCTTGAAGACCTGCGCGGGGTCAGTGAGCGGCAACTCCTTGCCCCTTGCCCTGCATGGAGTAGGACCACGAGCAATCAAGGTCCTGCGTGAGCACGGTGCGGAACTCGTTCCGTAGCTCGGAGCGACACCATACCCGGGCATGACAGACGGCTGGACAGCTTGCGAGGTTGGAGACCGCTTACTGGAGCCCCGAAGGACACAGGAGTCTCCGTCCCAAATGAGTAACCGGCTTCCGTTCCGTCGCCGAAAGGGGCGGTGCTTGGACCTCTCTACTCGTCCAGCTCCTCTTGAGCGGACGAGGTCAACTCCATCATCTTCTCCGCATAGGTCGCGCCGTCGATTTCTTCGTCCGCGTACTGGCGCATGAGCTCGTCGATAGCGGCTTTCAGTTCCTCGCGATCCATGTTTGCTCCTCCTCGTGGCGCAAAGGCGACGGACGCTTACCCAGCAGCTACCGCCCGGAAGCCCGGCAGCTTCTTGCGGGTCAGCGTAGTGAACATGGGAGAGCCAGTCCGATAACCCATCCAACTTCAAGCCGAAACCAGCGACAGCCTCCCTGTCGGGCAAGCCAAGGAGTCCACACGCGCTATCGCAGGCCGGTCTACGTCCGTGCCGACCACTCTGACCCCCAGCAACAGACACCGCACGCCCGGCCTCCGGTAGGTGGAGATCCGTTGCGACGTGGGGAGGAAACGGTGGGTTCTAGAACGCGAAACTGCTCTCGCTGCGGTCAACCTGGTCATGACATCCGCACGTGTCCCGTGCCCCCGGGGCACCCCGTGCTATTGGCCATGGACTTCAGCTCAGGCAGTGCCATGTGGCGGCCCACTTGCGGAGAGTGCAGCTGGTCAGGTGAATGGCACAGTGACCGGAGCGCCGCTCGAGGAAAGGCCATGAGCCACCACGACTCCACGCGCGGTTAAGAGAACGTCACCAGCCGATTTAGTGCACCCTGAAATGCGCACGTCTCGCTCGCGTTCGCCGGATGCCGCCGCACGCTGAGTCGGCGACCCGAACTCGCCGGTCTTTCCTACTTGCCTGCAGTGTGTCGCGGGGATCATGCAATCCACGCCCGGCACCTAGGGGTCGCGCCGGTTTCACCTGAAGTCGTAATCCGGGTCCATTCCGCTCGAAAGCCAGATGTCTTCAGCTTCGGAGGCGCTGAGCATGTCGCCATCGTCGTGGTCGTCGCCAATCGTGCAGCGGCAAAGGTTCCTGAGAATGGACGTCCTGGCCATTGACCAGTTCAGTCCAAGAGTGAATGTGCTTGGGTCCTGTCGGCCTGGCTGGAGCATGACACGGCGACAGGTCACGGCGAAGCATCAACGCTAAGAACGCCCCCCGACGCTCCTCTCGCGAGGCTGGCAGCGCGAGGTGCAACGCGCTGCCCCATCGGCATGATCGACCGCGGGTCGCGGCAGAGTCGTGCGTTCGCCTGGTACCCGATGTCATAGCCCCAACGGTGATCGGCGCTTCGTTCTTGAGTGAGTGGAGGCGTGGGCCGGGAGCTCGACGACGCCCGGCACTACGAGGAGTCCACACCTCACGGCTCGGAGGCGAGTTCTGCTTGGCAGTCGCTCGATCGGCGTAGCGTTGAAGCGAGGGCCCGCGTGGGTCCCCGATGACCTAGGGAGGTTCGAGATGTCCAAGACTTCCATGTCAGCCGCTTCACAGCACTGGAGCATTCCGGAGATGACGGAGTCCTCTCGCGACGAGCTAGGTGACTACAGCGTTGAGATCGAACGCTGGTTCACCGACATGGACTTCGCATTCGCCTACAAGGGGCTGCCCAACGACATGTGTCAGGCGCACCACATGGGCTACGTCGTCAGCGGGAAGCTCAGCGTCCGGATGGCCGACGGCAGCATCCAGGAGTTTGAAGCGGGAGACGCGTACGTCCTCGAACCGGCGCACCTGCCGATGACCTCCGCGGGTTCGGAGTTCATCTCGTTCACTCCGACTGAGGAAGCGAAGGCGATGATGCCGGTTGTGCAGGCGAACATGATGAAGTACGCCGCAGAGCACGGCATCCGGGTGGGCGGCGTCTGACTCCACAAGTGCGTGGCGCGTCGCGGCGCTGCCACCCCGCTCCCTTATCCACGCTCACGCGGCAGTCAGCGGGTTCGATGTCCCCTCGGTCCCCGGCGAGCAGGTACCGTGGTGTGCCATGGCAGGGTCGATTGTCGGGGACCGGAAGGTCCCGACATTGCTTTCGAGCGCGTTCGCCGGGCTCGTGGTAACCGATGTCGTGGGCGGTCTCGTCGACGTCGCCGCCGGTCGTTCCACGTTGAGAACAGCTTGGAGTTCCCGAGCGACTTTGTGCGCCCCGTGGCCCATGGTTGCCTTTCAGGCGGTGTTGACCGTGGTCGCGATCCGATCCGAGGGGTCGCCCCGTCGCGTGGCGGCTGTTCTGCTGGCTCTGGGCTGCGGCGTGTCGATCGCGTCTGGCTTCTTCGACGGTCAGTTGCGACGTCGAGATCTATCCTCTGCCGAGGTTCGGTTCCAGGTCTTCCTCCTGAGCATGACCGGCCTGCTCGGCGTGCTCGCGGCGGCCGTCGCCCTGCGTGGCTAGACCAAGCTGCGCACCCCACGACCCGCCCCGCCGACTACCCCCAGCCGCCCCGCGTGCGGCAGAACAGGGCGTTCGAGTGTTGCCCGTCGTCACGGCTGTCTAGGCGCGCGACGCGACTTGGCTCTTGGATGCGAAAGGGCGTTGGTGAGGAACTGGGCGACGGTCAGGACCAGCAGTAGGACGCCGGCAGCCACGGAGTAGTACCGCCACGTCATGACCACGAACCCATAACTGGACGAGATGTACAAGGCCACATAGGGGACCAGCAGCCGCCAATCCATCGACTCCCGGAACGGCACCTTCAACACCCAGTCGTACAAGGCCTCGATCCACAAGAACGCCAAGAAGATGGCCAAGAAGACGGCGTACTGGACGAGGCTGCCCTCTTGCTGGGCCAGCACGAGCCCATACACGGTCGGAATCGCCAGTCCGAGATACAGCCACCCGTACCGCTGGACCAGGTCAAGGCGTCTCTTCCGCAACACGAACACGAGGATCAGGCAGACGTTGTCGGCTAGTCCCAACGCGAAGAAGAACGGCGCCATCACGCAGGCCACCCCCTCGTCACCATCATGCGCCACTTGCGCCTCGACGGCGCAGACGATCGCGGAAGAGAACAGTCACTGCCCAAGCACCGATGCGCCGGGAGCGGCATGTGCGAGCGTTCGCGCTCGGATGAGGTCAAGCCTCGACGTGAACCGATTCGTCGGACGCGGGCACCTACGGGGTGGTGGGTTCCCCCGTGTCCTCATCCGCCGCGGCGTGACCATCAGACCAATTCGCAGCACCCGGCTTGACCGCTTCATAGGTAGCGCGAAGGAACTCCTGAACCTCAGAAACCTCAAGGTCGCTCACTTGGAGGCGGACCGCCACAGGGTTCGCTCCAGCGTTGTAGTTGTTCGTCCAGCTCAGGTCCAGGTTGCGCCCGCTCAGCAACTCCCTGAAGTGCAGGAACGCCGGAGACTCGTCCTTCTTCGAGTGATCCGGGTCAGGAAGATAGACGAACGCGCCGTCCTGCCTGGGCCATAACGGCGCCCAGACCCGTCTCCCGACGCGGATGCCGATATAGGACTTCGGTGAGTAGTCGACCTTGATCGGCCCGAGATTCTCGGCGGCCCACCTAGCGAACGCCTCGCGGAACAACCAAACCTCGGCATAATCGGCGTTAACCCGGATTCGGGTTAACGCCGACCGTGGCACCCAATACACCTCCGATCAGCTGCACCGGGCCTGCGACGAACTCGGTGTGGACCCGTCGATGGGCCGCGCCGGGGTCTGTTTCGGACAGTGCGATGTCTGAGTCGTTCTGGGCCACCCTCAAGACCGAGTTCAACCACCGGCACACCTGGCCGACCGTGTCCAGGCCCGAACCGGCATCGCGAAATGGATCGAAGTCGTCTACAACCGGCGCCAGCTCCACTCATCAATCGGCTACCTGGCCCCGGTCAACTACGAACACAACCTATTTGAAGCCTCAACCAAGGACAAGGCCGCGTAAGCGGGACGTGTCCATGATTTGCGGGTAAGCCCATCATCGGCTGTATCCTCTTGTGATGGCGGATTTGGACAGACCGGTGCATCTCTATGTGAAGACCCACAACGTGACTGGGCTGAAGTACTTCGGCCGCACCGCCGAGAACCCTGAAACCTATCCTGGGTCGGGCGCGTTCTGGAGAAGGCACCTCGCGGAGTACGGTGACAACGTCACCACTGAGGTGGTGGGAACCTACACTGACGGGGCGTCGCTTCGCGCCGCCTGCGAGTCGTTTTCCACAGAGAATGACGTCGTGAATAGCGTTGAGTGGGCGAATCTCATTCCGGAATTCGGGATGCCTGGTGAGGGTTGGCAGCCGGGTCACGACTACAGCGAGGCGGTCGCGGCTTTGAACGAGGCCACGATTCGACGGATCACGGCGGGTGCTCATAACGTGCCAGCGGGAGACCGCCGTTTCGGATGAGCAAACTAGCGGCGTCAATAGCGCTTGCCAGAGCCGACTTCGCTCAGGACCTTCGACTCAGAGGTTTTGTGGCTGCCAGCCCATACGAGCTCACAGGCAGTGTGGCGACAGGAACTCGCGAATATGCGGTCCGGATTGAGTTGTGGAACGATTTCCCATTTGGACCGCCACACGTATTCCCTCCAGACGACTTCCCGGCGTCATGGCACTTGCAGCGCGGAACTGGTATGTGCCTGTATCACGGCGACGATCTGTCTGGTCTTCCATGGCTGGACACGGACGAATTTCTCGCCCTGCTCGTCCGGTGGTTCACGGAGTCGGAGAACGGCTGGCAAGGAGACTTCCCGTTGTTGGACCGCGATGTCTACATCCCCAGATCTGAGGACGAGCAGCGGCTGATCATCTATCCCGACTTGCATGGGGCAACCTGGGTGAGGTGCCTCGAAAGCAAGAGGTGCATAGTGGTCGAGGGTCGCAAATCGCGCCCTCGTGGGTCCGCGAAGCCCAAGTCCAAAAAGAAGTCCTTCGGGTATGTCGTTTCCATTGGCGAGCCGCCGGTGCCCTTCTCCGACTGGGAAGGACTCGCCCCGCTCCTCGGCGAACAACTGGATGCGACGATGCAAGCGATCCGGGAGTACAGAGTCGAGATCCTCCTCGTTCGCTACACCCGCGGGGATATCGAGGGTGTGCTTGCGCTCAAGGTCGCCTGTGACGCGGAGGGTGTCATCTCGATCCGCTCGTTGCCATCCGCCTCAGCGAGCCCGAAGGCTCTCACTCTGAGGGCGGGACGGACCGCTGCAGACCTCAGAGAGAAGACAGTTGGGGTGGTGGGGCTCGGCGCCGTCGGTTCCTACGTCGCCGACAGCCTCGCCCGGAACGGGGTAGGGTCGCTGTTCGTTGCGGACTACGACGTCATCAAGCCGGGAAACTTGATTCGACACGCCGCACAGTCCCGACACATAGGTTGGAACAAGGCGTTCGCCATCAAGGAACTGGTGGAGGCGAGGGCGTACAACACCACGACCGTCTGTCCAGCTCCAGTACCCCTATCCCTGTACCGTGACGCCGAGTTTCTGTTGAACATCTGCGACCTGGTTGTGGATGCGACAGCCGATGGGAAAGCAACAGCGCTCCTGCACCATGCGGCTGAGGCAGCTGGAAAGCACGTTGTCAGTGTCTGTTTGAAGGAGGACGGTCAAGTCGTGCGAGTCGACATCCTTCCGCCACTCGCTGGATCAGCATTGCCGGAGACGCCGGAGCGGCGTCGGGAGCCCGGCTCCTATGTCTACGATGCTGGCTGCGGAGATCCGGTGTCGATGACTCCGCATGCTGCGGTGATGGAAGCGGCAGCGGTTGCCACGCGCCATGCTATTGGGCTTTTGACCGGGTCCCCGCTCCATCCAGCAGGAGAAGTACGTGACTACCGCTGAACCGCGTCCGTCGCCCCGGCTTCGAATCCTGGACTCCGCGCGCGCAATTGCTTCGAGCATGACCCTGGAGGCTTGCCCCCTAGAAACGGGAGGCATCCTGCTCGGTTGGCATGAAGGGGATGCCGTCGTTGTGTCGCATGTCCTACAGGTGGGCGATCGTCGGGCAAGTTCGCATGGTTATGTGAGGAACGATGAGTCTGCGCAAAGAGCGCTGGATGATTTCTTGGCAACTTCGCCAGACGACAGGATCGGCTACGTCGGTGAGTGGCACAGCCATCCGGTTCCGATGCCGCCATCCGACCTCGACTGCTCCACCCTGCGTGAGTTGGCCGAAGACACCGGATATCAGGTGGCTTTGGCGGTGTTCTCGGTGAGTCTTGACGGCTCGGTCACGCCGTACTTGGCCACAGCTATTCGAAACGGGAAGCAGGTCACGTTGCACCGACTGGGGAACTCCTAACAAGACGGCACGTGTGGACGACGCTCGAAAACTGACCGGTTTGACCGTTGAGGCTGATCGGACATGGGCACCGATCGATCGCACCGGACGCGGCAGATCCGGATGTGCCGTGGGCTCCCCGGCCCACAACCGGCGAGGCGTCAGGCGGGCGTCTCTGTTGGCATTATCACTAACGTCTCGACCTCAACGATCAAGTCGCGGACGCAGCTATAGCGCTGGCTCGGATCGTGATCTGTGCACTTCTTGACGATGCGGGCCACATCCCCCGTCCCGTGCACGAGGGACTCCTTTCCGGTGAAGATGAAGGACAGGACCCAACCGACTGCGTAAATCTCGTTGGTGACGTTGTAATCCTTGAGGCTCTCCAGTTGCGGGTCCCGAATGGTCCCCCGCGAGGAATTGTCAAGACCTGTGGATCATGATCTCGCGGAAGTAGAGGCGCGGGGCATCACAGAGGGGGGTCAATCCCGGTGGGGTGACTTGGCTGGACCACGTGATGAATGGCAACAGGGCGCAACAGCATCGGGCCCTTCGTGTCAGGTTCTGTTTGCGGGATTCAAGAGGTCGCAGGATCGGCGTCAATAAGTCGCCGCAGGGCCGAGGCGTGAGCATCGAAAGCGTGGCGACCCTGCAGCGTGAGCGAGGCCCAGGTGCGTGGCCGCCCGAAAGGCTGCTTGCGTTTGTCGAGCGTGACGTAGCCGGCCTCTCCCAAGACCTTCAACTGTTTGGACAACGTGGAGGTGGATATCTCGAGGGCGTCCTCGATGGCTGTGAACTCCAGTGCAGTGGCTGTGGCCAACGCTGCGCAGATTCGCAATCGAATCGAGGAATGGATTAGCTCGTCGAAGGCGTCGGGGTGCCGCGTCACGGCATCAGGTCGCTGGGGTCGAAGTCGCCGGTCGCCAACTTCTTGGCGGTGTCGGCGTCATCCCAGCGAATGTAGAGGTAGCCCACCGCTGCAAAGGCCACTCCGACTCCGATGGCAAACCATGGCTGCCAACTACCTGCTGGCGGAAACTGGCCGATAAAAGTCATTGCGGCGATCATGGCGATGAGTATCACCGTGCTCCCACCATTAACCTTCAACAGCCTTCCCTTGCGCCTTCTGAGGCGGGGGTTGATGATCAGGAATCCGACCACCCCCGAAACGAAAAGGATGCCTGCTACTGCCCAAGCCGTAGGAGTTCTGAGCGTCGCCATACCAAACGCGGCACCGAGGGTGAGTGAGTAGGCCGCTACCAGCCACCGCGGGCGTCGGGTACGGTCCACCGCAGCTTGACGGGCGGACTCAATGGCCAACACGTTCGCTCGTGTGTCAGACCCCTCTGCTGCTGGTGTCGCCATGGAAACACGTCCTTTCGGTACGGTGTGCTCGAAATCACCACCGTACTTGGTTTCCATTCCGGCAAGCAACTCTTTGCGAAGCTACTGTCAAGACCCTCGCAGTTATGCGGCTTGCTCGTCGCATCCTGAAACGCCGGGGCGTTCGACGAGTTTCCCCTTCTCGAATCGGGCGCCAGCACGCACCAGGGCGACGAGATGAGGGGCGTTGACAGCCCGCCACCGGTTCTGGGCTGACTCGATCAGTTTGAACGCCATTGCCACCCCTGCAGCTCGGGAGCCGGGGCCCTTGGTGACGCGTTGGCGTAACCTGACGGTGGCGAAGGTCGACTCGATCGGATTAGTCGTGCGCAGGTGACTCCAATGCTGGGCGGGGAAGTCGTAGAACTTCAGGAGCACGTCGAGATCATTCATGATCTTCGCCGCCGCTTTGGGCCACTTGGTGCCGTACTCGGCGGCGAACGCCTTCGCCGCGGCGGTGGCGTGGTCTTTGTCCTCGGCGTTCCAGATCTCGGCCAAGGCGGCTCTGGCGTTCGGCTGGGCTGATTTCGGGAGGCAGTTGAGGACATTGGCTGCCTTGTGGAACCAGCAACGCTGCTCTTGGGTGTCTGAAAATACCTCTCTGACTGCGGCCCAGAATCCGAGTGCGCCGTCGCCGACGGCCAGCACCGGAGCCTGCATGCCGCGGCGTTTGCAGGAGCGCAGTAGATCAGCCCAGGATTCGGTTGATTCGCGGTGGCCGTCGTCGAGGGCGATCAGCTCCTTGGTGCCGTCGGAGCGGACCCCGATCATCACCAACAGGCACACCTTGTCTTGTTCCAGGCGGACCTTGAGGTGGATGCCGTCGACCCACACATAGACATAATCGGTGCCCGCCAGTGAGCGTTGGTTGAACTCTTTGGCTTCGTTTTGCCAGTCCTTGGTCAACCGGATGATCGTGGCCGCAGACAACCCCGCCCCAGAGCCGAGAAACTGCTCCAACGCCGGAGCGAAGTCACCCGAGGAGAGGCCGTGGAGGTAGAGCAGTGGCAGCACTTCTGCCACTTGTGGGGACTTCCTTGCCCATGCCGGCAGGATCGACGACGCGAACCGTCGACGCTTCCCCGTTTCGTCGGCGCGTTTGTCGTTGACCCGCGGCTGGTGCACCTGCACCGCCCCGGCAGCGGTGGTCACCTGCCGCGGCTCGTGATGCCCGTTGCGCACCACCAACCGGTGACCATTCTCATCCACGTCTGCGCGGTGGGCGTCGATGTAGGCGTCGACCTCGGCTTGCAGCGCAACGGCGAGCATCTGCTGAGCACCGTCGCGGGCGATGGCATCCAGCAACGACTCGCCGGTGGTGTTCTCGTTTACTGTCTCGGTGTCGTGGACTACCTTGAGCATGGGCGTACCTTCCCGAACCAGCGCTTCCAACGCCGGCCCTTTGATCAGACCTTGGCAACTTCAGATCATCCCTGGGAAGGTACGCCACGTGCACGTCACCTCGCCGAGGACCATCCACAGGTTCTGATCATTGCTCGTCCCCCGCAGCTCGGTCCCGGTGAGGGTGAAGTCTGACGACCCATCCTTGACAAGGCCAAAGTCCGACAGTTTCACGAGCACGGCTCCATCGGAGTAGACCTTCAGAAGCACGTTCTGCAGGCTGATGTCGCGATGCAAATACCCCTTGCTGTGAAGGTAGTTCAAGCCATACAGAAACTGCAGCGCGATGCGCTTCCTGGTCGGAAGGCCCAACTGGCTGTTTCGTTGGTTCACGTAGGCACGGAGAGTCTCCTCGCAGTACTCCATCCGATACTCGTTGCGCTCCTCGTCGTATTTGAAGACTTGAACCACGTACGGAAAGCTGAGGCCCTTCATCACTTGGAACTCCTGTTTGAACCGAGCGAGGTCGCGGTCGGAGATACCCCGCTTCGCGCGCTTGACAGCGAACTTGATGCCGTACTCTGGGTCAACGTAGGAATACACGTGAGCGTAGGATCCTTCGCCGACCATCGTCAGCTTCGCCCTCTCCGACCGATCAACCAGACGGACGGAGTCAGTGTGTCGATCAAAGACCCGTTCGAACTTGATGACCCTGATCTGCTCGAAGTCGTCTGGAACGGAGCTGCCCCCGCTGGGTGACAGCCAGGGCCGGCACCGCTCGAGCGCCTCTTGGTAGGTCGGATCGAACGCGACGTCGATGCCTGCGCGCTTGAGATCGTAGAGGTCTGTTTCGATCTCATCGATCAGCGCGATCATTTCGCGGCTTGGGTCGGCCCAGTAGTGATGGGTGGTCCGCGCGCGGCCGTTGATGCTGTCAAAGTGCTCGTTCAGGCGTTTGTGCAGCACGCTGAACATGTGGCCGAAGTCGAGGTCGTCCTCGTACAGGCGATCGAACGCGGCCGAACTGGCACTCTCGTCATACTTGGCCTTCATGTCCGCAAGCATGAAGTCGTGGGGCGTGGCCATTTGGTCGTCTCCTCCGCGGGAACGTTCTGCGCCGGCGCAGGCCAATCTACGACTTGCGTCCGACTGCCCCCGCCGACCAGACGACATACAGCACGTCCCCGAGACGAGACTCACCCCGATCTGCCGCGGGAGCGCGAGGTCACCGCGGCAGTACAGGACGTTTCGGCACGGGTCAGCCTGGAGGTCGGTGATGTTGTCAGGTCATGGTGTTCGGGGTGATGATTCGAGTGTGCCCGCTGTCCTGAAACGGGCTGGGCCGGTTGTGAGGCCGCGCGTGGTCCCGGTGTTCTTGGAGGGTCTGAGTGATGCAGTTGCCCATGCATTCCGATGAGGCCAAGGAGTACTTCCGCGGCTTGGTCGCCCCGCTCGAATCGGTGGAGGTCCGGCCGATGTTCGGCAGCGTGGCGGCGTTCGTCAACGGCAACATGTTCGCGGGCCTGTTCGGTGAGGACATCGGGGTGAAACTCGATCGCGCGGGGCTCACCGAACTCGCCGCCCTGCCCGGCAGTGGACCGTTCGGGCCGGCCGAGCGACCGATGGGCGGCTACGCGTCGCTTCCCCCCGACCTGCCGGACGCCGGGAAGACCGCTTGGATCCGGCGGGCGCTGGACTACGTCGCCACGCTGCCGCCCAAGACGCCCAAGGCGTCCCGGAAGAGTCGCTGACCCGCTGACGGTGGGAAACGCCATCAAGTATGAGGAAGTCAGATTGGGGTGCTCACCGAAGTCAGCGCGTCTGTCGCCGCGGAGCGTGAACCCGACTGGTCGACAGGTTCCGACTACTGCTGGAACAGCCCATGCCAGATGGCCTGGAGCGGACCGGACCGAACTCCTGGGCGGCTCCTGTCCATGTGGCAGAGGAACGCCTGCGAGGCATGCGTGAACCTCGTCGTCTTCGTCAACCAGCACCACGGATCGAAGGAGTGTGGCAGACATGTTCGATGTAGCGGTGATCGGGCTCGGGCCGGGTGGGGAACACGTCGCCGGCACGCTCGCCGAGCACGGGTTGTCGGTGCTGGGGATCGACCACGGCCTGGTCGGGGGTGAATGCCCGTACTGGGGCTGTATCCCGTCCAACAAGATGATGATCCGCGCCGCCACCGCGTTGCAGGAGGCCCGGCGGGTGCCGCTGCTGGCCGGCTCGGTCGGCGAGGTGGTGCCCGACTGGTCGATCGTCGCCCAGCGGATCCGTCAGGAAGCCACCGACACGTGGGACGACACGGTCGCGGTCGACCGTTTCACCGGGAAGGGCGGCACGTTCGTCCGGGGCACCGGATCGTCGTCGCCACCGGCACCACGGCCGCGGTCCCTCCGATCCCGGGTCTGGGTGACGTCCCGTATTGGACGAACCGGGACCTGGTCGAGACCGAGACGCTGCCAGCGTCGATCATCGTGCTGGGCGGTGGCGCGATCGGTTGTGAGTTGAGCCAGGTGATGGCCCGGTTCGGCGTCCGGGTGACGATCATCGAGGGCGCGCCACGCCTGCTGGCCCGGGAGGAACCCGAAGCCGGGACCCTGCTCCAGGGTGTCCTGGCGGCCGAGGGCGTCCGGGTGTTGACCGGCACCTCGGCGAACGCGGTTCGCGGGACGCGAGACGCGTTGAGGTGGACCTGTCCGACGCGACGACCGTGGCCTCGGAACGGCTGCTGGTGGCGACCGGACGCCGCGCCGACCCGGCCGCGGCCGGACTGGACACGGTGGGGGTCCCTGCGGATGCCAGGTACGCACCGATCGACGACCACTGCCGGGTCACCGACGGCGTCTGGGCCGTCGGCGACATCACCGGCAAGGGCGGGTTCACCCACGTGTCCATGTATCAGGCCGAGATCGTCATTTCAGGCGACGCGTCCCTCCTTCAGCCACGGCGCGCTGGCGACGAGGTCGGCGGTTCGCTCAGGTAGGTCATCGGGGGCATCGCCGTCGGCGGGCGGCGGCGGTGCCTACCTACTCGGACGCCCCGGTCCCCGTCGAGGTGGACGCGTTGGTCGGAATGGGCATGAACCGCGTCAAGCTCGCCACTGTGGTCGCGCTGACCCAGCACGGCGGCACCCTGAGTACTCCCGACCTGGTCGCTGCGCTGGAGGGAAAGGTCGCCGGCACCACGATCATTCGCAATCTCCATGAACTCGAAGACCACGGCTACGTCACCGGCGACCCTCCCCGCGGTGACCGCCGACGGCGACTCACGCGCTGGACGCTCAACCACGCGAAGCTTCACGCCGACCTGCGCGCGCTCATCCAAGCCACCACACTCTCCCCCGAGTCCCGGACCGCGCCGGATTGAAGGGCGGCGGTGGCAGTCGGGTGATAGAACGCGAAGCCCACTGCGCGAGTTGGGTTACGGACGTCGCCAACTCCTTGGTGCAAACGGCCTAACTCCTGGCCCACAAGGCGTGACGTGCGCGTGAGGCCGTGCCCAGCGACACGGCGATTGTTGGGCAGGGTCACCGGGCCGGCCGTCCGGCACAAGAACGGCCTTACCTTGCTCTTGATCTCGTTGGGGCCTCGTGGGCCCGCAACCCCGCCTCCACAAGGGATGACTGCTCGCCGCTCGCCCAGGAAGCGATCTGGGTAATCACAGGGAACCGGTCCGGGGGCTGCGGCCTGGAGTACGTCGAACCGGTCTTGTGTCCTTGAGGCCCCGCCAGGGCCCGGGAAGGGACAGTGCCATGACCATACGGACCTACGAGTCGTTGCCCACGGCCGCTGCCCGCATCGGGGTCAGCGTGAAGACCATCCGCCGGCGAATCGCCGAGGGCGTCCTGCCCGTGTACCGTTGCGGCCGCATCCTCAGGCTGGACCCGGACGACGTCGACGCCATGTTCCGTCGGTACCCGCAGTGGACCCCCGGGTCGGAGTTCAGTTCTACGCGACGCCGGCAGGCGCGACGGGCGTCGTAGCGCTCGCCCCTCGAAGCCAATGGCTGCCGTGTGGGGGGTGGCCCAGATCAAGGCGCGGGCCAACTCATTCGGCCCTGGTGGTCGATCGTGTTCTGTACCTCGCCGGACGGGAACCTTTACACGCCGCGAACTGGGATGACTGAATGGTGACGTCGTAGGGGATATTGGTCCGTGTCGAGGGGGCTGGTGATGCGCTGGCGAGGCCCACGAACGCCCATTTCTGTTTCAAGCGGGCAGACGCGACCGATGGGTTTGTCGGCGTTCTTGACGGGTCGGCGATCTCGTCGGGAGATTGGGTCGCCTGAGCCCGGTGGTCAGGCGAACAGGCTGGTGCCGTATCGCAGCACGATGGCGGCGACGATGAAGGTGAGCCACAGCCACACGACGAGGGCGTCCAGCGCCATCCGCTGCGCCGCAAGCAGCGCGGCTTGTGCCCGTGGGGGTAGGTACAGGTTGTCGTGGCGGATGTTGTACCGCGTGAGGGAGGCGAACACCAAGGTGGTGGACAGCGTGACGAGCAGGCACCAGGGGCAGAGTGCTCCGATGTTGAACATGGCTTCATAGAACAGCCAGTAGGCGAAGAGGAATCCGAGGGTGTAGACGACTTGCGCGGCGAACATGAACCATCTGGGGAACCGGACACTGGCCAGGCTGGCGAGGGCGATGGTGATCACGACTGGTTCGGCGATGAGTCCGAGGAAGGCGTTGGGAAATCCGAAGACGCTGGCCTGCCAGGACTGGCCGACGGTGCCGCAGCTGATGGTGGCGTTGATGTTGCAGGAGAGGTTGACGTCGGGATTGGCGGCCAGGGCGACCGCGTCCACGGACAGCACGAAGGAGGCGGTCAGGCTCAGGGCTGCCGAGAACAACATGGTGGCGAAGGTCCAGGTGTCGGCCTGCCGCAGCCGATGCCAGCGTTCCATCAGCTCAGTCATTCGCGGCGGCCTTGATCGCGGTGGTGAGGGGCCCGACGGAGTACAGGTCGCCCTTGAAGGGCTTGCCGTCGATGAGAACGGTGGGGGTGCCGGTGATGCCGGAGGCGAAGTCGGCCTTGGTGCCCTGGTCGACCCAGCTGGTGTTGGCCTGCTGCTTGAAGCCGGCGACCACGGTGGGGTCCACCCCGGCGGCGGTCGCCAACGTGGCGATTTGGTCGTCGGTGAGTCCGTTGCCACCCTCGGTGGGCTGGTTGGCGAAGAGCGCGTCGTTGAAGGCCATCGCGCTGTCGGGGTCGGCCTTGGCGGCGGTGACGAACGCGTTGGCCGCGCGTGTGGAATAGCGGGTGCCGTTGGAGGCCCGGTCGAGGAAGGACATGGGGTGGATCTCGAGTTGGATGGTGCCCTCGGCCACCAGACGGTTGAGTTCGTCGCCGTTGGTGGCGTCGAAGCGGCCGCAGAAGGGGCACATGTAGTCCTGGTACACGCTCACTCTCACCGGCGCGCCGGTTTGGCCAACCGTGATGGTCCAGGCATCACTGCCCGCAGCAGCGGCGTTGGCTGTGACGGTCCCCGGGGTTGGGGTGCCGGGCTTCGGGGTCTGGGCGAGTACCCCGACCCAGACCAGGACGCCGATCAGAGTGGCGGCCACCGTGGCCACCAGGATGATGGTGACGCGTCGGCGGATGCGTTGCTCTCGGGCAGCCTGGGCCTGTTGGGCGGCCAGTTGCTGGCGGCGGCTTCCGGCCGGAGGGGTGGACGCAGGGGGCGGAGTGGTCTTGGGCATGGGTGTCAGCTTTCGATTGGCTTGGGTGAGGGCGCGGTCGCCCGGGGACCGGTGCTGGACGCGCTGACACCAAGGCAGCGGGGAGGGACGGCCTCCACCAGGGAGGCCCTCGAACCGCGTGCAGTCGCTCACCGGCTCGCCCGTGACGGCGGCCGATGGTGGCAGTCAGCCCAGCAGAAGAAGCCTGGGCGGACCCCGCCGGCTGAGCGCTCGCCGCGAGGCCACGCGACGAAGGTCTGGAACCCGGGGCGCGCCAAGCCGCGGGGCTCGGGGACTGACTGGCACCGAAAGCGTGGAGCGTGCCACAAGGGTGTGTCGGCTCAGCCAGGCGCGGGCACGGCGCAACAGCACCCGGAACGCCACACCGAGGCCGACAACGTTCAGCAGTCCGAGCAGGGCCAACCCCAACGTGGACAGACAGAGGGCTAGGACCAAGTGGTTGGCATGCACCACGGCCTGCGCAGCGTCGACCATGCCGCTTGCGCACGCCTGGTTCTCGCGGACCAGGTCCAGGTGCAGCCCTAGCCAGGACAACCCGGACGGCAGGCTGACACAGGCCATCTCGGGGCCCGATCCCATCTCGATCCGAGGCAGCACCGACGAGGCGGCCAGCGCGAGCAGCGCCAGTGGCACCACGCGCCCGGCCACCACCCCGACGCCCTGTAACCGTCTCAGCGGAGGACCTGCCTTTCGAACAAGCTCCCATCATACGGTCGAGTGCAACCGATCCCACTCCTAAACCCGCCATGCGCTATCATCGTCGCATGACGATCACATCGACTAGTTCGGGCTGTACGGTGACCGAGGCCCAGGGGGGCCTCAGCGTCGCGGCAGCGTTGTTCCACGGGCTATCTGACCCTTCCCGGCTGGCGATCCTGCAGCACCTGACCTTGGGCGAGCACCGGGTGCGGGACCTGACCGAGCACTTGGGGCTGGCGCAGTCGACGGTGAGCGCACACTTGGCCTGCCTGCGCGAGTGCGGCCTGGTGTCGTCGCGGCCCGAGGGGCGGGCGTCGTTGTTCTCGCTGACCTGCGCGCCACAACTGCTGGCGGTCCTGGGGGCGGCCGAGCAGCTGCTGGCCAGCACCGGCTATGCGGTGGCGCTGTGTCCCAACTACGGCGTGGGGACAGTCGGGAACCCGACACCAGATGAGTTGAAGACCCACGCCAGCATGGGAGGCACGCGATGAGCCAGCACGACACGTCCGGGCGAAAGACACCCGTCGACACCCAGGAGGCTGACGACGCGCTGGCGGATCGGGACGTGCTCGGCGATGTTGAAGACCACGAGGATGACGACGACGATGCGGTGGAGCACCTGTGGCAGGTTCGTGACATCCAGCTCGGGTTGGTGTCCGGCGCACTGCTGCTGGCCGGTTTCCTGGCCGGCCTGGCCGGATGGGAGACGGTCGGGCTCGTCCTGAGTGGGGTGGCGTTGCTGGTGGGCGGGTCGACGTTCGTACCGGGTGCGTTGAAGAAGCTCGCCAAGGGCAAGCTGGGAGTTGGTCTACTGATGACCATCGGCGCCGTGGGCGCCACCCTCCTGGGCCAGGTCGAGGAAGCCGCGACTCTGGCGTTCCTGTTCTCCCTCAGCGAAGGCCTGGAGGACTACTCGCTGGCCAAGACCCGGCACAGTTTGCGCGCCCTGCTCGACCTGGTCCCCCGTCAGGCCACCGTGCTGCGCGACGGTGTGGAGGTCGTCGTCGATCCCGACGAGCTCATCCTGGGCGACCTGATGGTCGTCAAGCCGGGCGAGCGGCTCGCCACCGACGGCGTCATCCGCACCGGACGGACAGCCTTGGACACCTCGGCGATCACCGGCGAATCCATGCCGATCGAGGTCGGCCCCTCCAACGAGGTCTACGCCGGTGCGATCAACGGCACCGGCATCCTCGAGGTGGAGGTGACCTCAACCGCGGACAACAACTCGCTGGCCCGGATCGTGCACATCGTCGAGGCCGAGTCGTCCCGGCGCGGGGCCACCCAACGGCTCGCCGACAGGATCGCGAAACCGTTGGTACCGGGGATCCTCCTTGCAGCGGCCTTGACTGTGGTCGCCGGCTTCGCCGTGGGCGACCCCGGCCTGTGGCTGCAACGAGCGCTGGTCATGGTGGTCGCCGCGTCCCCCTGCGCCCTGGCCATCTCGGTGCCGGTCACCGTCGTGGCATCCATCGGGGCGGCCAGCCGGCGCGGCATCCTCGTCAAGGGCGGCGCCGCGATGGAGGTCCTCGGCAAGGTCCGCACCGTCGCCCTGGACAAGACCGGAACCCTCACCCGCAACCAACCCGTCGTCATCGAGGTGACAACCACCGGCCCGCACACCCGCGAGCAGGTGCTCGCCTGGGCCGCCGCGCTTGAGGCACGCAGCGAGCACCCCCTCGCCAAAGCCATCCTCGCCGCCACCGAAACCACCACGACCGCCGACGACGTGCAGGCGGCCGTCGGCGCCGGACTGACCGGCACCCTGGACGGGCACAGCCTACGGTTGGGGCGTCCCGGCTGGATCGAGGCAGGCCCACTCGCCGGCGACGTCGACCGGATGCAACAGGCCGGGGCCACCGCCGTCCTCGTCGAGGTCGACGGGCAGACCACCGGCGCGATCGCGGTCCGCGACGAACTCCGCCCCGAAGCCGCCCATGTCGTCGCCCACTTCCGCTCCC
This sequence comes from uncultured Actinomycetota bacterium, assembly GCA_963730005.1. GTDB lineage: Bacteria > Actinomycetota > Actinomycetes > Propionibacteriales > Propionibacteriaceae > CAVSPO01. Next base: position 84,122 of record CAVSPO010000017.1, read on the forward strand.
ACGGCTACGCCGTCGCGATGCTCACCGGGGACAACCCCACCACCGCCCAAGCCCTCGCCGCCGAGGCCGGGATCACCGACGTGCACGCCGACCTGCGACCCGAGGACAAGTCGACCATCATCCACAGGCTGCGGGAAAGGGGCCAGGTCACCGCGATGGTCGGCGACGGCGTCAACGACGCCCCCGCGTTGGCCAGCGCCGACCTGGGCGTGGCCATGGGCGCGATGGGCACCGACGTCGCCATCGAAACCGCCGACGTCGCCCTGATGGGCGACGACCTGCGCCTCCTGCCGCACGCGTTCGATCACGCCCGCTACACGCGCCGGATCATGCTGCAGAACGTGGTCCTGTCGATCGCGTTGATCGCGGTCCTGATCCCGCTCGCCCTGTTCGGCGTCCTGGGGTTGGCGGCCGTGGTGCTGGTTCACGAGGTGGCCGAGGTGTTCGTGATCGCCAACGGTGTCCGCGCGGGCCGCACCACCCACTTGCCCACCCTCACCGCATTGGCCGACAGGCCCGCCCTGCAAGGAGCGACAGCGTGAGCACGGGCCACGACCACGCGCCGCAGGGCACCCATCGCCGGAAGCTGGCGATCGCGTTCGGGATCACCACCACCATCCTGGTCGCCGAAGTCATCGGCGCGTGGTGGACCAACAGCCTGGCGCTGTTGGTCGACGCCGGCCACATGCTCACCGACGCCTCGGGCCTGCTGATGGCGCTCATCGCCGCAAACCTCGCCCTTCGTCCACCCACCCCCGTACGCACCTGGGGTTGGCGGCGCTCCGAAGTGCTGGCGGCTGGAGCCCAAGCCGCGGTCCTGCTCGGGGTCGGGGTGTACGCGTTCGTCGAGGGTGTTCGGCGCCTGTGGACGCCCCCGGAGGTCACCGCCGGCGGGCTGCTGGTGTTCGGCATCGTCGGTCTGGTCGGCAACATCGTCTCGATGCTGGTACTCAGCTCGGGCCGCGGTGCGAACCTCAACATGCGCGCCGCCTTCCTTGAGGTCGTCAACGACGCCCTCGGATCGGTGGCGGTGATCGTGAGCGCGGTCGTGATTGCGCTGACAGGGTGGACCCGGATCGACGCCCTCGCAGGCATGCTGATCGCGACCCTGATCGTGCCGCGGGCGATCACCATCCTGCGGGAGGCGGGGAGCATCCTGCTGGAGTCCACTCCTCCGGGGTTGAACCTCGAAGAGGTCCGTCGTCACATCCTGGAGGTGCCGCACGTGGTGGGGGTGCACGACCTGCACGCTTCCACCATCGCCACCGGTCTGCCGGTCCTCACCGCCCACGTTGTGGTCGAGGAGGCCTGCTTCGCCGACGGCCACGCCGCCCAGATGCTGACTGATCTCCAAGCGTGTGTGGCCGACCACTTCGACGTGAGCGTCGAGCACTCCACCTTCCAACTCGAACCACCCACCCACAACGACTCCGAGCACGCCACGCATGACTGACCGCCACGCGGGCGTTCCTCCACAGGCGACCCGCTGCCGGGCCGTGCCGCCCGCGAACGGGCCCACGATGACCGTGCCCAATTGGCGGAGCCAGGGGGCCCGCGGGCGGTTGGACCGCCTCGCCGGCTTGGCGGCTCTGGTTGCCCCGGTGGCAGGGGGCCTCGCTCCGGGCTAGGGCGAGGCGCCCGCGGCGTGTCGGCCGACTCTCCCCGTGTCGCTGTTCGGGGTCCATCCCGACCTGGTCCCGGAGCCCACCTGCGTGCCGGGGCTGGCAACATATCCCCACGGATCCACGCACGCCTCCCAACCGGCCTGCGCTGGGGACTGGACCGACTCGTCGTCGGCCTGTGGCTCCTCGCCCTGGCCACCTTCCTCGTCATCCGCTACGGCCACGCCCTCATCGCCTGACCACCCGGCGGGGCTGTCCACGACCGTCGACAGCCCCGCCCGCCCTTGGAGGCAACCCACCTCCACTGATTCTGAGAAAAACCCAGGAGACTCTAAGCTTGGGGGTGGCCCGAACACAGTACGGGCAACCCCCAAGAAGCATCTTGAAAGGCCCTGCTGATGGCGTCACGGCGTTCCCTCCCAACCCAGCCGCGTCGCGCCGTCCTCGACAGCACCGCGCCTCCCGACTCACTCGCGGCAAGCCGCCGGTCCCGGTCCGGCCGCGGCACGCTCGCCATCGCCACGGCAGGAGCGGTCGGGGTCCTGACCTTCTGCGTGCCCGGCGTCGCCCACAGCGTCACCCACCAAGAACCGATCCTTGCCGCATCAGCGGCCGCCGTCCCGTCCGGTTCGGTCGACGCGTTCGCTTCCCGCCAAGACAGCACCAGCCGCTCGAGGACCCGTCAGGCGATCGCGCGAGACGCTGCCGACGCGGCAGCCGACCGCGCCGACGCCTTGGCCGACACCGCCGAGGCCGTCGCCCAGACCCAGACGGTGGCGGCCGCCGAGGCCAGGGTGCAGTCGTTGGCCGATACCAGTGCCCGGATCCGCGCCGAAGCCGAGCGCCTCGCCAACGCCGACAAGTTCTTCTGGCCTACCAAGGGCGGCATCGCCTCCGCCTGGGGCATGCGGATGCACCCGATCCTCCGTTACAAGCGGCTCCACGGCGGCGCCGACATCGGCGGCGCCCCCGGCGCCCCCATCTACGCCGTCCTCGACGGCACCGTCACCACAGCGGCCACCGGCTACAACAACGGCTCGGGCAACAACATCCGGATTAACCACGGCCAGGTCAACGGTGAACGCCTCGAAACCACCTACCTCCACATGACCACCCTCAACGTGGCCCCCGGTGAACGCGTCAAACGAGGCCAACTCATCGGCACCGTCGGCTCAACCGGCCTGTCCACCGCCCCCCACCTCCACTTCTCGGTGTACGCCAACGGCGCCAACTCCGACCCCGCCCCCTACCTCCGACGCGGGGCGGCCTGACCCCCCGGATCCGGCGCCACACGCCCGTCTCTGCTCTGCTGGTCGCCCTGCCCCTCGACGACTTAAGTCCCTCAACGGGGTAGCGCGCGATGATGATCGCTCGACGCGCGTCGTCGATCCTTCGGCTTTCTCGAGTGCGCGAGCGAGACTGCTCCCAGCCGCTGACCCGGCCCCGTCCGAACAACCCTGACCGGACCCCGCGAGCGACACACATCGGTATGTGGTTGCGGCCACGACCGTGACGTGGACGTCCGCCCAGGCATCTGGGTGATGTCACGACCATCGGCATGTGCGCGAGGTCACGACCATCGGCAGACCAGATCCGCTGGGCGGTTGGCGAAGTCGTGTCAGCGGTTGGTCTTGATGACCTCGATGGCGCACTGTGGGCCGGTGGATCTGGCGAGGCGGCGATCTCCGGTGAGCAGGGTCACCTGCAGTGCTTCGGCGAGGGCGACGTAGGCGGCGTCGTAGATTGTGAGGTTGTCCCGCAGTTCCCAACAGCGAGCCAGCAGGGGGGCATGGCCCACGCGTTGGAGCGGCAGTTCACGAAGGTCATCCAGAGCGAACCCGACTCGACGTGGGTCCAGGTGGCCGCCGCGGGCCAGTCCTCGCCACACAGAGGCCACCTCGAGATCGATCAGTGCCGGGGCGGCGAGTTGTTCCCCGTGCAGCCGATGCCGTGCCGCGTCACCGTCCGGGCCGTCGTCGAGCAGGGCGACGGCCAGGACGCTGGCGTCAATGACGAGCACGGTCGAACCGCAACGCGCTCACCGCGTCCGCCAGCGACAGTGAACCGCCGGCCCGACCGCCCGCACGGGCGAGCACCTCGTCCACAGTCGGTTGGGCCGCCTCAGCGATCAACCTGGACCGTAGATACTCCTGCAAGGACTGGTGCGCCGCACTCGCCCGCTGCCGTAGGACCGAATGCGTGTCCTCCGGTACGTCCTTGATCTGGATGTTCGGCATAGAGCCATTATGGCGCCAAGGGCGCCAATACGGAAGCCGTGCTGGGTGTGTGATCACGGTCACGTCCACCGACGTGCGAACGTCCGCTACTGGGCAGTTGAGTGAGCACACGCCCGTCGGCATGTCTGTCAGGGCGCTTATGGGCATTCGAGTGAGATCACGACCAATCGGAATCATGTCGGAAGGGATGGCAACGCGGTCGCAGCCGTGGCGCTGCCAGCGTCGCCGCGGGTCACCCCACTGCGGAGCAGTGGCTCTCACCGAGCGCAATATGCAAACGGCTGCTGACGTTGGTCCCGCTAGTTGATCAGCAAACGCCTGCCTGCGCTTGCATCTACCAAAGCAGCTCGGGAGGCAGCACCTTGAACTCGACGACGACGGTCGGACATCGTTGGATGCCAGGCGCCCTGACGTGTACTCTGCTCCGGCAGTGCCGGTGGTGCCGGGATCTTCCTGGGGTGGGTAAGACCGGCACCCCGGCCCTTCTTCATCCCATAGAGGAGCCCGCGACTCGCACGCATGGATGGCGATACGCGCGTCGATGCAGTTCAACACCAGGCCGAGATGCTTGGACTATGTTCTTCTAGCCATGTGCCCCCTCGTTGACGTCCGAATGCTCCCGTAACACAACAAGCACGCCGCCAGTCGTGGTTGCTCACCCAACCACTAATCGGGGCCGCGAACAGTGGGTAACCACATTGGAGCCACGCGTAGAGGGCTGACGTCGTAGGTCGCGTCCCTTGAGGATCAAGCTCCGATTCTGGCCTTGCGTCGGTTCGATTAGCGGATGAGACTTGTCATCAAGGGCCTTGTCGGACCAACAGTCAGACTGACGGCCGGGAAGATTCCCCATAAGTTACCCCATAACCGGCCCTCAGCTTCTCAACGCTTCCCGTTCCCCCTTGTCAAAGAGCAGTTGCCCAGAGCTGCAGAAAGGTTCAAGTCCTCTCTCGGACACACTCGGTTGGGGTCGTCAATGGTGACGAAGTCCCTACCAAAACCCCTATTGGACGCCAGATTGGGCGTTGCGCACTCACGTCCCATCGGTGCAGATGAACCCTGAAATCAGCAACAATGATCTTCGATGCTATGCAGAGGGTATGCAGGTTTCGGGGGTCTGCATAGCATCTCGCACCTTCTCACCCTCGAGGAGCTGCCATGACTCGCCGCAGCTTTGGCCACACACCCCAAACGCGCAACGGCCGCTACCAAGCCCGCTATACCGGACCAGACGCCGTCATGCACACCGCGGGCATGACGTTCGCCTCGTAGGTCCACGCCCAGGGCTGGCTCGCCAACGAGGACCGGCTGATCGCCCGCGGCGAGTGGACCCCACCAGTTGAACGCCGAGCGGCAGCGGCTGCCAAGGCCTTGGCACCCCGTCCAGCAGTTCGCGGACTGCCGGGTGCACACCAGCGGCGTCAGCCACGATTCCCAGGTCACGTCAGTCACGCAAGGAGACCAACTCCTCACGGGTCAGCCTCATGGCAGGATCTCCCCCGTCATCCGGTCAGCCAGCAGACCGTTGATGAGCGCCAGCGAGGGCCTGTCCGTGGCCGAGCGGGTCGTGCTGGTCGCATCCCGGACGTCCTCGTCGAACAGGGCGCACCGAGCTCCTCGTGCCGCGGCGGAGCGGTAGCGGATCACCCGCGCAGCCCCGGGCGGTTCCTTGTGGCCGTCCTCGCACGTCCCCCGCGTCCGGGACTGCATACGGGTGAAGAACTGGGGCAACCCGTATCGGTGCCGGTCCTCCAGCCATTCGGTGGTCACGGAAACTCCTGCACGCCGACGTTGATCGGCGAGGCAGCCGATCTCGTGGACCAGGTGCGGATGCCGTGGCCAACAATCCAGGATGAGGCTGCTGCCCTCCCGGATGGGTTGCGTGTTGATCCATTCGACGACCGCGTCCAGTCATTCCCAGACCTCACGGCGCAGATCGGCGTCGCGGAAGGTGGGTCACATCCCAAGGCCTGAGGGCGGGTCTGCTGGCGCTTCAAGGCCTTGCCGCGGCGCCCGTCAAGGCAACGGGTGAGTGCGGCGATGACCGGTTTGCCGTTCTTGGCGACCACCAGTGCGGTCTTCTCCCGCAGTTCGCGCACTTCTTCGGGGCAGAGCACCGGGACGTCCTCGACGCTGAAGGTGCGTCCGGTCGCGCGTCCGGTCTGGTAGCTGACCCGCGACACCCGGACGGTGCCCAGCAGGTCGGAGACCTCCTTGTTGAACGACGCATCCTTCGATCCGCCGAAGATCACCGCCACGTTGCGTCGGCGATGACCCGCAGCGGCGGCGGATGTCTTCCTGGAAGGACAACGACATGGCTTGTTGCACGGTGGTGAGCGTGCTCCCGGCGGTCCGGTCGTCCCCGTTGAGGGCGCCGTGCGGCAGCCCGTGCCAGAACCTCGCCGCAAGTGGGTGTTCCCGAAGGATCTCCCCCGGTGTGGTCGCGGCGTGCGGGTTGGCGATCCACCGCAGCACGTAGTCGAGTGTCCGGCCGGTCAACGCGGCCGCAGGGAAGTAGGACTGGAGCACCTTCGCCGCCTCGGACGCGTAGAACCGCGCCGCGGCGTCGCCATGGCCACCCGCCATCACCCCCTTTACGGTGCCAGCCGTGAACGCCTTCGCCCTGCGCTCGGCAAGTATCGGGTCCACACAACCGTCGATCGGATCCCAAACCAGCTGAGGCAACCCCGGCGCCAACCCGAAAGGGTCGAGTACAGCCACCGGACCGTGCTGGGAGCGTGCGGTGATGCTCAACGGCAGATCGTCGGTCTTCGTCAACGTGACCAGCGCCGCGCCGGGTACGGGCAGCAGAACAGGCGTCAGCAGGTCCAGCGTCTTGCCCGAACCCTGCGGGCCGATCACCCCGGCGGTGCGATCCCACGGACACCACAACTCCCCAGCCTTCGGATGACGGGCCTTGCCGATCCGCCACCCGACCTGGGTGGGGTCGAACCCGGTCACGACGACACCTTTCGCACATCGCAGGAACGTTCGCCGTACAGGCCGGGACGCACGATCCGACGCTACCGACGCAGCCGTGAGCGGCCCAGCAGGCGCTCGGCCTCGCTGGCGCTGGCCATCCCCTTGGGCGCCGCGGGACCCCACCGGGCGGCAGCCTCGTTGCCGGCCCAGGCCATCAGGACGAGCAGGACCAGTTCGGTGCCGATGATCGACCCGGCCAACAGAGCAGGTGATATTTCATTGGCTGAGCGGGCCAGCCCCGCGCTGGCGTCCCCGGCCAGAAGACCACCGAGGGACGTGAACAACTCGGCAGGAACCGGCCACGAGAAGCCGTGACCACTGACCAGGAAGGCGATCGACCGACCGAGGTGGACGTCGAGGGCGAACACCACCCCGCAGGCCACAGCCACGCCCACCGAGATCTCCCACGTGAACGGGTACGGGTTGTCATGGGTACGCGCCATCGCGGGATCCTGCAGAAGGTCTCACCCATCCCAAGGCGCAGGGGACGGCTTCATGGACAATCTGGGAGTCAGGCCGATCGCCGACGCTTATGCCCTGTGCTACTGCGTTAAGGTCCGGAGGTCCGAAGCACCTCGCTCGATGGCGCGTTCTCGACAGCTGGACTTCCGGGGTGGGCCACAACGTTGAACTCGACTACGCACTTCTGGGGGAGTGGGCGCGAGTGAACGCCATCGGCACCCTGACGGTGATTGATGGCAGCTTTCTTCGTGTCAACGCGCCAATCGGGGCAGTCGTACCGATCGCGGTGGCCGGGCGGATTCGTTTTCTCGAAGAGCCGTACGAGGCGAATGTGGGGGTCCAATTCGAGCTCCCCCAAGGGCTGACTCTCTCCTTTGAGATTCTCGCCACCGCTGTGGAGGCGACGTCCTACGGCGAGGGCCGCCGACACGTTCTGTTCGCTTTGAACACTCAGCTGCCGGTCCTCTCCGCGGGACGCTGCAAAGTCGGCGTCTTCCTCGATGGTGTCTTGGCACGCGAACTCTGCTTCTCGATGGAACCTCCCACCATCATCGAACCAGAATCATGACTCCGAGCTACCGGCTCTCGCGACACGCTCAACAACGTATGCTGGAACGACACGTCGTGGAATCCAACGCTGAGGAAGTCCTCGCGTCGCCGGACAGCGCGCAGCATGATCCCAATCAACGTAGCTACCGTCTAGAGAAGCGGCTGGCTCAGGGCGTACTCAAGGTTTGGGTAGTCCAGCCGTGGCCGCCGGTGGGTACAGTTCAAGTCAAGTCAGTCGCCTGGAAGGATTGAGGAGGTCCCGATGAACCCGACACTCACTGTCGATGTCACCGCTGACGTCGCCTACCTCCGTTTGGACGAAGGCGAAGTTGCCCGCACCTGCGAGGCTTCCCCGAGCGTCTACGTCGACCTCGACAAGTTCGACGTAGTGGTTGGCGTAGAGGTTCTAGCCTTGGACGCTCTGATCCCATATTCTGAGTTGGCCACCAAGTTCCACGTTCGTCAGGAGCACTTGAAGTTCCTCGAACAGATTCGTCCCACTGTGACGAGCTTCGTAACGAGACAGCCCGGCTCGGAACAGCTGAGCAAGGGCGCTCGCAACGGTGTGCCTGCGTGAGACACCTGAGCTCTTCGTAGACCTTGAGTTGTGGAATAGCCAAATCCTGTGGATCGGCGTGTCAGGCGGCGTTCGGTTGGGCGTTCGATTGGTCGGGCCGTTCGACTTGTTTCCCGTTGGTGAAGGCGGACGAGGGCGCCCCGGTGGGGTGCATTGATCATGCGCCACCGGGCTTGGGCAGACTCGATCAGCTTGAATGCCAAGGCGATGCCGGCGGCGCGGGAGCCGAGGCCTTTGGTGACGCGTTGACGCAGCCTGACGTTGGCGAACGTTGACTCGATCGAGTTCGCGGTGCGTAGGTGGACCCAGTTCTCGGCGGCGCAGTCGTAGAACGCGAGGAGTACGTCGAGACCGTCGGTGATCTTCGCGATGGCTTCTGGCCATTTGTCGCCTTACCCGGCGGCGAACGCTTCCGGTTCGAACAGCAGGTCATCGATGACCGCCAGCACCGTGTGGGGGTGGCTGGTCACCGTCCCACCGACGGGCGAGCCAGCGCCTGGCGTCATCGGCCTGCCCCAGCAAATCCTCAACAATCAACGGGATATCCCGCAGCGGGGCACCAGTCGGGTCAGGCGCCAACGCTTCCAACCCTGTTCCTGAAGTCGGCGTGGGACTCGTAGATGTTGTCTCTGGAAATGCTGTTCTTGTGACCGCACTCATCACACTTCCACGTGTAGCGGTGGTCATCGAAACCAAACTGGCCATTGAGGTGCCCTCCACATCGGTCGCACCACCAATCGACGTCAGGGAAACGCTCGCTCATCGCGCCTCCCCAACACCTGAGTCTCCTGAGCGCTCCTCGACGCCCCCGTTGGCATCATCTGAGTCTTCCGGCTCGAGCGCGGCTCTCAACTGTTCCTTCGATACCGCGGCGGCGTCAGCACGCGCCTCGTACGTAGACCACAGCCACCGCCCACCGAAGTAGGCGCCGCCTGCCGCCAACGTGACCAGTGCACCGATCCCGGCGCCCTTACCCAGTAGCCCTGGGGCGGCCCTCGCAACGGCAGCGGACTCGATCGTCCGGATCAGGTTCTCCACGCCGCCCACGCGGGCTGCAGCGGTCACGATCTCTTGGTACGGGCCGAGGTTGCTCATGCTCTCGTTACTTCTTCACGATCGTGGCGCATGCCGTGCACCTGAGTTGGTTGGTCGTGTACGGCTGCAGCGTGTACTTGCCGCACGATGGGCACTTGTTTCCCTTGGCCATGTCTTCAAACCCCCTCTGCCCGAGACGATCCCGGTATGTCGAGGCTACCGGTTCGCAGCCCATGGGGCAATCATTGATTACTTCCCCCCTTGTCAAGAGCCATATTTGGCATCAATGCTTCTGGAAATCATAATGACAAGGTGTGACGCCGGGTCGCGGGTGCAGATTTGGCGAGTGCTTCCGACGACGGAAGACGGCGCCGACGACGGCCACGACCCCACAAGCGCCCACGGCGTTGGGTCCCGTGAAGACTCGGCGGCGTCCGGTGCTCATCATCGCGTCCGTGGCCGCCCTCCTGCTGTCGGCGCTGAGCGGCGTGTGGCTGCCTCCGCGCTCGATCTGCCGGAGTACGGGCATGTCAAGGCGCTCAAGGTCGCGACCCGTGGGGCATTTCTCCTCACGTTCGCAGGCGACAGCACATCACCGCGGTTCCACGACGCCCACGGGATCACAGACCCCAAGATGCTCACCGACCCGACGAACCTGAAGGACGTCGAGTGTTCTCCCGCCGGATCGTGGCTGGAACGTTGCCTCCACACTGCGGGCCGACGTGCTGCCGTTGCAGGCCTCGCCATGGCCGCGTGGGACGCCGGAGGGAACTTGACGGGGCTCGTGCACCACGCCGATCAATGACCTTTCCAGTCTGCGTCGTGCGTGTCGGTCAACAAGCCACGCACCCTCGCCTCGACCGTCACGAACGATATCTCACCAGGCGTCCGCTCGTACTTCGCTGGCTCTTCCGACCTCACCGCCTTGATCACCGTCGTCCGCAGGATCCCCAACCGCGCAGCGATCCGCGCATGCGGAACCCCCTCCCCGGCCAGTCTCCTGATCAGTGCCCAAACCTCTAACATGATCACCCTTCCGATGCTGTCGGGTGTTCGCTTTTCACCGGCGAAACTGTTCAGTTTTCGAGCAGCTTCGACAAAATACCCGCAAGCCGCCGTGCCCCCGATGTCTCGTTGAGAAGAGGAGCTACTCCCAAAGCCCAATCCGCTGGGGCACTACTCGACGCGCTCGAGCATGTCGCTGATGGGTTTCAGGCTGGACGCATAGCTGTAACCCGAAGTTGAACCCTCAAGTCGGATGGCTACACGCCCGTTGCCAAGGCACCTGCTACTCTCGTCGATCCTTTTTCCCATGACCGACGAAACCCCTGCACCGTGACTTGGCGCGGTTAGTTCGTCGCGTTCGCGGCCACAAGGACCCCGCCCGTCCCTCGTTCACGGGCGCATGTCATCGTGCAATCGGATGCTCGCGAGTTCGATCCTGCCATCGTTGAGGTGCCAGTAGTGCAATCGCCGCGCAGACGGTGTCTGCACCTGCAGCGAGACCCGCCAACAGGTGGCGCCATCTTCGCGTGAGCGGGGCGGATCGTCGCCGCCCATCCCGGTGCGCAACTGGTGGGCCTCCCGCCCGGCCAACTCATAGACGCGGCCGGTAAGAACCTCGACGATCACCTCAACGACTTTGGCCCGCGAAACACCTTCAACATCGGCCCACGATGCGAAGAAGTTGGGTCCAACTGTCCACGCCGCCAGCGGAAGGTCATCCTTCTGTTCGGCGGGAACGCGTCGCGCCCAAGCGAGGTCGATCTCGAACGACAATTGCCGGATCGGGTCGCTGAACAGGACGCCGTCGTTGACGGCGCGTCCCAGTTCGCTCTCCGCGGCGTTGAGGCGCACCTGCAGGCTCTCGCTGCGTCGGCTCTCCTTCCGTGCCGCTGTGCGAAGCAACGTCAGTTCCCTCTTGGTCTGACGGTTGGTTTCCCGCTCCCGCTGGAGGTCTTGCAACAGGGCGTCGCGTTCGATCGTGAGGGAATACAGCGTCTCGTCCTCTGCCTGCAGGCTCGCACCGCTCGAGGCGACAGCGGTGCGGCAGGTGGCGACGGAAGGCGACGGGCTCGACGGCAGCGGAAGAACCACGGTGGGTGGCTCGATGACAACGTCCACCAGTGCGTCGTCGTCCTCAGCCAAGGGCAGCAACCACGCCGGACCCCCCGTCAGGATGCTGGGTGCTGCGACAGGGATGTCGTCCGGACTGACGTCGACTAGCGACAGCCGCCAGTCTTCGGGCGACGCACCCCGGGCCAATACCCGGGTGACGAGCACTTCGTCTTGGCTGATGAGCGCACGCAGGTCAATCTGCCGAGACGTGGCCACCACCCCGTCGGGTTCGATGCTGACCGGAAAGTCAGGAAAGAGCTCAACAACGCACAGAGCCCGCTCAACCGACCTTGTCTGCGCGAGAACAACGCTGCCCACTCGATATCCAGCAAGGGCTTCTAGTGCAGGCACCCGCATAGGCGAGACATCGATGCGACGGCTGTCCAGGTCGAGTGTCCCGGCAACAGTCATGCCCTTGGTAAGGACACGGTCTTCGTCAACTCCCGGAGCGACAAGGTCGGTCCACACCGAGCCGATCCCGGACGACCCACTGGTAAGCGTGACAAGCCCGCGGTGTGCCATCATCCCCAGGACCGTTCCCTGCACTGCCACCGACCGCTGCACGGGCGTCCCGAAGGATCCGCCCACCGGCACCGTCCGCATCACATCGATGGTGAGTTGCTCAATCGCAGCCTGCCCATCACTGGGCCCATAGAGGAAGCGCAGCGGCGACGAATACGGGTTCTGGGTCCACTCGGCTCCGGGCGGGTACACCCGCGCCGCGCCACCGTAGACGTCGCACAGTTCCGGCAGTTGCTTGCTGAACGCCCAACTAATCGGCCCAGTGGGCATCTCCCCCAGTTGGGCCAACCCCTGGAGGTTCTCAGAGAGGCCGGCCATGTCAAGGTAGGGGGCGGGCTGTCCAGCGGCCGCCGTCACCAGGACGACCGGCTGAGTCCGCCTCGGATCCACGAGGTGGCGTGCCAGGTCCTCGGCCTCCGCGACCGACTCCACCCGAAATACGCCAGAGATGCCCGGAGACATCCTGACCGAGGCAGCAGACTCCGCGTCGTACGGCAGCCCCGACTGCGGTTTCGAAGTCAGGGTGTCTACGTCGCGCACGAGCAATTCGAGTATCCTGGCGCGGTGCTCGGGCGTGTCGCCCATGCGTAGCGGGGACAGTCGAACATCCTTCGTCCAGGCGTCTCCGGGTGGATACACCCTGCAGGCGCCATTGAAAGCGCTCAGCCGTGAGCCACCCAGCCGGTCGGTCAAGGTGTTCGTCAGGTTGTGCGAAAGAACGACGATGTCAGCCCTGCCCTGCACCCGCGCCGCCAACTCCGCGACAGGGACATAGGGCTGACGTTGGCCGACGTCGATCGTGACGAGAGCCAGTGGTCTGGAGCGATCTGGGTCGAGGATGCGCTCCGCGAGATGAACGGTGGCAGGGCGGTCGTCGACCCACTGCACCGACGTGTTGACCGGCGCATCAGCCGGAACGTGCGTCTTCTTACGCTTCTGCCTCGCCACCCATCCCCCCAACTCGCTTGCCTGTCACCCTACCAAGACCGAGCGCGCTGTCCGCGGCAGCAGATATCAGCATCCAGGCATGAACCTGACAAGCTGTCTATGTCGGGGACACGGCGACGCGGAGCGACCGGTTCCAGTCTCGGGATCGAACTGGTTGGTCACGAAGGTGGCAGATGCGCGGCCTCCCACCGATACGCCGAGGTGTAACTCCTCCGTTTCGCCCCGATGAGGGCCATCCTTCCTCGCCAGCCCTCATCACAAGGACCGGCCCATCAGGATGTCCACCGACAACGGGTCAACCCCAGATCGGACGTGAAAGGAACGGCGATGCTTCAGGAGTTGCGGTCGCGATCTTCGCGGGGAGGGTGACTGTGTGGTGTTCGCGCCCGAGCGCGCGAGGCTCCGGGAGGAGCCCTGGATCTGGCGAGTTCGACTAAGTGGCGTCCGCGGAACTCGGCGAACTTGGCAGGGTCGTGTCCGAACCACTCACGCAGGCCAGCGCTTGGCGCGATCCCCTTCATCCAGCGGTCAACGGCGGCGTCCTCCTTGGACATGCCGCGCGGCCAGATCCGGTCAACGAGTACGCGATACCCGCCTTCAGGTAGCGCTGGATCATAGATTCGTTTGATCGCAAACATGGCCGAACAACTCCTCTGGTCGAACATCTTCGGCCGGTCGGGTGTGCAAGCTGCCCGCGTCCCCAAGGTGCTGCGCATCTTGTCACTGTGGGACGTGG
>CAVSPO010000018.1:0-86389 GCA_963730005.1 uncultured Actinomycetota bacterium
CGCGAGTTCCTGCGCGGACTGCTGTCGTAAGGGGCTCTGCAGGGTCGTGTCGGTGGCTGGCAGCAACCCGATATCCACAAGCCGCGTCGGGCAGGCACCTGTCCACAGATCGGACCCTGCGCGGTGGGCGCGTCCCGGCTCCGTGTCAAGATGAAATCGCCGGTTCCACCCTGTCCCCCCTTGGAGATGCCTGATGACGAATCGACGCGCCGCGAGCGTCGGGCTGCTTGCCCTGACGCTGACAGCCGCCCTCGGCCTCCCGGGCTGCGGGGCAAACCCGGCCGGGACGGGGACCCCCACGCCCAGTGTGACTGCCCCCAGCAGTGCGGCGCCGTCGCCCAGCACGAGCCAGGACCCCCGGGTCGAGGCTGCCATCGCTGGCTACCGGGCCTATGTGCGGGCCCTCGACTCCGCAACAGCGCAAGGGGGGTCCGACACCCTCACCCCCGAGCTGCGGGCCACCACCATGGACGACGAACAGGAACGAGTCCTCGGCGAGATCCAGCGAATGAAGGCGGCCGGGATCAAGCTCGTCTCCGGGTCTACGGAGATTGCGTGGACTTGGGTCTACCAGACGGGATTCGTTGAGACTCCGCCGACGGTCACCCTTCAGGTCTGCCAGAACACTAGCGGTATCACTCTGCAAGCACCTTCTGGCTACGACAAGAATGGCGACTTTCGTGCCTACCAGCCGATCATGAAACTCGACGTTGATGGCGTCTGGAAGGTCTCACGAAACAGCGGCGGACGGGTGGACTCATGCGACTGAGAACATTTCTCTTGACGCTGTCTGCCGCCACTTGTCTGTGCATCGGGTTCGTACAATCGAACATCCCAAGCACTGCATGCGCCCCCGGAACATGTGGCGTCGACGCCACTTCCATGGGGGACTACCTCGGTGCAGGCGTCGAAGTGACCGCTTGGACCCGGGGTACTGCCCCTGCCCAGCCCGCGTCGAAGCAGTCCCAACCCAAGCAGGACACGGCCAGCAAACAAGCCGTCAACCTGACCATGACACCAGAGTGCCTAGCCGCAGCCGCAGCGGGGAACCCCTGCGAGATCGCCACCTCACTGGTCGGCGGGCCAGCCGCTCCCGCCATCACCCGAGCCCAGGTCGAGAACAGCGCAAACCAAGCCACCACGTCCCTGACCGTCCCCGATGCCCCACCGGTCATCGGACCCGACCCCGCCGCCAACGAATGGAACATGGTCGCCGTCGGCCAACCCATCTGGCTGTGGACCACCGGCGCCACCAACCTCAACGCCTCCAGCACCCAGAACGGCATCGCCATCAACCTCACCGCCACCCCGGCCAGCACCACCTTCGACATGGGCGACGGCAACCAGATCACCTGCACCACCATGACCGTGAGGCCCAACACAGCGGACCCGATGGCCACCTCACCCACCTGCGGCTACCGGTACCAGCGCAAAGGCGTGCACACGGTCACTGCCACCACCACCTGGAACATCAGCTGGTCCGCCCTCGGCTTCAGCGGCGCCCTCACCACCAACCGCAGCACCTCCCGCCAACTCGACGTCGGCGAACTCAGCTCGGTGATCGTCGGCTGACGGGTCCCACTCCACCACGCGGGCGAGCGCCAGCGAGCCCCGCACTTGAGCCCAACACCCGCCAGCGGTGACCCGCGTCGGTCTGTCTGGAGGCAAGCGAGGAACTGGCGGTTATTCGCATTTGACCGTGGTGCCTTGGCTGGTCAACGGTGTTGCCGCGCCCTGTGGGCGCTGCGTAGCAGGATACGGGCTTGGTAGTGCTGGTTGTTGCGGTAGCCGCGCCCGGTCCGCTTGATGTGCTTGATGGCGGTGTTCGCCGCTTCGGTGCGGGCGTTGGTGACGCGGGTGGTGATGAACACTTCGACGGCGGGCCACCACGCGTTCAGGGTGTCCCAGAGTCGGCGGGTCTCGTCAGTGTCAGCGCTGGTCACCCAGCCTTCGAGCCGCTCCTTGGCGGCACGGGCCCCGTCGAGGCTGCGGCTGGCGAGGACGAGCCGGAGGCCTTCCTTGACGCCCCAGGCGGCGCCGAGTTCCCCGGTGGGGTCGTCGCTGGCGAACACGTCATCGAGGCGGTGGCGGGCCCGAGGCGAGAGGGTGTCGTAGCCGCGGAGCAGCAGGGTGCGGTGGGCCCAGGCCGGGTCGATCTTCCGGCCCCGGCGCTGGTTATGTTCCTGGACGAGGCGTTGCCTCACGCGGGTCAGGCACAGGTTCGCGAGCTGGACCAGGTGGAACGGATCGACCGAGATCTTCGCGTGCGGGAGGCTGGTGGTGATCGCCTTCTTGAACGCTGCCGACGGGTCGATCGCCACGACGGCGATGCGGTCCCGCCACGCTTGGCTGCGGGTGTTCAGCCAGCCTTCGACGGCGGCACTGTCGCGGCCGTCGACGATCCCGAGCACTTGCCCGGAGGCCACGTTGACTACGGTGGTCATCCACGGCTCGACTCGCCGCCACCCGTGGGTGTTGGGGTCGCGGAACCAGCGGACCCGTCGGTAGCGGTGCTCATCGATCCCCAAGTGGCGCACGTGCAGGTCGTCGACGTCAGGCAGTACGTCGACGGCGGCGTTGACGGTCTTCTGGGCAGTCCACCAGGCGACCCCGAACCCGGCTGCGACACCGGCGACGGGCCGGCCGTGGTCGATGACTGCCTCCAACACGCCCCGCCGTAACCGGGTGGTGCAGCGGGCCCGCAACGGCAACTCGGGTGTGGTCTGGGTGAACGTCTGGCGTGGGCAGGCACGCTCGACGCACACCAAGCGGGGCTTCGCCACGACCACCTCCACTCGGCCGGCGTGCGGGATGTCCTTGACTCGTTGCCGACACCACGCGTGGACCCGGTCAGAGACAACCCCGCAGTCGGGACAGCCTGCCTCGATGGCGTCGGCCTGGACGATCACGCGTCTGCCGCCCAGCGGTAGGTCGATGGCGTCGATCACGCGGTAGTCGGGCAGGTTGAAGGTGCGCGCTCGCAGCGTCACGCTGCGAGCACGTAAGCTCGATCACAGCTCGTGGTCCTTGTTCTCTGGTCGGATGCTGTCGCAACACCCATCCCAGCGCAAGGCCACGAGCCCTTGCGTCAACGACCCACCACGCTCAACTCGTGCCCATTTGGTCGGGAAGGTCCATAGAGGCGGTTCCCGACCGAATAGACACAAGTTAGTGACGTGACCCATCACGCGGGCGAGCCGCGGACTGATCCGATAGCGGGCTATTGCTGGTCCGCCGCGCCGCCCACACCCGCGCCTCGCTTCACCAAGAGTTGACTCACGCTTGCGCCGCTCCTGCTCGGTCGTGCCCTTTGACTAGGCATTGCACTTAGAGCGACGCCGAAACCTGAACGATAATCGAGGCGCCGAACCTGGGCCCGGGGTTGCTGGCTGAGCGTCACCGCAGCGACCGCGGTGACGACGGTCTCAGAAGGTCGGCACCAGCGAGGTTCGGCCCACGGCTCGCGGATCGTCGCGGTCGATCAACTCCTTGCCGAACGGAAACGCGGTGACCGGGATCATCATCAGGCTGACAACTGCATTGGCGATGCCGACGACGGTGATCGCCTGAGTCAGTGCCGTGATGACATGAACGACCACAAGGATCCAACCGACGGTGACAAACCAGATGACATTCATGATTGTCGAGCCCGCTCCAGCACTCGGCTTTTGCACCACGAGAGTGCCGAAGGGCCATAGCACGTAGCGGGCCATCCGGAACGAGGCGATGCCGACAGGAATGGTGACGATCAGCAGGCAAGCGATGACGCCTGCGAGGAAGTAAGCTGCGGCGAGCCAAATACCGCCGAGAAGCAACCAAATGACGTTGAGAATGGTGCGCACCCGTCAATGGTGCCACGGGGATCAATGGTGCCACGGGGCCATGACTCCCGTTGTTGCCCTTGGCTGCCCGAATTGGTGACGCGTTATCCACAATCGGCGTCACGCTGGGGACTGTCCACAGGTCGGAACTGGATCGGTGGGGATGCCCCATCGCCATGTCAAGATGCAACCACTGACGCCACCCCGCACCCAGTGGAGATGCCTGATGACGAATCGACGCGCCACGAGCGTCGGGCTTGCTGCCCTGACGCTGACGGCAGCCCTCGGCCTCGCAGGCTGCGGCGCAAACCCGGACGGAACCGGAACCTCCACGCCCAGTGTGACTGCCCCCAGCAGTGCGGCGCCGTCCCCCAGCACAAGCCAGGACCCCCGGGTTGAGGCTGCCATCGCTGGCTACAGAGCCTACGAGCGCGGCCCTCGACGCCGCTCTCGCGCAGGGCGGGTCAGACACCCTCACCCCCGAGCTGCAGGCCACCACCATGGACGACGAACAGGAACGAGTCCTCGGCGAGATCCAGCGAATGAAGGCGGCCGGGATCAAGCTGGTCTCCGGGTCGACGGTTACGGCATGGACCTCGGTCTACCAGACTGGCTTCGTCGAGAACCCGCCGACGGTCACCCTCCAGGTTTGCGAGGACTACAGCAGCATGGCGCTGCAAGCTCCGCCTGGTTTTGACGAAGGTGGACATTACCGCGCCTACCAACCGGTCATGAAACTCGACGCCGACGGAGTGTGGAAGGTCTCTTTCAAATCCGGGAACGCGGTGGACTCATGCACTTGAAAACCAGGATTGGCTCCCTGGCAGTCGCCACGTGCCTGTGCAGCAGTCTCATCCAAGGGACTTCGACCGCCTTCGCGTGCGCACCCGGCAGCTGCACTATTGACACCCAGACCAACAGCGATGTTCGAGGTCTGAACAACGTTTCGGTGACCGCCGGCACACGGGGCACCGTCCCAGCACAGCCCGCGTCGAAGCAGTCCCAACCCAAGCAGGACACGGCCAGCAAACAAGCGGTCAACCTCACCATGACACCAGAGTGCCTAGCCGCAGCCGCAGCGGGGAACCCCTGCGAGATCGCCACCTCACTGGTCGGCGGGCCAGCTGCTCCCGCCATCACCCGTGCCCAGGTCGAGACCAGCGCCCAGCAGGCCACCACCTCCCTCACCGTCCCCGACGCCCCACCCGTCATCGGCCCCGACCCCGGCGTCAACGAATGGAACATGGTCGCCGTCGGCCAACCCATCTGGCTGTGGACCACCGGCGCCACCAACCTCAACGCCTCCAGCACCCAGAACGGCATCGCGATCAATCTCACGGCCACGCCCGCCAGCACGACCTTCGACATGGGCGACGGCCAGCAGGTCACCTGCACCACCATGACCGTGCGGCCCAACACTGCCGACCCGATGGCCACCTCCCCCAGCTGCGGCTACCGGTACCAACGCAAAGGCGTGTACACGGTCACTGCCACCACCACCTGGAACATCAACTGGTCCGCCCTCGGCTTCAGCGGCGCCCTCACCACCAACCGCAGCACCTCCCGCCAACTCGACGTCGGCGAACTCAGCTCGGTGATCGTAGGCTGACGGGTCCTCCTCACCACGCGGGCGAGCGCCAGCCTGCCTGCCAACGCCCGCCGAACACCCACCAGCGGTGACCCTCGTGGGTCTGTCTGGAGGCTGGCGAAGAACTAACTCGTGCCTATTCGGTCGGGAAGGTCCATAGAGGCGGTTCCCGACCAAATAGGCACGAGTTGGTGACTTGACCCATCACGCGGGCGAGCGCCAGCGAGCCACGCACCACCACGGGGGCGTTGGGGTCCTCCCCATCACGCGGGCGGGGGCGTTGGGTCCTCCCCATCACGCGGGCGAGCGCCAGCGAGCCACGCACCACCACGGGGGCGTTGGGGTCCTCCCCATCACGCGGGCGAGCGCCAGCGAGCCACGCACTATGTCGGATCCTCGTGGCACCCTTGAAAACGTGACAATTCCGCGTTGGCTGGAGGGCAGTGACGCGATCGTGCACGTCCACCACCGGGACGCCTCTGCTGGCGCGCTCGGCGACTGGCCCGTCTGGCTGCCCGAGTGCTGTGCGCACGCCATCAAGACCTGTGGGATCACAAGACCTTGGCTGCATCAGCAGCAGCTCGCAGAGCTGGCCTACGCCGGCCAGCACGTGGCCATCTGCACCCCGACGGCTTCCGGCAAGACGCTCGGCTATCTGATGCCGGTGATGGCAGCCACCGCTGCGGGGCCGGACTGCTGTCTGGGCGTCGAGGTGAGCGACTTGCGTACCCGTCTCGGCGTTGGGGGCCACACTGCGCTCTACCTCGCGCCGACCAAGGCTCTGGCGCACGACCAGTGGCGGGCTGCCCGCGAGCTCGGGCCGGCGGGTTGGGATGTCTGTTGCTTGGACGGCGACTCCGAGGCGGCGGAGCGGCGCTTCGCCCGTGATCACGCCAGCTACATCCTGACCAACCCCGACATGTTGCACCGGTCTGTGTTGCCCAACCATGCGCGCTGGTCACGGCTATTGTCGACGCTGCGCTACGTCGTGATCGATGAAAGCCACCGCTACCGCGGGGTGTTCGGGGCCCAGATGGCCGTGGTGGTGCGTCGCTTGCGCAGGCTGTGCGAACGGTACGGTTCCCGGCCGGTCTTCCTCCTGGCCTCGGCCACCGCCTCCAACGCGGGCGAGGCCGGGGCCAAGCTGATCGGCGAGCCGGCGCCGCTGGCCGTGGTGGCCGAAGACACCTCTGCGCACCCGGCCCGCGACATGGTTCTGTGGGCACCACAGGACACCGCCCCCCACGACGCGGCTGAGCTGATGGCGCAGCTGGTTGACGACGGCAAGCAGGTCATCACTTTCGTGGCTTCTCGCACCCAGGCGGAGCTGATCGGGGTTCGCGCCCAGGACCGGGTGACCAGCGGAAGATCGGTTGCCAGCTACCGCTCCGGTTACCTGGCAGACGAGCGTCGCAAACTCGAGGCTGCCCTGCACAAGGGGACGCTCAGCGGGGTTGCGGCCACCAATGCTCTCGAGCTGGGTATCGACGTTTCCGGCATGGATGCGGTCATCCTCACCGGTTTCCCGGGCACCCTGGCGGCGCTCTGGCAACAGGCGGGTCGCGCCGGCCGCGGAGATCGTGACGCCTTGGTGGTGCTGATGAAGCGCGAGGATCCGCTGGACAGTTTCCTGTTCAAGCACCCGGAACTGATTTTCGACGCCCCGGTCGAGGAGACCGTGCTTTTTCCCGACAACCCTTACGTGCTGGGCCCGCAGTTGGCCGCGGCCGCTCAGGAAGCGCCGCTGACAAGTGCGGACGAACGCTGGTTCGGCCCTTCGATGCCCGGCCTGCTCGAGCAGCTGACCAGTGCCGGGCTGCTTCGGAAGCGCCCCAACGGCTGGTTCTGGACCCGGCCCGACCGGGCCGTGGACGCCATCGACCTGCGCAGTCTGGGCGGCAAGGCAATCGACATCGTCGACCTTGGCTCCGGGCGTGTGGTGGGCGTCGTCGACCGGGGGGCTGCCGACCGCACCGTGCACCCGGGTGCGGTCTACCTACAGCAGGGCGACCAGTGGCTGGTCGACGAGTACCTGCCCGACGACAACCATGCGCTCGTTCATCTGGATCACCCGGGGTACTTCACCCAACCGAAGTCGGTCTCACAGGTGCGGGTGCTCGGCACCACAGCGAGCAGGGGCTTCGGGCGGGGCACAGTCAGCTGGGGCAACATCGAGCTGACCAGCCAGGTGATCGGTTACCTGCGCAGGGACGAGATCACCACCGACGTCTGGGACGAAACCCCCTTGGCGCTGCCCGAGCACCGGATGCAGACCAAAGCCATGTGGTGGACGGTTCCCGACGACCTCGTCGCAGAGCTGGAGTTCACGGCTGTGCGGTTGGGCGCAGCGGCCCACGCCATGGAGCACACGATGATCGGGCTGCTGCCGATGTTCGCGCCGTGCGACCGGTGGGACATTGGCGGTGTCTCGACGGTGTCGCACCCCGACACCGGCGTGTGCACCGTCTTCGTCCATGACGGCCACCCCGGCGGCTCCGGGTTTGCCGAACGCGGTTATCAGACGGCGGACAGCTGGGCGCGCGCCACCCTTGAACGCCTGAACAGCTGCCGCTGCGAAACGGGCTGCCCTGCGTGCGTGGTCAGCCCCAAGTGCGGCAACGGCAACACCATGCTCGACAAGGGCTCGGCCGCGCAGCTTCTGGCAGCTCTCCTGGCTGTCGAGGCCCGGTGCCCGCAGCCGGCTCCGAAGGCAGACAGCAGAGCCCTCGACCCGAGCCTGCTCACGTGGCCGCGTCCACCAGGCCCGCCCTTGCCTGCTCAGTGACCCTGGTGGGACCGCCACGAACCTGTGGCCGCAGCTCAACCTCGACCTGCACGTCGACGATGAACTCGCCGGCCCCGATGGTGACCCCGCACTCGCTGAGTTGAGCCCTGTTGAGCTCCGCTGTGGCGCGGGCAACGGCACAGCCGTCGCCCCCCAGCTGGTGGGCCTGAGCCGCTGCAACAGCGCTCAGATCAGCGACGTTGCGGGCCTGGTGGACACAACCGATCCAACCGCTCATCCACACCCCCACTGCAGCCGTCACCACCAGCAGCATCAGGACCGCGACGGTCGCCACGGTGCCACTGCCTCGGTCCTGGCTGGCGGCCCGCCAGCCCCCGGGCTGGTCATGGGCTCGGCTCCATCGCAATCACCGCCACGCCCTTCAGCGGCACCGGCCCGATCGGCCCCAGGCTGGCTTCCAACCGGACCTCGACGCTGATGTTGCCCACGTCCGTGTTGGTCGTCACGACCGCGCCCGCAGGGGCATTGCCTTCAGCATCAGCTGCCGCTTGATCATCGCCCCTGGCCAACTGGCGCGCCACCTGGGAGGCCGTGTCAGCGCACGCAGTCTGCAGAGACACCAGACTCACAACCCAGCCGAGCACCAAGGCGACCCCTGCGGCCACCAGCAAACCGAGCGCCAACTCCACAGTCACCATGCCGCGCTCAGACACGGGCGCAGCACGCCCGTCGCGTCCCACCTGCCACTGACTGTCAGGTGAGCCCTGGCCCGGCAGCCGAAGACCCCGATTGTTCATCTCCGCTCCTCCTGAGGCGCACGCAACGCACAACCGGACCAGGGTGGGCAGCCGGCCTTGGCTGCCCACCCAAGGCCATCATCACTTTGGCAGGAAGGCGCTGAGCTGGCCCATCCAGTCGATCACGACGCGCAGCAGGGCGTTCTTCGTTTGGTCATCGGTGACCACGCTGTAGAGCACGAGGGCAAAAGCGACCGCCGCCAGGATGCCGACCGCGTACTCAGCGGTCACCATGCCTCGATGCACGGCCCTGCGCAGCGGCCGGGAATGGGCCTCGACCAGCTCGTCACCATGAGCGGGCTGCGTCTCGGGATCGATACGGGCGAGCGTGGAGACGATGATGGTATCCACAGGATTGGTCATGGGAGGTTCCTCTCGGACGAGCTCTTGTGTCAGCACCCGCCCTTCGCGGGGGCACCAACACCATCCCCGCAGACCCCCCGAACGGTCAGCGGGACAACACCGCTGTGGACGACCAGCAGCTGAGCCAGCCGCTGTGGACAACTCGTCGCATCGGGTCAACGCCCTGGAAGAAGAAACAAGAGCCGCCCTGATCAGCCGGGCTTGCGTGCCGTCAGCAGGAACACGTCGAACGTCTGCTCGGACCCTTCAAGGCCCTTTGTGAGCGTGGTGGCGGTGCGGAACGCCGGCTGCTCGAACCCGGCTGCGAGGACGTCCTGCTGCAGAGCATGACGATGGAAGCCCGTGTGGCCGGCGAAATCCTGCGGGTGGAAGCGGTTGCCGTCGTCGTGATCGAGGTCGGCGATGGCAACCCACCCGCCCGGATTGACGGCGGCGAACATGGCCCGCAGGATGCCGGCAGTGTCGTCGATGTGGTGCAGCACCAGCGAGCTGTACACCAGGTCGTACGTTGCGGGCGCCGGCTGGATGGCAAGGTCGAGATCGATCAAGGTGAACCGGGCGGCGTCCGGGCGCTCAGCGAGGCGCTCTGCGGCTACTTCACGCATGCCCTCTGATGAGTCAGCCAATGTGATGTGCCCGAGGAAAGGGGCCATTTCCCAGCTGAGGATGCCGGTGCCACAGCCGTAGTCGAGCGCGGTCATCTGCACGGACAGCGGAATCGCGTCTGCGATCGCCGCCGCGATGGCACGCGACCGCGTGACCTTGTCGGGCGTGTCGTAGACGCGGGACATCTCGTCGAAGTCGATGGGCACGCAGTCATTCTGACAGGTGGCCGCCGACGCACAAGCCCTGATGCTCCCGCCGGAGGTGCCGGCTGGGCGCGCCGGCCGTCGCACCGCGCCCGACTGAGCCCGTCAGCCAAGCCGGCCCAGGTACTCGCCCAACCCACTGGCCACGATGGGCACCACGCCCAGCAGGATGAACGCCGGCAAGAAGCAGGTCATCAGGGGCAGCACCGATTTCACGCCGACTGCGCGGGCGCGAACCTCCAGACCAGCCCAACGTCGTCGTCGGGTTTCCGCGGCATGCACCCGCAACACGTGGGCCACCGCTGCCCCGGAGTCAGCCGACCGCGCCAAGTCACGGGCCGCATCACCCCACACCCGGTGACTACGCAACGAGCCCCAAGCCTCGGCGTCGCTGCGCCCGATCTGGGTCTGGGCTTGAATGCCCTGCAGCAGACTGGCCGTGGGCTCAGCGCAGACGGCCGCCACCGCGGACAACGCCCCGCGCAACGGCAGGCCGGCGTCCAGGCTGCTGGCCATCAGCTCCAGGACGGCTGGTAGCTGGGCACTCAATGCGGCCCGCTCACGCTTGGAGGCGGCACCCTCGACCCGGCCGAGCGCCAACACCACGACGACGCCGATCACCAGCCCGGCCAGTGCCCCAACGACAGTGCTGCTGAACGGCGTCCAGACCAGCAGCGCTGCAGCACCACCCGCCGACAGCCGGACCCACCGGGCCGGCGCGTCGAGCCGGGCGCTGAACTGCCGCTCCAGCCGGTCCAGGCTGTCCGTGCCCTGCCCAGCGCGCAGACCCGACGCCCTGGCCTGGCCGCTGGGCGCCAGCAGCCAGACCGCTGCCATCGATGCCAGCACCGCCAACAGCCACCAGTCGCTGTTCACCCGTTGACCTCCACTTCAGAGAGCTTCTCCGTCCACATCAGGCCAGCACAGAGCAATCCCACCGCCGCCACCACGCAGCCTTGACCCAGCGGCGTCCCGATCAGGAAGCCCAACGGGTCTGCCCCGCCGACGAAACCCAACCCCAACCCCAATCCGGGCAACACGGCCAGCAACTGCCCGGTGAGCCTGGCGCTGGCCAGCTCAGCGTCCACGGACGAGTGGGCTGCTTCAGCCAGGCGCAGCGCCTCGGCAACACCCGTGGACGCGTGGGCCAGCGGCGCACCGGTCCGTTCACACAGCTGCCAAGCCACGCCCAGCTCCGCCAACCCCTCCTGCCCCGGGACCTGACCCGCCCTGCACAACGCCGCCCCGGTGTCGCCACCAATTCGTTGGGTTGCCGCGCTCTCCCCCAGCGGGGAACAGTCCACAGCTGCGTTTGCCAGCGCCACCCCCGGCACCTGACCGATCGACAACTGCCCCGCCAACACCAGACAGGCATGGGCAACCTCGCGCTCGGCCAGCCTTCGCACCCGACGCGCGCGAGCACGTGCACCCAGCCACCAGCCTGTGAGGCCGAGCATGGACAGCACCAGGGCCCAAGGCAGCAATCGGGGCAGCAGCAAGGCGATCGTGACCATGGCTGCCCCGACCCCCACCATCACCGCCGCTCCCCGAGAGCGCGGCGAACTGGAATCACTCGCCGCCAACGCCACCGCGGACTGGCCTCGTAGCCGCAGCCCGCGACCGTCAGGAATCAACAGCCAGGTGGCCGTCAGTGCGGCGAACAGTGCAAGCCCCGTCATGCCCCGATCACCGTCCTCAGCTCGTCACGCCCAGGCCCTGCAACGGCGCGGCCGGACTCGTCGCAACGCACGGCGTCCACAACTGTCACCAGGCCGTGTTGGTCGCGGCGGGTGACGCCGATCTGGCCCACCCCGCGACGCCCCGACCGGTGCCGCACCACATGAACCACCACCCGGATGGCCGCCGCCACCTGGGCGTGGCAGGCATCCCTGGACAGCCCGCCCAGGGCCGCCAACGCCTCGAGCCGGGCCGGCACGTCGACGGCCGAATTGGCGTGCACAGTGCCACAGCCACCCTCGTGGCCGGTGTTCAGCGCTGCCAACAGGTCGCACAGCTCCGCGCCCCGAACCTCACCCAGCACCAGCCGGTCGGGCCGCATCCGCAGGGCCTGGCGCACCAGGTCGGTCAGCGTCACAGCACCGACACCCTCACCGTTGGCCGGACGTCCTTCCAACCGCACGCAGTGCGGATGATCGGGCACCAGCTCCCGAGAGTCTTCCACGACGAGCACCCGCTGATCTGTCGGCACCAGCCCCAGCAGAGTCGCCAGCAGGGTGGTCTTGCCGGAACCGGTGCCACCGCTGATCAGGAAGGCAGCCCGGGACGCCAGCAGGGCGCGCAGCAGGCCGGCCACCTCATCGCCGATCGACCCGTTCGCCTGCCAGTCGTCGAGACTGAAGGCACGGCCCGACGGCACCCGCAACGACAGGCAGGTGCCCGGCGCGGACAGCGGGGCCAGCACGGCATGCAACCGGGTGCCGTCACCCAGACGGGCATCGACGTAGGGGCTGGCGTCGTCGAGCCGACGCCCCACCGAGGCCGCCAAGCGGGTGGCCAGCCTGCGTACCTCGTCGTCGTTGGCGAACTGGAGATCCACCTGACGCAGCCCGGCCCCCTGGTCGACGAACACCTGGCCCGGCCCATTGACCAGCACATCCGTGACGCCCGGCGCCCG
This sequence comes from uncultured Actinomycetota bacterium, assembly GCA_963730005.1. GTDB lineage: Bacteria > Actinomycetota > Actinomycetes > Propionibacteriales > Propionibacteriaceae > CAVSPO01. Next base: position 12,760 of record CAVSPO010000018.1, read on the forward strand.
CAGCAGGGCCTCCAGCGGACCCGCGCCGACGCTGGTGCGGCGCAGCTCGTCCAGGGTCGCCAACACTGCGGCGTCGGAAACCACTCGGCCGACCGACCGCAACGCGTCCGCCACGTCGGCCGGCTGGTAGGCCCGCCCCAAACCCGCCAACCGCATGCGCACCTGCTCGAGAGCGAGCTCACTCATCGCCCAGCACCACCTGCAGCAACGCGTCCACTTGCCTGCCGTAACGGCCGCGACCCCTGCCCGGTGGGTCGCCCGACTCAAGGGCCAACGGGAGGCCCCCGTCGGTGCCGATGACGCCCACCAACGGCATTCCCAGGGTGTCGGCCACCAAGAGGGGGTCCAGACGGCGCCCTGGGCCGGTGCGAACCAGCACCGAGGCGTCCTGAAGGCCCAGGAAAGCGGCTCGGGAACGGGCGGCGACAACCGCCCTGACCTCGGCAGCGACCAGCAGCAGGGTCTGTGCCTGGCTGCGGTCGGCGCCACCGGGATCGGCCCCGGAGTCGAGGACCACGAGATCGTGGCTGCGCCGCAGCGAAGCGACCACCGCGCGGACCGCCTCGGCACCGGGCAGGGTGGGCACACTGCCACCCGCTCCGTCACGCTCACCTGAGGCACGCCCGATGGCCAACAGATCGACACCGGAGACGTTGGGGAGGTGGCCCTGCAGGGAACCCAGGTGACCGCTGGCCGCAGCGAGATCATGCCAGCGCCACCCGGGCGCCCTCTCGGCGCCGTACATCAGGTCGATGCCACCACCGCACGCGTCCAGCTCGACCAATGCGACACCCAGCCCCCTGTTGGCAGCTCGCTGCGCCAGCGCCGCTGCCAGTGTCGAGGCACCCACACCCCCGGACCCGCCCACCACCCGCAGCACCCGAGCCCGCCCACCCAGGGCATCCTCATCGCCGCTGATCAACGCCGTGAGGTAGCCACCCTGGTCGACGAGACTCAGCACCGAGGCGTCCAGCGGCACTGACCACACCGCCAACTGAGCCAGGTCGTCCCCCACCAGATGGACGCCCTGCCGCTGGGGCAGGCCGAGGCCGACCACCATCGCTGCACTGTCCACGCCGATGACGACCACCGAGGCCTCACGCCACAACGCCCGGACTCCAGACGAGTCACGCACCACCTTCAACGGCACCCCGCAGGCTGCAGCTGCTGCGCTCGCCGCCTCACACAGACGCGGCTCACGGCTGATCACGAGCGGAACTTTGGCCATGTCCCCACTGTCCAAGGCCACCAGCCGGATCATCCAGCCCGCACGGAACCTGTGGACAACCGGGGGCCCGGGTCGGCCTGTGGACAGCCAACCCCAGTCCGGCAGGACGGCCCAGCAGGATGACCCGTCGGGGTGCCGGGGTTAGTGCCTGGGTGCCAGTCGTCTAGAGTCGGGGCCATGCAGTCACGCCGCCCCCATTTCCCACCCGCGGCGGTCGAGTGGCTGGTCGGCCACGCACAGCAACAGAGTGCTCGCCTTGTCCGACACCTCGTACCTGCCCAGGATGATCGCAGGCAGCGGCCATCCGGTCTTCGCGGCGGACAAGAACGCACGTCGGGTGCAGGGGCTCGCCCGCACGCCCGGTGTCGAAGCTGTGCTGGCCCGCGCCGAGGCCTTGCCTTTCGAGTCGTGCAGCTTCGACGTGGTCCTGGTTCACCAGGTCCTGCACCACTTCGCGCCTGGCTTGGTGCTGCCCGAGTTCGCGCGACTGCTGACCACCACGGGCTGGGTGTCGGCCAGCTACCTGGTGCGCGACGACTCAGTGCCGTGGGTGCGTCGGCTGCTGGCTCTGATCCGGGGCGTCGACCCCGGCGCCATGGCGGGGCAGTATGGTTCGGAATCGTTGCAGACGCTGATCAACAGCAAGTACTTCCCCCAGCACGAGGAGCGCAGCTTCCGAATCTGGGTGCCCATCGAGCGCGACGGAATGATCGCGATGGTGGACGGGCTACCCGCCATCTCGCGGCTGACGGAGGCAGAGCGTTCGGACGTGCTCGCCGACGCCGGGCTGATCTATGACTCCGCTTCGACCGGCAACGAGCTGCTGCTGCCGTACCAGCTGAAGTGCGTCCGCGCCCACGTCGACCATGACGAGCTCACCCACCCGATCAAACTCACCGACGACGCCCTGATCATTCCGCTGTGACGGCATCCGGCCCATGCCCCCCGAGCCGCCGGGCACCCACTAGGCTCAGGACAGCAGGCTGCGATTAGGAGACGACATGGCTCAACGTCCGTCGGTGTTTGACTACGTCAACAACGTCACCACCGAAGCCACCAGGCTGTTCTCGGGTATCCGCGAGTTGGCCAAGGCGGAGATCAGGCCCAGCGCCAAGCACGCGGGTATCGGGGCCGGCCTGCTCGGCGCCGCTGCAGTGATCGGCATCGGCATGTTGTGGCTGCTGCTGTTCATGGTGGGGCTGTGGCTGAGCGTCCTGTTCAGCAAGGTCTTCGACCTGGACATGTTGGTCAGCCTGGGCTGGGGTTTCACCACCATGTTGGTGGTTGCCATCCTGTTCGTGGCCGTGTTCGCCCTGATCGGGGTGAAGCAGGTCAAGCAGATCAAGATGCCCGAGAGCACCATTGCCGAGACCAAGGCCAGCTTCGCCGCGCTTTCGGAGTCCATCTCCGCCGGCGTTGCCGAGGGCCGGCTGGGGCTGCGCGACCCCAAGGGTGTCTGGCTGGCCGAGGACGTGATTGCCGGGGAGCCTTTGGAGGCCGCCAAGCGGTCAGCCGACGCGGTCTGAGCCCTGGCGTCGTCGGAACTGGCCGTCAGCCGTCTGTTTGCGGCTGGTCGTTGCTGAACCGGCGCGGCACCGGCACCACACGCTCGGAGTCCCACGGTTGTGTCCAGCCGCCGAGCTCCAGCACCCGATCGACCAGCTTCGCGGTGAACCCCCACAGGAAGAACTCGCCGAACTGCCAGGCCGGCCCGGTGCGCCCCGCACCCAGACTCCAGGTCACCCGATGCGACGGGTCCGCGAGCGCCTGGATCGTCCAGCGGTGCACGGACGCCACCTCGCCCAGGTCGACCGGAGCCACCGGTTGGCGACCGTCCCACCAGCCGACGACAGGCACGACAGTGAAGCTGCTCACCGGAAGGTCCGCCCGTGGGAGGGTTCCGATGACATGCAGCCCCGACGGGTCCAGACCGATCTCCTCCCGGGCCTCCCGGACGGCCGTGTCGACCGGCCCGCGGTCAGTGGCGTCCCTGCGTCCGCCGGGGAAGGCCAGCTGGCCGGGATGATGGCGCAGCGTGTGTGCCCGCTCGGTGAAAGTGATGTCGGGGCTGTCGGTGTCGGACAGCATGATCAGCACGCTGGCGCGTGCCTTCCCGGTCACAGTACGTAGTGCCTGGTTGCCGATGGCGTCCAGGCTCGACTGCAGGCGCCGGAATGGCCCGGGGATCAGCGGCGTCATCCCTTGACCAACCGTGCGGCTTCGTCCGGGTCGGTGGGGCCCTCACCAAAGCTGGGGCATTGTGCGGCCACCGGGCAGACACCGCAGGCAGGTTTGCGGGCGTGGCAGCGGCGACGGCCATGGAAGATCAGCACGTCGCTGACCTGGGTCCACAACTGCGGCTGGAACAGTGCTCCCACTTCGGCTTCCACCACGTCGGGTTTGGTCGAGGTGGTCCACCCCATGCGCCGGCTGAGCCGCAGCACGTGGGTGTCTGTGGTGATGGCCGGCAGCCCGAACGCGTGCCCTCGCACCACGTTCGCCGTCTTGCGGCCCACACCCGGCAGGGTCACGAGCTCGTCGATCCCCACCGGCACCGCACCGTCGAAGTTGTCGACGAGAGCCCTTCCGATTCCGATCACAGCCGTCGCCTTGTTGCGGAAGAAGCCCGTCGAACGAATCGTCTCCTCCATGTCGGCCTGGTCTGCGTTTGCGAAGTCCTCCGGGCGGGGGTAGCGCCGAAACAGCGCCGGCGTCACCGTGTTGATGGTCTTGTCGGTGCTCTGGGCCGACAGCACCGTGGCAATGAGCAGCTCGAACGGGCTGCGGAAGTCGAGCTCGCAACGGGCGTCGGGGTACAACTCGGCCAGGACCCTGAACATCCGGTTGGCGCGGTTCGTCCTGCGGCGCTGCGTTTCCCCCGCGATGTCCAACGGCTTGCGCAGACTGGTCATCAGGAACTGCGCGGCTTCAACTGGACTCGACGGCCTCGTCGACCGGCGCGTTGGCCAACAGCTCAGGCTCGAGCTGGTCGAAGCTCGTGTCGACCACCTTGACGGTGGCAGCTGACTCGGCCACGGCCCCGAGGACCACGGACCAGGACTTGACGTCGGGACGCTGGCGGAGCAACTGGCGTCGTTCCCGTTCGGTCATGCCGCCCCAGACACCCCACTCGATCCGGTTGTCGAGAGCGTCAGCCAGGCACAGCGCGCGGACTATACAACCCGTGCAAACGGCCTTGGCGCGTTTCTGATCCTTGCCTTCGGGAAACAGGGCGTCATTCATACCCCTGCACTTGGCCCTCATTGGCCAGTCATCGACATCAGCGACCGCCATTGGGGCCCCTTCCGCTCGCGCGCGACGAGTATAAATCTACACGTCGCAGCGTGAACTTCAAATGACGGATTGGGTGGTCCACACCGGCGCAGGGGTGGGCCAGCAGACCTGCGGGTTTCCTTCACATGCGTCACGTACTCTTGCTCTCATGGGTGGAGGCAGACAAGGTTCCAGGCTGTATTCGTTCCTGATGTTCCTGGTGGCCAGCGTTCTCGCCGGCCTGCTCGTGGCAGGGTTGGCGGTGCCGATGGTGGCTTTGGCTGCCGGCAGCGTCAAGGCGGCAGCCAACGGTCTGGAGGACCTGCCGCAGGACCTGACCGCGCCTCCCCAGCAGCAGGCCTCCAACGTGCTCCTGGCCGATGGCTCGGTGCTGGCTTCCTTCTACGACCAGAACCGCAGTTACGTTCCCCTCGACCAGATCTCGCCGGAGATGCAGAAGGCGCAGCTGGCCATCGAGGACCACCGCTTCTACCACCATGGCGCCATCGACCTGACGGGCATGGCCCGCGCCGCTGCCGGCAACGTCGCCGGCTCCAGCACGTCAGGCGGGTCGACGCTGACCCAGCAGTACGTCAAGCTCGTCCGGGTGCAGATCGCCCAGGAGAACGGCGACGAGGACGGCATGCGCCGGGCCCAGGAGCAGACCATCTCGCGCAAGATCATCGAGATGCGCTACGCGGTCGCGATGGAGAAGAAGCTCAGCAAGGATCAGATCCTGGAGCGCTACCTGAACATCGCCTACTACGGGGACCAGACCTATGGGGTACAGGCAGCGGCCACCCATTACTTCGGCATCGACGCCAAGGACCTCAATCTGGAACAGTCCGCGTTGCTGGCAGGGCTCGTGCAGAGCCCGTCAGTCACTGACCCGGTGAACTACACCGCAGCTGCGCTCCAGCGCCGCAACGTGGTGCTGAACCGGGTGCTGCAGCTGGACACCGAAGACCCGGCCTGGTTCCAGGGCATTGAGCCCACCAACGAGGCTGCCGTCGCCGAGATGAAGGCTTACGGATTCGACACCGACCGGGTGATCCCGAACCGGGACGGTTGTGTCGGATCGCGCTATCCGTTCATCTGTGACTACGTGAAACGGACCCTCCTCAGTGATCAGATGCCGGGCTTGGGCAGCACTTCCGCAGAGCGCGAGGCGTCGCTGAACCGCGGCGGCCTGACCATCCAGACGGTGATCGACCCGGTGGCCCAGGACCAGACCCAGCAGGCCGTCTCGGCGATGATCGATCCGCGTGACCCGGTGGTGGCCGGCTCCGCGCTGGTGGAGCCGAGGACGGGTCTGATCGTCGCCATGGCCCAGTCCCGCCCGACGATGGGCGGCGACAAGGACGCCGGCGAGACGTACCACAACTACAACGTGCCGCTGAACATGGGTGGCAACGAGGGTTACCAGGCAGGGTCGACGTTCAAGACCTTCACGCTGGCTGCAGCGCTCAATGAGGGTGTCGGGCTGGGCAGGACATACTCGGCCCCCGGCTCGATGGAGTTCGGCGGACAGACCTTCACGAGCTGTGACGGGCCCTTCAAGACCGGCCCCTACGCACCGAAGAACGCGTCCAGCTCCAGCGCCGGGACGATCGATCTGCTCACCGCGACCCGCAACTCGGTGAACACCTTCTTCGTCCAGCTGGAGCGTGACATCGGCATCTGCGACTCGGTGCGGATGGCCAAGGCTGCCGGGGTCGTGGCCTCGGTGCCGGGCAGCAACGGACAGACGGACCTCCAGAACGGCACGACCGACATCGAGGAGGGCTGGAACATGGACCTCTACCCGGCCTTCGTGCTGGGCATCATGGAGGTCAGCCCGCTGACGATGGCCCGCGCCTACGGCACGTTCGCCAACAACGGCATCTACTGCGACTCGATCATCCTGAAGTCGGTGGTGACCCGGCAGGGTGAAGAGGTGCCGGTGCCCAGTGCCAATTGCCGTCAGACGATTGATCCCAATGTGGCAGCCGGTGTCTCCTATGCCCTGAATGTGGTCATCACCCAGGGCACCGGCCGTGCGGCGCTGGCCCCGGGTGGCTGGCCGCAGGCGGGCAAGACCGGCACCATCGACGGTTCCAGCGCCGTCTGGTTCTCGGGTTACACCCCCGAGTTGGCCGGGTCTGCCTTCATCGCCAAGGACAAGGAGTCGAGCTACTGGAAGGAGACGGGCCGAAGCGGGGTGGCCAACATGGTCTTGCCCTATTCGAAGACCTACCTGGGCGGCTCCGGTGGTGGCGACGCCGGACGCATCTGGAAGGGAATGATGACCCAGGCACTGCAGTCGCGGCCCAAGACCCCCTTCCCCGAGTTCAGATGGATCGGCGACACGCGGCCCAAGCCCAAGGCGACGGCCACCAGGCCCAACACCCGGCGAACCACCGAGGCGCGACCCGTGGATGAGCAGCCCGCGCAGGATCAGCCAGGTGGCTAGGCGCTCGCGAGGGAACGACTAGTGCCCGGTAAGAGCCACGGGGCGATGCTGGCAGGCGCGTTCGCTGGGACGGCCGCCCTGGGATTGGCAGCAGGAATGGCGGAGGCGCAGGCCTTCCTGCTGCGCCGCTACACGGTGCCGATCCTGCCTGCCAACGCCCGGCCCCTGCGCGTGCTTCATCTGTCGGACCTGCACCTGCTCGCCCGCCAGGACCGCAAGAAGCGTTTCGTGAACTCACTGGCCGATCTGCAGCCCGACCTGGTGGTCTCGACCGGCGACAACTTCGGTGAGCGGCGGGCCCTCGAGCCCCTGCTGGCCGCCTACGCGCCGCTGCTGAAGTACCCCGGGGTGTTCGTCGTCAGCTCCAATGACTTCCTGACGCCGGTTCTGGTCAATCCGCTCGGGTATCTGATGCGCCCGACGAAGCAGCGTGTCCGAGGGCAGGACTTGCCCTGGCAAGAACTCGTCGAGGCGTTCACCGCTGCTGGCTGGCACAACCTCGTCAACGCCCGCGCCACGGTGCAGGTCAACGGGCTGACGATCGACTGTCGCGGCACCGGCGACGCCCACATCGGTGCTGACGACTACCGCGCGGTGGCGGGCCCAGCGCCGCAAGACGCCCAGCTGCGCCTGGGGGTCACCCACGCCCCCTACCGTCGCGTGCTCGACGCCATGACGGACGACCGCGTCGACCTGATCCTGGCCGGCCACACCCACGGTGGGCAGGTGTGCTTGCCGTTCCACGGCGCGCTGACCACCAACTGCGACCTTCCCCCCGCCCTCGCCAAGGGGCTGCACCGGTTCGAGCACCGGGGCAACCAGAGCTGGCTGCACGTCTCGGCGGGTCTCGGCACGTCCCCCTTCGCTCCCTACCGCCTGTTCTGTCGACCCGAGGCGAGCCTGTTGACGCTGGTGGCCGTGCGGTGATGCCGATCCGTGGCCCGATTGGTCACGCGGGTCAGGATTGGGCTAAGCTACCTTCTGGCTCGCTTGCCGGGCCATCGGGGTGTGGCGCAGCTTGGTAGCGCGCTTCGTTCGGGACGAAGAGGTCGCAGGTTCAAATCCTGTCACCCCGACCATCAAGTCATTGGCTTCGACTAGCGGGAACGCAGTCGGGGCCCCTTTCGTTTGTGTCCGCTGGGCATAACAGGGGCATACCAGCTCGGCTGTGGACAGGAAAAGCCCCCGCGGTGCGCCAACACCCGGGGGCCTGACGACAGCTTCTCGAGGTGCTGACGTGGAGCCGATTCTATCGGCCAAGGCCCCGCTCGTGAATCGTGCCGAGCGACGCGGGCTCGCCTACCGTGATCTGGCTGAGCTCATGCAACAAGGGGGGCGCCTGCCCCTGGCGTGACCCCATAACGGCGCTGGACGGGCCCTCAGCCGCACCACCAAAACGATGTCGGCCCCGGTGTTGACCTCCAGGCCCGCGAAGCGGCGCGGGTCGCCCCCAGCCTGGTGTGCGCACGCCTGCTGCGGGTCAGCGGACAGCCTGCTCTCCAAGCGAGGGCGGGCCAGATGGCGTGGGTTGGATCAACGCGAGGTCGGCTCCTGGGGGGGGATCCCCAGCAGTATGCCCACTCCCAGTTCCAACACGGACGGGGTTATCCACAGGGGCGATGCGCAGCCTCGGGGTCGTCCGCCAGACTGTCCCCATGACCTCCCCACCCCTCAGGACGCTGCCGGCTCACGACCGCCCGCGAGAACGGCTCCTGCGCGAGGGCGCCCGGGCCCTGAGTGACGCCGAACTGGTCGCCATCCTGCTCGGGACCGGCGGGCCCGGCCACAACGCCATCGCCCTCGCCCAAGACCTGCTTGCCCGGTGCGGCGGGGTTGCCGGCCTGTCCCGCTGGGGAGTGCCCGAGTTGGCGCGCCTGGACGCCGTGGGTCCGGCCAAGGCTTCACGCCTGGTCGCCGCGCTGGCGCTGGCTGGTCGACTCGGATCCCCCGACGACCTCCCCCGCTTGACGGACTCCGGGACGATCGCCGCAGTGGCCCAGGCACGGCTCAACGGCGGGCGCGTCGAGCGGCTACTCGTGCTGGTCGCCGACTCGGGGTTACGCCTGCGCCACCTCGAGGAGGTGGCCATGGGCGGCGCGAGCGGCTGTGGCCTGCCCGTGCGGGAGGTGCTCAGCGCGGTGCTGCGCCACGACGGCGTCGTCTTCGCCCTGGCCCACAACCACCCCGGCGGCGACCCCACCCCGACGGACGCCGACCGGGCCGCCACCCAGCGGGTCATCGACGCAGCCGGTCAGGTAGGCCTGCGGTTCCTCGACCATGTGGTGGTCACGGACGCCGCCTGGCGCAGCGTCACCGCATCGCGCTGAAGATCTCGTTCCGGGCGGCGGGGAGCACAGCTCGGGCGAGTTCCTCGGCGCGCTTCGCAAGAGGCTTGATCCGATCGATCACCTGCAGAGACGCCTCGATGGCGGCCTGCTCGCGCGGCCGCGGGATCGTGATGGGCAGGCCAAGGAAGTCCCGTTCCTTGAGCCGGTTCCGACTGGTCGGCGTACTCCCAGTGCTGGCGGCATTCACCGCCGCCGTGAACTTCGGGCTGAGAAAGGCAGCGAGCAGGACTCTAGGTCGGACGCGGTCCGTCCTCACCCGGAAGGTCGGGAACTCGTTCGAGCGCCCAACCAACGACTGTGGCCAAGGCGAACGACTGCTTCCAGGCGAACAGCCGGTTGTAGACGAGATCCCCAGGCTCGATGCGAAACACCGCGCCCCGCAGTTCTGAGCCCGCCCTGAGCTCACGGGTGAAGAGCCCCATGCCCCGTACCACTTGACCGCCCTGCATGGGGTACACGGATTCGGCTGCCGGCCGCTCGCGCCTCGTGACGGGCTCCAGCACGTCGGAGACCACCAAGTCATCCCCGGCCCAGTCGCGCTGTGTGAGCTCGAGCAGGTGGTCGACGCCTCGCAGAAGTCGTGGAGGTGGGCAGGGCCCCCAGGTGGGCGGCTATGCGGTCTTGGTCGGGGCGGGAGGCAAGTGGGATTCGGGCTGCCTCCAGCGCCGCTCGGCTCAGGACCTTGTTCCGTACCTGCGTGCCTGGGCTGGCTCGTCGCATCAGCGCAAGGCCATCCTCGCTACGGAAAAACTCCAGAAGGTAGGTGAGATCGACGTCCGCACCCACCTTGGGGACGTAGGGGTAGAAGCGGCTGGAACACACGTGGCCCGCATCTGCAGTGCCCGCCAGAGCGACAGCGCCCTCCCAAGCCTGAATGTTGCTGAAGATCAGAGACGGAATCGGGAAGCTGAAGTACTTCATGCTCCCCATCTCGGTGACCGAGGCAGGCTCCCGTCGAAGCATCCCCTTGCCCCAGGAGAAGATGCCGATCCGCCGGTAAGTATCCCCGGCCACAAGGTCGATCGGTGCCCGCTCCATTCGCAGGACTTCTCCAAGCGGCACCCACTCGACCTTCACAGCGCGAACCCGTCGATCTCGCGCTGAAGGTCCTCGTACAGTCGTAGCAGCTCCCGCTCGGTCTCGATCAGCTCGGCGACCAGCTCCTTGGGGGACCGGTGCTCCAGGTCGTCCGGCCGATGCGGGTTGTGCAGGTCGAGGTTGTAGCCAGATTCCCGGATCGTCGCGGCGTCCACGCGCCAGGCTCGCTCGTTCTCGACGCGTCCGTCGCGGCGGCGTCCGTCCCACCACGCCGCGCAGTCGGCGAACTCATCGAAGCGCATCGGCTTCGTCTTGGTGTAGTTCTTGCGTCCCTCGGGGGCTGGGATCTCGTAGAACCACACCGGGCCCTGCTTGCCCTTCTCGAAGAAGAGCACATTGCTGGGGATGATCGTGTACGGCGCGAAGACCCCGTTGGGCAGCCGCAGCACGGTATGCAGGTTGAACCGGCTCATCAGGTCGGCCTTGATCTTGCCGCCTACTCCGGTGTCGAAGAGCACTGAATTGGGCACGACGATGCCGCAGCGTCCCAGCGGGCTCCGTTCGATCCGCGCCATCACCGACTGCAGGAACAGCCAGGCGGTCTCGGCTGTCCGGTATTGCACGGGGAAGTTGTCCTGGACGAGCTTCTCCTCCTCGCCTCCGAAGGGCGGGTTCGTCAGCACGACGTCCACGCCGGCACGCCGCACGTCGGCGAGCGGCAAGTTGAGGGAGTTCTGCTCGGTGAAGCTCGGCCGGTCGATGCCGTGCAGTAGCAGGTTCATCTGGCCCAGCAGGTGCGGCATCGGCTTCTTCTCGATACCACGCAGCCCGACCTTCACCTGCTCGACCTCGGATGCCGACACGTTCCCCGCGGTCATGTGCTTGTACGCCTCGATGAGGAAGCCGCCGGTGCCGGCGGCGGGGTCGAGAACAATCTCACCGGGGCGCGGGTCGACCTGCTCGACGATGAACCGGATCAACGGACGTGGCGTGTAGAACTCCCCCGAGTCGCCCGCTGCGTCCCTCATCTCGCGCAGCATGGTCTCGTAGAACAGCGCCATGGCATGCATCTCGTCGCGGTGGGAGAACTCGACCTTGTTCACCTGGTCGACGAGCTGCCGCAGCAGATGCCCCGAGAGCATCCGGTTCGTGGTGTCCTGGAACACCCGCGCCAGGGTGTCGCGGGGGTCGCCGGGCCGTCCCGACCCTTGGAGGCCGCGCAGCTTGGGCAGCAACTTGCCGTTGACGAACACCAGCAGCGGATCACCGGTCATGTCGCTGCCCGACGCCCACGAGCGCCAGCGGAACTCCTCAGGAAGCACCGGCCGGTAGCCCGCCTCCAGCGTCTCGCGCTCCTCCTCCAGGTCGTCGAACGCCTTGAGGAACAGCAGCCAGGCCAGCTGTGGCAGGCGGTCCAACTCGCCGTTCAGACCGGCGTCCTTGCGCATGATCTGCCGCGACTGGTTGATGACCGCCTGCAGGCGGGCCTGGGTGGTCTGAGCGGAGTTCTTCGCAGGGGTCACCGGGGTTCCTCGTCGTTGACGGTGGACAGGTAGAAGCGCCGCACCAGCACGGCCGCAGCGTCGAGGGTGGTCTCGCTCAGACCGATCTCGGCGGCCATGGCCGCGAACGGCGCCCGCCAGTCGCCCGGTGGGTCGGGCAGGTCCCTGGGAGGGACGGTCATGTCCCGCTCGGCGAAGACGGTCTGCACGGCACGGGCGAACGGCGCCGGTTCGAGGAGCCCCTGCTCGACGAGGAGGGCGAGATCCACCAGGTCCTTCACCCGCGAGGACGGCCGTTCGTAGGCGTAGATCCAAGCGTAGGCGTGCAGTTTCTCGGCAGCGCGACGAGGCAGGTCGACGCTGCGGACGGCGAACGGCTCGCCACCGAGCACCGGACGGACGGCCACTGCGTCCACGCCTTCGGTCGGCTCCGCCGCACGGGTGACCACGTCGATGGTGACCATCTCGCACGGGCTGCGGGCCACGAACACCTCGACGACGACGCGCCACGTGGACGGCATCTCGTCTTCGGCCCGCACCTGCCGCGGGAGCCGGACGCGGAACGTGCACTCGTCGCCGAGGTCGATGTCCAGGGCCTCGTCGAGCAGGTCCTGCAGGTCGGCAGCCGTGAGACCCGCGACGTCGGTGAGCAGCAGGTCGAGGTCTTTGGTCGTCCGGGCCGCCAGGCCCAGGCGGAGTTCGAGGCTGAACCCGCCCTTCAGCACCCAGCGGGAGTCGCGCGCCAGGCGTGCCAGCACCCGCTGGAAGACGTACCGATTGCGCACCCGCTGCGGAGGCACTCCCTCCTGGGCGGCGATGTTGCGCAGACGGTGGCTGAGACTGACCACTCGCGGGTCACTCATCGGCGACAACCTTCGTGAGCGCGCGTTCGAGGCGCAAAGCGGCGCGATCGGTGGCGTCCGCGGACGCCCGCAGCAGGCGGCGCCGCGTCGTCAGTCCGCGCCGCAGGGCGTCAGACACCGCGCGGTCGACGTGCTCCTGGGACAGATCGGACGCCGCGGCGTCCGCCAGGGTGCGCAAAGGCGTGGTCACAGCCCAGCCGCGCCGTAACTCCCGCTCGTCCTCGGTGAGTTCGCCCACGTGGAGGGCGAGCATCTCGTCGACCGCTCCGAAGCCGGGCGGGACAGTGAGGTGCACCTTGACCGGGTCGACGTCGGAGAGCCCGTGAACTGCCAGGGCGGAGTCGTGGGACACGACGCCCCGACGCTCGCTGCACAGGGTCCAGCGGACGTAGACGTCGTCCGGATCGGCCGGCCATTCAGGCAGCCGGTAGAGTGCGCGGTCGACCCGGACCCAGTTCCCTGCGTCGGCGTGGTACTTCTGCGCCTGATAGGAGTAGCCGGCCTCCAACGCCTGCGCCGCTGTGAAGTAGCCCGCTTGGTGGAACGCCACAGCGTGGAGCGCGCGGCGGAGATCCTGACGAGGGCTGGGCATAGCCATAGCCTAGCAGCACGAAAACTCAATATAATCTTTAGTTTGATAGCGCTCTGGAGCAACGTAACTAAAGTATTCACGCAGCGTAGAGCCACGCCTGGACGCGATCCAGTTGGGCGCGGAGTGCCTCTCCCCCGCCGAAGACCCGGGCAAGATCGACGGGCGACCCCAGCTCCCCCAGCGGCGCCAGGCGGAACACCTCCGTCGTCTCCAGGTCGGTCACCCCGAACTTCTCGTAGCGGGCGAGGAGCCCCTCCAGGACCGCCCTCGCCTCCGCGGTCTGCGCGGCGAGCTCGGCCGTGTGCTGCTCGCGCACCTGACGGACGCGCTCGGACCGGGTGCGGGCCGGGCGATTCCAGGCCACCTGCAGGAGGGCGTCCAGGGGGTCGCTGTCGGTCAGCCCGGCGGACTCGACGAGGCCGGCCACGTCGATGCCCTGCGCCGCGAGCGAGGCAGCCAGGGCATGGCGGGAGGGCGCCTGCGACCAGCGCTCGCGCAGTGTCGTCCTCATCACCCTCTGCGGCGACGCGCTCGCGGACCCAGGCGCCGTACTCGGTGAGCAGCAGCCGACCCGAAGCCACGTCAGGGACGAGGCGCGCTTCGCCAACCACGCTGAAGTTGCCGTCGTCCACGTAGAGCTTCCGCCCCCGTTGTGGAGCCCGGCTCGACGCCCGTCGGGTCGTGCACCTCGAAGGGCGGGACGGGCTCCTCCACCCATGGGTCATCGAGCGGCTCAGTCCCGACCGGCGCCGGACTTCCGGACCCACCGCATCCGCGCCGACTACCTCGCCGTCGGCGTCCACCACTTCGCGCGTGATGTCGGTCGGGTAGCCATCGAAGTCGGGGTCCTCGAACAGGACCGTCGCGCCGACGTAGTCGATGATCTCGAAGCTGGTCTTGCCCTTGTCGGGGAACAGCCGTGTGCCCCGGCCAATGATCTGCTTGAACTCCACCATGGAGCCGACTGGGCGGAACAGGACCACGAACTTGAGGTCCTCGACGTCCACGCCCGTGGACAACAGGCGGGACGTGTGGCCACGACGGGGCTCACCTTGTCCGGGTCGGTGAAGTCGCCGAGCAGTCGCTCCTTCTCCCCCTCCACACCCACGATGCGCACCACCCACTCGGGGTCGGCCGCGACCAGATCAGGGTTCTCTGCGACGAGGGCGCGGCGCATCTCGTCCGCGTGCTCGGTGTCGACGCAGAACACGATGCAGCGCGCGGTGGCGTCCAGTCGGAGGATGCTCGACAGGTGACGGGAGGCCAGCCGCGTCCGGGCCAGCAGGGACACCACCCGCTCGAAGTCGCGCGTCGTGTAGACGCCCTCGGGTACCTCGCGTCCCATGCGGTCGAGCTGGCCCGGGGCCGGCTCCCAGCCCTCGGCGTCCGGGGACAGGACGACCCGCCGCACGCGATACGGCGCCAGGAAGCCGTCCTCGATGCCCTGGCGCAGCGAGTACCGGTACACCGGGTTCCCGAAGTACTCGTAGCTGTTCACGCGGTCGCTGCGAGGCGTCGCGGTGAGCCCGAGTTGGACGGCGCTGGCGAAGTAGTCGAGGACTGCGCGCCACGCCGAGTTCTCCTCCGCGCTGCCGCGATGGCACTCGTCGACGATCACCAGGTCGAAGAAGTCCGGCCGGAACGCCTCGAACAGGGCCTCCCGGTCGCCGCCCGCAGCAAGCGCCTGGTACGTCGCGAAGTAGATCTCGCGACTGGTGTCGACGCCGCCGCGAACCCGGTTGAGGAGGTCCGCCGCCGAAGGCCGGGATGAAGTCCTTGCGCATGGGCTGCGACAGGAGTTGGTCCCGGTCGGCGAGGTAGAGCACCGGTAGTTTCGGTGCGGCCGCACAGCGGCCTCGTAGGCCGCAGCTTCGCCACGATCTGCATGGCCGTGAACGTCTTGCCAGTGCCCGTGGCCATGAGCAGCAGCACGCGCTGGCGTCCGCGCGCGATGGCGGCGAGGACGCGGTTGATGGCCACCGCCTGGTAGTACCGCGGCGTGATCACGTCACCAGCCGCGTCGCGGCGTCCGCGGTTGAGGGGCTGCTGCAGCAGCGAGGAGCCAGTGTCGTCGAGGCCGTGGAGTTGTCTGGTACTCGTCCAAGGCCACGGCTGGTGCCGCGAACTCGGAGACCCGGCGCTCGTGGCCGGTGCGCAGGTTGTGCTCGATGATCTCGACGCCGTTGGTGCGTAGGCGAGCGGGGCATCAAGTTGCTGCGCGTAGCGCAGCGCCTGTTGAAGGCCGTCCGCGGCGGACCGGTACTGACGCTTGGCCTCTACACGGCAGTCGACAGGCCGGGGCGGCTTCGAGCACGTAGTCGACGAATCCGGAGCCAAGCTGCCGCGTCACGCCGCCGAGGGTCGCAACGCGTTGAGCGGCGACGGAGAACTGCTCGATTTTATTAATAAATTTTTATTAAATATATAATCAAAAAATTAAAATAAATTTATATTAATAGGCTGCAGCGTATAGTAGAGCTACGGTGCTGCTGCGCTACACGTCGGGATTGAATACTGGTGCTGGATGCATAAGGAGGGTGAGAAAGGGCATAGTTTGTAATGAGATCGGGACGCTGGGTGAGGAGAATGGAAGAATGCTGGACAAGGAGCTGATGACTGCGTGGAGGGAGTACTTTTGTTGTTGCAGGGAAACGAGGGGATAAGAGTAAGGCTGCACAGAGTCAAGTGCAGGAATGGAACGGACTTGCTGTGGTGTATGCAGACTGCGCAGAGGTGGGAGGCATATTTGTGATGGGGCTGGTGAATGGAGGCGCGTTCAGTTGGAGTTCAGTTCGGTGGGTTGACAAGGATGTTAAATTGGGGAGATTTATGAGGGAGGAGAGTTTGCCGACTGAACACACGCGTGCAGAATGTGAGAGACTACGGTAATAGCAGTACTAGGTTATGGGATTTTGCGAGCGGGAATACGCAAGCTGAGAGAAATGGCTACGGCGGCAGATTGTTTGAGTGTCGGAGTGTAGGGAACGATGCACGTCTGTACGTGATGAGATGAACGCGGTGACTTGCTGGTTATAGTGCCGGTCGATGGTGTAGTACGCATCAGATAACTACGCTGCATACGTATAGTGATAACGCAATTAGAGTACACGAGCGCGTCGCTGGAACTCGCGTTGAGACCGCACCATCGAATGCATTCGTTCACAGCACCTAGGGGGAGTCAGAGAGAACACGGAGGTTCGACATAGCTGCGATGAAGCACGCCGTCTGCTGACCGAGATGGACGCCAGCCAGGAGCCCACCACAAAGGCCTGACTGCGAGCACGAGTGCAGCCACGGAGGCTCAGCTCCGAGACAGTGGGAAGTGGGAGACCGTACGTCATTACCAAGTGTCCCTGAAGCCCGGCGATGTCGAACTGCCCCGACTGGAGCTCTCGTACGTTGCCCGCCGCAGCGGGGCGCTCGATAATTCGCCAACCAAGGTGCCTTCGCGATTCTCCTTTAGGTCATTGATGCAACGGGATCGAGTGATGTCTACGAGCGTCCGTTCACGCTTCACCGCACTGCGTCCGGTCCAACGCGCACGGACTCGTCTCCGCACCGGGGTTCAACGGCTCCTCACTGGTACTGAGCACTCGTCCCTGTCCCTGTCTTCCGGGTAGCAAACGGAAGACAGCCAAGACTGACCGACTGCGAGCCTGTTTGGTGCTTTCAGTCCGCAAGGCGCACTGAAAGCACTTCTGACTAGCAGGAAGAGTGAAGGCCGCATCTGTTCCAGCCCCACGGCTCGGGAAGCGAGCTGGCCGCACGACGAGGGCCGTCGCTTGAGGGGGAGGACATCGGTGTCGACCGTGCGGGCTCACACTGGGCCGCAAATCGGGCGGTCGATCGCATTTGCCGTCACCGCTGGCGTCCTGCTGGGGACAGCAGGCACGGCCTCCGCGTTCGGTCCCGCCGAAGCAACGCCGGCTGCACTCGGTGCTCTGCGCCTGGCGGTCGGTGCGGTGGCGCTGCTGGCGTTCCTGCCGTGGCTCGGAGGCAGTTGGGCGAACATCCCTCACCTGCTGCGCCGACCGACGATCTGGATCATGGCCGCTGGGTCGGCCGCCTACCAGCTGCTGTTCTTCGGCGCTGTTGCGCGTTCCGGCGTGGCCCTGAGCACGTTGGTCGCCGTCGGCGCGGGCCCGGTGTTCACCGGGCTGCTCAGCTGGGCGGTCCTGCGAAACCGGCCCAATGTCGTCTGGGCCGGTGCAACGGCGCTCGCCATCGTGGGCCTTCTGCTGCGCTCTTCGGGCCAGTTGGTCGTGGGTGACGTCTTGGGCCTGGTCATGGCGCTCGGCGCTGGGCTGTGCTCAGCCGCGTACATCGTCGCTGCCAAGGCCGCACTCGATCGTGGCGGTCACGTCGTCGAGTTGCCGTGCCTGGCGTACCTGCTCGGCACCTTGATGCTCACTCCGCTGCTCACCCGACAGCCTCTTGGTTGGCTCGGCACACCCGGCGGCGTCGTCCTCGTGCTCTACCTCGGCGTGGTCTCCATGGCGCTGGCCAACGTGTTCCACGTCCGTGGCCTGCGCGGACTTCCACCGGGCCCGGCCGCCACCCTGCAGCTGGCCGACCCGATGACCGCCACCGTCCTCGGGGTCCTGGTGCTCGGCGAGACCATTGCGCCGCTCGGCCTCCTCGGCCTGGTGCTCGTCCTGGTAGGGATGCTTCTGCAAGGCAGAGCCTTGGGCGCGTCCCGCGAGGAAACCGTCGCGGAACCGGCCGGTGAGGCGAGGCAGATCAACGCGCGACTGTTTGAACCCGTCGCGACTTGAGGCGCGTCTTTCGATCGTCCGGACGCTGGACAGCTCAGGCGAGGCGCATTCGGGCCAGGCGAGCAGGCGCGCCACCTCCGCTGATGTCGGGCCGGATCGTCAACTCCAGGACGGTCACCCCGGCCAGGTCGACGTGCACGTCCTCGGTTTCAGTGGTGGCACCCTGGGGACTGAAGTTCCACTGCTGGCGCACGATCTCCTGGAAGGAGCCCCCACCGTCGCCGGACCATCGCAGGAGGAACTCCTGGGTGCGTTCATGGTCAGGATCGGTGAACTCCAGCCAGATCCGGCGCAGGTGCTGCGGCTCCGGAAACAGGATCCGGATGGTCTGTTCCCCGGGCCCGGCTGCACGCCAGCCCAGGGCCGGTGACGGGGAGAGCGCGGCCTCGATCGGATGGGCCGGGTCCTCGGAGGTGATCTCGACCTCGGCCAGTGCGTCGAGATCCAGCCAGTCGTCACCTTCTGGTGTCGTGCTGTCCTGGGTGGAGGGAATGATCCGCTTGCGCATGAATGCTCCTCTGGCGGGAATGACCCCATTGTGCTGGATGGGACGCGGCGATGTTGGGCTGAGGTCGATGTCGCTCGGATCAGGGGCGACAGTGCGATCTGACTGCCACCGGGTGAGCCTGGCCAAAGTGATGCTGGCAAGGGGCATCGGCTTGCTCACCTGACACAGACAGGGGCGGCGTCCGTGCTGGACGCCGCCCCTGCGCCTGTTCAGGTCAGAAGACGATCACGGGCTTGATGACTTCGCCGCTGGCGGAGTCGGCAAAGCCGGAGTTGATGTCCTCGAACTTGTACTTCTTGATCATCTTGTCGAACGGGAAGCGGCCCTGCTGCCACAGTTCGATGAGCCGGGGCAGGAACACCTGTGGTACCGACGAGCCTTCGATCACGGTCTTGAAGGTCCAGCCCTTGGGCAGGGAGCCGCCGACCTCGAACGGAACCGTCGTTCCGGGTGCGGGCGCACCCACCAGGACGATGACGCCACGGATAGCGAGGGCGTCCGCGGCCTGCAGGAGCAGCGCCGGGATGCCGGTGGTGTCGAGGGCGAAGTTGATCCCCTTGCCTCCGGTGATGGCCATCAACTCCTCGACCACGTTGGCGGTCCTGGAGTTGATGGTGTGGGTGGCGCCGAGTTCCGTTGCGAGGTCGAGCCGGGCGTCGTGGATATCGATCGCGATGATCTTCGTGCACCCAGCAACCCGGGCCGCCATGATGCCCGCATCGCCGACGGCGCCGGCTCCGAAAACGGCGATCGACGTACCTGCGGCCGGCTTCATCTCGTTGAGAACGGCGCCGGCTCCGGTGTTGATGCCGCAACCGAGTGGGCCGAGGATCTCCAGGTCGAGTTCCTTCGGCACCACCACGATGCTGTTCTCGACGGCGTTGGTGTAGCTGGCGAACGACGACTGCCCGAAGAAGTGCGAGCCGATCGCTTCGTCGCCCTTGCTGAACGCCTTGGATCCGTCCGTCCGGGCGCCGCCAAACAACTGGGCCCAGGTGCTCTCGCAGTAGGTGGGCTGGCCGCTGCGGCACATGTCGCACTTGCCGCAGTACGCCGCAGCAAGGATGACATGGTCGCCGACGGCACAGGTGGTGACCGCCGAGCCGATGGCCTCGACGACGCCGGAACCCTCATGTCCGAGGACGGCGGGCAGTGGGGTCGGGTAGACCCCGTCACGCACGATGGCGTCGGTGTGGCAGATTCCGCTGCCGACCATCCGGACGCGTACCTCGTTGGGGCGGATGTCGTCGAGTTCAAGTTCCTCGATGGTGAGGGGCTGGAAGTTCTGGCGGGCAACCGCTGCGTTGATCTTCATTTTGTGGTCCTCCTTGACTCGGCAAAGGCTGGTGGCTAGTTCTTCATCGCGGAGTAGTTGTGCACATCGGTGTACTCCTCCATGGCCCAGATCCCGTACTCGCGGCCGATGCCCCACTGCTTGACGCCGCCGAACGGGCGCGCAGGTCCGGTGGTGGGGATGCTCTTGCATGCGATTTTTTGAATTCTAGGTGCGGGCCGCCGCGAACTCCACGGCAAGTACCTGCGAAAGGCGAAACGGCTGATGCGGCGAACGCAAGGTTGCCGACGTGGGTTGGACGGAGCAGCATGGCAGCACCAATCACCTGACCGTCACGCCTCCACCAGGGGTGACGCGGGTGCCTCCTGAGTAATGTCGTGCTGGTCCAGGAAGGTGATGGTCCCCGCGGTGCCGTCCAGCCGGATGCGCCGCCCGTCGGCAAGGACGTGAGTCGCCCCACCCACGCCGACGACGGCCGGGATGCCATACTCGCGAGCCACCACCGAGCCGTGGGTCATCATGCCCCCGACCTCGGTGATCAGCCCGGAAGCGGTGAGGAACAGCGGCGTCCAGGCCGGGTCGGTGCCCCGGCAGACGAGGATCTCGCCGTGTTGCAGCTCGCTGGTCCGCGGGTCGTGGACAACCCGCACCGCCCCCTCGACCACACCGGGCGACACCCCCGACCCCGCAAGGTCGGCGCCGCCGGCGTCCGTGATGCCCTCGAAGAAGGTGCGTCCATCGCTGACAAGGACCACCGGCACCCTGACGCGGCGCAACTCGCGTTCGCGAACCGCCCGCCGCTGCTGGACCAGCCCACGCAGGTCGCCACGCCCGAAGGCACCGGTCAACTCGTCGACGTCGAGGAAGAACACGTCGTCTGCGGCGTCCAGCACACCGGCCTCAACCAGGTCGCGTCCGGACGCCAGCAGTGCGGTCCGGATCAGGCCGAACGCCCGGATGATCGTGAACTTCGGTGTTTCGCGAGCGCCGATGAGCCCACGAACCCGTCCGGCCACGAACCGCACCAACCAACCGCGGCGACCGGACGCCGCCGCAAGCTTGCGGATCGCGTCCTCCGCCTCAACGACGCCGCGCCGGTAGACGGCGTCCGGACTGCGAGCAGGATCGTCGATCGTCACGTAGGACGCCACCGTGCGCAGCACCCCTTCCGGCTGCTCGCGCCAACGAGGGGCACCCAGGTCGATCTCGGCCACCCCGCGCATGCCGTAGCGGCTCATGAACCCGGACAAGGCGTCCTGGGCGACGGGCGGCAGCGAGTTCCCCAGAAAACGCGCAGTGAGGTCGTCCGGGCCGACGGAGTCGAAGACGGCGCTGGCTGCGGGGTCCGCCCGGATCGCCTCGGCCACCTTCCACAGGGCAAGGTCCATCTCGGTGGTGACGTTGCCGGGCACTCCGCGCAGCACGGCGAGGGCCAGTTCGTTGGCGTCCGGCAGGCCGGTGCGAGCCGCCAGCCTGCGCAGCCGGACCAGCAGGGCCATCGCGACCGGGAACACCCGACCGAAGGCGGGCAGCAGGGTGGGGAACCCGATCCGGCTGAAGCCATCGAGCACTTTCAGACGGGCGGCCAGACGCTGGTCGTGCTGGGCGATCGACTCGGCGGCGTCCAGCCGTTCGGCCAACCCCGCCAACAACCCATCCACGGTGCGGTTGAGGCGGGCGCGGGCCCGATCCGGATCGGCGATCGACTGCGGCGCCCGGGGCAGGAGCCAGCCTGCGATGGGGACCGCGGTGCGCAGGAAGGCCTTGCCCGCGCCCTTGGCGGGTGCGAACGCGGGCTCCGCGGACAGTCGTCCCAGGATGCTGGCCGCGCTCGGCTCGACGATCGGCAAAGCCAATTGGTACAGGCGAGCTCCCGGCCCGGACGCCATCACACGATCGAGACGAATCCACAGCCTCTCGCCCGCGGGCCAGATGAATGTGTTGGAACGATGATCCAGTTCTCGGCCGAACAGATCGCCGGCGCGCGCGATCGCCCGGCGCAGCACGTCGCGACCCAGGGGGGTGATGGGGTCGAGCATGCCCTGGACAGCACCGAAGCTGAGCCAGATCTGGTCGCCCGGCAGGTCGGGGTCGGGCAGCGGGTACAGCGAGGTGATCGGGCGGGCCTGGACCAGCTGCAGGGTGTCACCGACGCGCGTCCACTCGACGTCCTGCGGGCCGCCGAAACTGTCGGCCACACGTCGCCCCAGGTCGACCAGAGCCCCCAGTTGCGCGTCCGACAAGGTGGCCTGCTCGCCTTGGGTGGTGCGTTCCAGCACCGCCCCGGACGCCGTTTCGACCAGGTAGTGGTCGGGGGTGACCTGGCCCGACACCAGCTTCTCGCCGAGCCCCGGGACAGCGTCCACCACGGTGTGGCCGCGGTGGCCGGTCAGCGGGTCTGCCGTGAACAACACCCCGGACACCTCGGCGGCCACCATCTCCTGGACGACCAGGGCCAGCGACACGCCGTCGTGGGGAACCGCGTTGCGGGCGCGGTAGCTGATGGCGCGTTCGGTCCACAGGCTCGACCAGCACTCGACGACGGCGGCCAGGACGGCGTCCAGACCACGGACGTCGAGGAAGGTGTCCTGCTGGCCGGCGAAGGAGGCCTCCGGCAGGTCCTCGGCCGTGGCCGAGCTGCGCACCGCCACCGGCCTGTCGAGCAGCGGTGCGACGACCTCAGCGAGCCGGGCGCGCTGCCCCGCAGGGATCGGGCGTCGGAACGCCGCCCGGATCTGCTCGGACGCCGTCGCGGCCGGGGCTTCGAGCGCAGCCGCGATCACCGTCTCCAGTCCGTGGGCGTCCAGGAAAGCCCGGTACTCGTCGGTACCCAGCACCACGAAGGGCGGCACGTCGAAGCTGCCTCCCGAAGCCGGACGAGATTGGCACCCTTGCCGCCCAGCAGGTCGAGATCGGTCATGGCCCATTGTCGCCCCTCAGCGCGACGCCCGAACCCGGCACCGACGAACACAGGCCACGCGGAGAACCCATTTCAGGCGAGTGCGGCGCCTGCCCTGCCACGGCGACGCGCCCACACCATGGCCGCGGCCGCCACCACAACAACGGCGGCGATCACGGCAGCGACCCCGGTGAGCGTCGATGCGGGCTGGTCGGTGAGGCGACCGACCGCGATCCAGGACAGGCCCCAGGCCATGGCGGCGGCGACGCCGATCCGGCCGCCCAGCACGCGCGCCAACAGGACACCGATGCCGGCGGCCACGGCGAGCACGAGCACTGCGACCAGCTCCCCCGCCATCCCGCCCACGGTGACCCCGGAGGCCACCAGCGTCGCGGTGATGTTCGCCGCGGTCGCGACGGACACCCAGCCGAGGTACAGCCCGAAGGTGCCGTCGACGACGATCCGCTCCCCCCAGCCGCCACGGGCGGGCAGGTCGGTGAGGCGCTTCATCAGCAAACCGAGGGTCACCGCCAAGGCGATGATCACGGCCACACTCACCCACAGCCAACTGACCTGGGTGACCAGCAGCCAGGAAGCGTTCAGCACCATGGACGCCGCGGCGAGCCCGCCGATCGACCGGGCTCGCGCGGAGCCCGCGTTGGCGGGCAGCCACTGCCACGCCACGTAGGCCAACAGCCCGGCGTAGATGACCGACCAGATCGAGAACGCGGTCACGGCCGGCGCCAGGAGCGTGGCCGACGCGGACAGGCTGCCACCCGACGACTCCTCCACCCTGGTGCCGATCACGCCGATGCCGAACAGGGTGCCGACGATCATGAAGGCAGCGCTGGCGGTGGTGACGACCTGCCGGACACGATCGTTCGACGTGGCTGAGAGTGTCGTGGACATCGTGGTTCCTCCTGACGACCTTCCGAAAACCGTGCAAGTGGGGCTTCTCCCCAACCGTGCCGCAGACACGCAGCACGGCACCAGCCTTTTCGCTGCAGGGTTGGACAAAACCCTGTACAGGAATGGCCGGGCAATGCCCGCCCTCACCCAGGGCAAAACCCGGTAACCGGTACGCGGAGCAACGTCCGGACGTACCGTTGAAATCGGGTTCCCTGCAGAAGAAGGAGGTCCCCCATGGCGGACATAGTCGTTCTCGGGGCGGGGGTGTCGGGGCACACTGCGGCCCTGCACCTGAAGCGCCTGCTGGGTCGCGAGCACCAGGTGACGGTGGTGTCACCCAACTCGCAATGGAACTGGATTCCGTCCAACATCTGGGTCGGCACGGGCGACATGCCCGCAGAAAAGGTGCTGTTCCCCCTCGCCAAGGTCTACAAGAAACAGAAGATCAATTTCGTTCAGGCGAAGGCGGTCGCGATCCACCCCGAGGGCGACACCGGGGATCCGCGGCCCTACGTGGACGTCGAACACACCTCGCCGACCAGGATGGGTGAGAAGGCTGTCGTGCGCTACGACTACCTGATCAATGCCACCGGCCCCAAGTTGCGCTTCGAGGCAACCCCGGGGATGGGCCCCGAGGGGTTCACAGAGTCCGTGTGCACCGCCTCCCACGCCACCCACGCGGCGCAATCCCTGGATGCCTGCATCGAGGCGTTGCGCCGCGGTGAGCCCAAGACGCTGGTCATCGGCACCGGCCACGGCACCTGCACCTGCGAAGGGGCGGCGTTCGAGTACGTCTTCAACGTCGAACACCGCCTGCGTCAGGCGGGCGTGCGCGACCTGGCGACCGTCGTCTACCTCACCAATGAGCCCGCTCTCGGCGATTTCGGCGTCGACGGGATGGTCTTCGACCAGCAAGGCTTCCAGACCACCTCGGAGCTGTGGACGCAGTCACTGTTCCGCGAGCGCGGCGTGAACGCGATCGTGGGCACGCACGTCTCGAAGGTCGAGGACGGCGTCATCCACTACGAGACGCTCGACGGCACCCAGCACGAGTTGGCCTTCGATTTCGCCATGCTGATCCCGCCGTTCGGCGGCGTCGGGTTGAAGGCGTTCGCCGCGGACGGCAGCGACATCAGCGACAAGCTGTTCGCCCCGTCCGGCTTCATGAAGGTGGACGCCAACTACACCGCCAAGCCCTACGAGGAGTGGAAGGCGGCCGACTGGCCGACCACCTACGAGGTGCCCGGCTACTCGAACCTGTTCGCGGTGGGGATCGCCTTCGCACCACCCCACCAGATCTCCAAGCCGAGCGTCACCCCCAACGGGACCGTGATCGCTCCCGCCCCGCCACGCACCGGAATGCCGTCGGGCGTGATGGGCAAGGCGGCTGCCCTGACGATCGCACGCCGCGTCAAGGATCCGTCCGCGCCGGCCGAACATGCGCCGATGACGGCGATGGGGGCGGCCTGCGTGGCGTCTGCCGGCACCGGGCTTACCAAGGGTTCCGCGGCGGCAATGACGATGCTGCCCGTGGTGCCTGATTACGACCGCTACCCCACCGGCCGTGACGTGAAGGAGACGCGCGGCGAGATCGGCCTGCACGGTCACTGGGTGAAGCTGATGCTTCACTACCTGTTCATCTACAAGGCCAAGGCCATGCCTGGCTGGCCGCTGATCCCGGAGTGAAAGCCATGAACAAACCCGATGTCCTTGCCGGCCAGCCCATCCTTGACGTCAGTCGGGCTCCGCTGCCGACCCCGGCCACGCTGCGAATGCGGCGCAACCTGCCCTACCAGTTCACCCGCTTCCTGTCGTTCAACTCCCGGATCATGCGAATGGTGGTCAAGGGACACCAGGGTTGACCCTTGGGTGGCAAGCCACCCAAGGGGTTGGAAGACCGGGCTCAGCGCGCGAGCACGTGTTCGAGGGCGGCCGGCAGGTCGGGCTGGGCGAAGGCGAAGCCGGAGCCCAGCAGCCGGGCGGCGGACACCCGCTGGTCGGTGTTGATCAGCTGGTCGCGTCCCTCGCTGCCCAGGATCAGCGCCGGGCCGAAGCCCGGGGTGGGCAGCAGCGCAGGCCGGTGCAGCGCGCGGCCCAGCTCGCGGGCGAACGTCGCGTTGGTCACCGGAGCGGGCGCCACAGCGTTGACGGGGCCCGCGAGGGTCTCGGTGAACAGCGCGTGCACGTAGGCACGGGCCAGATCGTCCAGGGTGATCCAGCTGGTCCAGGCGTCGGCTGCGGTCAACCGTCCGCCGGCACCGACGAGGTAGAGCGGCAGCTGCGGCAACAACGCTCCGCCGCCGGTCGACAGGACGATGCCGGTACGCAGGAACGTGGTCCGCACCCCCGCCTCGGCCGCCGGCGCGGCCGAGGCCTCCCAGGCCTGCACCACATCAGCCAGGAAGCCGGGTCCGGGCGTGGAGTCCTCGGTGAGCAGCTCGCCGGGACGTCGCGCCCCGTAGACGCCGATCGCCGAAGCCTGCACCAGCGTGCGCGGCATGCCGTCGCCGGCCAGCGCTCGGGCCAGCAGACCGGTGCCGTCCAGCCGGGACCGCAGCACGGCGTCCTTGTGCTGCTGGGTGAACCGTCCGCCGATCGACGCGCCCGCCAGGTGCACCACGGCATCCACCCCGCGCAGCGCCTCGGTGTCAATGCTGCCGCGCGCCGGGTTCCAGGTCGCTTCGCCCGGTCCCGCCGACCCGCGCACGAACCGGGTCACCGTGTGCCCGCCGGTGCTCAACAGGGCACACAGCTGCGTCCCGACCAGCCCCGACGCCCCGGTCACCGCGATCCGGGAAGCCGGCGCGCCCAACCGGGCGTGCAGAGCCAGGTCGTCGCGCAACTGGGCCTCCCGGAAGCGGAACAGGCGTCGCAGCTGACGCAGTACTGCGGCCGCACCGACATCGCCCAGATCGGCGGCCAGTTCGTAGTCGACGCGGTCGGTGATGGTGGTTCCGCCGCCGGGGGCGTCGGCAGAACAGGTGCTCATGGCGCCACCGCTTCAGCGGCCCAGTCGACCTGCTCGTCGACGAACCGCTCGCCGGCCACGTACTCGACGTGGCGGACCCGCCAGCCCAACCCGACCGGCCCGGTGCCCCACCCGGGCAACGGCACGTCGGGGAGCAGGCCGGCGATCACCGGAGAAGAGATCCGAAGCACAAGCTCCGAGCCGACGCGGATCCCGTCGGTGGGCCCGGAGACGATGCTGGCGCTGCCCGGCTGGGTCAACCGCACGAAGCCGCCGCCGCGTTCGTGCCACGCGAACACCTCGGCGCGCGGGTGGGGATAGGTGCTGACGTGCTCGAAGACTGGCATGCCCCCATTGTGAGAGCTGTTCCGGCGGCGCGTACAGGCCGGCGCTCAATTCCCCCCGGCCGACCGTCGGGTTGACCGTCGGCATGCCAACTCGGTGACCTCACACACGGTCAACTGATCGCCGTCCACCTGGAACCGCACGTTCACACCGGCGAACGCGACGCCGTACACCCGGTGCGGGTCGCGCTGGTAGGACGGCCGCGGGTCGAGCGCCAGCACCCCCAGCAGGGCCTCCTGCCGATCGGCCGGGATCAGTCGGCGCCACCGTTGCGGGGATCTCGACCCGCAGCGTGGGGTCCGGGGAGGTGGACGTGAAGAACCCGCCCTGCGGCTTCGGGATGGGAGTCGCTGTAGGGCAGGTACGGCTTGATGTCGTAGATGGGGCTGCCGTCCATCAGGTCGGCGCCGGCAACGTGCAGCACCGGGCCCTCGGGGGTGCCCAGCTGCACGCCGACCAGCCGGACACACGACAGACCGAGAGGATTGGGCCGAAACGGCGACCGGGTGGCGAACACGCCGCGCTTCTCGTCCCCGCCCAGCCGTGGCGGGCGCACCAGACGGCGTCCAGTCGTCGACGACGGCCTCGGAGAACTGCCAGATCAGCCACAGGTGCGAGAAGCTCTCGATGCCGCGCAAGGCGTCCGGGTTGCGGAACGCAGCCTCGAAGACGACGGTGGCCCGCAGGGCATCCACCAGCCCCGACTGCCGCGGGATCCCGAACTTCTGCGCGAAATCACTGCGGATCCGCGCGACCACCCGCATCGTGTGGCCGGCATCGTGGCGGGCGACTGCACTCATGTCGCCCAACCTAGACTGCCGCCGACACCGCGGCCGACCCGACCAGCTTGGACCCGAGTGCCCCAGCCACCAGAATTGGCCCATGACAGCGCACCAGACCGGCGAGCAGGGAGCCCTCCCCCACCTGCGCAGTGACGGCACCGCCTACATGGTCGACGTCACCGCCAAGCAGCCCGACCGTGCGCGAGGCCACCGCGACCGGCGCCGTGACCTGCTCCCCGTCGATCCTGCAGTCGCTGCGCGACGGCACGATTCCCAAGGGGGACGTGCTGGCCGTCGCGCGGGTGGCCGGCATCATGGCGGCGAAGCGGGTGCCGGAGTTGTTGCCGCTGGCCCACACCATCGGGGTGCACGGCTGCTCGGTCGACCTGACCATCGAGGACGACCGGGTGGCGATCAGCGCCACGGTGCGCACCGCTGACCGGACGGGTGTGGAGATGGAGGCACTGACTGCGGTGACGGTTGCTGCGTTGGCCGTGGTCGACATGGTCAAGGGAGTGGACCGGACGGCCGTCATCACGGACTGCAAGATCGTCGCCAAGTCGGGCGGGCGCTCGGCAAGCTGGACACGTCCGCCCGGCCTTTCGTGACCGAACGATAGGCTGACGCGAAGCGTTGCCAGCACCCATGGCCGGCAGGGGGAGGGGTCAGCAGTGAACGACCGAACCAGCGCCTCCGCCCGACCGGTGGTCGACACCCGCGGCCGCCAGGTCAATGACCTGCGCTTCTCGCTGACCGACCGCTGCAACATGCGCTGCCGGTACTGCATGCCCCGGGAAGGCCTGACTGGGCTGAACTCGTCACTGCAGCTCACCGACGGTGAGGTCATCCGGCTCGTCACCATCGCCGTTCGCCGCCTGGGCATCAC
This sequence comes from uncultured Actinomycetota bacterium, assembly GCA_963730005.1. Classification (GTDB taxonomy): domain Bacteria; phylum Actinomycetota; class Actinomycetes; order Propionibacteriales; family Propionibacteriaceae; genus CAVSPO01. The sequence goes on from CAVSPO010000018.1 coordinate 41,422, forward strand.
CAACATCCGCTTCACCGGCGGCGAGCCGCTGCTGCGTCGCGGGCTGGAGGACATCATCGCAGCGACGGTGGCCCTCGGTCCGGTGACCACCGCGATCACGACGAACGGCCTCGGCCTGGAGCATCGGGCCCAGGCCCTGGCCGAGGCCGGGCTGACCAGGATCAACGTCTCGCTGGACACGATCGACCCCTTCATCTATGCGGACATCACCGGTCGTGACCGGCTCGAGGAGGTGCTGCGCGGGCTGGAGGCAGCTGCGGGCCATGGCTTGACGCCGGTCAAGGTCAATGCGGTGCTGCTGCCGGGCATCAACGTCGCCGGGGCCGCCGACCTGCTGTCCTACTGCCTGGAACGCGGCTACCGGCTGCGCTTCATCGAGCAGATGCCACTGGATGCCCAGCACGGCTGGAGCCGAACCGGGATGATCACCGCCGAGCAGATCACGGCCCTGCTGCAGGAGCACTTCAATCTCAGTGCGGTGTCGACGCCGCGGGGTTCCACCCCCGCGGAGGACTACCTGGTGGATGGCGGCCCCGGCACCGTGGGCATCATCGCTTCCGTCACCCGCCCCTTCTGCGAGCTGTGCGACCGCACCCGCGTCACTGCCGACGGGCAGCTGCGCAACTGCCTGTTCGCCCTCGACGAAACGGATCTCCGGGCGCTGCTGCGCTCGGGTGCCGGCGACGACCGCATCGAGCAGGCCTGGCGGGCGAATGCCGGCGCCAAACTACCGGGCCACCACATCAACGACGAGGGCTTCGTCCAGCCCACCCGCCCGATGAGCGCCATCGGCGGTTGACGCCGGGAAGGCCGACCATGATCACCGTCGAGGAACACCTCCGAAGGATTCTCCAGCTCACTCCCAACCTGCCCCCTCGCGAGGTTCCGTTGCTGCAAGCGGTGGGCTGCATCCTGGCCGGCGACGTTGCGGCACGGCTGGCCGTCCCGCCCTTCGACAACTCCGCCATGGACGGCTACGCGGTGCAGTCCGCAGACGTGGCCTGCGCCTCCCCCGGACACCCGGCGCTGCTCGAAGTGGTGGCCGACGTCCCGGCTGGCTCGGCCACCCGCCCCACCGTGACGGCGGGCCACGCAGCACGCATCATGACCGGCGCACCGCTGCCACCCGGCGCGGATGCGATCGTGATGGTGGAGAACACCGACCAACAGCCCGGCTGGAACCTCACAGCACCGTCCCGGATCACGGTGTTCGCCCCCAGCCCGGCCGGCACCCACGTGCGCCGCACCGGCGAGGACGTCGTGCCGGGCACCACGGTGTTGCCCGCCGGGCGACTGCTCGGGCCTCGCGACGTCGCCTCAGCGGTCTCCGTCGGGCACGCGAGCTTGCCGGTCCATCCGCTGCCGCGGGTGGGGGTGCTGATCACCGGTGACGAGCTCGCCTGCGCCGGGGCCGATCTGCGTCGCGGCCAGATCCCCGACTCCAACGGCCCGCTGCTGCGCACCCTGCTGCCGTCCCTGGGGGCGACGGCCGTCGATCTTGGCGTGACCGCCGACAGCCCGGACCAGTTCCTGACCAGTCTGCGGTCGGGGCTGGACGGCGTCGACGTCGTGGTGACTGTCGGCGGCATCAGCACCGGGGCCTTCGACGTCGTGAAGGCCGCTCTGGAAACCCTGCCCGAGGTGACGTTCGAGAAGGTGGCGATGCAGCCGGGCAAACCGCAGGGGTTCGGGCTGCTCAACACCCCCGATGGGCGCCAGGTGCTGCTGCTGTGCCTGCCGGGCAATCCGGTGAGCGCCTACGTCAGCGCCCTGGTGTTCCTCAAACCTGCGTTGGACGTGATGGCCCACCGCGCTGACCGCAACGACCCCGCGCTGGTGAGCCCGCCACTGCGCGACGCCGTGGCTGACGTGGGCTGGAGCTGCCCGGTCGGGCGCAGGCAGTACATCCCGGTGACGCTGGAGGAACGCGGCGCCACGCTGCACGTCAAGCCGTCGGCCCCCCGCGGCTCCGGATCGCACCTGGTGGCCTCGCTGGCCGCCGCCCAGGGCCTGGGTGTGGTGGACGCAGCGCGCCACCAGGTGCGGCCCGGCGATCTGGTGCGGGTGCTGCCTCTTCCGGCGGGGAGCTGAGCAGGCCATGCTGAAGACGCTGCTGCGGCCGCCGGCCTTCCTGGTCGGCCTGCTGCTGTTCGCAGGTTGCGCGGCCTCGACGTCGAGCAGCAGCCCGGCGCCGGGCGACCACGTCAGCGGCCACATCACGGTGCTGGCTGCGGCGTCGCTCAAACAGACGTTCACCCCGCTCGGCTCCCAGTTCGAGGCCGGGCACCCCGGCGCCCAGGTGACGTTCGTCTTCGCCGGCAGCCAGACGCTGGCCGCCCAGATCAACGAGGGCGCCGAAGCCGACGTCTTCGCCAGCGCCGCCGTCAGGAACATGGACCACGTGGTCGCGGCCGGCAACGCGACCAACCCGACCACCTTCGCCCGGAACAGGTTGACGATCATCACGCCCGCCAGCAACCCAGCCGGCATCACCTCGATCGACGACCTGACCAAACCCGGCCTCAAACTCGTCGTCTGCCAGCAGGACGTGCCCTGTGGCGCCCTGACCAGGAAGGTGTTCGGGAAAGCGGCCATCTCGCCCACCCCGGTGAGCCTCGAGAACTCCGTGACCGGCGTCGTCACAAAGGTCACCTCCGGTGAGGCTGACGCCGGCCTCGTCTACAGCACCGACGCCGCCTCCGCGGGCGACAAGGTGACCACGATCGCCATCCCCGACGACGTGAACGCCACCACCGACTACCAGATCGTTGCCCTGAGCAACTCCGAGCAGCCGGCAACCGCCCAGGCCTTCGTCGACCACGTGCTGGGCGCGGGCGGGCAGCAGCTGCTGGGCGCGGCAGGTTTCGCCAAGCCATGACCAAGCCAACCGTCCGCACGTCCGAGCCCCTGCCCTGGGGAATCGGCGTGCCGGCCGTGCTCGGTGCACTGCTGCTGGTGATCCCGCTGGTGGCGCTGGTCGCCAGAGTGCCCTGGGCTGCCATCCCACACATCGTCACCACCCCGGTGGTGCGCGACGCACTGGCCCTGTCACTGCTGTGCGCGACCACGGCCACACTGATCTCGGTGGTGCTGGAGCTGGCAGGGTAGAGCCATGTTGAGCGCTGCCGTGATCACCATCTCCGACCGGGTCTCCCAAGGCCTCCGGGTCGACCGCTCCGGGCCACTGGCCGTGCAGCTGCTGCGCGAAGCCGGCTGCCGGGTGGGCGACCCGGTGGTGGTGCCCGACGACGTCGACGCCATCCAGAAGGCGGTCCTGACGCTCGTCGAGAACGGCGCCCGCGTCGTGGCGACCACCGGCGGCACCGGTGTGACGCCCCGTGACCAGACCCCCGAGGCCACCCGGGCCTTGCTGAACGCAGAGATTCCGGGCATCTGCGAAGCCATCCGCGCCCGCAGCGCCGAGAAGGTGCCCACTGCGATCCTGTCCCGGGGACTGGCCGGCATCGTCCGGCGTGGCGGGCGGTCGGCCTTCGTGTTCAACGCCCCCGGGTCCGCCGGCGGCGTGCGCGACGCGATCGCCGTTGTCGGCCCGCTGTTGGCTCATCTGGTCGACCAGCTGGACGGCGGCGACCACGCATGAGCCGCGACCCGGGGTTGCCGCCGCTGGTCGAGCCGGGGCCCGAGCTGACCGCCGAGGAATCGACCCGCTCGCACGGCACCTCAATCTGCCCGGCTTCGGCGTCACCGGCCAGCGCCGGTTGCGCAACGCGCAGGTGCTGATGGTGGGTGCCGGTGGGCTGGGCTCACCGGCGCTGCTCTACCTCGCCGCCGCGGGCGTCGGGACGCTGACCATCATCGACGACGACGTGGTTGAGGCGTCCAACCTGCAGCGCCAGGTGCTGCACCGCGCCGAGGACCTCGGTCGGCCGAAGGCCAAGTCCGCCCGCGACGCATTGCTGCGCCTGAACCCGGCTGGTGCAGGTGCGCTCCGTGGTCGCCCGCCTGAGCAGCCGCAACGCGCTCGACCTGTTCGACGGGGTCGATCTGGTGCTCGACGGCACCGACAACTTCGCCACCAGGTACTGCAACAACGATGCAGCCGAGCTGACCGGCACGCCGCTGGTGTGGGGGTCGGTGCTCCGCTGGCAGGGGCAGGTCAGCGTGTTCTGGCCGGGGCGAGGGCCGATGCTGCGTGACCTGTTCCCCACCCCGCCGCCGGACGGTAGCGTGCCCAACTGCGTCGAGGCCGGTCTGCTCGGCGTGGTGCCGGGCATCATCGGCGTGACGATGGCCACCGAGGCCATCAAGGTGATCTGTGGCGTCGGAGACCCGCTGGTGGGGCGCGTCCAGCTCTACGACGCGCTGACCGCGTCCTGGTCGACCCTTCCGCTGCGCGCCAACCCCGACCGAGCGCCCGTCACCGCCTTGGCCTAGCAGGGCGCGGGCCGGCCGGCCGCCGCACGGCTCAGTGCCCGAACCCCTCCTGGGTGAGCCCGGCCCACTCGTGGCTGCCGTCGGCCAGCAGCTGCTTCTTCCAGATCGGCACGGTGGCCTTCACCTCGTCGACCAGGGCGGACGCCGCCTGGAAGGCCTGCCCCCGGTGTTCGGCCGCCACCGCCACCACCAGGGCCACCTCGCCCACGTCCAGGTGACCAACCCGGTGGCTGAGCGCGACGCGGTGCACGCCGTCGAGCTTGGTGAACCGCTCGGCGATCTCTCCGATCACCCGCGGCGCGTCAGGGTGCGACGTGTAGTCCAGACCGTTGACGTCGGCCCCGTGATCCCTGCGCCGCACCACGCCGCAGAAGGTGACGACGGCCCCGGCCAGGTCATCGGCCACCGAAGCGGCCAGTTCCTCGGCGTCGATGGCGTCCTCGACGATGTCCGCCCTGACCACGGTTGCTGCCATGCTGTCTCCCTGCTCGCTGTGCGACATTGAGCCGTACCGGGCTGTTCGGCGTCCTGCTCAGCCGCCGGCGAAGGGCGGCAGCACGTCCACCAGCACGTCACCTGTCGGCAGCGCAGCACTGTGATCGTCGGAACGCACCCCGTTGACCAGCACGCTACAAAAGCCCAGCACCCTGTCCAACTCGGGGGTGGACCGGTTCGCGAGCACGTCGGCAACGGTTGCACCGTCGGGCAGCGTGAGCCGCACCGACGAGACACCAGCAGCCTCGGCTGCCCCGGCGAAGTAGCGCAGCTGCACCGAGATCATCCATTCTCCTTCTCAACGCTCTGTTTCAACAACGCTCTGTTTCAACAACGCTCTGTTTCGACAGCGCTCTCTTTCGACAGCGCTCTGTTTCGACAGCGAAGCCAGATCAACAGCGAGGCCGGCCGGAGAAAACTCCGGCCGGCCTCGTTGCTCAGGCAATGAACCAGCCCGTCAGCTGGTGATCACCTTCATGTACTGCTCACGCTCGAACTCGGCCGGGTTGCTCACCGACGCAGCGCTCATGCTGCCCTGCATCTGGCTGACCGAATCGTACTCGTTCTCTTCCAGCCACTTGCGCAGGCCGTCGAGCATCTCGGTGACGGCGCCCGGCCCCTTGGCAATGACTGCCGAGGTGGTGCAGGCCACGTTCGCGCCGACCAGGAGGGCCTTGGCGACGTCCTCCCAGGTCCACACGCCGCTGGTGACAGCCAGGCTGAGGTCAGGCAACTGCCCTCGCAGGATGCCCGTCCAGCGCAGCGGCACCCGCAGGTCGCTGCTGGTGGTCAGCCGTGCCTGGGACTTCAGCTCCAACTTGTCCAGGTCGATCTCTGCACCCTGGAAGTAGTTGAACAGCACCAGACCATCGGCGCCGGCTGCCTGAGCATCTCTGGCGAAATTGGACAGCGAGCTGGGCGAGCTCAGCTTGACAGTCAGCGGGACGCTCACTGCCTCCTTGACTCCCCTGATCTGGGCGAGATACTCCTCGTTGACCATCGCAGCCGTCCGGTCGGGGTCTGCGTTCAGGGCATAGACGTTCAGCTCGATGGCGTCGGCGCCGGCCTGCTCCAGCCGGGTCGCATAGTGCACCCAGGAGCCCGGGCTGGTGGCGTTCAGGCTGGCGATCACGGGGATCTTCAGTGCCGCCTTGGCGTCCCGAACCCGCTGGATGTGACGTTCAGCACCGACAGCACCCTCAGGATCGGGGGGCAGGGGCGACGAGGCGAACTCGGCGAAACCCTCACCCATCCCCTCCCGCTCATAGGCGTGCATCTCTTCGGCCTCGACCTCTTCCTGGAAAAGGCTCGGCAGCACTACTGCGGACACACCCGCGGCTTCGAGGGCCAGCATGGTCTCAACCTTGCGGGTCAAAGGACCCGACGAAGCGATGACCGGACCGGAGAGCTCAAGGCCGAGGTACGTGGTGGACAGGTCAACTTGATCAGTCATTTTCGTCACTCCTTCGCTGCACCGTCGCTGGCGGCTGCGGGCGTGATGCCTGCAGCGCCTTCCTGCGGGGTGCCCATCTCTTCGCTGGGCAGGGCGCGCACCACCTCGGCCATCTGGCTGTAGTAGCGCCACGTCTCCTGCGCGTCCTTGTCGGCCAGATTCCACAGCTCCGCGGCACGCTGCGGGTTGCTGCGCTCCAACATCGCAAAGCGCGGCTCGCTTCCCATGAACTCCTTGATCTTGCCGTTGGGGGCCTTGGAGTCCAGCTGAAGCGGCGTCGCCTCCTGCTCGCGGCTCGGGCTGAACCGGTAGAGCGGCCAGAAGCCGGATGCAACCGCGTCGCCCTGATGAGTCAGGGAGGTTTCCATGTTGATGCCGTGGGTGATGCACGTCGAGTAGGCGATGATGATCGACGGTCCGTCCCACGCCTCGGCCTCGAGCATCGCCCGGATGGTCTGTGCCTGGTTGGCACCCAGGGCGACCTGCGCGACGTAGACGTTGCCGTAGGTCTGGGCGATCAGGCCCAGGTCCTTCTTGGCATTGCCCTTGCCGCCGGCCGCGAACTTGGCGACCGCACCACGTGGGGTGGCCTTGGAGGCCTGCCCGCCGGTGTTCGAGTAGACCTGGGTGTCGAGCACCAGGATGTTGACGTTGCGACCACTGGCCAGCACGTGGTCCAGACCGCCGTATCCGATGTCGTAGGCCCAACCGTCACCACCGATGATCCAGACCGACTTCTTGACAAGTTCATCGGCCAGCGTCGCCAGCCTCTTGGCGTCCGCGGACTCCAGGCCCGCGATGGCGGCCTTGAGCTCGACGACACGCTCCCGCTGGGCGAACACGCCCTCCTCGGCGTGCTGATCAGCCTCGAGCAGCCCGTTCACCAGGTCGGCGTCGAGAGAGCCGGCCAGGTTGCGAACCAGGCGCCTGGCTTCCTCGTGCTGCGCCTCCCAGGCGATCTGCATGCCCAGACCGAACTCGGCGTTGTCCTCGAAGAGCGAGTTGCTCCAGGCGGGGCCACGGCCTTCGGCGTTCTTGGCGTACGGGGTGGTGGGCAGGTTGCCCGAGTAGATCGACGAGCAGCCTGTGGCGTTCGCGATCACCATGCGGTCACCGAACAGCTGGGTGAGCGTCCGCAGGTACGGCGTCTCGCCACAGCCGGAGCAGGCACCGGAGAACTCGAACAGCGGCCGCAGCAGGGCTGCACCCTTGATCGAGTCGTGCTTGACCTTCGACCGGTCGATCTCGGGCAGCTTGAGGAAGAAGTCGAAAGCCTCGCGCTCAGCCTCGAGGTGATCGATGCGCTTCTCCATGTTGATGGCCTTGTGCTTGACCTCGGTCTTGGAACGAGCCGGGCACTGATCCACGCAGACACCACAACCGGTGCAGTCGTCCGGTGCAGTCTGGACGATGTAGCGCAGACCGGGGTTGGCCTTGTCGCGGTACTCCTTGGACTTCACGCTCGCCGGGGCGCCGTCGAACTCGGCGGCCGGAACTGCCTTGACGCGGATGGCCGCGTGCGGGCAGCTGATCGCGCAACGGCCACAGTCGATGCACAGACTCGGATCCCAGATCGGAATGACGTCGGCGATACCACGCTTGTCGTACTGGCTGGTGGCCGTCGGCCACGTGCCGTCGAGCGGCAGGTCGCCGGTGGGGATCTCGTTGCCGATGCCGTGCAGCATCTTGGCCGTGACCTTCTTGACGAACTCCGGGGCATCCACGGCGACCGGCGGCATCCGACGCACGGTGCTGGAAGCGGCGCCCACGGGCAGCCGGTGCAGGGCATTGATGGCCATGTCGATGGCCGCCCAGTTGCGCTCGACGATCGAGCGGCCCTTCTTGCCGTAGGTGTCCTCGATGGACTGCTTGATCTTCGCGATGGCCTCTTCCTGCGGCACGACACCGGACAGGTAGAAGAAGCATGGCTGCATGACCGTGTTGATGCGATTGCCCAGCTTGGCGGCGTGGGCCACCTCAAGAGCGTTGATCACCCACGGCTCGAGCTGACGGTCGATGATGATCTGCTGGACCTCGGCCGGGATCTGGTCCCAGGTCTCCTCCAGCGAGTACGGCGTGTTGATCAGCACCTTGGCGCCGGGCTTGGCGATGTCAAGCGTGCGCATCTGGCTCAGCAGGGGGAACTGGTGCACGGCCACGAAATCGGCCTGGCTGATGAGGTAGGCGGAGTTGATCGGCTTGCTGCCGAACCGCAGGTGGCTGGTCGTGGACGAACCCGACTTGCGGGAGTCGTACTCGAAGTAACCCTGGGCGTACTTGCCCTCGTCCGAACCGATGATCTTCACCGAGTTCTTCGAGGCACCGACAGTGCCGTCGGAGCCGAGGCCGTAGAACACCGCAGTCAGAGCGTCAGAATCGACCTTGAAAGCGGGGTCGGTCTTCAGCGACAACCCGGAGACGGTGTCCTCGATGCCGACGGTGAAGCGCCGGCGCGGGTTCTCCGCCACGAGCTCCGTGAAGACCGCAGCGGCCATGGCCGGGGTGTATTCCTTCGAACCCAGGCCGTAGCGACCACCGATGACGGTGGGCAGACCGTTGTCGAAGTGATCGACGTTCTCGACCAACGCGACCAGCACGTCCTGGAGCAGGGGCTCGCCGGCCGAACCGGACTCCTTGGTGCGATCCATCACGGCGATCCGCTTGACGGTGGCGGGCAGCGCGGCGATCAGCTGTTCGATCGGGAACGGACGGAACAGCCGGAGGGTGGCGACGCCAACCTTGCGGCCCTGTCGGTTCAGCTGCTCGACGGCCTCGACCGTGGTGCCGACGGCCGAGCCCATGATGATGACGATCTCTTCGGCGTCCGGAGCGCCGACGTACTCGACCAGCGAGTAGCCGCGACCGGTCTGGGCGGCGAGCTCGTCGAAGCAGCCCTGCACGATGCCGGGAACGGCGTCGTAGAACAGGTTCTGGTTCTCACGGCCCTGGAAGTAGACGTCAGGGTTCTGGGCGGTGCCACGCAGCTGCGGACGATCGGGGGTGAGGCCGCGGGCACGATGCGCCAGCACGTCCTCTTCCCTGATCAGCGCACGCATGTTGTCATGGCTGAGCAGCGCGATCTTGTTCTCTTCGTGGCTGGTGCGGAAACCGTCGAAGTAGTGCAGGAAGGGCACGCGGCTGCGCAGGGTGGCCGAGTGCGCGATCAGCGCGAAATCGTGGGCTTCCTGAACGCTGTTGGCGCACAACATGCCGAAACCGGTCTGCCGGCAGGCCATCACGTCGCTGTGGTCGCCGAAGATGTTCAGGGCATGGTAGGACAGCGCACGAGCTGCCACGTGGATGACCGTCGGCGTCAGCTCGCCGGCGATCTTGTACATGTTCGGGATCTTCAGCAAGAGGCCTTGCGAAGCCGTGAACGTGACGCCCAGGGCGCCCTTGGTGACCGCCCCATGGAGAGCGCCGGCGGCGCCACCCTCGGACTGCATCTCGATGACAGTGGGAACTTCGCCCCAGATGTTGGTCCGTTGGGCGGCGCTCCACGCGTCACAGTGCTCCGCCATCGGCGAGCTTGGGGTGATCGGATAAATTGCGATGACTTCGCTGACTGCGTGCGCAACTCGCGCCGCAGCCTCGTTCCCGTCCATCGTTGCCCATTGCTGGTCCGGCTTATGCATGCGCGCCTCTCTACGCTAGCTGCCAATCCTCGCGACGACCATCACGTCATTGTTGGTCTGTCGCACGCCTAGCACCTGCCTCGCACGGTGCCGCCCATCCGCGAAACGTCGGAGTTCCGCAAGGACTGGGCCACAACGAGTCTACGGCCCAAACAGAAGCCCGTCCACTGGTCATCCGGTGCTGGTGGATTCATTCTGTTCCGACAACGGGCGTACTAAACTCCAAGTTCCCGGCATCGCCGGCGGACGATCCGGCGCACGAGCGATCGGTAGGTACCAACGGCGATGACAGCCCAGCAGCCTGCAGGGGTGGACGAGTCGTTCCCAGACCCCCCACCGGAGCAGACCCTGTTCTGCTCCGGTGGCGGGTGCACGGCAAAACTGGGGCCGGGCATCCTGCAACGGGTGCTGTCGCGGCTGCCGGCGCCCGACCATCCCGACCCTGACCTGCTGGTGGGCTACGACCACGCCGACGACGCTGCGGTGTTGCGGCTGACCGACGACCTGGCTGTCGTGCACACCCTCGACTTCTTCCCGCCGGTGGTCGATGACCCTCACCTGTTCGGCCAGATCGCCGCGACCAACGCGATGAGCGACGTCTGGGCGATGGGCGGGGTAGTGCGGACGGCACTGAACATCGTCTGCTTCCCGGAGACCATGGACCTCAACATCCTGGGCGCCATCCTGGCCGGCGGCGCCGAGAAGGTGCACGAGGCCGGTGGCTCGCTGGCCGGCGGCCACTCGATCATGGACGACTCGGTCAAGTACGGGCTGTCGGTCACCGGCACGGTCAACCCGCAGCGGCTGTACCGCAACGACACCGCGCGCCCGGGCGACGTGCTGGTGCTCACCAAGCCGCTGGGCACCGGCATCGTCTGCGCCGCCCACCGGCTCGACGATGCCCCCGCCGGCGCTTACCAGGCTGCCCTGGAGTCCATGACCGCGCTGAACCGCCGCGCCGCCGAACTGCTGGCCGACCGCGACGTGCACGCGGTCACCGACGTCACCGGGTTCGGGCTGCTCGGGCACCTGCTCGAGATGGTCGGCGACCGGCTCACCGCCACCATCGACACGCTCACCATCCCCGAGCTGGGCGGCGCGCGGCGCCTGGCCGAGGAGTTCTACCTGACCGCAGCCGCCCAGCGCAACCGCGACCACGCCGGCGACCGGGTCGCGTTCCGGCAGGTGCCGTTCGGCGCCCAGGAGGTGCTGTTCGACCCGCAGACCTCGGGCGGGCTGCTGGTCGCGCTGCCGCGCGCCGACGCGCAGGCCTACGCGCGACGAGCTGGCGTCCGAGCGCGCGGCCCAGGGCAGCGGCCTGGCCGTCGCCATCATCGGAACCATCGGCGCCCGGCAGGGCGCCCACGCGGTCATCGTGCAGTGAGACAGCACCCGGCAACAGGAAGGCACACGATGCTGACACCGAAAAGAAGGGTCAGACGCTGACGAGAAGGGGCAGACCCTCGACGAGAGAGGCAAGGCCTGCCCGATCCCCGTCATCGAGACCAAGCGGACCCTCGAGGCGGCCGCCCCCGGCGCCCAGCTCGAGGTCGTCGTCGACAACGCCACCGCCGTCGCCAACCTGGCCAAGTTCGCCGAACAGCGCGGCTACGGCTTCGCTGAGACCGCGCAGCACCCGGGCGAGTTCCACGTGCTGCTGACCAAGCGGGCTGCCTCAACAACTGACCAACCGGACGTCGAGACACTCGCGGAGCCGACTGGTCGCCCCCGCAAGGCCGCCAAGGTGGTGGCCATCGCCTCCGCCACCATGGGGGTCGGTGACGACCGGCTGGGCGCCACCCTGCTCAAGGGGTTCATCTACGCCCTCACCGAGCAGGACGACTGGCCCGAAACCATGCTGTTCTACAACGGCGGGGCCCACCTCACCGTCGAGGGCTCCGAGAGCCTGGACGACCTGCGCAAACTCGAGACCGGTGGTGTGCAGATCCTGACCTGCGGCACCTGTCTGAACCACTACGGGCTGAGCGAGAAACTGGCGGTGGGCGGCGTCACCAACATGTACTCCATCGTCGAGTTGCTGACCAGCGCCGACGTCGTCATCAGGCCATGACCAGCGAGCCCGCCCGCCAGGACGTGCCGGGGCTGGTGGTCGTGCGTGGCGCCGGGGACATCGCCACCGGCGTGATCCAGAAGATCGTCCGGGCGGGGTTCGTCGTGGTCGCCCTCGAGGCGGCCAACCCCTGCGCCATTCGATGGCGGGCAGCGCTGTGCCCGGCAGTCACCCGCGGCCGCTGGCAGGTGGAGGATCTCGTCGCGGTTCGGGCCGCCGATTGGGACCAGACGCGGCAACTGCTCGCCGGCTGGGCCGGCCCAGGTCACCTGGTGCCAGTGCTGGTTGACCCCGGCGCCGAGCTGCTCACCACGATCCGGCCACTGGCGGTGGTGGACGCCATCCTGGCCAAACGCAACCTCGGCACCCACCGCGCCATGGCGCCCGTGACGATCGGCTGCGGCCCCGGCTTCAGCGCCGGTGACGACGTCGACCTGGTGGTCGAGACCATGCGTGGCCACCAGTTGGGCAGGGTGATCACCAGCGGTCCCGCACAGCCGAACACCGGGGTGCCCGGGGTGATCGCCGGGCGCGCCGAGGAGCGGGTGCTGCGCTCCCCCGCAGCCGGGGTGATCGAGGTGCTGCGCGGCATCGGCGAGGTCGTCGAGGAGGGCGACGTCATCGCCCGGGTCCACCACGGCGCGAACAGCGTCGACGTCCCAGCCAGCCTCGACGGGGTCATTCGGGGCATGATCCCGGACGGCTTCCGGGTGCCGCAGCGTTTCAAGATCGCCGACATCGACCCCCGACTCGAGATGGCAGGCTGCTGCGACACGATCTCGGACAAGTCACGCTCGGTCGGCGGCGCCGTGCTGGAAGCGCTGCTGATGGGTCTTGTCGGACAAGGGCTGTGCAAGCCCCAGGAGTGCCGCCCGCGATGATCCACCTGGACAACCGATGATCTACCTGGACAACTCGGCCACCAGCTGGCCCAAACCGGGCGCCGGTGGTCGATGCCGTTCTTGACGCGCTCCGCCTGGGCGGCAACCCCGGACGTGGTGCACACGGGGCCGCGTTGGCCGCCGGGCGCACCCTCTACGGCACCCGGCGGCTGGCGACCGAGCTGTTCGGTGCCGGCAGCCCGCAGCAGGTGGTGCTGAGCCACAACGCCACCGGCGCCCTGAACCTGGCCATCCACGGCCTGACCGGGCCCGGCCAGCACGTGGTGAGCACCGACCTGGAACACAACTCGGTGTTGCGTCCGCTGTACGCCGCCCGGGCGCGGGGTGTTGAGCTCAGCCTGGTCAGGTCGAAACGTGGGGTGGTGACGCCGGACCAGATCGGCGCCGCGCTGCGGCCGGACACCTCGATGGTGGTGCTGACGCACGGCTCGAACGTGTTGGGCACCGTACAGCCGGTGGAAGACATTGCCCGGCTGTGCGACGAGCGCGGCATCGTGTTGCTGGTGGACGCCGCGCAGACCGCCGGGCTGCTGCCGCTGAGCATGACCACGCACGGCATCGGCGCCATTGCCTGCTCGGGACACAAGTCGCTGCTCGGCCCCCAGGGCACCGGGCTGCTGGTGCTGCGTCCCGACGTGCGTCCCCGGCCGCTGGAACACGGCGGCACCGGCGCGGACAGCTTCGACGAGCAGATGCCGGCGTCCCTGCCCGAGGGTCTGGAGGCCGGCACCCAGAACGGTCCGGGGGCGGCCGGTCTGGGCGCAGCGCTGCGCCTGGTGCTGGACGCCGGGGCTGCTGCGCGTCCCAGTGACCATTGGCAGCTCGCGATGGCCAGGGCTCGTCAGCTGCGCGACGGTCTGGCGGAGCTGGGCTGTTTCGAGTTCCCCGAGGTGGATCTTGCTGCCTGGCGGCTGCCGGTGGTTTCCGGGAACGTGCGGGCCCGCGCGGGAATGCTGCTCGACTCGCAGACCGTGGCCGACGAGCTTTGGGAGCACGCCGGGGTGGCGGTGCGCGGCGGGTTCCACTGCGCACCGTTGGTGCACACCCACTACGGCACCAGGGCCACCGGTATGGTGCGGTTCAGCCCCGGCCACGACACCAGCGGCGCCGAGATCGACGCGGCGCTGGCCGCCGTCGCAGCGATCGCCGAGGCCGGCTGAGATGGATGCGGGAGCCACCGTGACAACGTTCGCCACCACCACCGACGCGTTCGCCTTCGAGGACACGGCGCGGGCCGAGGCACTGCCCGGACGCCTGATCCCGCTGCCCACCGGAATCGCCGCCGGCTGCGGACTGGCCTGGCTCAGCCCGCCGTTGACTCCGCCCGGCGATTTCGCCACCGACCACCAGCTGCCGGTCCAGGGGGTGTTCCGTTTTGGTGTCAATTCGTCCTATCACCGCCTGGACCGACCCGCTTGACGGTGGCCGACCCCGTCCGGGCCGGCCACTGCTGGACGCGTTGGGCTTGCGGGAGCATCTCGTCCCGACCGGATCCGGCCCGGCGGTCGTCGCAGTGGCAGTCGGCGGCGGCGGCAAGACCACCCTGGTGCACAGCCTGGGTCTGGAGGCCGCGGCCCTGGGCCTGCGGGTGCTGCTGACCACCACCACGCACATGATGAACGAGCCCGGGATGGCGACCTCGGTGGCCCAGGTGCGCGAACGGCTCGCCCGACCGGGGCTGCTCACCGCCGCCAGGCCGATCAGCGACCAGAAGTCCGGCAGCTTCGACATCGACGACCTCGACCGGCTGCGCGAGATCGCCGACGCCATCTTCATCGAAGGCGACGGCTCGCGGCACCTGCCCATCAAGGTGCCCGCCGATCATGAGCCGGTGGTGCCCGCGTTCAGCGACCTGGTGTTGGTCGTCACCGGGTTGAGGGCACTCGGGCGTCCGATGTCCGAGGTCTGCCACCGGCTGCCCACTGCCGTGGCCCAGTTGGACGACCCTGAGCTGCCCGGTCGCACCCTCACCCCACAGCTGGCGGCTGACCTGTTGCGCGCCGGCTACCTGACGAATCCGAAGCTGCTGGCTTGGGAACAGCGCCGCGCTGTCGTGCTCAACCAGGCCGACGACCTGGAGATGGTGGCCCGTGGCCGACGGCTGGCGGCCCTGCTGGACGAGCATGTCCTGATCACCGGGTGGGCCTGATGTTGACTCGGCCAAGCCTGTTTCTGGCTCGGACAAGGAGGTTTTGCCATGCGGAGTGACGATTACACCGCCTTGTTCGAGCGCATCGAGAACAACGGCCTGGACACCCGTCTGCACTGGGCCAGCGGGCCACGCGCCGGTTGCTCCGAACCGTGGTCAGGCAGCGATGAGGACGTGCCCGGGACGCTGGTCCGTGGCCTCGGCAACGCCTGCTTCGAGTCGGGGCAGGGCTGTGTCTTTGCCGAGCGGCTGATGGGCCGACCCAGGCTGGTGATACTGGGAGCCGGCCATGTCGGGGCGGCCACCGCCCACCTGGGTGCCCGGCTGGGGTTCAGGGTCGTGGTGGTGGACGATCGGCCCGAGTTCGCCAACGCAGAGCAACTGCCCGACGCCGACCTGATCGTCTGCGACTCCTTCGAGAACGCCCTGGACGAGCTGCCGAGCTACGCCAACAGCTACTTCGTGATCGTCACCCGAGGTCACTTGATGGACCAGTACTGCGCCGAGCGGGTCTTGCGGATGCCCTTCGAGTACGTCGGCATGATGGGCTCGCGACGCAAGGTGGCGACCGTCAGGCAGCGCATGGTGGCGAACGGGTTCACCGAGGCGGAGTTCGACCAGATCCATGCACCGATCGGCCTGCCGCTGGGCGGGCAGGAGCCGTTCGCGCTTGCTGTGTCGATCTGCGCCGAACTGATCCGGGTTCGTTCCAGCGGCAACACGCACGCCTTCGACCCGGACGTGCAGGCCCGGATCGTGGCGCTGGCGGCCGAGCCCGGTCGTCCCGCGGCGCTGGCGACCATCATCGGACACGGCGGTTCCACCCCCCGCGACACGGGTGCCCGGATGCTGGTCACCCAGGACGGCCTGGTCGTCGGGTCGGTCGGCGGCGGCGCTGTCGAGAGCGCGGTGATCACGCAGTGCCGTGAACTGCTGGCTACTGGGGGCTCGACCGCCCTGATCGACTACGACATGACCGACGCGGCGGACGGGCGGCTGGGCATGATCTGCGGCGGCCGCGCCCGGCTGCTGCTGGAGTCCCTCTAGGGCGCCGGAGACGTCGATATCCGGTCGGCACGTTTCCAACTTGTGCCTATTTGGCCGGGAATCGCTCCTACGGCCCTGCCCGACCGAATGGGCACAAGTTAGAAATCCGCTGGCCCCAAATCCGGGAGCCAGGGGTCACCAAGCACGGGCATTCTGTGGGCATCCGCCGCCAGCAGTGACGTCAACACCTGCTGCGTCACATCCCACTGCTCCATCACCTGGCCATACGTCAGTCTCAGGGTCCGGTAACCGAGACCGGCAGCAATCAGGTCTCGTCGCCTGTCGACGAGATACTGCTGGGGATTCGCATGATGTTGGTGGCTGTCGCACTCGAGGATCAACGAATCGCCCACCAGCAGGTCGACGCGGCCAAGGCCAGCGATGCTGACCTGCGCTCGCACCTGAACCCGACGACGGTTGAACCACAGCCGGACTCGGGTTTCCGTCCCTGATTCGGCACGAGGACAGAAGTGCTGCAGCCGACGTCGCCGCCTTTCGGGGGCCGCCGCGATCAGGTCGCGCGCCTCCCCCAGTTGGATCTTGCCTAGACGAGTGGCGGACTCCAGCACCATCAGGGCAGTCTCGGCGTCGTGGTGCCGCAACAGGTGGCTCAGACAGTCGGGCAGGCTCAGAATCGGCTGCGTTTCCGGCCAACTCAGGCTCGCCTGACGGTGCAGCCGCATCTCTGGCCCGGCGGGACGCCGCACCTGTCCCGGGACAGCTACGTGGACCCCGGTGTGCGGAACCCAAACCCCGTAATGTCTGGCGCCCGAAGTGCAGGTCAGCCGTCCGCCCACCCGGACGGCCAGGCAGGCCTCCGGATCAGCGCCGGGCGAGGCGTACCAGCCCCTGCGCACGCGACGCAGGTTGCCCTCGTCGATTTCAGCCTGGATCCTGCGTGGGGTAAGCCCGGCGTCCCGCAAGCCGGCAGTCGCATAAACGCCAATGTCCATGAAGACACTGTCCCCAGCGGTCACCGGAAACGTCACCCGTCCACAGCCGGACCGGGTGACAAAGGCCCTGGGAACAACTGAAGCTCCAGGAAACCGGACGTCACGTGGCCAACTTGTGCCTATTTGGTCGGGAATCGCTCCTACGGGCCTTCCCGACCAAATAGGCACAAGTTGGGAACCCGACGGTCAGAACCTCAGCAGGTGGCGATGCACTCCACCTCGACCTTGGCGCCCTTGGGCAAGGCGGCCACCGCAACCGCTGAACGCGCAGGGTTGGCGCCCTCGAAAAAGTCGGCGTAGACGGCATTCACCATGGCGAAATCGTTGATGTCGGTGAGGAAGACGATGGTCTTGAGCACGTTCTGCTTGCTGCTGCCGGCCGCCTCCAGCACAGCCGCCAGGTTGCTCAACGAGGCGCGGGCCTGATCCTCGACGGATTCCGGCATCTCGCCGGTGGCCATGTCGATTCCCAGTTGCCCGGAGACGAAGACCAGGCTGTCGGTCTTCATGGCCTGCACGTAAGGACCGATGGCGGCGGGGGCTTTCTCGGTGTTGACGCTGACTCCAGGCATGCGGGGGCTCCTTCAGTGATGGACTCGGCTCAGGTCAGAGGTCAGGGCTGGGCCACGGCCCCCCAGACGCGCGATCGCGGGGGGTCAGGCCTTCGTGGGCAGTGCGGCCACCCTGGGCTCGTCCTTGCCGATGTTGCCCAGCGCGGTGGCCCCACCGGGCGACCCCAGACCGGTGCAAGCGAAGAAGTTCGCGTTGATGTCCACCCACTGCCTCGTCTCGGCGGGCAGGTCGTCCTCGTAGTAGATGGCCTGAACCGGGCACACCATCTCGCACGCACCACAGTCGACGCACTCGTCAGGGTTGATGTACAGACAGCGCTCCCCCTCGTAGATGCAGTCGACGGGGCACTCCTCCTGACACGTCTTGTCCTTGAGGTCCACGCACGGCTGGGTGATGACGTAGGTCATGGTTCAGCTCCTTCTTCGGCGAAATCGGGTCGGGCGACGATGCAGGCACCCGCCTCTTGTTCGAGCCCTCCGGCCAGCTTATCGAGAGACGTGAACAGTGCGCGACGGTCCGGGCCGGACTGGCCCCAGGCCTCGGACCCTAGGATGGCGGCATGGGGGCACGTCGCACGACCGACGCGCAGGTTCTCGGCGTCGTCCTGGCGGCTGGCGCCGGGCGTCGCATGGGCGGTCCCAAGGCCTTGGTCGGCCCGCTCGCCGCTGGCCGGCTCACCCCACTGCAGCAGGTCTGTCAGTGGGTCCATGACGCCGGTTGTCAGCAGGTGTTCGCCGTCATCGGCGCCGCTGCCGATCAGGTCCGCGCCGCAGTGCCCGCCATCCCGTGGCTGCACCTCGTGGAGGCCGTCGACTGGGCTGAGGGGATGGGCGCCTCGCTGCGCGCAGGGCTGCGCGCCGCCGCCGGGACTTCGTGCGATCTGGCGCTGATCACCCTGGTCGACCTGCCGGACGTCCGCACCGGCGTCCACTCGCGCCTGCTCTGCGAGGCCGCGGCGGGCCCCGGGACGCTCGCCCGCGCCAGCTACGCCGGCACCCCCGGGCATCCTGTGCTGATCGGGCGCGACTGGTGGCCCGAGGCTGGCACGGTGGCCGTCGGCGACCGTGGCGCCCGAGCCCTGTTCGCCGAGCACCGGCACCAGCTCGTCGAGTGCGGCGACCTCGCCTCCGGGATCGACACGGACACCCCCACAGGGTGCGCGTGAGCGTTGGTGCCGCCTGAACATCTGCGGGGTGGGGTCTCTCACCCTCGCAACCCCCGCACGGGGGGAGTTGCCCGATGCTGCCCCTCCGTAGCGTCGTCGACATGGCCATCCGTGCGCTCATCTTCGACGTCGACGGCACGCTCGCCGAAACCGAGCGTGACGGGCACCGCGTCGCGTTCAACGCCGCCTTCGATGAGGCGGGGCTGCCCTGGCACTGGGACGTGGAGCTCTACGACGACCTCCTGACGGTCACCGGAGGCAAGGAGCGCATCCGCCACTTCTGCACGCGTTTCGATCCCACATTCCTGCAACGCCGCGACGCAACGGCCCTCATCGCCGGCATCCATGCTGCGAAGACGCGACGCTACGGCGCGCTGGTGCGCACCGGCCAGATCAAGCTGCGGCCCGGCGTCCAGGAGCTGATCCACGCTGCGCGTGACGCCGGGATCCGGCTGGCGATCGCCACCACCACAACGCCGGACAACGTCACCGAGCTGCTCAGGACCACCCTGGGAGAGGACGCCCCCGGCTGGTTCGAGGTGGTGGGCGCCGGCGACGTCGTGCCGGACAAGAAGCCCTCCCCCGCCGTCTACCTGTGGGTCCTGGACCAGTTGGGGTTGGACGCGGCCGAGTGCGTCGCCATTGAGGACTCGGAGCCCGGCCTGGCAGCCGCGGCGGCGGCCGGCGTGGCGACCGTCGTGGCCCCCTCGGCCCACGCGCCTTCCCCCCGCGACCCGGGCGGCCCCTGGGAACAGGCCGCGCTCGTCGTCGACGACCTCACCAACGTGACCCTCGCGGACCTTGCCGCGCTCACCAACCCTGCCAACAACCACTGAAGGAGCACCGAACATGGACCAGTCGAATCGTTACGCAGACCTGAGCCTGGATGAAGCCGAGCTGATGCGCGGCGGCAAGCACATCCTGTGCGCCTACAAGATGAAGCCGAAGGCGGGCTACGGCTACCTGGCCAGCGCCGCGCACTTCGCCGCCGAGTCGTCGACCGGCACCAACGTGGCCGTCTCCACCACGGATGACTTCACGAAGGGGGTCGACGCCATCGTCTACCACGTCGACGAAGCGACCGAGGACATGCGGATCGCCTACCCGCTGGATCTCTTCGACCGGAACATGACCGACGGCCGGATGATGATCGTTTCCTTCCTCACGCTCGCGATCGGCAACAACCAGGGCATGGGCGACATCGAGCACGCCAAGATGATCGACTTCTGGATGCCCCCGGAGGCGATCCGCCAGTTCGACGGGCCCGCGATGAACATCTCGGAACTGTGGCGGATCCTGGGCCGACCGGTGCACAACGGTGGCTACATCTCCGGCACCATCATCAAGCCGAAGCTGGGCCTGCGCCCGGAGCCGTTCGCCAAGGCCGCCTACGAGTTCTGGCTCGGCGGGGACTTCATCAAGAACGACGAGCCGCAGGGCAACCAGGTGTTTGCGCCGATCCGTCGGGTGATCCCGCTCGTCTACGACGCCATGAAGCGCGCGATGGACGAGACGGGCGAGGCGAAACTGTTCTCGATGAACATCACCGCGGACGACCACGACGAGATGCTCGCCCGCGCCGACTACGCCCTCGGGGTGTTCGGTCCGGACGCGAACAAGCTCGCCTTCCTGGTGGACGGCTACGTGGGCGGGCCAGGCATGGTCACCACAGCACGACGCAACTACCCGAGCCAGTTCCTGCACTACCACCGGGCCGGCCACGGGGCCGTGACGTCGCCGTCGTCGAAGCGGGGCTACACGGCGTTCGTGCTCGCGAAGATGTCGCGGCTGCAGGGCGCCTCGGGAATCCATGTCGGCACCATGGGTCACGGGAAGATGGAGGGCGAGCAGGACGACCGCGTGATCGCCTACATGATCGAGCGCGACTCCGTGGACGGCCCCGTCTACCACCAGGAGTGGGACGGCATGAAGGCCACCACTCCGATCATCTCCGGCGGCATGAACGCGCTGCGGCTGCCGGGCTTCTTCGCCAACCTCGGCCACGCCAACGTGATCAACACCGCGGGAGGCGGCTCCTACGGGCACCTGGACGGTGCGGCAGCGGGCGCGCGCTCACTGCGGCAGGCGCACGACGCCTGGGCGGCCGGCGCCGATCCGATCGAGTGGGCGAAGACCCACCGTGAGTTCGCGCGGGCGTTCGAGTCCTTCCCCGCTGACGCTGACACCCTGTACCCGGGCTGGCGGGCGAAGCTGGGGGTCTGAGCTTCCGACGCGCTGCGGCCTCCCGAGGCAATCCCGGGGGGCCGCGGCGTGTGGCCGGTCAGGCCTCGTCGAGTGGCAGTTCCACCGTCACGGTGGTGCCTGCCCCCGGGGCCGAGTCGATGCGCAGCGAGGCGCCGATCAACGCGCACCGCTCCGCGATCGAGGCCAACCCGAAGTGCGGACGGTCGTCGGGATCGTGGCGGGGGCCGCTGCTCGCCGCCCGCACGTCGAAGCCGACTCCGTCGTCGCTGGTGGTCAGCCACACGGTGTCCTCACGGCGCCTCAGCTCGAGCCGGACGAGGCTGGCCTGGGCGTGCCGGACAGCGTTCGCCGTCGTCTCCTGGGCGATGCGGAACAGGGTCGCAGCCACGTGGCCGGGAAGATCCGCGAAGTTCTCGGCGGGATCACAGGCCACCTCCACCACAACATCTGGCGACGGGAAAGTCTGCGCGATCGACTCCACGGCAGCGACGAGGCCCAGGTCGGAGAGCACCAGGCTGTGCAGCCCCGTGATCGCGGCGCGGGTCTGCTCGTAGGCGAGGTCGGCGAGCGACCGCGCCACGACGATCTGCTCGCGCGCCTGGGCCAGCGCGCCCTCGGCCAGTGAGAGGTCGGCCGCGTTCAGGTGGAAGGACATCGACGCCAGGGCGGTGGTGACGCCGTCGTGCAGGTCGAAGGCGATCCGCCGCCGCTCGTCCTCCTGCGCAGACACAGCCGCCTCGATGAGGTGCTCGCGCTCCGAATGGTGCGCGTCGACGGCGTCCCGCAGCCCACGCAGCTGAAGCCTCATCCCCAGCAGGTCGGCGAACGGCTGGAAGGTGGTGACGTCGTCGTCAGCGTAGGGTCGCCCGACGCTGCGGTGCAGGGAGACGACGCCGAGAATCGCCCCGTCAATACCGCGTGCCGGGAGACAGAGGCGGGCGACAGCCCCGCCCGGCTCGGCGGGGAGGCCGAGAATGACGCGGTAGGCGGGGGTGCCGGGGGCATCGGCAGCGAGTCGGATCGCGTGTCCGTGCTCGGCGGCCTTGCCGGTGGCACCTTGGCCGAGCCGGATCCTGATGGTGGCGGCGTCGCCCGATGCGGGCGGATGGACGCCGCCCACCCGCAGCATCTCCCCGTCCGAGACGAAGATGACGGCACCCAGGGAATCGGACCCGACCGCGAAGGCGCGGGCCACCGCGCTGAGGCCCACGCGCCGGGGCGCGGCGAGCAGGGCGAGCAGGGCCGCGGTCACTGGAAGAGGCCTTCGCGCAGCGCGTGGGCGATGGCGCCGCCGCGGTCCTGGACACCCAGCTTGCGGTAGAGGCCGCGGATGTGGGTCTTCACGGTCTCCTCGCCGATCACGAGCTTGGTGGCGATCCCGCGGTTCGACAGGCCCGCGACAAGCAGCGCAAGAACTTCCGACTCCCGTTGGGTGAGACCAGCGTCCGCCCCGGGCCAGTACTCACCCGCAGAGAGACGCGCGGCCGACATGGCGACCCGGCCCGTCAGCGAGGGATCGATCACCACATCTCCCTCCTGCACGCGGCGCAGATGGTTGACGAGTTCGTGGGCGTCGATGCGCTTCAGGATGTAGCCGCGGGCGCCGGCACGGAGGGCCTGGAAGAGGTACTGCTCGTCGTCGTAGGCGGTCAGCATGACCACCTTGATGTCAGGCTGTTCGCGGGCCAGGTCGGTGACCAGGTCAATGCCGGAGGCCCGGCCGATGCGCACGTCGGAGAGCACGATGTCCGGGGACTGGGTGGCTGCCAACCGGCGCGCGACGTCGGACGTGGTGGCGGTGCCCACGATCTCGACGGCATCGGCAAAATGGGCGAGCATCGCGTGCAGGCCCTGGAGGACCATCTCGTGATCGTCGACAAGAAGGACGCGCAGGGGTTTTTCGCTCACCTTTCCCAATCTAGCCGGGGTCCCAATCTAGCCGGGGTCCCAATCTAGCCGGGGTCCCAATCTAGCCGGGGTCCCAATCTAGCCGGGGCGTGTGGGTGAGGCGGGAACTCACCCCCCAGGACCACCCCGGTGGGGGAGTTCCGGCCGCCGGTTTGGCTGTTTGCTTGGCCCATGTTGACGTCCCGCACCACACTCCCGCAGTACCTCATGGAGGAACAGCGCCGCCACGAGCACAGCACCGGCGATTTCAACGCCCTCGTGCTGGAGATCGCGCTCGCGTGCAAGGCCATCGCGCAGCGGGTGGCGCGCGGTGCCCTCGATTCCCTCAGTGACCCCGCCCGTCCCGACCCGGGGCACCTGCGCGGGAGCTCCGTTCTGGACGCCGCCGCGAACGACGCCTTCCAGCGCGCCACCGAGTGGGGCGGGCGCCTCGCGGGCATGGTCTCCGAGAACGTCGAAGAACCGATCACTGTGCCGCCGTCCTATCCGCGGGGAAAATACCTCCTGCTGTTCGACCCCCTCGACGGCGCCGCCAACATCGACATCAACGCAGCCGTGGGCTCGATCTTCTCCGTGCTGCGGACGCCGCACCCGGGCGAGGACGCCCGCGCCGAGGACTTCCTGCAGCCTGGCACCGAGCAGGTTGCTGCCGGGTACGCGCTGTACGGGCCGGCAACGATGTTGGTGCTGACCGTCGGCCGCGGAGTCCACGGCTTCACGCTCGATCAGGGAATCGGCGAATTCTTCCTGACGCATCCTGACATGACCGTGCCGGAGGACTCCACGGAATTCGCGATCAACCACTCGAACCGGCGCTTCTGGGAGCCTGCGGTGCGCCGCTACGTGGACGAATGCGTCGCCGGAAAGAGCGGGCCCCGGGGGCGGAACTTCTCCGTCCGCTGGGTGGCGTCGCTGGTGGCGGAGGCACACCGGGTGCTGACCCGCGGCGGCGTCTTCCTCTACCCGAGTGACGCTCGCGACGAGGTCCGGCCCGGCCGCCTTCGTCTCTTGCAGGAGGTCAACCCGATCGCCTTCGTGATCGAGCAGGCCGGCGGCGGAGCGTCGAACGGGCGCAGCCGGGTCCTGGAAACCCTTCCGGAGGGCATCCACGAGCGCGTCCCGTTCCTGTTCGGGGCCCGCGAGGAGATCGGACGGATCGAGCGCTACCACGCCGAAACCGCACCGGACTCTGCTGCCGGCGAGGAGGAGCTGGACCTCCCCTTCTTCGCCGTCCGCGGGCTGTTCCGCACCTCCTCCAGCTACTGACTCCCCCCACCCGAACCGAGAGGCTGACCATGTCGCAGCGCCATCCCATCGTCGCAATAACCGGATCCTCCGGCGCCGGCACCACGTCCGTGCGCCGCACGTTCGAGCAGATCTTCCGCCGCCACGACATCAACGTGGCCTATGTGGAGGGTGACTCCTTCCACCGCTACGACCGCGCCGAGATGAAGCGCGAGATGGCGGCCGCGCGAGACAGTGGAGAAGGCTTCCTCAGCCACTTCGGCGAGCAGGCGAACCTCTTCGCCGAGCTCGAAGAGCTGTTCGCCGAGTACGGCCGTTCCGGGGGTGGCAAGACCCGCCACTACCTGCACGACGAGGCCGAGGCCGAACCGTACGGGCAGGCCCCCGGCACCTTCACCGACTGGGAGGACGTGCCCGAGAACACGGATCTGCTGTTCTATGAGGGTCTGCACGGCGCCGTGGTGACGGACACGGTGGACGTGGCCCGACACGTCGACCTCGCGATCGGCGTGGTGCCGGTGGTGAACCTGGAATGGATCCAGAAGTTGCATCGCGACCGTTCTCAGCGGGGCTACACCACGGAGGCGGTGACCGAGACGATCCTGCGGCGGATGCCCGACTACGTCAACTACATCACGCCGCAGTTCTCCCGCACGCACGTGAACTTCCAGCGGGTGCCTGTCGTGGACACGTCGAACCCCTTTGTCGCGCGATCCATCCCGAACGCCGACGAATCCATGCTGGTCATCCGGTTCGACGACGCCCGCGGCATCGACTTCCCCTACCTGTTGTCCATGCTCCACGACTCGTTCATGAGCCGCCAGAACACGATCGTGACCCCTGGCGGAAAGATGGACCTGGCCATGCAGCTCATCTTCCCGCCGATGATCCAGCGACTGCTGGAGAGGAAGAAGCGGCTGTCCTGAGCGCTCGGGCGCCCACTGCAGATTTCCAACTTGTGCTCATTCGGTCGGGAACCCCTCGTAGGGGCCATCCCGACCGAATGGGCACAAGTTGGTGACGGACCCTGTTACTTCTTGCTTTCCGGCGGCACGTCGAAGACCTCGACATCCTCGTCGAGGGCCGCGACGTAGCGTTCCTGATCGGTCGGGGCTGCATCGCGACGTCGCTCGGCCACCACCGGCGGCACGGGCGCGTTCGCCTGGGTGGTGGCGGCATCGACGTCACCCTGGCGCCCCAGCATGTTGAAGAAGATGTTGAGCAAGATCGAGACGATCGCCGTGGCCGAGATACCCGACTCCATGATGAGTTCCAGTGAGTGCGGCAACCCACCCCAGAACCCGGGCACGACGTAGGGCATCATGCCGAAGGCCAGCGACACGGCCACGATGGTCGCGTTGTGGGTGTCCTGGTACTTCACCTTGGCCAACGTCCGGATACCGGATGCTGCCACCGAACCGAACAGGCAGATACCGACGCCGCCCAGCACGGGCAGCGGGATCACGTTGACGATCGAGGCCAGCGCCGGCGACAGCCCGATGAGGGCGAGGATGCCACCCCCGACCGCCACCACCCAGCGGCTCTTTACCCCGGTCATCGCGACCAGTCCCACGTTCTGGGCGAAGGCCGTGGCGGGGAAGGTGTTGAAGATCGGCGCGATCATCGAGCTCAGGGTGTCCGCCCGCAGGCCGGCAGCCACACGCTTGCTGTCGACCTTGGCCCCGACGACCTCGCCGACGGCCAGGATGTCGGCGGTGGTCTCCACCATCACGACGAGCATGACGATGAACATGCTGATGATCGCGGACACGCCGAAGACGGGCAGCCCGAAGTGGAAGGGCATCGGGACCGAGATGGCGGCACCCGTGATCTGGAACGTCTGGTAGCCGAACAGCAGGGCGATGATGGTGCCCGTCAGCAGGCCGAGCAGGATCGCGAAACGCGAGGTGGCCCTGATCTTGGTGAAGATGAGCACGATCACCAGCGTCACCATGGCCAGTGCCACCCCCCGCCAATCAGCGAAGTTGGGGTTCGGCTGGCCGGCGATGACGGGTTGGCCGGTGATCCACTTCCCTGCCGCGGGGATCAGAGACAGGCCGATGATGGTCATCACCGAGCCGGTCACCACCGGCGGGAAGAAGTGCACCAGTTGCGCGAACAGCGGCACGATCAGGAAAGCGATCGTCGAGGCAGCCAGGATGGCGCCATAGGCAGCGCGCATACCCAAGGCGCCGCCCCCGCTGGCCGTGATGATGGCCGTCATCGTGCTGACTGCGGCAAACGTCACCCCCTGAACAAGAGGCAGCTGCGAACCCAGGAAGCGTCCGGCACCCACCGCCTGCAACACGGTTGCCAGGCCACAGATGAACAGCGTGCAGGCCAGCAGGTAGGTCTTGTCCGCCGGCTCGAGCCCGGCGGCGCCGGAGACGATGATCGGAACGGCGATCAGACCACCGAACATGGAAAGAATGTGCTGCAGGCCGTAGACGACGGATTGGCCGATGCCCAACCACTCGTCCTCGGGGCGTTTGGCCGCCCGGCTTGTCGAAACCGCAGCCTGAGACTCGTTCGTCACTGTCCACTCCTGTATTGCGCAACGCCCAATTGGTGGCCCCGAAGGGCACAGACCGCTCAAATCCTGGCCGGGAGGAGCTAGCTCGCGGCCTTTTCCCGCAGATATGCCACCGAGTCAACCACGACCGGGACGGCGCGGACCACCATCAGCACGACGGCCGTCCACACCAGCCCCCAACCGAACCAGCGGAAGGCCTCGATGTCGTACAACTTGCCCAGCAGGGTGCCGGAGGCGTCAGTGCTGACCCAGCCCCACAAACCGCCCAGGAACACGAACCCGACCGCCTTCGCGTAACCGTAGAGAGCTCGCATGAATCGTCCAGCGGTCAGGAACTGGGTGAGGGGCGAACGCATCATGTTCTTCTCACCGAAGGGGGTGAGCCCGTCGGAGTAGCTTGCCGAGCGCAACCCGTCCACCAGGAAGCCGCGCGACATGGACAGCAGCGGCACCCACACCGGGATCAGACCCATGTCCGCGAAGACGATCCACAACGCGTTCTCGACGATGCGGTCGCCGACGATGTCGAAGATGGCCCCGAACTGCCCGGTTTCCTGACGTTTGCGCGCGACCCAACCGTCGAGCGCGTCAAGGGCGATGATCACCGCCAGCAGCAGGGCGCAGATGCCTATCGTGCGGGCAGAACCGCCGTACATGACGTAGATGACAACGAACAGGGCGAGAACACGCCCGACCGTAATTAGGTTTGCCATTGACCCCTCCGTCAGGCACTGACCACCTCGGCCGGCGCCCACGGGACCTGCCCGGGCAGATGGCGCCCTTTGTTGTCGACAGTTGTTGGCGACGAGCCCCGCTTCGGGTCACGAGGCTACACCAGCCGACAGCGCCCCGACCCGGCGGCACAAGGCACGGCAACAGGTTGCCGAGGCAGACCGGGCCGCCCGCGGGACGTCAGTTTCGGGGCACAGCGCCTAGGATCAGGCGGGTGGCAGTGGACGCAATGACGCCCCCAGCGCGAGTTCCTTGGAGGTTGCGCGCCCCATCGTCGGTAGGATCGTTTACGCCCGGGATTATCGGCGTTCACGTGCAGCGGCAAAAGGAGGTGTGCCATGGGGATTTTCGACAAGGTCGAGCAGAAGCTGGAAGGTGCCGTCAACGGCGTGTTCGCGCGTGCTTTCAAGGGCGACGTCCAGCCCGTCGAGATCGCCTCGCGACTTCGCAAGGAGCTGGACTCCGAGGCCCGGCTGCTCAGCCGTGACAAGCGTTTGGTGCCCAACGATTTCACCATTCATCTGAGCAGGCACGACTTCGACCGGTTGGTGCCCTACTCGCGCACGGTGAACGCCGAGGTGATCCCCGACCTGC
Source organism: uncultured Actinomycetota bacterium (assembly GCA_963730005.1). Classification (GTDB taxonomy): domain Bacteria; phylum Actinomycetota; class Actinomycetes; order Propionibacteriales; family Propionibacteriaceae; genus CAVSPO01. Next base: position 69,477 of record CAVSPO010000018.1, read on the forward strand.
GCGAGTACGCCAGCACCAGGCACTACTTCTTCAACGGGCCCATCCGGATCAACTACCAGTTGGACGAATCGCTCCCGACGGGACGCTTCCTGGTGACGAGCGAGGCGGTCGCCACCGTGGCCCACGACGAGGGCCCGGCCACCGCCACCGCCATCCGCAAGGCGCCCCTGGTGCTGGAGGTGAACGGGGTCCGACACCCCTTGTCAGCACCGGGTTTCACGATCGGCCGCGGCTCCGAGGCAGACCTGCGGATCAACGACCCGGGTGTGTCACGCATACATTGCCGCGTCGTGGTGGACGACGAGGGGGACGATCTGACCGTGACCATCGAGGACATGGACAGCACCAACGGCGTCGTGGTCAACGGGAAGAAGGTCCAGCAGGCCCGGCTCGAGGATGGTTCGCGCATCGAGTTGGGTTCCACCCGGCTGCTCGTGCACTCACCGGTGGGGCAGTGACTTGAGCAGCTTCGTGGTCGCTGCCTTCAAGGTGATCTTTCTCCTGCTGTTGTGGCTGTTCATCCTGGTGGTGGCCAACATCATCCGCACAGACATGTTCGGGCGCACCACCACGGCTGCCGAGCTCGCCCAGCAGGGGGTGCAGCCGGGCGCTGAGCCGGCCGCCAAGAAGGGCCGGTCACGACGACGGGGCCGGGGGCGAGTCACCCAGACAGGCCGGCTGGTGGTCGTCGCCGGGCGGGCAGCGGGCGTCGCGGTGCCGTTGAACGGCCTGATCCAGATCGGTCGCTCGGCTGATTCCACCGTCGACATCGATGATGACTACGCCTCCAGTCACCACGCCCGGCTGTGGCAACAGGACGACGGCGGGTGGGTGATCGAGGACCTGCAGTCGACCAACGGCACCTACGTCAACGGCATCCGCCTTGACCGCCCGACACTCGTCAACGGCGAAGACATCATTCGGATCGGGCGATCCCAGCTGAAACTGGAGCTGTAGCCGATGGCATGGTCGCTGCGCTCCCACGCTCATTCCGAGGTGGGTCTGGTCCGCAAGAACAACCAGGATTCGGGCTACTGCTCGCCCACCATGGTGGCGGTGGCCGACGGCATGGGCGGCGCTGCCGCCGGCGATCTTGCCTCCGCGGTGGCGGTGCGCGCGCTGCGCCGTGCCGACGGCCAGTACCAGGGCGGCGAAATGCTCGAGGTGCTGGCTGGTGCGATCGCGCGGGCCAACGATGACGTGGCAGATCTGGTCAATTGGGACGGGGAGTTGCAGGGCATGGGCACCACTGTGTGTGGCGCCATGTTCAGCGGCACCCAGCTGGGGCTCGTCCACCTGGGTGACTCACGGGGCTATCTGCTCCGCGATGGCCAGCTGCGGCGACTCACCGCGGACCATTCCTGGGTGCAGTCGCTCGTCGACGAGGGGCAACTCACCACCGAGGAGGCGTTCGAACACCCGCATCGGTCACTGCTGATGAAGGTGCTGAACGGTCAGCCCAGCCACGAGCCCGACCTTTGCCTGGTGGACGCACGTCTGGGCGACCGGCTGCTGTTCTGCACCGACGGCCTCAGCGGTCTGGTCAACGACCAGCGCATCCTGGAGCTGCTGCGCGAGCCGGATCCACAGACCGCTCTCGACAAACTGGTGGCGGCGGCCCGCGATGCCGGCGGCAACGACAACATCACCGTGATCGTCTCCGACATCGTCGACGGGGGTGACGCAGCACCCGCCGGTACCGAACCGAAATTGATCGGCGCCGCCGAGTACACCAAGATTCCCGACATCCCGATCCAGAGTGGTCGGCTGGTGCCCAAGGAGGACACTCGTCCGATTCTCGACCTGGCGCTGTCCGCCCCCTCGTCAGCGAAGGCTTCGCCCATCTCCAGGGTCGCCGTCCCTGAAGGCCTGATCGACACGGAAGCCAGCGAGGAGGCCCGCTACGCACCGCGGCCGCGGACGCGTCGCTCCTGGGTGCCTGCGTTGGCGATCGCGCTCGTCGTGCTCGCCCTGCTGGCTGGACTGCTCATCGGTGGCCGGGCCTATCTCAACACCCAGTACTACATCGGGCCGAGCGAGAACAAGGTGGCCATCTACCAGGGTGTTCGCGACCGGGTGTTCGGAATCACGTTGTCGAACCTGGTGGAGCGCACCCCCACCAACATCGACGACCTGCCGCCGCACTATGCCCGGCAGGTGAACGACGGGGCCATCCGGCCGGCCACCCTGGAAGCTGCCCGCGCCACCACCGCCGAGCTCGACCGCAAGGCGCAGATCTGCATCAGCAAACGCAAACAGAGCGCGTCAGCCAGCGCTGCCCCCACCGAGCCCGGCACGTCCGAGGGGTCCGCACCAGCCGACGGCACCCCACCAGCCGACGGCACCACACCAGCCGACGGCACCCCACCAGCCGACGGCACCACACCAGCCGACGGCAGCGCACCAGCGGGCACGGAAACACCGAGCGCTCCCACGGCGGCGGCCAGTTCGACCCCGACCACGGATCGGGAGGCCTGCTCATGAGTGACGCCAGTTACTTCGTCAGTGCCACCGACTCGGCCCAGGAATCGGTGGTGATCCACCCGAAGCGTCGCAACGTCGAACTCGTCATGTGCCTGTTCGCCGGTGCGCTGGGGCTGGGAGGCTGGGCACTCACGAATTTCAACCAGACCGGGGCGATTCCCGGCAACTGGCCGGTCGTGGTCGCTGCCTGGCTCGGCGTGTGCCTGACCGCGCACTTCTTCGTCCGCTGGAAGGCGCCCTGGGCTGACCCTGTGCTGCTGCCCTGTGTGCTGGCGCTGAACGGTCTCGGTCTGGCCATGATCGCCCGCCTCGACCTGGCAAGCAGGGCGCCCACAGCGCCGACCCAGCTGCTGTGGACGGTGCTGGGCGTCGCCGCTTTTGCTGCCGTGCTGATCTTCGTCCGCGACTATCGCTCGTTGCAGCGTTTCCCCTACCTGCTGTTCCTGGTGGGTCTGGGCCTGTTGTTGCTGCCGCTGGTGCCGGTGCTGGGGCAGGAGATCAACGGCTCACGGATCTGGATCAGGGTCGCCGGCTTCAGCTTCCAGCCGGCCGAGCTGGCCAAGATCGTGCTCACTCTGGCGTTCGCGTCCTACCTGGCCGATCGCAGCGACGTGCTGCAGTTGGCCGGCCGCAAGGTCCTGGGGGTGCGAGTGCCGCGGCTGCGCGACCTGGTGCCGATCCTGATCATGTGGGGCGCTGCAGTGGTCGTGCTGGTGTTCCAGAACGACCTTGGCACCTCGCTGCTGTTCTTCGGTTTGTTCGTGATGATGATGTACGTCAGCACCAACCAGGGCGGTTGGGTGGCGTTGGCCGGGGTGCTGTTCGCGGCTGCGGCCCTGCTCGTCTACCAGTTCGCCGGCCATGTGCGGGTGCGGGTGGAGAGCTGGCTCGACCCGTTCGCGAACTTCGCCCAGAACGGCCAGATCATCGAGGGCAGCTTCGGGATGGCCTGGGGTGGCTTGACCGGCCGCGGTTGGGGTCTTGGCCGGCCGTGGCAGATTCCGCTGGCCAACAGCGACTTCATCTTCGCCGCCCTGGGCGAGGAGTTGGGCCTGATCGGCATGGTCTGCATCGTGATGGTTTACGCCATCCTGGTCTTCCGCGGCCTGCGCACCGCGCTGAGCAGCCACGACGGCTTCGGCAAGCTGCTGGCGGCGGGTCTCAGTTTCACTTTCGCCCTGCAGACCTTCGCCATCATCGGCGGCGTCACCCGGCTGCTGCCACTGACCGGCCTGACAACGCCGTTCATGTCGCAGGGCGGCTCGTCGATGCTGTCGAACTGGGTGATCGTGGCGCTGCTGATGCGAGTCAGCCACCAGGCCCGAATGCCGGTGATCACCACTGCCGAGACGGAGCCGTACGCAGACCTGGGGGCTGAGACGACCAGCCTGATCGCCGCGCAGCCTGGCATCCCCGCAACCGGGCGGGGCACGACATGAACCGTTCACTGCGCAAGGTCTCGCTGGTGGCCGCGATTCTTTTCTTTTCCCTGCTCATCAACCTGACGTTCAGTTACGTGACGCGCACGGACGCGCTGAACAACCGTCCGGAGAACACCCGGATCCGCGACGAGGAGTTCGGTCAGCCTCGCGGGGCCATCCTGGCCAGCAACACGGCGATCGCCGAGACGGTGCCGACCGAGGGATCGGGACGTTTCGACTACCAGCGCCGCTACCCCGCCGGCACCGGCTACTCGGTGGTGACCGGTTTCTACTCATACACCTACGGGCGCTCCGGGCTGGAACAGACCTACAACGCGCAGCTGTCGGGCACTTCCGACTCCCAGGCGCTCGACCGCATCATCGGTTCGATGACGGGCGACCGGCAACGGGGAGCCACGCTGCAGACGACTCTGGACCCCAGGGCGCAGGACGCCGCGGTGAAGGCGCTGCGCAACCGCAAGGGTGCGGTGGTGGCGCTGGACTACACGACCGGCGCCATCAAGGCCTACGCGGTCAGCCCCACCTTCGACGCCAACGACCTGTCCACCACCGACCTGAAAGCCAGCCAGACCGCCTGGGAGACCCTCAACGCCGACGCCGGGCGTCCGCTCAGCGACCGCGCCGGCCGCGAGATCTACCCGCCTGGTTCGGTGTTCAAACTCGTCACCGCTGCCGCGGCACTGGAGAACGGTTACACGCCTGCCTCGATGATCGCCTCGCCCGACAAGCTGACACTGCCCGGCACCAACACCCAGCTGCCGAATGCCGGCAGCTGCGGAGGGGAGCAGACCACCTTGTCGAATGCGCTCACCGTCAGCTGCAACACGGCTTTCGCCAACGTCGGCATCGACCTGGGTGCCGACAAGCTGCGCGACCAGGCACGCAAGTTCGGGTTCGATGCGCCCATCGTGTCGGACGTCAACGCTGTGGCCAGCCGGTTCCCCGCCGCCCCCGACCCGGCACAAACCGGGCTGAGCGCCATCGGCCAGTTCGATGTGGCGGCAACTCCCTTGCAGATGGCCATGGTTGCCGCCGGCATCGCCAACGACGGGGTGGTCATGGAGCCCTTCTTCGTCTCGGAGATCCGCAATGACGACCTGTCGGTGCTGCAGACCCACAACCCACGAGAGCTCAGTGCGGCGATCTCACCGGGAAATGCCACCGACCTGCAGAACATGATGGTCAACGTCGTCACCAGCGGCACGGGCCGACGGGCCCAGGTGCCCGGGGTGCGGGTGGGCGGCAAGACCGGCACTGCCCAGACTGACGTGAGCCGCAAGAACTACGCCTGGTTCACCGGTTTCGCCGATGATCCCAAGGTGGCCATCTGCGTCTTCATCGAGGACGATGCCGCACTGGACGACTTGTCCGGCGGTGCAGTGGCCGGCCCGGTGTTCAAAAGCGTTCTGGAGGCTATGAGATGACAGCCGGGAAGGGGGCGATCCGATGACCGGGAACATTGTGCTCGGAGATCGCTACAAACTCGACAGAGTGATCGGGCGAGGCGGGATGGCCGAGGTCTGGAGCGGCCTGGACCTCAGGTTGGACCGGATGGTGGCGGTCAAGAGGCTGCGCGTCGACCTCGCCACCGACCCCACCTTTCAGGCGCGCTTCCAGCGCGAGGCCCAGTCTGCCGCCTCCCTGAACCACCCCAACGTCGTCAGTGTGTACGACACCGGCGAACAGGCGGACTCCCAGTCCGGGGTTGCCGTGCCCTACATCGTGATGGAGCTGGTGGAGGGCCACACCCTCAAGGACATCCTCAAGGACGGGCGCCGCATCGTCCCCGAGAAGGCCCTGGAGTTCAGCATGGGCGTGCTGGACGCCCTCAGCTACTCCCACCGCAACGGCATCATCCATCGCGACATCAAACCGGCGAACGTGATGATCACCCCCACCGGTCAGGTCAAGGTGATGGACTTCGGGATCGCCCGGGCCGTCGCCGACACGTCCGCGACGATGACCCAGACGGCTGCCGTGATCGGCACTGCCCAGTACCTGTCGCCCGAACAGGCCCGCGGCGAGACGGTGGACGCTCGCAGCGACATCTACTCGTCCGGTTGCCTGCTCTACGAACTGCTGACCGGCCGGCCGCCCTTCATCGGCGACTCCCCCGTGTCGGTGGCCTATCAGCACGTCCGCGAAGCTCCGGTGCCGCCCAGCCGACTGGACCCCGAGATCACTCCCGAGATGGAAGCGATCACGCTCAAGGCCCTGGCCAAGGACCCTGCGGACCGCTACCAGAGTGCGCGTGAAATGCGGGAGGACATCGCGAGGCTGCTGAACGGCGAACCGGTGACGGCGCAGCTGCCCTTGCTGCCCCTCGAGGCCGAGCCGGGAGCGACCCAGATCCTGCCGCCACGAGCGCTGATCGAGCCGTCCGACACGGCGGTCACTGCCGTTCAGGAGGCGCCGGTCAGCCAGGGCAGACGGGGGCTTTCGACGGCGTCCCGGATCCTGGTGTTCCTGCTGGTCACGATCATGGCCGTGGCCGGCTTCTTCGTGTGGCGCTGGAACCAGCCGTCACCCCAGGATGAGCTGATCATCGTGCCGCGGGTCATCGGGTACGCCGAGGAGGCGGCGAAGTCGATGCTGATCACCTCGAAGCTCACCCCCGAGGTGTTGTACGCCGAGGGCCCTGCTGCCACCAAGAACCAGGTGACCCAACAGAGTCCCCGGGAGAACCTGGAGGTGCGCGTCGGAAGCACCGTCACCATCACCATCAACACCGGACCCAAACAGACGGCGATTCCCGACGTCGTGGGCGCACAGGAGGCCGACGCCCGCAAGGCGTTGCTGGCCGCCGGCTTCACCAACGTCGACTCCCAGCAGGCCACCAGCGAACCCAACTCATACGTGCGCGGACAGGTGACCGCAGTGTCGCCCAACGTCGACGTGCTGGCTGCGACCACCGACAAGATCACGCTGACCGTGGCTACCGGCCAGTCGCAGATGCCGACACTGACGAACATGGATCAGGCCGCAGCTTCCCAGGTCGCCAACCGGGCCGGGTTCTTCAACTTGAACGTCACCAAACGAGAGACCGAGGACGCCAGGGCGGGCGAGGTCATCGAGCAGTCGCCCGAGGCGGGCGTGCTGCACGACCGTACTGCGAGGGTGACGATCGTGGTGGCCGAGGCTCCCCCGGAGCCGCGCCCGACGGCCTCCGAATCCGCTCCCGGATCGCCAAGTCAGACCCGTTCGGGCCGCCCGGAAAGCGCCACTCCGTCCCCATGAGCCCCCAGCGCGCCTCGATTCTGGTGATCGACAACTACGACTCGTTCGTCTACAACCTGGTGCAGTACCTGGCCCAGATCGGCAGCGACGTCGAGGTCTGGCGCAACGACGATCCGCGGTTCTCGACACCTGGCTGGTACGAGGCCTTCGACGGGATCCTGCTGTCGCCGGGGCCCGGCACCCCCGAGGATGCAGGGGTCTGCATCGAAGCCGTCCGTACCGTGTGCACGCCTGCCCACCAGATCCCCATCTTTGGTGTCTGCCTCGGGCTGCAGTCCATCGGCGTCGCCTACGGCGGGGTGGTGGGCCGCGCCCCCGAACTGGTGCACGGCAAGACGTCCCCCATCCATCACGACGGTCGGGGTGTCTTCACAGGCCTGCCAAGTCCGATGACGGCCACCCGCTACCACTCACTGGCGTTGCAGCCCGAGTCGTTGCCCGCCTGCCTGGAGGTCAGCGCCACCACCAGCAGCGGAATCATCATGGCGGTGCGCCACCGTGACCTGCCGGTGGAGGCCGTGCAGTTCCACCCAGAGTCCGTGCTCACCGAGGGCGGCTACCAGCTGCTCGCGAACTGGCTGGCCAGCTGCGGCGACGAGGACGCGCCCAGGCGCGCCGCCGGGCTGAGCCCGCTGATGTCGCTCCCCCAGCGCCCCACCAGCTGACCAGGTCCAGAACCCTCGGTCAGCAGCCCGGCCGGCTGCCGCGCATCAGCCCAGCTGAGCCAGCGCCTCGTCCAGCACCTGCTGGTTGGTCGGTCGCACCACCCTGGCCACCTCGACCCCGTCCCGGAGAAAAACCAGGGTGGGCCACAACTTGACCCGGAACGACCTGCCGAGCGGGCGTCCCTTGCCGTCCTCCACCTGGATGCGCCGCACGTCAGGGCGGGCCGCCAGCGCCGCCTCGATGTGCCGGCCGGCTGCCCGGCAGTAGCCGCACCAGTCGGTGCCGAACGCCACCACGACAGGCCCGGTCATGGCGTCGATCTCGGCGCGGTCAGGTTGTTCTTCGAGGTAGCCCAGGGTGCCCATGGGAGCGAGTCTACGGAGCCTGTCGACGTCGGTGAACCTTGACCCGTTGCTGTCTGACGGGGGTGCACCCGGCATTGGCTGAGCCCCCTACAGCAGTGGAGCCCCGACCGCAGACTGCGATCGGGGCTCTGCCTGGGTGCGGCTAGGCGCCGAAGCGTGCGACGAGGCGCCCGGTCACCTGGTTCGCCGCGAGTCTGTCGAGGCCGGTGCCGATCTCCTCAAAGGCGATTTCCTCGTAAGCGGGAGTGATCTCGCCGCTGCGCATCAACTCGTAGACCTCTTCGATGTCTTGCACCGTGCCGCCGAGCGAGCCGACGAGGGTCCTGCCGAGGATGGTGTTGGTGGCGACTGTGAAGGTGGGTTTGCCGAGACCGACCTGCACCACGCGACCACCGCGCTTGACCGCGCTCAGTGCCTTCTGCGTTGTGTCGAACCCGGCGTAGTCGACGATCAGGTCGAACGAGCCGCCGACCATCGGGTTCACGTTCGACATCCACTCAGCCGCGTCGCGCACGCAGTCCGTGACACCCACCTCCAGGGCGAGCGGCCACACGTCTTCCTTCATCTCAGCGACGTGCACCTCTGCGCCGGCGAGCACGGCCGCGCGGGCACCGATCTGGCCGAGACCGCCGAAACCGATCACACCGACTTTCATGCCAGCGGCCGCGCGACCCTCCTTGATCATCGCGTGGTACGAGGTCATCCCCGCATCGGTTGCGAGAGCGGCCAGAGAGAGATCGAGCCCAGCGGGCACCCGTGCGAGATCGCGGTAGTCGGCGGCGAGCTTGTCGGCGAACCCGCCCGGGGTGAACATGCCGAGTGGCGGCTGCACGCCCGACGAGCAGACACCCACCACGTCACCGATCTCGAACCCGACCACCTCAGAGCCGAGGGCCGAGATGATCCCGGCGTTCTCATGCCCCTGCGTCATCGGCAGGTACGGCATGGTGGAGTCGCCGACCTGCATGTACATGACATCGGAGTGGCAGAGCCCTGCGGCTTTCACATCGATGATGACCTGGGTTGGTGCGGGCGTCGGCGCTTCAACCTCGTTCAACTGGATCGGCTGCTGCTTGCCCATGTATTGCCATGCCCGCATGGTGTTCTCCTTGTTTCGAATCGAGTCGGTTGTTCGGCGGCCGAACCGGGTGCCACCGCCGGTCGGCAGGAGGAACGAAGGGTCGACGCCCAAGAAGGAACCAGCTTATGGCCCTTCGACCAGTGAAGATGCGCCCCGGCCCAGGCATGCGGCTCCCGCGCTGATTGGAGACCGCCTCAGCGCCTGGGTGTGGCGTGCGTCATGGCGACGGCACCCTCGTAGGCCGGCATCGCGACGTTGGCCAGGCGTTGCTGCTGGTAACCGAGCTGGTAGGCGCGGGTGTACTCGCGGTAGATCTTCAGGTACGGATCGCTGTCCAGCGACGCTTCCAGTGCTGCCTGGCCGCCGATCGCGGTGATCACGTAGGGCGGTGCGTAGGGCACGCCGTCGAGCACCACGGTGTTGCCGACGCACTTGATCCCAGTGGTGGCTATGACGCGACGGCCCTGGATCGTCATGGCCTCCGCGCCACCCGCCCACAAGGCGTTGGCGACGTGTTGGATGTCCTGCTGGTGCACCACCAGCAGGTCCTCGTCGACGCCGGCCGGCTGCACGTCCAGCGGGGCGTCGGTGAGGGTCACCCGCACCGCCGGCCCGGACACTGCCTGCAGCCCGATCAGCGGGTCGGGGGTGCCGCCGGGGGCCGGGGCGAGGGAGTCCTGCGCCTCACCCAGCTGCTGCACCTCGGCGCGCAACGACGCCACCGCCGCTGCCTGGCGTTGATTGCTCCTGGCCTGGTCATCCACCAACACGGCGAGATCATCAGTGCGGGTGGGCCGCAGGTCATCACCGCGCGAGACGACTGCGCTGGCCGTCATCAGGGCACCGGCCAGCAGACAGACAAGACCGGTGAGCAGTTTGGGCCCGAGTCGGTCGCGACGCCGGGACGCGGTGCCCTGGCGCGGCTGCTCGTCCACCTGGTTCCTGTCCCGGCGCTGGGCGCCTGTGCGTGTGAGCCCGGCACAGTGCGCCGGAGTGACCCCGGATGGGAGTTTCCGGGGGCTTCAACTAGGCTACAAGCAGAAATCATCGGTTGGAGGAGCGCCAGTGCCCGAGTCGAAGGTCCGCAAGGAAGCAGCCGCGAAGAAGTCCTACAAGCGCGCGGGGAAAGCCCAGCAGGCCCAGAAGAGCAACATCGCCAACCGCTTGAGCGCCACCCGCGACTGGGTGCCCTACGTGTTCGTCCCGCTGCTCATCCTCGGCGCGTTGTGGCTTGTGGTCTTCTACATCGCCGGCTCCACCATCGGCTTCATGGTCACTTTGGGCAACTGGAACTTCCTGGTCGGCATCGGGCTCATCGCCACCGGCTTCGGGTTCGCAACCCTCTGGAAGTGACCCCCCGCTCCGGCCCTGCTGCGGCAGCAGCAGCCGAATCAACCCTGCGGGCGCAGCAGCGGGAACAGGATGGTCTCGCGGATGCCCTTCTCGGTGAACATCATGACAAGCCGGTCCACACCCAGACCCATGCCACCCATGGGCGGCGCGCCCTGCTCCAGTGCGGCCAGGAAGTCCTCGTCGAGCTGCATGGCCTCGTGATCACCGCGGGCCGCCAACAGTGACTGCTTGACCAGCACCTCGCGCTGGATCACGGGATCGATCAGCTCGCTGAAGCCGGTGCCGCGCTCCATGCCACCGATGACGAGGTCCCAGGCCTCGATCAAGCCGGGCTTGCTGCGATGACCACGGGCCAGCGGCTGGGCGATCTCGGGGAAGTCGCAGACGAACGTCGGCTGCAGCAGGTCCTTCTCGACGAGCTCCCCGAACAGTTCGACGGTCAGCTTCTGGTCGCTCCAGAAGGGGTCGTAGGCCACGTTGGTGGCGTCGGCGATGCGCTGCAGCACGTGCAGCGGCGTCTGGGGGGTGAGCTCCTCCCCCAGCTTGGCCGAGAGTCCCTCGTGCACCGGCAGCCAAGCCCACTCGCCATCCAGGTCGATGACGCCGTTCCCGGTCTCGATCTGGTGCATGTCGAGCGCGTCGGCGACCGCCATGATGACGTCCTTGAGCAGCTGGGCGATGGTGAACTGATCGCCCCAGCTCTGATAGGCCTCCAGCATGGTGAACTCGGGGCTGTGTGAGCTGTCCACGCCCTCGTTGCGGAAGACCCGGCCGAGCTCGTAGACGCGATCTGCGCCACCCACCATCACGCGCTTGAGGTAGAGCTCCAGCGCGATCCGCAGGTACATGTCGAGGTCGAAGGCGTTCAGGTGGGTCTGGAACGGACGCGCCGCGGCGCCACCGTGCAGCAACTGCAACATGGGGGTCTCGACCTCGATGTAGCCGTCGTTGTCGAGGGTGTTGCGGATCGTCCGGGTGATGATCGCCCGGGTGCGCACCATCTCGCGTGCCTCCCGGCGCACGATGAGGTCCGAGTAGCGTTGCCGCACCCGCGCCTCCTCCGACAGGTCGGCGTGCAGCGTGGGCAGCGGACGCAGCGCCTTGCTGGCAAGCTGCCATTCGGTGGCCAGCACCGACAGCTCACCACGCTTGCTCGAGATCACCCGGCCCTTGATCAGGACGAAATCACCGAGGTCGATGTCGGCCTTCCAGCCGGCCAGCCCCTCGTCGCCCACTTCGGCCAGGCTCAGCATCACCTGCAGCCGTTCACCGTCGTCGTCGAGGGTGAAGCCGTCCTGAAGGGTGGCGAAACAGAGCTTGCCGGTGTTGCGGATGAACATGACGCGCCCACCCACCGTCACGACGTCCTGAGTCTCCTCGCCGGCGGTCAGGCTGCCCCACCGGGCGCGCACCTCGGCGAGGGTCTGCTCGCGGCGCAACTCACAGGGGTAGGCTTCCCGTCCCTCGTCGAGAATGCGTTGGCGCTTGTCGAGACGCACCTTCGTCTGCTCAGTGACCTCATGGGCGAAGGCGGTGGCGTCGGTGTGCTGCGGTTCGTTCACCCGCTCAGCCTACCGAGAGGCCGTGTCGGGACGAATTCAGCTGTTGGGCGGTGCTGAGGACGAGTCGGCGACCAGCCGCTCGGTGCCGTGGTGATAACAGGCGAGATATCATGGGTGCATGCAGGAGCGTTCGTTTTCCGATCGGCTGAAGTTGCGGCGTGCAGCGACCGGGTTGACCCAGCGGCAACTGGCCGATCTGTCCGGGGTGAGGCAACCACTGATCGCGGCGATCGAGCGGGGCACGAGGGCGCCGTCCGACGCCACCAGGGCCGCCCTGGAACGCGCGCTTCGGGTGCGGCCGTCGGTGCTGCTGCGCGCCAGGCGTGACGACGTGTTGGCCGCTCTCGCGAGGGTCGGGGTCAAAGAGCCCCAGGTGTTCGGCTCGGTAGCACGGGGCGACGACGACCCGGATTCGGACATCGACCTGCTCGTCACCTTCCCACCCGAGGCTGACATCGTGACGTTGCTGACCCTGGAAGAAGAGTTGGCTGGTCTCCTCACCGTTCCAGTGGACGTGGTGTCGTCGGGCAGTTCCGGCCGCGTCCTTGACCGCGCCCGCGCCGAGGCGGTCCCGCTGTGACCAGCCCGGCGGAGGGATCCGCTATCCGCAACGGCGAGGTCGGCGCTGATCGGGAGGGCCGGGTCGACCGGCGCTTGGGGGACCTGGCCGAGTTCGTGCGAGAAGCCGCGTACCTGACCAGCAAGGGGCGGAAGCCTACCTCGCGGATTCGATGGAGGGTGCCCTGTTGCGCAATGCCGGCGAGCGGATCCTGATCAAGGTGGCGACCGTTGCGGAGAAGCTGCCTCAGGCGTTCAAGGACACGTGTCCCGATGTTGACTGGCAGGGGATCAACCGCATGCGGAATCTGGTTGCCCACCACTACGACAGGGTCAGTCACGACCTGGTGTGGACGGCACTCAGCGTCCGCCTCCCCGAACTCGGCTCGAGGCTGTCCACGAACTGAGCTCCGCTTGCTGCTGACCCGAACGCGCGGCGTTGCCGGCCCGGGTTAAGCTGGTGGGCACTGCGCGCCGGCCTGACAACCCCTTCGATCAGGCCCTGCTGCGCTGACGCGCTCTGGGGGGCCGATGGCATTCGTGGAATTCGAGGACGTCTACAAGACGTACTCCATGGGCGCGACCCAGATCCACGCAATTCAGGGCGCGGGGTTCACCTTCGAGCAGGGTGAGTTCGTCATCATCGTGGGCCCCTCGGGGGCGGGCAAGACCACGATCCTGAACCTGCTGGGCGGGATGGACCAGGTCACCTCCGGGTCGATCCGGCTCGACGGCGAGCAGATCTCCGACTACAGCCCCAACCAGTTGACGCTCTACCGCCGCGACGACATCGGCTTCGTCTTCCAGTTCTACAACCTGGTCCAGAATCTGACGGCGCTGGAGAACGTCGAGCTGGCCAGCGAGATCTGCAAGGAGCCGCTCGACCCGCGCGAGGTGCTGCGCTCGGTGGGGCTCGGTGCACGGCTGGACAACTTCCCTGCGCAGCTGTCGGGTGGCGAGCAGCAGCGCGTCGCGATCGCCAGGGCCATCGCCAAGAACCCTCGCCTGCTGCTGGCCGACGAGCCCACCGGTGCGCTCGACTACCAGACCGGCAAGGCCGTGCTGCGACTGCTGCAGGACGTCTGCCACCGCTACCGCAAGACCGTCGTCGTGATCACCCACAACCTGGCGTTCACCGCGCTGGCCGACCGGGTGATCCGGGTGACCAGCGGGCAGGTCGCCGAGATCACCTTGAATGCCTCTCCCCAGTCGGCAGACGAGATCGAGTGGTGACCGGGCATGGACAGCGGCCTCGACATCCTTGACCCCGGGGTGCCCGGCAACAGCCCGCCCGGCGGCGTGTCGACCACAACCGGGGCCAGGCCACCCAGGCAAGCGCGCTACCAGCGCCGTTACCGCCGCCGCGAAGGTGCGGCGTTCTGGAAGAACGTGCGGCGTTCGTTCGAGGGGACGATCAGCCGCTGGCTCGCGGTGTTCGCCATCATCGCGCTGGGTGGCGGTGTGTTCGCCGGGCTGCAAAGCGTGTCCCCCGACATGTACCGCAGCGCCGACGCCCTCTACGACGGCACCAACTTCATGCACCTGCGGGTCACCTCGACCATGGGCCTCACCGACGAGGACGCCCAGGCGCTGCGGCAGGTCCCGGGCGTCCGGGCGGCCCAACCGCAGATCATCACCGAGGGGTCGATCCTCGACAACGGCACGGCCCACGCCTCGGCGATCCTGAGCCTGGACCTGAACCAGACCGAGTCGAGCAACCGGGCGACGTCGACCGCGGCCAGATCAACCGCCCCACCGTGGTCGAGGGCCGGCTCCCGGAGGCGCCCGACGAACTGCTGTTCTCGCGCGGCGAGACGCCGCGCGACAACACCACCCGGCTGGGCGACGTCGTGACGATCGGGTCGTTGTACGGCACCGATCATCCCAGCGAGCTGCTGCGCCACGACGAGTTCACCGTGGTGGGCTTCGTCCAGTCCTCCTATTACCTTTCCGAGGCCGTGGGCCAGTCCCCGCTGTCCGGCTCGGTGCTCAGCCGCTACGCCTACCTGCCGCTGCAGGCCTTCGACGACCCGGACGTGTTCACCGACGTGCTGCTGACCGTGGACGGCGCGTTCGATCAGACCGCCTTCTCCGACGGCTACGCGGCGGTTGTCGACCCGGTCGCGGACAGCATCAAGGACATCGCGGGGCAGCGCGAACAGGCGCGCTACGCCCAAATCCACGACGCGGCCAGGCAGAAGGTCGACGACGGCCAGCAGGAGCTCGACGAACAGGCGGCCGACGCCCGAGCGAAGATCGACGACGCGCAGGCCGGCTTCGACACTGCCCGCGCCGACGCCGAACGCCAGCTCACGGACGCGCAGCGCACCCTCGACGACGGTGCCGCCGAACTGGCCGACGCCGAGCAGCAGCTGGCGGACGGGCAGGCCGCCTACGACGCGGGCGTCCAGGAGTTGCGGCCCAGCAACGCCAGCAGCGTCGCCGACGAGCTGGACACCCAGCAGCGCACCATCGACGACGGCTGGATCGCCTATGACCAGGGGCAGCAGACGCTGGCGGACAGCAAGCTGGCCCTGGATGACGGCAAGGCACAGCTCGATGCCGCCCAGGTCGCCCTGGACGAGGCCCGCGTCCAGGCTCAACCAGCTGCAGCTGGTGCTGGATGCGATGACCACCCGCGACGAGCTGGTGGCCCAGCTGGCCGACCTGCCCAGCCAGCGGGCTGCGGCCGTGACCGGCCAACAGGCCGCCGAAGCAGCCCTCGCCGGGCTGGTCGCGCAGCGTCCCGCGGCGCTGGCCGGCCGGGACGAGGCCCAGGCGGGCGTCGACCAGCTCGTCGCTGCCGGGGTTGCGGACGACGATCCGCTGCTGGTGGCTGCCCGGGCGGGGTTGGAGACGGCCGCAGCAGGGCGTGGCGGCACTTGATGCGGGCATCGACGCCGCCCAGGAGGGCGTCACCGCCGCTGCCGCCGGTATCGCCGCCATCGACGCGGCCATCCCGCAGCTGGAGGCAGGCATCGCCACCATCGACGAGCAGCTTGCCGCCGGCGGCGTCACCCTCGACCAGCGTGCCGCCCTGCAGCAGCAGTCCCTCGCCGGCGAGGCCGAGTACGCAGCTGGTCAGGCCACCGTCGATGAGCAACTCGCCGTCTACGAGGACGGTCTGCGGCAGTACAACGACGGCGTGCGCCCAGGCACAGGACGCTACAACTGCTGGTCAGCGGCCAGCTGCAACTCGACGACGGCCGGGCTCAGGCAGAGGTGGAGTTCGCCCATGCCGAACAGCAGCTGGCCGACGCCAGGACCCAGCTGGAAACCGGCCGTCGCCAACTGGCTGACGGGCGACGCGAACTGGCCGACGGCCGCCGGACGCTGGCGGACAAGCGGGTCGAGGCGGCGACCGAGCTCGCCGACGGCCAGCGCAAGATCGACGAGGCCCGCGCGACCGCCGAGGTCGAGATAGGGGACGCCCAAAGAGCTGGACGACGCGTACGAGACGGTCGCCAGCATCGAGCGGCCGTCCTGGTACGTGCTCGACCGCGACGCCAACCCCGGCTACGCCGTCTTCAATGCCAACGCGGACCGGCTGGGCAAGATCACGTCGATCTTCCCCTACTTCTTCTTCCTGGTCGCCGCGCTGGTGTCGCTGACCACCATGACCCGGATGGTGGAGTCGGAGCGGGTCGAGATCGGCACGCTGAAGGCCCTCGGCCGTTCGCAGGCCCGAATCGTGTCGAAGTACCTGCTGTACGCCGGCTCGGCGGCCGTGTTGGGGAGCGTCTCCGGGGTGCTGATCGGCTCCCAGCTGTTCCCGAAGGTGATCTGGAACGCCTACCGGGTGATCTACTCCAACGTCGAACTGTCGACGCCGCTGCAGCCCGGGCCGGCCGTCTGGGCCGTGGTGGTGTCGATCGTGGCCACCCTGGCGGTCACCGCCTGGGCCGCCTGGGCGACCCTGACCGAGCCGCCGGCTGCCCTGATGCAGCCCAGGGCGCCGGCCCCGGGCAAGCGCATCCTGCTGGAACGGCTGCGCCCGGTGTGGTCGCGGATGTCGTTCTCGCACAAGGTGACGGCACGCAACCTGTTCCGCTACAAGAAGCGGATGCTGATGACGGTGACCGGGGTCGCCGGCTGCACCGGGCTGTTGTTGACCGGGTTCGGCGTCAACGACCACCTGAAGGACTTCGTCGACGAGCAGTACCAA
>CAVSPO010000019.1:0-117218 GCA_963730005.1 uncultured Actinomycetota bacterium
GAATCGTGCGGACCCCGCCCCGCTTCTCCACGATCTGCACAGCCGTCGCCCCCGAAGCCGTCTTCACCTTCCGCAGGAACGGGCTCACCCCCCGATCCTACCTCGCCCTTAGTGCCCCAAAACCGACCACCAAACCGCGCTGACAAGGAACTCCACCCCGCGAAACCCCGACAACCGGGTCAAGAGGTCCAACTCAGGGGGGGCCCTGCCTGCCACCAGCGGGCGCGGCTGTGTTGGCCGTTCACCTGATCTGGCTGACCTGCTGGTCCACGTAGCTTCTGATGGCCGTGGCAACCACCGCGACGATCACGATGGCGAACACGGCCCAGGCCACCTGTTCGATGGTGACCGACCCCTTCTCGGGGTCACCCTTGACCGCCGAACGGACGGTCCGGCACTGGGCCTGGAAGTACTCCGCGGAGCGCACGCCGAGGATCTGCAGTGTGATGAGGAGACGGTTCACGAGGGTTTTCCTTTCTGGTGACAGCAAGCCGAAACAGGGCTGTTTCATGCTCAAAATCGAGATGGTCAAGGCTGGGGGTCAGGCGACTCCCATCACCCGCAGCAGCGCGGGTGTGATGAGCAGGGCCAGGAAGATGACGCCGAGGATGCTCATGGGGATCGACAGGCGTTCCCCCACCGCGTTGGCATGGGACAGTTCGGCGTGCAGCATCGCGGTGCGCATCGAGGCGGACCGGGCCCGCAGCTGGCCGTAGATCTGGGAGCCCTCCTCCCCGCTCAACCGCACGATGTCGGCCAGGTCGCTCAATTCCGGCAGGCCGAGTTCGTGCGAGAGCCGCTGCAGCGCATCCCACGGTGCTTCGCCCGACCAGTTCGAGAACGCGAGTTCTTCCCGCAGCCGGCGGAACACCCACGAGTCGCCCACCTGGGCGGCGATCTCCAACGCCTGACGTGGCCCGGATCCGGCGTTGCGTTCCAGCGCCACCAGGTCGGTGTAGGCACCCAGCGCGCGGGCGAACTCGGTGCGCGCCCGCTTCGCGTCATCGCGGACGTTGTAGTTCGGCAGGAACCACATCACCACCGCCAGCACCAAAGTCCCGCCGACCGGAACCAGCACCGGCAACTGCCAGCCCAGCACGGTCAGGAACACGCTCAACAGCGGTGCGATGAGCAGCCCCGCCACCGCGAACAGGATCTTCTCGCCGTAGAAGCGGGCCACCGGGATCCGCAGCAACGCCAGTTCCTGGGTGGGGATCCTCCCCCACACGTCGGCGGGCAGGGTCCGCATCCCCCACCGCCCGAGCCTGTCCGTGGTCGACTCGTCGACCGGGTCCGCGTCGACACCCGGCCGGCTGGTGTCCGGGGCCAGCCGCACCAGGACGTCCCCCAAGTCCGGGTGTGCCGGCAGGAACCGCCACGCCAGCAACACCGCACCCCCGGTGAGCAGGATGCCGCCCAGCAGCGCGAACTGCAGCCCGGTGACCATCATCGCGTCGCCTCCTTCCGGGCCTCGGCACCGATGAACCGCGGCAGGGGCCTGCCGGCGGCCATCTTCTGCATCCACACCAGAACCGCCGGCGTAGGCCGCCAGCAGCACCAGCAGCAGGAGTTGCCCGATCGGGGTCTTGTAGGGGGCGATGTAGGAACCGTTGAACGCCAAGACCGCCAGCACCCCGATCGTGATCAGGGTGACCGCCCGTGCCGTCTCGCGCGGCTTGGCCCGGTCGGCCTCGATCTGGCGGCGTGCCCGCACATCGGCCGCCACGGACTCGGCCAGGCTCTCCAGCACCGCCGCCAGCCCCGGCCCCCGGCGGCGTGCCCCCAGGATCAGGTTCGCCGCGACCAGGTCACCGGTCGCATCGTCCAGGTCGTCGGCGAAGGCGCGCAGCGCAGCCTCGGTGGACCAGCGGGCCCGCAGCCGCGCCACCAGCCGACCCACCTCCGGTTTGATGGCCTCCGGGGTGGACCGCAGCGTGGCCAGCAGCGCCTGCTCCAAACCCACCCCGGCGGTCAGGACACCCGACAGCGACCGGGTCCACTCCTCCAACGCCTCACGCTTGGTGATCTTCGCGTCCTCACCCGAGAACGCCAACAGGATCGGCAACCCCACCACCCCGGCCGGCACCACCACGACCGCCAACAACCAGCCGGTCACCAGCGCCAGCACCACACCGGCCACCAGCCCAGCCGGCCAGCAGCAGCCGG
Source organism: uncultured Actinomycetota bacterium (assembly GCA_963730005.1). Classification (GTDB taxonomy): domain Bacteria; phylum Actinomycetota; class Actinomycetes; order Propionibacteriales; family Propionibacteriaceae; genus CAVSPO01. Next base: position 2,167 of record CAVSPO010000019.1, read on the forward strand.
GACCGCCGCGACAACCGCAGCCTCGGCACGGCAGGCCCCCGCCTGGGTGACGGCGGGGACAGCGGTCGGCGCTGGGCACCCAGCGCGACACCCAGCACCCCGGCCACCACCAAGGCGCCGCCGACCGCCGGCACCAGCGGTGTCATGATGCCCGCTGGCACTGGTCGATGTAGCCCGCCAGGTCGAACCCGTAGCCGGGCCAGGTCCCGGTACTCCTCCGGCATCCCACCCACCGCCGCAATCGCGGTGGAGCGCGGCGGGCAGCCGAACACGGTACTCATGGCGTAGCCCTTGGCCTGTTCACCCGGTGTCAGGATGGCGATCTGCGAGGTCCAGCGCCGCTTGCGGAACCCGCCTCCGGCCAGCGGCTCGGTGCGCATGTCGACGTGCACGATGATGTCCAGGGCTTCCGCGATCGCCCGCACCGCGTACTCGTGGGTGACGTGGGCGCCCGCCTTCATGGCGCAGGTGACCAGCTTGCCCACCGCAGCCTCCGCCGACTCGGCGTGCGTGGTGGACAGTGACCCTGTCCCGGACTGCATCGCCTCGATCATGGCCAGCACTTCCTTGCCGCGGACTTCCCCGACGATCTGGCGCGACAAGTTGAACCGGTACGAGTCATACAAGGCGTCATCGAGGGTGAATTCGCCGGCCCGGCGTCCGTTGGCCTGCAACTCGCCACCAGGGCGGGCCTCCCACGCGTGCACGATCGGGTGCCGGTCCTTCATTTCGTGCAGATGAAGCTCGTACTCGGTCTCGAACGTGCCGATCGACTCACCCGGCGGGATCTCCGCACACAACGCCCGCACCATCGTGGTCTTGCCCGCACCCTGGCGGCCGGTGGGGTGTACCAAGGTTCTTGGACAGGTCCTCTGGAACGGAGAGGATGTGCCCATGTCATCGAGTCGTCGGCGGTATAGCGCCCAGTTCAAGGATGAGGCAGTTCAGATGGTGGTACGGACCGGGTCCTCGATCGCCCAGGTGGCCCGGGACCTGGGTATCAACGAGGGCACGTTGGGGCATTGGGTGCAGGTGTGGAGGCTTGATCATCCCGAACCCGAACCGGAGGTCACTGAATTCGATCGGGAGAAGATGGCCCGGCTCGAATCCGAGAACCGTCGCCTGAAATTGGAGAACGAGTTCCTAAAAAAAGCGGCGGCCTTCTTCGCCCGGGAGCAGGACTGAATGAGAAATCGGCCCTGATCGAGGCGGAGAAGGCGAATTACCCGATCGCGTGGATGTGTCGGCTGCTGGGTGTGGCCCGTTCCTCGTTCTATGACTGGCAGACCCAAGCAGACACGCTGACCGCGACGGCCGCGCGGCGGGCTCGGTACGCCAGGCTGGTGAAGCAGGTGTTCCGTGATCAGCGCAGACGGGCGGGGTGCCGCACCATCACCGCGATCCTCAACGCCCAGGGCTGCCCCTGCTCGGTCGGGTTCGTGGCCTCGATCATGCGAGCCAACCAGCTCGTGGCGATCCAACCACGCTCCTACAAGCGCACCACACTGCCCGGCGACGACCCGCAGCCGGCTGCTGACCTGATCGGACGTGACTTCGCCCCGGGCGGTGTCCCGGGCACCCGGCTGGTCGGCGACATCACCTATCTGCGCACCGATCAGGGTTGGGTCTACCTGGCCACGGTGATCGACTTGGCCACCCGCATGGTGATCGGCTACCAGCTCGCCGACCACATGCGCACCACTTTGGTCACCGATGCGTTCACGAAAGCGATTCGTGCCGGGCGGGTCGGTCGTCATGCGATATTTCATTCAGACCGCGGAGCGCAATACACTTCCCACGAATTCGCGGAATACTGCAAACGAAACAATAACGGCCACCACGATCGAGCGGCCCGCCTTCACCGCCGCGGACAGGAACGACGCCGCCACCCGGTCCATCGACCCCTTCGCCACCAGCTCGGCCAGCGTCGCTTCCCGCATCCGGTGCTGCCGGATCACCACCGACGGCCGCGGTGTCACCCACGCCGTCGCCGCCAGCCGAGAACCCCCATCCAGGCGCATGTGCAGCCGAGGCTCCGCCTCGCTGAACTGGCGAGCGTTCACCTCCGACCGCGACGCCAGGAACACCAGGAAATCAATCAGCTCCTGATCACTGTCCGCCACCGCCGGTCCCCGAACCGACCGGCCATCCGCGTACTCCAGCCACACGTCGTCGCAGCCCGTGATCGTCACGTTCTCCACATCCGGGTCATCCACCAACGGCTGCAACCGGCCCAACCGGAACAGCGCATCGAACACGGCCTGAGCCAACTGACCCTGCTGCCGCCGATCGAAACCGCCACGCCCCGACACGGTCGACGCCTTGGCCTCCTCATCCAACAGTTCGTGGATGATCCGCCGCCCCAGCGACTCCTGCTCGGCCCGCTCGAAAGTGGCTGTTGGTCTCCAACGACCGCATCAACCGCTCCGACGCCGCCGCCCGCAACGCGGCCACCAGACCCCAGTCGATCCCCGCCGCATCCACCCGAACATCCCGCTCAACCACCTGCACCCGGGCCCCACCCACCGGCGTGAACGGCTGCGGCCGGGTCGGCCCCTGCTCGGTGGGGGTGGGCGACAACGTGAAGCCGGAACGTATGACGGCCCGGTTTGGGCGCAGGCGACCGGAACAACGGCAACGACGTCGGGTCCGACGCCGGGGCAACACTCACACTGAACGACTTCTGGCTCACTGCAGAACCCCTTCCCGACGTGCCGGTGCCGCCTCGTGGCGGGCCGTCGCGATCGAACCCATCACGGCCGCGGTCACCGCGTGCAGGCTGCGCACCAACGCCGAGGCGTCCATCCCGCGGCGCGGCGGCTGAGCGCCCTGACTCAGCACCGCCGCCGCCTGCTCGTCCCAGGCCACCGACTCCAGCATCGGGATCCCCAACACCTTGGCCACCTCACCCCGCCGGTACGGCTTGCCCTCCCCCACCAGCAGCCCGGCCACAGTCATCGCACCCGTGCCCTCGGCCGCGGCCGTACTCCAGTCCGACGCCCACTGCCGGGCAGCCGCCAGGGAAGGCAGATCGCTGCGGGTCACCAGCAACGCCAGATCCGCGGCGTCGATCAGCGGCGTCGGCGAGTGCATCATCCCCAGCCGGCCCGCATCCACAATCACGTCCTGGCCGTTGTGCTCCAGCGCCCGCAGCTCAGAACCCAACGGGGCCCACAGGTCCGCCAAACTGGCCGCCTGCTGGTGCGAACGCGGGCCCGGCAACATCCAGACATGCTCGGTGTCGGGCACCTTCATCAACACATGCGCCAGCGCCGACGACAGGCGCCCGTCCCGGTGCGCCAGCACCAACTCCACCGCCGCATCGTTGGGGGCCACGGCCCCCTGGAAATAGCCGGCCAGCAACGCCGAGCCGCCCACCGGATCCGCATCCACCAGCACCACCGGCCGCGGCCACGTCAACGCCAAACCCAGGGCCGTGGTCGTGACCCCCGGCGCCCCCGACGCGGACGCCAACACGATCAGTGCCATCACGACACCTGCGAATCCAGCAACACCGCGACCTTGCCGGTCGCCGCCCGGGCCGCCACCTCGGCGGCCTGCCGCTGCGCCACCTGCACACTCACCGTGGCCTTGCCGCTCGAGTCGGTCGCCGACACCGCGACCACGACGCCTTCGAAGACCCTGATGTCGTCCACCTTCAAGTCGCCCTGCTGGCCAGGCGTCGACACGATCCGCACACGATCCCCAACGCCCACCATGTCCCCCGGAAGCTGACCGGGCCCCAGCGACAACCCGACCACCGATTGACCCTGCGACGGCACCAGCTCGGTGCTCACCGCGCCGGGCACCATCAACTGGCCAGCCTTCAAGTCCACAGCCGCCCGCTGCCCGACCAGCGTGTCGATCTGGGCCGCCGGCACCGTCGCCAGCGCCGGATCGACCCCCACCCGCACCACCTGCAGGCTCTCCCGGGTCACCACCGAACCACGCGGCACATCCACCCGCACCGCGGCCACCTCCTGGTTGTTGCCCACCCCGGTGTAGGCCCACACCGACAACAACCCGCCCGCCACAATCGACGCCGCCGACGCGGCAATCAACAACGGACGACGCTGCAACTTCGGCGGCGCAGCAACCACCCGACCCGCAGGCCCCGACGTCGACTCACCCGGCACGCCAGACACCTCGGCACGAGGCTTCGATCGGGTCATCAAGGGCGTGGATGTCATCAGGGATGCCTTTCGTTACCGTGTCCGAACGACCTGAAGCTCGCCCACCGTCAACGTGCGGGACGAGGTGAAACTCAGCGGGATGTTGCCGGTCACGCCACTGTTCGATGTCCAGGCCACGTTCCAGTACGACGTCGCCCGGATCGTGTACACGCCCTGAGTCGAATACGTGTACCCGCAATCAGGCGATTTCTGGCCGCCATGGCCATCAGTGAACGGGGTCCCCGCCGTGGTGCAAGTGACCGCTCCCCCGTCACCCATCTCCCACACGATCTTGTCGACCTTCGCCGTCGCCGTCACCGACGTCCCCCCAGTCGACGCGCTGCGCACCATCGGCCCAAACGTCTGCTCGCCAGGGTCGGCCACCCACAGCCACGCCGGCACCCCAACCACACCCATGATGTCCGGACCCTCCTCGGGAACCATCCCGATCGAAAACGCCCGCAAATTCATCTGCGTCACAATCGTCTGCGCCACCTGCGCCGGATCAGGAGGAGCAGCAGGCCCCGCCGGAGCCGACGCCGACCAGAACTGGTACCCCTGATCTGTGTCAAGGATTTTGGACGGGTCTCTTCGTGTTTTCGTGGTTCAGGCCGCGGCTGCGGCGGTGGGGGTGAGTGAGTCGAGCAGCGCCCGGGCGGGGGTGCGGTAGCCGAGGGTCGAGTGGGCGCGGATCCGGTTGTAAAACACCTCGATGTATTCAGTGACGGCGGCTACCGCCTCGGTTCGGGTGCGCCACGTTTTCAGGTGGTACATTTCATTCTTCAACGAGGCAAAGAATGATTCCGCGACTGCATTGTCCCAGCACACGCCGGTCCGACCCACGCTGCGTCGTATATTGTTTCGTTTGCAGTATTCCGCGAATTCGTGGGAAGTGTATTGCGCTCCGCGGTCTGAATGAAATATCGCATGACGACCGACCCGCCCGGCACGAATCGCTTTCGTGAACGCATCGGTGACCAAAGTGGTGCGCATGTGGTCGGCGAGCTGGTAGCCGATCACCATGCGGGTGGCCAAGTCGATCACCGTGGCCAGGTAGACCCAACCCTGATCGGTGCGCAGATAGGTGATGTCGCCGACCAGCCGGGTGCCCGGGACACCGCCCGGGGCGAAGTCACGTCCGATCAGGTCAGCAGCCGGCTGCGGGTCGTCGCCGGGCAGTGTGGTGCGCTTGTAGGAGCGTGGTTGGATCGCCACGAGCTGGTTGGCTCGCATGATCGAGGCCACGAACCCGACCGAGCAGGGGCAGCCCTGGGCGTTGAGGATCGCGGTGATGGTGCGGCACCCCGCCCGTCTGCGCTGATCACGGAACACCTGCTTCACCAGCCTGGCGTACCGAGCCCGCCGCGCGGCCGTCGCGGTCAGCGTGTCTGCTTGGGTCTGCCAGTCATAGAACGAGGAACGGGCCACACCCAGCAGCCGACACATCCACGCGATCGGGTAATTCGCCTTCTCCGCCTCGATCAGGGCCGATTTCTCATTCAGTCCTGCTCCCGGGCGAAGAAGGCCGCCGCTTTTTTTAGGAACTCGTTCTCCAATTTCAGGCGACGGTTCTCGGATTCGAGCCGGGCCATCTTCTCCCGATCGAATTCAGTGACCTCCGGTTCGGGTTCGGGATGATCAAGCCTCCACACCTGCACCCAATGCCCCAACGTGCCCTCGTTGATACCCAGGTCCCGGGCCACCTGGGCGATCGAGGACCCGGTCCGTACCACCATCTGAACTGCCTCATCCTTGAACTGGGCGCTATACCGCCGACGACTCGATGACATGGGCACATCCTCTCCGTTCCAGAGGACCTGTCCAAGAACCTTGGTACACCCCACCCCACGCCACACCCGCCGGACCATTGCACTCATAAATCCCGCCACTAGTCCGGCCTTCCCAGATCAGATCAGTCAGTGGAGGCGGCGGGCTCGCCGGCCGCACGTAACAATTCAAAGAGTTGGACCAATAGCCACTCGCAGTCGAACAAGGAATCGCGTCGCCCAGATAGGTGCAAGCCGAGACCGTCCCGCCAGAACGTTTGCTTCCGCCAGTAGCCGCGACTGGCCTGCTACCCGACACCCCGTCACTGGTGGCCCAAGTCGTGCAAACACCCGTTATCTGGTTGCACGTGGTGCCAGCAGCTCCGTGCGCCGACGTTACCTGCGTCACCGCGAGCAGGGCGAGCGTAGCCGCCGCCGAGACTGGTCGTCTCAGCACTCGCCGGTCACTTCCTCGTTGGTGACGAACCAGTCGTAAGTGACTGGGTCCTGGGTAACGGTGTAGACCATGAGGACCCTCGGCGGCCGATCCTTGACAACGATGGACGCACCGTCCTTGTCGACCACATCGACGCCGGAGACGTCCTGACATGCCGAGACCACCCACTCACGCGAGTCCTGCCCCGGCTGAACATCCTTCAACGTCACAACACTCACGCCCGTCTGATGCTGGCCGTGCATGCGGTAATCCGCGAGGATGCGGCGCCACTTGTCTGCCGCGTCCGCACGCGACACAGTCACCAGCTCGTTGATGCTCAGACTCGAATCGCTGCTGAGCCGGTCAACCAACGCGACGTACTCCACCACCTTGTCGACCGCCGCCTGCGCCGCCGCAGAAAGCGTCGGAGTGGGACTGGGCGTGGGGGTCACAGAGACACTCGGCGTCGGGCTAGGGCTGGGCTCGACAGCCGCTCTGCCGCAGCCAGCGACGGCTAAGCTCGCGGCAACCAGTGCGATCGCAAGTAGTCGCCGCCCGGATCGGTTGGTCGACATGTCGCCTCCTTGTGGCTGCTTCGGTGCAGCCCTTCAGCTCACAACACGCCCTGACTGCACGATTCCTGCTCACTGCAGCCGAAGCAATGTGCGAGATGCACCAGTGCTTGTGGTCAGTGTTCCGATCGGGGATCTTGGTTCCGCTACCGGGATCATGCGCGATCGCGTGGCTTGTCAGACCCCGTCTCAGAGCTCAGACTCGCTCGCCCACATTCTGAGCAACAATCAGGGATCCTGTTGGCGCGCCGAGTACGGCAGCAACCGACTGCACCTGCGCCGGCTTCAGTCGGGCAACGCCACGTTCCCGGCACGCGATCTTGCTGCGCCCCACGCCAGTGCGTTCTGCCATTTCGTCGACCGTTAACCCTCGCTCCAGTCGCAAGGCTCTCGCGTCACTGACCCCCACAAGCAACTGCGTCGAGTTGACGGCCAGCACTTCGCACAGCACGGCGATCGTCTCGGGTCGCGGCACCGACGCCCCTCGTTCCCACCGAGAGACGCGCTCTCCCCCGGCCACACCCACCAGACTGGCCAACTCGTGCCGGGTCAGACCGGCACGCTCCCAGGCGGTACGCAACCCATCCGGATCGAACACTCCCCGTCGCATGCCCATGTGCCGGGAGCCAGGGGCAATCGACCAACCAGGTCCGCGACCGCTGAAGGACGGGGAGCACGATGATCCTGTCATTGGGCCCCGGTTTGAGCACTTGGAAAGTGCTGCCCACAGGTGGTGGCAAGTCGTTCACTTGGCCAGCCCGGTTGGCGGACATCATCAGGGATCGGCCCGGGCGTTCCGTGGTCGTGAGTCCGGGCGGGATTGCGCGCCATCTTCGCGGACCTCGGCGCCTGAGGCATGTGCGCCGGTGTTCAACGCAGGACCGACACCGTCCCATCACTGGACACGTACACGGTGCCGTCGGAGGCCACCGCCGGTTGGCCGGGGTTGTTGCCGACCGGGATGGTGGCAGCCACGTGGGTCACCGGGTGCGGCCTGGTCATCGCGACGAACACGGCCACCGCTACCAAGGCCACCACCACAGTCACCACACCACCCCACAGCAGCAGCCGACGCCGCCCACGCTGCGGTGCAGCCACAACCGGCTGCGCCGCGGCCGGCTGCCCACCCCATACGCCCGGCATCAGCCCCGTCTGGCCAGCAGGTCCAGTCGGGCCAGCCGACGCAGTAGGCACCCAGCCAGCAGAGACGAACGCGTCGTTGGGATACGGCGGAGGGGGGGCCGGACTGGGCAGCCGGGCCGCCACCGCGGCGCTGATCGCCGGATCACCCAACTCCGCGCCGCTGTCGGCCAACCAAACTGGCGGTTGCCCCAAGGGAGGCGCAGACTGCGGCAGGGTTGGCGCCGGGTCTACAGCGACTGCAAAACCACACTCCGGGCAAAACGCTGCACCAACAGGCAGCGCTGCCTCGCACCGGCGGCACCTCATCACGCCCTCCACTCTCACAGTGACGCGGTGAGATTAGCACCCTGCCAGCCTTTGGCTTCGGTGGATGCGGTTTGTGGAATGGTCCCCCCGCTGACGTGGCCGGCGGAATCATGGTCTGGACACAGTCGAAAGACCAGCCCGGCTCGCTGAGGTGCGCGTGCCCCTAGAGATTGGCAAACCATGACTTCATGCACGAATTGCGCTGCCCCGCTTAACCCCGGCGCCCGGTTCTGTATCGCCTGCGGTCAGCCCGTCACCTCCCAACCGATCAACGTCCCCCCCGTCACCCCAGCGCTGGCCTGGGCCCCCCAACCGGTCGCCCAGCAGACCCCGCCCGCAACCCCAGTTGGCAGCGCGCCCGCGCCCTTCGCCGACGTCGAATCGGCGCTTGGTGTCCGTCTTGCCCCAGGTGAGGTGCTGAAGAGGGTGTTCCCCGTGGCCCGGCTGAAGAGGTCGGTCGGGTGGATCGAGGGTCAGCTCGCGGTCACAGACTCCCGGCTGTTGTACCGGGCCAAGGCGAAGAACTGGTTCAGTGAGAGCACCAACTACCGCGAGGTGCAGATTCCAGACGTCAGCGGCATGGCGATGGTCACCCGCCGCGGACTGACGCCGCTAAGCCTGCTCACGCTAGTGGCGGGCTTCGTGATCGGCTGGGTCGCTATCTGGCTCTTGGGCACCTTCATCAGCACCATCACCAATCCTTTCGGCAACTCCGGGCCCTCCGGTTGGACCATCCTTCTCTACCTGCTGCTGATCGTGGTGACCGTGATCATTGGCATCGTCCGCTACCGGTCGACCGAGGTGGCACTCGTGGTGTTCGCGCGCGGCATCGAAGCTTCTCCCATCGCCTTGTCCGGTTCCATGGGACGCCAGCAGGCCGGCTTCCTCGCCATGAGCACCGCGATCATGGGCGGCCCACTCCTGTCGTTGGCGCAGGCGTTGGGCTTCTTCGACGCCTCGGACGCCAGCGACTCGGTTGAGCCGGCCTCCGCGGAGGCGATGTACGACGAGCTGGGTGCACTCATCCTCGACCTGCAGAGCCGCGGCGTCATGGGGGGCGAGTGAATCTGCCGCCCGAGCCCGACATCGGCCGGCGCCACGTGTACACGCCTGAGGTGCTCCAGGGGGCGACGGTGGTGCCCCTGCACGGCTATGCCGGAGCAGCCGCTCCGACAGCTGGGGTTCGGGGAACAGGCGGAGCGTCCATCGGGTTCGACGACGCCGCGCTGGGCAGGCACGTGCTTTTCGTCGGGGGCATTGGCTCAGGGAAGACCGTCGGGATGACCGCCTTGGTGGATTCCCTGCGGGCGGCGGCCGACCCGCGCGACGTGTTCGTCTTCTTCGACACCAAGGGCGACTACATCGAACGCTTCTTCCAGCCCGGTGACGTGAGCCTCTCTGCCGGCGGGTCCGAGTTCCCGGGCGGGACCCTGTGGAACCTGTTCCGCGAATTGGACGGCACGCCCGCGGCTGAACTGCTCGAGGACGTGACCGAGCTCACATCGTCGCTGATCGGGGACATGGATGAGGCCGCAGGGCCGAACAACCGCATCTGGACGGCGATGGCTTCCGACCTGCTCGGCGCCCTGATCGTGGCCTACCAGCGGTCCGGTAAGGCGTACTCCAACGTCGACCTCCGCGGCATGAGCGATCGCCTGACCCTCGAGCAGATGCGCGCCGCGATCGAGCCGCACCCTGATCTGCGCGGAACCCTTCAGTACATCGCGCGCGACGAATCCAACACCACCAACTCCGTGCTCATCTTCCTCCAGCAGACGATCCGTCAGGTGTTCGGCGGCAACTTCAAGCGACGCGGCGACTTCTCAGTGCGCTCATTCGTCAGCGCCAAGGGCGGACGGGCGCTCTTTCTGGAATATGACGTCGCCCGCGGCGCCACCCTCGCGCCGGTCTACCGGACGCTGCTCGACATCGCACTGAAGGAAGCGCTCGGACGCCAACGGACCGACGGCCGCGTCTTCTTCGTCCTCGACGAGTTCGCGCTGCTGCCGAAGCTCGCTCACCTCGATGCCGGGCTGAACTACGGCCGGTCCCTCGGACTCCGGTTTGTCGTTGGTACCCAGAACACGAGCCAGATCATGCAGATCTACGGCGAAGGCCTCGGCCGCAGCGTGCTCGCCGGATTCGGCAGTGTCTTCGCGTTCCGCTTGTACGACCAGCCGAGCCGCGACTTCGTGCGGGGCCGGTTCGGGCTCAACCGCACGCTGCTCCGCTACGACGCGGCGGTCAAGACACGCGGGATCGGTGAACAGCTCATCGACGGGTCCGTCATCGAAGACTGGGACCTGTCGTCGCTGGAGGTCGGGCAGGCCATTGTCGGGCTCACGTCGGGCCCGCCCGTGTTGTTCATGTTCGCACCACCCACGAGGTAAGGAGCACGATGAGCGGATTAAGTAAGAGCCTGTGGGCCGCAGCCGCCATCGCCGTGCCGCTGATGCAGCCGGGCGTTCCGGAGGCGCTGCTCGACCAGACCGCCTTGGCTCCCGACGTGAAGGAGTCGGGCATCACGCTCGTCGACAACGTGTACGAAGCGGTTGACAAGGGCATTGAGGGAGTCCGTCAGGGCGAGGACGCGGCCAGAGCCGAACCGCCCGCAGAGCCCGAGTCCTCGGAGACCAGCCCGCCGCCACCCGGCTCAACGTGGGAGTCCACGATCAACAACACCCCATCCGATCCGTCCGCAACACCAGAACCCCAACCCGGCTGGGACGCTGAGACAGCCGCGTCCCACCCTGACATCGCGGCCAACACGCCCGAACCCACGACCGCCACGACCCCTGAGCCCACGGCCGAGGCTGAGCCCACAAGCACCCCCGAGCCTGAACCCATGACTGCGACGACCCCCGAGCCCATGGCCGAGCCTGAGCCCACGGCCGAGGCTGAGCCCACAAGCACCCCCGAGCCTGAACCCATGACTGCGACGACCCCCGAGCCCATGGCCGAGCCTGAGCCCACAAGCACCCCCGAGCCTGAACCCATGACTGCGACGACCCCCGAGCCCGCGACTGCGACGGCCCCCGAGCCCATGGCCGAACCTGGGCCCACGAGCGAGGCTGAGTCCACGACCGCGACAACCCCCGAGCCCGAACCAGAGCCCACGACTGCGACGACCCCGGAGCCCACAGGCACCCCCGGGCCAGAGCCCACGACTACGACGACCCCCGAGCCCATGGCCGAGGCTAAGCCCACAAGCACCCCCGAGCCTGAACCCACGACTACGACGACCCCCGAGCCAACGACCGAGCCTGAGCCCACGGCCGCGACCACCGCCGAGCCCGAAGCGGAGCCCGAGCTGGCATAGGTCTCTTTCTCGCCCACTGGCCCCCAGCACTGTCGCTAGTCTGTGGTCGGTATTTGCTCTTGTAGGGGGAACGCATATGCAGTGTGTGAGGTGCGGCGCATCGATCCAGCTGGGAGCCGCTTACTGCGGTCTCTGCGGGCTTCCTACGGGTCAAGGCTCGTCAGCTCAGCAGGCCAAGCACGATCCGACTCCCGCTTGGTCGGGAACGGCTGGGCCGCGCGGACAGTCTGTTCCAGGCGTGGGCGGACCGCCTCCTGAGACGTCCGACAGCGTGCCGGACGCCACTGTCCTGGCCAGCCCGAATCTCGATCGGACGGCGGCCGTCCCGCCAGCTGCTTCCGGTCAATCGGGCTGGCAGCCAAGCATTCCGACGCCGTCACCCGCCCGATCGGTGTGCAGCCGGTGCGGCACACCGATGGTCGGCAAGTTCTGCGGGAATTGCGGCCAGCCAGCCGCCCCTGCTCTAGACGCCACGGTCTTGGCGGGCCCGCCGGCTGGCTACCAGCCGCCCGGCCCGCCAACCCAACCGCCTACCGGGCCAGCGTCCTACCCGATTTTTCAGGCCAATCCGAGGGGACCGTGGCCCAACGTCCAGGGCCCCCTCGCTTCCACGAAGGCAGCGCCTCGCACCGACCGTCCGAGCGGTTTCGGGCAGGGGCGGATGATCTTCATCGTGGTGGCTGCGGCCGCGGTGCTGCTCGCCGCCGTGGCGCTGCTTGTCACTCAGGTGTTCCGACCCCAAAACCCCGTCGACGTCGTCCCCACCCCGGTCCAGAGCCGAGCGGCGTCCGCGCGGCCCTCGCCGGTGACGAACCGCACTGCGACCGGGACTGGCACCGCCTCTGGATCGGCGGGCAGTGTGCGTCCGACGAGCCAACAGCCCATCCCGACTCCGACCAGTACGGCCGTGATGTCACTGCCCGCGGGTACCTGGATCACCGTCTTGGAGAGCCTGCCCAAGAACGAGTTCAGCCTGGTGCAGGCCGAGGCCAAGGCAGCGTCGCTCTCGGTCGCCGGGCACCCGGTCTCGGTGATCGATTCGGACGCTATCCCCGGGCTGAACAAGGGATACTGGGCCCTTGGCGTGCCCGGAGGTTACTCGCGCGAGGCCGCGGTGGCTCTGTGTGACACCTTTGGTAGGCAGGCGGGTGGAACTTGTTATCCACGACAGGTGGGCTGAACGTTGCGGTGAGCAGGCGGACGCTGCTGCTGGCCGGTGTCTCGGTGGGGTTGGCTGCCGGGCTGGCGTGCCCCGCGCTGGCGGCGCCCAGCGTCGAGCGACCCGAGATACATCCGCGCGACGACTGGGCGCAGGGTTTGGCGCCGGTGGGGTCACTCGGCGTCGAGGAGCCGGGCGATGTGCGCTTCCTGCTGGTCCACCACTCCGACACACCGAACGATGACCGGCAGGACCGGATTCCTGGGCGGATCCGCAGCTTCTTCGATTACCACACCGGCACCAAGGGCTGGCCGGACGTGGCCTACAACTTCTTCATCGACCCGTACGGCGGACTCTGGGAGGGCCGCAAGGGCAGCCTGCGCGCGCCGGTCAAGGGGGACGCTACGGGCGGCAGCCAGGGTTTTGCGCTGCTGTGCTGCTTCATCGGCAATTTCGCTAAGGTCGCGCCGACGTCCGAGGCGCTGGACGCGGCGACTCGGCTGCTGGCCTGGCTTGCCGACAGCTACCGCATCGACCTGTCGGCGGGTCACCAGGTGAGCTTCATCTCGCGCGGCTCTAACCGCTGGCCGGCCGGCAGCAAGGTGGTCACCGACCCGATCGCCGGCCACCGCGACATGTCCCAGACCACCTGCCCCGGGGACGCGCTCTACCCCCTGGTGCGGTCGCAACTGCTGGTCGGAGCACGGGCCCTGACAGTTGCGACACCAACCCCGACACCGACTCCCACCTCAGCCGTCACCCAGTCAGCGGTTGTGGCCACTGCTCTGCCAACGGCGGCTTCAACCACCGCCGGCGAGCCGAGCAGCCCAACGGCGTCCACGTCGTCCCCGGTGGGTGAGGCCTCACCCGCTGACGGATTGCCCGGCTGGGTCATCGCGAGCGGGGTCGGCGCGGGTGTCGTCGGAGCCGGTGCCATCGCCTACGGGCTGGCGTCCAGCCACGGCCCGGATGCCCGTGGAACTGCCCCGCAGACTGGCCCCTGACAATCGAGGCTCCACGCGACGGGCAGCCCCTGCAACTGACGCCTTCGGTCCCCAGATCCCCTAGATCCCGGGCACGCCGGCGGCGTTGCCGCAGCGGACGGCCGGTACGCAGTCGAGCGATCGGCATCCAAGGATCCTGGTGGCGCGTCCAGCACGGCACCAACCGCCTGCACCCGCGTCGGCTTCAGAGCAAGTGCCACGTTCCCCACGCGCGATCTTGCTACGTGCCAGCTCGACTCACCGGCGCTGGTCTGCGTCGACAGCCTGCACGCGGCCCCGCCCCCCTGGACGCAGGGGGTCCAACTCCTACTGGTCGTCAGACACGTTGCCCGTCAAGAAGTCCCTGGGAACGGGGCAACGCAGCACAGCACTTAGTCAAAGAAATTTGTGCATGCCCATGTCCGGGTTTCGCTGCCGCGTTCCCCTCGGCAACGAGGGGCAACACACGCGGGGCAACGCACACGACTGATATGTAGTGCCCAGTTGTCAAGGGGCATGGTGAGGCGCCCGTCCCCGGGATCAAGGGGGACGGGCGGCTCTGCTTCGTCGTGGTCGTGGCTGGTGAGCGTGTCGTTGGGCGACGCGCGGTCAGACTGATATGCGCGGGTTGGTTACCGCAGGACGGTGGTTCGGCTGGAGTGCGTCCGCTTGTCTAGAGTCGAGCGTCGACCCGTTTCAGGGTCTGCTCATAGTTGTTTCGCGGGTCACTCCACGCGCTGCCACCAGCACCGGGTTCGGCGACGAAGCAGCTTGTGGGGTGTTACTCCGTCCAGGACGGCCAGGGACCAGCACCAGCCGGCCAGCTCGCGGGCGATCGCGACGTTGGCGATCGGTGTGACGCTTGCGGCGGTCGATGAACGTGACCCACCGGTGGTGCAGCCGTCGGTTGCCCTCGTCACCGCGGGCCCGGGCCGCAGGCGGGGCCAGCTCCCAGCGGTCACGCATGGTCTTGCCGACCGTGTAGCGGGGGCGGTGGTGCCAGGCGGCTTCGACGAGCAGCCGGCGGGCGTGACCGTTGCCGGTCTTGGTGATCGACCCCTGGACGCGGGACTGTTGCCGGAGGAGTACTCGGTTGGGGTGAGGCCGACGAACGCGCCGATGGTGTTGCCGGTGAACCGGTGCCAGTCACCGATCTCGACCGCCAGCGCGAACCCGGTCAGGGTGCTGACTCCCGCGCAGGCATCCCAACCGGCGCACGAGCGGGGTGAACTCGCTGTCGGCGGCCATCTCTTCGATGGCGTGCGTCAAGCCGGTCACGGCGGGCCTTCACCATCAACACCGCCTCGTAGTCGGCGTCGAACGCCATCCGGGTCGAGTGACCGGTCAGCTGCGGATCGCCTGCTGACGCAGCCACACGTCGTGCACACCGGTCCAGGCCTGCCCGCCGTAGTAGACGATGCCCGTGGCGCAGCAGCAGCTTGCGACAGCCGGTGTCGGGCTCGCATCAGGTCACCGCGGCAGTCCTCCCGGGCCCGGACCAGGTCACGGGCAGCTTCCTGCTCGACTGTGGGGATCGACACCGCGGTGATCTCGTCCAGCCGCAGCAGCCGGGCCAGGTGCATCGCGTCCCGGGCATCGGTCTTGACCCGATCCCCGCTGGGTCGCTGCAGCTTGCTCGGCGCGGCCACCTCGCACCGGATCCCGGCCGCGGTCAGCGCCCGATACAGGCCGAAGCCGGTCGGGCCGGCCTCATAGGTCACCGCCACCGGTCCCGGCAACCCACCGATCCAGCGACGGATGTGCTCGTGCGACGGGGTCAGCCTCGCCTCGAACACCTCACCGGTCACGCCGTCGATCGCTGCTGCTGCGACCGATCGGGCGTGCACGTCCAGCCCAACACTCGTACGCTCTGTGAACACCGGGGCCTCCCACAACTGTCGGATAGGCCGAGCAGGCGCCTCCTACTCGGTAACCCACGAATCTCTGTGAGTGAGGCCCCGGCCCGCAACCCCTCACGCGAGGGACTGCACATACCGTCTAGTCGCCTGCGTCACGCTGCTGTCGGCATCGAACACAGGAGGTGCCATGCCGCACGGAGTGCCCAGAACCGAACCGATCATCGCCGGCAAAAGTCCCGATTCAGCATCACCACGAAGAGCAGCCCAACGAGCTTTGACCAGAAATGGATCACGATAATGACTGACATCACGCTGCGGCGATACGAATCGATCCGCGAGACCGCCCAACGCACCGGCGTCAGCCAGAAGACCGTCCGTAGGTACATTCAGCGGGGCCGATTCAAGGTCTACCGAATCGGCCGCCTTATACGGCTCGACCCAGTCCAGGTCGACATCGCGCTCGATCCCCTTTCCGACGCGCAGAGGACATAGTCACTGCAGCGACCGGTCCCTATGCTCACCAGGCGCGCGTGCCGACCCATCTGAGGCCGTCGGGCGGATGGCCAGCCCCCGGGTGTTGGCTTGCGTCTCGCCACTTGGCTTTCGCCGTCTGTCTCGGGGGTTCGGCCTGTCAAACTGACGGACATGCGTACGGGGGGATGGCGGCCACTGACCTTGGCTTTGCTGCTCGCGTTGGGTGCCGTCGGCTGCACGGGCGCCTTGCCCAAAGAGTCGACTTCTTCCGTCGAACTCTCGGGAGCTGGGGACCCCATTCCGCGGATTGATCGGAGCCAGTCGGTGGGGCCTGAGGGGGCGCGCGTGGACGCTGTCGTGACCGTCGATGTTCCCACCGGGGTCGTGCCTGCCGGACAGCGGTTCACGGTCGGCGTCGGCCAGCCGATCGGACAGGTGAGCGGATCGAGGGAGGAGTTTGGTGCGCCGGTTCAGGTCGAGCACGCGGTGGACCTGCTGGCGCCGGTACGGATCAGCTGGGACGTATCCCATCTGTCCCCGGAGCAGCGCGCGAGCCTGTTGCTCGTCCGCTGGGATCCAGAGCTTGGCGTGTGGCGGGTGGCGAACGAGAAGGCAGTTCTCATGGGCACGGCTCTGTCCGCGGAGGTGACTCAGTTCTCGTTCGTCAACTGGGTCTCGGGCGGCGCTGCTTCGATCAGCCAGACGGTTGGGCAGTGGACGGGAAAGCGAGCCGATGCTCCGTCGTGTTCCGGGGCGGCACTGCCTGCGTGGGTGACGAATGTGGTCCGTCCGGATGCCGAGCAGCCGGCCATGCCGATCCGCACGTGCGCCGAGCCGGACAACAACGATGTACTGACCGTGAGGGTGGCGAACAACCGCCCTTACACGCAAGTGCTCGACCTGACGCAGGGCGACAGGTACGCCTGGACCTGGGCCGGTGAGGCTGACTACACGCCGGCCGGCATCATCAGAGACGCCACCAACGGGCTGATGTCCGGCGACAAAACGCTCGTCATGGCGCCGGCACGGGCGACGGCGGTGGGACTTGCGCGGCCCGCGACCCCCGGGCAGGTGCGGCTCACAATGACGGCACGACCTGAGGTGGCGACAGTGGCTACGGACATCCTTGTCTACCTGCTCGAGAACGGCCTCGGTGTGGACAACGTAGGAGGGTTCGACTCGGAGGCGCTCAACACTTTCGTCCAGTCGGTGTACGACTGCGGCGGAAAACAGGTCCTGAAGTCGCGTGACTTGGTCGGCGGCGACACCTTCCAGAAGGTGCTGGAAACAGTCAAGAGCTGCGTGGACTCTGACGGCGTCCGCACAGCGATTGAGGACGTCCTGCGTACACAGGTAGCTAAGGGTGGGGACGCCGCGGCGCAGGCGATGCGAACCAACCGGATCCTGCATGAGGCGATGGGGAAGCTGGGTCTTTACCTCACCGTCAGCGACTTCTCCAGCTACGTCGCAGAGCTCTCCTCCGCGGGACAGATCGGCGACGTGACGGTCAACGTGTTCGGCACCGGTCAAGTCCAGACACTCGGGTCCTGGAAGCCATCGTGCAAGAGCGCCGACGCCGACTCCACCGCGCTCTACAGGAACCTCGCCCTTCAGGACGCCTTCAAGGACACCGGCAAGGAGTACTGGCAGTTCCCCTCGTGGCAAAGCAGCTCAGTCACGGCCGCTCAGCCGCTAGCGGCCTGCAATGCGGCTCACATCGAGGCTGTTGCGGGCAACGTAGAGGCGACGTGGGCGGACAAGAAGGCAGCCGCTGTGGTCGCGCAAAGCATCCGAGCCCTAATCAAAGGGACCGAGGCCACCCGGGTGACCACCATAAATATCCTCAGCGGTGGCCAACTGAAACCCGGCTACACGGTAAAAGCCGAAACCAATACGGTCGAAGACTGCACCTACGACCAGGGCTCACCGGCCGGCATGACCGCCAACACGCACAGTTGTGGGACGGTGGCCGCATACATGCCTGCGTGCTGGGCCGACCCCAGCCGTGCGAACACGCTCCTGTGCCTGAGCCACGGTTGGGACACGACCGTGCGACGTATCCCGGTCACCGGCCTGCATCCGACGCCGAAGGTAGCCGACCCGATCCCGCTGAGCGTCGAGCTGACCGATGGAAGCCGCTGGTTCCTGCGCATCGGCGGCGCCTGGGACGCAGTCCCCGACGGGTACTACGCTTCCTACGGGTGCTTGGAGAAGTGCGACGGACACGCCAACCAAGTCCTCGTAGCCTCGGAGTCCGGTAGGACCTTCGACACCAGCAAGGCGACCTGGACTGCGCTGATCGCCAAGACGGGACGCGATCCAAGAGCCCTTCCCCGGCCCACCACCACTCCCGTCGCCCAGGTCTGGTTCATCGCCGCATCCTAAGCGCCGAAGTCGAGGATCTTCCTAGATTATGAGGCCGAACTGAAGCGCATGCTCCGCAGGGAGCTGGCGTCAGGTAATCCACGTTACTGCCCCAAGCAGGCTTCCGTTGGGGGCCGTTACTGTTACCACGCTTTGTTCAACTTCGCCATGTGGATTTCGGCTCAGCGGGAGATTCCGACTGTCGGGTCGGGGCGCTGCCCAGACGGCTGGCAGTTCCACCGCCGCTGCGTGTGGCGCAGGCCGGGAACCACAGCGCCAGCCGAGGACTTGGCACGAAGCTCGGCGCCTCAAGGAGTGCCTCTGGAACGCCGATCATTTTCGTCATACGATAACTGCGTGGTGAGTGAAGAGCAGATCCAGAAGTGGGCCGACGAGGCCGAGGCCGGCTACGAGGTCGACGAGTTGAAGCGTCGTGGTCGCGGCCGTCCCGGGCGTGGAGCTGAGCCGATGCAGGTGGTCGCTGTCCGCTTGACCGCCGAGGAACTCGAGGGCTTGGATGCCGCCGCCTCCAAGCACGACATGAGTCGCTCCGAGGCGATCCGGGCTGCGCTGGCCCGCTTTGCAGCGTGAAGGTCCACGCCAGCGCGCTGAAGCACGGCACCTCGGCCGAGGATGCAGCACAAGCGGCCGAGTGGTCGCTGTGGATCGAGCCGCTCGACGACGATGGACCTCCGCAACGGGAATTGCTGCTCGATTTGAGATTCCCGTTGCTCCGGCCCCAAAACCAGCCCTAAATTCGCTGGCGGGTCCAGACCCAGCGGTTATCGAGCTTGTCCGGAAGACATTGATGGGCGGCCGGCGGAGATTCAACTCCTACTGGTCGTCAGACACCTTGCCAGGGGAGGGCTCCATCAGCCAGCAGGATGCCGAGGAGTTCCTGGGGGGACCATATTGTTCTCCATGTCCCCTACGTCCGGGAAGCAGTTCATCGTTACTCCATGGACCTTAGGTTTGCGCCAACGATCCTTCTGCGACGCCCATTGGTCGCGCCGATGACCCAGGGCCCGAATGACGACCCGTCAACCTCTGAGGACAGGCCAAGCCAGTCCTCAGAGAAGCCCGAAGCGTCTCCCAAGCCCCGCGGGGTGGAGTCGGCACAACCAATCGGGCGGACCTGAATACGCGTTCTGCACAATCGAACAAAAGCTGAGAGAGCTAACTCGCAGCCGTGGTCTCATTTCTGGTCTCATTTCTACCCGTTTCGGGCAGTTTCACAACATTCCGGATCGACCACAACACCTAGCCAGAGCCGGTTTGATACTCACCGAAACCCCCATTAAATCACTTGGAAAGCGGGTTGGGTGCAAGCCCTCGCGGGTTCAAATCCCGCATCCTCCGCGGCCCTGACAAGGGAAGAACACCCCTCCGGTTGGACAAGTCGGAGGGGTGTTCAGCCGTCTTGGTCTCAGTGCTCGTCCTACTTGCCCTGAGGACGCCGACGGTGGAGATGCAGCTGAGAGGCTGGGGAGATCGTCCGCGGCCGGATGCTCCGTTCGACCCACAGGATCAGCACCGTGCAGACGGCGACGACCGCGAGCGACAACACCGAGTCGACGGTGGTCACGTCCGTGGCGTTCAGGTCGCCCCAGCCGATGGCGCCGAACACGAAACTCAGCGAATTGTTGACCACGTGCAGGGCGATGGCCGCCTCGAGGCCGCCGGTGCGCCACACCAGGACCCCGGCTGCCAGCGCGAACCCGGCCACGCTGATCAGCCCGGGCGTGTTGTAGTTGTGCATGATGACGAACAGCGGTAGGGGCGCCAGGATGCCCCACCACGGGTTGCGCAGCCAGCCGCCAAACACCTGCATCGGCAGCCCACGGAACGCGAACTCCTCGGCTGCGGCCTGGAACGGCACGATCACCAGTGCGCCGACGATGAGCCACCAGCTGTAGGGGTGCCAGGTGGGGGCGATCAGTTCGCCTGTGACCCCGTCCACGATGAGGATTGCGAGGTAGGCGATCACGTACACGCCCAGGCAGATCGCCAGAGAGCGACCCAGCAGGCGCCAACGCAGGCGTCCGGCCACGGACAGGATCGTCCCGACGGGACGCCGTCCGGCGGCCACACCGATCAGCACCGCCGGGATCAGGGGGATCAGTGTGCCCATCGCCGCCATGAACTGGAACGGATTGTAGAAGTCGGTGTCGGCCTCCATCAGACCCAGGGAGGCTTCGAGCTGCGGGTTGACCAGCACAGCGATGGCCACGCTGATGAAAACCAGCAGCAGCATCGCGACGTAGGACGCCACGGAAACCACCAGGGTGACCAACGGACGCCACCAGCGGTAGTTGGCTTGGGTGCGGGCGAGCCGATGGTAGTCCGGCGATGCCGCGGATGATGGGGCCGGCTCGGGTGTCGGCAGGTCCGCTGCGATCGGGTCGACTGCGGTCAGGTCAACGGTGGTCAGGTCGGGGGTGAACGTTGAAGTGGTCATGACCCCATCGTTTCGGCCAGGCGACCAAGGCGGCATCGGTCGACCGGGTGCATCCGGCAGCCGTTGGGATGGTTCCGCATTCATGCCAATGGACGACACCGTCCGACCTGCCCGCTGGCCTACGGTGGTGCCGTGACCACTCAGCCCACCCCCGCCGTGTCCCCGCGCCCGGCGCAACGGGCGAGGAACGTGACCTTCATGGTGACTGTCTCAGTGCTGTCGGCGCTGGTCATGCTGGTCTTCTTGCCCGGCTACATGGAGTCGCGGCTGTCGGTAACCCTGGGCCCGGCCGCGGTGCTGGTGAACCTTGCCGGCCTGGTCGGATCACTGGTGCTGCTGCCCAAGGTCCTGTACCGGGCCCCGAGCGCACCCACCTGGACCCTGGACGAGGATCGCGAACGCCGGGCCCTGCGCCACGCCCTCGTGATCATCGCGCTGGCATGTGTTTCTGACGGGGCGGGGCTGGCGGCAGGGATCGCTTTCGTCTCGATCGCAGGTCGTCGCCGCTGGCCGCCCATCATCGCGACCGTCGCCACCTTCGGCACTGCCTACGTGGCCGGGAGATGGCTGATCGTCTCGCCCGAGGAAACCACGCTCCCCCCGGGTGTTGAGGCGATCGGGGTGAGTCTTTTCACGGCGAGCCTGGTGCTCTTCGGTCTGTACCGGGGCAGCCGCCGCGACCTGTGGCGATCGCTGCAGCAGGAGGCGGACCTGGCCCGGCGCGAACAGTCCGCACGCATGTTGCAGGCCCGCGAGGCCGAGCGCACTCGCATCGCTCGCGAGATGCACGATTCGCTGTCGCACCGTCTCGCCCTGATCTCACTGCACGCAGGCGCCCTCGAATACAGGGATGACCTCGACCCCGCCACTGCCCGCGAGGCGGCCGGAGTGCTCCGGGCGACCGCACAGACTGCCGCCGAGGAACTGGGCGCCGTTCTGGCCGTCTTGCGCCGTCCCGACGACGGCACGGCCCCCGCGCCCACGCTCGCCGAGGTGCGTTCGCTGGTCGAGGCCACCCGCACCCCCGAGAGCCCCGTCGACCTGCAGGTCGCGGTCGGCCCCGGCGAGCCCGACACAGCGGTGATCGGGCACCTGTACCGCATCGTCCAGGAATCCCTGACCAACGCCGTCAAACATGCCCCCGGGCAGAGGGTCACGGTCACGATCACGGGCAGCCCCGACGCGGGCGTCCACGTCACCGCGAGCAACCCGCTGCCCAACACAAAGGTGGACGCCGCGGGTTCCGGCCTCGGGCTGGCCGGCCTGACCGAGCGGATGGCTCTGATCGGGGGACGCATCCGGGCCACACCCGTGGCAGGATCTTTCGTCGTGGAGGCGTGGCTGCCATGGGCGTGAACCAGATCAGGATCCTGCTCGTCGACGACGAACCGCTGATCCGGGCCGGGCTGCGGATGATCCTCGACGGCTCGAGCGGCATCACCGTCGTCGGTGAGGCCGGCGATGGTCTGGACGCTGCCGCCCGCGTCGCCGAACTTGACCCCGACGTGGTGCTGATGGACGTCCGGATGCCGAGGTGTGACGGAGTCGAGGCCACCCGCGCCATCCGGGCGCGCCCGAACCCGCCGACCGTCGTGATGCTCACGGCCTTCGACACCGATGATTTCCTGCTGGGTGCACTCGATGCCGGAGCATCCGGCTTCCTCCTCAAACACACTCCGCCAACCCAGCTGGTCACAGCCATCCAGCAGGCGGTGGACGGCACGATGGCGTTCTCCCCCAGTGTCGTGCAACGGCTGGTGAACGCTGCCACCCGTGCACCACAGCCACCGGCGTCCAACGCCCTGGAAGAGCTGAGCCCACGCGAAACCGAGATCGCACGCCTCGTCGCCGAAGGGCTCACCAACGCGGAGATCGCCGGGCAGCTGTTCCTGTCCCTGCCGACGATCAAGACCCACCTCGCACGCATCTTCGAGAAACTCGAGGTCACCAGCCGCGTCCAACTGGCACTCGCAGTGCACGGACATCGGCAATAGCCAACCGCAGCCGCCTCCTCAGCCGACGATCCCTTCGCAGAGTCCGACTGTTAGGTTTGCCACGTGACGGCCCTGATCCCCGTGGTGCAGCTGCGCGCAGCCCGGATGGTGAGCTTGCTGCTCGCCATGCGTGAGCACCGCACGCCGCTGGCGGTCGCCGAGTGGTTCGGGGCACTCCAGGCCCAGGACGTGGCCAGCGGCCATTGGTCGATCGGGGTGCGTTGCCCGGGCGCCACGGAGGCCACGGTCCTGGAGTCGTTCGAGCGGGGCGACCTCGTCCGGACCTGGTCGATGCGCGGGACGATCCATGTGGTGCCAGCGCGAGACGTGTCGTGGATGCTGAACCTGATGGGCCCGAGAGCACTGGCCTCGTCGGCGCGGCGGCGGGAGTCGCTCGGCCTCACCCTGCGTGAGGTCGAGCGGGCCGCCGACGCGATCGCAACGGAATTGGGCAGGGCCCGGGTCCTCACGCGCGCCGAGGCGCTCGCCACGATCGCCGCCGCCGGGATCAACGTGACCGGGCAACGCGCCTACCACCTGCTGTGGTACGCCGCCCAGGTCGGCATCACCTGCATCGGGCCGCAGCGTGGCAGGGACCAGACGTTCGTCCTGCTGGCCGACTGGGCGCCGGATCAGGTGACGATGACACGCGGGGACGCGCTCGTGGAGCTGTTCTTCCGCTATGTGCGCAGCCACGGCCCGGCCGGGCTGCGCGACTTCGCCGGCTGGACGGGCCTGACCCTGACCGACACGCGCAAGGCCGCCGCGGGCAACGAGGGACGGGTGGTTCCGCTCCGGACGGACGCCGGCGAGTTGTGGGCGACGACCGGCCTCGCCGAAAGGTTGCGTGGCAAGGACCTGCCCTCACACGCCGTGGTGGCCCTGCCCGGGTTCGACGAGTTCGTCCTCGGGTTCAAGGACCGGTCGCTGCAGCTCACACCCGGTTCCCTCGAGCGCGTCGTTCCCGGCGGGAACGGCGTGTTCCGCGCCACCGTTGTCGCCGATGGTCTTGCGGTCGCCACCTGGAAACGCACACTGAAGCCCGGCCGGGTCATGGTGGATGTGGAGCCACTGGCAGCCTCCTTGGATCCTGCGGCCCTCGACACCGCCTTCGCACCGTACGGGCACTTCCTGGGCCGGGAGGTGGAGGTACGGCGGGCCGCTTGATCCACCGGCAGGCTCTCTGGGAAACAGAGTCGAAGAGTAACCTGCACTTTCCGCTTCCGGTCGCAGTATTCTTGGAGCATTCGGTGCGGCACGCGGTCGGCAGTCTTTGCTCGCCGCTGATTGCGATGCAGGGCTCCCCCGCCACATGGCCTGGTCGATGTCGTCATTCAAGACCCTGAGCCCCCAGGCGTCCGGCGTCGGTGGGCCACGCAGACCCTGCTCGTGGGGTTCCGTTGGCGAACATGACGGAAATACTGACATGAATATTCGGCCGGTTCCGGGCTCTCTGTGCTGCCGCGCCCGGAGGCACAAGAGGGGGGTATCCCATGCTCGACAAAATTGATTTCGACGTTTCTCCCATCACAAAAGAAGAATACAAACCCGTGCATGACGAGCTCGTCGAACGCTTGGTCGTGCTGCAGCAACAGGCACGCCTCAAGGGAGTGGGCCTGGTCGTCCTCTTCGAGGGCTGGAATGGCGGCGGCCGGGGTGGTCGCATTTCTGACCTGCTTTTCAATCTGGATGCCCGCGCCACGACGGTTCATGTGAGCGCAACCTACGACCACGAGCAGGCTGCGGAGTTTCGGAAACAAGGCTTTGGAGCCACCGGCATGGCCCCCCACATGCAGCAGTACTGGAGGGGCCTGGATGTGCGTGGCAACATGACCATCTACGATGTCGGATGGTATGACATGGCCGCCCGCGAGATATTCTATTCGAACGATCGTCGGGTCGCGTTGGAGGACTTCGACAACAAGTCTTCTGTCTACAACATCGTCGACCGCTCGGTGGAGTCTTTCCAGAGCTTTGAACATCAACTCGTTGCCGACGGTTATGTCGTGGTGAAGTTCTTCCTGCACATTCGCAAGGAGACTCAACGGGCTCGCCTGCAGGCCTTGGCCAAGGACCCCAAGACGGCTTGGCGCGTCGAACGCAACGACCTGAAGATGCTGGACTCCTACGATCAGTACAAGACGATTTTCGAAAAACTTCTTGCTCGCACGAATTTCAAGGATTCCCAGTGGGTTGTGATCAATGCCGAAGACCGGCGTCGCTCCAACCTGGCCATCGCCCGCACTCTGGTTGATGCCCTGGATCAGGCCATCAACCAGGGCGAGGACCCCGAGGCGGCAGCAGCGGCCGCCAGGGCAGCAGCGAACTCCGCTGGCCTGAGCCAAGAGGTCTTTCCCGACGAGCGCAGCCGCACCCCCGAAGAGCAGGCCCGGGTCCGTGAACGCAACGAAATCGCCGCCGCAGCGCAGTCCGCTGCGGCGCCGAAGAGCTCCCGCTACGCCATCGAGCCCGACTACCCGACGCTGAAGGGCGCTGACTACCACCTGCGCCTGGACGAAGAAACGTACAACCGCGAACTCAAACGCGAGCAGAAGAAGCTCTACGACCTGGAGCTGGAAATGTATCTGCACCGCATGCCGATGATGATCATGTACGAAGGTCAGGACGCTGCAGGCAAGGGCGGCGCCATCAAACGTGTCGCCCAGGCGCTCGATGCGCGCAGCTACAACACTTTCCCCAGCCCGGCACCCACGAAGCCCGAATTGATGCACCCGCATCTGTGGCGCTATTGGACCCGCCTACCCAAGGCAGGCCATGTCGGCATCTACGACCGCAGTTGGTATGGACGTGTTCTGGTGGAGCGCGTCGAGGGCTTTGCACGCCCGAAGGACTGGGCCCGCGCCTATGACGAGATCAACGAATTCGAACGCGACCTGGTCGACTGGGGTGCCATCCTCTTGAAGTTCTGGGTGGAAATCGATCGCGATGAGCAACTCAAGCGCTTCATCGCCCGGGAGGAGGACCCCAGCAGGTCCTGGAAGATCGTCGAGGACGACTGGCGAAACCGGGACAAATACCCGCAGTACCGCAACGCTGTTGAAGACATGTTCCGTCTGACTTCCACCGAATATGCTCCCTGGATCATCCTGGAGAGCAATGACAAGCTTTATGCCCGTATCAAGGCCCTCAAGGCCATCAACAGTGCGCTCGAGCAGCGCCTGAAGGCCCTGAAGTAGCTTCAGCGACATCTTGCGATCATCACGGAGGGAGCGCCCAACCAGGCGCTCCCTCGGTGCCCTTCAGATGGACAGCAGCCCCAGCACCGCTGGCATCGCGACGATGCCGATCAACACGCTGGCCGAGGACATGAAGCTCGCCAACTCAACGTCCAGCCCCGCTTCGCCGGTGAATCCGACCGACATCGCGGCCATCGGCGCGAAGAAGAGCATGCACAACACGGTCTTCACATCCGCTGCAGCAGGCACCAGGAACCACACCAACAGGATCAGCACGGTCGAGAAGGCGTACCGCGACGCGAGGTACCCGGCCGCCTTGACGTACTTGGTCCTCGTCAACGCGATCTCCAGACCGATGCCGATCATGAACATGGCCAGGAAGGTGTTTGCCGCGCCTACCGTCGACGTGAACGCGATCACGGGCGCCGGAATGCTGAACCCGGGCAGCCGAATGGCGAGCAGGATCAGATACGTGTTGAACACCGGCGACTTCAGCATCGTGCGAAGAAAGCCGAGCGGCGTGGTCTTCGAGCGCGGGTTCGCGAGGGACAGCCCCCAGCTGTAGCCGACGCCTGCTGTCGCGAGGGAGTTGCCGATGTCGAACAGCGACGCGAACACGATCGCGGACGGGCCCATGAACGTCGACACGTACGGGATGGCGAACAGCCCGACGTTGTAGTTGGGCACGTTCAGCACACCGAAGGCCTGCTCCCGGTGACCTCGCTTGCGCAGGGCAAGCACGACCAGGACCTGCTGGACGACCACCGCGAAGAAACCGATCCCTGTCACGAACAGCAGCTGGGGTGTGATGTCGAAGGTGTTGAAGCTGGTCGCCAGCGCGCACGGCAGGGTCACCCCCAGGACCACTCGGGAGAACACGCCGAAGTCGGACGCCCGCACCCAACCCAGACGCTTCACCCCGAAACCCAAGGCGATGATCAGCACGAGCACCAGGGCCTTGACCACCACGTCGTTCATGGCCACCCCCTTGGCTACATCGTCACCCTAGCCCCGATTGCGGTTCGGCTCGGGACTGCCGAACTGGCCTGGTCGGCGTGGGGTTGATCTGGCGTCTGCGGGTCGGCGACCATGGGGTAATGGACGCTGACGAACTGGCCAACTTCATGCGAGG
Organism: uncultured Actinomycetota bacterium; assembly: GCA_963730005.1. Taxonomy (GTDB): domain Bacteria; phylum Actinomycetota; class Actinomycetes; order Propionibacteriales; family Propionibacteriaceae; genus CAVSPO01. Next base: position 29,501 of record CAVSPO010000019.1, read on the forward strand.
ACCACTCGACTCCAAGATGGGGCTGGACCTGCTGGAGGTCTCGCCGGAACTGGTGCGGGGACGGATGCCGGTGGCGGGCAACACCCAGCCGTTCGGGCTGTGGCACGGTGGCGCGTCCTGCGTGCTCGCCGAGACGCTGGCGTCGGTGGCCGGAACCGCGGCCGTCGGCGCAGGGCGGGCGAGCGGTCGGCGTCGAGTTGAACGCCACCCACCACGAGGCGGTCCGCGAGGGCTACGTGAACGGCGAGGCTCGCGCGCTGCGAGTGGGCCGGACGCTGGGCACGTGGGAGGTCATCCTCACCGACGACTCAGGCCGTCGGGTCTGCACCGCCCGGGTGACCTGCGCGCTGCGACGTCCCAAGCGGGACTGATCGAACAGCAGCGCTCAGTCTCCTTACTCGTTCGCCGAGACAACCTCGGCAACAGGCAGCACGACCTCGTTGTGGCGAAGGAACCACGGCGTCCACGGCGGATCGAAACGAGCGAACCGTGGCCGGCCCACGACCTGCAGGCCGGCTTCGGCGACTGCAGCCTGCAAGGCGTCCAACTGCTCCCGATAGATGGCCTCCGACCAACGTCCGGTGAAGGATCGGGCGGCAGCCAGCTGGGTGGGGATCTCACGCACCCGGATCCGCGTGTCCGTGGGCGTCGGAAGACTGTCGAGCGTGAACTCGGAGGGCATCACGAAAGCGACCACGTGACGACCCGGCTGCCCCGCGGGCTCCTGGATGACCGGCGCGGTCATCGCGATCCTGGTCGAGGCCTCTTCCTGCAGCACCGGGGCGGTCATCGCCACCTTGCCGCGCGTGGCATTGCGGCCGGAGATGAACGCCACCAACACGCCGAATGCGCGGTTACCGGCATCGGCGAAGGATCCTTCCACGTCGACCTCGGCCACCAGGTGCGCCGGGTAGCGCCGAAGTTCGAAGCCCGGATGGCGGGTGATCACGTCGTGCGGCTGTCGCTCGGTCACAACGCAAGAATGCCACCGGCACCCAACCGAACGCGGATGGCAATCGCCTGATTCTCCCCCCTGCCCGGGCCGATAAGGTATTGACTACTGGGCCCAACGAGGTGGCACCGAGACTGCGAGGCTGACATGACCATGGACGACCTGTTCGCCCGCGCCCGCGCGGCCATCCCCGGCGGCGTGTCCTCGCCCGTGCGCGCCTTCGGGGCCGTGGGTGGCACACCCCGCTTCATCGCATCAGCGCGCGGTTCCTACATCACTGATGTCGAAGGTGTCGAGCGGGTGGACCTCGTGTGCTCCTGGGGACCCGCCCTGCTCGGGCATGCACACCCCGAGGTGGTGGCGGCAGTGCAGCAGGCCGCCGGACGGGGGCTCAGTTTCGGCGCCCCCACTGAAGCGGAGGTGGTGCTCGCGGAACTGGTGCGCGAGCGGGTGCCGGCCGCGGAGTTGGTTCGCTTCGTTTCCTCCGGGACCGAGGCCACCATGACCGCGGTCCGCCTGGCCCGGGGAGCCACCGGACGAGACCTCGTGGTGAAGTTCGCCGGCTGCTACCACGGACACGTGGACTCCCTGCTCGCCGAGGCGGGATCCGGCGTGGCGACCGCGTCCCTGCCCGGGTCCGCCGGCGTGCCCAAGGCCAGCGCCGCCCAAACCCTGGTGCTGGGGTACAACGACGTGGCGGCACTGCAGCAAGCCTTCGCGGAGCGAGGCGACGAGATCGCGTGCGTGATCACCGAGGCCGCCGCTGCGAACATGGGCGTGGTGGCCCCGCGCGCGGGTTTCAACGCTGCAATTCGGGAGCTGACCGCCCGGCACGGGGCGCTGATGATCAGCGACGAGGTGCTGACGGGGTTCCGGGTGTCCGCCGCAGGCTGGCTCGGGCTCGAGGGCGTGCAGCCGGACCTTCTCACCTTCGGCAAGGTGGTGGGCGGCGGGATGCCGCTCGCCGCACTCGGCGGCCGCGCCGACCTGATGACCCAGCTGGCACCGCTCGGCTCGGTGTACCAGGCCGGGACGCTGTCCGGGAACCCTTTGTCCACGGCCGCGGGTATCGCAACCCTGCGCCTGGCCGATGCCGGCGTGTACGAGCACGTGAACCGGGCATCTGCCGTCATTTCCGCTGCGGCGAGCGCGGCGCTGGCCGCGGCCGGGGTGCAGCACTCGCTGCAGCGCGCGGGGAACTTGTTCTCGATCATGTTCGGCGAACTGCCGGACACCGGCGCGCCTCACGGACAGTGGGGCGCGGGCCAGGTGGCCGACTACGCGGGGGCAAAGGCCCAGGAATCGTGGCGGTATCCGGCGTTCTTCCACGCCATGCTGGACGCCGGGGTGGCGTTGCCGCCGAGCGTGTTCGAGGCGTGGTTCGTCTCCGCCGCCCACGACGACGCCGCCGTCGATCGCATTCTGGCCGCACTGCCGGGCGCCGCGCGGGCGGCCGCCCACGCCCAGCCTGCGGGCTGAACGATCGACGCGCAGCTGACTGCCTCCGGCCGGCCCGTGGGAGGCCTGGTGGTGGTGGACTGAGCTTCGGAGGTGTTCCCATGACCCAGATCCCCGATGTCGTCGACCGAATCGACGCCGGCCTGCGCGAGCGCGCCAAGCCGGAACGTGCCGCGGGCGAGAAGGCGTACCTCAAGAGCGCTCTCGACCACTACGGCACCTCGGTGCCGGCCGTGCGCGCTGCCGTCCTGGAGGTCATCAGGCCACTGGACCTCATCCACGACGACGTGGTCGCCCTCGTCGAGCAGCTGTGGGCGGCACCGGTCCACGAGCGTCGCCAGGCCGCGGTCGAAGTGCTGCAAGCCCATGTCGGCGACCTGCGCGCCGACGACATCGCCCTGCTGGAGCGGCTGCTGCGGGAGTCCCGAACGTGGGCGCTGGTGGACAGCCTCGCCGCCTCCGTGGTCGGGCCACTGGTGGAACGCGAGCCGACTCTGGCCGCCAGCCTGGACCGCTGGGCAACCGACGGCGACTTCTGGATTCGTCGGTCGGCGATGCTGGCCCTGTTGCTGGCGCTGCGCCGAGGCGAGGGTGACTTCGAGCGCTTCGGACGCTACGCCGACGCGATGCTCGACGAGAAGGAGTTCTTCATCCGCAAGGCCATCGGCTGGGTGCTGCGCGACACCGCCCGCAAGCGCCCCGACCTCGTCTTCGGCTGGCTGCTGCCCCGGGCGTCGCGTGCCTCCGGGGTGACGCTGCGCGAGGCGATCAAGCCGCTCGACGAGGACCAACGCGCCGCCATCCTGGCCGCCCGTCAGGGGCCGTCCCAGACCACCCGTCTGTAGTTCTCCTGATCGGTGTCACCTTCGGTGGAAATGCACAGGATCCTGGAGTCGCAGCCCAGGCCCAGCTCGTCCTTGAGCGATCGCAGATCCTGACGGTGCAGGACTTCAAACACGAGCCCAAGGGTGACCGCACCACTTTCTCCGGAAATGACCCGATCGTCGCCCACCAGTGGGTTGCCCAGCACCCGCATTCCTTTGGCGGCAATGTGGTCTGGCACAGAAACGAAGTGATCCGCGTATCCATTCAGGACATCCCAGCCGATTGTGCACGGCTCCCCGCAAGCAAGCCCGGCCATGATGGTGTCCAAGTCACCAGTGACGACGCGCAGACGACCATCATGGGCTTCCGCGGTCCGAAAAATGCAGTCTGCCCGCTCCGGCTCCACAATGGTGATGCTCGGCACATCCTGCGCTCCGTAGTAGTCCGCAAAGAACCCGGTCAAAGCGCCGGCCATGGCTCCGACCCCAGCTTGCAGGAACACGTGCGTGGGCCGTTCACCGCCAAGTTGGTCGACGATCTCCTGCCCCATGGTCGTGTAACCCTCCATGATCCAGCCGGGGATGGTCTCATACCCCTCCCAGGCAGTGTCCTGCACCAGAACCCAGCCATTTCTCTCGGCTTGAGCTTCTGCGTATCGCACCGTGTCGTCATAGTTCACGTCGGTGATCGACGCTTCCGCACCCAGGGCCCGGATGTTGTTCAACCTTTCCGCGGAACTACCCTTGGGCAGGTAGACGACGGCGCTGAACCCCAGCTTGGCTGCCGCCCACGCAATGCCACGCCCGTGGTTGCCGTCCGTGGCAGTGACAAATGTCAAGTCCCCGAGCGCTTCGCGGATGGGCGCACTCCTGAGCATGTCGAACGACAGCTCGGAGATGTCCAATCCAAGCTTCTCTGCGGCATACCTGCCCAAGCAGTAGCTTCCGCCCAACCCCTTGAAAGCATTCAGCCCAAATCGGTAACTCTCATCCTTGACATACACCTTGCAGACGTCCAGATAGTTGGCAAGCAAGCTCAAGTCGACCAAAGGCGTGACCGAATACTCGGGAAAACTCCGATGAAAATCCTGGACCTTCTTCGCGTTCTTCCCGCCAAACTGGCTGACCGAGACCCGTTCCCTGTGCAGGCGGTCGACGGTCACGGACTTGATTGACTCCCCCATGAGTGCCTCTCATCAGTGCTCGGCTTCTTCTGCTACGTCAGACGACCCCACTTGAGCTCTTCACCGCTGGCGTCGAACTTCAAACGCTTGGCAGTCAGCTCATCGATGGAGATCTCATAGATGCCGGTGGCCGATTTTCCGCTGTCTGCCGCCATATCGAAGTGCTTCATCGCGTGTGGTGTGTACTTCCGGCAGATCGCCCGCAAGGCCTCGCGCCACAGTTCTGCCTCCTGGACACGATGCAAACGGCCATTCACAATGGCTGATGCATACTCCGTCGTGAACGCGCGACTCGTCAAGCGGGACGCATTGGCCCTGTCGCGGCCGAGGTCGTCGAGCTCCTCCGGGGTGAACAGCTGTGGCACCGCCACGTCCGCCGCGAAGACGACACACACCGGCAGCCCGTCACGAAAGGACTCCACCTTGCGGCCGCTCTTGGCGGAGTGGAAGTAGAGCTTCTGGTCGATGCGAGCAATCGACAACGGCACGCTGTAGACACTGCCCTCAGGGTCCAGGTAACTCAGCACGCCGAACTGTGCCCGGTCGATCACGCCGAGCCCGAACTCCGGGCTCATTTCACGGTCTTTTCTTCGCATTGCACGTCTTTCCACGAGATTTGCCGGCGACCGGCCGGTCAGGGCAATTGATCGGCCATGGCTTTGACGACGCCGTTGACGGTGTCCGCGGTCAAGGTCGCTTCCGCGTCAGGCCGGATGAGCACCTCGTCGATCTGGATCGCCATCAGCACAGGGCCATCCTGGACCAACACCAGCCGGGTGTCGCGCCTGGCTTCGCCGGGGTCGAAGCTGGAGCTGCGCTCCGCGAAGCGATCGTCGCCCACCGCCGGGACCTCGAGCGCCTCGCGAAAGCCGATCTCCCACTCGCCCTCTGGAAGATTCGCGGTCAGGCAGCGCGTCAGGCCGTCACGCAGCGTCGCGTAGGTCGCGGCGACGCGCGCAGGTTCGTCGGCGAGCAGCAGCTGCTGAGCCACCACCATGGTGGCGAACGGGTCAGGCGTCGCCTGCTGCAGCTGCGTGTAGGCCTGCCACTGCAGGCCCTCTGCCAGCGCCAGGGCATCCTCGCCCGCGTTCGGGCACAACGGCAGCTTGGGGAGCAGCTCGCGCTGGTCGTCCGGGATCGCCCCCGGGACGCCACCCGGCCACGCCGCGAAGCCTTCCCAGTTGCTCCACCCGGGGCCGAGGTCCGCCGGCGTGGCCAGATGGTTGGCCAGCTCGGCAATCGAGGGGATACCGACGGAGGTCGCGGTGGACGCGGACGCGGACGCCGAGTTCGCGGTTCCGGGCGCGGTGGGCCCGCTGGTGCTGGGGCTGACGTCGCCGTCCGCGGAGCACGCGACGAGCGTGACCGCGGCGACGGCGGTGATCGCCACACGGATCAGGGCTCTCATCAGATCTCCTCCTGCCCGACCGAACTCATCTGGGGATGACCAGCACCTGACCCGGGTAGATCAGGTTGGGGTTGGCGATGTTGTTGGCGGAAGCAATGGCCGCCACCGTCGTGCCGAACCTGATCGCGATCCGGTAGAGCGTGTCACCCGGCTGCACGGTGTACGTCACTGTAGACGCCGGTGGCGGGCTGTTGGTCGGGATCACCAGCACCTGGTTCGGGTAGATGAGGTTCGGGTTGGTGATGTTGTTGGCCGCGACGATCGCCTGAACCGTCACACCGTACTTGACTGCGATCCGGTACAACGTGTCGCCCGGCCTGACCACGTACAGCGTCTGCCCGGTGGGCTTGGATCCCAGCAGGTCCGAGACGGTGACGAGCTCATAGCCAGCTGCCCTGAGGCCGTCGATCATGCCCGGCAGCGCGTCGGGGGTTCCCGTGGCCCCGCCACCCACGTGCATCAGCACGATGGACCCGGGACTTGCCTTGGAGAGCACCTTGTCGCGGATCGTCGAGGACGAAACTCCTTGCCAGTCGACGGTGTCGATCGTCCACATGATCGTGTTCGGGTAACCGGCATTGCCCACGGCCGCCAGCACCGCGGAGTTGTAGTCCCCGTACGGTGGCCGGAAGAAGGGCTTCGGCGCCTGGCCGGTGGCGTTGCGGATGGCGGTGGCGGCCCGCGAGAGCTCGTCGGCCATCTGTGCGGCCGTCAGCTTGGTGAAGTAGGGGTGGGAGTAGGAGTGGTTGCCGATCTCATGACCCTGCGCAACCACTGACTGGACTGCACTCGGGTAGTTGGCGGCGGCCTCGCCGGTGGCGAAGAAGGTGGACTTGACGCCGCGGTCTGCGAGGACCTGAAGGATCCGGGACACGTTGCCTGCATCGCTGCCGAAATCGAAGGTCAGGGCCATGACCTTCCTGGAGGTTGTCACGCGCGACACGAGATTGGACGGACTTGCCGCACTGGCTCCCGCAGGAAGCAGCAAGCCGAGCAGCAGAAGGAACATCGTCACGACTGTGACGCGGGTCTTGCGGGTGGCCGTCATCACGTTCATTTCCCTTCCGATGACTCCGCCCCGCTGGTTGGCGGGGCGTGGCGCACCGGCCAGTGTTCCGAAACCCCTGCCCCGGCCTGGAACGCCCTGCATCAACGGCACAAGTCTATCGCGCCGGTCCGAACCAGCGCCAAGCCCCAACGCAAGGACGCCCTCGACCATCGCGGTCGAGGGCGTCCTTGCTGGTCAGCTTGGGAGCATCACCGCCCCGGGCCGATTCATCGCTCCGGAATGACCTCCGCGGGAGCCTGCTTGCGCGACATCAAGTCGAAGAGGATGGGAGCCATACCGCCGACGATGATCAGGACGCCGCCGATGGCGCCGATCACGGTCAAGGATTCCGCCCAGATCACAGCACCCAGGATGAGTGCCACGACGCACTCCCAGTAGGAGACTGTCGACAACTCAACTGCCATCAGGTGCTTACCTGCCACGACCAGGAAGCCGATGGCGAACAGGCCGCAGAACAGGAACATGCCGATGGCCCATCCCCAGTTGGTGGGGCTCATGACCTCGAACGGGTTGGTGGGGTCCAGCAACGAAACGCGGAAGATCATGACGATCAGCGCACCGACAGCGCCGAAGATGAAGTTCCAGAAGCCGCGCACCTCGGAGTCCACGTCACCGCGGTAGCGGTAGAAGAACAGCGCCAAGCCGTAGAAGAGGCCGGATGCCAGCCCGAACAGGTCGCCGATGGTCTTGTTGGGGAACTTGGGATCTGCGCCCAGCTGAATCCCGAAGCTGAGGCCTTCGCCGGCGGTGTAGTTGATCAGGCCGATCGTCATGACCATGCCGACGAACACCATGATGAGGAAGAGGGCGTTGCGCAGCGAGATCTTCTCCTTCAGGAAGATCCACGCCAGGATGGCCGAGAACAACGGGCCCGTGTAGATGAGGAACACCGCGTTCGCGATCGACGTCATCAGCGTCGATGACACATACAGGGCCAGCGACGCACCGATCGAAAGACCACCGGCAACGATGGCGAAGGACATCTTGGTGGCCCGCAACTTCGCGAGCTTCTTCACCGCGATGATGATGAGGAGGAAGCCGAGGGCCCCCACCGTCATACGCCCGAAGGCCAGGAAGTCACCGATGATGTACTTGGCCCCCGTTTCCGGGTTGATCGGGGTCGACAGCCGCCCGAAGGTGCCGACGAAACCCATGCCGGTCGCCGACAGCAACATCGCGGTGAAGCCGAGCTTCTTGTTCATGAGGGTGACCGGGCCGGACGTCGACGCGGTCGAGGGAGAAGTGGTAGCCATGGAACGCTCTCAACGCTTTCTCGAGGAGGAGATCTGGAGCAGCGTCAGCGACTGGGCCAGGGCTGGACCAGGAACGCCGCACGCAGCTGTGTTGTGCGCCGTCAGATCAGCGGACAGCCCCCGGCCATCTTCGGCAGGAAGCCCCCGCGATTCTCGGTAACGCCGTCGACCCTCATCGGTCCCCGGCGGTCCCGCCCATGTCCCTGTCAGTGTGACTTCGCCGGACAGGGCACACGACGCACATTTAATGTACATCATTTCTGGCTTGAGCGTACGAAAATGTGCCGTTCAAGACGGCGCTGGTGGACAGGTCAGCGTCGGACGCAGTTGTCCAGCTTGAATGCCTCCAGGCACGTGACCGTCCAGGGTCACCAGGCTGAACACACTGGCAACGCGAAAACGGGGGTTGGTATGTCCGGTCTTCTCACCGGCCGCTGGGGACGGGTGGCGAGCTTGCTGCTGATGGTGCTCGCGGCCGTCACGGGGACGTGGTCCGCCCGCGCGTACGCGGCACCCACCGACCCACCCGAGCCGGCCGTCATGTACTTCTTCTGGGGGGAGGGCTGCCCGCACTGCGCGGCGGCCAAGCCGGTGCTGGCGGACATGGCGTCCCGCCACCCCCAACTGGTCGTCCGTGACTACGAGATCTTCAACAGCGCGGAGAACCGGGCGCTGTTCGCCGCGATGGCCGACCAAGTGGGCTTCGAGGCGTCCGGCGTACCGACCTTCGTGCTGGGTGATCAGCACTGGGTCGGTTTCGCCGAGCGCACCGGCCCGGAACTCGAGCAGGCGGTCGTCGGATGCCTCGCCACCGGTTGCGCCGACGCAGGAGCCGGGCTGGTGGAGCCGGTCCGGCCACCCGGTGCACCCACGACAGGGCCGCCCGCGCAGACGGCCCCGGCCCAGCCAACGCCACCGACGCAGCCGGCCCCGCCCGCAGCTGAGGCTGACGTCATCGAGTTGCCGCTCATCGGTGAGGTCGACCTGGCCAAGCAGTCGCTGGTGGTGACCACCGTATTGATCGCACTGGTCGACGGGTTCAACCCCTGCTCCCTGTGGGTACTGACGATCCTGATCGCCATGGCACTGCGCACCGGGTCACGCAAACTGACCATGCTGATCGGGCTGGTTTTCATCGGGGTCAGCGGCTTGGTGTACGCGTTGTTCATCGCCGGCATCTTCTCGGTGCTGACCGTGCTGACCATCTCCAACTGGGTGCGGATACTGGTGGCCGTGGTGGCGGGGGCGTTCGCCGTGGTCAACATCAAGGACTACTTCTTCTACCAGCGTGGGCTGTCGTTCAGCATCCCCGACAAGCAGAAACCGGGCATCTACGCCAAGACGCGGGCGGTGATCGCCAACACCGACAACGTGCCCCTGATGGTGGCCAGCACCGCTGCCCTCGCCGCCGGGGTCTCGCTGATCGAGCTCGCCTGCACCGCGGGCTTCCCTGTCGTGTGGTCCAACATCCTGACCGCCCACAACCTGACGGCGGGCGCCTTCGTCGGGCTGTTGCTGATCTACATGTTGATCTACCAGCTCGACGAACTGCTCCTGTTCAGCGTCGCCGTCGTCACCCTGCGGGCCAGCAAGATGCAGGAGAAGCACGGCCGCATCCTCAAGCTCGTCAGCGGCATGCTGATGCTCTGCCTCGCGATCGTGATGATCGTGGACCCCACCCTGATGAACAGCGTGGTCAGTTCTCTGGCAGTCTTCGGGGCGGCCCTGGGTGCCACGCTGCTGGTGTTGCTCGCCTACGAAGTCTTGGTGCCCCGGTTGCGTGGCGGCCAGGGTCGGGCTACTGGTCGCCGCCGACAGGCTCCCTCTCCAGGAGCCCGTTCTCGGTGAGTTCCACGACCGCCGCCTGAACCACCTGCTCGGCGTTGCCTTCCCCCGGGTCGCCGAAGGCTTCGACGCAGGCAGCCGTCAGTTCCTCGACGCTGGCGCCGTTGGCCGCCCGCTCCAGGATCAGTGCGCCAACCGGCCCCAAAGTCAGCAGGCGCTCACCGAGGAGCACCAGGGTCACGTCTGCGTCTTCCGCGGTGAACACGTCGGACACCGGGCACGCTCGCACCCTCATGACCCACCCGCCAGATGATCGGCCAGCAGCGGGGCCGCTTCAGCGGCCTCACCGTAACGGCACAACTGCAACGGGCCAACCCGCTCGAACAGGTCGGCCAGCAGGTGCAGGCCACGAGGCAAGGCGCTCAGGGAAGACGACTGCCCAGTCACCCTCGTGATGGCCTCCACGGTGCCCAACGGCTGCAGGGAGGCGCCGGTGGCGGCCGAGTCCCGCTCCAGGAAGACCATCGCGGCCAGCCACGCCGACGCCGGGGTGTCGACCAGGCCCAGGTCGTCCGGGCACACTTCCCGCTTCGGCTCCCCCAGGCTGCCTTCACGCAAGGACAGCGGCTTCGGGTACGGCAGGATCGTCCCGTCAGGCGTGATGCCGACGGTCTCGTCAGTCAGGTAGCCGAGCTGGGTGCCCAGCGCCCGGGCCAGGGTGGTCTTGCCGGTGCCGCCGGGCGCCACGAACGCCAGTGCCGCACCGCTGACGGGATCGCAGACCGCTCCGGCGTGCAGCATCAACAGTTCGCCTCGTCTGGCGGCGATCAGCCGCTGCGTGACAGCCTGGGTCGCCAGCATCGCGAGTAGCCGCTCGTCGTTGCCGGTCAGGTCATCGGGGTGGTGGTCGGACGCGGATTCGTCGGTCAGCCCCACCCGGACTGCGCCGGCATCGGGCAACGCAGCGGCCGCGGCCTCAGCCCTCACGCAGCGCGACCAGGCATGCCGCAACCGGGCCTCATGGCCCGCAGCGTCACGACCGAACACTTCCAGCCGCGCGCGGGCCCCCAACCCGACGAGAGTCAGCGTCATGGCCGACCCGACACAGCACGGGTTGCACCGGGCGCGCAGTTGGCAGCAGTCGTCATGTCTTCATGCTAGTTCCCTACCCGCTAGGGAAGTTGCCGGCACCCGGTTGACTTCAGCCGTGAGCACCGCACCGCGCTGGGCGCACAATGGGTTCCATGACCGTGATCGACGACTACATCGCTGGTTTCGAGGGCGTCCAGCGTGAGCGACTGACCCGGCTGGCGGGGGTGCTCCGCGAGGAGATGCCGGGGGCCGAGGAGCGAATCAGCTACCGGTTGCCGACGCTGGTCCTCACCCGGGCGCCCGAACGCGACGGCGACCCCAAGCCGGTCAAGGTCCGGGTGCATTTCGCCGCTCACACCAAACACGTCGGGCTCTACCCTGGCCCGGCGGCGCTGGTGGCCGTGGCGGACGAACTTGCTGGCTACGCGCACGCCAAGGGCTCGATCCGGTTCCCGTTGGACAAGCCTTTGCCCGTCGACCTGATTCGACGCATCGTGCAAGCCAGCCTGGCCGCAGCGAACTGACGGCCCCGGCTTTGCCCCGATGTCCAGCGTTGACCTGTCTGGGTAGCGCTGTGGACCACATTCATGGACACAATGGCGTGTGAGCCAATCCCAGCCCGCGAACGAGCCGCGTCAAACGGGCCCGTGGCAGTCCTCAGCCAAGGGGCGCCGACCGGCCCGGGCACTCGGCACCCCCGGCGCCGCTCGGTCGGCTGACCGTCAGCCGCGCCGTGACATCCTCACCGCCGTAGGGTTGATCTGTGCTGCGCTGGTGTTTCTGGAGTCTGTCGCCGACATCCTGCCCGACGACCCCTGGTTCTGGCTGATCACCCCGTCCCGTGCGGTTCTGATCATCGGCCTGGCCGCCATGGTGCTGGTGGCTCCGCGCCTGACGCTGTGGCGCACCTGGCTCGACGTCCCGTTGCTGGTTCTTCTGGTCGCAGGCCTGGCTTCGTCGGTCGGACGGGCAGGCAGCATGGCGCAGTGGCGTTGGCTGCTCACCGAGATCGCGTTCTACTACCTGGTCGTCGTGGTGTCCCGCACACAGCGGGACGCGCACCTGGCCGCCCTGGTGTTCATCCTTGTCGGCGTGGCCACGCCGGTTCTGGTCGCACTGCAGCAGTCAGCGGCCCAGACCCCGACAGGATTCTGTCGGGCGCCCGCAGCGGGCCTTTCCGAGGACTGCACGGTGCCGGGAGCGCTGGTGCGCGTCATCGGCACCTTCGGCAACCCGAACCTGCTCGCAGCATTCCTGTTGTTGCTGCTGCCGCTGGTCTGGGTGGCCGTGTACGCGTGGTTGAGCAGCTCGATACGCCTGGCCGGCTGGGTGATCCTTGCCCTGACCTACGTCGCGATCCTGCAGACCTGGTCACGTGCCGGCATCGCTGCCGCCGTGCTGGGCACCGCGGCCCTGTTCACCCTGCTCGGCCCCACCGGCCGGCGACTCAAAGTCGGCGGGCTGACCGTGCTCATCGGTTTCGTGGCGGCGGTCGCCCTTGTGCTGATGTCCGGCGCCGGGGTGCGCTCGCAGGTGTGGGCCGCGGCGCTGCGGTTGGCGGCCACACACCCCTTCGGGGTGGGTCTGGGCAGGTCCGGAACCCTCATCCACGAGTCGGTCGGCGGCAGCTTGGAATTCCAGCACGCTCACAACACCTGGCTGAACTGGCTCGTGGAGGCCGGGTGGCTCGGCTTGCTGGCGGTGCTGGCCACGACAGTGCTGCTGGGTTTGCGCACGTGGCGCTCGTCGAGGGCCGGCTCCCGGTTGGCCGCGGCCAGCGGCGCCGGGCTGTTTGCGTTCGGACTGATGAGTCTCGCCGATCACCCGGCAAATGCTGTCCGGGTTGCCTTGGCGCTGGCCTTCGTGATGGGCCTGCTGATGAGCACGCCGCCCGACCAGCAGCTCGTCCGACCCCGACGGGCGGGCAAGAAGGCCCACAAATCGTCCGCCGCCAACCCGTCCACCGCACCGCGTGAACCAGACGCTGCGGTCCCGACGCGGGCGGCCGAAGCTCGCCGCAGACTGCGCGAGGATGAGCAGAAACAGAGAACGTCGCAGCCGCCCCCGCCGCGTCGAGCCGCGAACAACAACCCGGCCACGCCCCCCGCCCGGCCGCTGGATTGAGCCAGGCGACTACCCGGGCGCCGACAGCTCGATGCGAGGCTGGGATCAGGCCGGCAAGATCAGTGCTCGTGACCGCAGCAGCCGCTGCCGGACTGGTCGCCGCAGCAGCCGCTGCCGGACTCATCGCTGCCGCACGCACAACCGGCACCGCACTCGCCGTCGCCGGCGGTGCTCACGCCGATCACGTCGTACAGGTGGCAGCGGCCGGTGGCTGCGGTGAACCCCAGCATCCCGGCCAGCCCGAGGATGATCACCCGCGCGGCACCGCGCTGACCCAGCCCCACTGCCACCAGCACGCCGGCCAGACCGCCGCGGATGACTCGGTCGGGAACACCGACGTTCACGCCGGTGGATGTGCACTTCGTTCCGCAGTTGCAGCCCATGACGGTCTCCTTGTCTCAAGTCCTGACCCAAGGTTACGAAGCACCCAAAACCGGCTGCGCAGGGCCATCAAGGCCGACCCCCTCCCCCGAGGCCACGTGAGCCTTCTACACTGCGAGTGTGATCAAGGAGGTCCGCCGTGGGTGACAACCGCATCGCTCTTGCGCCCGATGTCAATCACTTCGCCGCCGCTTTCACGTCGTTCCGCATTCCGGCAACCAACCGCGATGAACGGGTGGCCCACGGCAAGTCGCTGCAGAAGGCGGTCCCGCACTCCAGGCTGGGGCTGTGGGAACCGACCCCCGACCGGCCCTGCCCGGTGGAGTTGATCGAGACCTCCCATGAGGATCGGCTGCCGTGGCTGCTGCCGCTGCGTATCGCCCGGATGTCCGCCTCCCCCTACGGGTTCCTGCGTGGCACGGCCAACCTGATGGCCTGGGACGTGGCTCACCTGCCGGCTTCGGGCGTTCAGACCACGCTGTGCGGTGACGCACACATCGGCAACATCGGTTTCTACCGGTCGCCCGAGGGCAACCTGGTCATCGATCTCAATGACTTCGACGAGGCGCACCCCGGCTGCTGGGAGTGGGACCTTCGACGCCTCACGGCTTCGATCTGGGTGTTGGGCCGTCAGAACTCCTCCTCCGAGGCCAACTGCGAGAAGGCCGTCCGCGAGTGTGTCTGCCGCTACCGCGACGAGGTGTCACACCTTTCGAAACAGCCGCTGTTGAGCCGTGCTTTTGATCAGCTGGGTGTCGACGAGCTGCACGCCAGCACCACGGAGAAGTCGCTGCGCGACCACATCGAGCGCACAGCCAAGGCCGCCCGGAACCGCACCAGCGATCGGAAGCTGCCCAAGATCACCGGCGGCACCAACACGGTGGACCACATCATCGACGACCCGCCGCTGATCGTCCATCCGCCTGCTGACCTGGCCAACGAGCTCGCACTCGGCCTGGACGTCTACCTGCCCACGCTGAGCCCGCAGTGGCGCCGCATCATCGGCGGCTACACGCTGGTGGACATCGCCCACAAGGTGGTGGGCGTCGGCTCGGTCGGGCTGCGCGCCTGGATCGTGCTGCTGGCCGGGGCGGTGCCGAGCGACGTGATGTTCCTGCAGCTGAAGGAGGCGCGGCGCTCCGTGCTCGCCCCGTTCGTGCACGGTGACCACGCCTGGCACGCACACCAGGGCAAGCGCGTCGTCGAGTACCAGCAGGTGTTGCAGACGGTCAGCGACCCGCTGCTGGGCTGGACGACCGTGCGGGGTCGCGACTACTACGTGCGCCAGTGGCGCAACATGAAGGGATCGGTCCCGCTGGAGGCGATGAGTCCCGAGGCGCTCATCGACTACTCGGGCATCACCGGTCATCTGCTCGCCAAGGGCCACGCCCGCACCTCAGGTGCGTCCATCATCTCCGGCTACCTGGGCAAGACCGACGGCCCCCCTGACGCCCTGGTCAAATGGGCACGCGCCTATGCGGACCAGACGGAGGCCGACCACGAAAAGCTGGTGGCCGCGGTCAGGTCCGGCAGGCTGCCCTCGGAGGGCATCTGAACCAACCACGGAGCCTTTCGTCCAATGCCCGGAACGGACGGCAGCGCCGACGGAACCCTGCTGTACTTTGCCGTGAGGCCGACAGCGTGGTCGGCCTCACCTGGCTCCCAGCTCAACTGAAGGAGCAATCATGACCGATCCACAGTGGAAGCCCGAAGAACTGGCTGAGGGGGACCCGAAGGCAGTCCAACAGCCTTACGGTGCCGCCTATCGCCAGCCTGATCAGCCCCACCCGATGGAGCCGACCGACAGCTTCGGGCAAGTGCCGAACGGTTACCCGGCTCCTCCGAGCTACCCCGTCACTCCCTACGGTCTGTCGCTGCCGCCCTACGCGAGGTGGGGCCAGCGGGCGAAGGCCTCGCTGCTCGACATCTTCCTTCCGATGTTCGCTGTCAGCCTGGTCCTGAACATCTTCTGGCCGGTCGACCCAACCGTCGGCGGCAGCACCCTGCTGTACAACCTGGCGGGCTGGACGTTACTGGGGTTCATCCACGGATTCACCTCCGGCAACACCGGCCGGTCGTGGGGACGCAGCTGGGCGGGCACCAAGCTGGTCGGCGAGGACGGCAAACCGATCGGCTTCGGCAAGACCGTGGCGCACTACACCCTGCATGCCTTCGACTCGATGTTCCTACTGATCGGTTTCCTGTGGCCGCTGTGGGATCCCAAGCGCCAGACGCTGATCTCCGACAAAGCCTTGAAGACCTACGTCGTCATCGACAAACCCGAGCATCCCTTCCCGCCGGCGGCTCCCTACCAACCCAGGTAAGCGTCTGTTTGCGACGGAAGAGCCCGAGTCGCTGGGATGAGCTTCGCCGAGTTGCTGGCATGGATCTTGCCGCTGACGCTGCTCGCTTCACTGAGCCCACTGATGCTCGTGCAGTCGGCGACGATCGAGCTCGAGCATGGGCCGCAGGGGGTTCTCCAGTACCTGGCAGGCAACGTGGTGGTCATGGCGGCGCTGGGGACGGCCACCATGGGGCTGCTGGGCGTCGCGGCCTCCGACTGGGTTTCTCGCGAACTGGCCAGCAAGAGGGTCGACGCCGTCCTGGCCGGGCTGTTGCTGGTCTTCGGCCTGCGCCTGCTGGTGCTGACGATCAGGGAACACAGGCAATCCGCAGCGGCCAACTCCGGGAGCGTCGCCATCCCGTCCAAGGGCTTGTTCACCTTCGGGTTGCTGGGGGCTGCCACCGATCTGTCCGGGCTCCCGATCTACATCTCGATTGCGCAGCGGATCGGGGTCACTGCCATCAGCTGGCCAGAACGGGCATTCACGTTGCTGGTCGTCACCACGATCGTCCTGTGCCCGGCTTGGCTGCCCCTGGCGCTGCCCCGAGCCAGGGGGCTGCAGATCATCGTGACCAGGATCGGCCGGCAGCTGTCCGTCGGCACCCGTTGGGCAACAATGATCGGTTGCTTCCTGGGCGCCGGTCTGCTCGCCTTGCACGCCTTCAGCTGACCAGACCAGCGACTCAATCGCCGAGGCTCTCGGGCAGCAGGATCAGCAGGCAGCCGACCAGGACCAGGACCAGCGCCACCACGTCCACTGCGACCGCTGAGGTCTGCAGGGTGTCCTCCAGGAGCTGGGTCACAGACGAAGCGACCAGCGCGTAGACCGTCATCAGCAGCGCCGCCGCCAGCAGGCAGACCGATCCGGCACGGACCCTGCCGCGGTCCCTGACGATGGACACCAGCGCCAGCACTGCCATCACCACACCCACAACGCCTGCGGCGATGACCACCAGGACGGCCCGCAGGATCGTGCTGGAGGTGTCTGTACCGCTCGTGGCCGGTGGCGCACCCGCCGCGATGATCGCCGCCCCTGCCACCAGGGCCAACGCCGTCAGCGCGGCCACCGCTGCACCCAGCGCAGCCTTGCTGCGCATCGAGCGCAACCGAACCGGCACCGGTGACGTCTGCGCGGATGGACGTGAGGACTTCGTGGAGGCCATGCCTGGAGTCTAGGAACTTGTGCACTCAAGCAGCAGGGCGGCGTGCGTCCGAGCCGGACCACCCCAGACGCAGCGGGACGGGAACACCCGGTTCCCGTCCCGCTGCCGGTGTCAGGCCGTCAAGCGACCGTTGCCCCGGATCACTGCCACGGCGGGGTGCTGGGCAGCAGCGCGTCGAACTCGTCGCGGATCTTCTTCTGGTAGGCGCCCGCGAAGGTGCCGTCGAGGAACTTGCCCAGCGCCTCGTCCTTGAAGCGGTGCCAGGAGTCAACCTCGTGGCCGGGGTTGATCGGGTAGAACAGCGCATTGTTGCCGTCAGCAGCTGCGCCGTCGCCCGGGGCGTCGCCGATCATCAGCACGTGTTCGGCAGCGTACTTGCCCTCGGTCGCGAACTGGATCTGCTGGGTCTTGTTGCCGTACTCCTGGCCGGCGATGACCGCCATGTACTGGGCGATGCCGTGCTCGCCCCACTCACGGTAGAGAGCATCGTTCGGGGTGGCCGACACGGTCATCTGGTCGATCCTGGCACTGTCGGCCATGGCCGCCATGGCTTCCTTGACGCCCGGGAACGGGCCACAACCGTGCACCAATTCGGCGATCGTGTCATTGACTCCCTGGCCCCACTTGAGAGCAGTCTGCAGCTCTGCGCTGTCGGGGTGAGCGGCCGCGAACTCCTCGATGCCTGCGTCGGACAACGGCAGCCCGGAATCGAGGAAGGCCTGAATGTCCTTGCCATCCGGAACCTGCACGCGTTCCAGCACCTCGGGGCGCTGCTTGAGCAGCTTGAAAAC
Organism: uncultured Actinomycetota bacterium; assembly: GCA_963730005.1. Classification (GTDB taxonomy): domain Bacteria; phylum Actinomycetota; class Actinomycetes; order Propionibacteriales; family Propionibacteriaceae; genus CAVSPO01. The sequence continues at coordinate 47,329 of CAVSPO010000019.1, forward strand.
CTCAGCCAGCGCGATCCAGCGGTTCAGACCGCGGGTCTTGCTGTAGAGGTTCACGTACAAGGCAGTCTCCCGAACCAGCACCGAGGCGTTGGACAGGCCCCACCACTTGATGGTGTTGGGGGTGAAGCATTCCATCTGCTTGATGTTCATCGCGTCCATCGCGCAGCCGTCGGAGTCGATTCCGACGAAGAACTCGTGCTGAGGCTGGAAATCGATGAGCTCCTGCGCCCGTGCGGGCAACTTCTCCTGAGCCATGTCTGCTGTTCCTTTCCGATGCGGTTGGCAGCGATCCGGTGGTGACCGTTCGGGGTGTGTCGTGGGTGGCATCGACGCGCGCGCAACCCCCGGGAGGCTCCCGGAGCTGATTTGTCCATGCAGGTCCGACGTTACAGAAACCCGGCACAGCAAGTGGCGACGGCCGAAGGATCGCCAGGATTGGGGCCTCTGGGCGAAGAGCCCCTGACCAGCCGCGGTTCGCGGACCTGTCGGAGGCCTCCCCTAGGGTGACGGCATGCGCTTGATCCACACCGCCGACTGGCACCTGGGGCGGACCCTTCATGGCCACGACCTCACCGCGGCCCACGAGGGGTTCCTCGACTGGCTGGTCGGGGTGGTGCGAGACGAACACGTCGATGCCGTGCTGGTCAGCGGTGATCTCTACGACCGCGCCCTGCCGCCAGTGGAATCGGTGCAGCTGCTCGACGACGCGCTGGCGCGGCTGACCGAGCTGGCCACCGTCATCATCACCCCCGGCAACCACGACTCGGCAGCCCGGCTGGGCTTCGGGGCTGCGCTGTTCCGCGACGCGCTGCACGTGGTTTCAGACCCACGCTCAAGCTCCCCGCCTGTGGTGGTACCCGACGCCGAGGGCTGCGACGGGCTGTTGGTCTATCCGTTGCCCTACCTCAACCCGGACAGCGCCCGATTGCAGCTGGCACACTGGGCTGCCCCCGCCGAGGATGGCTCCCCCGGGAGCATCGCGCGTAGCCATCAAGCGGTGATGTCGACGGTCGCGTCCCGGGTGCACGCCGATCTGGCCGCGCGACGAGCACGAACCAGTCGTCGCCTGCCGGCCGTGCTGATGGCCCACGCCTTCGTTCAGGGCGGCGCGGTCGGTGACACCGAACGCGACCTGCGGGTGGGTGGCGTCGACAGCATCGCGGCGGACACGTTCCGGTTCGGCACCACCACGTCCACCGCCCCGAACGGTCCGGACGGGCAGCGCGGCCCGCTCAACCACCTGGACTACGTCGCGCTGGGCCACCTGCACAACGGGCAGGTGCTGGGCGAGGGCTTGGCTGGGCCGCAGCTGCGTTACAGCGGCGCGCCGCTGCCGTTCTCGGTGACCGAGGGCGGGCACCAGAAGTCCGTGGTGCTGGTCGACTTCGACGAGCTGGGGCAGCTGCGTTGCGCCTGTCCCCTTGCCACACCGGTGCCGCACCGGCTCTCCGAGGTTCGCGGCACCCTCGACGAGGTGCTGGGCCGACGCTTCGAGGAGCAACGCAACGACTGGGCGCGCGTGGTGGTGGTCGGTGGGCAGCGCCCGGCCAGCTTGGTGCAGCAAGTGCAGCAGCTCTTCCCGCACATGCTCGAGGTGCGCTTCGAAAGCAACCGCCAGGTGACGCCCGTCACCGGTGTGGTGCATGACTCCCCAGACCCGCTGCAGGTGGCAACGGAGTTCGTCACCCAGGTCAGCGGAACACCGCCCACCGACGCCGAGCTCGCCGTGCTGCTGCAGGCGGTCGAGGCCACCAATGCGCTGGAAGCGAGCCTGTGATGCAGATCTTGAAGCTGGATTTCGCCGGCGTGGGGCCCTTCCCCGTCCGTCACGTCATCGATTTCACCCGGTTCGCCGACTCCGGGCTGTTCCTGATCGACGGTCCAACCGGTGCCGGCAAGACGACGATCATCGACGCCATCGTCTTCGCGCTCTACGGCCAGCCCGCGGGTGGGGACGACTCCAGCAAGGACCGGATCGTCTCCACGTTCCTGCATTCCCAGGCCACCGGAGTCGAGCCCTACGTCGACCTGACCGTCGACACCCGCGCCGGGCTGAGACGAGTCCGCAGGACGCCGGAGTACCAGCGCCGCAAGAAGCGGGGCGACGGCGTCACCACCGAGCACAGCAGCATTCAGCTGTGGCGGCTTGCCGACCTCGACGACCCGGGGGTGCTGATCACCAGCCTCCACGGCGAGGCTGAGGATCAGCTGCAGAAGGACGTGGGGCTCAACCGGGCCCAGTTCACGCAGACCGTGGTCCTTCCCCAGGGGCAGTTCGCCGCCTTTCTGCGGGCCAAGCCCGAAGCCCGTGCAGAGATGCTGCAGGACATCTTCGGGACCAGGTACTACGAGCGGCTGCGCGACCAGCTCAAAACCATGGCCAGCGCACACCGCGCAGGCGTCGAGCAGGCCCGCAACGATGCCGGCCAGGCCGCTGACGTGTTCCTGAGCCTGGCCTGGAGCCACGACGACGTTTCGGCTGACGATCCCGCTCCCACAACGGGTGACGCCGCTGCGGATGCCGAAGGGCCGGGAGCCATCCGTGCCGCCGTCGACGCAGCTGATGCCGACCAGGTGCTCGAGCTGGCCCAGCAACGCATCCAGGCGCTGGCAGGCCGCCACGCCACCGCTTCGCTGGCTGCAGCAGAGGCTGACTCCGTCCACGAAGCCGCCCAGCGGTGTCTGCAACAGGGCCGTGAGCTCGCCGAGCGCATCGGGCGCCGTCAGAAGTTGGCGGGCCGGCTACAGGCGTTGGAGGCCGAGGAGCCGGCAGTTTTGGCCGACCAGGCCAGGTTGCGGGCCGCCGACCAGGCCGAGCAGGCAGCTGACCCGCTGCGGTATGCCACTGATGCCACTCAGGAACGCCTGCTCGCCGAGGCAGACTGGCAGGCCAGCGTCAATCGGGTGATGGCCGGCCCCGACGCCGATCTGCCCCCGACCAACGGGCTCCAAGGCCTGCCGCCCGAGGGCTTTCAGCGCCGCATGACCGACGAGGTGCAGCGTCTCGATCTGCTTCGGGGCAGTCTCGCCGAGCTGGTGGCATTGGAGGGGAGCCTGCCCAGCCGCCGGGAGGCCCTCGCCTCTGACCAGCAGGCGCACCTGCGGGAGCAGGACGCCATCAACCAGGCCCGGGACCAGCTTCGTGGGCTCCGGGACGCCCTGCTCAGCCTCGAGGCCGAGCGTGCCGAGGCGGCACAAACCGCCGAGGCCCGGGCCGATGCCCAGCTGAGTCTCGATGCTGCCCGGCAAGTGGCGCAGGCAGCGCTCAAGGTCCAGGAGTTCACCGAAGAGCTGATCGTCGCACGCGGTTCCGAACTGCGCCTTGACGCGGAGTGCCAAGCCACGCGGCTCCGTGCCAGGCAGGCGCGGGTCGACTGGCTCGACGACGTTGCCGGGGTGCTGGCTGAGGGGCTGTCGCCCGACCAGCCCTGCCCCGTGTGCGGCGGTGTTGAGCATCCGCTGCCCGCGCGGCAACGGCACGGGGCACTGACGCAAGAGGAGTTGCAAGGGCTGGAGGCGGCGGCCGACCTGGCGGGCCGCCAGCTCGCCCAAGCCATCCAGCAGACCAGGCACCTCACTGAACTGGTAGCCGAGCAGCAGACCCGGTCCAACGGTCTCGACCGGGCCCGGGCCGCTGAGCAAGTCAGGCAGGCGCAACACCAGTTGCAGGTCGCTGTTGACGCCAACGACCGGGCGCAACAGCTGCAGTCAAAGCTCCAGCAGTTGCGCGAGACGAGCGAACTGGCCCAGGAGGAGCTGGTTTCCCGCGACCGGCAGGCCGCTGCCATGGCGGCGGAGCTGCAGTCCAGGTCGCAGGCCCTGGACGCCGACACCGCACGGGTGACCGACGGCTGTCGGGGGTGCCAGACGGTCACCGAACGCAGCGCCGCTCTGCGGGTGCGAGCCGAGCTGGCCGGTGCTCTCGCCAAGGCGGCTGCGACGCTCGCCCGGGCCTGTCAAGCCGAGCAACAGCGCGGCGACGAACTGGCCGAGGCGCTGGCCCGCCTGGGCTTCGGCACCGCAGCACAGGTGCGTTCCGCTGCCCTGGGCAGCGACGAACGGTCGCGCCTGCGCGAGCGCCTCCAGACGTACCGGCTCGAGCTGGCAGGGGTCCGCAACCAGCTGGCCGAGCCGGGCATGGCCGGTCTGGACGAAGTCACGCCGCCCGATCTGGACGCAGCAGAGCTCGCGGCGAGCGAGGCCGGCGCCTTCCAGAACAACGCCACGCAGCAGTTGGCTCGAGCCGAGCACCTGTTGCAGACCGCCCGCGGCGCCTACGACACACTGGCCGCCGCTTTCGGCAACCTCACCAGGACGCTTGAGAAGTCACGACCCTACGTGCGGCTCTGCGAGCTGGCTTGCGGACGCGAGGGCAACGATCGGCGCATCACGCTGCCGACGTTCGTGCTGATGCGCCGCTTCGAGGAGGTGGTCGACACAGCCAACACCAGGCTGCACGCGATGACGCTGGGGCGGTACTCGCTGCTGCGCAGCGAGGAACGGGAGGGCCGGGCCCAACAATGCGGTCTGGGGCTGCGGGTCATCGACCACTCGTGCAACGACGTCCAACGAGACCCGAAGACCCTCTCCGGTGGCGAGACGTTCCTGACGTCGTTGGCGCTGGCCCTCGGGCTGGCTGATGCGGTCACCGCCGAAGCGGGCGGCATCCAGCTCGACACCCTCTTCATCGACGAGGGGTTCGGCACCCTGGACCCCGCGACGCTTGATCTGGTGATGGGCCAGCTGGCCGAGCTGCAACACGAGGGCGGACGCACCGTCGGTGTGATCAGCCACGTCAGCGACCTGCAACAGCGCATCGCCGACCAGATCGTCGTCACCAAGGGTCCCGATGGCACCAGCCAGATCCACTCCACCGTCGAAGGCGCCGTCAGCCTGGGTCGCGAACTGGTCCCCGGGCTGATCGGTTAGGCGGAAGCGTCCGACGGTGAGCTGGAACGGATCATCCGAAGCATCACCAGGAAGAGCATCGCGGCCACGAGCTCCAGGAGCACGGTGAAGCCGCGGATCACGCCGATCCTGCCCAGGTCGTACAGCCACCCCATGATGAAGGCACCCCCGAACAGGGCCAGACCGTAGATTGCATTGAAGACGCCATAGCCGGTGCCACGCTTGTGGTACGGCGTGATGTCGGCAATGGCCGAACGCATGATTGTTTCGTGGGCGCCCAACACGACGCCGAAGATCATCATCCCGGCCACGATGTTTGCCGGGCTGTCGGCCAACGTCAGGAATGGCAGCACCATGGTGGCGAACGGGATGATGCCCATCAGCAGCAGGCCTCCCGCCTGGCGTCCGCTGCGGGCCTTCATCCGGTCGTACCCATGGCCGATCAGCAACGCGAAAAGCGCGTCCACCCCCATCGCGACGGCGTAGAGGAGCGTGATCGCACCATCGGACATCAGGCCGTTCGCCTTGATGTGGAAGCCGGCACGGCCAGCAACATCGCATAGCCGACGAACATGAACACCCAGTGCCGGCCAGTGCGGTCGCTCCAGACCCCCGCCAGCAGCCTCAGCCCGTAGCCCACGAACTCGCCGATTCCGAACACCAACCCCACCTGGAGTGCACTGACACCAAGGAGGCTGAAGTACTGGCTGTTGGCGCTGCGTGCGGACTCGTAGACCGCGTCACCCAGCAGACTGATGACGCCGAAGGCGACAATGACCGTCACAGCGGGGCTGAACCGCCCGGCGTGCCGCGGGCGCGCCGGCTCAGGGTGGAACGCCGGGCCCGGCAACGGGTCACTCATGGACCCATCATTCACCCAACGCGTCGGCGACCACGCAGTTGGGCTGGGGCTGGCTCGCCAGTTCGGGGCAACCCAAACGCAACATGGCCGGGACCACGTGGTCCCGGCCATGATGCTTGCTGCTGGTCAGTTCATGGGATTCGTCAGGCGAGCCCGGGGAACCACAAGCTGATCTCGCGTTCTGCCGACTCCACGGAGTCAGATCCGTGCACCAGGTTCTGCATGTCGTCGGTGCCCCAGTCGCGGCCCAGGTCGCCGCGAATGGTCCCGGGAGCGGCCGTGGCCGGGTTGGTCGTTCCCATCAGGAGACGCCACCCCTCGACGACCCGATTTCCCTCCAGCACCAGCGACACCAGCGGGCCCTGTGTCATGTAATCCATCAAGCCGGCGAAGAAGCCCTTGCCGACGTGTTCGGCGTAGTGTTCCCGCAGGACGTCGTCTGCGCCCTCGCGCATTTGCAGCGCCACCACCGCGAAGCCCTTGGCTTCGGCGCGACGCAGGATCTCTCCGATCAGCCCGCGGGTCACACCGTCGGGCTTGATGAGCACCAAAGTACGTTCAGTCATGCCGGAGAGCCTAGCTGCTGGCCCGCGCTGGCGATATTTTGCCCACGGCGACAGCGTTGGGTGCCGTCGTTAGCCGACCGTCTTGTCTGCCCTTGCTCTGACAGCTTCGGGCAGCGGGCTGCCTTGACGTTCGGCGGCAGCCGGGTTGACGGTGAGCGCCAGATTGCCCTGACTGTCGCTCTGGCGCTGGACGGGGATGTCCCCCGGATTCATACCGTTCTTCAACACGTCGACGGCCATCTTGCCGGCATTGAAACCCATCTTGAACTGGTCGACCGCATAGGCGGCGGTGGCTCCGCGGACAACGGAGTCCGGGTCAGCCGCGATGACGATGGCACCACTGGCCTCGGCGGCCTGCACCACGCCTTCCACGCCGGACACCACCGTGTTGTCATTGCCCACGTAGTAGGCGTCCACCCCGGCCAGCGACTTGGCCGCCTGTTGCACTTCCGAGCTGTTGGTGACCGTGGCTGTGCGCACCTCCAGGCCCAATTTCGCGGCGGTCTCCTTGGCCAGATTGGCTTGCACCTCGGCGTTGGTCTCCGAGCTGGAGTAGACGATGCCCACGGTCTTGGCACTCGGCTTGATGTCCTTGATCAGCTGCATCTGCTCCTGGATGGGCGGGTAGTCGGAGGTGCCCGTGATGTTGCCGCCCGGGTGCTCCCAGCTGTCCACCAGCTTGGCCAGGACCGGGTCGGTGACACCGGCGAAGATGATCGGCATGGTCTCCGGCATCACCTGAGCGAACGACTGGGCACACGGAGTCGTGATGGCGGCCACCAAGTCCTTGTTGTCGTTCTTGAAGTTGTTCGCGATGCTGGTCAACGACCCCTGATCACCTTGCGGGTTCTGTTCGTCGAACTCGACGTTGCGGCCCTCGATGAAGCCGCCGTCCTTCATCCCCGCCTTGAAACCCTCACGGATCGAGTCGAGGGACGGGTGGCTGACGATCTGGGCGATGCCGATCTTGTACACCCTGGACGGCGAGGCGCTGCCGGCGGGGCTGGACGTGTTGCTGCAGGCGCTCAGCAGCCCTGCCACGGAGACGGCAGTCGCCCCGGCGAGCAGGCTGCGACGATTGAAAGCGGTGTGACTCATGCTCGTGATCTCCCGGTTTGGTGTCCGCGCCCGGCCAAGGCAGAAAAAGGCCACTCCAAAGAGGCGGTCCTGGTGTTTGTGGCGCATCCCGCTGCAGCCAGTCAGGGGTGCCGTCGGTTGCCACCGTCCAACACTCACCGGATTCTAGGCGGACCGCCGCCCGTCGTCGAAACCCCGGCGGGCGCACCACCATCGCCCCTTGTGGATGCAGCTGTGCGTGACGGCGTCACACCAATGGACAGCACCTCAGCGACGATCCAGCCGGACACTAGTCTTGGCGCGTGAAAGAAGGCTTCCTTGACCTCATCGGCGCCACGCGCACCGCATCCGGCCAGTTGCGCCTGACCGTGACAGAGCAACTGCTCAACGCCAACGGAACGATGCATGGCGGTGTCAGCGCCACACTGGTGGACACCGCAGCCGGTTTCGGAGCCCGATCGAGCCTGCCTGCCGGCAGCATCCTGTCGACCATCCAGCTCTCGGTCATGTATGTCGCCCCGGCCAGGGTGGGAGACGTCATTGTCACGACCAGCGAGACACTGCACGTGAGCGTCCGCCACGCGTTGGCCACCGCCACCCTGGTGCGCGAGTCCGACGGTGCGGTGCTCGCCCATGGTGACGCGTCGTTCGCCGTCAAGCCCCCTGCTGCACCCAACAACAGCTCTGCGCAGCAACGCACGGGCCACCCGTGAATCGCCCGACGGACGGGTGGGCCTGGCTTCGGGTGCCTGGCTCTTGGCGCGAGGCAAGTGCCGCGCTTGCCTGTGCCCTAGCCTGAAACCCCAAGGAAGGTGACTGCATGGAGACGATCGCGATCCATCTCTTGCTCACCTTCGGCTGCGGCCTGCTGGCGGTGCTGATCCGGGTGCCACCCCTGCTCGGCTTCCTCGGCGCGGGCATGGCCCTGACTGCCCTGGGTGTCCCCCGTGTGGAAGCTCTCGATCTGGTCGCCGACCTGGGCGTGACCATGCTGCTGTTCGGCATCGGCTTGAAACTGGACGTCCGCACTCTGCTGCGGCGTGAGGTTTGGCTCACGGCTTCGGTGCACATGGTGCTGTGCGTCCTGGTGGGCATGGGTTTCCTGGGGCTGCTGTCGACGTGGGGTTTCGGGCTGTTGGCGGGGGAAGGTTGGCGAACCTGGGCGCTGGTGAGCTTCGCTTTGTCCTTCTCCAGCACGGTCGTGGCGATCAAGATGCTGGAGGATCGCGACCACGCCCAGTCCCTCTACGGCCGGGTGGCGATCGGCATCCTGCTGCTCCAGGACGTCGCCGCCGTCGTCTTCCTGGCGGTGTCCCAAGGCCAGCTTCCCAGCCCCTGGGCGCTGGCACTCGTGGGGCTGGTCCCTGCCTCGGCGCTGTTCCGCCGTGTCCTGGACCGGATGGGTCACGCCGAGATGCAGGTGCTTTTCGGCATCGTGATGGCGTTCGTGCCGGGTTATGCACTGTTCGAGCTGGTCGGCATCCGCGGCGACATCGGGGCGCTGGTGATAGGCCTGCTGCTGTCGTCGAACCCCGCAGCCGAGGACCTCGCGCGGGCGCTGTTCTCGCTCAAGGAGCTGCTGCTCGTCGGCTTCTTCGTCTCGATCGGCATGAGCGGCCTGCCGACCCTGCAGACCCTGTCGGTCAGCCTGGCGCTGTTGGCACTGCTGCCTCTCCAGATGGGCCTGTATGTGGCGCTGTTCTGGTGGCTGGGGCTGCGGCGGCGTACCGCAAGCCTCGCCGGGATCACGCTCGGCAACTTCTCCGAATTCGCCCTCATCATCACTTCAGTGGGTGCAGTGACAGGAATTCTGGCCGAGGAGTGGGTACCCACACTGGAGTTCGCCGTGGCGCTGAGCTTCGTGATCGCATCGATACTCAACCGGCACAGCACCGGACTCATCCGGCTGTTGCGCCGCCACGTCCCGACCCGCACCGATGACAAGCTCCACCCGGACGACCGCCACATCGACCTCGGCGACGCCAACGTGGTGGTGCTGGGTGTCGGACGCCTCGGACGAGCCGCCTACGATCGCCTCACCCAGACCTACGGACTCAGGGTCCTGGGGGTGGAGCTGGACGAGGATGCCGTCGTTGCACTGCAACGTCAAGGGTTGAACGTCGTGCACGGCGACGCCACCGATGATGACTTCTGGGACCGCATCACCCGCACTCACCGAGTGAAGATCGCCGTGCTGGCGATGCCCGAGCACGGCTCCAACCGCACCGCGCTGGAGAAGCTGGAAGCCAGCGAATTCGAGGGCGCGGTCGCCGTCGTCGCCCAGTTCCCCGACGAGATTGCCGAGATGAAGCACCAGGGCGCCCACGCAGTCTTCCACCTGTATGAAGGCGCGGGAGTTGCCCTCGCCGACCGGGCGGCCTCCGCGGCCGGGATCCATCGTCCCGACGTCCTGCCGGAAGCATCGCCCGGCGACTGACCTCCAGCGCACATCAGACGTTCGCCCGACGGTTGCCGACCGCCGTCTTCGCGTTCGCGGCAACAACCGGGAGAATGAAGGACATGGCAACAGATGTGAATGCAGCGATCAACCTGCGGCTGGCCCTGCTGGGGCTCCCGTTGTCCGACGACGCGGAGGGCACCGATGAGACTCTCCTGGTCGCTCCGATCCTGGCCCGCCAGCGCGAGCTGACACGGCGGCTCGCGAACCGTCCCAGTGCCGCCGACCAGCGGATCCAGGACTTCCTGGACGACTATCTCGCTGACGCACCGGTGCAGCCCCTGCTGCCGGCCAACACCTTGGTGCTCGACCAACCGGGCCTGGCCCGCGGCCTCTCGCTCCCGGTGGGCGAAGACCATTTCGAGTCGCAGCTGATCAACAGCTACCGCTGCCTCAACGGCGTTCTGCACAATCCGGTCAACGACCGTCGAACCACCCAGGGCGTTTTCCACGTCGTCGAGGGTGGCTTGCCGATTCCTGACGACAAGATCGCCGTGAGCAAACAGGCCTTCGCCCTGCTCCTGAGCCGGGCCCTGGATGCCCCCGACTGGGAGTTGAAGCTCCCGTTCACCAGCCACGAACCAGACGGCGCAGGCTGCTGGGTGAGCCTGCTGCTGCGTCCCCTGGTGGTGCCGGAGGTGCCGGGCAGGAGCTCCCGCCAGACCATGGAGACCCGCTTCATCGCACCTGGCGGGCTGATCGCCAACCTCGACTTCGTTGAGGGAATCTTCGGTAACGCGGGCGACCCCTACCTGCCCGAGAACGATGCGTCGCTCGACCCTGAAGGGTGGACCGGACACACGGGCTGCGTCATTCTGGCGCCCCATCTCACCAGCTGCACCAAGAAGGAACTTGGCCTGCCGCACCACGACGACGCTTCGCAGCGGCAGCGTCGTGATGGACAGTGTTGGCGCAGTGCGGACGAGTTGTACAACGACGGCCGTGCCTTCAAGATTTGCGCCCGCGACGAGCGAGGCGTGATCGTCACGGTCATCGCAGACAACTACTTCGGCTACTGCAAGAAAGAGGTCAAGACCCAGATCAGTTACTCGGCCAACTTGCTGGGCGGCGCCGAGGAGGAGCACTCCGGTGGAGCGCAGGTCCATGCGGCCTACGACCTGGGCGCCGAATACGTCGACAAACTCACTCCGGAGGGCTACGAGCTGGAGGATGTGGTGGCCCGCGATCCGCAGCGCTTCGAGCTGCAGCCGGAGGGTTTCGCAGTGGACCTGACGAACCCGCACAACATCCTGGTGCCACGCGGGACGAAGTTCAGCCTGCGCACCAAGACCGTCACCTGGGGTGAGGACGACAACGTACATTCCCTCAAGCTGCTCGCCGGCAAGACCTACGTCATGCCCGGCGGTTTCAGCATCTTCGCCCGTCAACACAGGGGTGACTCTGTGCACTGGGAGTTGACCGGCATCTCGGCCGACAGCACCCAGTGTCACAAACCCGCCACCGTCTCGGGCGGCGGCAAGAGCGAGATCAGCAAGTCGCTGGACGACGCCATCGTCTCCGGCAACGCCTACTCCTCCGACTTCACGGCCGACATCGAGTCGGTGCAGCGGTTGCTCGACAAGGACTACACCGACCGGTACGCAGATCCGGCACGCAACGGCGTCGACCACCGACCGGTCCTGTCCGACGATCGCACCCTCGGCTCGGTCATCAAGCTGTTGACTCCCAGCCCCGACTACAGCCGCAGCTACAACGACTTCCTGAACGGGCTGTCGCCCCACGTCAAGGAGCTCGTGTTCAACGTCAAGCAGTACTACAAACCGTCGTGGGGCAACGACTGGCGCAGCCACTTCAGCGTCGGCATCATGAACGGCAGGCTCGGCAACATGGTTCGTCTGGACGGCGACAAGATCCACATAAGCATGCTGCGCGTCGGTTTCCGGGAGGATGGCTCCTGGCGCCTGTTCAGCCTGCGCAACGACTTCCGTCCCGCAGTCAAGGTGCAAACCGAGGATGACATCACCGCGGCCACCTTGTTCCCAGACGAGGCCAGCGGCAGCTCCCGCAAGTACGTCGAGAACTGCGAACGGCTGCTGTTCCAGCGTCCCGACGACGCCGTGCAACGAGGCTACGACCATCAGGCTGAGCTCGATCTGTCTGGCGAGGGCGTGTTCATGTCGAACTTCGAGCCGCTGACCAAGGCAGACGCCATCGAGATGCGGGAGGACGCGCTCGGTTACAGCCAGTTCACGCCGCCGGTGCGGGCCCTGATCGACCGGGCCGCCGCGATCAATGAGGACACTGATCCCGACTACTTCGTCTGCAGCGCGGTGGCGCGCATTGTCGACGGGAAACCGAGCAAGAACCCGCGCTACCTGCAGACGAGGCCCGACATCGCCGACCCGGAGACGACTGGTTCGGCTGATCTGGCGACCCACCTGTTCCACCGGCTGCCGACCACAGTGCCGATCGTGCTGCCCGTCGACGTCGTGGCGGCTGGCCGCCGCAACAACCCGCCGGAGCCAGGCATGCCCCCGTTGTGCGCCTACAACCCGCTGCACTACATGGAACTGCCGGAACTGTTCATGGAGTTCATCAGCTCCATGACGGGCAAGTCACCGTCGACGACCGGGGCCGGCTCCGAGGGCGCCCTCACCAAGGGACCGTTCAACGCCTTGCCGGCCACCATCGACCTGAACGCCAACCTGTTGGGTTACGTGTTGGGCGGCTACGACGGTTGGCTGTCCAGCTCCGGCTACATCGGGCCCAAGGTGCGCGTCGACCACGACTTCAGCCTGCTGGTGCCAGAGCTGTTCAGCCGCTTGTCGCCGGACGAGCGCGATGCGCGAGCCCTGATCGAGGGCGGGTATCTGGACCGAATCGAGGACTTCGAACACGAGGGTCGCACCATCGAGGCGAGCCGCCTGGGCTACCGGATGAACCAGCGTTTCGCGATCACCTACTTCGGCCGCATCTTCCTGCACCCGGACGTGGTGTTCAGCGACGAGATGCTGAAGCCAGAACTCCAGGATCCCCAGGTCTATGCCGACAGCGTGGACGTCATCGTGGCCACCCACCAGCGCGTCGCCGAGGCCTACCTCAGGGACGGTTCGCTCGACCTGGCGGTGCCACCGATCAGGGGCTTGCTGGAGATCATGGCCCGTGGCACGACAAGCGACGGACTGCGTCTGCACGACGAGGCGTTCCGGCAGCAGTTCACCCGCGAATCCGTGCTGGCCAGTGACTGGTACCAGGCGCGGCTGGACGCCAAGCAGGCGCGCGACGTCCGGCACCTGCAGCGCGGCATCCTGAACCTGCAGGACTTCATGGCTGCCCCGATCAACGCCAACGCCGTTGCCCGGACAGAAATGGACAACCGTCTGGCAAGGGCGAGCGAGCGGCTGGCAGACGTCGAGTCCGGGAAGTATCGCGAGTCGCTGGTGGGAACGATCGGGCGGCAGGTGGGGTTGGAGTAGTTTGCGAGCCTCCGGGGTTGCGAGCCTCCGGGGTTGCTCAGCCCGCGCCGGTCGCCTTCACTGGCACCGGCCGGGCTGAGCAGCAGGCGCCGCGCTCAGCGACGACGCCCCGTCCCGAAGATCGAGCGGACGAACTGGCGTCCTGCTGAGCGGGCGAACTGTTTGAAGGCGCTGGATGAAACGACCTGCTCGACCACCGACTTCTCGGCCCGCGTGGACCGACGCGTCGTGCTGGGGCGGGACTCGCGCTCGAAACGGTCACGTTCGTCGGCCTCAGCCTCGGCCTGGGCGCGGGCCTCAGCCTCGGCCGCTTGCGCGCCGGCCGCCAGCTTGCGGTTCAGCATCTCGTAAGCGGAGTCTCGGTTGATGGCCTGCCCGTACTTGGCGTGCAACAGTGAGTTGCGAACGAAAGCGCTCAGCAGCGCCGGGTCAGTCGGAGCCATCTTCGACTGTGGTGCGTACATCCTGGTCCAGGCGACCGGCGTGGGTGCGCCATCGGGGTCCATGACCGTGACCACAGCCTCGCCGATGCCCAGCCTGGTCAGCAGCTCGGCCAGGTCGTAGTCACTGGTGGGGAAGGTCGAGACGGTGGCCTTGAGCTTCTTGGCGTCGTCGGGCGTGTGGGCCCGCAACTGGTGCTGCACCCTGCTTCCCAGCTGGGCCAGCACGTCGTTGGGCACGTCCTTGGGGGTCTGGGTGACGAAGAAGATTCCGACACCCTTGGACCGGATCAACCGCACCGTCTGGGTGATGGCTGTCAGGAAGGCCTTGCTGGCCCCGGTGAAGAGCAGATGCGCCTCGTCGAAGAAGAACACCAGCCGCGGCTTGTCGAGATCGCCCACCTCGGGGAGATCTTGGTAGAGGTCAGCCAACAGCCACATCAGGAAGGTGCTGAACAAGGCCGGCCGGTCCTGCACGCCGGGCAGTTCCAGCATCGAGATGATGCCCCGGCCTGCGGCGTCGATGCGGAGCAGGTCGGTGGTCTCGAACTCGGGCTCGCCGAAGAAGACGTTGCCGCCCTGTGCCGACAGGTTGACGATCGCTCGCAGGATGACGCCCACGGTGGCGGTCGACAGCCCACCGATCTCCTTCAACTCCGCCTTGCCCTCGTCGCTGGTCAGGAACTGGAGCACCTCGGTGAGGTCGTCCAGATCGAGCAGCGGCAGGCCGGCCCGGTCAGCGAAGTGGAACACCAACCCCAGGCTGGACTCCTGAGTGTCGTTGAGGTCGAGCACCTTGGACAACAGGATGGGCCCGAAGCTGGTCACCGTGGCCCGCAGCGGGATGCCGGGGCCCTGCCCGCCGAGCGAATAGAACTCGCACGGCGAGGCGGTGGGCTGCCACTGCTGCCCCAGCTTCTGGGTGCGTGCCAGGATCTTCTCGTTCGAGTCGCCTTCGGAGGCCAGCCCCGACAGATCGCCCTTGATGTCGGCGGCGAACACCGGGACGCCTGCAGCGCTGAGCTGCTCGGCCATCACCTGCAACGTCTTGGTCTTGCCAGTGCCGGTGGCCCCGGACACCAGGCCGTGCCGGTTCAGCATCGCCAGCGGAATCCGGATGCCGGCGTCAGGCACCGGTGTGCCGTCGTCCATCAGCACCCCGAGGTTGAGGGCGGGCTCTTCGAAGGAATAGCCCCGCCTGATCTCCTCGATGAAGCCGCCAGCGGACATGGAGTCAGTCATGAGTCAAAGCTTGGCACAAGGGTCAGACAGTCTCGCGCGTCGATCAGGATCGCCAAACCGTGTCCGGCAGTCACCGGCAGCTGCTCGAAGAGGCCGACGTTTCCGGACCACCCCCCTCGCCTCCCTGAGAAACTGCGCAGAAACCTGGCGGTGCCGCGTCCCGTCCGGCAGCGAGGCCCCGGGCGGTGACTAGGATCAGGCCAGGGACTTGGATCGCGCCAGGCGACGTCCGGCTGGCCGGGTCACCGCCCGAGCCGCCGGCAGAGGTGCCGCTTCGGCCCCTGGCAATGCCGAACGAACGACAGGAGACGGTGTGCAGCCGGTCAAAAGGTGGACGACGCCCATCACTTTGCTGTTGTTGTGCGTCCTTCTCGGGTTCGGCGCCTGGTGGGGGTGGCACAACCTGACCAAGCCGATCAGCGGCCAGGCCCAGCCCTGCGTCACTGTCGAAGCAAGCGTTCTGCGCACCAGCGACGTCACCGTTCGGGTCCTCAACGCAGGCAACAAGGCCGGCCTTGCTGGCTCGGTGGCCGCACAACTCAAGGCGAAGGGCTTCAAGATCGCCGGCACCGGGAACAGTGACGAGGCTGTCAATGCCACGGTCGTCAGGGGCTCCAGCCAGGAGGACCCCGAGGTGCAGCTGGTGCTCGGCTTCTTCCCACAGGCGGTGGCTGAGGGCGACCAGCGTGCGGACCATGTCGTTGAAGTGATCCTCGCCAACGATTTCGCAGGTTTCAACGCCGACGCGCCCCTGGAAGTGGCAGTGCCCGGCGGGACTGTCTGCCTGCCCCCCAGCCAAGCCCCCGCCTGACCGGCCGTGGTGCACTCCCGGGCGGCCCCGGGTGGTGCACCAGGCCGTTGCGCCAACTAGTGGCCAGACCACACCGAACGGTTGGCCCACACGGTCGGCGTGCAGTGTGCCTTGAGTTCCTCGATGCTGATGCCCAGCGTGCGCAGGAAGATCGCCATCCGGATGCGCAGGCCGTTGTCCGTCTGGTGGAAGATCGCCAGGCCGGGCAGGTCGTCGACGTCGGGGCTGAGGTCGTAACTGTCCGGACGGGAGTCGCGGGGCAACGGGTGCATCAGGATGGCCTCGGTGTTGGCTGCCTCGATGAGCATCGCCTTGTTGAGCAGATCACCTCCCTTGGGGGCCTGCGCCAGCGCTTCCTCGCTCATCCGCTCGCGCTGCACCCGGGTGGCGTAGATGGCATCGGCACCTGTGACGGCTTCCTGCACGCTGTCGAACTGCAGCACCGAGCAGCCGGCCGCGCGGGCCTGATCGACACTCTCGGCGGGCAGCTCAAGGCTTGGCGGCGAGAACAAACGGAAGTTGATGTTTTCGTACAGGCTGAGCATGCTGATCAGCGAATGCACCGTGCGGCCGTTCTTCAAGTCGCCCAGGACGGCGACGGTGGTGCCGTTCACTCCCCGGCCTCGCTTGTCCAACTCCTTCTGCAGCGTGTAGGTGTCGAGAAGGGCCTGGCTGGGATGCTCGCCCTTGCCGTCGCCGGCGTTGACCACCGGCACCAGCGAGCCCTCGGCGAACTGCGCCACCGATCCCGTCTCCGGATGACGAACCACCAGCACGTCGGAGTAGCCGGAGACGACACGCGCGGTGTCGGTGATGGACTCCCCCTTGGCCATCGAGCTGAAGGTGAATCCGGTGGTGCTGGTCAGATTGCCGCCCAGACGCTCGAAGGCGGACTCGAAGCTCAGCCGGGTGCGCGTGCTCGGTTCAAAGAAGAGGCTGCCCAACAGTGCGCCGTTGAGCACGTCGCACTTCTGTTGGCTGCTCGCGATCGGGTCGCAGGCGTCAGACAGATCGAACATGGTCTGCAGGCCCGCCAGGTCGAACTGGCGCGTGCTCAGCAGGTGCTCACCGGCGCCGAATGGCTTCGAATGGGGCTCGTTTGTGGTCATGACTACGCCTTTCCCAACTGCACAGACAAAAGAAAAGCCTCACCGCACTGGTGAGGCTGAGGGACGAACAACTGAAGATGAAACGGCGGTAACAGCTTCGGGCTGCTCACTCGCCTGCTCAAGGTCACTCCTGGTTTCGACTGGTTCCGTCAGAGGTTAACACCACGCGACGTTCCCCGAACAGCGGCCCACGGAATCGCCCGCCTGGCGAACTCCTGAGTCCCACGCAGCCTCGATGGGCGCGGTGCGTCACACTGGGGACATGGCAGAGCGGGCGACCACGGTGCAGGTGGGCGAGCGCGCCATCAAGGTGACCAACCTCGACAAGGTGATGTACCCGTCGTCCGGCACCACCAAGGCCGACGTGATCGGCTACTACCAGGCGGTGGCGCCGTGGTTCGTCGCCCATTCCTGGGGCCGCCCGATCACCCGCAAGCGTTGGGTGCACGGAGTCGGCACCGCCGAATCGCCCGGCACCTCCTTCTTCGAGAAGAATCTGGACGCGCGATCCACGCCCGACTGGGTGCCCACGGCCACCCTGACGCACAGTGACTCGGTCAATCGCTATCCGTTGGCCAACGACGCTGCCACGCTGGTCTGGTTGGCGCAGCTCGCCGCCCTCGAGCTGCACACGCCGCAGTGGAGGGTCACTGCAGAAGGGCATCGACAGCACCCGGACCGACTGGTCATCGACCTCGATCCCGGGCCGGGCACCGGGCTGCCCGAGTGCGTCGAACTTGCCCACCTGCTGCATGAGGTGCTGGCAGGGATGGGCCTGGTCTGCGTCCCGGTGACCAGCGGTTCGAAAGGCATCCACGTGTACGCGGGGCTGGACGGACAGCTCAGCTCCACCGAGGCCTCCGAGCTGGCCAGGCAACTGGCGGTTTCACTGGAGTCGCTGCGTCCCGACCTCGTGGTCGCCAACATGGCCAAGGCGCAACGCGACGGCAAGGTGCTGATCGACTGGAGCCAGAACAACGCCAACAAGACCACGGTGGCCCCCTATTCGCTGCGCGGCAGGTTGCGGCCTTTTGTGGCGGTGCCGCGCACCTGGGACGAGCTGGCGCCGGGGCTGCGGCACCTGGAGCTGGACGAGCTGCCCGAGCGACTGGCCACGATCGGCGACCCGCTTGACGTCCTGTTGCCACCGCCGGCCCAGCCGGTGGCGCCACCTGGGCCGGTGACGGCCAACACTGGGGGTGCTGCGAAGCTGGCGGACTACCGCGCGAAGCGTGACGCGACGCAGACGCCCGAGCCAGTGCCCGCGGCGCACGCCCCCGTCACGGCAACAGGCGGCAATTCGTTCGTCATCCAGGAACACCATGCTCGGCGTCTGCACCACGACTTTCGTCTGGAGCGGGACGGGGTGCTGGTTAGCTGGGCCTTGCCGAAGCTC
The DNA here is from genome assembly GCA_963730005.1 of uncultured Actinomycetota bacterium. Lineage (GTDB taxonomy): Bacteria > Actinomycetota > Actinomycetes > Propionibacteriales > Propionibacteriaceae > CAVSPO01. The sequence continues at coordinate 65,635 of CAVSPO010000019.1, forward strand.
ACGCCACTGGACTCCGGACACAACCATCTGGCGGTGCACGTCGAGGACCACCCCCTGGAGTACGGCAGCTTCGAAGGCACGATCCCGAAGGGGCAGTACGGAGCCGGCACCGTCGAGATCTGGGACTGGGGGCACTACGACGCCGAGAAGTGGCTGGACCGCGAGATCATCGTCACGCTGCAGGGGCGTCCCGACGGCGGGCTTGGCGGCGTCCCCCGCCGATTCGCCCTGATCCGCACCGGAAGGACGGCCGACGACCCCAACTGGCTGATTCACCTGATGAAGACCGTCCAGCCAGCGACAACCCCCGAGCCCACAGGCGGGTCCACACCCCAAACCGCTGCCGGTCGGCAGCCGGACGAGCTGCCGGTGATCCAGCCGATGCTGGCCACAGCAGCCCGCCCCGATCAGATCACCGGCACGGATTGGCGCTTCGAAACCAAGTGGGACGGCTACCGGGCCATCGTCGCCGTGGCCGGCGGACAGACGAAGTGGCGCAGTCGCAACGGGCTCGACCTCACGGCGAGCTACCCCGAGCTGGCCGAGCTCGGCACGCTGCTGCCCGGCCACAGTGCGGTGCTGGACGGGGAAATCGTGGCCCTTGACGACCGGGGCCACTCCAACTTCGAGCTGCTGCAGAACCACGGCCCCACCAGCGATCCTGCGCACTTCATGGCGTTCGACCTGCTGTTCCTGGACGGCCGCTCGCTGCTGCGCACCCCTTACCTGGAGCGCCGGGCTGCTCTGGAGAAGCTGCTCGGTGCGGGCGGCCGTCAGATTCACGTGCCCGGCGTCTTCGAAGGCGACCTGGAGCTGGTGCTGGCCGCCACCAGGAGCCAGGGCGCGGAAGGCATCGTCGCCAAGAAGGCCGACAGCATCTACCAGCCAGGCCGGCGCGCGCGAACCTGGCTGAAGATCAAGCACCACCTGACGCAGGAAGTGGTCATTGTCGGTTGGAATCCCGGCAGTGGTCAGCGCGCGGACACCATCGGGTCACTGTTGACCGGCGTGCACGACGGCGGCCGGCTCGTCTACACCGGACGCGTCGGCAGTGGCTTCAGCGAGCGTGAGCTGGCCGAGTCGAAGTCGGTGCTCGACACCATCGGGCGCGTCACCCCGCCGGTTGACGATGTTCCCGCCGCGGACGCCAAGGGCGCGCGCTGGGTCGAGCCCCTACTGGTCGGCGAGATCAAGCACGCGGGGGCTGGCAAGTCGGGCGTCTACCGCCACCCGGTGTGGCGGGGTTGGCGCCCCGACAAGGACCCCGAAGACGTCGTTCGGGAGGACTGAGCAGGCCCGAAGGCCGGAATTCTCGGTTCAGAATTTCCTGAACCATTCAAGCCCGTTTCAGCGATGTCACCTTCCCCGCAAGCGCGCCTCAGGCGCTCGGCGCATTCAGGCCGGCTCAGTGAAGGTGGCCGTGCGACCCAAGCTTCGCCGAAGCAGAACGCCCGAGCCGCGGACTGCGGGCTCGGGCGTTAGAGGTGTCATACGGCACCACGTGGCGGTGACGGAGGGATTTGAACCCTCGGAGGCTTGCACCTCACTCGCTTTCGAGGCGAGCTCTTTCGGCCGCTCAGACACGTCACCGGGGGTGACTTTACCGACCCGTGGCCGCTCATCGCAAAACTGGCCACCTGACGGCTCACCCGAGAGGGTCAGCGGCGGGCGTCGAAGAAGTCCCGCAGCACTGCCGCGCACTCCTTGGCGCAGATCCCGCTCACCACTCGGGGCCGATGTGGCAGTCGAGGGTCACGCACGACGTCCCACAGCGACGCGACCGCACCGGCCTTCTCGTCGAACGCCCCGAAGACCAACGTCCCCACCCTGGCCTGGACGATCGCCCCGGCGCACATGGTGCAGGGCTCCAGCGTCACCACCAACGTGCAGTCGTCCAGCCGCCAGTGGCCGCGCACCGCAGCTGCCCGCTGCAGGCACAACACCTCGGCATGGGCCATCGGGTCGCCGGTGGCGTCCCGCTCGTTGTGGGCCCTGGCCAGCACTGTGCCCCCGGCGTCCAGCAGCACGGCCCCCACCGGGACATCGCCCGCAACGGCTGCAGCTCGCGCTTCGTCAAGCGCGAGCTGCATGAATTGGTGCAGCGGGCCGCAGCGCGAGCCGGCCACCGGACTGCTCACTCCTGGTCGAGGGCCTTGGCGAACTGAGGGCCGAACCCGAGCTTGTCGGCCAGGTCCTGAACGAGCACGTCGGAGTCCTCGTCAAGGTTGGTGGCGATCTGCTCGAAGTCGAACTCGCTGACACCCTGATCGACGAAGATGTCGAGGTCGCCGAGGGCGTCGGAGTCGTCGTCGGGGTCTGCGACCTCAAGACCGAGGAAGTCGACGACGTCGCGCGCGATGGGCCAGTCGTTGCTTGCCACGGAGTCGTTGAGGACCACCTGCACGTTGCGGCCACGCACCCGCACGATCACGAAGAACTCGCCGGCGATCGAAACCAGGCCGGTGGCACCGGCATCACCCGGCAGGCGGCGCAGCTGCTCAATCAAGTCGTCCAGGTCGTTGGCGAGACCACTCTCGAGGGCGGTTGCGACCGGCTGGCCGTCCTCACGGTAAAGGGCGATGACGAAATCGATGTCTTCGTCGGTAGCGTCTTCGTAGTCGTCATCATCGTCGTCGTCATCGGAATCGTCGTCATCGTCGTAGTCGTCGGCCACGACGCCGCCATCCAGATCTTCGTCGTCATCGAGACTCTCGTCCGTCAGGTCGTCGACCTCGGACACGACGCTGGTCTCGACGACGTCCTCATCGAGCTGGCCACCCTCAAACGCGCTCACAACGCCCTCCTCAACTTGGGACTCCATCGTGTCAGACAAGGGCGATTGTTGCACCCCTGAGAACGGCACCGGACGCTTGAGCGCGACCCCGGCTCCTGAGCCGCAGTGGGTGCGGGATTCCAGCCGCGGCCACGCATGTCCACCCGGCGGTGTGGGAAAGTGGTCCCGTGGAACTTCTCATCGCTGATCACCCGCTGGTGTCACACAAGGTCGCCCTGCTTCGCGACAGGCGCACCCCCAGCCCCACGTTCCGGCAGCTGGTCGACGAGCTGGTCACCCTGCTCGCCTACGAAGCCACGCGCGACGTCCGGGTCGAGACTGTCGAGGTACAGACGCCGCTCACCACCACCACCGGCGTGACGATCGGCGCACCCAAACCGCTCGTGGTTCCGATCCTGCGTGCTGGCTTGGGCATGCTGGACGGGATGCTGCGGTTGCTGCCGACCGCGGAGGTCGGGTTCGTCGGGATGGCCCGCAACGAGGAAACCCTGGAGCCCGTGACCTACGCCGAGCGGCTGCCGCAGGACTTGTCCGGACGGCAGTGCTTCGTGCTGGACCCGATGCTCGCCACGGGGGGCTCGCTCGGGGGCTGCCTGCAGTTCTTGGCCAAGCGCGGTGTGCGCGACGTCACCTGCGTCTGCCTGTTCGCCGCCCCCGAAGGCATCAAACGCTTCAGCGACGACGTCGAGAACCTCGGCATCAGGTGCAAGCTCGTCGTCGCGGTTGTCGACGACCACCTGGACGAGCACGGCTACATCGTCCCCGGGCTGGGAGACGCCGGCGACCGTCTTTACGGTCTGGTGGACTGAACGAACCGGGCCCACCCGCACTTGCGGATGGGCCCGGTTCGTTACTGTCAGCCCTCAGGGGCCAAGGTTCGTCAGGGTCGAGCCGGCGCTCACGCCTGCTTGATGGCGCTGATCTCGAAAACCAACTTCACCTTCTCGCTGACCAGCATGCCGCCGGTCTCAAGAGCCGCGTTCCAGGTCAGGCCCCAGTCCTTGCGGTTCACGTCGATGTCACCCTCGAAACCGACGCGCTCGTTGCCGAAGGGATCGGTGGCAGCGCCGGTGAACTCGAAGGGAATGGTGACGGTCTTCGTGACGTCCTTGATGGTCAGGTCGCCGGTGATCTCGACCTCGTCGTCATCAGTGGCCTCGACCTTGGTCGAGACGAAGGTGATGTTCGGGTACTTCTCCACGTCGAAGAAGTCGGCGCTCCTCAGGTGGCCGTCGCGACCTTCGTTGCGGGTGTCGACGCTGTTCACGTCGATGACGACCTTGACGGAGGACGCTTGGGGGTTGGCGCCGTCGACGACGGCCTCCCCGGTGAACTCGTTGAAGGCGCCGCGGACCTTGGTGATCATGGCGTGCCGGGCCACGAAGCCGATGCTCGAGTGGGAGGTGTCGATGCTGTAGTTGCCCTGCAGGGTGCGCATGTCGGTGCTCATGGTTGTCTCCTCGTTGTTCTGTTGCCGGGCAGTGAGCCGGCCGAAGCTTTGGTGTGGCTGCGACTTCCGCAACCTGTTGAACATTCAACCACGGTGCCGCGCAGAGTATTCCCACGAATTTCTGGCAGCTTCTCCTCACATGGGCGCACCATCGGGACTAGCGTGGGAAGACACAGATTCTGTGGGGCCACAGCCAAGTGGCCCCACAGTGGACGTCCCGTCCCGACTGTGACGGGCGATCGACCTACAGGGATCGAGAGCACCATGTTCGAGCGTCTGTTCAGCCCCGCGAAGATCGGAAACCTGGAGCTCCGAAACCGGGTGGCCATGACAGCGATGGGGGTCAACCTGGCGGCCCCGGGCGGCGGAGTCAATGACGACATCATCGCCTTCTACGAGGCACGGGCCCGTGGCGGGGTCGGGCTCATCATCAGCGAGATCTGCCGGGTCATGGATGGGGCAGGGACCGGCATGCCGTGCCAGCTGGCGGCGCGCAATCTGGGTGATGTGGCGGGGCTGGCCCGGCTGACCGACACAGTGCACAAGTACGGCACCAGGTTCTTCGTCCAACTGCACCATCCCGGACGTTCGGGCAGCGCGTTGATCGGTGGCGAGGAGCCGGTCGCCGCGTCAGCGGTGCCCTTGTATGGCCAAGTTCCCAGGGAACTCACGATTCCCGAAATCGAACAGATCCAGCAGGCGTTCGTGAGGGGGGCTTCCTACGCCCAGCTCGCCGGGGTGGACGGCGTTGAACTGCACGGGGCGCACGGCTACCTGATCAACAGCTTCCTGTCCTCCTACCTGAACCGGCGAGCGGACCGGTACGGCGGATCGCTGGAGAACAGGATGCGGTTCGTGCTGGAGATCATCGCCGGCATCAGGGCGGTCTGCGGGCCGGGCCTGCCGCTGGGCGTGCGGCTGTCGGCTGACGAGTTCGTCGAGGGCGGCAACGATCTGGCCACCACCTGCGAGATCGCCGTCGCCCTGGAGCAGGCGGGAGTGGATTTCCTGGACATCAGCTGCACCATCCCGGACAGCCCACGGGTGGCCGCCTGCATCGAACCGGGCACCTACGAGCAGGGCTGGAAACGGTACCTGGCGGCCGAGGTTCGCAAGCGCGTGTCGGTGCCGGTGATCGCTGTGGCGAACATCAAGGAGCCGGGCGTCGCCGAGGAGATCCTGGCCGAGGGCGACTGCGACATCGTCGGGGTCGCGCGAGGCCATCTCGCCGATCCTGCCTGGTGCAACAAGGCCCGCGCCGGCCGGCCGGAGCTGATCCGCCGGTGCATCGGCTGTCTGACCTGCTTCGAGGAGATCGAGCACGTGCGCCCGGTGCGCTGCGCGGTGAATCCGACGACCGGACGCGAGCGCGAGTTCGCCACGCTCAACAGGGACGGGGCCGGGCGCACGGTCGCGATCGTCGGTGGCGGCCCGGCCGGCGTCACCGCGGCCATGGTGCTGCAGGACCGCGGTTTCCATCCGGTGCTGTTCGACCGTTCCGACCGCCTCGGAGGCACGCTCAATGTCGCCGACAAGGGCTCCGGCAAGGAGAAGATCACGCGCTTGGTGGACTCAATGGTCGCGGAGGCCGCCTCGCGCGGAATCGAGATGAGGCTGGGCAGGGAGGCCTCCCTCGACGAGATCGCGGCACTGTCGCCCTGCGGGGTCTTCGTGGCAGTCGGTGGGCGCCCGTTCATCCCGCACATCCCCGGCGTGGACGGGGACAACGTGGTGGTCGCCGAGGACGTCCTGCTCGGACGAGCGCCGGTGATCGGCGATTGTGTGGTCGTGGGAGCCGGCATGACCGGCCTGGAAACGGCTGAGGTGCTACTCAAGGCGGGACACCGGACCACCGTCGTCGACCAGTTGGCCAGCATCGGCACGGGGGTCTTCATCCTGGTGATTCGGGACGTCCAGGAACGGATGGAGCCGTACCACCCCGAGTATCTGCCGGGACATCGACTGATCGCCATCACCAAGGAGGGCGTGCAGCTCGATGGGCCCGAGGGCACCAGGTTCGTGCCCGCCGACACCGTGATCCTCGCCCTGGGCGTGAGACCCAAGCGGGAGGTCGCCGAGGCCTTCATCAACGCTTTCCCACACGTGAGAGTGGTCGGGGACGCCGTGCACTGCGGACGGATCCTCGAGGCCACGAAGGACGCCTTCGGGCAAGCCTTCGTCTTCGAACCGGAACTGGTCTGATCCGAAACCCAAAGCGGTAATTGCCTGTTCAGAGAAACCTCAATGGGGGTCGTTACGACTCCCTCGGCACGCAACCGATGCAGCCTCGTTTGTTGCACCACAGAAACCGGCATTTGGCCCAGTCATCCTGGGCTCGCGAACTCAAGGAGAGAATCATGACAGAAGCCAGCGATTACTACCGCGACAAGGTGGCCGTGGTCACCGGCGGTGCTTCGGGGATCGGGCTCGCCCTGTGCGAGACGATGCTCGGGTATGGGGCCAGGCGGATCGTCATCGGGGATTTCAACGACGAGAACCTGAACCGCGAGACGGCGCGGCTTGAGGCGACCCATCCCGGCCGTGTGCTCGGAGTGCATTGCGACGTGACCGACGAAGCGCAGGTGCAGCAACTCATCGCCCGGGCGGCCGAGTTCGGTGACGGCCACGTCAATTTCCTGTTCAACAACGCGGGCGCAGGGTTCGCGGGCTATTTCGACAAGCTCACCAATGACGACTGGCGGCGGGCCTTCGACCTGAACTTCTACAGCGCGATCTACGGCGTGCGGGCGGTGCTGCCGGTGATGCGGGCCCAGGGCGGCGGACACATCGTGAACATCATCTCGGGTATCGCCTGGGCACCCATGTCCCAGCAGTCGATGTACGCCTCGACCAAGGCCGCCCTGAACATGTTCGGCCTGGTGCTGCGCTACGAGCTTTGGGACGAGAAGATTCGGGTCTCCTCCGCCACCCCAGGCACGACGATCACCGCGATCTGGGGCGATTCGGCGCCGCCCCCTGGCGCGCAGACCGCCGAGCAGTCAGCGCACCGGATCCTCGAAGGGGTGGCACGCAACGACCGCATCGTCATGGGTGACGACCGGGATCTCGAGGGCTCGCGCCACGTGTTCGACGCGGACGCTGCCGAAGCCCTGGACGACTACTTCGTCAACGTCGCTCGCCAGCGCGCCAAGGGCATCCTGGCACTCTAGGCGGACCATTGGGCTCCCGCCCCGGGCTCGTTGCCCGGGTGGGAGCGGTCCGCCGGCATCCCAAAGCAACGCAATCCGTGAACCACGACCTCCAGGAAGGAGTGCGGGAGCATGAAGAACGGCAGCTTTTTCGTACCCCGGGAACAAATCAACGCCTTCTGCAACCCCGCCGCCATGAATGCGGAAGAGGGGCTGTACCTGTATTGGCAAACCGATCCTGCTGTGGCTCGGCGGATCCTCCCGCCGCAACTCGAGCTCCTCGATCCGGCTCACCCGCTCGCCTATTGCTACGTGGTCAACATTCGCGAACCAACATTCGCTCCGTGGTACCTGGAGGCCGGCATCGGAATCATGGCCCGCTTCGGGGACATGCCGGGTCTCTATTTCTGCAACCTGCAGCTGACCGGGCCGGGCGCCCAGATGGGAATGCTCACCGGACGAGTATCCGGCCTGCCCAAGAAGCTTTGTGAACGGATCGTGGTCGAGCGCAACGGCGACTGGGCGCACGCCCTGGTTGAGGCCAAGGGGCGAAGGATCTTCGACGTCGAAATCGAGATCGGCGAGTACAACATCCCCGGGATGCGGGAATCCATGGGGGACGTGAAACCCGGTGGCAGGACGTCCGGTGGCTGTTTCCTGTTCACCTACGAGCAGGAGCCTGCACCAGACGGGCACGTCGTCTTCACGAAGGTGACGCTGGTGAATTACGACTCCTACACCGTGCACGAAACCTACGAGTCTGCCACGATCACGTCACTGCAGATGGAGCCTTCGCTTGATGACCCGTGGGCCGAGCTCGCGGTGGTGCAACTGCTCGGCGCTGTGTACAGCCGAAACGACAATGTCGTCAACGCGGTGGTGCCGCTGGCGGAGTATCGGGGCGACGAGGCTGACGAGCTGTTCTCATACCTGTTCTCCGGGCAATGGGATCGCTCCACCATCCTCGCCGACCACCAGCGTTATCCGTGACACGGAGGGGCCATGACCATCAACGAGGAACCTGATCACCAGACGGGGGTCGGGCCGCAACCGCAAACCGCGACCCGTCCCGAGGTGGACCTGTCGTTCGAGGTGGTGCTGCTGGCAGTTCTGGCGGTCTACACGCTGCTCTTCGGTGGCTGGTTGTTCCCGATCATCACAGGTCAGGTGGCCTACAACCGGGACAGCGCCTACGGCGTCTTCCTGCTGGTGATCGCACTGCAGGCGATCACCATGGGCAAGACGCCCTTCGGCGACCTGCGCCGCACCTGGGCGGTCGTGGTCGGCGGCATCACGTTCGCGGCGGTCGGCGTGCTGGCCTGCTTCATCCCCGGCGTGTTCAGCGAACTGGCGCGGCTGTTGGTCGGCGTGGTGCTGACCGGCGGCTCGCTCACCCTGGCGCTGCGGATGCTGACGTCAGGGCGTCGCAGGGAGTGGACCCAGTACCGCGGGCTGCCGCTACAGGTCAGCGTGAATGCGCTGATCACCTACCTGCTGCTGTTCCCACTGGGACTGATCACACTGTGGCCGGGTCGCGTCGATGACCGGGTGACCGCCGTCCTGCTGCTGGCCAGCGGAATCTGTCTGGGTCTGCTGGCCATCGGCGTGAACCGGGTACGCAGGCTCTACGGGACACCCGCCCAATCGGGCGCTGCCACCAGGGGGGACGTCCGTTGGTGGCTCCGGGAGTCGTCGCTGTCTCCGACGCTGGTGACCCTCGTGCTCACCGGAGTCGTGCTGGTGCTGCTGGCCATCATGCTGGTGCCGGTGGCGTTGGGGCTCCTGCCGTTCTCCCCCGATGGCCAGTTGGGGGCGCTGATGGTGATCATGGCCGTGCAGATCATCGCGCTGGGCGACACTCCGGTGGGCCACTACCGGCGTTCCTGGCTGTTGGTCTGCCTCGGGATCCTGTGGGCGGTGCTCGGGATCACCTCCAGCATCGTGCCGGGGGTGCTGACCGTGTGGCTGCAGATGATCCTCGGCCTCGGAAACCTGCTCGGAGGCCTGCTCGGTCTGGGCCGGTTGTTCGCCTCGATGCGTGCCGGGGACGCGGCGTCGGGACCGATTCCGCCCCTCTTGAAGCGACTGGGCGTGATCATGCTGGTGATGAACGTGCTGTCCATCCTGTTCGGCCTGTCGATGTTGTTGCCGAGCCTGATCCCCCTGATGGTGATCCCCGTGGTCCTGCTGCTGAACGGGGTAGCCATCATCGTGCTGGCGAACCTGCAGATCAAGCTGGCGCAGGCAGCGGCGCCCTGAGCCTTCACCCCCGGTGGCGGCTCCGGAGAGCCCGTTGCCTACCCGAGCACGCAAGAAGGGCCCGGCCGAAGCCGGGCCCTTCTGTACTGGATTAGCGCAGGACGTTGATGTTCGTCGCCTGCAGGCCCTTCGGGCCCTGCTGGGTGTCGAAGGACACGCGGTCACCCTCGTTGAGCGAACGGAAGCCGTCCGAATTGATCGCCGAGAAATGGGCGAACACGTCGGCGGAGCCATCCTCAGGAGCGATGAAGCCGAAGCCCTTGTCGCCGTTGAACCACTTGACGGTACCTGTAGCCATGATGTTTCTCCTCTTGTAAGAAGCGGAGCATCCGCGGTCGCGGAGCTCTCATGATGCAGCTGCAATAAACGCTTCCCGCAAGGACTACAAACACTGGAAAACCAGCGGTAAAACCATACAAGTAAACGATTAATCGAAAACAACAGCGTGATCAACGTAGCAGCCCGACCCCCGAGACCACGAATCGGGGGCTCAACCGCCGAGGGCGGCCCGCCTCTGCACAGCCAGCAGGGACAGGAACTCGAAAACCAGGTTGGCGGCGGCCAGGGACGTAATCTCGGCGACGTCGTAGGGCGGGGCCACCTCGACCACGTCAAAGCCGACGAAGTCGATGCCGGTCAGTCCGCGGATCAGGCTGATCGCCTCGAAGGTGCTGTAGCCACCAACTTCAGGTGTTCCGGTTCCGGGGGCGAACGCGGGGTCGATGAAGTCGATGTCGAAGGTCAGGAAGGCCTTGTTGCCTCCCACGACCCGCTTGATCTCGTCGACGACCGCGGGCAGCCCCATGGCGCGGACCTCGTGGGTGGGGATGAGCGTGAACCCGAGTCCGGCCGCCAACCTGAACTCGTTCAGGTCGTAGAGGGACCCCCGCATGCCCACCTGGATCGACCTGGTGGTGTCGATCAGGCCCTCCTCGTGGGCGCGGCGGAACGGGGTGCCGTGGTTGTACAGCTGACCGAACACCTGGTCGTTGATGTCGGCGTGCGAGTCGAAGTGGACCAGGCTGACCGGCCCGTGCTTTCTGGCGATCGCCCGCAGCTCCGGCAACGTGATCGAGTGGTCGCCGCCCAGCGCGATCGGGAGCGCGCCGGCGTCGATGATGGACGAGGTGAACTCCTCGATCGCCTCGTACGTGGGCAGGATGTAGCCCGGGACGACGTTGACGTCGCCGAGGTCAGCGCCCTTGAGGTGATCGAGGATGTTGATCTGCGTGCACGGGGTTGTTCGGCTTCATCATCACGGAGATGTTCCGGATCCCCTGGGGCCCGAAGCGGGCACCGGACCGGTAGGAGCTGCCCGTGTCGAAGGGGATCCCGTAGATCGCGAAGTCCAGCCCGTCAGCGGAGGCGCGTCGCTCCATGCGCATGAAGTTGCCCGAGTTGCAGAACCGGGGGGATGCGAATGCAGTGGCAGGCTGCTTGACTTCATTTTCGGTCACGGCCGGATCCTCTCGTGATTCGTTTCAGCGCAAAGAGGACAATAGTAGAGTGACGGCCCCGCGAGATGGAGGATCCATGGCTGACAGCAATGCCGCTCTGGGCAAGGTGCTGGTGATTGTTCCCACCTACAACGAGATCGAGAACATCGACATGATCACCGGTCGGTTGCGGGCAGCCACGCCTGACGTCGACATCCTGATCGCTGACGACAACTCCCCGGACGGCACCGGCCGACGCGCTGACGAGCTTGCCGCCGCCGACGATCACATCAAGGTGCTGCACCGCACCGTCAAGGAGGGCCTGAGCGCCGCCTACATCGCCAGCTTCAACTGGGGGCTCGACCACGGCTACGACGCCATCGTCGAGTTCGACGCCGACGGCAGTCACCAGCCCGAGGAACTGCCGAAGATCCTCGACGCCCTCCGCGACGCCGACATGGTGAAAGGCAGCCGCTGGGTCAAGGGTGGCAGCGTTGTCAACTGGCCCAGGAGCCGCGAGCTCCTCAGCCGCGGCGGCAGCCTCTACACCCGATTGATGCTGGGCCTGCCGGTCAAGGACATCACCGGCGGCCTGAACGCCTTCCGCGCGGACGTGCTGCGCGACATCCTGCCCGACGTGGATGCCGCCGGCTACGGCATCCAGCGCGACCTCACCTGGGTGGCCCACCGCAAGGGCTACCGGATCGTCGAAGTGCCGATCGAGTTCATCGAGCGCGAGCGCGGCGCTTCGAAGATGGGCTCCGACGTGGTCGTCGAGGCGCTCAAAGCCACCACCAAACTGGGCCTGAAGCATCGTGGCGAGCAGGTCAAGGGCTTTTTCGACCACCTCAACGCGGGCCTGGAGAAGGGCTCCGCGAAAGTCCGTGCTCGTCTTGCCGATCGCAAGAGCGCCAAGGTTGAGGCCGGCCAGACGGGTCAGGGCGAGCGTCAGGCTCGCTGACACCAGCGGGTTTGGCTCCTCCCAAAGCCCGACGCGCGGGCCAGGTCTCGATAGGATGTGCACCAGCAGACCCCTGCGCCAGCGTCGACGAAGGAGGCGGCATGAGTGCGAGATCCTCCTTCTGGGCTGACCTGAAGGCGAGTTTCTCGGGTTGGGTGGGCCTCGTTGTGGCAGCAGTCGTCGGCATCGTGCTCGGCGTCGGCATCTACACCCTGGTCTACGCCGGGTTCACCGACTACCTCGGCAACAATCCGCAAACCTGTGCCAGCTGTCACGCGATGAGCGAGCAGTACGCGGGCTACATGAAGTCGAGCCACAAGGACGTGGCCACCTGCAACGACTGTCACGCCCCTCACGACAACCTGGTCAGCAAGTACGCCAACAAGGCCGAGAACGGGTTCATGCACTCGCTGAAATTCACTTTCCAGAACTACCCCGAGAACATCAAGATCCGCGACCACAACAAGCGGGTGACCGAGGCCGCCTGCTTGTACTGTCACGAGAGCTTCGTCAGCCAGATCCAGAACGGCGCCCATCAACGGGGCGAAGAAGTCTCCTGCATTCGCTGCCACAATGAAGTCGGCCACCTGAGGTGATGAGATGAGTAACGAACCAACCGAGCAGACCACCGGCAAGACGGCGGGCGAAACCCCTGTGGCCGGGCGTCGCCGCATCGGCCTTCCGATTGCGGTCCTGGCGGTGTGCACCGTCGCCGCGATTGCGATCACCTGGTTGCTGACAACGATCTTCACCCACAAGCAGGAGTACAAGTCGCCCTTCACCGAGGTGGTGACCATCGACGAGACCGTCGTCGACCCGGCCGTGTGGGGGCGCAACTTCCCGTTGCAGTACGAGTCGTACAAGCTGACGGCCGAAATGCCCGAATCCGAGAAGGCATACCGCACCCCCACCGAGGCCGATCCCCGCACCTTCACCGCCAAGAGCAAGATCGAGGCCGACCCCCGTCTGGTCACCATGTGGCAGGGCTACGCCTTCTCGGTCGACTACCGCGAGCCACGCGGCCACGAGTGGATGACCCTCGACCAGCAGCTCACACGCCGCATGCTCGAGTTCAAGCAGCCCGGCGCTTGCGCCAACTGCCATGTCTCGCTGCCCGCAGTTGTGCGGCAGCTGGGCAACGGCGACGAGGCTGCCGGCTGGGCGGCCATGAACAAGATGCCGTACAAGGAGCTGGACGCACAGACCGAACTGCACCCGGTGGCCTGCATCGACTGCCATGAGCCCACCACCATGAAGCTTCGGATCACCCGTCCCGCCTTCATCGAGGGCATCAAGGAGTACAAGGCCAGCCAGGGCATCCAGGACTACGACGTCACCAAGGACGCCACCACCCAGGAGATGCGTGCCTTCGTCTGCGCCCAGTGCCACGTCGAGTACTACTTCAAGGGCGACGAGAAGACCCTGACCTTCCCGTGGGACAAGGGCCTGACCGTCAACAACGCCATCGAGTACTACGACGAGGTCGGCTTCACCGACTTCACCCACAAGCTGACCGGGGCCAAGGCCCTCAAGGCCCAGCACCCCGACTTCGAGACGTGGAACCAGGGTGTGCACGCGCGGGCCGGCGTCACCTGCGCCGACTGCCACATGGCCTACAAGCGTGACGGCGCCTCCAAGGTCACCGACCACCAGATCGCCAGCCCGATGCGCAGCGACGAGACCGTCAACGCCACGTGCCTGACGTGCCACCACACCACCGAGGCCGAGATGAAAGGCCGGGTCGAGCAGATCCACACTCGCTACGACGAGGCCAAGGACATCTCGTTCAACGCGTTGGACATGCTGATCAGGGACATCGAGGCGGCCCAGGCCAATGGCACGCCGGACGCCCAGCTGGACGCCGCACGCGCCTACCAGCGCAACGCGCAGTACATCATGGACTACTCGGTGTCCGAGAACTCCCGCGGCTTCCATGCCCCCGGCTACTCGATCAGCATCCTGAACCAGGTCACCGACCTGTCGCGTCGTGGCCAGTTGGTGCTGCGCGGCGTCGACGTCACCAACACCCCCGGGCCGGTGTCTTCTGCGACTCCCCCGACCACACCAGCTTGATGACGGTGCTGCGGGTGTTCCCCGCGCGTCTGAGGCGGGCGGTGGCAGGTGGCTGAGCGTCCAACGACCTCGGGTGCTGAGCCCGGAGCCCCGAGTGCTCCCGGGGCGTCCCGGGAGCAGCTCGAAGCCTTCCTTGCTTCGGCTCCCGACGAGCTGAAGGCCTGGGCACAACAGCAGCTCGACGACCTGGGTGCCGATCCTGTTGCTGCGCCGGCTGACAGCGACGGGGCGGTCGGGCTGGAAGCTGTATTGGACGACGCCGATCTGGAGCCCGAGCCGGTGCGGCCCGCGGCTGCTGGTGCTGCCGCGGACCGGCCCCGGCGCGGGGTGGCCGGCGTCAACAAGATGCTGGTCGTGCTGCTGGTGGCGGCCATCGTCGTCGCCGTCTACGCGGTGGGCAACAGGGGTTCCAGCCCCACGGCGTCGTCCTCGGCGACCATGCCTGTTGCGACGACCAGTGCGCTGGATCAGGCCAAGGTGACCGACCTCAAGAACAAGGTCACCGCCAACCCCTCCGACATCGAGTCGTTGCGCGAGCTGGGCAGGCTCTACTACGAGGCCGGGGAATACCAGGAGGCGGCGAGCTGGCAACAGAAGATCGTCGATCAGCGCCCCGACGACCTGGACGCGCTGCTGGCCCTGGGTGTGGCGCACTTCAACTCGGGGAACCTGGAGCTGGCCGAGCAGAACTGGACGAAGGCGGCCGCGGTGGCCCCCGACAAAGCCGCACCGCACTACAACCTGGGTTTCCTGTACTTGAGCAAGACGCCTCCCGACTACGAGCGGATGGAACAGGAGTGGGCCCGGGTGGTGGCGCTGGAGCCCGATTCCGAAATGGCGCAAACCGTCCGGAGCCATCTGGGGCGCCTGAGCAGCACATCGCCATCGGCCAGCCGCTCCGGGGGCTGAGGGTGGGCATCACGTTGCCGCTGGCGTTGTTGGCCGGGATCGTGTCGTTCGCGTCCCCCTGTTTCCTGCCGATCGTGCCCGGGTTCCTTGGGCAGCTGGTCGGCACCGACCTGGACGGTCGTCCGCCGCCTCGACGGGTGGCGCTGGGACATTCGCTGGTTTTCGTCGCCGGGTTCAGCCTGGTGTTCATGGCCTTGTGGGCCTCCCTGGGTTTGTTCGGGGTCTGGTTGGAAGGCCACCGCACTGCGCTGCGGATCGTCGGCGGTTCGGTCCTCGTCGTGCTTGGTCTGCACGTGTCGGGGTTGGTCCGCATCGCGCTGCTCGACCGGCAGCTGAGCCTGCCGCTGGGGCCTCGCGCGCCACGCCAACCGGGCGAGCGTCCCGGTTACCTGCGTTCCGCGCTGCTCGGGCTGGGCTTCGGCGCCGGCTGGACGCCGTGCATCGGCCCGGTGTTGGGTGGCATCATCGGGCTGGCGGCGGTCAGCGGCTCAGCAGGTCGCGGTTTCGCACTGCTGCTGGCGTACTGCGTCGGCCTGGGGCTGCCGTTCGTCCTGGTGGCTGTGGGTGCGTCGGCCGTCACCGAGCGTCTGGCCTGGTTCCAGCGTCACCACGTCGGTGTGTCGTTGGTCAGCGGAGGATTGCTGGTCATCACCGGCTTCCTGATCATCACCGACCTGTTCACGAGACTGTCCGGCCTGTTCCCCGGAATCGGCGGGTGAGGAGCACCATGACCAGCAGCACACGGGATCGACTTGCTGAGCCCCGTTCCGGCAGCGCCGGGGGTGGGCCCATCGACGGCCTGGACGGCGGTGTCGAGGTGCGTCCTGGCGAGCTGTTCGCCCGTGCCTACGCCTTCTTCTACTCCAAGCGCACCGGGCTGGCTCTCATCCTGGCGCTCGGTTTCTTCTCACTGTTGGGAGTCCTGTTCGATCAGGCCTCCGACAACGTCCGCGCCGACCCAGCCAGCTACGCCAGCTGGCTGGAACAGGCCAGTACCAAGTACGGCGGCTGGACCAGTGCGCTGAGCTTCCTGGGGGTCTTCGGCATCTTCGACTCGTGGCTGTTCCGCCTCACCACGGTGGGGCTGGCCCTCAGCATCCTGGCCTGCTCCTTCCACCGGCTGCCCAGGATCAATCAGCACTCGTTGCGCCCGTTCACCCATGTCACGGCGGACTTCTTCACCAAGTCGCGGATGCAGGCCACGGTGGCGTTGCCGGTTGACCCCGACGCGGCGCTGCAGCGGGTGCGGTCCGCACTGGCCGCTCAACGGTTTCGCGTCCTGCAGGACGACCGCGGGCCGGGGCTGAACCTGTATGCAGACAAGAACCGGTTCGCCCCTTACGGCACGATCGTGGCGCACTTCGCCTTCGTGATCATCATCATCGGGGTGCTGGCGACCTCCACCCTGGGCTTCAAGGACGACCAGTTCCCGGTGACCGTCGGCTCCACCGTCGAGGTCGGCCATGGCACCGGGCTGAGCGTCGAGGCACGGTCGTTCAGCGACAGCTATTACGACAACGGGACACCCAAGGACTACGTCAGCGACCTGGTGCTGTACCGCGACGGCCAGCAGGTGGCCCAGCAGGAGATCCGCGTCAACGACCCGCTCAGCCACGACGGCATCACCTTCTACCAGTCCTATTTCGGCATTTCCGCCGTGCTGGAGATCCGTGACGCCCAGGGCACCCCGGTGTTCAACGACGGGGTGCCGCTGCAGTGGACCACCGGAGACAACGTGTACAGCTACGGCAAGGTCACCCTGGAGGGCAAGGAACTGCTCGTCTACGTGGTGGGCGTGGCGTCCGGCCAGATGGACCCCAGCATCGGCCCCGGCCAGGTGCGTGTGGAGGTCTACCCGGTGAACAGCGACACGCCCCTCGGGTCGAGCGTGCTTTCGCAGGGGGTGCCCACGCAGATCGGCGACCTCAGCTACACGTTCCAGCGCGAACGCCAGTTCACCGGACTGATGGTCAAGCAGGACCGAGGCGCCTGGATCGTCTGGCTGGGCTGCCTGTTGATCGTCCTGGGCACCTGTTACACCATGTTCTTCAGCCACCGCCGCATCTGGGTGCGGGTAACGTCAACCCCGGACGGGTCCCAGGTGCAGCTTGCAGCACCCGACCGTCCGGACTCCATGGCCGCACAGAAGTTCAACGAACTCGCCGACGCCATCACCCAGCCGGGTGGCGGCTCCGAGGGTAGGGATGGATGACATGCTCGAGCTGTCGCAGTTGTTCCTGGTGGTCAGCACGATTCTGGTGACGTTGGGGCTGGCCGCCTATCTGGTGGCCGTGATCTCCGCACGGGGCGCCCAGCGCCAGCCGGCCGAGGCGAAGCAGCAGGTGCTGGTGGAGTCGTCCGGGGCCCCCAGTGCGGTGTCCGACGGAGTGCCCGCTGAGGGTCGCCGAGCCGCTGCGCCGGCCCGTCAGAAACTGGGCGTGGTGTGGTTCGGTTCGAAACTGGTGCAGCTCGCCTTGGTGTTCCTCACCACATCGCTGGTCACTCGCACCATGGCGACCGGGCACGCCCCGTTCGCCAACCATTTCGAGTTCGCTGTTTCGTTCGCGTGGGGCATGACGCTGGCCTACATCTACTTCGAGTGGCGCTACCAAGTCCGCACGCTGGCTCTCGTCGTGCTGCCCGTCATCCTGGGGATGCTGCTGTACGCGTCCACGCTGTCGTACGAGGCGAATCCGCTGATGCCTGCCTTGCAGAACAGCCCGCTGCTCACCCTGCACGTCTTCACTGCCGCGCTCGCCTACGGAGCAGCCGTGATCGCCTTCGGTGCCGCAGTGATGTTCCTGATCGAGCCGAAACTGAAGTGGCAGGGGTTGCCGAAACCCGCACTGCTCGACGAGATCGGCTACAAGGCTGTGGTCATCACCTTCCCGATGCTGACCATCATGATCATCCTGGGTGCGATCTGGGCGAACATTGCTTGGGGCCAGTACTGGAGCTGGGACCCGAAGGAGACCGCCGCACTGGTCACCTGGCTGATCTACGGCGCCTACCTGCATGCCCGCGTGGTGCGCGGCTGGCGCGGCCGGAGGGCGGCCTGGTTGCTGGTGGCGGGCTTTGCGGCCATCCTGTTCACCTACTTCGGCAACCTGTTCTTCGGCGGCCTGCACTCCTACGTCTGAGCGAGACGACGTGACGACCATCACGGACCCGACCATTCCCCACGACCACCAGGGGGATTGGCGGGCGCGCGTGCGCGACAGCCGCTGGGGCAGCGTCCTGGTGTTGGTGTTCGTCACGATCGCAGTGGTCGTCGGCGCCTTCCTGGTGATGCGCCCCGACCAGGGCGGCGACTCGGTGACGGCGGTGCAGATCGACGGCGTCGCTGCGGCACCCAAGGTCGGTGGCACTGCGCCGGCTTTCACCGCCACCACGCTGGACGGCGCGCCGATTTCGCTCGAGGAACTGAAAGGACGCCCAGTCTGGCTGGTCTTCATGGCCTCGTGGTGCACGGCGTGCCGGGCTGAGGCGCCGGACATCCAGACCGCCCACCAGCAAGCGGGCCCCGACGGGGTTGCGGTGGTGGCCGTCTATTTGAACGAGGACGCCTCGGCCGTCCGCGCCTACACCCAGCGGCTCGGCCTGACCTTCACCCACCTGCCTGACCCGGATGCCGAGATCGCGGCAGCCTACGGGGTGAAGGGCATCCCGGCGCACTTCTTCATCGACGGGGCCGGTGTGGTGCGAGCCACCGCACTGGGCATCCTGAGCCCCCAGCAGATCGACGAAGCTGTCGCCGAGGCTGGGCGGTGTGAGGCGACCGGGCAACGAAGTTAGGCTGAATTCATTGGCGGATCAGCAATGGGGCTGATCAACTCAATGAGGAGGCGCCCAATGCGGGAGTACTACGACAAGAAGGTGGCGGTCGTGACAGGTGCCGCCTCGGGAATCGGCTTGGCGGTGACCGAGCTGATGATCGAGAACGGAGCCACGGTCTTCCTCGCGGATTTCAACGCGGACGCCCTGTCCGCTGAAGTGGACAGGCTCAACGCCCGCACCCCCGGCAAAGCGATCGGCGTCCGAACGTCACAAGGGAATGTTTGGGGTCTCATCGATCGTGGTGGTTGTGCGCCAACAACAGAAACCCTAATCAATGACTAACAGCACCGCTCTTGGATGGCGAGCTTGGCACGCAGGGGTTTCGCAACACGAGCATGCTGGGCCACCAAAGGCAACGATCTCGCCCGCTGACACAAATCCTTGGCTTGGCTCGGGACAACCTTCACCCCGAAGCGTATCGCGCGAATTGCACCTGCCTCTGAAGGACTTGCAGAGCGCAACCCAAGGGCTGACGCTCATGAGCGTGGCCTGAGGAGGTCGATCCCGGCGTATGCTGCAGCGTCTGGCGTGAGGCGGCTCGATTGACCGGTGAGAAAGCTCGACCCAGAGAGGTACAGTGAAGTACGCAATTGCGCGTCGCCTTCAGATAGGGAGTGGGTAGTTACGGAGCATGGGTACGGTGTCAAAGGTTGTGAAGTTCTACGAACCGGTTCTTTTTGACCAGCAAGATGAGCCGCAGTTGTTCAACCACGATTTCTGGACGAACGCCCTGGAGAAGCTCGGAGGCCTACCTACGTCCGATCGCGAATACTCGCGCAATGGCACCACCTATTGCGGGGAGGCTCGAGTTGCCAGATCGCCTGCAGCCCGATACTTGTACGTGGGGCGCCTCCGGCCGCCCGCTGATTCGCCAGATAATTACAGGCAGAAAAGGAAAAGAAATGCTGCACACGTTCACCAGGTGATGAATGATGCGGGGACGCAGTCGGCACTACTGGTGCTAAGGCAAACACAGACCAGGCCTCAGCACACTGAGATGACGAGGCTGACTGGCTGATGAACTCGACCCCGACGACACCTGGCTGTTCAGCGAATTGAAGGATGCAGACTACCCCGCGCTCGCGCCAGTGGCTGATGCGTTGGGCGAAGCCGCCTGGAGCACAACGGACGCCTATCAGCGCCTGCTTGACGTCGGCGCTCGGCGCAGGCCTCACGCCTCGCCGGCGTTGGCGCAGGAGATTGCACTGCTGTGATCTCTGCGGTGATGACGATGGCAGCACGAGTTGTGACTGATCTGCGGGATATACAGAGCGCTGCGCGAGAGCTGGTGTGCGGCTGTAGCGACTCCCGTAGCGGCTGGAGCTTGGATTGAGAATGGTCTGGGCTCTGCATCCTGGCAGTGCACTTGAGTTTGCGAGAGGGAGGGCAGAAGGGAGGATTGGGGAGATTCCGGCTGGGGTGTCGAGAACCTGCTGTTCGGCATCGCCACGGAGGACCGCTTCCTGGACATCGTGAACAACTTCGTGGCCTTCGACGAGACCGACGACGGACTGGACAAGCGGGTCGCCAAACCCCACCAGTACTTCGCGGTCCGCAAGGCTGTCGAGCGCACCCACCAAGCAGTCGACTCCAACGGCAAGGCGGGCGTGGTCTGGCACACCCAAGGCTCCGGAAAATCGATGGAGATGGAGCTGTACGCCAACTTGGTGCTGCGCGACGCCCCATTGCTCAACCCCACCTTGTCGTGATCACCGACCGCAACGAGCTCGACGGGCAGCTCTATGAGACTTTCAAGCGTTCGACTCTGCTGCCCGAAGGCCCGGTCCAGGTGCGCAAGCGCAGCCAGCTGCGGGACGAGCTGACCAACCGCACTACCGGGGGCATCCTGTTCACCACCCTGCAGAAGTTCAGTCGGACTCTTGAGGAGCGGGGAGCCGGTGAGGATCACCCGCTTCTCACAGACCGACGAAACGTCATCGTGATCGTCGACGAAGCCCACCGAAGCCACTACGACAGCCTCGACGGCTACGCGCGCCACCTGCACGACGCCCTACCGCGCGCCACGTTCATCGCTTTCACGGGCACGCCGATCTCGTTCGACGACAGAAACACCCAAGAAGTGTTCGGCAGCTACGTCGACATCTACGACCTGACCCGGGCAGTCCGGGACGGAGCCACAGTCCCCGTCAGTTTTGAGCCTCGGCTGGTACAAGTGCAGCTAGCCGAAGACGTCTCCCCGGAAGACCTTGACGCCGCCGCCGATGAGGAGACCAAGGGTCTGGACGAGGTGGAACGCGAGCGGATCGAGCGTTCCGTCGCTGTCATCAACGCGATTTACGGTGCTCCCGAACGGGTCGCGGCGCTGGCCGCCGACATCGTCGCGCACTGGGAGACCCGGCGGGCCAACATGCGTCAGTTCATCGAGTGCAACGGCAAGGCGATGATCGTTGCAGAGGGTTTCGACTGGCGAACGCTGGTGCAGGCGAACCCAAAGCACGGCTGGGTGGACGCAGCGAAAGGACTCACCAACTGGTTGCGCTCACCGTCCACCCCAGGCAACCAGGCGGCAGAGGGCGAAGACACGGTCAGCGACCGCTTCCGCCAGCTCAGCGGGCAGCTGTCGAGAATGTGGGCTCTCGCCGCAGGAATGGCCACACTCTCAGACCTGCAGCAGGAGATCCGCTTCTACGAAGAAACTCGCGTGTGGATGGCCAAGTACGACGCCGCCGCGCGCGAGGCGAGCGGTGAGCCGATTCCCGAGGACATTGCCCGGATTCTGAAGGGTCTCGTGGCCGACGCCACCGCAGCAGGCGCCGTGACCGACATCTACGAGGCGGCAGGCATCGAACAGCCGACGCTGGACTACCTGACCCCGTCGAACCTTCTCAAGGCGCAGCAGTCGCCCAACCCCCAGCTGGCGATTGAGGCAATCCGTGCCCTGCTGGTGCGGGAAACCGAGCGGGCCACCAAAAACAACGTGGTGCGGCACAAGGCCTTCAGCGAACGCATCCAAGAGTTGATGAATCGCTACACCAACCAGCAGCTCACCTCCGCTGAGGTGCTGAAGGCTCTGGCTGACATGGCGGCCGAGGTGGCCGATGAGGACAACCGGGGCAAACGCTTCGATCCGCCACTTGACCGGGATGAGCTGGCCTTCTATGACGCCGTCTGCCAGAACGACTCGGCGGTGCTGGCGATGGGTGACTCAGATCTTGCCCAGATTGGGCGCGATCTCGTTGACGTGATGCGTCGCGACGTCAAGACTGACTGGACGAGGCGAGCTGATGTCCAGGCCAGGGTGCGGTCCTCCGTGCGACGGCTGTTGCGGCTCCATGGGTATCCGCCGGACAGGCAACCCGGCGCTGTCAAGTTGGTCCTGGAGCAGATGGAGACGCTGGCTCCGGGGTACGCCGAGCAGCCCTGAGTCCGCCTCCCTGCCACGGAAACGCAACGACGCCGACACGCAGCCCGAACTTCTCGCCAACTTCTAATTCAATTGGAACTAGAAGTTAGATTGGCCTCATGAAGATCCCGGCCAGGCCGCCGAAGCTTTCGTTGGCCCCTTTCCATGGGTCCATGGATGAGTTCATGAGCGCCATGGCGCAGGTCACTGTCTCAACCGACGAGTATCTGCCCTGGGAGAAGTTCCGCTTCCACACTCCGCCGGAGGGGATCACAGTGGAGCAGTGGTGGGTGGCGACCGCCATCCAGCGTCAAGGGCTGCGGCGCGAACTTCCGCTCCTCGATCTCGAGGGCAAGCCCTTTCACTACGCTTTGCCGGACGAGGTCCTCCGAATGGTGGACCGAATCGCCCAGCGCGCGGGCGGCCTGATCGGCATGGCCGAGCCGGTCACCAATCCAGCCACCCGCGATCGTTACATCGTGCGCTCCCTGATGGAGGAGTCGATCACTTCCAGTCAACTCGAGGGCGCGGCCACCACTCGCCGAGTAGCCAAGGAGCTGCTGCGCAGCGGACGCGACCCCCAGAACAAGAGCGAGCGCATGATCTGGAACAACTACCAGGCGATGAACTTCGTCCGCGACCACCGCGATTCGGACCTCACGCCCGCACTCGTGCGCGAGCTCCACGATCTCGTCACTGCTGGGACGCTGGACGATCCGCGGGACGGGGGCCGAATCCAGACTCCGGGAGACCTGCGAGTCCACATCGCCGCACCGGACGGGGAAACCCTCCACCAGCCTCCTCCCGCAGAGGAGCTAGCCGTGCGGCTGCAAGCTTTGTGCGCATTCGCCAACGACACTGGGGGCCGGGAAGGGCCTTGGCTGCAGCCCGTTCTGCGAGCGCTCACGCTGCACTTCATGATCGGCCATGACCACTACTTCGTGGACGGAAATGGCCGTCTCGCCCGCGCGCTCTTCTACTGGAGCATGCTGCGACAGGGGCTGTGGCTGACTGAGTTCGTCTCAATCTCGGCGCTCCTCCGCAACGCGCCGGTGAAATACGCCCACTCCTACCTCAACACTGAGTACGAGTCAGATCTCACGTTCTTTTTCATTCACCACCTCTCAGTCCTCGACCGGGCGTTCGACGACCTGGAGAAGTACCTTGAGCGGAAGATCGCTGAGCTGCGCGACGTGAAGGCCTTGGTCAGAGACCAACACACGGAGTTCAATCACCGCCAACTCGACCTGATCGAAACCGCGCTCTCGGACCCCGGCGTCGAGTTCACGATGGTGTCACATGCAACGAGCCACCACGTCGCCAACGAGACAGCTCGGCGTGATCTTCTGGACCTTGAGGCCCGCGGCTTCCTTACGCGGGTGAAGCGAGGCCGACTCTTCGTTTGGCGTCCAGCAGCTGATGCCCGTCAGGCGCTCAACAGAGATGACAGGCCCTTGACCCACGACGCCCAATCGAGAAGTTGATGACGAGCGGCGGTCGTTCCTCTGTGCCACCGGCCGAACTTCTCACTAACTTCTAGTTCTAATGGAACTAGAAGTTAGTGAGAAGTTCGACGTCGGTGCTGGGCCGGTAGCCGCCCAGCGCTGGCCAGGGGCATCGGAGAGGGTCACAGTGCTGGCGTCCTGGCCAGGCCGGCCAGCTCGACCCCCATGCCAAGATCGGCGCACAGCCGGTGTCATCGATCGCCCGGTAGCAGGGATCCAGAACCAATTCCGGGGAGTCCCGCTACGTTGGGAGCAACAACCAGTGTCGCGACAGCTTGAGGAGGGTCCATGAGTTACGACGACAACGTGATCCCGTTTCCCGGCCAGCGGCCGCCCGGATGACGACTTGCGTCCCGCAGACGCCAGATGACGCGGCTGCGGCAATCGACGCCCGGCTGGACCTCGACGTCATCCGAGCCTGGGCCAATGACCTGATGGCTGCCACCGGCGGTCCGACGGAGGCACTGGCTGCGCTGGGCGACCTTTCGAGGGGCCCCACGGCCTCGACTGGTCGGTTTCCCGCAAGCGTCCGGTGCTGTTGGCGCGGCGTCCTGATCGTGCGGCGTTCATCGTGCGGGTCGACCTGGACGGGGCGGAGCCGCCGATCTGGCGGCGTCTTCGGCTGGCCAGCGACCTGAAACTGTCGCAGCTGCACGACATCTTGCAGGTGGCGATGGGGTGGACCGACTCGCATCTGCACCACTTCGTGATGGGGCCGAAAGTGAAGGATCGGATGGCAGAGCCGTTCCTGTCGCCCTACGACGAGGCCGAGGGCTTGCAGGGCACCGCCGAGTGGGCGGTCCGACTCGACGAGACCATCGCCGAGAAGGGCGATCGGCTCTTCTACGAGTACGACTTCGGTGACGGCTGGTGGCACACCATCAAGTTGGAGACGGTCGGGCCCTGGTCGGAGGGTGACCCCGCAGCCGCGTGCCTGGCGGGGCGCCGCGCCTGCCCGCCCGAGGATGTCGGTGGCATCTGGGGTTACCGCGACTTGTTGGCGGCACTGGCCGGAGAACATCGACCCGGAGAACGCCGAGTGGATGGAAGCGCAGCTGGAGTGGCTTCCGGACGATTTCGACCCGGCCGAGTTCGACGTGGCGCTGACCAACGAGGACCTGGGGGACCTTGCGGCCGGACAGCAGGCCCTGGACACGCTGCACCCTGCGGTGAGCGAGATGCTGACGCGTGCCGACGCGCTCGACCGGGTCGCCTCTGGATGTCCTGGCGAGGGCAGCGTCTACGGTCCGCGAGGAGTTCACCGAGGACGACCTGGACGTGACAACGGCACGCTACCGGCGGATGATCGCCGCAGTCGACGGCGGCGTCAAGCTCACAGCCGCCGGGTACCTGCCGCCTCGGCTCGTCTCGGAGTTGTACCACGGCCTCGGCCTCGATGATGAATGGTGTGGCAAGGGGAACCGCGAGGATCAGACTCTGCCGGTGCTGACATTGCGGGAATCGGCAACCAAGCTCGGGTTGCTCCGCAAGGACCGCGGCCAGCTGTTGGTGACCAAGGTCGGTCAACGCCTCGCGAACGATCCGGCTGCGTTGCTGCGCCACATCGCGTCGCGGCTGCCGCTCGGGCGTCCCTACGAGAAGGACGCCGGCATCATCTTTCTGCTGCTGGCTGCGGCAGGTCAGGATCCGCAGGGAGGCATGGACATGGCCGCCAGCCTGATCAACGAGGTCGGGTGGCGAATCGACGCACATGATCAAGGCTGGGCCGCGTTCCAGATTGCTGCGCCCACCCTGGATGTGCTGACCCACTTGACCGGCAGCCAGCCGGACCGCACCGAGTTGCGGGAGCGTGTCGCCCGGCAGCTGCTGCGTCGAGCAGACTCGTCAACGTCAGCGTTCTCCTGAGCCTGAACCTCTCGCCAACGTTTCTGTCCACCAGAACTGGAAGTTGGCAAGCAGAAAGGCCACGGCCGCGCGTCGGTCCGGTTTCCCTGATGGCCGCAGGGGCAGTGCGTCCACGACCACCACAGCTTTCGGACGCGCCGCGGGCACCAGTCCCGCCGTGGCGCGCTTGGCGTCGTCCAGCGTCGCGCCGGGCAGGTCGGTGACGGCGACCAGGAGCTGGCCCCACTCCGCATCCGGCACCCCCACCACCAGCCACTGTCCGCCGAGCGTGGCCAACGCTGCCTCGACGGCGACGGGGTGCACGTTGACACCACCCGAGATCACGACGTCGTCGGAGCGGCCGAGCACGCGCAGTCGGCCGTCCACCCACTCCCCCAGGTCGTTGGTGACCAGCCACTCCCCGATCTCTGAGCTGCCCGGCGTGCCGGCTTCCACACACTCCGTCGGCGCGGCGTCCAGGTAGCGCGTCGCCCGTGTGGGCCCGCCGATGTGGATGCGACCGTCACCGGACAGCCGCACCCGGACGCCGTCCAGCGGCACCCCGTCGTACACGCAACCCCCGGCCGTCTCGGTGCTGCCGTAGGTCGTCACCACCGGCACCCCGCAGGCCAGGGCCCGCGCGGCCAGCTGAGGGGCCAGAGCGGCCCCGCCCACCAGAACGGCGTCGAAGCTGGCCAGCACCGCCGGGGCGGAGCCCAAGGCGCGGTGCAGCTGCGTCGGCACGAGCGAGAGATAGCGGCGAGGGGCCCCGTCCAGCATCGCCGCGGCACGGGCAAACCGGTCAGGGTCGAAACCGTGCCCGGTGTACACCGCGGGGGGCAGTCCCGCGACCACGCTGCGGAGCACCACCTGGAACCCGCCGACCGCCTCGATCGGCAGCGAGGTGAGCCAACGTCCGGGCCCGCCGAGTCGGACCAGCGTCGCGCGCGCCGACGCCAGCAGGGCATCCAGCGACAGACCGACGAGGCGTCCGCGGCCGTCCGTCGACCCGGACGTGCGGATGACGACGTCCACTCTGTCCAGGGGCCCGGCGATCCGACCGACGCAGTCATCGAACTGCTCCCGCGACGCCGCGAGCACCAGCACCGGCCAGTCCGGCTCAGGGCGTTCGAGCCGCGCGGTCAGCTCCGCGTAGAGTGCGCCCACCGCTTCCGGGTCGGTGCCGCCGCGCACCCAGACCAGCTGGCGTGACACGGCAACTCAGTAGTAGTAGGGGTAGCCCGACCAGTCGGGGTCGCGGCGCTGGACGAACGCGTCGCGTCCCTCCTGGGCTTCGGGCGTCATGTACGCCAGCCGGGTGGCCTCACCCGCGAACAGCTGCTGCCCGGCCAGGCCGTCATCGGCGAGGTTGAAGGCGAACTTCAGCATGCGGATCGCCTGCGGCGACTTGGTGGCGATGATCCGGGCGTACTCCAGGGCCACGTCCTCGATCGATTCGTGGTCGGCCACCTCGTTCACCACACCCCAGCGTTCGGCGTCCTCGGCGGAGTATTCGCGGGCAAGGAAGAAGATCTCGCGGGCCCGCTTCTGCCCGATCTGGCGGGCCAGCAGAGCCGAGCCATAGCCTGCGTCGAAAGAGCCGACGTTGGCGTCGGTCTGCATGAACCGGGCGTGCTGCCGGGAGGCGATCGACAGGTCGCAGACCACGTTGAGCGAGTGACCGCCGCCGGCTGCCCACCCGTTGACGACGCAGATCACCACCTTCGGCATGGTGCGGATCAGACGCTGCACTTCGAGGATGTGCAGGCGCCCGGAGCGGGCGGGGTCGATCTGCTCACGCCTGGTGGCAGGGTCCGCATCGGGGTCGGCGTCGTCGGTCTCGTAGCGATAGCCGTCGCGCCCGCGGATGCGTTGGTCGCCACCCGAGCAGAACGCCCAGCCGCCGTCCTTGCGCGACGGGCCGTTGCCCGTCAGGATCACGGTGCCGACATCCGGGGTCATCCGCGCGTGGTCGAGCGCCCGGTACAACTCGTCGACGGTGTGCGGACGGAACGCGTTGCGCACCTCCGGACGGTCGAACGCGACCCGAGCAGCAGGCAGATCGGCGCCGGTGTCATCGATCGCCCGGTGGTAGGTGATGTCGGTGAAGTCGAAGCCCTCGACGGGGCGCCAGCGGGACGGATCGAACGGGACACCCATGACCACCACCTTAGCGACCAGCCGCGGTAGCATGAGCCCTCGTGACAGGTGACCAGCCCAGACGCCTGGCGGAGCCGTTCGCCACGTCGGTGCGCCGGGGCAATCCGCTGCTCTGGGCGACGGGGTCGGACGCCGACCGCACGGCCCTGCTCGGTTGGGGGGAACGCTTCCGGGCGACCGCCCGCGGGCCGTTGCGATTCGCTCGGCTCGCAGCAGCCTTCGAAGACTTCCTTGTCACCCTGCCGACCGACAAGACGGCGCCGCCGGTGCGCGCTTTCATCAGCGCCACTTTCGCTGCCGATTCGCTCAGTGAGTCAATCCTGATCGTGCCGGCGCTGCTGGGGAGCTGGCGCGACGGGACACTGACGGTGACCCCGAACGGGTCCGGCCCGCTTGCGGTGTCACTGCCTGAGCCGTCCGAACCGTACGAGTTCTCCGAGCTCGAACTGGTGCCCGGCAGCCTCACCCGCGAGCGGTTCCGTCGGGCGGTTGCCGCAGCCGTCGCCCGGATCGAGGCCGGTGAGGTCGAGAAGGTGGTGCTGGCACGCGACCTCGAGGCGATCACGCCCGACCCGATCGACATCCCCGCAGTGCTCGCGCGGCTGCAGGAGGCCAACCCGACGAGCTGGACCTTCCACGTCGACGGCCTCATCGGCGCCAGCCCCGAGATGCTGATCGAACTGCGCGGGCCGACCGTCCGCTCGCAGGCCCTTGCCGGCTCGGCCCCGGTCACCGGCGACCCGGACGTCGACGACGCCACGGCCGCCCGGCTCGCGGCCTCCAGCAAAGACCACGCCGAGCACGCCTACGCCGCAGACTCGGTGATCGAGCGCCTCGCCGAGGTCGCGGACGTCCGGGCGGCTCAGACCACCGTGCTACGGCTGCCGAGCATCATGCATCTCGCCACCGAGATTTCGGGGACTCTCCGCGAGCCCCGCTCGGCGCTGGAACTCGCGGGGCTCGTGCATCCCAGCGCCGCCGTGTGTGGCACGCCCACCGACGTCGCCACGCGCGTCATCGCCGAGCTCGAGGGGTTCGACCGCGGCCGCTACGCCGGTCCGGTGGGGTGGGTGGACGCCGCGGGCGACGGCCAGTTCGTGATCGCCCTGCGCTGCGGCCAGGTCAACGCGGACGCGACGAGCGTTCGGCTGCTTGCCGGTGGCGGCATCGTCGCAGGTTCGGTGCCCAGCGACGAGTTGGCCGAGACTGCTCGCAAGTTCCTGCCGATGTATGAGGCTCTCTCCCCGGTGGCCCGGCCATGATCGCGGTCTACTCGACCACGCTGCGTGACCCGTTCCGCGGGCTGACCAGGCGCGACGGAGTGCTGCTGCGTGGGCCGGCGGGCTGGGGCGAGTTCTCGCCGTTCGCCGAGTACGACGATGCGACCTGCGTGCCGTGGCTGCGCTCGGCGCTCGAGGCGGCGACGCTGCCCTTCCCCGAGCCCATCCGAACCAAGATCGCCGTCAACGTGACAGTGCCGGCCGTGGGGGCCGCGCGGGCGCGGGCGATCGTGGCGGCGTCCGGGTGCACGACCGCCAAGGTGAAGGTGGCCCAGGCCGGGCAGTCGCTGTCCGACGACCTGGATCGGGTGGCGGCCGTGCGGGAGGCGCTGGGGCCATCCGGACACGTGCGCGTGGACGCCAACGCCGCCTGGTCCCTGGACGAGGCCACCTCGGCCCTGGTGGCCCTCGATCGCGCAGCGGGGGGCTTGCAGTACGCCGAGCAGCCGGTGCCGTCCGTGGCTGACCTCGCGGCCCTGCGCCGACGGGTGAAGGTGCCGATCGCGGCCGATGAGTCGATCCGTCGTGCTGCGGATCCCTTGGCCGTCAAGCGCGCCGGCGCGGCCGACGTGGTCGTGCTCAAGGTGCAGCCGCTCGGTGGAGTGCGTTCCTGCCTGGCCCTGGCCGACGCGTTGGGCCTGCCGGTGGTCGTGTCGTCCGCGCTGGAGAGCTCGGTCGGGATCGCCGCGGGAGTGGCGCTCGCGGCGTCCCTGCCGGGCATCGAACTGGCGTCGGGGCTGGCGACCGTGGAGCTGTTCACCCACGACGTGACGACTGCCCCCTTGGTGTCCTGTGCTGATCCCCGCGATGGTCGAGGGGTGTTGCCCGTCCGGCGCGTCGAACCGGACGCCCTGCTCCCCGTCGAGCCGGCTCTCGAGCGCTGGTGGCGTGAGCGCCTCGGCCGGGTTGCAACGCTGGCCGGGGTCGACCTGGCGGAGGTGCTGACATGAGTTCCACCGAGCTGGCCCGCGCGCTGGTGGCGGCGCTGGCGGCGTCCGGGGTGCGGGATGTGGTGCTTTCGCCCGGCTCACGCTCAGCCCCGCTTGCCTACGCGGTGGCCGACGCCGAGACCGCCGGCTGGCTGCGCGCGCACGTGCGTGTCGACGAGCGGTCCGCGGGCTTCTACGCGCTGGGGCTTGCCAAGGCGGCGGCGCTGCGTGGGTCACCACGTGCCGTGGCCGTCGTCACCACCTCGGGGACTGCGGTCGCGAACCTGCACCCGGCCGTGCTGGAGGCCTCACACACGGGGGTGCCGCTTCTGGTGGTCTCCGCCGACCGGCCGCACGAGTGGCGTCGGACCGGCGCCAACCAGACCACCTGGCAGCCGGGCCTGTTCGCGACGGCCGTTCGCGCCGAGCACGACCTCCCGGCGCGCTCCGACCCCGCCGCCGTACGCGGGCAGGTGGCCCGCCTCGTCGCCGCCGCGCTCGGTACGCTCAGCCGCGACCCTGGCCCGGCGCACCTGAACGTCGGCTTCGCCGACCCGCTGACTCCTGGGGGGAAATGGCACCCCGGCACGATCCCCGCGCCACTGGTGGTCGACCCCGCGCCCCCGCCGGTTCCCGTCCACCTGCCCGCCGGACGCCGCACGCTCATCGTCGCAGGCGACGGTGCCGGGCCCGGCGCCCACCACGTCGCCACCGAGGCAGGCTGGCCGCTGCTGGCCGAGCCGTCCTCGGGGGCGCGCCGCCCCGGCGCGATCGTCCATTACCTGACGCTGCTCGCAGCAGGGTTGGCCGAGCGAGTGCAGCGGGTCGTCGTGTTCGGGCATCCCACCTTGTCGCGCCCCGTCTCGCGGCTGCTCGCGCGGGCGGACGTCGAGGTCGTCGTCGTCTCCCCCACCGCCCGTTGGACCGACGTCGCCGGTACGGCGTCGCGCATCGTCGCTGCCGTGCGCGGGAGCGAGCCCACCGTGGCCGACCTGGCGTGGCTGGGCAGCTGGCGACAGGCGGACGCCGAGGCCGCCGCCCGACACGTCACGACGCCCATCCAGCGCGCAGCACTGGCTCTGTGGGCGACCCAGGGTTGGTTGCTGCTCGGGTCGTCCAACACCGTGCGCGCCTTCGATGCCGTGGCGCCGGGGGCAGCTCGGTCGACGCAGGTCGTCGCCAACCGCGGCCTGGCAGGCATCGACGGGCTGGTGTCGACGGCGCACGGCCTCGCGGCGGGGCTGGGGGAACCTGTCCGCGTGGTGCTGGGCGACCTGAGCCACGTGCACGACCTCGGAGGGCTGGTGCGCGGGGACGCCGAGCCGGACGTCGACCTGCAGGTCGTCGTGCTCGATGACCACGGCGGGGGCATCTTCGCCAGCCTCGAACACGTGGGCGCCGAGCCCGCCCTCTTCGAGCGCTTCTTCGCAACCCCCCAGAGCGTGGACGCCGTGGCCGCAGCCCGAGCGGTGGGCGCGGCTGGGGAGTCGGTCGATCTGCCGGGCCTCGCCGATGCCCTCGCGCTGCCGGTGCGGGGACGTTCGCTGTTGCGCGTGCCGCTCGTCGGCGCAGCGCCTTGACGCGAATAGCTGTCAGGCCTATCTTTCTAACATTGGGCAGGATTATGTTCTCATCTGCTTCAAATCCCGGGTCGCACAGCGAGGTCGCGACCAAACGCGATGGAGGATGTCATGGTTAACGTGAGTCGTCGCAGTCTCCTGGCAGGAACCGGCGCGTTTGCCGTTTTCGCCGCAGCCGGCTGCAGCGGTGGTGGTAGCGGCGAACAGCAGGCGTCGACGACGGTGCGCGTCACCCTCGCGAACCACGTCTGGACCGAGAACGTCAAGAAGGCGATCCCCGAGTTCGAGAAGGCCACCGGCCTGAAGCTGGAGATCACCCAGCTGGCAGAAGACCAGCTTTCCGACCAGTACAACGTCAAGCTCAATGCGGGCACCTCCGAGATCGACGTGATGATGTACCGGCCGTTGCAGGAGGGCCGCCTGTTCGCGCAGAACAACTTCCTGTCCGACCTGACCGCCAAGGCCAAGGGCGACGCCGCCTGGGACCTGGCCGACTTCCAGACCAGCCCGCTGTCCGCGACGACCTACAAAGAGATGATCGTCGGCATCCCGATCATCACCGAGCGCCAGGTCTTGTACTACCGCAAGGACGTGCTGGCCAAGCACGGCATCGCCGTTCCGAAGACACTCGACGAGCTCGAGGCCGCAGCCAAGAAGATCAAGGAGGCCGAGGGGATCGCCGGCTTCGTCGCGCGCACCGGCAAGTCCCCGGCGGTCACCCAGTTCTCCAGCTTCCTGTACTCGATGGGCGGCGATTGGGTGGACGCCTCCGGCAAGGCAGCCGTCAACTCGGACGCGGCCAAGAAGGCCTACGCCCTGTACGGCGGACTCATCCGCGAGTACGGGCCGGCGAACGTGTCCACGGACATGAGCTGGCCAGAGGCAATGGCCATCTTCACCCAGGGCGGCGCAGCCTTCTACACCGAGGCCGACTCCCTGTACCGGAACGCCACCGACCCCGCCAAGTCGAAGGTGGCCGACTCCGTCGGCTTCGCGCAGTTCCCCGCCGGCCCGGCCGGCTCCAAGCCGTTCAACATTCCGTCGTGGGGGCTGGCGGTCAACGCCTCCAGCAAGAACATCGAGAACGCCTGGAAGTTCGTGCAGTGGGCCACCAGCAAGGAGCAGGTGCTGGCCCAGCAGAAGGAAGGCATCCCCGGAGCCCGCACCTCGGTGTGGGAGAGCCCGGAAGGGACCTCGACCTACCCGGCAGACCTGGCCGAGGCAATCATCGCCAGCGCGAAGGTGGGCGTCGATCACGACCGTCCAGTCGTGGCCCAGGTCACCAAGGCCCGCGAAGCCGTCGGCCAGCCGATCGTCGAGACCATCACGGGCGGCGACACCGACGCAGCAGCAGAGAAGGCAGCTGTCGCGTTCCAGGCCGTCCTGGACGCCGAGAAGAAGTAGACCGGGAGCCATTCTGATCGCCGGAGGCGCCCCTGCGGGCACCTCCGGCGATCCCACAACAGAGGAGGTTCACGTGACAACCCCGGTCATTCATGGCCCCAAACCCCAATCAGCTCTTTCTCTTTGGGCGAACCAGCATCGTCGCTGGTTGTTTGCAGGCCCGTCCATGCTTTTCATCTTCTTGCTCATCATCTTTCCCGTGGTCTGGACGTTCTGGCTCAGCCTCACGGACGCCTCCGGCTCCGTGCGAGCCGATTCGAACTTCATCGGCCTCGGCAACTACATCGAAGTACTGAAAGACACCGAACGCTTCTGGCCGGCTGTGGGACGTACCGCACTGTTCACCGGCGTGGTGCTGTTCTTCGAGATGTTGTTCGGGCTCGGCGTCGCCCTGTTGCTGTGGCGGCCGTTCAAGGGTGAGCGCCTGGTGCGCGTCGCCATCCTGCTTCCGCTGGTCGCCACCCCGGTCGCGGTCGGCATGATGTGGCGGCTGATCTTCGACCCGTCGATCGGCCCGATGAACCAACTCATCGGCATGTTCGGGATCCCGCCGCAGCCCTGGCTCGCTGGTGAGGCCTCCGCGCTGCCGACCACGATGTTCATGGACATCTGGCAGTGGACGCCCATGGTCACCCTGATCCTGCTGGCCGGCCTGACCTCGCTCCCGGAAGAGCCTTTCGAGGCCGCCCGGGTCGACGGGGCGTCCACCTGGCAGATCTTCGCCAACATCACGTTCCCGATGCTCAAGCCGACCTTCATCGTGGCGCTGCTGCTGCGCGGCATCGACGCCCTGAAGACCTTCGACATCCTGCTGGCCGCCAAAGGCAAGGGTGGTGGCTCGTTCAACGAGGTCGAGACACTCAACCTTTACGGCTACGGCTTGTCCTTCGACTACAACGAGTACGGCCTGAGCTCCACCGTCCTGGTCCTGTTCTTTGTCATCATCGTGGTCAGCATGTTCCTGCTGACGCGCAAGCGTGAGGAGGCTGCGCAGTGATCACCACCCTCCGCTAC
Organism: uncultured Actinomycetota bacterium; assembly: GCA_963730005.1. Taxonomy (GTDB): domain Bacteria; phylum Actinomycetota; class Actinomycetes; order Propionibacteriales; family Propionibacteriaceae; genus CAVSPO01. The sequence goes on from CAVSPO010000019.1 coordinate 99,584, forward strand.
AAGATTTTCCGTGTGGTGGCCCTCGTGCTGATCGTGCTCGCGTTCATCGTGCCGATCATCTGGATGGTCATGGCCGCGTTCAAAACCAACGTGGACATCTACGACGCCAGCAAGACGCTGGTTTTCACGCCCACCTGGGAGAACTTCGACAAGGTCTTCAGGCAAGCGAATTTCGGGCAGTACATCATCAACTCGGGTGTGATCGCGGTCGCGGCGACAGGTTTGTCGCTGGTGCTCGGTGTCCCGGCCGCGTTCGCCATGTCGCGCTTCGTGATGAACAAGTCGGCACTCATCGTGCTGATGGCTCGCGTCATCCCGGGCGTCTCGCTCCTGGTGCCGTGGTACTACCTGTTCAGCCAAATGGGCCTGGTCGGCACCTATTGGGTGCTGATCCTGGCGCACATGTTCGTGGCGCTGCCGCTGATCGTCTACATCATGATGGGCTTCTTCGACGGGCTGCCCGTCGAGTTGGAGGAGTCCGGCCAGGTGGACGGATTGACCCCGATCGGGTCCTTCTGGCACCTGATGCTCCCGCTGTCGGTGCCCGGCATGGCGACGTCCGCCATCCTGGCGTTCATCTTCAGCTGGAACAACTTCATGTTCGCGCTCGTGTTGTCGAGTTCGTCCACGAAGACCCTTCCGGTGGCGATCTACGACTTCATCGGCTACGCGTCGATTGACTGGGGTGCCCTGATGGCGGCGTCAACCGTCGTGACCCTGCCGATCATGCTGATGTCCCTGTTCGCTCAGAAGTACATTGTCTCCGGCCTCACCGCCGGCGCAACGAAGGGCTGACACCTCTTGGAAACCATCACTCGGGTCGAAACGTTCCTCGTGGCACCCCGCTGGCTGTTCGTCCGGATCGAGACTTCGGGCGGGCTGGTCGGCTGGGGCGAGGCGTCCTGCGAGGGACGTTCCGAGACAGTCCGCACAGCTGTGCACCAGTTGGCCGAGTACCTGATCGGCAAGGATCCCTTCCGCATCGAGGACCACTGGCAGGTCCTCAGCAAGGGTTCCTTCTACCGCTACGGCATCATCCTCAGCTCGGCTGTCTCCGGGATCGACCAGGCGCTCTGGGACCTGCTCGGCAAGTCCGTGGGCCTGCCGGTGCACGTGCTGCTGGGCGGCCCGGTGCGCGACCGGATCCGGGTGTACGCGTGGGTCGGCGGCGACGAGCCGAACGAAGTCGCCGACCAGATCGCGGCCCAGGTCGAGGCCGGCCTGACCGCGGTGAAGATGAACGCCTCCGGCCGGATGTCGCCCATCGCCAGCCGCGCCGAGTTGGCGGGCGTGGTGGGCCGCGTTGCCGCCGCCCGCGAGGTACTCGGTGACGACCGGGACGTGGCTGTCGACCTGCACGGCCGCTTCACTTTGGCGGACGCCCGTCGAGTGGCCCCGCTGCTGGAGCCGTTCCACCCGTTCTTCATCGAGGAGCCGGTGATCCCCGAGAACAGCCACCTGATCGGACGGATGGTTGAGTCAACGACCATTCCGATCTCGACCGGGGAGCGGCTCTACACCCGTCAGGAGTTCCTGCCCGTGCTGCAGGCCGGGGTCGCTGTGGTCCAGCCGGACCTCTCGCACGCGAACGGCATCTCCGAGGTACGCAGGATCGCGGCCCTCGCCGAGACGTTCGACGCCCAGATCGCCCCGCACTGCCCGCTTGGGCCGCTCGCGCTGGCGTCCTGCCTGCAGATCGGCTTCGCGGCGCCGAACCACCTGATCCAGGAACAAAGCATCGGCATCCACTACAACCAGGGCGCCGAGGTGCTCGACTACGTGGTCGACACGGAGCCGCTGCGCTTCGTGGACGGGCACATCGAGCGGCTGACAGGGCCCGGCCTGGGTGTCGAGATCGACGAGCACGCCGTCCGCGAGGCAGACAAACGCGGGCATGCGTGGCGGAACCCGGTGTGGCGACATGCCGACGGCACTTTTGCGGAATGGTGATCATGGACCTGCTTTCGCTGCTGCACACCCATCGCGTGCTGGGAATCATCCGCGGCACATCCGTGGATGCCGCCGTCGCCACGGGGAAGGCGCTGGTGGCGGCAGGCCTGCCCCTGATTGAAGTCTCCCTGGTCACTCCGGGTGCCCTTGAGGCCATCGCGGAGCTGTCTCGGGTGCCCGGCGGCGTGATCGGCGCCGGCACGGTCGTGACGCCCCGCGACGTCGAGGCAATCGTCGAGGCTGGAGCGTCCTTCGCTGTGACACCGGCCGTCACCGACGCCATCGCCGCCAGCGTGGCGCTGGGGCTGCCCGTTCTGGGCGGCGCCCAAACGGCCACCGAAGCGCTGTCCGCCATGGGCCACGGCGCAACCGCGGTGAAACTTTTCCCGGCATCGGTCGGCGGGCCGGGCTTCCTCAAGGCCCTGCGTGACCCGTTCCCCGGCATGCCCTTCGTTCCTGTGGGGGGCGTTGACCTGGAAATCGCCCGCCAATACCTGCGGGTCGGTGCCGTCGCCGTCGGGGTCGGTGGACCGCTCGTCGGCGACGCGGCCTCCGGGGGGTCACTCGAAGCCCTCGCAGTGCGCGCCGCTGCCTTCGCATCGCTCGCCGCCGAATTCGCATGACCGATCTTCTGACGGTCGGCGAGGCGCTCGTCTCTTTCCGCACCGACGCTGTGGCACCTGGCTGGACGGCGTCGGCCCACGTGGCCGGTGCCGAATCCAACGTCGCGATCGGAGTGGCCAGGCTCGGTCACTCCGCACGCTGGGTGGGACGCGTCAGCGATGACGCGCTCGGCTCGTGGGTCGAGGCCACGCTCTTCGGCGAGGGGGTCGACGTCTCGCATGTCGTCCGTGACCCCCGGCAGGCAGGCGTCATGGTGCTCGAGTCCCCGGCTGACCACGCGCGCCAGGTCAGCTACGTGCGCCGTTGTTCTGCGGGCTCCAGCTTGACGACCGCAGATGTGCTGGGCGCCCTGCCGGGGTGCCGCCGCGTCCACCTGACCGGTGTGACGCTCGCACTGTCTGACACGGCGCGCGAGGCCTGCATCGCGCTGGCCCGCGAGGCCGCCGCGGCGGGCGTCCCGGTGTCGCTCGACGTCAACTACCGCCCAGCCCTGTGGTCCCCGGACGAGGCACGCGCCGCCCTCGCCATGGTGCTGCCCAGTGTCACGACAGTGATCGCTTCCGAGGACGAGCTGCCACTGCTCGTCGACGCGCCGGAGTCCGACGCGGTCGGGCACCTCCTCGCCGGCGGGGCGTCCGAGGTTGTCGTGAAACGGGGTGAGCGCGGGGTGTCCGCCTGGACGCTCGACTCGGAGGTGCACGTTGCGGCCCGGCGGGTCGCGGTCGTGGACGTGATCGGTGCCGGGGACGCCTTCTGCGCAGGCTTCCTGTCGGGGCTGCTCGACGGGCTGTCCCTGCACGGCTCAGCGGAGCGCGGCACCGACGTCGCGGCGGCGTGCGTCGCGAGCACCGGCGACTGGGAGGGGCTGCCCAAGCGCAGCCAGGTCAGCTGACGCCGAACACCTGCCGAACTGATTCTGCACCAGACGACACAGCACCAGACAAGACAAGGGGGCCCGGTCCGATCGGACCGGGCCCCCGCTGTGTGCCGGCGTCAGTCAGGAGATGCGCAGCTGGCTGACGTTGTTGAAGACATGCATCCTGTCCAGATCCGGCTTCAGGCGGATCAGGTCACCCGAGGCGTGCGGGCGGCGCGTATGGAAACGTGCGACGACCTGCGGGGCGGTGAGGCGCTCGACCTCGGGCAGGCCGGCCAGCGTGCTGTAGAGGTAGGCGTCGGCGCCGAGCTCCTCCATGACAGCGAGGTCGACCCCGATACCCTGTCCGTCGTCGGACTCGCGGAAATGCTCCGGCCGGATGCCCACGGTGGCGGTGCCGCCCTCGGCCTTGGCCAGCACCTCGCGGGAGACCGGCACCACGTAGTCGCCGATCTGGACGCCGCCGTCGACGACGTTGCCCTGCAGCAGGTTCATGGCCGGGGAGCCGATGAAGCCGGCGACGAACAGGTTGTCCGGCTTGTCGTACAGGGTGAGCGGGGAGTCGACCTGCATCAGGTAGCCTTCGCTCATCACGGCGACGCGGTCACCCATCGTCATGGCCTCGACCTGGTCGTGGGTGACGTAGACGGTGGTGACGCCCAGGCGGTTCTGCAGCGAGGCGATCTGGGTGCGGGTGGAGACGCGCAGCTTGGCGTCGAGGTTCGACAGCGGTTCGTCCATGAGGAAGACCTGCGGGGAGCGCACGATGGCACGGCCCATGGCGACGCGCTGGCGCTGACCACCGGAGAGAGCCTTCGGCTTGCGCTCCAGGTAGGGCTCGAGGCCCAGCAGCTTGGCGGCCTCCATGACGCGCTGATCGCGCTCCTCCCTGGGGATGCCCTGGATCTTCAGCGCGAAGCCCATGTTCTCGCCCACAGTCATGTGCGGGTAGAGGGCGTAGTTCTGGAAAACCATCGCGATGTCGCGGTCTTTCGGGGGCAGGTTGGTGACGTCGCGGTCGCCGATGAAGATCTTGCCGCCTTGCACGTCCTCCAGGCCCGCGAGCATGCGCAACGAGGTGGATTTGCCACAACCCGAAGGGCCGACGAGGACGATGAACTCGCCGTCGCCGATCTCGAGGTTGAGCTTGTCGACGGTGGGCTTCGAAGCGCCAGGGTAGATCTTGGTCACGTCCTGGAAACGCACGGTTGCCATGTTCTGGTGATCCTTTCCACGGGCAGGTACGTGCCCGACGATCCGTAGTGGAAGAAGTTGCGTGATGTTCTTCAATACTAACCGAGGGGAGGCTCTCACGCCGCTGCGCCACCACAACGAAACCGCGACGAGGAGCAGCACATGGCACGGGGTCGGCTTGCGTCGGCGTCGGGTCGTGGGTGGGGGTGGCGCTGTCCACATGGCGCATCGCCGACGGCCCCCCGGGGTTGATCGCTACTCTCAAGACGATGTCGAAACCCCGATGAAAGGTCATCCTCATGAGTGCGGGCGCTCCCAATGACGGGCAGTTGTTGCAACCTACCGGCGCTGTTGTTCCGAATCTGATTCCGACGCACTGGTACAACATCTGCGCCGATCTGCCCGAGCGTGTGCCCCCGATGATCAATCCGGCCACCATGGAGGCAGCGACGCCCGAAGACCTCGCTGCTCTGTTCCCGATGGCCCTGATCGAGCAGGAGTTCAACGAGACCGACCGCTACATCGAGATCCCGCAAGTCGTCCGCGAGATCTACGCTGCCTGGCGGCCCTCACCGCTGGTTCGCGCGCACCGGTTGGAGAGGGCGTTGGGCACGGGCGCCCGCATCTACTACAAGTACGAGGGCGTCAGCCCCGTGGGCTCCCACAAGCCGAATTCGGCCGTCGCACAGGCCTACTACAACGCCATCGAGGGCACCACCAAGCTCACCACCGAAACCGGCGCCGGACAGTGGGGCGCTGCCCTCTCGATGGCCTGCTCGCTGCTGGGCCTGGAGTGTGAGGTGTGGCAGGTGCGGGCCTCCTTCGACTCGAAGCCCTACCGTCGTCTCGAAATGGAGACCTACGGCGGCACGTGCCACCCGTCCCCCTCCAACCTCACCGAGTCCGGCCGCACGGAGCTGGCCAAGGACCCCAACACCACGGGCTCCCTCGGTATGGCGATTGCCGAGGCCGTCGAGGTGGCCGCCAAGGACCCCCACGCCCACTACGCCCTCGGCTCGGCGCTGAACCACGTCATGCTGCACCAGACCGTGATCGGCCAGGAGGCCATGCAGCAGCTTGCGGACGCGGGTGAGGAAGGAGCGGACGTGGTGTTCGGCTGCGCCGGCGGCGGCTCAAACTTCGCGGGTATCGCGTTCCCGTTCATCGGCAAGAACCTGCGCGAGGGCACCAAGACCCGCTGCGTCGCCGTGGAACCGGCTGCCTGCCCTTCGCTGACCAAGGGCGAGTACCGCTATGACCACTGCGACACCGAGAAGCTGACCCCGCTGGTGAAGATGTACACGCTGGGCATCGACTTCGTGCCGTCCCCCATCCACGCCGGGGGGCTGCGCTTCCACGGCATGTCGCCGATCGTCTCCCACGCCAAGAACCTGGGGCTGCTGGACGCCATGGCCCTGGATCAGATCACCACGCTGGGCGCGGGGCGCTACTTCGCGCGCGTCGAGGGGCTGATCCCTGCACCGGAGAGCAGCCATGCCATCGCCGCCGCGATCGATTACGCCAGGACCGCCCAGGACGGCGAGGTCATCCTGATCGGCGTCAGTGGCAACGGCCTGCTCGACCTGCCTGCTTACGAGATCCTCGACAAGCAGTGAACCCTCCCACCCTGGACACCGTGGACATCGACACCCCGAGGGGCCTCGGCCGGCTGCATGCTGGCTGAGGCTGACCGGGCCCAGGCCCTGCTGCTGCTCGGGCACGGTGCCGGGGGCGGGGTTGATGCCTTTGACCTGGCAGCGCTGGCCGAGGGGCTGCCGGCCGATGGCGTCACCGTCGCGCTGTTCGAACAGCCTTGGCGCGTGGCCGGCAAACGGGTGGCGCCGGCACCCAAAGCGCTGGACGAGGGCTGGCGGGCGGCTCTGGACGCGACGACTGCCCGCTGGGGGAACCTGCCTTTGGTGGTCGGTGGACGCAGCGCCGGCGCCCGTTCGGCCTGCCGCTGCTTCGCGCCCCCGGCGGTGGGCGCCCTGCTGCTGTCGTTCCCGCTGCACCCACCCGGCAGACCGGACAGGTCCCGGGCCGATGAGCTGCGGGCTGTCACTGCGCCGACGCTGCTCATTCACGGCAGTCGGGACCCGTTCGGCTCCCCGGAGGAACTGCGGACGACCGTTGCAGGCCGCGACAACTTCTCGCTGGTGTTCGTGGACGGGGCCACCCACAGCTTCAAACCGACCCGCAAGGCCGACGACCCGCAGACCCGGGCCGGACAGATCGTCGACGCGGCCCGCGAGTTCCTGCGCGGACTGCTGTCGTAAGGGGCTCTGCAGGGTCGTGTCGGTGGCTGGCAGCAACCCGATATCCACAAGCCGCGTCGGGCAGGCACCTGTCCACAGATCGGACCCTGCGCGGTGGGCGCGTCCCGGCTCCGTGTCAAGATGAAATCGCTGGTTCCACCCTGTCCCCCCTTGGAGATGCCTGATGACGAATCGACGCGCCGCGAGCGTCGGGCTGCTTGCCCTGACGCTGACAGCCGCCCTCGGCCTCCCGGGCTGCGGGGCAAACCCGGCCGGGACGGGGACCCCCACGCCCAGTGTGACTGCCCCCAGCAGTGCGGCGCCGTCGCCCAGCACGAGCCAGGACCCCCGGGTCGAGGCTGCCATCGCTGGCTACCGGGCCTACGTGCGGGCCCTCGACGCAGCACCTGCGCAGGGTGGGTCCGACACCCTCACCCCCGAGCTGCGGGCCACCACCATGGACGACGAACAGGAACGAGTCCTCGGCGAGATCCAGCGAATGAAGGCTGCCGGGATCAAGCTCGTCTCCGGGTCGACGGTGATCGTGTGGACTCGGTCTACCAGACCGGATTCGTTGAGGACCCGCCTACGGTCACGCTTCAGGTCTGCCAGGACACCAGCGGCATGGAGCTTGCAGGCACCTGCGGGCTATGACAAGAAGGGCAACTATCGCGCCTTCCAGCCGGTCATGAAGCTCGATGCTGATGGAGTCTGGAAGGTTTCGCGCAAGTCAGGGGGACGGGTGAACTCATGCAGCTAAGGGCAAGGCTTGTTGCTTCAGTTGAAGCGCCCCAGGTTTGATGCCGCTCCTGTTTGAGTCAAGGAGAATGAGCGCCATGCCCAAGATGATCGATCCGGAGCTGAAAGCACGAGCTGTGCGTCTGGTGACCGAGCACGTGTCCGAGTATCCGTCGCTGACGGCCGCGGCAGCGGCCGTGGCGAAGCAGCTCGGGGTCGGGAAGGAGTCCGTGCGTCGCTGGGTGATCCAGGCCCAGGTCGATACCGGCGACCGTGACGGGATCACCACCCAGGAGCAGGCCGAGGTGAAGCGGTTGAAGGCCGAGAACCGACGCCTCCGAGAAGACGTCGCGATCCTGCGAGCGGCAACGACTTTCTTCGCGGGGGAACTCGACCCCCGCAACCGTTGATGGCCGGTTTCATCGACCAGATGAAAGCCGAAGGGTTCGCGGTCGAGTCGATCTGCCGGGTCCTGCGTGAGCAGGGCTGTCAGATCGCCGCGAGGACCTACCGCTCCTGGAAACGAGGTGCCGTGGCTGCCCGCACCCTCAGCGACGCGCACGTGGCCGACAAGGTCCGTGACCTGGCGTGGACCACCACCAGGCAGGCTCAGCGCCAGATGACCCCGGAGGGCCTCTACGGGCGTCGGAAGATGACCGCCCTGGTGCGCCGCCAGCCTGGCTTCGGGGACGCCTCGGCCGGCAGCGTGGATCGGGCCATGACCGCTCTCGGGCTCTCCGGTGTGCGGCGCGACAAGGGGATCCGCACCACCATCCCCGGCAAGGGCGGAAACCGGGCAGGTGACCTGCTGGACCGGGACTTCACCGCCCCTCGGCCGGATCACACGTGGGTGGCCGATTTCACCTACGTCCGGACGTGGGCGGGATTCTGCTACGTCGCGTTCATCGTCGATGTGTTCGCGCAACGCATCGTCGCCTGGCACGCCGCAACCAGCATGCACACCGACCTGGTTCTCAGCCCACTGCGGATGGCAGTGTGGCAGCGAGACCGAGACGGCCGCCCGATCCAGCCCGGATCGTTGCGGGCGCACTCGGATGCCGGGTCGCAATACACCTCGCTGCGCTACACCGAACGCCTGGCTCTGGAGCAGATCCAGCCCTCCATCGGCAGCGTCGGGGACGCCTACGACAACGCCTTGATGGAATGCATCAACGGTCTCTACAAAGCCGAGTGCATCCGCACCACGATCTTCCATCCCGGCCCCTACAAGACCCTCGCCGACGTCGAATACGCCACCGCCGGCTGGGTCGATTGGTACAACACCCGACGCCTCCACTCCAGCCTGGGATACGTTCCCCCTGTGGAGTTCGAAACCGCCCACTACGCGACCCTCAACCGAGTGCCGCAACCCGCATGAGAGCGGCAGAGAACCAGGGGCGCTTCAGAACTAACTCGTGCCTATTCGGTCGGGATGGGGCATATAGAGGGTTCCCGACCGAATAGACACAAGTTAGTGACGTGACCCATCACGCGGGCGAGCCGCGGACTGATCCGATAGCGGGCTATTGCTGGTCCGCCGCGCCGCCCACACCCGCGCCTCGCTTCACCAAGAGTTGACTCAGGCTTGCGCCGCTCCTGCTCGGTCGTGCCCTTTGACTAGGCATTGCACTTAGAGCGACGCCGAAACCTGAACGATAATCGAGGCGCCGAACCTGGGCCCGGGGTTGCTGGCTGAGCGTCACCGCAGCGACCGCGGTGACGACGGTCTCAGAAGGTCGGCACCAGCGAGGTTCGGCCCACGGCTCGCGGATCGTCGCGGTCGATCAACTCCTTGCCGAACGGAAACGCGGTGACCGGGATCATCATCAGGCTGACAACTGCATTGGCGATGCCGACGACGGTGATCGCCTGAGTCAGTGCCGTGATGACATGAACGACCACAAGGATCCAACCGACGGTGACAAACCAGATGACATTCATGATTGTGGAGCCCGCTCCGGCACTCGGCTTTTGCACCACGAGAGTGCCGAAGGGCCATAGCACGTAGCGGGCCATCCGGAACGAGGCGATGCCGACAGGAATGGTGACGATCAGCAGGCAAGCGATGACGCCTGCGAGGAAGTAAGCTGCGGCGAGCCAAATACCGCCGAGAAGCAACCAAATGACGTTGAGAATGGTGCGCACCCTTCAATGGTGCCACGGGGCGCAATGGTGCCACGGGGCCAGGCATCTCGTGAGTTCGTCGGTAGCTGGGGCGCTTATCCACAGTCGGCGTCACGCTGGGAACTGTCCACAGGTCGGACCCTGAGCGGTGGGCGCGTCCCAGGCGCCTGACCGTGTCAAGATGAAATCGCTGTCAAGTTGCAGCCCTGCGCCCCGCCCCTTTGGAGAAGCCTGATGACGAAACGACGCGCCCACAGCGTCGGGCTGTTTGCCCTGACGCTGACAGCCGCCCTCGGCCTTGCTGGCTGCGGCGGAGCCCCTGCCGGGACGGGCACCCCAACGCCCAGTGCTTCTGCCTCCAGCGTCGCGTCGCCGTCCGCCAGCACGAGCCAGGACCCCCGGGTCGAGGCCGCCATCGCCGGCTACCGGGCCTATGACCGGGCGATAGACACCGCACTTGCCCAGGGCGGGTCCGACACCCTCACGCCCGAGCTGCGGGCCACCACCATGGACGACGAGCAGGAACGAGTCCTCGGCGAGATCCAGCGAATGAAGTCGGCCGGGATCAAGCTCGTCTCCGGGGAGACGGTGATCGTGTGGACCGAAGTCACCCAGACCGGGTTCGTTGAGGACCCGCCGACGGTCACCCTGACGGTTTGCGAAGACACCAGCAGCATGGTGCTGCAAGCCCCTCCTGGCTACGACAAAGACGGCGACTTTCGCGCTTACCAGCCAACCATGAAGCTCGACACCGATGGCGGCTGGAAGGTTTCCCGAACCGGCGGCGGACGGGTTGACTCATGCAGTTGAGAAAGCGTGTTTCATCATTTGCACTCTTCGCTTGCCTGTGCACCGGACTCTGCCATAACGCCCTGCCAGCATTCGCATGTAGAAGCGCACTCGACTGTGGCGTGGACGCTTCTGTGGCAAAGGACAAGACAGGTTCCCAGTACACAGTGACCGCCAGCACCCGGGGCGCCGTCCCAGCCCAGCCCGCGTCGAAGCAGTCCCAACCCAAGCAGGACACGGCCAGCAAACAAGCCGTCAACCTCACCATGACACCAGAGTGCCTAGCCGCAGCCGCAGCGGGGAACCCCTGCGAGATCGCCACCTCACTGGTCGGCGGGCCAGCTGCTCCCGCCATCACCCGTGCCCAGGTCGAGACCAGCGCCCAGCAGGCCACCACCTCCCTCACCGTCCCCGACGCCCCACCCGTCATCGGCCCCGACCCCGGCGTCAACGAATGGAACATGGTCGCCGTCGGCCAACCCATCTGGCTGTGGACCACCGGCGCCACCAACCTCAACGCCTCCAGCACCCAGAACGGCATCGCGATCAATCTCACGGCCACGCCCGCCAGCACGACCTTCGACATGGGCGACGGCCAGCAGGTCACCTGCACCACCATGACCGTGCGGCCCAACACTGCCGACCCGATGGCCACCTCCCCCAGCTGCGGCTACCGGTACCAACGCAAAGGCGTGTACACGGTCACTGCCACCACCACCTGGAACATCAACTGGTCCGCCCTCGGCTTCAGCGGCGCCCTCACCACCAACCGCAGCACCTCCCGCCAACTCGACGTCGGCGAACTCAGCTCGGTGATCGTAGGCTGACGGGTCCTCCTCACCACGCGGGCGAGCGCCAGCCTGCCTGCCAACGCCCGCCGAACACCCACCAGCGGTGACCCTCGTGGGTCTGTCTGGAGGCTGGCGAAGAACTAACTCGTGCCTATTCGGTCGGGAAGGTCCATAGAGGCGGTTCCCGACCAAATAGGCACGAGTTGGTGACTTGACCCATCACGCGGGCGAGCGCCAGCGAGCCACGCACCACCACGGGGGCGTTGGGGTCCTCCCCATCACGCGGGCGAGCGCCAGCGAGCCACGCACCACCACGGGGGCGTTGGGGTCCTCCCCATCACGCGGGCGAGCGCCAGCGAGCCACGCACCACCACGGGGGCGTTGGGGTCCTCCCCATCACGCGGGCGAGCGCCAGCGAGCCACGCACTATGTCGGATCCTCGTGGCACCCTTGAAAACGTGACAATTCCGCGTTGGCTGGAGGGCAGTGACGCGATCGTGCACGTCCACCACCGGGACGCCTCTGCTGGCGCGCTCGGCGACTGGCCCGTCTGGCTGCCCGAGTGCTGTGCGCACGCCATCAAGACCTGTGGGATCACAAGACCTTGGCTGCATCAGCAGCAGCTCGCAGAGCTGGCCTACGCCGGCCAGCACGTGGCCATCTGCACCCCGACGGCTTCCGGCAAGACGCTCGGCTATCTGATGCCGGTGATGGCAGCCACCGCTGCGGGGCCGGACTGCTGTCTGGGCGTCGAGGTGAGCGACTTGCGTACCCGTCTCGGCGTTGGGGGCCACACTGCGCTCTACCTCGCGCCGACCAAGGCTCTGGCGCACGACCAGTGGCGGGCTGCCCGCGAGCTCGGGCCGGCGGGTTGGGATGTCTGTTGCTTGGACGGCGACTCCGAGGCGGCGGAGCGGCGCTTCGCCCGTGATCACGCCAGCTACATCCTGACCAACCCCGACATGTTGCACCGGTCTGTGTTGCCCAACCATGCGCGCTGGTCACGGCTATTGTCGACGCTGCGCTACGTCGTGATCGATGAAAGCCACCGCTACCGCGGGGTGTTCGGGGCCCAGATGGCCGTGGTGGTGCGTCGCTTGCGCAGGCTGTGCGAACGGTACGGTTCCCGGCCGGTCTTCCTCCTGGCCTCGGCCACCGCCTCCAACGCGGGCGAGGCCGGGGCCAAGCTGATCGGCGAGCCGGCGCCGCTGGCCGTGGTGGCCGAAGACACCTCTGCGCACCCGGCCCGCGACATGGTTCTGTGGGCACCACAGGACACCGCCCCCCACGACGCGGCTGAGCTGATGGCGCAGCTGGTTGACGACGGCAAGCAGGTCATCACTTTCGTGGCTTCTCGCACCCAGGCGGAGCTGATCGGGGTTCGCGCCCAGGACCGGGTGACCAGCGGAAGATCGGTTGCCAGCTACCGCTCCGGTTACCTGGCAGACGAGCGTCGCAAACTCGAGGCTGCCCTGCACAAGGGGACGCTCAGCGGGGTTGCGGCCACCAATGCTCTCGAGCTGGGTATCGACGTTTCCGGCATGGATGCGGTCATCATCACCGGTTTCCCGGGCACCCTGGCGGCGCTCTGGCAACAGGCGGGTCGCGCCGGCCGCGGAGATCGTGACGCCTTGGTGGTGCTGATGAAGCGCGAGGATCCGCTGGACAGTTTCCTGTTCAAGCACCCGGAACTGATTTTCGACGCCCCGGTCGAGGAGACCGTGCTTTTTCCCGACAACCCTTACGTGCTGGGCCCGCAGTTGGCCGCGGCCGCTCAGGAAGCGCCGCTGACAAGTGCGGACGAACGCTGGTTCGGCCCTTCGATGCCCGGCCTGCTCGAGCAGCTGACCAGTGCCGGGCTGCTTCGGAAGCGCCCCAACGGCTGGTTCTGGACCCGGCCCGACCGGGCCGTGGACGCCATCGACCTGCGCAGTCTGGGCGGCAAGGCAATCGACATCGTCGACCTTGGCTCCGGGCGTGTGGTGGGCGTCGTCGACCGCGGGGCTGCCGACCGCACCGTGCACCCGGGTGCGGTCTACCTGCAGCAGGGCGACCAGTGGCTGGTCGACGAGTACCTGCCCGACGACAACCATGCGCTCGTTCATCTGGATCACCCGGGGTACTTCACCCAACCGAAGTCGGTCTCACAGGTGCGGGTGCTCGGCACCACGGCGAGCAGGGGCTTCGGGCGGGGCACAGTCAGCTGGGGCAACATCGAGCTGACCAGCCAGGTGATCGGTTACCTGCGCAGGGACGAGATCACCACCGACGTCTGGGACGAAACCCCCTTGGCGCTGCCCGAGCACCGGATGCAGACCAAAGCCATGTGGTGGACGGTTCCCGACGATCTCGTCGCAGAGCTGGACTTCACGGCTGTGCGGTTGGGCGCAGCGGCCCACGCCATGGAGCACACGATGATCGGGCTGCTGCCGATGTTCGCGCCGTGCGACCGGTGGGACATTGGCGGTGTCTCGACGGTGTCGCACCCCGACACCGGCGTGTGCACCGTCTTCGTCCATGACGGCCACCCCGGCGGCTCCGGGTTTGCCGAACGCGGTTATCAGACGGCGGACAGCTGGGCGCGCGCCACCCTTGAACGTCTGAACAGCTGCCGCTGCGAAACGGGCTGCCCTGCGTGCGTGGTCAGCCCCAAGTGCGGCAACGGCAACACCATGCTCGACAAGGGCTCGGCCGCGCAGCTTCTGGCGGCTCTCCTGGCTGTCGAGGCCCGGCACCCGGAGCCGGCTCCGAAGGCAGACAGCAGGCCCTCGACCCGAGCCTGCTCACGTGGCCGCGTCCACCAGGCCCGCCCTTGCCTGCTCAGTGACCCTGGTCGGACCGCCACGAACCTGTGGCCGCAGCTCGACCTCGACCTGCACGTCGACGATGAACTCGCCGGCCCCGATGGTGACCTCGCAGTCGCTGAGCTGAGCCCCGTTGAGCTCCGCTGTGGCACGGGCGACGGCACAGCCGTCGCCCCCCAGCTGATGGGCCTGAGCCCCAGCAACAGCGCTCAGATCCGCGACGTTGCGAGCCTGGTGGATGCAACCGATCCAGCCGCTCATCCACACCCCCACTGCAGCCGTCACCACCAGCATCATCAGGACCGCGACGGTCGCCACGGTGCCACTGCCGCGGTCCTGGGTGGCGACCCGCCAGCAAGCCGGGCTGGTCATGCGCTCGGCTCCATCGCGATCACAGCAGCACCCCGCAAGGGCACCGGACCGATCGGCCCCAGGCTGGCTTCCAACCGGACCTCGACGCTGATGTTGCCCACGTCCGTGTTGGTCGTCACGACCGCGCCCGCAGGGGCATTGCCTTCAGCATCAGCTGCCGCTTGATCATCGCCCCTGGCCAACTGGCGCGCCACCTGGGAGGCCGTGTCAGCGCACGCAGTCTGCAGAGACACCAGACTCACAACCCAGCCGAGCACCAAGGCGACCCCTGCGGCCACCAGCAAACCGAGCGCCAACTCCACAGTCACCATGCCGCGCTCAGACACGGGCGCAGCACGCCCGTCGCGTCCCACCTGCCACCCACTGTCAGGTGAGCCCTGGCCCGGCAGCCGAAGACCCCGATTGTTCATCTCCGCTCCTCCTGAGGCGCACGCAACGCACAACCGGACCAGGGTGGGCAGCCGGCCTTGGCTGCCCACCCAAGGCCATCATCACTTTGGCAGGAAGGCGCTGAGCTGGCCCATCCAGTCGATCACGACGCGCAACAGGGCGTTCTTCGTTTGGTCATCGGTGACCACGCTGTAGAGCACGAGGGCAAACGCGACCGCGGCCAGGATGCCGACCGCGTACTCAGCTGTCACCATGCCACGATGCAGGGCCCTGCGCAGCGGCCCGGAATGGGCCTCGACCAGTGCGGCACAGTGAGCGGGCTGAGGCTCGGCGTCGATACGGGCGAGCGCAGGGACGATGATGGTGTCCACCGGAATGGTCATGGGAGGTTCCTCTCGGACGAGCTCTTGTGTCAGCACCCGCCCTTCGCGGGGGCACCAACACCATCCCCGCAGACCCGCCGAACGATCAGCGGGACAACACCGCTGTGGACAACCAGCAGGTGGACCTGTCGCTGTGGACAACTCGTCGCATCGGTCGACGCCCCGGGAAGAGAAGCAGGAGCTGCGCCGGATCAGCCGGGCTTGCGCGCCGTCAGCAGGAACACGTCGAACGTGTGCTCGGAGTCCTCATTTCGCTTGGTCAGCGTGGTGGCGGTGCGGAATGCAGGCTGCTCGAAGCCTGCGGCGAGGACGTCCTCCTTGAGGGCATGACGGTGGAAGCCAGTGTGCCCGCCGAAATCGTCGGGGTGAAAGTGGTTGCCGTGGTCGTGATCGAGGTCGGCGATGGCAACCCACCCGCCTGGATTGACAGCGGCAAACATCGCGCGCAGGATGGCGGCGGTGTCGTCGATGTGGTGCAGCACCAGCGAGCTGTAGACGAGGTCGTACGTTGCTGGCGCGGGCTGGGTGGCAAGGTCGAGATCGACCAGGGTGAACCGCGCGGCGTCCGGGCGCCCGACGAGGCGCTCAGCGGCTACTTCACGCATGCCCGCAGATGAGTCAGCCAGTGTGATGTGCCCGACGAAGGGCGCCATTTCCCAGCTCAGGGTGCCGGTGCCACAGCCGTAGTCGAGCGCGTCATCGCGACGGACAGCGGAATCGCGTCTGCGATCGCCGCCGCGATGGCACGCGACCGTGTGACCTTGTCGGGCGTGTCGTACACGCGGGACATCTCGTCGAAGTTGATGGGCACGCAGTCATTCTGACAGCTGACCGCCCACGCACAAGCGCTCGTGCGCCGGCCGGCAGCGCCAACTGGGGCGCGCCAGCCGTCGCGCTCCGCCGGGGGGTGATGATGCTCCTATTGGGTGTCAAGCGGCGTCGAGCCAGGCGCGGTAGCGGGTGGCGAGTTCGTTGTTGGGTCGTCGTCCGAGTTCAAGTTCGCCGATGCGTGCTGGCCAGACGCCGAGGTGCTGGGCTGCGGCGGTGAGGGTGAGGTTCTTGGCTCGGCGGGCGGGCCGGAGGTCGCTGTAGTCGGGGACGGCGCAGTGTCCGGCCAGTGCCTGGAACACCTCGCGGGCGACGGCGCGTTTGAGGGCACGGAAGACGGCTTTGGTGGTCCAGCCCTTGGCCAGGTGAGCATCGCGGTAGGCGCGGGTCGCAGGGTCGTAGGACAGACGGACCTTGACGATGTGGTGCAGGGCGGCGTTGGCTTGCCGGTCCCCGCCACGGGATAGGCGGTGACGGTCGGTGCGACCGGAGCTGACCGGGATCGGGGCGGTGCCGCACAAGGCGGCGAACGAGGCCGAGCTGCGGAGCCGGTCGGGGTTGTCACCGGCGGTGATCAGCAACTGGGCTCCGATGACCGGCCCGACACCTTTGATGGCCATCAGGCCGGGGTTGGCGGAGATGGCGCGTGCGGCCATCCGGGCCTCAAGGTCGGTGATCTCCTGGCCGAGGTCGCGGTGGCGTCGAGCCAGGGCGCGCAGGGCGTGCATGGTGTCGGCCAGATCAGGATTGGCTTGCTGTTCGGGACGCGTGTTGGCCAGGCTGCCAACGAGTTTCGCCTCTGACAAGTCGCGGTACCGGTCCCGCAGCCGAGCAGGCGCGTTGACCAGCAGCGCACCAATCTGACGCCACGCCGCCTGCTGGGCCTTGACCGCGGAACGGCGCGTGACGGTCAGGGCACGTAGCGGTTCGATCGAAGCGCGCTTGGGGTCTGTGCTGGCCTCGCCAGTCAACACCGACCGAGCTGCCCGGTAGGCGTCGAGTTGGTCGGTCTTGCCTTGCCGCCTGCGCTCGGCGGGGCGGGTGCGGTTGACCTCGACGACCCGGATCCCGGCCGCGATCACCGCGGTGGTGATGCCCACGCCGTAGCTGGAGGTGCCCTCGATGCCGACCGCTTGGAGGGGGCCGTGCTCGATTAGCCACGCGACCGCGCGGCGGTATCCGCCTTCCGTCGTGGGGAACTCGCGGTCCGCGACCGGCTGCCCGACCGCGGTGATGACCGCGACGTGGATGGTGTCCTTGTGAGAGTCGACGCCGCCGATTCCGCACTCTGGGTTTGTCATGATTGGTGATGCCTTCCGTTCCGGTGGGTCGACACCGGCCGGACCGGTCAGACAGGACATACACCAGGCCCCCGCATGGGCCAGGCTCGTATTAGGTCATGCCCGACCGGCCGGTGCCGTTCAACGCTGAAGGGGGCCGGACTGATCAGTCCATCGGTAACCCAGCAGGGCACCAGTCAGATTTCGGGTCACGACCCCCGTCCAGCCATACCAGC
>CAVSPO010000020.1:0-12254 GCA_963730005.1 uncultured Actinomycetota bacterium
GGCCCAAGCTCAGCCATGACCTGCCCGCCGGGCTGGTGCCCCAGACTCATGCCAGGCAACCCAAGGCCCTGGCTGCGCTGCGCGCCGAGCGGTTCGGTGGCCGCAGCGGCTCCCAACCTGAGGCAACGGAATGAAGGAGGCTGGCGACGGCAGTCGCGCGGTGAAGGGGGCTCGCGAGGGCCTGTTCCTGGTGTTCGAGGGCGGCGACTCGGTGGGCAAGACCACCCAGGTTCGGATGCTCGTCGAAGCGCTCGAGCTGGCCGGTGTGGATCACATCGTGACCTTCGAGCCGGGCGACAGCTGGCTCGGCCAGCGGATCCGGCGGATGGTGCTGGACCCGGCCAGCGGTCAGATCTCACCGCTCGCCGAGGTGCTGCTGTTCAGCGCCGACAAGGCCCAGCACGTCACCGAGGTGGTGCGGCCCGCACTGGAACGCGGCCAGGTGGTGGTCTGTGACCGTTACGTCGACTCGATGATCGCCTACCAGGGTGGCGGCCGAGGGCTGGGCTCCGACGATGACTGGAGAGGCTCGCATGGTGGGCCGTCGACGGGCTGCGGCCGCATCTGACCGTCCTGCTGGACGCGGATCCCGAAGCCGCGTTGCGCAAGATCCAGGCCAAGGACCGGCTGGAGTCGGCCGGCCTGGAGTTCCACCAGCGCGTTCGCGAGGCGTTCTTGCGGCTGGCAGCGCGCGATCCGGAGCATTACCTGGTGGTCGAGGCGTTGACCTGCGGGTCGCCAGAGCATCGCGAAGCGGATTCGTGACCGGCTCGTGCAACAGCTGGGGCTCACGGAGCTTGCGGCTCTGGGGGACACCCTGCCGGTCGCACCGAAGTTGAACTACAAAGGGTCGGCCTCGGGCACTGCCCGGCGGGTGGTTGGGCGGATGACCGGGTTGGTCGCCGGGGACCAGGGCGTCTGGCTCGACCTGGTGGGTCAGGGCCGGGCCATCGCCGAGCTGCGCCGGGCCGTTGCCGACGCCTCGTCCGGTGCCGGGTACTCCATGACGCACGCCTGGCTGATCACCGGCCCCCCAGGTTCGGGGCGCTCGAATGCGGCGCGAGCTTTCGCGGCCGCGTTGCAGTGCGAACGAGGTGGCTGCGGCGACTGCATCCAGTGCCGCACCAGTCTGTCGGGTGCCCACCCTGACGTGACGCTGGTGCGAACCGAGAAACTGTCGATCGGCGTGGAAGAGGTGCGCGACCTGGTCGGCAAGGGTGCACTGAGTCCGGCGCTGGGGCGCTGGCAGATCATCGTCGTCGAGGACGCCGACCGCATCACCGACCGGGGCGCCAACGCGTTGCTGAAGAGCATCGAGGAGCCGCCGCCGCGCACGGTGTGGGTGCTGTGCGCGCCCAGTGCCGAGGACGTGGTGGTGACGATCCGCAGCCGCAGCCGCGAGGTGAAGCTGGTCACACCGTCCAACAAGGACGTCGAGGAGTTGCTGGTCCGTCGCGACCGGATCGACCGGGTGCGCGCCGGCCATGCGGCCCGTGCTGCCCAGGGCCACATCGGACGGGCACGCGTGCTGGCCAGCAACGACGATGCGCTCAGCGCCCGCCACGATGTGCTCAGGATTCCCGGCCAGCTGGTCAGCGTCGGTGCCTGTCTGCATGCTGCGGATGCTGTGGTGAAGGTGGCCAAGGAGCAGGCCGCGGCAGCCACCAGCGAGCTGGACTCCCGGGAACGTGCCGAGCTGCAGGCTGCGTTGGGTTTCGGTTCCAAGGGTGCTCGCCCACGAAACACGGAGGCTGCGCTCAAGGACCTGGACGAACAGCAGAAGGCTCGTGCCAAGCGGTTGCAGCGCGATGCTCTGGACCGGGTGCTGACCGAGTTGACCACCTGGTACCGCGACGTGTTGAACGTGCAGGGCAACGTCTCGGACCCCACGGATCTGGAGTCGGCGACCGGCCCGCTTGGCCTGATCAACGCCGAGCTGCGCGCCCAGGTGGCATCGGCGGCGCGCCAGTCGACGCCGGAGGAGACGCTGCGCCGGATCGACGCCATCCTGGCCTGCCGGGAAGCGCTGGAAACCAACGTTGCGCCACTGCTGGCCATGGAAGCGCTGCTGCTGGAGCTGGCCCACCCGTCCGCTGCCTGCGCCTGAGGGCGTGTCTGTCCGCGGTTTCGAAGTGCCGTCGCGAAATGATGATGGTGGATTGTTGTCGCACAAACAAAGGACGCGCAGTGAGCGACCAGAACCTGAACATCGGCACCGGGTGGCCGAAGGACTCGACACCAAAGGAACCTGTGAACGAGAACTCGTCCGCGCAGCGAGCTGCGACGGAGTCCGAAAGCAACCCGACAAGTGACGACGGGCTGGAGGCCGCAACGTTGACCGGCCCTGCCGACGGCCAGCGTGGGCTGTTCGTCGAGGATGTCCCGCTGGAGGAGCCGGCACCGGCCGCAGTCAGTCAGGTGGCGCAGCCGTCGGACGAGGAGCTGTTCGTCGAGGACGTTCAACTGGAGGAACCGGGCGCCGATGACGTCGCGGGCCTCGACTCCCCGCTGACTGCCGAGGAACCTGCGCCTGAGGTGGCGGTCCCAAGTCCTGAGGCGTTGGCGCCCGAGACCGAGGCGCCCGAGACAGAAGCACCCGAGACCGAGGCGCCCCGGAGCGAACCAGCTGAGGAACTGCTGTCTGCGAACGAACTGCGTGACGAGCAGGCGTCCGAGACCTTTGCCGCCGAGGAGCCGGCCGCCCAGGAACCCGCGGCCGATCTGGGCTCCACTCAGGCGTTCGCAGCTTTCTCGGCTGCGGAGTTGGCTGCCGCCGCCGCCGCCAAATCAGCTGAGGCGGACCGGTTGCGGGCCGAGGCCGACGAAGTCGCGGCTGCTGCCGAGGCCAAGGCGGCGGAGGAGAAGGCCGAAGCCCTTGCCGCAGAGCAGGCTGCAGCTGATGCCCGTGCCGAGGAAGAGGAGCGCCTTCGGGTCGAGGACGAGGAGATGCGTGAGCGCGAGCGCCAGGCCCGCGACCGCAAGCTGGGTGTCGTCCCTGTCAACACCGAGGCTGTTGCGGTGCCCACCCGTCCAGAGGCCCCGGTCACCTACAAGTTCTGGGGTGCGCTGGGCCTGTTCATCCTTCGCCTGGTGACTGCTGCCGTCGTCGGTGTGCGTGGAATCCAGGTTGTCACGGACATTCCGGGCACCATCGACGCACTCGTGGCGCTCAACGCGCCCTACGCCGGTCCGCTGGCCTGGACGATCGGCGCCACCTTGCTGGTGGCGGCCGTCATGCTGGTGTTCGGGTTCGGCACCCGCGTGGCCGGCGCGGTGCTCGCAGTACTTGGTGTGCTGGTCCTGACCTTCGTCCGCTGGGGTGCGTTCAACATCTTCCTGGAGGGTCAGAACGGCTTCATGGGCGACTTCGAACTGCTGTTGGTCGGGGTGGGTCTGCTGTTGGCCACGCTGGGTGGCGGCGGCTGGGGCATCGATGCCGGGATCCACCGCGGACGGCTCCGGCGCAAGCACGGCGTCTGATCGCAGCACTCCAACAGCGGGCTCGTCCTTCGGGGCGGGCCCGCTGCTGTGCCTGGGGTACTCAAGGTGACCTACTAGGGTTGCGCCATGGCGAACGTCATGGCTGTCACGTTCGAGGACTACGGGCAGCTGCACTACCTCGACTGCGCCGACGGTGACTATGCCGTCGGCGACCAGGTGCTGTACCCCACCAGTGGTGGCAACGAGGTGGCGCGCGTCGTCTGGCAGGGTGAGGAAGTCGCCGACACGGTGGGCATCCCGGCCTGCGCCGGTTTCGCCTCCACAGCCGACCTGGAAAGAGACAGGGAGCATCGGATCCGCCGCGCCGAGGGTTGGGACATGGCGCGGACGCTCATCGCCAAGCATGGGCTGGACATGAAGGTGGTGGCCGTCGACTACGTCGTCGCGGAGCAGGAAACTCGCGGGCACTACGCCATTTATTTTCGATCACCGGAGCGGGTGGACTTCCGCAGCCTGTTGCTTGACCTGGCGCGCACCCTGCAGGCACGGATAGACCTGCGCCAGGTGGGGGCCCGCGACGCGACCAGGCTCACCGGCGGTATCGGCAGCTGCGGACGTAACCTGTGCTGCAGCAGCTTCCTCGACACCATTGAGCCGGTTGGCATCCGGCTGGCCAAGCTTCAGGGTCTGCCGGCCAATCCGTTGCAGATCTCCGGGGCGTGCGGCAAGCTGCTGTGCTGTCTGCGCTACGAACAGAGAAGCTATCAGGAGTTCCACGATCGGGCTCCTGCCCTGGGGGACGAAGTTTCCAGCAGGGATGGCCGTGGCGGTCGCGTCGTCGGGCACTCGGTGCCTACCGACGAGGTGATCCTGCGCGACAAACAGGGCGAGATCGTCCGCTGCCCGCTGGCGGAGCTTGGACCGACAAGACTGAAACTGTTGCGTCCCAAGCCCCGCCCGCCAAAGACCGGGAACGAGGAGAGCGAATGAAGAACGCCGTGCTCACCAGGAAAGCGAAGGCGCTGGCGGTGCTCCTGGCGGCAGTGCTCGCCTTCGCCGGCTGCGCGGGCGATTCGCCGGGCGGGAACGCCTCGGGCGCTGTGCCGAAGGGAACGCTGCGGCCGCACACCGAGACGCCGACGCCGAGCTCCGGCCATCAGCTGCCGGTTCCCAGCCAGACGTTCGACAGTCAGAAATCCCCCGACCGGGTCCTGATCCCGGCACCTGCCGGTGTTGCCCCGGAGGGCTTCGTCAACGCGCCGCTGGGGGAGGGGCTGGAGCGCTACTTCAATCAGGCCGTGCACTGGGAGCCCTGCGACACGGCCTACGAGTGCGCCCGGATCGTCGCGCCGCTGGACTGGGCGGAGCCGAACGGGCAGGCAATCACGCTGGCCGTGCGGCGCCGGCCTGCCAACCGTGCCCCCCGACTGGGGTCACTGTTCCTCAACCCCGGTGGTCCTGGCGGGTCGGCGCAGGACTTCGTCCGCAACTTCAACGGCGCGGGCCTGGAGCAGTACGACCTGGTGGGCGTCGACCCGCGCGGGTCCGGCCAGTCGACCCCGGTGGTGTGCGGAAATCCTGCCGAGACGGATGCGTACAACGCGCTCGACTGGTCTCCTGACGACGAGGGTGAGACACAGATCCTGATTCATGGAGTCAGGGCGTTCGCCGAGCAGTGCCGCAACGGTTCGGGGAGCCTGCTGGAGCACGTCGACTCGATCTCGACCGCCTACGACTTCGACCTGGTGCGGCACCTGTTGGGGGACGAGAAGTTGAACTATCTGGGTGTCAGCTACGGCACCTGGCTCGGGGCGCTGTACGCGGAGCTGTACCCGGATCGGGTGGGCCGCATGGTGCTGGATTCCGCCGTCAACATCACCGAGAACGACGACATGGCGCAGACCGAGAGCTTCGAGCGCAGCCTGCACAACTACGCCAAGTGGTGCGCGTCCAAGTCCTCCGCCTGCCCGATCGGCACCTCGGAAGAGCAAGTCGTGGGCAAGGTCAATGCCTTCCTGGGTGGCCTGGACGCCCAGCCGCTCGACGTCAAGGGCCGCCAGCTGACCCAGAGTCTCGCCACGATCGGGCTGTCGTACTACTTCTTCGGCGGGGAGACCAACTACGCAACGATCACAGAGGTGCTTCAATGGGCGATCGTCCAGCAGGACGGTAGCTTCCTGCTGTCGGGCGCTGACGCCATGAACGGGCGCGACAAGACGGGCCGCTACTCGACGATGGCCTACGCCTTTCCCGCGATCAGTTGCATCGACCACGCAGATCGGGGCGTGGTCGAGGCGTTCAACCGGTGGAAGACCGACGCCGGCAAGGCGCCGGTGTTCGGCACCTACCAAGGGCCGAACGCCTTGTGCACGCTGTGGAGCGTGCGGCCGGTGGCGCAGGTGAAGGTGACGGCAGCGACGGCACCCCCGATCGTCGTGCTCGGCAGCACCGGCGATCCGGCGACGCCGTACCAGGACGCCCAGACCATGGCAGACCAGATGGCCAGCGCCGTGCTGGTGACCAGGGAAGGCGGTGGCCACGGCGTGTACGACGCGGGCAGCGCCTGCGTCAACGAGGCAGTTCAGGCCTACCTGGTGCGTGGGCTGGTGCCCGGGGACGGTCTCAGTTGCCCGGCGTAGCCGAACGTGTTGGTCGAACCGCGCCGGCTCGGATATAGTTTCGACCGCTGGTTCTGCCCAGCAAAGCCGCCTTAGCTCAGTCGGTAGAGCGACGCTCTCGTAAAGCGTAGGTCTGGGGTTCGACTCCCCAAGGCGGCTCCAGTAAAACTCCTAGTCAGATGCAGTTTTCGGGTGTCGGCAGCAGGAGGCCGCCAAGGCTAAGTCCGCAAAAAGTCCGCAAGAATCCGGTTTCGTGCCGTCGCCATGTGTTCGGCGACCATGTCGAGGTCTTCGTCGAAGAGGTCTGAGTAGACGTCCAACGTGGTGCTCGGCTTGTCGTGTCCCAGCATCCGCTGCAGCGCCAGAACGCTCGCACCGGCTGACACTGCGAGACTGGCCGCGGTGTGCCTCAACTCGTGAGGCGTCAGTCCGCCGAGGCGGGCGGCTCGAACCGCAGGGTCAAACCAGTCTCGTCGCGCGTTGCCGATCCGCATGAACCCGCCCTTGGGTGCCGGGAACAGCGGATCCTCTGGGGACTTGCCGGCCATCCGGATGCTGATCGCCGCAGACAGGAAATCGGGGTACGGCACGGAGCGCCGCTGGTGGTCCTTCGGTGCCGACCAAACGAGCTGGCCGTTGACCTCGGTGACGGACTCCTCGATCGCGAATCGGCGACGGGCGGGGTCGACGCTGGAAACCCGTAACGCGGCAAACTCACCAAAGCGGAGGCCGCAGTAGGCCAACGTCAGAATCATGTCGGCGTGGTCGCCGGCGGCGTCCGCGAGGCGCTCTACCTCGATCACTTTCAGGTATCGACGTTTCGTCAGGGACTGACGGGGCCGAGTCACGCCCTGGACCGGGTTAACGGCGAGTCGCTTGAAGGTGACTGCAAGATCAAGTATCCCGTTGAGGACGCCGATGATCTTCCGCACCGATCCCGGCGCCAACTGAATCCCTGCCGACCACTGCTGGATTGCTTCGGCCGTCACGTCCGCCAGCCGCGTCTTGCCCCATCTAGGAATTATGTGCAGGTGGACGATCGACTCGTTACGGGCCCGCGTGGACTCGGTCCAGTCCGGATGGCTTGCCAGCCACGTCTTCGCCATCGATTCGACTGTCGTGCGGGCACGGCTCGGGTCAACCCAGGTGCCCGTGTGTTTCGACACGGTGACTTCGTTGAGCCACGACTGAGCGTCCACCTTGCGTCTGAAATGTCTCGAGTGCTCGCGTCCCTCGACATCGCGGTAGCGGGCTCGCCAGGTAACCTCGCCCGTCTTTTCGGTCAGGAACTTGCCGGGCTTGTCGGGGTGGGGAATGCGATTCCCGTCGGTGTCCAGCACGAAACGGGTCGGCTCGTACTTGCTAATGCTGGCCATCACGCAGCCTTCAAATTGGCCTCACGTCCGGCGACGAGCTCCGCAGTGGCCCCGCTGAGCCAGCGTTGTACGCCTGACACCTGCTGGGAGCCCTTGGCTTTCTCGCCTTCCCATCCATCCAGGTGGCTCGCCTGCAGGCTGCAGTCAAGTTGTTTCTGAATGCTGGTCATCGGGGCTCACCTTGCCTTCTTCGAGCTCCAACTTCTTCCACGCCCAAGCGAGCTGATCCGGAGTGGTGGCCTTGAGGACGGCGGAAGTGCCACCATGGCCCGTACGGTCATCGTCATCAGGTTCCAGATCGTTGAGCGCCGCCAGATAACCGCCCAGCTCTTCGTCTGCCACCTGGCGCGCGTTGGACCTGACCTGGTCAAGGCGCCCGAGTTCCCACAAGTAGCGGACCGCGGCCACTTGGAGATCGTCCTCGGCCTGATTGGTTCGAACGATCTGACGCCGCACCTGTTCGTGGTGCCGAACGGCCTGTGGTTCTCGAAAGAGGTCGTCCACCCTGACAGTCGCACCGGCGAGCTGCCCAAGGACACTCGCGAGGTCGACCGCCTCGTGAAGCCGCAGTGGCCTTTCGCCCTTCTCAACGCTCCAGACCGTCGCCTGGCTCCACTTGTGGTTCCGGTCCCGCATCAGGGCGGCGAGTTCCTGCTGGCTGACTGACCCGCGCAGCGTGGTCAGGTTCTTGCCGATCAGGATGTCCAAGTCGCTCATGACAGCACCATAACTAGAAATGCTAGTTGACGTCAACTAGCATACGTGTTAACTTCGAATCGAAGTAGATGCCAACTAGGGATTCGAGTCGACCAATGATGGGAGAGATCATGAACGACAAGCTGCTGACCGTGCCCGAGGTGGCCGAAATGACCCGGCTCCCCGAAGCAACCATCCGTTGGTTCAGGCACGTCGGCAAAGGGCCACGTTCCGCCAAACTCGGACGCCGGGTGGTCTACAAGGAATCTGAGGTCATGGAATGGATCGAACGGGAGTTCTCCGTGCAGGGGGCATGACTACTCGCCGAAAGCGTCGTGGCTTTGGGTTCATGAACAGCTGCGCTTTGCGAACCTGGCTTGCCCAGACGGCCTGTGATACGAGCTCTGAATCCTGAGACGCCTGCCTATTGCGCTGGGCGGAGCCACCGTTCATTGCAGCATGGTTGACCCGCCACGCCGCCTGAGCGGCCGCGCCGCCTGAGCGGCCGCGCCGCAGGGAGGTCGCGCTGACGGAGGGAGGGATGCTTGTATCGCGTCACGCTACGCGATACGGTTGTTGGGTGATCGTCAGCTTCCGGCACAAGGGTCTGGAGCAGCTGTATCGCGACGGTTCGAAGAAGGGTGTTCAAGCCGCCCACGTCCCCAAGCTGCTTCGCATCTTGTCGCTGCTTGACGTGGCGCAGACCCCCGACGACCTCGCGATTCCGTCGTTTCGGACCCACCCCCTCAAGGGGGATCTGGCCGGGTACTGGTCGGTCTGGGTGAACGGCAACTGGCGGGTGACGTTCCGCTTCCTTGAGAGCGACGTCGAACTCGTCGACTATCAGGACTACCACTGACCAGGAGGTGAGCAACATGGTGATGAAGACCCCGGTCCACCCCGGCGAGATCCTCCGCGAGGACGTGCTGGCCGACCTCGGACTGAGTGTCGGGGAGGCTGCGTCCCGGCTCGGGATCTCCCGGGTGACGTTGAGCCGAGTCCTGCACGGTCATGCCCGGGTGAGCCCCAACCTTGCCGTGCGACTGGAGGAGGCCGGCGTCGGCACCGCCCGCGCCTGGCTGGCGCTTGCAGTCGGCTCATGACCTCGCTGCCGAGCGTGCGGCAGGACTCCCCACCGTCCGCAGGCTCGACCCAGTCGGCGCCGACCTGAGGTTCTATCGAGAGGGGACCACCGATGGCGGAGACGATTGATCCGGCTCTGGCTGCCCGCCTTCGAGAGGAGTCCGAGCAGACGCGCGAAGCCGCCTATCCGGCGGGGGTGCGGCCCACTCGACCAAACCGCAGCAAGGTGTACTCGATTCGCCTGAGCGAGGAGGAGCAAGCCCGGGTCGAGCAGGTTGCCGACGCGAGGCACCTGCCCGCGTCCACCTTGGTCCGCTCCTGGATTCTCGACCGGCTCAACCAGGAGAAGACCGCCTAACAACATCCGGAACTGCCGCGGTGTGCGAGGGAGCCTGTAGTTGAGTCCAGCAGAGTGGTGTACGACCCGGTGACTGTGACCGTGTCGCTCCTGACGTAGGGGCGGTCATCGGGTGATTCTTCGAGAGATCTCTCACAACCAACTCGAAGGAAGGCACACCGATGACCGCTGTTCCCAGTATCGACGACCCCGCCCAGTTCCTGAACCAGATCCTCGGCCAGTCCTCACCAGACCTGCTGCGGGAGCTGTTGGAGGGGTTCGTGAACACGATCCTGTCCGCCCAGGCCGACCAGGTCTGCGGTGCCCCCCTTGGGGTCCGTGACGAAGCGCGGGTGAACCGCCGCAACGGTTACCGGCACCGCGACCTCGACACCCGGATCGGCACCCTCGACGTCGCGATCCCCAAGCTCCGCGAGGGCAGCTTCTACCCCGACTGGCTGCTCGCCCGGCAACGTCGCAGCGAGCAAGCGCTGGTGTCGGTGGTGGCCACCTGCTACCTGCTCGGCGTCAGCACCCGGCGGATGGACAAGCTCGTCAAAGCCCTCGGGATCACCGGGTTGTCGAAGTCGCAGGTGTCGGTGATGGCCGGCGAGCTCGACCAACTCGTGGCCGACTTCCGCAACCGGCCCCTCGACCAAGGTCCATACACGTTCGTCGCCGCCGACGCGTTGACCATGCGGGTGCGGGAGGGAGGCCGGGTCGTGAAGGTCGCCGTCATGGTCTCCACCGGCGTGAACAACGACGGTTACCGCGAAGTGCTGGGCGTTTCGTGCTCGACCAGCGAAACCCACGCCGGCTGGCTCACGTTCTTCAAGGATCTGGTCGCCCGCGGCCTGACCGGTGTCGCGCTGGTCACCTCCGACGCCCACGCCGGGCTCGTGGACGCCATCGGCGCCACCCTCCCGGGAGCCTCCTGGCAACGCTGCCGCACCCACTACACCGCGAACCTGATGAGCGTGTGCCCCAAGCACGCCTGGCCAGCGGTCAAGGCCTGGCTGCACTCGGTGTTCGAACAAGCCGACCCCGACGCCGTCCATGCCCAGTACGACCGGCTCCTGGCCGAGGTCGACCGCAACCGGCTCCCCGCCGTCCACGAGCACCTCGAGGCCGCCCGCGAAGAACTACTCGCGTTCGCAGCGTTCCCCCAAGGCGTGTGGCGGCAGATCTGGTCGAACAACCCGAACGAGCGCCTCAACAAGGAGATCCGACGTCGTACCGACGTCGTCGGGATCTTCCCCCACCGCGACTCGATCATCCGCCTCGTCGGCGCCGTCCTGGCCGAGCAACACGACGAATGGGCCGAAGGCCGCCGCTACCTCGGCCTCGAACTCCTCAGGAAAGCACGCCTCACCCTGATCCCCGGCACCACCCACGAAGAGGAGGAACCCACAGCCCTCACCGCATGACTCGAAGAATCACCCGTACACCACCCCAGTGGACTTGACCAATAGCCGAATTGTCGCCGAGCCGCATCACATCTGATCTGACATCAGCATCGACACCTCAGCTGTGCAAAGCAACCAGCATCCGACGCATTCCCCCTGCGCCATTTCGATTCGGGTAGTCTTCATTCGGTCAGAGCTCCACACCTGTCCAAGGTCTCGGCGTTTGAGATTGCCGACAACCCCGAAGTTGTAGTCGTAGCAGGGCCGGACATCGCCTGAAGTGTCGACAAACACGTGTGTATAACCTGCGACGCAGACGTGCCCAGGGGGCAGCGAACGCCCGTTCTTGAAGAACTCAGGCAGGTGTTGCAGGAATCCTCGCGAATTCGCGACGAGGTATCCATCGCCCTTAAGGCGGATCAGTTCATCGACCAATGATCGGATTCTGGTTTGGGTTACGTTTTCTAGCTCGTCGTTGGGGCCACGGGGGGAGTGTACCGGGCTAATCTGCAGACCAATGCCCCGGGAGCTGAGCTGGCTCAGCATGGGGACGATCTCGTCGGTGTTGTGCCGAGTCAAGACTGCAGTCACCAACAAGACGACTTCGGGATAGGTATCGCGTAGTTGCTCGGCGGCGTCTAGCCCTGCCAGGGCCCTCGATAACCGAACACCTCGTTGTTGCTGGTAGTTGTTCCAATCGAGGGAGTCGATGGAGACGATGACAAACCTTGCGCCGGCCTCGCCCAGCCGTTGCCATTGTGACGGCAACATAAGCCCGTTGGTCATCAGGATCGGTACGACGGAAGCGTCTGAGCAGTAGCGCACGATTTCGGCGACGTCTCGATGCAGGGTGGCCTCACCACCATCGATGGCAATGGCCGTACAGCCCAGCTTGGCTGCCTCGTCGATGATGCGTTGGGCCATTGCCAATGGCATGTCATGTCGCTCAAGTCTGGCGGGCGAATCTGCAGCAAATTGGCAGTATGTGCAGTATGAATTGCATCGAGTTGTCACTTTGAGGACAAGATAATGCAATTGCTTCGGTTCGCTAAAGGTAGAAATTGAGTCCATAATGGACGCTCGAGCGCCAGTAAGGACAGCCTCGGCCGTGTTGGGTGGCGACATAAGCGCTTTCAGCGGATAAATCTCGCTGAACATGTTGCCAATCTGCATCCGTCCCCCGAAAACTAGGCGCGACCGTCGACACGGGCTTGCATCAACAGAGCGTATCGTGGCAATCGGACCCGATGGAGCCGGGTGCCTGAACGGGTTCGACCGGTGAAGTGGGCTCAGATCG
>CAVSPO010000021.1:0-13949 GCA_963730005.1 uncultured Actinomycetota bacterium
AGAGCGAGCGCGAGCTGACGATCCGCGCCGACTTCCACGATCCGCCCGACCTGGACAAGCTCAGTGAGCTGCTGATCCGTATGGCGCTCCAGCAGTCGGGCTCGTGCCGCTCGGAAGATGCGACTCGACCGAAGCGTCCCCGTGCTTCGGCGGGCTCGTCGTCGTAGAATGAACACATCCGTCGCGGATGGCGGATGTTGTGGTCCTAGCGCTTCGCCACCACGGCGAGGCAAAGCAAACGTGGCCGACTCGGCCTAGTCCTACAGCCTTCGGGCTCTTCTCACGATCAACATCCGCCGTCACATAGTCCGCGTCGGCAGGACCAGTGACTGTGGAGAAGAGCCATGACGATCATCGACGCGGACCGCACCGCGATAGACAGCCTCGTAGCGCCAACGCCGTTCCCCGGATCGTTCGCCGTCTCGTACCTGCGGGTCTCCACGAAGGAGCAGGCGGAGAAGGGCGGCCAAGCGGAGGGCTTCTCGATCCCAGCGCAGCGCGAGGCGAACCAGCGCAAGGCCGACCAGCTCGGCGCAACGATCATCGAGGAGTTCGTCGACGCGGGCGAGTCTGCACGCAAGGCCGACCGGCCCGAACTGATGCGGATGATCCAGTACGTCACCAAGCACAAGACGAACTACTGCATCGTCCACAAGGTCGACCGGCTCGCCCGCAACCGTGCCGACGACGTGACCATCCACCTCGCGCTCAAGGACGCCGGAGTCACGCTGGTATCGGCCACGGAGAACATCGACGAGACCCCATCGGGGATGCTGCTGCACGGCATCATGTCCTCGATTGCCGAGTTCTACTCCCGCAACCTCGCCACCGAGGTCGTCAAGGGTCTGTCGCAGAAGGCCGCGCAGGGCGGCACGGTGACGAAGGCACCCATCGGCTACCGCAACGTCGGCGTGCGCGACGACTTCGGGCGCGAGGTACGCACCGTCGAGATCGACGACGAACGGGCGCGGCTGGTCAGCTGGGCGTTCCAGGTGTTCGCCTCCGGCGACTGGACGACGAGCCAGCTCCACCAAGAGCTCGTGGCGCGCGGCCTCACGACTGCCGCGACACCGCGGCGACCTTCTCGGCCCATCGGCAAGTCATCGGTGCACCGGATGCTGACGAACCCGTACTACAAGGGCAGCGTGCGCTACCAGGGCGTCACCTATGCCGGAGCACACGAGGCGATCGTCCCGAACGAGGTGTGGGACCAGGTGCAGACCGTGCTCGGCACGCACCGATCCGCAGCGGATGCAACGCAGGTGCACGAGCACTACTTGAAGGGCACGGTGTTCTGCGGACAGTGCGGCTCGCGGCTGATCGTGTGCAACGCGAAGAGCAGCCAGGGCACGATCTACCCCTACTTCGTGTGCGCGAGCCGGCATGGCGGCAGGGGCGATTGCACGCGACAGGCGATGCTGATCGAGCAGGTGGAACGACTCATCGAGCGCTTCTACGCCAAGGTGCAGATCGACCCGGAGACGATCGAGGCGGTCTCGGCGATGATTCATGCCCGGTTCGACGAGATGATGGCCGAAGGAGCCGCCGAACTCGCCGACCTCGCGTCCCGGAGGACCCAACTCGGAGGCGAGCAGCAGAAGCTGCTCCAGGCTCACTACGCCGGGGCGATCCCGCTCGACCTGCTCAAGCGAGAGCAGGACCGGATCACCGCGTCGCTGGAGACCATCGAGTACCGGATCACCGCGCACCACGGCCACTACGCCGACGCGCGGGAGAACCTCGACGACTCACTGAAGTTGCTGTCCAACGCCGCCGACATCTACGAGCATGCCGACGACGCGAACCGTCGACTCCTCAACCAGGCGCTGTTCAAGACGATCTACATCGACGAGGACAACGACGTGCGCGTCGGCTACCGCAACCCGTACGACGGGCTGAGCATCCCCGGCCTCCATGCCGACGCCCTGAGCTGGGCCGCCGAGGCAAAGAAAATGGGCCAGGCTGAACCCTCGACCAAGGGTGGTCCCTTGGTCGAAAGTTCAAACCTGACCCGTTTGGGGTGGATGACGGGACTCGAACCCGCGACCGCCTGGACCACAACCAGGAGCTCTACCAACTGAGCCACACCCACCAAGTTTTCTTGCAGGTCTCCCTGCGCGAACAGGTCAACATCTTAGCGAAACATCGGAACTATCGGAAATCGCCGTGATCACCAGGACGCGGCGAACAGGTTGCGGACAGCAGGGCTTGCCAGACCGGTCTACGCCGTCCCGATGCCCGTCACACTGCCCTGGTGTCGGGCAGCGATCGCCTTGGCCTGCGAGGTGGTCGGGCCGGGCGGGGCGACGAACACGGCCTCCCGGTAGTACCGCAGCTCCTCGATGGATTCCTGGATGTCGGCCAGCGCACGGTGGTTGCCCCTCTTTACCGGGGCTTGGTAGAAGGCCTTGGGGTACCAGCGGCTGGCCAACTCCTTGACGCTGCTGACGTCCACGTTGCGGTAGTGCAGGTACGCCTCGAGCTCGGGCATCTCCTTGGCCAGGAACGTGCGGTCGGTGCCGATCGTGTTGCCCGCCAATGGCGCCTTGCGGGAGACGGGAACGTGCTTCTTCACGTAGTCGAGGATCTGTTGCTCGGCCTGCGCCATGGTGGTTTCGGCGGCCTCGAGCTCGGCCAGCAGGCCGGACTTGACATGCATCTCGCGCACGAAGTCGGTCATGGTGGCCAGTTGTTCCGCTGAGGTCTTGATCACGATGTCCAGCCCGTCGTCCTTGACGTTGAGCTCACCGTCAGTGACGAGCACCGCCACTTCGATCAGCCCGTTCTTCGCCAGGTCAAGCCCGGTCATCTCGCAATCCACCCACACCAACATGTCATTCACCCCCTCACCCTAGCGACCCGTCCGCAAGGAGCCCGCATGGGCGGTGCGCCTCGGCCGCTCGGCGAACGGCCGAGGCCGATCTGATGCAAGGATGTGCCGCCGGCGGGGGCCTGGACCTACAATCTGTGCGCAGGCCCCCGTAGCTCAACGGATAGAGCACTGGACTTCTAATCCAACGGTTGCGCGTTCGAATCGCGCCGGGGGCACCCAACCAATTGCCGGTCCCTGAGCCCACATCGTCCCCGGGTAACCTTGCAGACATGTCCACCGAGATCGTCGAGCGTCGAGCCCGTGCCCTTTCCGGGTTGCCGCGTCCGGTGGACCGCATCCAGCCTTGGTGGCAACGCCACTTCGTCTTCAGCCACTCGTTCTGGGTGGGCGTGGTGGCAGTCCTGGTGTACGGAGCTTGCCTGGTCTGGACCTACCGGCTGGAGGGTGCCAGCTTGCGGGCCGAGATCGAGGCCGTCACACAGCAGCTGGGCTCACCCACTGAGCTCACCTGGAGCCAGTTCAGCGAAGCGGTGCGGGGGTCGGCCTACTGGGCGTCGCTGACACTGGCCGGCTGGGTGGTGGTGTTCGTGCTCGTCGACCGGCTCAGGCCCACCACCTGGACGATGAAGTTCGTGGCGCTCGGCTGGGGCGGTGCGGTCGCCACCCTGGTCAGCCTCTACCTCAACACCTGGATGAGCAGCCTGATCAACATCCAGGGCGCCGGCGACCCCACCTCGGCCGCCCGGGCCGCGATCTTCGTGGCGCCCTTCGTCGAGGAGTCCGCCAAGGCAACCGTGCTCTTCCTGCTGGCGATCTTCGTGCGTTACCGCATCGTCAGCGTGCTGCAGACGGTGACCCTCGCCGGGTTGAGCGCGGCCGGCTTCGCGTTCACCGAGAACATCCTCTACTACACGCGCCCCTTCATCTACGCCAGCAAGATCGTCGGCGTTGACCCTGAGGCCGCCCGCATGGAGTACGTGGTGTCCAGAGGGCTGCAAACCAGCTTCGGGCACCCGTTGTTCACCATCCTGACCGCCCTGGGTCTGGCTGTGGCCCTGACCAACCGCAGCAAGCTGGTTCGCGTCGTGGCGCCTTTGGCCGGTTTCCTGTTCGCCGTCTCCGGCCACATGGCGTTCAACGGCATGGCCAGTGTTGGCGCCCCGACAACGGTGCTCACCGTCAGCGGTTGGCTGGCGATGCTGACCCTGACCCTGACCCTGGTCCGGCGCTACCTGGCCGAGCGCAAACTGATCGCCGCCAGGCTGGACGACTACGTGCACACCGGCTGGCTGTACCCGCGAGACCCGATCGTGTTCTCCAACACCCGGCTTCGTCTGAAGCTGGCGTTCGCCGCGCTGCTTCGTGGCCGTCGCGTCTTCCGCGACACCCTGGCCATGCAGCGCTGTCTGTCGGAGCTGGCCTACCTGCGGGCCTCGATGACGCGCGGACTGGTGGATGCAGCGGGGGAGGAACGTGCCAAGGAACTGCTGTACGAGATCCGGGCCCTTCGACTGACTGCCTTGTACGAGCCGGACGGTCAACGGATCAAACCGGACTGGTGGCACAAGCCTGACCTGACTGCGCTCAAGGAACGTCTCGCCAGGCTCCGGCAGCCAAGGATGCGGCAGGTGCCGGCCCTGCCGAACGCCGGACCGCCGATACCCGTCAGCTCTGTCCCGATGCGACCCACAGCATCCGGACCGACAGCGAACTATCCGCAGTAGGCGGCGTGCGAGATTGCGTGCCCCGCTTGAACGAGCCACGCACGCGCCGATTCGGCCCGGTTGTCACCCCGGAGGGCGACGTCCGGTGCCTGGACGTGCCAAAGTGGACCAAGGCCCAGTGAGGTCTTGACGCGGGGGAAGGAAACCAGCCTTGGGTAGCAGCCTGAAACTGACCCAGTCACTGACCGAGCTGCGGTCAGCTCTGGTCGATGCACGTCTCCCCTTGGCGCTGCCTGGGGCCGCTGACCAGTCGGCTGCCGCCCGCCAGATCACCGCCCAGCTGGACGACTACATCCTGCCCCGGCTGGTCAACCTGGAGGCCCCGCTGCTGGCCGTCATCGGCGGCAGCACGGGCGCCGGCAAATCCACGCTCGTCAACACGCTCATCGGCCGGGTGGTCTCGGCGCCCGGTGTGATCCGAC
Source organism: uncultured Actinomycetota bacterium (assembly GCA_963730005.1). Classification (GTDB taxonomy): domain Bacteria; phylum Actinomycetota; class Actinomycetes; order Propionibacteriales; family Propionibacteriaceae; genus CAVSPO01. The sequence goes on from CAVSPO010000021.1 coordinate 4,980, forward strand.
CCACCACCAAGTCGCCGGTGCTCATCTTCAACCCCAAGGACGAGGGCTGGTTCGATGATGACCGGGTGCTTTCTGGACTGATCCGCACGCGGGTGCCCAGCACCGACCAGAGCTCGCTGCAACTCGTCCCCGAGCCCACGCTGCCGCCCGGACTGGCACTGCTGGACGCACCTGACGTGGACTCCGTCGTGGAGGCAAACCGGCGGCTGAGCTCCCAACTGCTCGAAGCTGCCGACCTGTGGTTGTTCGTCACTTCCGCCGCCCGTTACGCGGATGCCGTGCCGTGGGAGTTCCTGCAGGCCGCAGCCAGACGAAATGCCGCGGTCGCCGTCGTCCTCGACCGGGTCCCCCCGGCGGCGATGCGGGTGATCCCGGCCGATCTGGGCCGCCTGATGACCGAGCGCGGTTTGGCCGACTCGCCGTTGTTCGCCGTGCCCGAGACCGTCACCGACGAACTTGGCCTGCTGCCCGACGCCGCTGTGTCACCGATCCGCGCCTGGCTGGCGACCCTGGCCGCGGACAAAGCGAGCCGGCAGCGGATCGTCATGCAGACCCTGGACGGCGCGATCGGTTCGCTGACGACACGCGCGCCCGGCGTCGCGGCAGCCATCCAGGCGCAGCTTGAGACCGTCGACGCCCTCCAGCAGGACGCCTCCAAGTCGTTCGACGAGGCGTCTCGCGCGGTGGCCGTCCAGACCGCCGACGGCACCCTGCTGCGCGGCGAGGTGCTGTCACGCTGGCACGACTACGTCGGGACCGGGGAGTTTACCCGCGCCATGGACGAGAAGATCTCCTGGCTGCGTGACAAACTGACCGGGGCGCTGCGGGGAGAACCGTCGGCAGGCCAGGAAGTCGCCGTTGCTGCGCGCTCCGGTCTGGAGATCCTGCTGGTCGAGGAGGCCCGCGCCGCCGCGGAGCGGGCAGGTCGGGCCTGGCTGGGCAATCCGGCGGGGCGTCAGCTGCTGCTGGCTCACCCCGACCTGGCCAAGGCATCCCCGGATGTTCCTGATGCGGTGTCGCGACTCATCAGGGGTTGGCAGACCGACGTCATGACGCTGGTCGCGGAAGAGGGACGAGGCAAACGCAAGGGCGCCCGGATCGCGGCTCTGGGCGTCAACGGCGTCGGTGCCGCGCTGATGCTGGTGATCTTCAGCCAGACCGCAGGGTTGACCGGGGCCGAGATCGGTGTCGCCGGGGGCAGCGCGGTGCTGGCCCAGAAGCTGCTCGAGTCGATTTTCGGTGAGGACGCCGTGCGCAGGCTCGCTGTGATCGCCAAGCAACAGCTGGATGAACGGGTGCACGCACTGATGGCCGGCGAGCTGGGCCGCTACGAGCAGGCGTTGGCTGACCTGCAGGTGACCGGTGAGCGGGCCGCCCGGATCCGGGAAGCCAGCGAGCGTGTCAACATCGCCCGAGCTGAGGGGTACGAGGAGTTCGACTTCCATCCCCAGACCGGACGCGCAGCCGCGCTGCCCCCCGCCGAACAACAGGGCGCCATCGACTCGGGCAGCCCCGCTGCCATCGGTCGGGGAGCCGTCGAAGAGACCGTCAGGATCCGTCAGGTGACGGGGGACAACAGTGGTGAATTGGTCGAAGCGGAGCTGATCGAGCAGCCGCGAGGTGACCAGCGATGACCGGCAGTCCCAAGGAGGCACGGCAGCGCGCCGGCTTGGCGTCGCGGGTGAGTGCCCTGGGTGACGCGGCCAGCCTCAGCGAGGGCCGAGGCGATGATCGGGTGGTGGCCGAGGCGCGACGAGTCGTCCAGCAGGTGGATCAGCGGCTGGCTTTCTCCGGGGACGACACGGTAGTCGCGCTGGCCGGAGCTACCGGGTCCGGCAAGTCGAGTGTCTTCAACGCCATAGCCGGGCGCCAGCTGGCCGAGCCGGGCGTCAAGCGACCCACCACATCGAAGGCCCTGGCCGCCTACTGGGGCGCTCAGCCGCCGTCCGAGTTGCTCGACTGGCTCGCCGTGCCCCGCCGTCAGGTCGTGGACGATGGTGACCCGGCGTTGGCCGGGTTGGTGCTGCTGGACCTGCCCGACCACGATTCGCTGATGACGTCGCACCGTGTGGAGGTCGACCGGCTGGTGCAGCTCGTCGACTGCCTGATCTGGGTGGTGGACCCCCAGAAATACGCGGACAACGCGCTCCACGAGCGCTACCTGAGGCCCCTGGCCGACCATGCAGAGGTGATGATGGTCGTGCTCAACCAGGCCGACCGACTGACCCCCGACCAGCTCGACAAAACCATGAAGGACCTGCGTGCCCTGCTCCGCAGCGAGGGCCTGGGCGAGGTGCCGGTGCTGGCGGTGTCGGCGCTGGACGGGCTCAACATCGACAAACTGCGGGCCGCCATCAAGAAGCTGGTCAGCAACAAGGCCGCGGCCGCTGCCCGGCTCTCCCTTGACGTGGCGGCTGCCGCGCGAGCCCTCGACGCGGATCTCGGCGACGGGCGCGTCGGTGACATCCCGATGACCCTCCAGGGACGCTTGGCGGACGCCTTCGCCGAGGCGGCGGGCGTGCCCCAGGTGAGTGCAGCGGTGCTGGGGTCGATGCGGCATCGCGGTGTTGGAGCCACCGGCTGGCCGCTGGTGAACTGGTTGACGAAGCTGCGCCCGGATCCTCTGCGCATGTTGCATCTGGACCGGGGTGCCGCCAGGAAGACCGAACGTCCCAAACAGAACGAGCTGCAACCGGTCGAGGTGCAGCGGACCAGCCTGCGGGTCGGCGGGGGAGTGCAGCAGTCTCGCGTCGACGCCGCTGTGCGAGCCCTCGTGGATGAGGCCTCAGCCGGCCTCCCGGGGGGCTGGGCGGACGCGGTACGCGAGGCGGCGCGCACCGATCGGCAGCGCCTGGCGGACGATCTCGACCGGGCGGTCGCCACCACCGACCTGCGGATGAACGAGGGGCACGGTTGGTGGAAACTGGTGCGGGTACTCCAGTGGCTCATGATCGTGATTGTCGCCACCGGTCTGCTGTGGTTGTTCAGCGGCGTCATCCTCGCCTACTTCCAGTTGCCCCCGCTGCAGATCTATCGCTGGTACAACATTCCGCTGCCCACCCTGATGGTGTTCAGTGGTCTGGGCACCGGGGTGGCGCTGGCCGGGGTCAGCCGGATCGGTGTCGAGGTCGGTGCCCGACACAAGGCGGCCCAGGCAGAAGCTGCGATGACCAGGGCCGTCACAGCCGTGGCACTGGACGAAGTGATCAAGCCGGTCAATCTGGAATTGGCGCGCCACGCCAAGGCGCAGGAGCTGGTGGCGCGGGCCGTCCGCTGAGGAATCGGGCCCGGAAGCGCGAGCTGGCATACTGGTCGACGGTGGATTTCCACCCGGAATGCCGAGCTACCGAAGGATCCGACGCCACATGGCTGAGTTCATCTATCAAATGCACAACGTCCGCAAGACGATCGGCGAGAAGCTGATCCTCGACAACGTGACGCTGTCATTCTTCCCGGACGCCAAGATCGGGGTCGTCGGCCCCAACGGCGCCGGCAAGTCCACCCTGCTCAAGGTGATGGCCGGGTTGGAGCCCATCAACAATGGCGACGCACAGCTGGCCAAGGGTGCCACGGTGGGCATCCTGTTGCAGGAGCCGCCGCTGACCGAGGACAAGACGGTCCTTGAGAACGTCGAGGAGGGCGTCGCCGAGGTCAAGGGCATGCTGACTCGTTACAACGAGATCAGCGAGGCGATGGCCGATCCCGAGGCTGACTTCGACACCCTGCTGGCCGAGATGGGCGAGCTGCAGACCGCCCTGGACGCCAAGAACGCCTGGGACATCGACGCGCAGCTGGAGCAAGCCATGGACGCGCTGGGCTGCCCGCCCGGTGACACCCCGGTGAACATCCTTTCCGGCGGCGAGCGTCGTCGCGTCGCCATGTGCAAGCTGCTCCTGCAGCAGCCTGACCTGCTGCTGTTGGACGAGCCCACCAACCATCTGGATGCCGAGTCGGTGAACTGGCTGGAAGGCCATCTCAAGACCTACCCGGGCGCGGTCTTGTGCATCACCCACGACCGCTACTTCCTCGACAACGTGGTCGGGTGGATCTGCGAGGTCGACCGCGGCCGGCTCTACCCCTACGAGGGCAACTACACGACCTACCTGGAGACCAAGCGCAAGCGTCTGCAGATCGAGGGTCAGAAGGACGCCAAGCGCGCCAAGATCCTGGAGCGCGAGCTGGAGTGGGTGCGTTCCAGCCCCAAGGCCCGTCAGGCCAAGAGCAAGGCCCGCCTGGAGCGCTATGAGGAGTTGGCGGCCGAGGCGGAGCGCAACCGCAAGCTCGACACCAGCGAGATCAACATTCCGCCGGGCCCGCGTCTGGGCGGCATCGTCCTGGAGGCCAACCACCTGCACAAGGCATTCGGCGACCGGGTGCTGATCGATGATCTGAGCTTCCAACTGCCCCGAGCCGGCATCGTCGGCATCATCGGCCCCAACGGCGTCGGCAAGACCACGCTGTTCAAGATGATCGTCGGCGACGAGCAGCCGGACTCCGGCTCGCTCAAGATCGGCGAGACGGTGAAGGTGAGCTACGTCGACCAGAATCGAACCGGGCTGGATCCCAAGAAGAATGTTTGGGAAGTGGTGTCCGACGGGCTCGACTACCTCAAGGTGGGCAACTTCGAGGTGCCCAGCCGCGCCTACGTGGCCTCCTTCGGTTTCAAGGGCCCCGACCAACAGAAGCCTGCCGGTGTGCTCTCCGGCGGTGAGCGCAACCGGCTGAACCTGGCGCTGACGCTGAAGCAGGGCGGCAACCTGCTGCTCCTGGACGAGCCGACCAACGACCTGGACGTCGAGACGCTGCAGGGCCTGGAAGACGCCCTGCTGGAATTCCCCGGCTGTGCCGTCACCATCAGCCACGATCGCTGGTTCCTGGACCGGGTCGCCACGCACATCCTGGCCTGGGAGGGCGAGGACGAGGCCGGTGTCCCGCAGTGGTTCTGGTTCGAGGGCAACTTCGCCGATTACGAGAAGAACAAGATCTCCCGCCTCGGCGAGGAGGCTTCTCGTCCGCACCCGTCCAAGCACAGGCGCCTGATGCGCGACTGAGGCTGAGCCCGTCGCGGGCAGTCCGCGGCGGGCGTCCTTGGAACGTGGCGGAATGCCGCGGGTGATTCGTGAGTTGACAAGTGCGGGCGTCAAGCACGCCTGCCGATTCACCGACCACGGACCGAAGGTGCCCATGCCTGCCCTCTTTGAACCCTTGCGACTGCGTGACCTGACCATCGCCAACCGCTTGGCGGTTGCCCCCATGTGCCAGTACATGATCGACGGCCGCGATGGCGTCCCCACCGACTGGCACCTGGTGCATCTCGGCGGTTTCGCCACAGGCGGGTTCGGGCTGATCCTGTCCGAAGCCACCGCAGTCTGCCCCGAGGGCCGGATCAGCCCGCAGGACGCCGGGCTGTGGAACGACCGGCAAGTTGCCAGCTGGCGCCACATCACCGACTTCGTGCACACCCAGACCCTGCAGACCCCCGACGGCGAACGGGTGCCGGTGCGGGTCGGCGTCCAATTGGCCCACGCCGGCCGCAAGGCCAGCACCTATCGCGGTTTCGCTGGCGAACAGCAGGGTTCGGTGCCGCCGGCCGACGGCGGATGGCAGACGGTTGCCCCCAGCGCCGTCGCTTTCGAGGGGCTGGCGACCCCGATCGAACTGGACAGCGCGGGCATCACGACGGTGGTCGCGCAGTTCCGCGAGGCTGCCGTCCGCGCCGCCGCAGCCGGCTTCGACGTCATCGAGATCCACGCTGCGCACGGCTACCTGCTGCACCAGTTCCTCTCGCCCCTGAGCAACCTGCGCACCGACGAATACGGCGGTTCCCTGCAGAACCGGGCGCGGCTACTGCTGCAGGTGGTGGACGCGGTGCGCTCCGTCTGGACCAATCCGCTGCTGGTTCGCATCTCAGCCACCGACTGGACCGAAGGCGGTTGGGATGCCGACCAGTCGGTCGAGTTGGCCAGGCTGTTGAAGGCCCACGACGCTGATCTGGTCCACGTCAGCTCGGGCGGCAACGTGATTGCCCGGATTCCGGTTGGCCCCGGCTACCAGGTGGAGTTCGCTGCCCGGTTGCGCGCCGAGACCGGCATCGCGACGGCGGCGGTCGGCCTGATCACCAGCCCCGCCCAGGCCGAGGAAATCATCGCCTCCGGCCAGGCCGACCTGGTGGTGTTGGGCCGGGTCGCGTTGCGGGAGCCGCACTTTCCACAGCGTGCCGCCGCGGAGTTGGGCGGAGTCGATCGCGCTGCCCTGTATCCACCGCAGTACGTGCGCGGCGCCTGGCCCCAGCACTGAACTCCACAGGGCAGAAGAAGGCCTCCCCGCTTGTCAACACCCGAAGGTCCTGACGAGCAGGGAGGCTTGTTCTTTCAGAGCTTGCTGGCGAGCAGCATTGCCAGCGTCAAGGAATCCCGGTCGGCGAGGTCCTTGGCTTGCTTGCGGCAGCTGAACCCGTCAGCGAGCATGATCGCGTCCGGCCCGGCCGCCTCGATTGCCGGCTTCAGGTCGTGCTCGAACACCTTCACCGAGATGTCGTGGTGCTCGCCGGCCTCCACGCCGAAGATGCCTGCCAGACCGCAGCAGCCGGCCACCGTGACCACGTTCGCGCCGGTGGCGTCCAGCAGCTTCTGGTCGGCCTCCCACCCGATCACACTGGCCTGATGGCAGTGCGGCTGGGCGACGATCGTCAGGCCTGACAGGTCGGGTGGCTGATAGCCGTCCAGCGAGGTCAGCACCTCGGCCAGCGTCTTGATCTGCCCAGCCACCACGGGCACCCGCTCATCATCAGGGTTGAGCTCGAAGGCGTCGCTGCGCCAGGTGGCCATGCAACTGGGCTCCATGCCGACGATCGGGACACCGGACTTGGCGATCGGGTACAGCACGTTCAGAGCGTTCTGCTGCTGCTTGCGAGCCGCGTCCAACTGCCCGGTGGTGATCCACGACACGCCACAGCAGGCATGTTCCTGGATCACGTACGGGTCGAAGCCGGCTGCGTGCAGGACCTGCACGAGCGCGGTCACCGAAGCGCCCTCGAAGGCGTCGGTGAAGGAGTCGACCCACACGGCAACCGGCCCAGCGGTTGGGATCTCGTGCTTGGGGACCTGGGCGGCCTGCGACTTGGCGGAACCCTTGGCGCGGAACTTCGGCATCGGGCGCCGCTGGTCAACCCCGGCTAGCAGCTTGATGATGCTGCTGAACGGCTTGTGTTGCATGAAGACGTTGGCGACGGCCGCCAGGTGCAGCGTGTTCACCAGCCGTCCCCAGCGCGGCAGCATGCCCATCGCGTAGTGACTCATCGGACGCATTCGGCGCTTGAGGCTCTCGTACAGCACCCGCGACTTGTAGGCGGCCATGTCGACGCCGGTGGGGCAGTCGCGACGACAGCCCTTGCACTGCAGGCACAGGTCGAGAGCCTGCTTCAGCTCCGGTGCGCCCCAGCCCTTGACGATCTCACCGTTGATCATCTCCTGCAGGATGCGCGCGCGGCCGCGTGTGGAGTCCTTCTGATCGTTGGTGGCATGGAAGCTGGGGCACATCACCCCGCCAGCCTTGCTGGTGTCGGCCAGGCACTTGCCCACACCGGTGCAGCGGTGCACGTCATCGACGAACTTGTTGTCCGTGCGGCGCAAGGGCGAATGCACTGTCTGGGCGATGCGGACGTCAGCGGTCAGCGGCCGGGGATCGACCTCGACGCCGGGGTTCATCAGATTCTCGGGGTCGAACAGCTTCTTGACGGCACCGAACAGCTGCAACGCCTCGGCCGAGTACATGATGGGCAACAGCTCACTGCGGGCGCGGCCATCGCCGTGCTCGCCGGCGATCGAACCGCCGTAGCTGGTCACCAGTTTCGCTCCCTCGACCATGAAGGCGTGGTACTTCTCGGTGCCGCCCTGCTCGTCCAGCGGGAAGTCGATGCGCACGTGCACGCAGCCCTCACCGAAGTGGCCGTAGGGCAGGCCCCGCAACCCGTGCTTCTCCAGCAGGGCGTCGAAATCACGCAGGTACGCGCCCAGCTTGGCCGGCGGCACAGCGGCGTCCTCGAAACCGGAATGGCAGGGCTTGTCGAGCGCAACACCGGCCAGACCCGCGCCGTCGGAACGAAGACTCCACAGCCGGGCAGCGTGCTTCGGGTCTTCGACGACCCAGCCGTCCGTGCAGCCGGAGGCGGCGAGCAGCTGCTCGGCGCGCGTCCTGACCTCGGCGGCGTCCGAGCCGACCACCTCGACGAACAGCCAGCCGTCACCGGCGGGGAGTTGGGGCACAGCCTTCGAGCCCTTGCGGATCTCCACGGCGTTGACGATGCGACGGTCGAGGCCCTCGACCGCCGTCGGCTTGAACGCCAGGATGGCCGGCATGGCGTCTGCGCCTTCGGGCATCGTGGGGTAGCCGAGTGCGATCGTCTCCTTGTACGGCTCGTCACCGACCAGGCTCACGGTGGCCTCGACGAGATCGCCGAAGGTGCCCTCGGTGCCGGCGAAGAACTTGCCGACGTCGAACCCCTTTTCGGGCAGCAGGCACTCCATGCCGTAGCCGGAGGCCTGTCGGCTGAACTTGCCGAACTCGGTGCGGATGATGGCGAGGTTTTCAGCCACCAGCTGCTGCAGCTGGGGCAGCGGGGCAGCCGCTGGATCGGCGCCCTCGCCGATGGGGATCAGCTCGCCGGTGCCCGTGATCACTTCGAGACTGACCACGTTGTCGGAGGTCCGTCCGTAGCCGAGGGCCCGGGCGCCGCAGGCGTTGTTGCCGATCATGCCGCCGATGGTGCAGCGGTTGCTGGTGGACGGGTCTGGCCCGTAGCGCAGCCCGTGGGGCGCCAGCACCTCCTGCAGGTCCGACTGGATGACGCCGGGCTGGATGGTGGCGGTGCGCTTCTCGGGGTCCACCGAGATCACCTGGTTGAGGTAACGGCCCATGTCGAGGACCAGACCCTCGCCCACAGCATTGCCCGCGATGCTGGTGCCGGCTCCC
>CAVSPO010000022.1:0-46254 GCA_963730005.1 uncultured Actinomycetota bacterium
CCGCGGAGTACTTCCAGGCCCAGTGCCGGACCGTCCGTTCGGCGGTCAAGGGTGACCCCGAGAAGGGGTCGGTCACCATCGAACAGGTGGCCTGGGCCGTGTTCGCCATCGTGATCGTCGCGGTGGTTGCCACGGCCATCCGCGCCTACGTGGACCAGCAGGTCAGCCAGATCAGGTGAACGGCCACGCACGACAGGCCGAGCCCGCTGGTGGCAGGCAGGGCCTGCCGAGCGCGGGTCGGTGACCATGCAGCAGGTCATCCTGCTGCCGATGGTGTTCACGGTCGTCTTCGCCGGCCTGCAGGCCGCGCTGTACTACCACGCGTCCACGGTCGCCGGGGCCGCCGCCCAGGACGGCGCACGGGCAGCCGCCGCCTACACCATGGGCAGCCTGGAAGCCGGACGCGACGCAGCGGAATCGGCACTGGCACAGTCGCACGGGGCGCTGCGCGACTACGGAGTGACGGTGTTCGGCACCGCCGACGGTGCGACCGTCACCGTGACCGGTGCGGCGTTGTCGATCGTCCCCGGCATCACCCCACCCGTGGCCAGGTCGGCCACGTTGCCGTGGGAGAGACTGACATGACCGGCAGGTGGGGTGACCGTGAGCGGGGGTCCGCGGCGATCGAGGCCGTCATCGCGATCCCCGCCTTCGTGCTGTTCGTCGTCGTGATCATCGCTGCCGGCAGGGTCGCGATGGCCCATCAAAGCGTCGAGGCCGCGGCCGCCGAGGCTGCACGCTCGGCGTCGCTGGCCCGCACCCCGGGCGACGCCCAAGCCAAAGCGTCGGCCGCCGGTGCCCAAACCCTGGTCAACCAAGGCCTGCAGTGCGGCTCGACGACCGTCACCGTGGACACGTCAGGGTTCGCGGTGACGGTGGGAAGCCCCGCACAGGTCAGCGCCACCGTCACCTGTGCAGTCGATCTTGGTGACCTGACCATGACCGGCCTACCCGGAACGATCACCGTGGACGCCACTGTTGGTTCCCCGCTGGACACCTACCGAGGAAGGTGACTGCCATGTGTGCACGTCGCGACAAGGAGAAGGGCTCGATCAGTGTCGCCGTCGCGCTGGGGGCGCTGTGCATGATCCCGGTGGTCGGGGTCGCTGCCGACTTCGGCGGCCAGGCCGTCTCGGAGCAACGAGCCCGCACTGTCGCGGCCGAGGCTGCCCGCGCCGGGGGGCAACGAGTGCAACTCGACTCGCTCACCCGCGGCCACCAGGCACAACCCGACACCGTCCTGGCTGTCGGCGCCGCTCACGAGTATCTGGCCCAGGCCGGGGTGTCCGGCTCGGTGAGCATGGCCGGGAACACCATCACCGTCAACGTCTCCGGCAGCTACGACTGCATCTTCCTGTCCATCATCGGAGTCGGGTCCCTGCCCGTGAGCGGAACCGCGTCGGCTGACGTTGTCCGCGCTTTCCAGGGGGCAGCACGATGAAGACACGCACCCGCATTGTCGGGTTCTTCGCGGTCCTGTTGCTGCTGGGCATCCTGGTGGGACTGCCCTGGCTGCTGGTGACGATCGCCGGCAGCCCCATCCCGGCAAACATCCCCTCCTTTGCCCAGCTGGGTGACTGGCTGACCAGACCCGACGACGGGACGCTGGCCCTCGGTGTCCTCAAATACTGTGGATGGCTGGTATGGCTGTTCCTCGCGGTTTCCCTCGTGATGGAGATCGTCGCCCAAACCCGCGGCATCCAAGCACCGCACCTTCCCGGGATGCGAGTCCCACAAGTCGCCGCGAGACAACTGGTGGCCGCCGCTGCCGCCCTGTTGATCGCCGTGCCCCTGACCGGCGGCGCCGTGCACACGGCATCGGCCCAAACCATCTCCAGCGCACCCAGCGCGACGGCAGCCCAGACCACGGCACCCACCCCGGCTCCTGACCAGACGCCCACGCCGGCAGAAGACCAAACACCGGACACGCCACCGACCAGGACCATCGATCATGTGGTGACCTCGGCGGACACACTGTCGCGGTTGGCCAAGACCTACCTGGGTGATGCCGACCGGTGGCCGGAGATCTTCGAGGCATCGCAAGGGATCCAGCAGGCCGATGGCCGGCATCTCACCGATCCGGACCTGATCGTGGACGGCTGGACGCTGAAGATCCCCGTCACAATCACCACCAACGCCGACTCGGTCGTGACCATCGATCATGTGGTGACCTCGAGGGACACGCTGTCGCGGCTGGCCAAGACCTACCTGGGTGATGCCGACCGGTGGCCGGAAATCTTCGAGGCATCGAAAGGGATCCAGCAGGCCGATGGCCGGCATCTCACCAATCCGGACCTGATCCTGGACGGCTGGACGCTGAAGATCCCCGTCACCCCCACCGCTACCAGCGCTCCGACACCAGCTCCAGATGTCGACACAACACCAGAGACCGAACCTCCCTCAGCCCAGCCGGCCCCGGCCCCCTCCTCAGCCATGCCGACCGCTGCCTCGTCCACGCCACAAGCGACGAAGGCGCCTGCCTCTGGGGCGCTGCAGCCGTCGGTGACCGCATCGGCAGGGGAGTCGGAGGCGCCGGCCTCTGTGACGCCGCAGCCGTCGGTCACCGCGTCGGCAGAGCAGTCGGAGGCGCCCACTGTGACCCGTCCTGCCGAAGGAGTGCTCGCATCCTGGCTGCTCACCGGACTCACCATGGGCGGCGCCGTCCTGGCCGGCTCGGCCCTGCTGATGCTGAAACGACGCAGGGAGCAACAGTTCCGGGCCAGGCGACCAGGACGAGCGATTGCCGCACCGGATCCCGTTCTGGCGCCGGTGGCCAAGACGATCGAAGTGGCCGGGTCGGTGTCTGCGCCGACGGTGCGCTTCATGGACGAAGCGTTGCGGCGACTGGCCACCAGCCAGCTCAGCCAGGGCGACGCCATGCCTGCGGTGGCGGCTGTCCAGCTGACCGATGACGCCATGGTGCTCCACCTCGACACCGCGATGGAACTCGACGAACCCTGGGAATGCGACGACGGCGCGGGGCTGCGGTGGCGGCTGGCCCACGACACGCGTTGGGCGACGTCGGCGCAGCGGCCGAGGGACAGCCCGCCCCCTACTCGCTCCTGGTCACCAGCGGCACCAGCGACAACGGCGACCTGTGGTTGCTGAACTTCGAACGGCTGGCCACGGTCCGGGTCACCGGCGACACCACTTTCGGCCACGACTTCCTGCGCTACCTCGCTGCCGAACTCGCCGTGAATCCCTGGTCGCGCGACGCCAAGGTCACCTGTGTGGGGGTCGCCAACGAAGTGCAGCCCATGAACCCCGAACGATTCAGCGAGACCACGTCGATCGACCGAGCCTCCGCTGACGTGCTCGCCGACGCTGTCGCCACGCTGGCGCGGGCCCGGCAGGCCGGGACAGACGCCGCCACAGCGCGCAGCGCCCAACTCGAGGACGAAGCGTGGGGGGCACGGTTGATGATCATCGACGCCGAGTCCGCGCAGAACGAGACACTCCAACGACTGGTGACCATTGTTGAAGCCCAACCCACCATGACCGCCACGGCGGTGGTCGTCGGTGGAGAAACCGACGCAGTGTCTGGCCCCGAGCTCCGGTTCTCATCGCAGGGCCGCGTCACGCTCACGAACCTCGGACTGGATCTGGTCGCTGTCGGCCTGACCGGCGACGAGGCCCGCGGCTGCGCAGCGCTGCTGGAACACAGCGAACTGGCTGGCGACACCCCCATGCCCGCCACGTCAGACGCCGAGGACGGGTGGCGCTCCCTCGCCGACGACGCCGGCGCACTACGCGACGAGCTCACCGTGCCCCGCACCGTGCTCGACCGCGACCTGATCGAGCCGGCGAGCTCACTGCTCGACACTGACGACACCGCGTTGCCCCCCGTGGCCACCGGCGAGGACCTGGCCGAGCTGGATCCCAAAGTGCCCGCTCACGTGCGGGCAGAGGTGGAGCAGTCCGACCCGACCCTGGACGTCGACGTGACGGACTGGTTCTCCAGCCAGTGTGACCGTCCACGGCTGGCCCTGCTGGGGCCCGTGTCGGTGCGAGCGCATGGCGCCCCGATCGCCAAGCGCAAGCCCTACTACACCGAAGTCCTCGCCTACATCGCGTTGCGTGAGAACGGTGCCACCAGCGACGAAATCTCCGACGCTTTCGGGCACAGCGCATCGACCACCCGCAGTTCGGTCAAGAAGGTCCGTGACTGGCTGGGGACCAATCCGCGGACAGGGGAATGGCACCTGCCTGAAGCCACTCGATCCAAGGCCGCCCAGCAGCGCGGCGTCCCCGTCTACCAAGTCGAGGATCTGCTCGTCGACGTGGATCTCTTCAGGCGGCTGCGGCTGCGCGGACAAGCTCGGGGCGTCGAGGGAATCAGTGACCTGGTCACCGCGCTGCGCTTGGTCAACGGACGTCCATTCGACCAGATTCGTCCGGGCGGATGGTCCTGGCTGGTCGACATGAACATCGACAACCACATGGTTTGTGCCATCGTGGACGTCGCCCACATCCTGTCCATTCACTTCCTCCAGAAGGACGAATTGGAGAAAGCGCGGGCCGCCACCGAGACGGCGCTGCTGGCTGCACCTTTCGACACCATCCCCAAGCTCGATCTGGCCGCCGTCACCAAAGCTGAAGGGCACGTGGAAGAAGCCCGCCGGATCGTGCACGACCACGTGTGCAACGTGCCGGACGAAAACGGTGTCCCCATGGAAGTCGGGGAACGCGTCGAAGAGATCCTGGCCAGCCTCGACTGGCTCGACGCCCGCGCGTCCTGACACCCCACGGCGGCATAACGGACAACTCCCGCAGGTGCCTGCGCCGCCGCTTGTCGCGACGCCATCGACCCCAGCTCCCGCGGCGCGCTCTCATCTCAGGCCTGAGTTGGACCTCTTGACCCGGTTGTCGGGGTTTCGCGGGGTGGAGTTCCTTGTCAGCGCGGTTTGGTGGTCGGTTTTGGGGCACTAAGGGCGAGGTAGGATCGGGGGGTGAGCCCGTTCCTGCGGAAGGTGAAGACGGCTTCGGGGGCGACGGCTGTGCAGATCGTGGAGAAGCGGGGCGGGGTCCGCACGATTCTGGAGCATCTTGGCTCGGCGCATGACGAGGCCGAGCTGGTCGCGCTGCTGCGGATCGGGCATGACAAGTTGCACGCCAACCAGCCGATGCTGGAGCTGCCCACCCAGGGTGGGGCCCGTCCTGGGGTGGCGGTGATCGAGGGCAAGCAGTCCCAGTTGTTGATCGACGTGGTTCGTGGCGCCTGGGATCGGCTCGGGTTCGAGGTGGTCGATGACGAGGCGTTCTTCCAGCTCGTGCTGGCCCGGCTCGTGGAGCCGACCTCGAAGCTCGACAGCTTGCGGATCGTGGCCGATCTCGGGATTGCACCAGTGCACTTGTCCACGGTGAAGCGGTGCCTGAAACGCTGTGCTGACAAGGACTATCGAGATCGGGTCGCGCAGGCGTGTTTCCACCATGTGTGGACCGACCACGGCGGGGACGTGTCCTTACTGATGTATGACGTGACGACGTTGTACTTCGAGACCGACACCGAAGACGACCTGCGCAAGGTCGGCTACTCCAAGGAACGCCGCGTGGATCCCCAGATCGTGGTCGGGCTGTTGGTCGACCGGTCCGGGTTCCCGCTCGAGATCGCCTGCTTCCAGGGAAACCAGGCCGAAACCCACACGATCATCCCGGTGATCCAGGCCTTCCAGAAACGCCACGGGGTCGCTGACATGGTCGTCGTCGCCGATGCCGGGATGCTGTCCGCGGCGAACCTGACGGCGATCGACGAGGCCGGGTTGCGGTTCATCGTCGGGTCGCGGGTCACGAAAGCACCCCACGATCTGGCCAAACACTTCCGCTGGCACGGTAACGCGTTCACCGACGGCCAGATCATCGACACGATCACGATGCGCCGCACTGCCCCCGACCCGCAGCGGATAACGACACGGGCCGAGCCGGTGTGGAACCCCGCCGAGCACCCGAAGGCGTGGCGGGCCATCTGGGCGTACTCGCGCAAGCGGGCGGTGCGGGATCGACACACCCTGACCGAGCAACTGAAACGGGCCCAGGCCGTCGTGGACGGCGACAAGCCCGCCAAGAAGGTCCGCTTCGTGAAGACCACCGGCCAGCGCGCGACCTTGGACAAGGCATCCCTGGAACGCGCCGAAGCCCTTGTGGGGCTGAAGGGCTACGTCACCAACATCACCGCGGCCGTGATGCCTGCCACCGAGGTCATCGCCAGCTACCACGACTTGTGGAGGGTCGAGCAGTCCTTCCGCATGTCCAAGTCGGACCTTGCTGCGCGGCCGATCTTCCACCGCACCCGCGAGGCGATCGAGGCCCACCTCACCATCGTGTTCACAGCGCTCGCGATCGCCCGCGACCTGCAAGCCCGCAGCGGCTGGTCACTGAAGAAGATCATCCGGGCACTCCGCCCCCTGCAGCACGTCACCATCCGCCTGACCGGCCAACAACTCCAAGCCGAACCCGTTGTCCCCGACGACGTCGCCGAACTACTGGCCGATCTGGGGCACTAAAGAGGTCCAACTCGGGAGATCCTGGCCAGCCTCGACTGGCTCGACGCCCGCGCGTCCTGACACCCCACGGCGGCATAACGGACAACTCCCGCAGGTGCCTGCGCCGCCGCTTGTCGCGACGCCATCGACCCCAGCTCCCGCGGCGCGCTCTCATCTCAGGCGCTGACCGTGGCCCCTGGAGCAACCTGCGGAGCTTGTCGAGCTTGTATCCCAACGCGCGCCGGACCCGTAGATACGGGCTGACCAGATCGGACACGGCTTCCAACGACGAGTTCAAGACACATCCCCGGACAGCGGCCAGGGCCGACTGATCGTCCTCAGCCGGGTCAGATCGGTCTTGGCGTAGATCGCCGTGGTGGCTGGGCTGGCGTGCCGCAGCAGATGCGAGACCTCCTCCAGGCTGGCCCCGGCATTGAGGACCAGGCTGGCTGTGGTGTGACGCAACCGGTGCGCGTGAGTCATCGCCGTGGGTGCTTTTTGTGCGCCTTCCTCGTGGAGGGTGGTCTGCCATGGTGGGGCGTGAGGTGGAGGGTGTTGAGCCCGAGGTCGTCAAGTGGGATCACTGGAAGTGTGCTGGTCGAAACGTGTGGTGTCACGAGCGGCTCGCTGGTCACGACAGCGCCGATCACATGCCAAGGAGCGGTGTCGTCATCTGCGCGTATGTCCATTTCCGAGACCACCTGGTGGAGGTGATCTCGGAGCCAGTTGATGCGCCTGGTGTGGAGTTGAATGGTCGACTTCTTCCCCTTCTTGCCTGTGAACAGTTTCTCGAGTTCTCTTGCCATCTCGGCCGGGGTCCGTGCAAGTTCGAAGTCCTTAGCCTCAATGGCGATGATGGACCGGGTCTCAGTGTGAATGGCGAGGACGTCTATATCGCCAATGTCTTTGCGATCATCATCGAGCATGTGAAGCCCTCCAATCTTTTTCACCGACACCTTTGTTGACATGCCTATGCCTTTTAACCGTGCAGCAACAGAGCGGGCGAAGGCATCGTTGATTTCGCCCCTCGCGTCGGATATATACTGTTGCATCTCGATCGTCTTCGCGCGGCCCTGCAGGCGACCCGACAGAATGTTTTCGACCCAGAAGGGCCCGAGCATGTGAATGCTGCGGAAACCAAAGACAAGATCGCTGCCTTGGAGCACCACCGGCCGGCGCGTATAGGAGATGTCTCGGTTGAAACGCCACGGATAGGCGTCTGGTCCGATCTCGAGAAACGAGGACCGTTCACTGATTGTTATCGCGTCGAGTACGGTCGAGATGATCCCTTCCGGCATGCCGCGCTCTTCGGCCACCTTCGAGAGAGCCAAGGAACGATCGATGCGCGAAACCTGGTCGGCGGTTGCTAGGTCCAGCAAGCCTCCGCAGACTTCGCGGAGTTCATTAAGGGTGAATCCGAACTCAGCACGCATTGCGTACTCGCTGCCGGCAATGACGGCGGCCACGTCAACGTCGTCTTCTACGTGACTTTCGTCGACGCTGGTTGCCGCCTGAACAGATCGCATGCCTGAGTTGGTGGCGTACGTCTCCATGGCTTGGGTCACGGGTTCTTCCCGGCTCACTCCCAGACGGCCGGAGCCAAGAATGGAGACATCGAAGTCCGCAAGGTCATAGAGAAGGAAGTCCGAGGTTGTCGCTCTCTGGATGATCTCGGTCGCGAGGCCAAGCAAACGGTAGTAGTCGAGCGGCTCAACTATTCGCGTGCCCGTTGGTGGTTGAGCAGCCACGTACTCGATCAGGAATCGGTTCGCTCGTTGTGAGGTTGCGCTGTTCTTGCGGTCATTGACCAACTCCGTGACCGTATACGACTGTTGACCAAAGCACGCCAGCCGTGATTTCAGCATGATCGCGTTGAACTTGGCATCGTGGAGGAGGGTCTCGTTTTGGGCAACAAGGAAGTCCAGCAGATTCCGCTGATCGTACTGGGCGACTTCTCGCTCAAGGCGCTCAAAGAGGTACGTTACTGCTGCATTGAGGACGCGTACCCGGCCTTCGCCCTCGAGTTTCCCTGCGGAGAAGTTGCCACCGTTCGGCGACCGAAGCCATTCACCGAGTTCATCCAGCAGTTGAGCCGAGATTTGGTCGTGGCCGATCAGCGGACGGGGAAGACGTTCCGCCAGCATGTCGGGTGAGCCGTGCTGGTCGAATGCATGGAGCATCCGCTTCATGCCCAACGGAGCCAGGCTGTCAATCGTCGAAGCCAAGGTGGAGCTCTCGGCTCCGAAGATGCTCACGAGGAGGACCGTCACGAGTTCACGCTCAGCGGTGTTCAAGTCGTCCTGCAGTAGGGCTTCGAAGGTCTCGGTGAACTCGAAGGTGTAGCGGCTTCCAGCCGGAGTGACCCGAACGGCTGTATCGGTCTTCGACCGTTCGCGGGCTCTCTTCCAAGACTCCGGTGCGCTGAGCTTGAGAACGATCTCCGTCGCGGTAACGGTTCGTGCTCCGATGCGGTTTGCGCATTCGCGCACCCAGTAGGCGACACACTCCATGAGATCTGGCTCGATACCTGCGAACTCAGTCTGCTTGCGGTCGAGTGTGACGAAGACAGACTGGTCGCCGAGCTCAACGACATAACCGATGTAGGAGCTGGTTGGCTCAATGAGGAAGATTTCCGGAGCGTCCTGGGGATACAGCCGCTGGGCCTGCAGGATCAGCGGGTTCGACAATGGTGGGATGACACCATGCCGATCCGTCTCTGCGTAGTACCTCTGGCGCGGATACAGTCCATCTCCCGGCTGAAAGACAGTGAAGGTCGGGGCGGCAAAGTCCGAGAGGTAGAACGACTTCTCGTGATCGAGGTAGGAACAGAACTCGTCGAGGATATCTGTGGACATCGACTCTCCGGGTCGCCTCTCGATGGCCTGAGCGAACAGAAGTAGGCCATGCAGACCGTCCGGTTCATGGTGCAGCATGACCTCAAGATCGTCGGCACGCGCGATAAGCACGGGGTCGATGCCATCTATGTTCGGCACCCCCCAGAACGCAGCTCTGCCGGGGCTGTCGACCAGCACCAAGTGGAACAGTTCCTCCGCCGTCGAATAGGTGCGGCGGACCCTGGGAGACATCAAGTTTGAGAGGCGGCCCATTGCCGCGCTCGAGTCGTAGGAACCCCAGACCTCTAACTGCCAGTCGACAAGTGGATCAGTCGCGAGGATCACGTGAACATCCCGCTTGCTGTCGATCCTCAGCAGATACCTGCTCATGAGAGAGCTCTCCTCGAGCAGGACCGGAGAAGACCCGTAAGGAAGCAGCTGCCCAAGACGACGGAATGCTGCTTCCCGCCAGCGTTTGCCAAGCTCTTCGAGTTGGCCGGCCTGGAGTGCGAATCGCAGCAGGTGAAAGCGGATGGTGACTAGCAGGTCAAGTGGCAGGACCACACGGTAGCCATCAGCAAGCCGAAGGAACGGGGTGATGTAGAGACGGTCATCGGTGACGTCGCTCGCGCACGGATCGAGGAGGGCTCCCGGATCGAGTGCAAACGTGTCGACGACCATGCGCAGCCAACTACTGTGGGCATCGAGGTCATCGTTCGACAGGAGAGTTGCCTCAGCGATATGCCTCAGACCCGCGGCGCCCGGCACCTCCATAGCCGTTCGCGCGGACCCTCTCGGTAGGGTCCCTCTCGCGAGCCCTGCCCGTTTGAGCACCATGTCGCTCACCGTAAGGAGACCTTGAATCAACTGCCGTGCCGGACCACGCAAGTCGGCGGGTATCCATTCATCACGGAAGGCCGCATCGATCAAGTTCTCCACGTCAGCGACCGTATGCTCGCCCGAACCTGGCGAGACGAGATACGGCCCGCCGATGAAACTGATGCTCTGGATCAGCACTTCCGAGTACGAGTCCTCCTGCATAAGGATGTGGGCACCGCCGATGTCATCCTTCTTCAAGATCGATCGCACTGCGCTTGAACTCAACGGTGAAGCCCCGCGGTCGTCCAGCGACATGCCCAAAGCCGCGAGCCGGTGCAGGCGAATCTGCCGAGACGCGTTCTCGGGGAGAAGCATCAGGCCAGAGGCAGCAGCAACAAGTGAGGGGCCGTCCACGTTCTCCGGGACGATATCTGCGCGGATTCTAGCCATGGGGCCAAGCCTCTCAGGCACTACTGACACTCGCTCGTCGACACCACTCAACCTCTATGACGCGAGCCCAGAAGCGTGGGCTTTGGCTACCAAATGCCAAGCGCTGCCCATATACGACTCCAGATCGCTAACGACTCCAGATGTGATCATCTGGCCGCGGGTCGTTCGCTGGCCTCCCAGCACCGCAAAGCCGCCGAAGCGATCGGCGCCCGGGTGTTCGCCGATCACCCGCACTCGTCGACAGCGCTCTGCAGAGAGCAGGATGATTCCCGCTTCACGAGGTTGCGATATGACCGCGCAACTGCTGTTGCCCACTCGTGTTCGGCAACCCCAGGTGCCGAAGAAATGGGGAAACAGGGGAAACGCCTAGTCAACTCCTGCTTTGGCTGCGTTGCCCCCTGCGTTGCCCCCCAAGAGTGGGGCCTGGGGACAACGACTCGAACCACGCGCCACGCGCACTGTCTCACTGCCAGCCCGGCAGAAGGAGACACTCATGGCCACCCTCGAACAATTGCTCGACATCACCGCGCTGCTGGACGCAGCTGAGCAGCAGCTACCCAGCTGGGGCATCCAGCACCCCGAGCTGGGTGCACTGACCACTCTCGACCAGATCCGGACGCGACGAGAACCGGCACCGCTGAGGACCGTGATGAGGTGCTGCTTGCCTTGGCTGCCCTGGCCAACGTTGAGGGCGGTGACAACTGCGCGGCGGCCGCGCTGTTGTGCCATCTGCTGATTCCCGGCATTTTGAGCCGGTTGAGGGGAACCCGGATCAACAGCGACGAGCTCAGCATTGCGGCCGCGGAGCATCTGTGGATTGCTGCCCGCACATTCCCGTGGCGGTCCGGTCACAAGGTGGCCGCGAATATCAGCTGGGCGGTCCGGAGAGCAGTCCTCGCAGATTTCGGGATCGGCGAGATCAGGCGCTTTGACCGCACTTGGGCAGCGACCGCCGTGTGTGGGCAAACGGAACTGTGGAAAAGCGCTGCCCCCGAAAGGAGCCCGCAAGAAACCGCCCACCGCGAACTTGCTGAACTGCTCGATTGGGCCGAATCCGCGGCCGTCCTGACGGGGGACGAAATCGAACTGTTGATTGCACTGATCAGGGCTTCCCATCGGCTGCCGAGTCGGCGCGTCACCTCCAGTGGATTGTTGTCCGCCGACGTGTCCCGGGCTGTCGGTGAACAGCTGGGTATCAGCGCGTCGACGGTTCGTCGCCGTGTTTCGCGGACCTTGCAGACCTTGCGGTGTGCCACCAGGACAGGTGGCTATCTCAGCGACTTGGAGTTCGCGGCATGAGTGAGCAAGAACGCGCAGCTTGCGGCGTGGTGTGGGTGGGAAGGAGCCCCTTTGATGGAACAGCGAGAGATCAACGCGTTGATGGCATTGGCCACCAGCGACGAGCAGGCGATCGCCGACGTGTCGCGTGCGGTGCGGCGGTTGGAGCAAGCTCAGGACGCCAAGGCGCGTCTGCAGGCACTGCCTGCAGAGGTGTTGCGGGCGGCTATCGGGGCACGCAACCAGGTCCTCAAGCCCATCGAAGGGGCTGCGGGATGACGGCCACCGTCGAAGAGCTCAAGCGAGCCTGGCAGGCCGTGGAGGCCGGCCACTTCCGGACCAGCCGCAACCCGCTTCACCGCGGCGCAGGACTGGGCTGCTCCTGCGGGTGAACCTGTACTGCCGGTGGTGGGTGCGCACGGCAATGTGGGTGCCTCCACGCTGGCGCTCGCCTTGGCCACCGTGGCTGCCCCAGCCCGCGTCGTGGAATGCGCGTCAGCGGCACGCTGTGGTCTGGTGGCCGCCGCGACGGCGGAATTGGGCGACTACGACGGCACCTGGTCACGCGGCACCCGGGGGGACGTGCTGATCGAGCGGCTCACCGGCGTCCTGCTCGAGCCCTGTGAGGTTCCGCCTCCGTCCCTGCCCGACAGGGCGTCGCGTCTCACGGTGATCGACATCAGCTGGGACCCTGCCCACGTGCTGGCCGCCACGTCGTGGCTGAGTGCTGTCCTGCTGCAGGCCCCTGCGGTTGTGGTCACCGCCCACGCCACCATTCCCGGTCTGCGCCACCTGGAGAACACCCTCGCGTTGCTGCCGGAGGTCGACTGCGTCGCAGCGATTCTGGGGCCTGTTCGCCGCAGGTGGCCGAAGGTGCTGTCCCACACGTTCGGGCCGCTCACTCGTGCCGCGGATCGCGGCCAGCGACTCCTCACCGTCCCGGTCGTCCCGGCGCTTCAGGTGGCTGGGGTCGACACCTCACCGCTACCGGTCGCGCTGCTGGAGGCAGCCGAAGAGATCCTGCGTCTGGCTCAGGGAACCGGCGACACCCGAAAGGAACAGTCGTGAACATCACCAGCCTCCTCTTGCCCCTGCAGGTGTGTCCTGTCGCCCCGCCCAACGCGCAGCAGTACGCCGATCAACTCACCGGCTACGTCCTGTGGGCGGTCATTGCGCTGTTCCTGGTCGGGGTCATTGTTTCGGTCGGCTCGATCGTGGCCGGACGCATCTTCCAGATGCCCCACACGAGCAAGGCCGGCATCGTCGGCCTGGTTGTCGTGTTCATCGCCGCGATCCTGTACATGACGGTCCCGTCGATGGTCACCGGCATCCTCGGAACGGGGTGCACGGGATGACCCGCCGAACCCGCCTGCAACCGCCGGCCACACCCCAACCGTGGGGGAAACCGAAGATCCTGGCACTGCTGGTGGGCTCCGTGGTCGTGTTCTGCACGCTGGTGGCCGGACTCGGCTTCTCGATCCGTGCCGCGTTCACCGCTGGTGGCGGACGCCATGCTGACGCTGCGGCCGGCTCCGCCATCCCCACCGGCGACGAGATGGCAGCCCGCCGTGACATGTTGGCTGCCGAACCGATGTTGCGGGTGTCGCAGACTGATTCGGTCAGCGGCACCCCGGCCGCGAGGGTGGCACCGGCCATCGACATGCCTGCCTCCACGATGATCGGGCCGGCCAAGGTTGCGGCCGGGTTCCCGCACACCCCGGAAGGCGCGGCCGCCCAGCTCGCCTCGATCGAGGTCGCGGTGCTGACGGAGATGAGCATCGCCCGCACGAACGAGATCCATGCGGCGTGGTCCCTGCCCGGGGCGCCCGCCATCGAGGCGTGGCCCCTGATGGGCAACGTCCAGTCCTTCCTGGGGGCAGCCGGGATGGGTTCCGCCAAGGATGTCGGAACCATGGTCACCGTCACGCCGGTGGCCGCCCAGATCAAGGCCACCGACGGACCGGACTGGACGATCGCCTGCGTGCTGAGCGATGTCCGCGCCGTCGTCCGTGCCGAGGCCCGGGTGGTCTACGGCTACTGCGAACGGATGGCGTGGGACGGCCAGCGCTGGCTGGTTGCCCCCGGCGCACCTCCGGCGGCTGCGCCGTCGACGTGGCCCGGGACCGAGCTGGCCATCAAGGCCGGCTGGCGGACCTGGGATCGGCAAGGCCAGTAAAGGGGAGTTGGACCATGCTGTTTCCGCTGCCGTTTGACCCGTTCCAGAAGCTGGGGGACGCCGCCGCCAAGGTCGTGGCTGACGGCTGGACCAGCATGATGCTTGCCATCTGGAACGCGGGCCTGTTCGTGATGGGCATGATCCTGAAGTTCGAGGATCACTTCCTGAGCGTCGACCTCCGCGAAGACGGCCCCCTGGGGTCGGTGTACTCCGGCACGGTGTGGATCGCCCTCATGCTGGTCGTCATCCTGACGGTGGTTCAGATCGGCGCAGCTGTCATCAAACGTGACGGCAAGAGCCTGGGCCAGGTGGTGCTCGGGGTGGGGCAGTTCGTCATGATCTGGGCAGTGTGGGTGGCCTACTGCGGCGCCGTGCTGGCGGCCTGCGGCGGGCTCAACAAGGCGCTGATGAGCTCCCTGTTCGGCGTCGACACCTGGGACGACTGGCAGCCGTGGGAGCCCTTCACCGGTGAGACCGTCACCCAGAGCGTGGTGGCCACGGTGTTGGGGCTGATGGGTCTGCTGCTGTGGCTGGCAGCGATCGCGCATTTCCTGGTCATCCTCACCCGTGCCGGCGCGCTGCTGGTGATCGCCGCGACGATGCCGATCTGCGCGGCGGGGCTGGTCTCCGACATCGGGAAGTCCTGGTTCGGGAAGAGTCTGCGGTGGTTCCACGCCGCGGCCTTCACGCCGGTGGTCATGACGTTGGTCATGGGCCTGGGCATCAAGGTCTCCTCAGGGGTCGCCCAAGGCCTCGGTGACAGCACCCACGAAGCCATCGGGACGGCGCTGCCGGCGGTGCTGATGATCATCGTCTCGGCCGTGTCGCCGCTGGCGCTGTTCAAGATGCTGGCGTTCATGGAGCCCGGCACCACCTCGGGAGCTGCGCTGCGAGCCGGGATGGCCGCGTCCGGCGGACTGGCCGGGCTGCTCTCCGGCCGGTCGGCAGGCGCGGCAGGAGGCACGGCAGCCGAATCGGGAACCGACGGCCGATCCCAAGGTGAAGCCCACGGCGAAGCCGCCACAGCGAGCCGGTTCGCGGCCTCGGCCGCAGGAGCCGCCAGCGCTCTGGGGCCGGTAGGTCAGGCCGTCGGAATGGGGTTCCAGGCCTTCACCAACATCGGGGCTGCCGCAACCTCGGTGGGTGCTGATGCCACCAACCAGATGGGGGTCGGGCACAACACCTACCAGCCGGACTTCCTCGGGGCGGGCAACGCCACCAACGACACCCCCGGCCAGCGGGCAACAACCCAGGCCAGCCGGACAACAACCCCGGTCCAGCCGGACAACAACCCCGGCCCACAGGACAACACGCCGCCCATTCCGGATGCCCCTGACGCCGGTGGCATGCCACAACTCCCGAGCCCCGGTGGGAGCGGCGACATGGCGGCCCTGCCGCCGGGTCGAGGCGTCGGCAGCGCCGGCGGTGCCGGCGGTGCGGTGCGGGTGGAGCAGCCGGTGGGGTCGGTGCGGCTGGTGGGGCCGAAGCGGCAGCGGTTGTCGTGGTCTGACCCGAAAGGAAAGGAATCTTCATGTCAGCAGCTGTGTACAGCGACTATTCCCGCGACAAGATCGGCTGGTTCTTCGGGTTGTCCGGCTTCCAGCTGGGTGCCCTCACGGTCTCCTCGCTGCCCGTCTTCTGGGGCATCAACCGGCAGGCCTGGGGGAGTGTGGCGGGCTTCCTGCTGGTCTTCGGCGTCGTGTTCGTGGTGACCGTGGTCTCGGTCCGTGGCCGTCCGGCCGCCGGCTGGCTGTGGGCGTCGGTGTGTTTCGCGGTCGGCGGGCTGACCGGTTCGCGTCGGTTCACCGCCCGGGCCGCGCGAGGACAGGCCGAGGACCTCGACGACGTCGACCTGCCGGGGATGCTGCAGGGTCTGGAGATCCACGAGGGTCCACCGCACGGGGCTGCGCAGGCGCGGACGGCCATCATCCAGAACCATGGGGGGCGCACGTGGGCAGTCACCGCGGCAGTGGTGCATCCCGGGATCGGGATGAGTGACGGCGCGGAACGCAATCGGCGCGGCGGTGGGCTGGCCTCGCTGATCGACCTGGCGTCGCGGACCGAGCTGATCGACGAGATCATCGCGCTGGTGCGCACCGTTCCCGACGACGGGGCGGAGCGCAGCGTGTGGGTGGCCCGGCACCGGGTGGCGACCGCCCATGAGGTGTCCCGGCGGATCAACGACGACCTGCAGCAGGGGCTGTCCGCTGCCAGTGTGCGCACCGAGTCGTTCGTGACGATCGTGGTGCCCGAGTCGAGGCTGGGGCGCGAGGCCCGCGAGAGCGGCGGCGGGCTGGAGGGCCGGGCACGGGTGCTGTACTCCCTGATGGCCGAGGTCGAGTCCGGGCTGCGGGGCGGTCTGGGCATGACCGACGTGCGCTGGCTCACCTCACCGGAGTTGGCGCTGGCCTGCCGGGCCGGTTTCGCCCCCGGCGACCGGGCCGGCATCATCACCGCCCTGGCGGAACGCGAGAAGAACCCGGCCGTCAACGCCGACGTTCCGTGGGCGATGGCTGGGCCCAGCGGCGCCGACACGGTGATGCGGCACTACTCCCACGACGCCTGGAACTCGATCTCCGAAACCATCAAGCTGCCCACCAAGGGTGCGGTGATGGGTGCGCTGGCACCGATCCTCACCCCCACCGAGCCGGGGGAGCGGCGCTCGTTGATGGTGTCCTTCCCGATCCTGAAACAGGGCACCGCGGAGCGACAGTCGGACAACGCGGAGTTCGCCGCCGGGATGGGCGACGAACTGCGCCGCAAGGCCGGCGTGCAACCCAAGGCGCGGCACCGCAACGAGGCTGCGAAAGCCCGCGGCATGGACGAGAAACTCGCTCGGGGAAACGCGATGACGCGTCCCTACGCGGTGTGCTGCGTCACCGTCCCGAAAACGGTGCGGATCGCCGAGTTCGGTCGCCGGCTGGATGCGGCCGTGCGTCGCGCCGGGTTCGCGCCGCTGCGTCTCGACCTGGCCCAGGACGCGGGTTTCGCTGCCGCCGCCGTCCCCCTGGGACTCAGCCTCACCAGGGTCGGGGAGGCGTGATGTCCAGGCGCCACCGCGACCAGCACCCGACGGGCAGCCGTAACGTCGCCCAGTTGATGACCGACTTCGGCCATCAGCTGCCGCAGGCCCCGGCACCCCAGCAGCACTCCCAGGAGCCGCGACTGTTCCGCCGTGCACCGTTGCGGGGCCACCACCAGCCCGGGCGGGGCTGGACGGCGGCGTCCGCGCCGGTGTCGACCTGGCGGATGACGTCTGATCAGGCGCCGGTGCTGTGGCCCTGGATCGCCACCCCCGGCCTGCCACCCACCGGAGCCCAGATCGGTATCGACCAGCTGTCGGGCGGCTCGTTCTACGCCGACCCGATCGGGTGGGTGCTGTCCGATGAGGTGCCGGTCACCAACTCCAACGTGTTCGTGTTCGGCACCCCGGGCCAGGGCAAGAGCGGGACCACCAAGGCGTTCCTGACCCGGATGCTCGACTTCGGCTATCGCGTCCTCATCCTGGGCGACACCAAGGACGAGTACGAGAAGCTGTGCCACGCGGTCGGGGTGGAGCCGTTCGTGGTCGGCCCCGGCATGGCGAACCCGCGTCAACCCGCTGGACTTCGGCCCGCTGGGCTACCAGTGGGACAAACTCGACGGGCCCGGCGGCCCAGGCGACGGGCCGCGGTCATCTTCAAACGCTGGCTGACCCTGCTGCGCGGCCTGGTCGGCTCCCAACACATCGGGGACCAGCGGGTGCCGTTCGGGCCCACCGACGAGGTCGTCACCAAGACGGCCCTGACCCACATCACCGGCTACGCGGCCGGCTGCACCCGCCTGACCGAGCCCACCATCCCGCAGCTGTGGTGGGCCCTGGACAACCCGACCCCGGACCTGATCGCCACCTGCCGCTACCGTGACGAACGCCACTTCCTGGACGAGACCCGGCTGTTGCGCGACGCGCTGGGCCAGCTCGTGTCCGGTGCGCTGGCCGGCCTGTTCGACGGCCACACCACCGTCAAGGTGGACTGGCGGGCCCCGATCCAGTCGTTCAGCCTGTCACGGCTCAAACCGCTGGGGGAGGAGGCCGAGGGCATCGCCCTGACCTGCCTGAACAGCTGGGGGCGGGCGATGCGGGAGGTCGCCGAACCCGGTGACCTGCGGATCGTGGTCCGCGACGAATCCTGGAAACAGCTACGGCTGGGCCCCGAAGCGGTCAAGAGCTTCGACGCCGACCTGCGGTTCTCCCGCAGCGACGGCGACATCCAGTGGGCGGTGGCCCACAAACCCTCCGACCTGCTGTCGGCCGGCGACGCAGGGGTCGCAGGCCGTGGCGATCGCCAAGGACCTGCTGCACCTGGCCGACACCAAGATCCTGCACGGCCAGGACCCGGCGGTCGCCGAGGAACTCCAGCAGATGCTCGGACTCGGCCCGATCGCCCAGAACTACATCACCGACTGGGCCATGCAAGGCAAAGGCCGGGCCGTCTGGTGCGTCGGCGCCCCAGCTGTACAAGGTGCAGACCGTGCTGCATCCCCTCGAGCTGTACCTCACCGACACCAACGAAGCCCTCGCCAAGGCCGGCGGATGAACAAGACCGTCGCGGTGATCGGCGCGGGCCTGACCGCCTGGGTGGTCGGCGTCCCGCTGATGGTGGCCCTGGCCGGCGCAGCGATCCTGGTCCCTGCCGCCGACCATCAGCGCAAAACCATCCACTGCGCCGGGGTGACGGCCTCGACCGGGGGCTGGCGGGTCCCGTTCGTGGGCGTCGACTACACGATCACCTCCGGCGTTCGGGATGCGCTACCACCCCGTGCTGCAACACCTCCCGGCTGCACACCGGCGTCGACCTGGCCACCCCCCAAACCGAGGTCGTGGCCGCCAGCTCCGGGACCGTCACCACAGCCGGCTTCGACGCCGGCCGCCGGCAACCACGTCGTGATCGACCACGGCGCCGGCATCACCACCCGCTACCTGCACCTGGCCACCATCGACCCCGCCATCACCGTCGGCGCGCCGGTGACCATCGGCCAGACCCTCGGCCTGGAGGGAACCACCGGCACCTCCACCGGCATCCACCTGCACTTCACCGTCACCCGCGACGGGACACCGGTCGACCCGGTGCCGTTCATGCGCGACCACGGCGCACCCCTCAACGGGCTCGCGGCCGGCCCCACCCAGCCCGGCGCTCGGCGCCGAGCTGATGGTGAGCGAAGGCGGGATCGGTTTCGCCCTGCCCCAACCCGAAACCCGCCGGGCATCCCTGACCAACCCGCCGACCCCGATCCCCGACGACATCAAGGCCCACTACCAAGCCGCAGCCCAGCGCTACGGCATCCCCTGGAC
The DNA here is from genome assembly GCA_963730005.1 of uncultured Actinomycetota bacterium. Lineage (GTDB taxonomy): Bacteria > Actinomycetota > Actinomycetes > Propionibacteriales > Propionibacteriaceae > CAVSPO01. The sequence goes on from CAVSPO010000022.1 coordinate 19,369, forward strand.
CCTGCTCGCCGGTGTCGGCATGGCAGAAACCAACCACGGGCGCGCTGACCGCGACCAGCTCGGCGGGTGCCCAGGGTCTGATGCAGTTCATGCCCGCCACGTTCGCCGCCTACGGCGTCGACGGTGACCAGCGATGGGCGGGCCGACATCACCAACCCTGTCGACAGCATCTTCTCCGCGGCGAACTACCTGGTCGCCTCCGGCGTCACCCACGGCCCCGACGGCGTCAAGCAGCGCCCTCTACGCCTACAACCACGCCGACTGGTACGTCGGCGACGTCCTGCACTACGCCCACGCCTACGGCGGCGGTGACGTGCTGGGCACCACCACCGACTGCGGGCCCGGCACCGGGACCGGCGACCCCACCCTGCCACCCCTGGCTGACGAGCGACTCCAGACGGTGCTGGCCTGGGCGGCCGGCAAGAAGGGCCTGCCCTACACCGTGGGCGGTGTCGGGCCGGGCAGCTTCGACTGCTCAGGTTTCGTCATGGTCGCCTACAGCCAGATCGGGATCTCCCTGCCCCGAACAGCCGAAGACCAACGTGACTGGCTCGCCGCCGGCAACGGCTACCGAGTCCCCTCCGGGCAAGAACGGCCCGGGGACCTGGTGTTCACCGACACCTACCTCGGACCCATCCCGGATCGGCCACGTCCAAATCGTGTGGGACCCCGCCGCCAAGACCACCATCGAAGCGATGGGCAGCCAGTGGGGCGTCACCACCGGCCACTACGACGACCAGTCCCGCCACGCCATCCACGAGATCTGGCGCGTCGGCAACATCGCCGACCAACCCACCACCACTGAACCCGCCGGCCAGGTGAGCAGGAACCGGCCCCGGCACGGCTTGGTGTGGTGACCAGTGAAGGAGGTTCACCCCCATGCGCCAGCACCGCGCCGACCCGTACCCGTGGACCTGGGAGCTGCCCGTCGGTGTCGCCGCGGCGGTCGGGCTCGTGCTGGTGCTCGGCGTCCACGCCGGCCGCGGCGTCGCCTGCCTGCTCGCCGGGCACGGCTTCCGGTGGACCCGGCAGGGCTCCCTCTTCACGGCCCTGCGCGGCATCCTGTCCGGCGACGCGGGCGCCGGCCTGGCCGAACCGGTGCCCGGGGTGTCTGCCGGTGTCCTGGCCTGGTCCATCATCGGGGTCGAGGCGGCCTGCCTGGCCGTGTGCGTCTGGGCCGCACGCGAGGCGCTGACCCGGTGGGGCCCCGGCGCCGTCAAAGGCGTGGCCACCGCCAGCGAGGCCGAGGAACTGCTCGGCTGCTCCAGACTCCGCACAGTGCGCGCCATCGTGCGCCCCGACCTGTACGGGCCGAAACGGCAGGCCACCCGCGGCATCGAGGCCGAGGCGGGGACCCGATGAGCCGCTTCGAACCAGGCCAGGTCGGCTGGCGGATCGGGCGGGCCAAACACCCCCGCGCCGGGCACGCTGTGGTGTCCCTGGGACCGCACCTCCGGTGTGCTGGGCCCGCAAGGATCCGGCAAGACGCTGGACCTGCTGACCCCGGCCCTGCTCGGGGCACCCGGTGCCGCGCTCGTCACCCTCACCAAGGTCGACGACCTGCTGCTGACCGTCACCGCCCGCTCCGAACAGGGCCCGGTCGCGGTCCTGGACCCGTTCGGCCTGGCCCCCGGGTTGCCGCAACTGGTGTGGGACCCGATCGACGGCTGCGTGGACCCGATGGTGGCCGAGCGGCGAGCCAAGGCCTTCACGGCCGGCACCGTGAAAGGGTCCGTCGCCAGCGGCAACAGCGACGACGCCTCCCGGTTCTACGCCGCCGAGGCCGCCAAAGTGCTCCAGGCCTACTTCCATGCCGCAGCCCTGACCGGGCGCACCATCGACGACGTGCTGACGTGGGTCGCCAGCCCCCTGAACACCCCCGATCCCGCCGAAATCCTGCGCGAACACCCCCACGCCGCGAAGTTCTGGCACGGACTGCTGCACGGGGCGCTGCGCGGCGACGACCGGACCGCCGGCAACACCATCACCACCGTCCAGCAGGCCATGTCCCTGTTCTTCCAGGAAGACATCCGGCACCGCTGCACCCCCACCGCCACCAGCCCGGCCACCGACGTGGCCCACATCATCCGCAGCGGCGGCACCATCTACCTGCTGGGCCGCGAAGACCCCTACGCCTCAGCCAGCCCGCTGATGACCGCCCTCACCGAAAACGTGCTGGACACCGCCTTGGCCTTGGCCAACGAGTCACCCTACGGGCGGCTGTGCCCACCGATGGTGTCCGTCCTGGACGAGCTGCCGTCCACCGCACCACTACCCACCCTGCGCACCCGGATGGCCAACGAACGCGCCCTCGGGCTGAGTTTCATCTGGGCCGCCCAAACCTTCCGACAACTCGTCCTCGTCTACGGCGAACAGGAAGCCCGCGCCCTGTTCGCGCTGACCAACGTCCTGATCATGTTCGGCGGCTCCAAGGACGCCAGCTTCAACAAGGAAATCTCCGACCTGCTCGGCACCGTGCGGATCGCCCGGACCAGCTGGCAGACCGGCCGGATGAACGGCCGCACCGTCAGCGGCGAAGACGTGCCCGTCCTGCGCCCCGAAGAAATCCGGCAACTGGAAGAGCGGCAAGCCCTGATCGTGGCCGAAAACGGCCGACCCATCATCGCCCAACTGCACCGCTGCATCGACGGCAAACCCGGCCAGACCCTGCTCGCCCAACAGAAGACGGCACGGGCACGGCTCACCGACACCCGCGCCACCGAAACCACACCGCAGCGAGCGCCAGCGGGCGGCCCTGACTGCAGCGCGTCGGCTCGGACTCACCCGAGACGATGGCGAGGCCAGGCCGTGAGCGGGGAACTGGTGGCACCGTTCCCTCGACATCACCGACCTGATGCGACTCGCCTACCTGGACCTGCGCCGCGTCGAGACCGCGAAAGACCCCAGCGAGGTCCGTGACCTGGGCCCCCTCGACCAGCTGCCCCGCCCCTGGGACATCACCACCTGCACCAGCGCCGCACTGCGCACCGAAGTCTGGGCGTGGCTGGACGCCGTCGTCGGCTGGATCAACACCCAGCACGTGTGGGACGTCACCCAGCTCATCCCCGCCTGCTGGCCCCTGCACCCCCACCTCGTCCACGACATCGGGGTCATCGCCGACCAGCGCCGCCGCGCCGGACTCGCCTACACCAGCGACGCCCTCGAAGAATGGCACCGCTACGCCCTGCCCGCCTTCTTCGAACGCCTGCGCACGCGGTCACGAGACTTCTGCGAGGACTGCCACCGGCCCGCCCCTGGCTTGGCCAGAACCAAACGCTACAACGCCACCCACGGTGACCGCGGCCAGTGGTATGCCGCCGACGTCGACGCCACCACACCCCCAGACCAGATCCCAGCTGCCGGACCCGGCAGGTTCCGGGTCATCGACGGGCTCCTGATCGACCCCGCCACCGGCGAGCTACCCCGATGACACTCTCGACGAACAGGTCCGCGACCTGTGCCGCCGCAGGGACGCCGGCGTCCTCGCCCACGCAGCCGGCCACGACCCGCAAGCGCGCCGCCTCACCGGCGACGCCACGCCCACCGAACTGGCCCGGCTCGTCGATGACGGGATCACCGCACGCCACCAACTCATCGAAGCGAACCTCGGCCTCGTCGGCTTCGTCGTCAACCGCTACCAAGGCGGAATCGACCGCGACGACCTGTTCCAGGAAGGCGCCCTCGCACTCGCCAAGGCAGCCGACCGGTTCGACCCCCACCAAGGCACCTTCAGCACCTTCGCCGTCGCCACCATCCGCGGCGCCGTCAACAAAGCGCTGGACACCAGAGCCGGCCGACTCCACCTGAACCCGACACAGGCACGAGCGCGGGTCCTCGTCCTCACCGAAACCCAGCGCCGCCAAGCCGCCGGCCTCCCCACCATCGCCCGCCGACATCGGTGCCGCACTCGGACGCACCGAAGACTGGGTGCGTGACGCCCTCAGCTACCAGCCCCACACGTCGCTGAACACACCCGACGGCCCCATCGACGTGACCGACCCCCGCAGCCAGAAACCTTTCGAAGCAGTCACCAACCTGGACATCACCACATACCTGGACATGCTGCCCGCCAGAGAACGGACAGCCCTCACGCTGGCGTACGGACTCGACGGCGACGAACCCAAGGCACACCACGAGATCGCCGAACGAGCTGCGATGCTCCCCATCGACCGCCAGCCGGCTGGTCGGGTCCGCGCGGGAGCACCTGCGCACACTCATCGTGCGCTTCGACGCAGAACCACCCGCCGCCACCCCCAGCCCCAAGACACCCACCAGCCGCCGGCCTGAACACCGCTCACCCCCAGCCACCCGCCCTGCTATCGCGACCCGGCGATAAACGCTGTTCCTGCTGGCCACGTGGGCAGGGAGTGAGCAGGAATGACGCCCTGAATGGCGTGATGTGGCAACTGACTGGAGGAGGGAAAGGCCCATGACCGGGATCTGTCCATTGCGGGCACGAGACATCCCCCTGATCGTCGAAGACCTGCTGGACGAAGCCGATGAACTCAGCCAAGGCTGCGGCTCGACGACCGTGGTCGAGGAGCTCCTGGAGGCGGCACGGTCCCTGCGATCCGGATCGCCTGTCCAAGAGTTGCTGCCCATCGAGGAGTCCTGAGCCATGGCCCGTCAGTACAGCCAGGCCGACCGGGACCGGTTCGCGACCGAGCGGCGCGACCAACTGGAGCGTCTTCAGTCACAAATCGCCGGCAAGGTGACTGATCTGGTCAACGGCGCCGAGTGGCAGCAGTGGCTGTCGGTGGCCGCCAAGTTCCATCAGTACTCGTTCAACAACACGATGCTGATCATGCTGCAGCGTCCCGAAGCCACCCTGGTGGCCGGCTACAAGACCTGGCAGACATCGTTCGGCCGCCAGGTCAACAAGGGCGAGACGGGCATCCGCATCCTCGCCCCGGTCACCAAACGGATCGAGAAACACACCGGCGACGGTGCCCCCGTGCTGGACAACGACGGCAACCCGGTCAAGGTGACCGCATTGGTCGGGCTGAAACCCGTCTCGGTGTTCGACGTGTTATCCCGAGTTTTACTACGAGATTCGCGGTTGGGCTCCTGCGCTCGATTCTGCTCCTTTCTCGGTGTTCAGGCCAGTCTGGCGGGCCATTGGTTGTGCTTCTGCTTCGAGTGCTTGGGCGGCGTCTGCGTCGAGGAGTTCGGCCCGTCGGATGATGGATCGGATGCGGTCGATCTCGAGTTCCCTGGCGGCGAGTTGGCCTTCGGGTTCGTGGTGGCGGCGAGCGTCGTCGAGGGCTTTGGTGTGGCTGGCGAGCATGGCTCGGAAGGTATCGAGTGCGCCACGCTTGGGCTGGACGTTGCCGCAGCCGAGGCAGACGAGTCCGCGGGGGCAGTGTTCGCCCGCGGGCAGGACGCAGATGTGGGTGCCCATGTCCCGCAGGGAGTGGGTGAGGGCGAGCTGGTGCCAGTCGGCGGCGGTGGGCGTGATCGTCGTTTCGTCGCCGTGGACGTCGAGGTACATGCCGCGCATGGCTCGGCGGTACTCGTTGACGAATTCGTCGGGGTAGAGCTTGGCGTAGACCATGACGGTGTCGATGGTGGCGTGCCCGAGGAGCGCCTGGATGACGTGGACCGGGGTGTGGGCGTTGAGGTGTTCGGAAGCGAACAGGCGCCGGCAGTCGTGGGGCGTCAGGTTGAGTGGGCTGCCGTCGGCTCGGGTTGCGCCGGCGTGGGCGGCGATCCAGTGAAGCGCCCCAGGTTTGATGCCGCTCCTGTTTGAGTCAAGGAGAATGAGCGCCATGCCCAAGATGATCGATCCGGAGCTGAAAGCACGAGCTGTGCGTCTGGTGACCGAGCACGTGTCCGAGTATCCGTCGCTGACGGCCGCGGCAGCGGCCGTGGCGAAGCAGCTCGGGGTCGGGAAGGAGTCCGTGCGTCGCTGGGTGATCCAGGCCCAGGTCGATACCGGCGACCGTGACGGGATCACCACCCAGGAGCAGGCCGAGGTGAAGCGGTTGAAGGCCGAGAACCGACGCCTCCGAGAAGACGTCGCGATCCTGCGAGCGGCAACGACTTTCTTCGCGGGGGAACTCGACCCCCGCAACCGTTGATGGCCGGTTTCATCGACCAGATGAAAGCCGAAGGGTTCGCGGTCGAGTCGATCTGCCGGGTCCTGCGTGAGCAGGGCTGTCAGATCGCCGCGAGGACCTACCGCTCCTGGAAACGAGGTGCCGTGGCTGCCCGCACCCTCAGCGACGCGCACGTGGCCGACAAGGTCCGTGACCTGGCGTGGACCACCACCAGGCAGGCTCAGCGCCAGATGACCCCGGAGGGCCTCTACGGGCGTCGGAAGATGACCGCCCTGGTGCGCCGCCAGCCTGGCTTCGGGGACGCCTCGGCCGGCAGCGTGGATCGGGCCATGACCGCTCTCGGGCTCTCCGGTGTGCGGCGCGACAAGGGGATCCGCACCACCATCCCCGGCAAGGGCGGAAACCGGGCAGGTGACCTGCTGGACCGGGACTTCACCGCCCCTCGGCCGGATCACACGTGGGTGGCCGATTTCACCTACGTCCGGACGTGGGCGGGATTCTGCTACGTCGCGTTCATCGTCGATGTGTTCGCGCAACGCATCGTCGCCTGGCACGCCGCAACCAGCATGCACACCGACCTGGTTCTCAGCCCACTGCGGATGGCAGTGTGGCAGCGAGACCGAGACGGCCGCCCGATCCAGCCCGGATCGTTGCGGGCGCACTCGGATGCCGGGTCGCAATACACCTCGCTGCGCTACACCGAACGCCTGGCTCTGGAGCAGATCCAGCCCTCCATCGGCAGCGTCGGGGACGCCTACGACAACGCCTTGATGGAATGCATCAACGGTCTCTACAAAGCCGAGTGCATCCGCACCACGATCTTCCATCCCGGCCCCTACAAGACCCTCGCCGACGTCGAATACGCCACCGCCGGCTGGGTCGATTGGTACAACACCCGACGCCTCCACTCCAGCCTGGGATACGTTCCCCCTGTGGAGTTCGAAACCGCCCACTACGCGACCCTCAACCGAGTGCCGCAACCCGCATGAGAGCGGCAGAGAACCAGGGGCGCTTCACCGTTCCAGAGGACCTGTCCAAGAACCTTGGTACACCCCAAACGTCCTCGACGCCGCGACCGCAACCATCGACCGCACACTCACCACCAACCAGTCCTTCGCCACCACGAAGGACATCAGCAAGCCAGCGGTCCGCCGCCCCGAACCTCACCAGTCACCGAGCATCCGCACGGTCAGCGCGCCGCGGCGCTGACCGTGTTGGGCAGGGTCAGGTCTGTATCGAGCTGGGCTGACACCCGATCTGTGGCCCCGCTGGTGGGGCTGCCGGAAGAATGCCCCCACGCCTGCTCCCAACCCCAAGCAGTTCCGTAACGACGCCGTGGCGGTTGCTCGCCGCGGCGACATGCCGATCACCGGTTCTACAAGCCTGGGGCGCAGGCAGGGTGAGGCCTTGACCGATGACGAGACCACCGGGGAGTCGCGGCTCAAGGGCCGCCAAGAACTCCTCCGCGCCGCTGGATCTCACCTTCACAACCGACAGGCGCGCACACTGGAGCTGAGCCGGGGCCCGCAAGGTCCTCAGTGTTATGCACGTGATCTCGCTGCCATGCCGATCTGCGGATGGTTCAGAGTCTCGAAACTGAGCGCACTAGCAGCCCGATCGGCGGACGTCGAGGGGCGCGGACGGTCCAGGCAAGCCAGCTCAGTTGTCACCTATCCGTGCAGCAGACCCGGTTGCCTCGGGGTGATGTCGGCCTCGCCAGAACGCGTGCATGGCCGAGTCCGGCAAGCGCGTTGACGGCTGGGCGGGTGCGGAAGCGACCGGGTCCGGGTCTGCGGCCGCGCTACACGAGAAGGTCCACGCAAGCTTGAACGACATGCTCCGGGACCGCGTCGAACTCGCGCGGGTTCAGCTGCATCACGTACTCGTTTTCGATGTGGTAAGACTCGTTGACGAACTTCTTGAAGGCGGCATCGCCTCCAGGGGCATCGGGGTCAAGCGCCGAAGCGATGCGGAATATCTGGACTTTCTCGTAGCCCACGTTTGTGTGCTCGAACTTGGCCTTCAGAACCTCCGGGTCTTTGAGCTGCGCGAGGATTGCGTCGTAGTCAAAGCCGGGGATGAGCTGCCGGATCTTGACGGTAGCTCGCTCGCGATTTTCCTCGTCAAGCGGAACGAACTCCCCTTTCTCACCCTTTGAGCTGGGCTCATCCCGAACGTGGAGAAGGCTTGAGAGAACGTCGTACTCCGCACCGCGCTCGCCATGAACCTCATAGCGGCGGCGAAGGTAGATGCACTTGATGACAGGGTCGGCGGATGAGTCGATGTTCTCCTCGCAGACCTGGGAGAACGTCATGATGTCAGCGGGCTTGATCGGCTTCTCCTCTACCTGCCCCTCCCGGCTCTGGAGGAAGTGAACGGCCGGGTCCGCTGCCTGGAACTGCCCCGAGGTCGCCGTTCGGACGATGTCAATGGCGGGCTCGATGTCATGGGTCAGGAGCAGCGTGGTGAATCCTCGGAGGCTCTGTTTGCCGTGAAAGAGCTTGTGGAGGATGGCGAACTTCTTCGTCTTGTCGAAGCTCGACACGGGATCATCGAGGACGACGAGGTCAGGCGCGTCGCGGCGGACCTGATGCATGAACAGAACGAGCGCGAAGGCGTTGCGCTCACCGAAGCTCAGATGGCTGCCAGCCGCTTCCAGGTGACCCGGAGCATCTTGGTGTTCGAGGATCATCCGGTACGAGTCGCCGCTGGACTCGATCCGGACCGCGTACTTGTAGCCCGCGGACCGGAGGTACTCGTTGATCTCCTCCTGGTTCCGCTCGATCGACTTCGACACCTGCGCTTTCTGGATGCCCACGCGCCGCTTGATGTCGGTGATCTGTTGTGCGACATGATCAAGTTGTGCGTTCATTTCTCCCACGACATCTTGGGCGTCCTCAGAATTGAGCGCGTCAAGAAGCTCCAGCTCGATCTTCAGACTCCGCAGCGCCTTATCCACATCGGGTTCGTCGCGAAGGGACACGAACGAGAGTTCCTTGAGCGCGGTGAACTTGTCGAGAAGCGTCTCGACCTGGCCCCGCAAGTTCGCCAAGAATTGCTCTTGCTCCGGGGACAGGTCCTCCAGACTCGTCGTGATCTTCCGCAGTTGCTCAATGCGCTCGGGCACGAAGAATCCCGCCAGCTTCTCGATGACGAGACGCAGCGCGCTCATGCTCTTGACCGCGGCGGATTCGTACTCCTCAGACACGTGGGCGGCGGTCTTCTTGTCCACGTTGGGGACCGAGCAGAAGGGGCAGTTGTCCGATAGCCGGAGGTAGCTCTTACCCTTCGATTGCCACGAGAGCCATCCCGCTGGGTCGTCGCTATGAAGGAACTTCTCGAAGCCCACGAGCGGCTTCGGGATCGTGGCGAGTTTCCCTCCCATACCGAGCGCCTTGAACCCCTTGCTGGTCTTGGCGATCCCGCCGGACTTCGTGATGGTGAAGGCGTTGCGTAGCTCGGTGAAGCTGGCGATCACGTCATCGAGCGCCTCGTTCTCCAGAAAGACATTCTTAAGGTCTTCGAAGATTGCCTCGAGCTCCTCAATGCCCGCTTGGTACTCCGGTGTCTTGATGAAGATCTCAAAGCTGTTCCTGACCACCTCGTCGGGCTGGAAGACGAACTGGGATACGTAGCGCTCGTCGAAGACGAGGACGTTCTTGATCTCGTCGGCACCCACCACCGCCGGCGCCTTGCCGCTGCCACTCTGGCGGTACTTGAAAGGAAGTAGGTCTTGGAGGGCATCCTCGCCCTGGGCGTTGAGAGCGAGCGCACGGGCGATGGTGCTCTTCCCGATGCCATTGGGTCCGTACTTGATGTTGAGCGACCTGCGCCGGAGGGTGATCTGCGCTTCGGTGATGCTGTTGCAGTCCTTGATGGTGATGGCGTAGTCGCTGGACTGCGTGGGTAGTTGCGGTGGAGGGGTGTCGGCTGCCTTGGCCATGGTGTCGCGATTATCTCACAGCTCGCGCACCGCGACAGAGGATTTGCATCCGGGGCGCTGTGACGTGTGCTTCTAGCGGGGACATCATCTTCTACACTGTCCGGGCCAGTCCGAGCCGCACAACGTCGTGATCTACCTCGGCGGGAACCGCATCCTGGAGGCCCTCCAGACCGGTGAGAACGTCCGCGACGGAATGCTCTCGGAGTTCTTCGAGACCCTCAACGATCCGCAGTTCGTTGGGACGGAGACAGCGCAGCGACGGTCAAGGGCCAGCATCGTCAAAGACTGAGGCACCGCGAGTCGAACGCGGCGGCCACCTAATCTGAATAGATCGAAACGACCGCTCTTGCCGCGCGGGTGTGTGCTGGGTTCGGGTGAGCGAGTTGATGCTGATGGCGTCAGGTTGGCTCTCAGTCGGGTCCGCCGGGCCAGTGAGGGCCTCCGGTCGTCTGCTCGCCGAGCAGTGCGGCGACTTCGCGGTCGGGGCTGACGTGTCGGCTGTAGAGGGGGCTGCACGGCGTGCGGGACAGCGTGACAGACAACCCCAGCAGATCGATGTCGGCGTCTTTGGTGCGGTGAGTCTCGGCGAGGAAGGCGAACTCGTTCATCGATCCGAGCAGGCTGCGATTCACGGTCTTGGCCAGGCGAGCGTTCCTGGTGGCGGCGACCTCGACGGCGATCACGGACGCAGGGATGTGGTGGGCTTTCAGTAGGGCAGCGAGCTCGTCGGGGAACCGGTCCAGGAACGTGGTGGCTGGGGCGAGCGGCATCAGCAGGGGCAGCAGGGTGCGTTCGTTGACCAGCAGCGCGAGTTGGCGTGGCCGCCAGGGCAGGTAGGTGGCGTACCAGTCCCCCAGAAGGGCTGTTGTGGGGACTCGGTCGTCGGGGATGGGAGGGCCCAGACGTTGGAGTAGCTTGCGGGTAGCCCGCACGATCACCATGAACGTCATCTTGCACGTTGTGGCTGTCAAGGTCACGGGACACCCCCTCCGATGCGCAGGCCACCCGCTGGGCATCAGCGGTCTTGGTGCTCGCCGAGGGTGGGTCGGGGCTCTTTCCGGGCGCCTGCGTGGCCGCTGACGCAGGATGCTGTGGTGAACCGTCGCCTGGGTCGTGATGAGTTGCGTGGCGCGCTCTACCGCGCTGATGTCGACGCTTTGGTGGGCTTGCTGGTGGCGGGCCGGGACTGGCCCGTTGACGCGCTGCAGTTGCTGGGTGAGGCCGTGTTCGTGGTCGGTGAGCACAGGCACGACATCGAGCCAGCTGCCCGCCAGTGCGTGCGCCAACTCCGGGACCGCGACTGGGAGGGTGATGCCGAACTGGCGACCCAGATCGAGGCTTCTTTCGGCTGGGCGCCCACCCTGCTGCTGCGCTGGCTGCCGGTGGATCTGGAGGAACTCGCCGGCGTATTGGAGGGCGATCCGCTGCAGGGTGGCGGACGGATCGACCTTCGAACCGGCGAGGTGTGGCCGCAATCGGTGTGGGATTTCGCCGAGGAGACCGGTGACGACGACGAGCTGGTGGAAGAGAACGACGACGGGCACTGGATGTGGGTCCACTGTGAGGGTTCCCGGGCGGGATACCGCGACATGGAACTCTTCATCGACCTGGTGGAGGACCCGCACCTGGCGGATCGCCTTGGGTGGTCGATCCAAGGTCGGGGAGCGTTCCGTCGGTTCAAGGACGTGCTCGCGGACTGGCCGGACCTCTTGGAGCGCTGGTACGGGTTCACTGACGAACGCCACCGCGGGCGAGCCCGAGCCTGGCTCGCCGCCGAAGGCTACGCCCCCGACCCGAACCACGATCGGCCCTGAACAACGAGGTCTTGTTCTGCCGCAGGTTGTGTCGGGGCGAGGCACACCGAACCGACAAGATGAGCGGGGTGGCTCGGTGGCTGGCAGGAAACCGGCAGCACCGAAGACCCGTTCGCCGTCACTTTCGCCGACCGCATGCCGGCCGCCGAAGACCACCACTAGAAACCGCCGCTCACACCGTTAATCGGATAGACCCAGACCCTCTCAAGGAGTGAGGGCGTCGGGTCGTGTAGTTGACGGCGCAGCGCAGCACCAGTTCGACGCGCTAGTAGGCGCGGTCGACGGTCTCCTCGTCCATCTCACCCGCCTTCTTCGGCGCCGTTATGGAGGGCAGCCTCCTCGCCTGGCGTCTACAGGTGTGGTGTGAGGCCGATGGCGAGTAGGCAGCCGATGGCGAGGCTGGGTCCGAATTCGAGCTCGCGTCGGCGGGTGAGGACGGCGATGACGATGGCTGCGAGGCAGGCCGCGAGGAGTGCCGGCAACACGAGTCGTGGGTGGACGAGTGCGAGGGCGGTGGCGAGGATGGCGACGAGTTTGACGTCACCGAATCCGAGGGCGCCACGGGAGGCGAGGTGGAGGATCCATGCTCCGAGTCCGGCAGCGGCGCCGATGGCGGCGGGGATGAGGATCTGTCGTGGAGAGCCGGTGGTGATGGCTTGTGCGGTGAGGGTGATGGCGACCCATCCGGCTGCGGGCAGGATGACGGTGTCGGGGAGGCGTCGCACGTCGAGGTCGACGGCTGAGAGCCAGCCGAGCGCGGCGCTGAGGGGTAGCCAGAGCGCGAGGGCGGTCCAGTGGGTGTGGGCGAGGTGCCAGGTGAGCCAGGCCCACGTGAGGCCGAGGGTGGGGATGAGCCACCAGGTGGGGCGCGGGGGTGGCAGGTCGTGTTCGTCTGGTCTGCGGTAGCGCAGGGTGCGCAGCTGCAGGGTGAGTGTTGCGCCGACCAGTGCGCCAGCGAGACCGGCTGCGGCGATCCACATGGTGCTGGCCTCCTGGTCCTGGTTCGGCTCTTGAGGATCAGTGTCGCTCACTGGAGCCGGCTGGTCGGTGACGGTCCGGGTTAGCGGCGCGGCGGGGTGGCGGTGGGCCGCCGCGGCGTGGTGGCGGCCCGGCTGCTGCGAGCCGGTGTGGTCGGTGCGGCTGGCTGTGTGTCGTAGCTGGTCGGCGGGTTGGGTCCAGCGGTTGGCGTGGTTCGCGGCTTCGAGGCGGCGCCGGACGTCGCTGGTGGTGGTCAGGATGCGGGCCGCGGTCTGGCGGGGGTCCTGGTTCCAGGTGCGGGTGTGTCGGGCGAGTGCTTCTCGCACGGTGGCCAGCGGGACGCCGAGCCGGTCGGCGATGGTGACGGAGTCGGTGTCCCAGTGCTGCGGCGGCCGGGCGGCGACGATCTGGGCGGCCTGGTCGGTGGCTTGGGTGGGCGGCAGGTTGTTGGCGCGTTCGGTGATCATCACCTGGGCCATCGGGCCGGCGGCGTCGAGGAGCGCTGGCGAGGGCGGTCGGGCCGCGGGTGGTGAGCAGGTCGGCGGGGTCGGTGCCGTCGGGGAAGGTGGCGCGGCGGGGGTCGATGCCGTGGGGGGTGAGTTGCCAGTAGTCGCGTTCGGCGCCGATGTGGCCGGCGAGGTCGGCGTCGGTGGCGATGATCACGTCGGTGTGGCCGGCCAGGAGGGCGGCTTGTTGGTCGGTGAGTGCGGTGCCGAGGGGTGCCAGTCCGCTGTAGCGGCCGAGGCTGCCGAGGGTGACGGCGATGGCGTCCATGGGTCCTTCGACGATGACGGGGGTGGTGCCGGGACGCAGGTGTCCGTAGAACTGGTCGCCCTTGTGGAACAGGGGGGTTTCGCCGGTGTTCAGGTACTTGGGGCCGGCGGTGCCGTCGTCGGGGGCCGCGGGGTTGCGGCGGGCGACGAAGCCGAGGATCTCGCCCGGCTCGTTGGTGATGGGGAAGGTGACGCGGTCACGGAACTGGTCGATGAGCCGTCCGGTGGAGGCGACCCGCGCGACGCCGGCGGTGATCATCTCGGTGTCGGTGACGCCCTTGGCGCGTAGGTGCTGCACGAGGGTGGTCCAGCCGGCGGGGGCATACCCGGGTTGGACCAGTGGGTGGCCGGTGAGGTCGGCGCCGAACCGTTCGACCAGGTACTGCTGGGCCCAGGAGCCGGGGAACCGGGTGGCGTAGAAGTCCTGGGTGTACTGGTTGATCTGGACGAGCCGGTCGCGGGGGACGGGGCTGTCGCGCCAGGTGTCGGCGCGGTCCATGAGGCGGGCGATGTCGGCGTCGGTGGTTTCGGGGGCGCCCATGGTGGTGCGCAGCAGCGCGGCCATCGCGAGCTCGGTTTCGACGTCGCCGGGGTTCTCGGGGGCGAGCCGGTCGTAGGCCTCCGCCGGGTCCAGGACGGGGTGCCCGGTGGGTGGCGGGGTCGGGTGGTAGCCAGCCCTCATACAGGTCGTCGGGTGGCAGCGTCTGGCGGGTCGTCCGGCCGGTCGACACCGGGGTCGCCGGTGAGCGTATCGATCCGGTGCAGCAGCCCGATGCAGGGATCCCCGATCCCGCCGGTCGCGGGTGCCTGCTGAGCAGGTCGTGGGACACGCCAGCCGCGTTCGACGGCCTCGTCGACCGTGGTGGACGAGGGTGGGCCAGAACGGGCTGGCCTGGAGCTGTTCGGGCGGTGTCGCGCCCGACGATGTCCGTCGAGTTGGGCGACCCAGCCACCCGGGCATCGGTGGCGCAGTCGATGGTGGTGTGGGGGAGGCGTGTCGGATGCGCCACCAGAGTGCGGCGGCGGCGTGGTCGTCGGGGACAGGCCCGGCAGCGACTGGCGTCGTGCGAGGAGTTGGGCGGCGTTGTGGCCGGTGCGGGAGAGTCCGGCGAGCTGGTCGGCGAGTTGGGGCAGGAACTCGTCACGGGTGACGGCGGGGTTGATGTGGGTGAGCAGGTCACCCCATTCGGCCATCGCGGGGGCCGACGCCGTGTCGGACCTGCCGGTTGAGGTGGCGTTGCCAGTCGAGGGCGGCCTTGGACAGTTGGGTGGGCCCGGTCGGGCGCATGTCGGTGGGGGCGATCTGCATCGCGGCCCGCCACACTTCGACGTCGGCGATCACATCCGCTGGTGGGCGGCGGACCCCGGCCGGCACCCACGCCGGATCAACGTCGGCGGCCAGGGCCTGGCCGTGGACGTCGGCGGCGAGCGCGGTGACGAGGTCGGCTCGTTGGGTGAGCCAGGCACCGAAGGTGCGGGTCAGTGGTGAGCGGGTCGGGGATGCCGGGGATCCACGGCAGGGGCCCGGGGTGGGTGTTGCGCAGGCCGGTGTCGTCGAGCCGCCACGACAGGACGGCGGCGATGTCGCGGGCGCCGGCGATGTCGCGCAGCTGGATCGCATCCTGCAATTGGACGAGTGGGTCGACGTCGCTGGGTGGCGAGCAGGTGCAGGTGGGCGCGCAGGGTGGGCCAGGCCGGGGCGTCGCTGATGCCGGGCAGCAGTTGCTCGACCTGCTGGTCGAGCGCGCCGACATACTCGGGGCCGAGGTGGTGTTCGGCGGCGACCCCGAGGCCGTCGAGGTAGCGCTGGGTGGCGTCGCCGAGCAGCAGCCGCGGGTCGGTCTGGTCGCGGAGCAGGGTGGTGGCCGAGGCGGGGGCTTCGTCGCGGCCGAGGATGTGTTCCAGGACGTCGGTGGGGGTGAGCGGGTGGACACCTTCGGGGCGGATGAGGGTGTCGTCGTCGCCGTCGCCGACGACCTGCAGCCACACGTGATTCGCCGCGCGGCCGCGGGTCATCATGGTGTAGAACTGCTGCCGGGTTTCCTCCCCGGTGGCCACGCCGTGCATGGTGTCGACCGACACCCCTTGGGCGCAGTGCACGGTGGTGGCGTAGCCGAGTTCGACACTGGCGGCCACGTAGTCGTGGGGCAGGGTGACCAGCCGTCCGGTGCCTGCGTGTTCGACCTGCAGGTCCCCGCGCCGTGACACCTGACGGATGGTCCACCGGTCACCGTTCTTCACCCAGTCGGTGCGCGAGATCCGCAACCTGCGGTCGTTGCTGCGGGTGATCACGGTGTCCCCGACACTGGCCGCACAGCCGTCGGCGAGCAGCGCACTCCCGTCCGGGCTGCGTGTCGGGGTGGGTGGTGAGGCGGTGGTCGCGGGCCCGCTGGTTGAGTTCGGCCACCAGGAGGCGGGTGGGGGCGAGCATGATCGAGTCCAGCCCGGCGGCGGTGTCGGTGCGCCAGGCGGTGAAGGCGTGGTCGGTCATGGTGGCCAGGTCACCGACGTGGACGCGCTGGTTGTCGAGGTAGAAACCGAGCGCGGCGGTGTCGCCGTCGCGCAGCGCGAGGGAGGCGGCGGATTCGGCGGGGTCGGCGAACCGCATCAGCTCGGACAGCTGGACGGCGCCGTGGGTGGCGCTGGATGTCGCGCAGGGCACCGCCGGCACCGATCGCGGCCAGCTGCTGGTCGTCACCGATCAGGCGGACCGACGCGCCCCGCTCGACCGCCCACGAGGCGACGTGGGCGAGGCTCAGCGTGTCGGCCATCCCGGCTTCGTCGATCACCACCAGCGTCCGTGGGCCCACCGCGGCAGCCCACCCGGGGAGGTCGTGGTGGGTGATGTGCCAGGCGAGTTTGGCGAGGGTTTCGGTGGTGGTGCCGGTCTGGTCGCGCAGTTGCGCGGCCGCCGCCGCCGAGGGCGCGAGCCCCAGCACGTCGCCGCCATCGGCGGTCCAGGCGGCGGTCGAGTGCCTGCATGGCGGTGGTCTTCCCGGCGCCGGCCGGGGCGATCGCCAGCTGCAGCCGGGCACCCGAGGTGGCCATCGCGGTCACCAGTTCGACCTGACCCACATTCAACTCCCGCCCATCCGCGGCGCTGGCCTCCAGCGCCGCGGCGACGTGGGCAGGGGCGGCCCGGCGGCCATCGGTCAGGCCCGCCAACTCGACCAGTTGGTGTTCGGCGGCGACCACCCGCGCGGACGTGTAGAGGTCGGCGCCGGCGACGGTGTAGACGCTGGAGCCGTCCGCGCGTCGCAGGGGTGCGGGTTCGGTGATGCCCAGGTCGGGACGCGCCAACGGGATCGACCGGTCAGCGGCGGTCGCGACCAGCAGGTCCACGGCCGCGTCCACCCGGTCGCAGCGGCACGTCGGTGCGCCGGATCATCCGCAGCGCCTCAGCCCGCAGGTGGTGGTCCTGCCACGTCGCGGCCCGGGCCTCCATCACCGCGACGATCCGGTCCGCGGCCGCCTCGAACCACGCCGGCATCGGCCCGCTGCCAGTCCGGTCGGACGGTGCCGACGGGACCTGGTCGAGCATCCGCCGCAGGCCGCCCTCACCGCCCAGCACCTCGACCGCCTGGCGGTGCCAGACGGTGCGCTGCTCGGCCAGCGAACGGGGCTCGTGCTTGGCCTCCCGGGTCTCCAACGTGGCCTGCTGCGCCAGCTTCACCGCCTCCACCACCGACGGCGGCCGGCCATGATCGCCTGGAAACCGGCCACCAGCTCGGCGCGGCGGGTCTCGATGTCGGCCCGCCGACTCGACCACCGCTCGTTCAACTCCGCCGACACCCCGACCAGCTCCTGCACCGGCCGGCCACCGGTGCGCGGGCCGGGACGGTCCGCGAACCGCAGACCCTGGCGCCTCCAGCAGCTTCACCAGCGCGGTGTTGTAGCGCTCCGACGCCGCCACCACCCCCCGATACAGCACCCGGGCGTCGATCGACAACCACTTCCCCGACCCGACGGTGCGGACCTTGTTCGCCACCGCCACGTGGGTGTGCAGCTGCGGGTCACCGGCCCGCGAATCCCGGTGCGTGAACGACGCCGCGACCAGCCCCGTGACGTCGACCTGCCGCACCCCACGGGTGCCCTCCCGGCTGTAGAGCAGGGTCGACTCGATGAACCGGAGCGCCTCCTGCACCGCCTGCTGGTGGGCGACCTCGATCCGCGCCGAGACGGTCGGGTCGGCGACCGCCCACAACGTGCTGACACGCTCTTCGGCGGCGAGAACGTCAGATCGAAACCGGCCACCGCCGTCGCGGCCGGACGCGAATGCCGGGCGATCGTCCCCGCCAGCTCACGGGCGTCCCGGGGTTCCCGACCGAACTCGCGGGTGAACAGCTGCACGGGCCACCGCGGTCCGGATCCGGGCCCGATCATCGACCGACACCGGGGCATCCCGCGTGAGGCCGCGAGACTTGTTGAGCTCCTCGATGCGGCGGGCCACCTCGACCCGGAACTCGTCCACCGTGCCGGTCACCCGAAACGGGACACCCAGCCGCATCGCCTCAGCAGCCGCACCCGCCGGCGCGTCCGGGCCGAGCTGGCGCACCATTTCCGGGCCGAGCGGGTTCATCCCGGCACCGAACAGGGCCTGCATCTGCTCCTGGGTGACCACCGAATCCTGCAGCGCCGTCATCGATCGAGGCGCACCCCGACCCGACCCACACCCCGGGAGTCTCGCCACGCTCGGTGTAGTACGAGGCCAGCCCCGCATAGCCCTTCTCGGTGGTGTCCTGCACCGCGACCTGGCGGGTCAGGTAGTCATACCCCGACCCCGCCGTCAGCTTGTGCAGGGACATCGTCACACCACCACACGCCCACAAGGCGTGGCTTCCTGCTCACCTCGACGGGGTGATCCTCCAAGATCTAGTCGTCGGGGATCATCGCCGCCAAAGCAGTGATCGTCGCGGCCACCTCACGCCACCCGGTGGCCCGATGGGTGGGTGACGGCCAGCAACGTCCTGGCCCGGAGCAGGGCACTGTTCAGGGCGTCCGGGTCACCCGCAACCTTCTCGATCGCCACCTCCCGGGTCAGCGCCCGAGTGATCCGCACCCGCTCGGCGATCTCCCACCTGTCGGCGGCTGACGCAGTGGCCGGGGTGGGGGACAGGGCCCGGTCGGTGCGGCGCTGGCGGGCAGCGCGGCTCTTGCACGCCGACGAGCAATACCGACGCGGCTGACCCCTGCCCGACTGGGAGGCAACAGCACCGCCACACACCGGGCACACCGGTCCCTGCGGTTCGGTTGTCGGGTCACTCATGGCACCTCCTACCGGATCCTTGAATAACACGTTATCCCGGGAGTGCAAGAGGTGTATGGGGTTTGAAGAGTCGCGTTGCCCCTGGGGATGGGAACGGGGCCGATGAGCCGGACTGGGAGTCCGAATGGGTGGGCACGACAGTTCGGCGGGGGTGAGCAGGAACGGTGGTGCTCCTGGCTTGGGGTGTCGTCAGAACCCCAGGGGAAGGAATCGTGATGGTGGCATCGGCAGCGCGGGTAGCGGCACGACGCAACGTGATGGATGCGCACAACCAGCGGCGCCGGCTCCGGCAGGAACGAGAAGACCGGCTGGCGGCACTCGCGGTCGAAGTGAACGTCGCGCTCGCGACGGGTAGGGCCGCGATGCAGAAAGCCGAACGGACGGCCGGACAGGCGTTGAACAAGATGCTGGGAATGGGTGCCACCGTCGCCGAAGTGGTCGAGTGGTGCGCCGGTGACCTGACCGCGAAAGACATCGCCCGGCTCAGGCAGGCCGCAGCTGCCCAGGATGAATCGGATGCAGATATCGCGCAGCGGGTGACTGCACCGCCGGTGCTGGACGTCAAGGACGATCTGGCAGAGTGACCAGCGCTTCATGCAGCGTGCCAGGGCGTGGCCGAAGTGAGCGTACGTCGCCGGGCTTTCCCGAGTGGGTGTTGCGCGAGGTGGGCGCGGATGCCGGCTCAGATCGTGTGGCCAGAAAATGGTCAGCGCCGTCGTCCGAGCGGCAGGGCAGGCTGTGGCCGCGCGGGCAATACCCGCAGCCTGCCGGTCAGTGAGTCACCGCGGTGTCGCTGCGGAAGCGCTGACCACGGGTGCGCTGCTGGAGGCAGTCTGCTGGATAGCTGCCAGCACCTCGGCTTCCGACGGATAGGTGTTGGCCAGCTCCTAATGGTCAGCCCCTATATGCCTGTCGCTCGGCTTCCGCGCGCAGCTCCGCCTGTCGTTTGACTTCCTTCTGCTGCGCCGCAACCCGCTCGAAGTCTTGGGCTGCCTGTACGTCCGCTCGCAGCTGGTACTCCGCGGTCAGCGTTGCCAGCGCACGTTGCATCCGCTCGACCGCGCCAGGAGCGCCAGTGTCGGCCAAGGACGGGTCCCGGCGGATGGCTTCGGCGACCAACTGGGCCCGCGGTGGCAGTGCGTACCTGCCCTCCGCCGGCCAGCCAACTTGCCCCATAGGTACCGAGATCATGGGAGCGGTGAGCGCGGCCCGGCGTTGCAGTTCTGCCTCGGAGGGCTCCATCACCGCCAAGATGATCACTCCGATCCAACCGAGGAAAAAGCCGAGGAGCGCGCCAGCGCCCGACCGCCCTTTGCTCTTTCCCAGCCACCAACCGAAACACGTGCTGGCGATGACACTGATCCCAGCTATCAACAACATGTCTTGCCAGCTCATGCTCACGTCTGATACCCCCTATGGCCTGAAACCTCAACGCGTTCGCTGGCTTCCTCCCAAGTGAAGCATCAATTACCCTCTCGAAGCCCGGCAGGCCGTCAACCGGAACGTGCCATCCCTGACATGGCTCCCCCTGTGTCAACACACGACCCCACGAGTGGGGTCGGGCAAGCTCGCCACCGCCCTGACAGACAGGAGTGGGCAGTCCCCGATCCGATGCAATCTGGGGACTGCCCACTGCCGCGGCTGAACTGCTTGGCTTACACCAAGCGCTTCTCCACTTTGAGCCGGTACATGAACGCGGCCATGGCATCGCGGTTGACGGGGGTCACGGGTCGGTACTCGGCGCCGCCGGCAACTTCCCAACCGGTGGAGATGCCCTGGTCTGCGAGCCAGGTGATCTCCTTGTAGAACTGTGTGGTCGGTGTCACGTCCAGGAACGGTGACTGCGCGGGCGGTTCCCACGTGGGGGAGCCTGCAAGGCGGTACATGAACGCGGCCATGGCATCGCGGTTGACGGGGGTCACGGGTCGGTACTCGGTCCCGCCGGCAACCTGCCAACCGGTGGAGATGCCCTGGTCTGCGAGCCAGGTGATCTCCTTGTAGAACTGTGTGGTCGGTGTCACGTCCAGGAACGGTGACTGCGCGGGCGGTTCCCACGTTGGGGAGCCTGCAAGGCGGTACATGAACGCGGCCATGGCATCGCGGTTGACGGGGGTCACGGGTCGGTACTCGGCGCCGCCGGCAACCTGCCAACCGGTGGAGACGCCCTGGTCGGCCAGCCAGGTGATCTCCTTGTAGAACTGCGTTGTCGGAGTCACGTCCAGGAACGCCGGGGTCACCTCAACCGGGCAGGCGGTCGTGTCGAACGTGCGGTTCCAGTTGTCGGTGGCATCCTCGGCCAACAGGTAGCCGGTGGTGGCGTTGGCGGTCACCGTGACGCTGTTGGTGGCCGGGTGGGTGCCGGCAGGTTTCACCTGGTCACCGACCCGGTACTCCACTCCCTCGGTGGCCGGGATCGTGTAGGTGTCGTTGGTGGTGCCGCACTCGTCGGTGAACGTCACCGTAGCTGGGGTCACCTGAACGGGGCAGGCGGTCGTGTCGAACGTCTGGTTCCAGGTGTCGGCGGCATCCTCAGCCAACAGGTAGCCGGTGGTGGCGTTGGCCGTTACTGTCACGCTGTTGGTGGCTGGGTGGGTGCCGGCAGGTTTCACCTGGCCGGCGACCCGGTACTCCACACCCTCAGAAGTCGGGATCGTGTAGGTGTCGTTGGTGGTGCCGCACACGTCGGTGAACGTCACCGCTGCCGGCGTGACCAGGACGGGCTCGTCCGTGTTGTACCGGGCCACGAATGCGTCATCGTTACCAGCCGAAGTCAACGTCAGCGCCTGGGCGCCGGGCCCGAATGTCGCCGACCCCGAGAAGGCGCCGGTGATGGTCGCGGCACCGGTGGCGTCCACC
Organism: uncultured Actinomycetota bacterium; assembly: GCA_963730005.1. Lineage (GTDB taxonomy): Bacteria > Actinomycetota > Actinomycetes > Propionibacteriales > Propionibacteriaceae > CAVSPO01. The sequence goes on from CAVSPO010000022.1 coordinate 41,058, forward strand.
GCCACCCCGGATACGTACTCCCAGCTGGTGCCGCCCGCCCGCGTGGCCCACGCCAGGGTGCCGTCCGGTTTGTAACGGGTGACAAACATGTCTTCATTGCCGGCCGAGGTCAAGGTGACCGCTCGCGCATCGGACTCGAACGTCGCCGATATCTCGAAGGAGCCAGTGATGGTCGCGGCACCGTCGGCATCGACCGCCACACCCTGTCCGATGTCACCGTTGGTGCCGCCCGCCTTCTTGGCCCATGCAAGGGTGCCGTCCGGGTTGTATCGGGCCACGAACATGTCATAGCCGCCACCGGAGGTCAACGTGACCGTTTGAGCGCCGGACCCGAACCTCGACGATCCGCTGAAGGAGCCGGTGACGGTCGCGGCACCGGTCGCGTCCACCGCCACCCCGTATCCGTAGCCACCGCCGGTGCCGTATGACTGCTGGGCCCACGACAGGGTGCCGTCAGGGTTGTACCGAGCCACGAACACGTCCTGGCCGCCGGCCGAGCTCAAGGTGACCGCCTGGGCACCGGACCCGAACGTCGCCGACCCGTAGAAGTAGCCGGTGACGGTCGCGGCACCAGTAGCGTCCACCGCCACACCGTATCCGTAGTCATTGCTGGTGCCGCCCGCCTTTTTGGCCCATGCCAGGGTCCCGTCCGGGTTGTATCGGGCCACGAACATTTCATAGCCACTTGTCGAGCTCAAGGTGACCGCTTGGGTAGCGGACCCGAACGTCGCCGACCCACCGAAGTAGCCGGTGATGGTCGCGGCACCGGTGGCGTCCACCGCCACCCCTTGTCCGTAGTCCCAGCTGGTGCCGCCCGCCTTTTTGGCCCATGCCAGGGTGCCGTCCGGGTTGTATCGGGCCACGAACACGTCACCATTACCGGACGAAGTCAACGTCACCGCCTCGGCACCGGACCCGAACGTCGCCGACCCGGCGAAGTCACCGGTGATGGTCGCGGCACCGGTGGCATCCACCGCCACCCCGCGTCCGAAGTCATTGCTGGTGCCGCCCGCCTTCTTGGCCCATGCAAGGGTGCCGTCCGGGTTGTATCGGGCCACGAACATGTCATAGCCACTGGTCGAGAGCAGCGCGACCGTTTGGGCACCGGACCCGAACGTCGCCGACCCGTAGAAGTAGCCGGTGACGGTCGCGGCACCGGTGGCGTCCACCGCCACCCCGGCTCCGCGTTCATCCCCGGCGCCGCCCGCCCGCATGGCCCACGCCAACGGCGGTGGACCATCTGCGCCAGCCGACTGGGCACTCGCCGTTGGCGCCGACCCCAGCAAGGAGGCCCCCAGCAATGCAGCCGAAACCGTACCGGCCGCCACCCTACGAAGCACACGAACGGACAAGACAGATCTTGGATTCAAAAAACTCACCCTTCCCCTTCGAAGGCAGCCTGCCCACGCAAGACCTGTCTCCACGCGATTTGCGACAGTTGACCGGCCAGACGCGGGTCGGAGAACTTCGCCCTAGTCACCACAGTATTGCGACTAGATCAGGCTGGGATGACCGTCCGAATCACCGACCGCTGGGTTGCCCAGAAATGACGGTCTGATCAGGCCCCACCGTGACGGTGGTCGGCGGGAGCTCGTCGACAGACGGGTGTGTGATGCCAGCGCGTCAGGGTGCTCGACTCTGTTGGCGGGGTCTTCGCCACAGACGTTGAACCTCCGCCGGCCGCGCGCCAATGGTTTCCTGACAAGCCTGTTAACGGCTAGGTCTGGATCCACGGCCATATTTGGGGCTGGTTTTGGGGCCGGAGTTGTCTTTGGATTCCTGAACCCACGCTGCCGCCTTGAAGTGAACGAGTGCGCAGAGTGTCAGCCTGGAGCTTGCGTGATGACGACTACGGCCCCATGGCACGCTGAGGTGACAGCTGCGTCCGCGCACGCGGCTGATGGAACCTCCTCGCCGAGCAGTAGTTGAAGATCATGGTCATGCCCGTGGGCGGACGCCCTGCTGGGGCGGCTCGATCCCGTAAGGTCATGCCGACGGCATGGGGAACCGGCAAGCGGCCTTGATAGCCTCTTCAGGGTGGACCACCAAGGATCTCCAAGCACGGGGGCGCCTAGCCAAGCCGACAGCAACTCATCCGCCAGCACCGGTCTTGAAGAACAGGAGTCCGCGGCTGCACAAGGGGCAGAGCCGAAGGATAGCGGTGGGCCCGCGGGTCGCAACCGATCAATCCTGTTTCATCACGTGCTTGACCCTAGACCAGGCTTTATGCTCCGTGACGAAAGAACCGAGTCAAGAAGCCCTGCCCCGAAGATTCACGTGGTGCTGGATGAAGCATTTGATCCGTTCACGGCAGTCTGTGCCGTCGTATTTACTGATCATGAATTCGAAACAGTCAACGCGAGGATCGCTAAGCTGCGTGCTGATCTAAGCGAGAGTGCCTACCTCGAAGCCCTCGCGTCTTACAAGAAGTTCTTGACGAACGGCTTCCACGCCACAGACGACACGGCGGAAGTGTCAGTACCCTTCATCGAAGAGGCTTACAAGCACCTGCCTGGCAAAGCGTTTATCTATTACACGGACGGTCAACGTCGAAGAGATCTTTCGGCCAAGAAGACGATTCTGTTGCTCTACGCGTGCGTCATCCAGGTCATCCTGTTGAATCATAAGGATACTGTCGAGGTTATCCTGCACTTTGAGAGGCATCAGCAGCTCCAGCGCTTCTATCCCCACATCGGGGACCTCGCTGCGCGCCGCACACGGACGCGGAGCGAGGTGACCGTTGACGTTTGTGATAAGGGCGAACCCCCGTCGCTTGCTTTGGCAGACTACATTCTCCACATCTTCGGACAGTCCATCCAGTACGTAGCCTATGGTCATCGGCCTGCCGAGAAGTATCAGTATAGGAATCTCTTGGCCATCAAGAATCACGTCTCGCTCATCTACTCCATGGAACACGGCCGCGTGGCAAGTCGGAGGACGCGATGGTAGCCTTCTCACAGCGAGGGCGGAGTCCTGGGACTGCGAGTACGCAGTCGTTGATAGTTGCTGCTTTGCGCTTCGACCCGCCCTCGCATCCGGAGGCACTGTGAACCCGATGGAACTCAGTTCCCGTGCGTGCACCAGCCGTCCGAAGCTCCTCGCGGCAGCCTCGTCGGTGCAGGCGAGGACCGGGTTCACGATGATTCGAGTACCCAAACGTGGTTGCGGTGGCCGGCTCGTACACAAGGCCACTCCTGCCGTCGATGCGCAGCAGTCTGCGGTCAAGATGGTCCTGAACGACGTCTACAAACCGTTTCCCTGTGTGCATGGGTATGTTGCGGGACGAGGAACCTACACGAATGCGGAGCCCCACCTAGGACAACCGGTAATCCTCCGCGTCGACCTGCTTTCGTTCTTTTCAAGCGTGACACGCGCACATCTGGAGAAATGTCTACAACAACAGTCCTTCGATCAGGATTCGACGAATCTGGTGCTGGATCTAGCCTGCGTGGATGACTGTTTGGCGGCTGGCTTCTCCACAGGGCCCGTTCTGTCGAACATCGCCTTCACGCGTACCGACAGTCAATTGACCAGTTTTGCAGCAGCGCAGGGTCTGCAGTTCACCCGGTATGCGGACGACCTAACGTTCTCGGGGTCAGACATTTGCGACAACACGCTGGAAGCGATTCGAGAGATCCTCGAAGCGAACTCGTGGACGATAAATGACCGGAAGACAAGGTTCATGCGTGCGGGTGGTCCGCAGTTCGTCACCGGACTCTATGTTGGACTTCCGGATCGTCCTCGCATTCCACACCGCATGAAGAAGAGACTGCGGCAGCAGCTCTATTATCTCTCCATTTATGGTTACGACGACTGCCACGCGCGCGTTCCGTGGACGATGGGTAAACGCCAAGCGCGCGGGTGGTTGAACTACATCTCCCACGTCGAGCCTGAGCTGGGCCGCGAACTTTCGGAAATCCTTCAGAATGTTGACTTCGATCTGCCGCGGCGCATCGGGTTCGACGATGACTGGGACGCGTGGCTGGAGGAGTTCGGTGTTCCTGAGGATCTCTAGGCCAAACGGCTGGCCGCATAGTGCGTACGCCACGTGTACCGGGGTGGCTCGAGGACCCTCGCCCATCACCCGCTCGCGCGATGCTGGAACGCGGCGATGCCGATGCACATGCAGCCTCATGCCGCGCACGGTGTGCTCGGTGCGACTTGTCGGGTGCGTCAATCGAGCAGCGGGATGTCGAGGTCGTAAGCCAGGACGACGGCCCGGGCGAGTTCGGTCTCCTGGGCGTAGGTCAGGAACCCGACGGTGCGGCCGAGCAGCTTGGTTGGAACGGTGACGACGTTGTCGAGGGAGATCACGCCGTCGTGGTCCAGGCCGTTGGCAGGTCCGACAGGAACCTCGCTGGACAGGCCCTTGATGGTGGAGGTGATCGGCGCGATCGTGACTTTCGTCATGGCCGACCGCGCTGCACCGCGAGTCAGAACGACAGCTGGACGTGTCTTGTCCAGGCGCACCAGGCAGATCTCGCGCACGGGGTCAGTCCTCAACGGTCGGGTGTGTGACGGACCAGGCGACCAGTTCGTCGAGGTCGTCCGTGGTTCCCAGTTTGCGGAGGATGGCGGCGTCCTGTTCGGCAGCTTGACGGCGCATTTCGCGCTCGACGGCACGGGCCACCAGCGCAGCCCGGCTGGGAGCGTTGCCGGCGGCCACCACCTTGTCGAGGAAGGCCACCATGTCGTCGGGAAGACGGATCGCGATCTGCACAGTCATGCCACCGATCATACCTGAACGGGTCCCATAGTGGGATGCTCGCTTATGCCGATCCTCGCGCCCCGGAGCGCGGGCGTTGCTGAATCACTCCATCTTGGGTGTCTTGTAGCGTCGCGTCATGCGCTTGTCGGTGGTGGACTGGAACGTGAACGGGTTCACCCGGGGGGCCCAGGCGGAGTTTCTGGGCTCGCTGGAATGGGACGTGGCATGCCTGCAGGAGTTGACTCGCACCACGTGGCAGGACTTCCAAGTCTTCGGCGACCAAGGGGACGTGGCCTTCGACTACTTGCCGCCGCTGGCGGGAGCCGGGCCACGGTACGGCTGTTCCGTTCGGTGCGGTCACCGGCACGACTCGATGGCTTCACCGTCCTTCGCGACGTGCCATCGCGGAACGCGCCGCCATGGCGATGGTGACCGTCGCTGGTCTGCGCGTTTGGGTCGGGAGTCGGGCTGCGCCGCCCGGGGTGACAT
>CAVSPO010000023.1:0-314087 GCA_963730005.1 uncultured Actinomycetota bacterium
CGTGAAGAACCGGGTGTCCGTGTCGCGGGGCCCGCCCTCGCCGTCGGACGGATCGTCCTCACGGATCTCGATGATGTAGCTGCCGGCCGGCAACGTCAGCTCGATCGTGTAGGGCGCGAAGGTCTGGCCCTCAGCTGTGGTGGTGAAGCTCTCGGTGACCAGGGCGCCGTCGCTGCGCAACACCACGTAGGGCAGGTGGGCCTCGAAGACGGCGGCCTCACCCTTGACCACGACCGGGGAAGTGACCTCGGCGTTCTCCGCAGGGACGTCGATGCCCACCAGTTGGCGGATGCTCATCGCGTCCTCGCGGGGCACCGGATCGGACCAGTCCATGTGACCCCAGAGGTCGCCTGCGGGGGCGCCCTCGACCTGCAAGCGCACGGCAGCGCCCGGCTCGAGCGCCTCGGTCACGGTCCACACCAGCTGCTGCACCATGGCCACCTCAAAAGCCGCGCCGACATTGGCCTGCCTCGCCTCCGCAGACAGGTCGACGGTGATCACGTGGTCACGATGGGAGATGCCCAGGACACGAGTGCCACGAGGCCAGCTGGACACGTAGTCGGGGTCCAACGGCCCGGAAATCATCGCTTCGAGCGCGCCCCTGGCGGGCGTGGCAGCACTGACGTCACGCATCTCGCGCACCAGCCGTGGACCATTGCGGCCGTCCCGGACGAAGTAGACGAGGGCCTGGGTGAGGCTGGCGCTGGTCTCGGGCGAGGCCGAGGATGAGGCCGAGCTGGCTGCAGAGGTGGCGGTGGAGCCCCCAGGGCTGGGCGTGGCGGGCTGCGGGCTGCAGGCGGACAGCGCCACGACAGCGGCGAGGGTGACGGCGATGCGCTGACTGCGGGGGCTCATCATCTGCTCCAGTCCAACCGGAAAAAGGTGAAGGGCGGAATCATTGCTGATCCCGCCCTTCACCTTAGGGCCTCACCTGGTGGGCTGCCGTGCAGAACCGCGGAGTCTCATCGACCTGGAGTCGAGCGGCTCACTGGTTGGCGGAACGCCACCACAGCGGATGGTGCTCGCGCAGCTCGTTGTGCGACGGCATCGGGTAGTAGGCCAGATCCGGGCCGTTGCCGTAGAAGAAGCCACTGCCCGCCCTGACGCTGCGGTACTGGAACTGCGCCGACTGCACGCGCTCCACGATCTTGGTGTTCTTGCCCGGCTGCGTCACTGCGGCCAGCGACTCGCGCAAGTGCACCAGGTTGTCGTAGGGCAGGTCGATGATGTGGCCGTGCTCGGGGTCTGTCGCCAACTCGCCGATCGCGAGTTCGACGAACGCCAGGCCCGGGAACTTGACCAGCTTGGACGGCTTGATGGTGATGCCCTCGTAGAAGTCGCGGGGGTTCTGCGAGCTGGCCACCAAAGAGCTGACGGGAGCGAGCTCACGGTACAGGTGCAGGCCACCCTCAGTGGGAACCTCACCCGGGCTGCGGTCCAGACCCAGCGTCGCGCCGTAGGGCGTCACCAGGTAGAGCTTGCCGAGCACGTCGACGGGGATGTGCTCGAGCACCCGGTAGGTGGAGACGTAGACCGAGTTCTTGGGGCGTCCGTCCGGGTGCGAGACACACTCGGCGTAGGCCTGGTCGATCTCGAAGTACTCATGGCGGAAGTCGGGATCGATCTCGAAGAACAGCGCCTGGCCCTTCGAACGGTAGCCGTAGCCGGTGGCGTAGTACTGACCGAACTGCTCGGGCGTCAGCTGGCTGGCGATCAGGGCCGCCGGAAGCAGTGAGAAATAAAGGTGAATCGGGTAGTGGACAGCGTCCCCACCGCGAGCGGTGCTGGTCTGGCTCATGAATTGGTTCCCTTCTGGCAAGTGCGGTTTCAGGCGGTGGCGAGCTCTTGGTCGCTCAGGGGATCCGCCTTGTCTGCACGAATCTTGGTGTTGATCATGGCGCCGAAGGCGATGGCTGCGGCGAGCAACGCAATGCCGATGCGCAACACGTGGGAGGCGTCGGGTGATTCCGACATCACGATCACGGCAGGCGCGACGAGCACCGCAACCAGGTTCATCACCTTGATCAGCGGGTTGATGGCAGGGCCGGCGGTGTCCTTGAAGGGGTCGCCGACGGTGTCACCGATGATGGAAGCCTCGTGGGCGGGGGAGTTCTTGCCGCCCCAGTTGCCGTCCTCGACGATCTTCTTCGCGTTGTCCCAGGCGCCGCCCGAGTTGCTCAACAGCACGGCCATCAGGACGCCGGTGGCGATGGCGCCGGCCAGGAAGCCTGCCAGCGGGCCCACGCCCAGCCCCATGCCGACGGCGATGGGTGCGAAGACTGCGATCAGGCCGGGGGTGGCGAGCTCACGCAGCGAGGACTTGGTGCAGATGTCGACGACCTTGCCGTACTCAGGGCGGCCTTCACCGGTCATGATGCCGGGGATCTCGCGGAACTGACGGCGCACCTCGAACACGATGGTGCTGGCCGTGCGGGTGACGGCGTCGATGCAGAAGTACGAGAACAGGAAGACCGTGGCGGCACCCAGCATGGCGCCGATCAGGGTCATCGGAGCGACGATCGAGTAGTCGGCCATGGCCTTGACGAAAGCGTCGGTGATGCTGCCCTCGCCAACGATGGACGCGCGACCACTCACGACGGCGTCGTTGTAGGCGCCGAACAGGGCGGTGGCAGCCAGAACTGCAGTCGTGATCGCAATGCCCTTGGTGATGGCCTTGGTGGTGTTGCCGACGGCATCCAGCTCGGTGAGCACCTGGGCAGCCTCGACGCCGACTTCACCGGACATCTCGGCGATGCCCTGGGCGTTGTCGGAGACCGGGCCGAAGGTGTCCATGGCCACGATGACGCCGACGGTGGTCAGCAGGCCACAGCCGGCCAGCGCAATCAGGAACAGGGCCAGCCAGGTGGAGCCACCCGACAGCAGGAAGCAGGCGGCGATGCCGATGCCGATGACACCGGCGGTGATGGCCGCCGACTCCAGGCCCAGGCCGAAGCCGGACAGGATGACGGTTGCTGCACCGGTGCGGGTGCTGGCCGAGACCTTGCGGGTGGGCTTGGCGTCGGTGCCGGTGTAGTAGCCGGTCAGCCACAGCACCACGCCGGCCAGCACGATGCCGATCACCACTGCGCCGATGCCGATCAGACGCGGATCGCCGCTGTGGTTGAGGATCTCGTCGGAGACGCCGCGCAGCTCGGAGAAGCTCGCCGGCAGGTACAGGAAGGTGGCGACGGCAGAGAGCACGACGCCGCAGACGGCGGCGATGTAGAAGCCGCGGTAGATGCCCTGCAGCCCGGACTCGTCCTGCTTCACCTTGGTGACGGCGATGCCGATCACGGCGACGATGACACCCACGGCGCTGATCAGGATCGGGAACACCAGACCGTGCTCGCCGAGGGCCGTCTTGCCCAGGATCAGCGAGGCAACGAGCGTGACAGCGTAGGACTCGAAGAGGTCAGCGGCCATGCCGGCGCAGTCGCCGACGTTGTCGCCCACGTTGTCGGCGATGGTGGCCGCGTTGCGGGGGTCGTCCTCGGGGATGCCGACCTCGACCTTGCCGACCAGGTCAGCGCCGACGTCGGCTGCCTTGGTGAAGATGCCGCCGCCGACGCGCATGAACATGGCGAGCAGGGCGGCACCGAAACCGAAGCCCTCGAGAACGGCCGGGGCCTTCTCGCGGAAGATCAGCAGCGTCAGGCAGGCGCCGAGCAGGCCGAGGCCGACCACTCCCATGCCGACCACGCCGCCGGTGTTGAAGGCGATCTGGGAGCCCTTGGTCTTGCCGGTGGGCAGCTTGGAGGCCGCAGCCACGCGCACGTTGGCGCGCACCGCCAGCCACATGCCCAGGTAGCCGATGGCCGCAGAGGAAGCGGCGCCGACCACGAAGGCAACCGACCGGCCGATCTTGACGTCCATGGTGCCGGGCAGGACGAACAGGAAGCCGAACACCAGGACGACGAAGACCGACAGCGTCTTCATCTGGCGGTTGAGGTACGCCTGTGCGCCTTCTTGAACTGCCTGGGCGATCTCTTGCATCCCGGCGGTTCCCTCGTCCTGCTTGAGGACCCAGGTGCGAAGCACCATGGCCACGACCAGGGCCAGGACCGCAAGGGCTGTGATTACTGTGATGATCAGGAGGCTCGTTGAACCCAACGTGGGCATCTGCTTCTCTCGATTCTTCGTTGAACCTTGGATGAGGCTGGTAACTCTTGCCAAATTTTCAGGAGAGCCCAGAAAAGTGCGCGTGAATTTTAAAACGCGCGTACTAGAATTTAAGACCTGCGTCGTTGAGTGTCAAGGCAGCTGTTCGCCTTGCCCGCGCTACCATCGGACGCCCTGACATGCAAGAAGTGGCTGGCCTCCCTGGGGAGGCCAGCCACTTCCTTTTCGCTCTGCTGCCGGGGCAGGCCCCGGCAGTGCTCAGGCCTTGCCCTGCTTGATCAGGTCGAGTGCGACGTCGACGATCATGTCCTCCTGGCCACCGACCATCTTGCGGCGGCCGAGTTCCCCGAGGATGACGGGGGCCGGGATGCCGTACTTGTCGGCGGCACGCTTGGCATGCAGCATGAACGAGCCGTAGACGCCCGCGTAGCCGAGGCTCAGCGAGTCGCTGTCCACCTGCACCGGGGTGTCAAGCATCGGACGCACCAGGTTGTCGGCAGCCTGGGCCAGCTTGAACCAGTCGGTGCCGGTTTCCCAGCCGAGCTTGTCGGCCACTGCCACGAACGCCTCAGCCGGGGTGTTGCCGGCGCCTGCGCCCAGCCCACCCAGGCTGACGTCAACGCGGGTTGCGCCTTCCCTGACGGCCGCCATCGAGTTGGCCACGGCCAGCGACAGGTTCTGGTGGCAGTGGGTGCCCAGCGTCGTCTCGGGCTTGAGGGCGTCGCGGACGGCGCGGAACCGCTCGCTGATCTGGTCGGGGACCATGGCGCCGGCCGAATCGGTGACGTAGATCGTCTGGGCGCCGTAGCTCTCCATCTTGAGAGCTTCCTGGACCAGCGTGTCGGAACCCACCATGTGGGCCATCATCAGGAACCCGACGGTGTCCATGCCCAGGTCGCGGGCCTTGGAGATGTGCTGGGCGCTGATGTCAGCCTCGGTGCAGTGGGTGGCAACGCGGACGATGTTGGCGCCTGCCTCATGGGCCTCGATGAGGTCCTCGATGGTGCCCACTCCGGGCAGCAGCAGCACCGAGAGACCGGCGTTCTTGACGACCGAAGCAGCTGCTTCCAGGCGCTCCAGGTCGGACGTCAAGGAGAAGCCGTAGTTGGAACTGGAGCCGCCCAGGCCGTCGCCATGAGTGACCTCGATGGCGGCCACGCCGGCCTCGTCAAGGGCCTTCGAGATGGACGTGACCTGCTCGAGCGTGTACTGGTGACCCACGGAGTGGCTGCCGTCACGCAGCGTGACGTCGCTGATGAAGAGTTTCTGATTGGGGTAGGTCATGCTCAGGCCTCCTGAGTTTCATTCATGTGGGCGGCGATCTCAAGGCCGCAGGCGATGGCGGCGGAGGTCATGATGTCGAGGTTGCCCGCGTACTCGGGCAGGTAGTCGCCGGCACCGGTGACCTGGATGAAGGCGCTGACCTTGAGTCCGTGGAACCAGCCAATGCCAGGGATGTTGACCGGACGGTCTTCGGGGATCTCGTCGAACTGCACTTCCTGCTTCAGTTCGTAGCCCGGCACGTACTTCTGGACCGCGGCGACGACGTCGTCGATGTCCTTGCGGATCTGCTCGGGGTTGCCGTTCCTGGTGTATGCGAAGACGGTGTCTCTCATCATCATGGGAGGTTCGGCCGGGTTGAGGATGATGATGGCCTTGCCCACCCTGGCGCCACCCACCACCTGAATGGCCTTGGAGGTCGTCTCGGTGAACTCGTCGATGTTGGCGCGAGTGCCGGGGCCTGCGGACTTCGAGGACATTGATGCCACGATCTCGGCGTAGTCGACGTCACAGCTCTTGGATGTCGCGTACACGATCGGGATGGTGGCCTGGCCGCCGCAGGTGACCATGTTGACGTTCAGGTCGGTCTTGATGGTCTCGATGTTGGCGACCGGGACGCAGAACGGCCCGATCATGGCGGGGGTCAGGTCGATCATGTGGATGCCTGGTTTGGCCGCGCGTGCTTTGCCGTCGTTGTACACCTGGGCCTTCGCGCTGGTGGCGTCGAAGATGATCTCGATGTCGTCGAACAGCGGGTCTGCGATCAGCCCGTCGATGCCATTGCTGAAAGCCTTGAAGCCCATTTTCTCGGCTCGTGCCAGACCGTCCGAGGCTGGGTCGATGCCCACCATGGCGGCCATTTCAAGGGTGCCGTCACCCTTGAGGATCTTCATCATCAGGTCGGTGCCGATGTTGCCCGGACCGATGATCGCGCATTTGACGCCCATCTAAGCGTTCTCCTTACACCTCGGGGTGGCCAAGCCGCCGAGGACCCCTTTTTCCAGCTACGGGACTGAGCTGTCGGGGTGAGCGGCTTCTTCGAACCAAACGTGTTCGAAATATCGAACCTTGTTCTAAACTTCGGACACGAGTATTGTTCAGTCATCAGCCACTGTCAAGACCAGGACGGATACTCTCAACTTAACTTCCATTTGAGTCTGAGGAGGGGAGTTGTCTCGAGTCACCTCGCGCATGAACGTGGCCAGCGCGAACACGCCGACACGTCCCGGCACTGTGTTCAGCCGGGGAGGCACGATGACGCTGGTAGCGAACACCGTGGTTTGCATGGCTCTGCCGGTGGAGTGGCAGGCCGTTGGGTCATCGAGTGGCGGCAGGCCGAAATGAGCCCGCTCTCCCAGGAACTCGAGAACGGCGCACTCGGCATTGGACCGCTGCACGACGCCATCGTGCACGACCTGGGGCTGTCCGTGGTCGGAGGTGTCTATGCGCCCGGCGAGGTGCTGCCGTCGCCCGCTGAGCTGCAGGCCCGCTTCGGAGCAGCCCGGTCCACCATCCGCGAGGCCCTTCGAGCGCTTGGCGCCAAGGGCCTGCTGAGCTCGCGCCAGCGGGTGGGCACCGTCGTGCAGCCGCGCACCGAATGGCACCTGCTGGACCCGGACGTGCTGCGTTGGGGCTTGCTCAGCGACCCGGACCGGGTGCTGGCCGAGTTCGTCCAGCTGCGTCGGCTGATGGAGCCCGAGGTCGCTGCACTGGCAGCCCGGAACCGAACCGATCACGATCTGGCAGCCATGCGGGCCGCCCTTGCCGAGCTGGCCGACAGCACCTGCGAGCAGGAGCGGGTCGAGTCGGAAGTCGCGTTCCACCGGGGGCTGGCTGCGGCCACTCACAACGACATGGCCGCCTATCTGGGCAGACTGATGTCCCAGCTGCTGCGGGAAGCGATCCTCAACACCCCTGTTCATCCCGAGGACGAGGCGCTGGCTGTCCCGCGGCATCAAGCCCTCCTGATTGCTGTGGAGATCGGTGACCCGGCCGGCGCCCGAGCGGCCTCGCTGGTCCACCTGCGCGAAAGTGCGGATGCGTTGCGGTCGAGGGTGCAGTCACCCCGGTTGGCCTGACGGCCCGGTCAGGGGCGGGCCGAGAGCACTGCTGAACGGAGGATTCATGAAGAAGCCGATCAGTGATCCGCCTCATTGGAATCTGGATGCGTCCCCCGATGGCGAGCGCCATCAATCAGGCAGTCAGGCAGGTCGACACCCTGCTGCCGGTGCAGGACTGACCGTGGAATCCCGTGCGGTGATCGAGAAGGTGGCCCACAGGCTGCACGCCGAGGGCGGCCGGATGACAGCCGCACGGCGGGCGGTGTTGACGGCGCTGGCCGAGAACGAAGGTCCGTTGACCGCAGAACGGGTGGGCGAACTCGTCGCGGCCGATACGCCAGCGGTTCACCTGGCCACCGTCTATCGCACCCTGGAGCAACTGGAGCAGCTCGGTGTGGTGCAGCACACCCTGGTGGGGCGCGGTGGGTCCGTCTACCTGCTGGCTCGCGAGCCTCGTCACCATCTGCAGGCACAGTGCCGTCAGTGCGGCCGCATCACCGAGCTGCCGATGCGTCTGATGGATCCGGTGAAGGCTGCCGTCCGCGACGATTTCGACTTCACTCTGCACCCGTGCCACGTCGCCCTGACGGGTGTCTGTGGGAAGTGCCGACGCTCTGGCGAAGCCGGCGGCACCGATACGGTCCTGTCCGATTCCCCAGCGCCCACCTAAGCTGGAGCCCATGAGACTCAGTGCACAGTTGGAATCCAAGTTCAACGCCCAGATCACCCTGGAGTTGGAGTCGTTCATCTTCTACCGCCAGTTGGCGATCGAGGTGGGCGAGCAGAATCTGCCTGGCATTGCGTTGTGGCTTCAGTACCAGGGCGACGAAGAGATCACCCACGCCAACAAGTTCATCGATCACGTCGGTGACCGCGGGGGCAGCGCTCGGATCGGAGCGATCCCGGCGCCGGTCGTGGACAAGGGCCAGACCCCGCTGCAGCTGTTCGAACGCGTGGCCCAGCACGAGCAGAAGGTGTCCGCGTCCATCCGGGACCTGTATCAGGCAGCTGAGGCAGAAGGAGATTTCGACGCCCGCCCGATCCTGAACTGGTTCGTCGAGGAGCAGATCCAGGAGGAAGCCACGGCCGGCGAGATCGTCAGCCGGCTGCGGCGGATCGGCGACGACGCTTCCAGCCTGCTGAACCTCGACGAGCAGCTCGGGCAGCGTCCGCCACCAGCCGCCGAGGCAACCGTCGTCGCCTGACCGGGGTTTGGGATGGGGTGGGTGCCCAGGGCTGCCGGTGACGCAGCCCGCGCCGCGGACGACGAACTGGCGCCGCTGGTCGCCGGGATGGCGCCCCAACTCGTCCACCACGACGGGGTGGTCGGGCTCTTCGCCCAGGGTCACAAGGTGGGCCACCGTGTCGGCCAGAGCGGCGACGAGTTGGCGTCACTGGTCACCTACCGCACCCGCGTGACGCCCGGCAGCAGGGACGCACTGCTCCACGAGGGGGACGACGTCATCGGTTGGCTGCTGCTGGACGGCGAGGGCCGGGTGCTGGGCAGGCTGGCCAACTCGGTGGATCCTGGCTATGACCCGGGCCAAGCACGCCGATTCGCCAAGGCGGCGGGCATCGACTTCCGGGACTGGGGTGAGGTGCCGGTCGGTCGTATCGATGACCTGATGTCGGATCTGCAGCAGCGCGGCAAACCCTCGCCTCGGGTCGGTACGCGACGCACCGCACTGCTGTTCGCTGCCAGTGTGGGTGGCTACCTGGCCGGATTGCCGTGGCTGACGAAGGCGCTGGCAGCCACCGTCGGCAACGTCCGCCTCAACGGTTTGCTGGTGCTGTTCACCCTGGTCAGCGGGCTGTTGGTGGGGGCAGGTGCGCTGTGGCTGGGCAAGCGGCTCAGCGGCGTCGAACAGCGGGTGTTGCGGGTGGTCGCGTGGGGGCTGGCCCTGGCGGCGACGCTGGGTGCTCTGGCGATGCAGGGCAGCCTGGGAATCACCCTGCTGGGGTTGGCGCTGATTCTCGTCGTCCTGCCCCTGTGGGCGGGCTCCCCGGCGGAGTCCTGACGAAGGCCGCCGCGTGTTGCTGAACGGGGATGGCCTTGGCCGGCAGCCGACCCTGGCCACCCCCGCGCAATGGTTCAGACGGTGGTGTAGCCGCCGTCGATCAAGTAGTACGCGCCTGTCACGAACGAGGCGTCCTCGCTGAGCAGGAAGGCCACCACCTGGGCGACCTCCTCGCTGCGGCCGAGCCGGCCGAGCGGATGGCGGGCCACCAGCATGTCGATGACCTCCTGCGGCAGGCTGGCCAGCAGCGGGGTGTTGATGTAGCCCGGTCCGACGCAGTTGACGCGCAGGCCCTGCGGGCCGTACTCGGCAGCGGCGTTCTTGGTGAGGCCCACCACGCCGTGCTTGGCGGCGGTGTAGGCACCGTTGTTGATGGCAGCCACCGTGCCGTGGATCGACGCCATGTTGACGATCGCGCACTCCTGGGCACCGGCCTTCAGCATCTCTGGGATCTGGTAGCGCATGCCGTACTGGACGCCGTCCAGATTGATCCGAATGACCAGGTCCCAGTCCTTGGGCTCCAACTCACCCGAAGGGGCGGCTTTGCCGCCGATCCCGGCGTTGTTCACTGCGTAGTGCAGCCCGCCGAAGGTCTTGACAGCGAAGGCAACGGCAGCTTCGCACTGCTCGGCAACGGAGGTGTCCTGAGCGAAAGCGACGGCCTGTCCGCCTGCTGCCTTGATCTCGTCGGCCACGGCCTGCGCCGCGTCC
The DNA here is from genome assembly GCA_963730005.1 of uncultured Actinomycetota bacterium. Lineage (GTDB taxonomy): Bacteria > Actinomycetota > Actinomycetes > Propionibacteriales > Propionibacteriaceae > CAVSPO01. The sequence continues at coordinate 10,190 of CAVSPO010000023.1, forward strand.
AACCGGATGTCCGTTGCCACCACCTTTGCGCCTCGCTGGGCCAGCAGGATCGCAATCGCTCGTCCGATTCCGGAACCTCCACCGGTGACCAGCGCGACCTTGTTCTCAAACGACATTTCGCTCCCCAATCGGTTGTGCCAGGCCTGTTGTGTGGGCCAGGTCGCCATGTGCCCATTCTGCGGCAACCGGGCGGTTCCGGCCCGAAACTCCGCAGAGTCACCGGATTTGCCAGGTGGGGCAAGCGCTCAGCGCTCCCCAACGCGCAGCACTCCGGCACCCTCGACGTCGCCCTCGTCCAGATAGCGCAGCGCTTGGGGCGCGTCCTCGAACGGGTACTCGGTGGTGGTCGGCCGGATGCCCAGCCGAGCGGCGATCGACAGGAACTCCTCGCCGTCGCGACGAGTGTTCGACTCCACGCTGGTCATGGTCTTCTCGTGGAAGAGGTGGGTCTGGTAGTTCAGCGACGGCACGTCGGTCAGGTGGATGCCGGCCAGCGCCAGCGTCCCGCCGGGGGACAGCGCCTCCAACGCGAAGGGCACGATGTCGCCCGCCGGCGCGAACATGATGGCCGAATCCAGGGCAACCGGAGGCATCTCGCGGGCGTCCACGGCGGACGCGCAGCCAAGTGCGAGCGCCAGTTGGCGAGCCCGTTCGCCGCGGCTCACCACGTGCACCTCGACACCCATCGCCAGCGCCACCTGTGTCGTGATGTGCGCCGACCCACCGAAGCCGTAGAGACCGAGCCGGCCGCCGGGCGGCACCTCGGCCCGCCGGAACGCCCGGTAGCCGATGATGCCCGCACACAACAGTGGAGCCGCGGTGGCGTCGTCGAGATCCTCCGGCAGCCGGTAACAGAAAGCCTCCTGGGCCAGGGTGAACTCGGCGTAGCCGCCGTCGGCGTCCCAGCCGGTGTAGGTCGACTCGGCGCACAGGTTCTCGCGGCCGCCACGGCACCAACGACAGTGGCCGCAGGTCCGACGCAGCCACGGGACTCCCACCCGGTCGCCGATGCGGAACCGGTCGCTGCCCGGCCCCGCAGCCTCGACGACGCCGACGATCTCGTGCCCGGGCGTGACGCCGTGGCGGTGCACCGGCAGCTCACCCAGCGTCACGTGCAGGTCGGTGCGGCACACCCCGCAGGTGAGCACCCGCACCAGCACCTCGCCCGGGCCAGGTTCGGGGATGGCACGGCGCACCACGGCCAGCGGCAGCGTTGCCAACGGGCCGGGCCGCTCGACGCTCCATGCCCTCATCAGTTCGGCCATGGCTACAATCTACGCCGCACCAGCCCGGCGACCAGGGGGGCGGCTGAACGGCAGCTCGAACCGGTTCAGCAGTGCCCGGTGCCCAGGCCGATGGCCATCTTCGGTAGCTCGTCCGCGAGCTCGTCCACGGCCTTGGTGGCGGTGAGCGCCGTGCCGTCCAGCGCAGCGGCGATGATGCTGACGCCCACCTTCGAGCCGTCGGCCAGCGTGACGACGCCCAGCTGGCGCACCACTTCGTTGCCGGCCACCGTGACCCCGGTGCCGCCTTTTGCCTGGGCGCGAGGCAGTCGGGACAGCCCCCACGCCCGGTCCGGCGGCATCTCGCCGAGCTTGGTCAGCACCGGCCACGCGTCGGGCATGCAGTAGGCACCGGCCATGAAACGCGCCTGGTCGGACGCGCTCCAGATCGCCTGGGTGTGTCCTGAACTGCCCGCTCGGGGGCTCACGACGGGGACGACGGTTGTGCTGTCGCCGCCGTCACGAAGCACCGCGGTGGTCCTGGCGGCCGCCACCTCGTCGCTGCCGAGGAAGCTCCACAGCGCGTCGTCGCCTGCAGATGAGCCCTCCAGCAGGGCGCGGCTGAACAGGTAATCCAAATCCTCGGGCTGCTTGTCGCTGCGCAACACCGCGATGGCGATGGGCACATCCATGGTCGACCAGGCTTCGGTGGTGGTGAGCGTGCCCGACTGCCAGGGGGCCTGGGTGGCTCCCTCGGCCCGCCCGATCGGCACGATCGCCACACCCAGGTTCACCGAACGTTCGACTTCGAGGCGGCGGACCTCCTGCTGCAGCTGTGCCAACGCGGGCGCCGGCGGCAGGCTGGGGCCGGGGCTCGGGGCGGGGCTGACGATAGGAGTGGCCGAAGCCGAGGAGGGGACCACGGGCGGCGGGGCGGGTTGTCTGGTGCCCGCGCGCATGTAGGTGACCAGCGCGGCCACCAGGATGACTGCCAGCGCCGCGAGCAGCACACGCCCGGCAGAGCCGAACAAAGCCTCGCGTTTTGCTGGCTCTCGTGGAGCTGAAGGTTGGGGCTCTGGCCAGACATCCTCGGCGGGTCGTTGGGGGCCGAAATCCTCAACCGGCTCGGCTGAGCCGGGTTCCTGTGCGCTCACCGCTTCCCTCCATGCCCGCGCCAGGCGCGGCAACCAGTGGTCAGGCGCAGTACCGACGGCGCCCGCTCGGCCCCCAGACTACGGGAGCACGCGCGATGTCATCATCGCCTGCGTGAACGAGAACAACGCCGTCAGCTACAGCGCGCCCGAGTCGGGGTGTTGCTTTCGCGGCCGCCAGATGGCTGCCAGGCGGGGCTTCTCGGGGATGCCTGCGTCAAAGACCGCCCAAGGCCCCTCGATGACGAACTCACTCACCGTCGAAGTCGGGAAACTGCACTGCATCTGATCCGCCTCGCGATGTGAAGTGGCCCAGGCCAGCTCGGCCGACAGCGTCGGGATCGCCGGGGAGTGCCCGATGACCAGCAGGTTCGCGACGTCCTCCTCGATCTCGCTGATCCGCTGCCGCAGGACGTCGCTGCTGCCCAGGTAGAGCGCATCCATGTACTGCACCGGCACGGGTTCACCGTTGGGCAGTTTGAGCCCCAGCGCGGCCAGGGTCTGACGGGTGCGGGTGGACGTGGAGCACAACACCAGGTCGACACCTCTGCCCGCCAGCTCAAGGCCGGCGTCGCCGGCCTGGTCGCGTCCGCGAGAGGTCAGTCCGCGGGCCTTGTCGCCGAGCTCGTTGTAGCCCTCGGTCTTGGCGTGACGCATCAGGAACAGCGTGTGGTGCGGGGTGTCAGGGCGGGTCATGGTCATGAGGCTAGCCGCTCAGGCCTCGTCCCGGCGTGGGCGAGCCGCCACCATCAGATCGCGATGGATCGCCTGGTCCACCCGGTGCCCGAAGCCGAGCCACTCCGGACCAGCACACACGGTCAGGCCGGCGTCGGTCAGGATGTCAGCCAGCTCCTCGCGAGTCAGCCCGTAGCTGTTCCAGCTGATCCCCAACGCGCCGCCGCCCTTGAGCTGGCCGGCCCAGACGGGAATCGCCGTCCGCAGCAGGTCGGCAGGGGACCGGTCCCGTCGTCCCTGGTGGCCGGCACCGTGCACGACACCGTAGGGGGCATCGGTGACGATGGCGTCGAACTTCTTCTTGCCGAACAGCCGCGCCGAGTTGATGGTGTCGCCGGTCAACACGGCCAGCTCCAGGGTGGGCGCACCTTCAGTCGTCTCGCCCAGCCGCACGGTGGCGTCCAGACGCTGACCCCGCAACTGGCCCTCGCGACGCACCGGGGTGACTGCCGCGGTGTGTTTGAGTCGCTTGCGCCGCAGATACGTCTTCAGGTAGGCGGCCAACTGCTCGAATGCCCTCACGTCGGACTCGACGCCGAAGCCGTCCAGTCCGAGCGTCCAGGCCGTCAGCAAGGTGGTGCCACGCCCGGCCAACGGGTCGAGCACCTGCAGCCGTTGGCCGGCACGCTGACTGCTCAGCTGCGCCAGCGTCACGTTCAGCAACAGCCGGGTGAACAGCTCGTTCGTCTTGCCCTGGTACTTCGGGATGGACACCAGGTCGTCGTCCATCACCAGCAACGACGGCAGTTCAACCGGGCGCAGCAGGTCACCCTCGCGGACGAACAGCCCGAGCATCGTCGACTGCATGGCCAGCACGGCCAGTTGGGCGTCTCCGAGGGTTGCGGCCTCGAACGCCAGGTAGCCGACACCGGCCACGTTGGTGGGGGCGACCGCGGAGGCAAAGGGGGCAGTCACCGCCAGCTCGGCCGCAGCCAGCCGGGGGGTGGCCTGGGTGTAGACCCGATTTGCGGACGGAGCAAGCAGCATCAGACAGGAGAGCATGGCGTCCATCCTCGCACCGGCGGAATGCAGGAACACAGGCGTATCGCGCGGAACTTGTCGCGCCTGCCCAGCTCTGTCATGTCGATGAAGCGTTCCAGGTGACGTCGGTGGCTGCTTCGCGAACCGGCACATCGGACAACGGTTCCGACCGCGGCGCCGGAAAATGCCTGCCGGGCGCGCCCTCGCCTTGTTGATATCTCGGCTGTGCGAAAGTCGGTGCGATGGATACTCACCAGACGCGGGTGATTCGACGTCTGCAGCCCCGCCAGCTCGCCGCCGTTTTCGTCGGCGGCTGCGCAGGGACGATGGCCCGGTGGGCGGTGCAGCAAGCGTTCGGAACTGGCAGTGGCTGGCCGTGGGCCGTCTTCACGGTGAATCTGGTGGGTGCCTTCCTGCTCGGCTTGCTGCTGGAATCGCTCTTGCTGAATGCTCCCGACCGGGGGTGGCCGCAGCTGGGCCGGCTGCTGTTCGGCACGGGTTTCCTGGGAGCCTTCACCACCTGGTCGGCGTTGGCCGTTGACGTGGTCGTCTTGACGGCTGGCCAGCGCGGTGGGTTGGCGCTGGGCTACCTGGCCGCCAGTGTGGCGGCCGGTGTTGCGCTGGCCGGCGCTGGCATGGGTGTCGCCGCACGCATGCACCGACGGGCCCGGCCATGACGGTGCTGTTGATGGCCCTGTTCGGTGGGGTGGGGGCGGTGTGCCGCTTCATCACCGACACTGCCCTCAAGGCCCGCAGTGCCGTCGGGCTGCCGGTGGGGACCCTGGTGATCAACGTCACCGGCTCCCTGTTGCTCGGGGTGCTCACCGGGCTGAGACTGCGCCACGGCCTGGGGGACGAGGTGCTGCTGGTCCTGGGCACGGGGTTCTGCGGTGGCTTCACAACCTTCAGCACGGCCAGCGTCGAGACCGTCCGGTTGGCTCGTCTGGGGATCAGGCCGGCGGTGGCAGTGGTGATGGCCATGACGGTGGGCTGTGTCGGGGCGGCCGCGCTGGGTTTTTGGGTGATCAGCCGCTGAGCCTTTGCCGCAGCCACACGCCTCGGGTTCACTCACGCGGTCAGGCCACGCGAGTCGTCGCCCACACCAGGGCGGGCGACGACTGTTGGCTCCTGGTCAGTCGACCAGATGTGCGCCGCCGGGCAGGGCGTAGCTGGTGCCCCTGGCGCGCTCCCAGGACGACTCGATCTCTTCCTCGGCCTCATGGCGGCTGCACCAGGTGGCGCCTTCGACGCTCTTGCCCGGCTCCAGGTCCTTGTAGACCGTGAAGAAGTGCTCGATCTCGAGCAACTGGAAGTTGGGGATGCTGTCCAGATCGTCCATGTGATTGTGAGTCATGTCGGCGATGGGCAGGCACAGCACCTTGGCGTCGCCGCCGGCCTCGTCCTGCATGTTGAACATCGCGATCGCCCGACAGCGAATCAGGCAGCCGGGGAAGGTGGGCTCCCCGACGATCACCATGGCGTCCAACGGGTCGCCGTCCTCGCCCAGCGTCCCCTCGATGAACCCGTAGTCGTACGGGTACTGGGTCGAGGTGAAGAGCGTCCGGTCGAGGCGAATTCGACCACTGTGATGATCGAGCTCGTACTTGTTCTTGGTGCCACGCGGGATTTCGATCGTCACGTCGAAGATTACGTCGGACTTCGGGAGCAGATGAGGGTTGGGTGATTCATTGGCCACAGCGCACGTCCTTATGATGGGGACCACTTCGAAATTGACGATACCCGGTTGAGGTGGTGTGTGAGTCAGGATCAGGGCAGTACTGCCGGTGGCATGGCCAGATGGCTGGTGCTGTTCTTCACTGTGCTGGCCGTGGTGGTCGGGGGTGCCGTCGCATTGCCGCGGGTGGCCACTGGCCAGGGTTGGCTCGTCCCCAACGCCGCACCCAGCCTGACACCTGGTGCACTTCCCACCGAGGGCGCAGGTATTGGTTCGGGTGTCGTCGAGCCGGCGGTGGTGCCCACGCCCTCGACCATGACTGATCCCGCTGCGCTGGCCGCCAAGCTGGACGCCGTCCCGTTGACCCGCGGTTCGGTCACCCTGGACGGCACCCTCGCCGCGCAGGTGGTGGATCTCACCACCGGCCAGGTGCTGTACGACCGCAACGCCACGGCGCCGGTCACGCCGGCGTCCACACTCAAGATGATGACCGCCACTGCGCTGGTGGATGCGGTCGGGCCGGCGCATCGGTTCAGCACCAAGGTGGTGGCTGGTCCCGACAACGGCATCGTCCTGGTGGGCGGGGGAGACCCGCTGCTGTCGGTGCAGGCTGAGGGCGACGGCTATCCGAAGCCCGCAAGCCTGAGCGAACTTGCCGGCGCCACTGCCGCAGTGCTCAAGGAGCGCGGACTGACCACGGTGGCGCTGGGCTACGACGACACCGCTTTCAGCGGCCCCAGCTGGAATGCGACCTGGGACGCCGGATACACCAGCGAGGTCACCGACATCAGTGCGCTGATGGCCGACGAAGGGCGCAACAAGGGAGAGACATCCCGCAGCAAGAACCCGTCACTGCACGCAGCGGAAGCCTTTGTTCGGCTGTTGGGCGACAACGGCGTCACTGTCAGTGGCCCGCCGACGGCCGCTGCGGCGCTGCCCGACGGCGCACCGATCGCCGAGGTGGCCTCGTTGCCCGTCTCCGAGCTGGCCGGCTTCGCGCTGCTCGAGTCCGACAACACCGTCACCGAGGTGCTGCTGCGGCAGTTGGCCATCGCGGACGGCCAGCAAGCTTCGTTCGACGGTGGCGTCGCTGCACTCACAACCAGGATGCGCAGGTTCGGGCTGTGGAGCGACACCATGGTGCTGACGGACGGGTCCGGGCTCAGCAAGTCGAACCGGCTGACTGCCGCCAGCATGACCGGGGTGATTCAGCTGATGAACAGCCGCGAAGACCTGCGGCCGCTGCTGGCGGGCTTGCCGGTCGGCGCCGCCACCGGCACCCTGCGCCCGCGTTACGGGGAAGAAGTAGCTGCCGCGGGCCGCGGTCAGGTGCGCGCCAAAACCGGCACCCTGAACGGCGTCGGTGCGTTGGCCGGCTACACCCGGACCAGGGACGGGGCCCTGGTGGCTTTCGCCTTCGTCTTCAACGGCGCCACCACAGCAGATCCGCGTCCCTACCTGGACGAGCTCACCGCCACCCTGGCCGGCTGCGGCTGCTGAACCTGCCCCCTGGTGGCGCTTGGTGCGGCTGCGTATTTCTTCGGTGTCCGCCACCAGCGCGCTGCTACGATGTGAGCAGCCACCAGGCGTTCAATGAGGAACGGGGGGTGCGTCGTGACGCGAGACGTGCAGGTTTGGCAGCAGGGGACCCTTGGGGAGAACCTCGAACGAGTCGGGGTTTCCCGGCGCGACTTCCTCTCGTTCTGTGGAAAGTTGGCCGCGGCTTTCACCGTCGGGTCGGTCGTGGGCACTGACGAGGCTTTTGCCGCTCCGACCGCGGAGGAGGTCGCGCAGCGGCTGGAGGCGGTGACCAAGCCGAACGTGGTGTGGTTGCAGTTGCAGGAGTGCACCGGCTGCAGTGAGAGCGCGATCCGTTCAGCGGGCACCACGGTCGAGGAGATCGTGTTGGGTCTGTTGTCGATCCCCTATTTCGAGTTGTTGATGGCGCCGTCGGGTGAGGCGGCCGAGAAGGCCCTGCACGATGCTAACCAGACGCCGCACATCCTGATCGTGAACGGTTCGGTGCCGACAGCGGACAACGGCGTGCACTGCATGATCGGTGGGCGGACCGCCGAGCAGGTGTTGCGTGACGCGGCCGAGAACGCGACGCACATCCTGGCCGTGGGTGCCTGTGCGGTGTGGGGTTCGGTCCAGGCGTCGAGCCCGAATCCGACGGGAGCGGTCGGGGTTGACTCCATCATCCGGAACAAGCCGGTCGTCAACGTGGCCGGGTGTCCGCCGATCGGTGAGGTCATCACCGCCACCGTGGCGTACCTGTTGACCTACGACGCGTTGCCTGCCCTTGATGGGCAGGGGCGTCCGTTGTTCGCCTACGAGCAGCGCATCCATGACTCGTGCCCGCGCCGGGCGCACTTCGACGCCGGACAGTACGTCCGCAACTTCGACGACGAAGCCGCCCGCAGCGGTTGGTGTCTGTTCGACGTCGGCTGCAAGGGCCCGTCCACCTTCAGCCCGTGTCCGATCACCCAGTGGAACCTGCGGACCAGTTGGCCCATCGGGGCCGGGCACCCGTGCCTGGGTTGCACCGAGAAGAACTTCTTCGACCGGTTCACGCCGTTCTACTCCGAGCTGCCGAAGATCGGAAACCCGCGGGCCGAGGCCACGGCCGGTGCTGTTGGGCTGGGTCTGCTCGCCGCGACCGCCGCGGGTGTGGGCTTGCACGCCGGCATCACCGCAGCCCTGAGCAGGAAGGACCAACAGGCCGCCCGTGCCGAGCAGCCACTGGAGGCTTTCGGCGACCCGGTCCGCAGTTACACGCCGGCTGACGATCAGCCCGAAAGCACCCAAGGGGGTTCTGCATAATGGCCGAACGCGTCGTCATTGATCCCATCACCCGGATCGAAGGTCACCTGCGGATGGAGCTCGAAACCGATGGTGGTGCGATCACCAATGCCTGGAGCCAGAACACCCAGTTCCGCGGCCTGGAGATGATCGTCAAGGGGCGTGACCCGCGCGACGTCTGGGCGTTCGTGCAGCGGATCTGTGGTGTCTGCACCTCGGTGCACGCGATTGCCTCGGTGGTCGCCGTCGAGAATGCCATCGGCACCCGGATCCCGGAGCAGGCCCAGCTCATCCGGGACCTGGTGATGGCTTCCCAGAATGTCCAGGACCACGTCATCCACTTCTACCACCTGCATGCCCTGGACTGGGTGGACGTGGTGTCCGCCTCCCAGGCCAACCCCGAGGACGCCGTCGCGTTCGCGAAGGCCATCGGGTCGACGTGGCAAGGCAACTCACTGGAGCGGCTCACCTCCGTCGCCACCACCGTCAAGGGCCTGATCGCCAGCGGCCAGCTGAGCATCTTCACCGGCGGCTACTGGGGCCACCCGGCCTACCTGCTTCCTCCGGCTGCGAATCTGATGGCCGTGTCGCACTACCTGGACGCCTTGGCGTTCCAGCGCTCGATGATCCGGATCGCCACGGTGTTCGGCGGCAAGAACCCGCACCCGAACTTCCTGGTCGGTGGTATGGCCAGCTCGATCGATCCGTCCGGGTCGGAGACGGTCAACCAGGTCCAGCTCGATCAGGTCAGCGACTGGATCAACGAGTCGGTCACGTTCGTCAAGGAGGTCTACTACCCCGACGTACTGGCCATCATGGGCGTCTACAAGGACTACTTCTCGATTGGTGCCTGCGACCCGAACTTCATCGCCGTCGGCATGGCCGGTGCCACCTTCGCCGGCGACCCAGCCGACACCCAAGCCGGGGCCAGGTCGCTGCTCAGCCCGATCCAGCCCGGTGTGTTGCTGGACGGCGACCTGAAGACGGTGCGCCCGTTCGACCCCAGGAAGATCCAGGAGTTCGTCAACTCGGCTTGGTACAGCTACGAGGGCGGCAACAGCGTCGGCCTCACCCCCGACGTCGGCGAGACCACCCCCAAGTACACCGGGCCGCAGCCGCCGTACACCTGGTTGGCCGACTCGTCGCAGTACACCTGGTGCAAGGCTCCCCGCTACGACGGTCGTGTCGCCCAGGTCGGGCCGCAGGCACGCGTCCTGCTCGCCTACGCGCAAGGGCACGCCCGCACGGTCGAGCTCGTCGACCAGGCGATGGCCAAGATCGGTTTCACCCTCGACCAGCTCAACTCGACTGCCGGACGGGTGCTGTGCCGCGCGATCGAGTCGGTCACCTCCGCCGAGATGATGGCTGACGTCGTGTTCCCCAAGTTCGTCTCGAACATCGGCAACGGCAACATCGACGTCTTCAACGGGGACAAGTGGGAGCCGAGCAGTTGGCCGGCAGAGAGCTCCGGCTATTCCCTGGCGGAGGTGCCCCGGGGCAACCTCAGCCACTGGGTCACGATCAAGGACAAGGTGGTGGAGCGGTACCAGGCAGTGGTGCCCACCACCTGGAACTCCGGCGGTCGTGATCCGGAGGGGCGGATGGGGCCCTACGAGGCGTCGCTCGCCAAGGGCGGCGCCCACCCGCTGGTCGATCCGGCACGCCCGGTCGAACCGTTGCGGACCATCCACTCCTTCGACCCATGCATGTCGTGCGCGGTACACGTGCTCGACCCGACAGGGGAGCAGCTGACCGAACCGGTCACGCCATGACCAGCGCAGTCACGACGAAAGTCGCGCTCGGCAAGGGCCTGCAGGTCGGGCAGCCGGTGGCCATCGGTCGGCAGACGGGCAGCCGAGTGTTGACCTTGGCTGCTGCCGCCGCGCCCTCCGGCTCGGCCGACCCTGTTGATCGGGCGCTGCAGGCAGCTGCGCGTCGGCAGTTCGACAAGCCCGCCCCCGCAGCCATGGTGGAGCAGGTCGAGCCGGCGACGCCCCGACGGCGGTACTCCGTCACTCAGTTGTCGAACGTGCACTACGCCGACGGTGGTCAGGCAGACCGATTGCTCGTCTACCGGGGCGACCTTGAAGCGATCATGGCGGACGTCAAGACCAACCGTGAGGACAAGTTCACGCTGCGCCGCAACGCGCAGCAGGTGTACCGCGCCGGCTACCGTCCACTGGGCGTCGCCACGGCAGAGGGCACCCCGGACGGCCAGTACGGCAAACTCACGATCGCCGGCTTCGTGCCCTTGCGGGCAGTCGCGGCCGGGGCGCCCGGGGGAATGGCAGCCGGGGTCGCCCAGGCGGTCGAGTACCTGCGCATCCCGACCTGGTCGGTGGCGCTGCGCGTCATGCACTGGATGAACGTGGCCCTGATCCTCATCCTGTCGCTCACCGGCATCTACATCGTGAACCCGTTCTTCGGGGAGTTCCCCGGTGGCGGTGGCGCCGGGCATCTGATGGGGTGGGTCCGTCTGATCCACTTCGTCTCGGCCGGGGTGTGGGTCGCAATGTCGTTCGCGCGCGTCGCCATGCTGTTCTTCTCGATGAACCCGCTGCAACGCTGGCCGGCGCTGTGGCCTTTCAAGAGCAGACGCGACCTGCGCAACACCTGGAAGGTCATCAAGACCTACCTGTTCATCGACCGTCACGCAGCGCCCGTCTATGTGGGGCACAACCCGCTCCAGCAGGCCGCCTACACCGGTGTGTACCTGATGGCCGTGCTGCAGGTGATCCTCGGTTTCGCCCTGTACGCGCAGTTCCACCTGACGAGCGCCTTCTGGCGCTTCATGGCCTGGCCGGCGAACTTCCTCAGCATCCCCGACCTGCGGCTGTGGCACACCATGATCATGTTCCTGTTCTGGGCCTTCCTCATCCTGCACCTCTACCTGGCCGTCCGGGCTGACAGTCTGGAACGCCATGGTGGGCTGTCGTCCATGATCAACGGCGGCATCTGGTTGAAGAAGGGCACCGTGACCGCTGACGACCCGAGGACGTACGACGCCAAGTGACCAGCAATGAATCAGGGCTGCGAACCGGGTCGCCGACCCGGCTCGCTCCCATCACCGTCCTGGCCGTCGGCAACACCATCATGGGCGACGACGGGCTGGGCCCGGCCGTGCTTGCCGCCCTGAGCGCAGCCCGGGCCGAGGACCCCAGGGTTCTGCTGGTTGATGGCGGCACGCTCGGCATGAGCCTGCTGCCGGTGATCCAGGACGCCCGCCGGCTGCTGGTGCTGGACGCGGTCGACGTCCCCGGCGATCCCGGCGACGTGGTGACACTGGCGGGCGACCAACTGCCCAGACTGCTCAGCTCCAAGCTGTCGCCCCACCAGGTGGGTCTGCTGGACATCCTCACCTGCGCCCGCCTGCTCGGCAGCGAACCGGAACGCGTGGCCGTGGTGGGCATCGTGCCCGGCTCGGTCGACCTGGCGCTCAATCTCAGTGCTGCCGTGGCCGCTGCGATCCAGCAGGCGGCGGCCACCGCTTCCGCCGTGATCGACGGGTGGCTGGTCGAGGTCGACCACCTGCGCTGAACGAGCGGCCGGGGCAGCCTGGGTCAGCGGCCGGTCTCGTGTCGGGCGCAGAACCCGGCCCAGCGGTCGTCCACCCACGCCTGGACGTGTTCGGCAGTCTCCTCGCCCATCCTGCGGAAGCGGCCCTGGCCGGCGAAGAACTCCGTCACCGGGGTCAGCGCCTTGCCGGACTTGGCGAGGGCGGCGCTACGGCCGGTCAGCCGGAAGGCGCCCTCCTCCACCTCGTACAGGACGACCAGACCGCAGTCCACGGCAAGCTTGCCGAGCCGGACGGTGTCCTGGGGGTCGAAGGCCCAGCCGCTCGGGCAAGGGGTGTTCATGTGGATGTAGCGCAGGCCGTGCATGTCGCGTGCCTTGCGGACCTTGTCGTAGACATCGGTCGGGTACACGGCGCTCGTCGAGGCCACGTAGGGAATGTCGTGGGCCTCCATGATGCGCGGCAGGTCCTTGGGATTCTCGCGCTTGCCCATCCCCGTCGTGGTGGTGCGTGCTCCCTGCGGGGTGAGCCCGGAACGCTGCGTCCCGGTGTTCATGTACCCCTCGTTGTCGTAGCAGATGTAGATGAAGTCGTCGTTGCGCTCCGCAGCCCCCGACAGCGCCTGGATGCCGATGTCGCCGGTGCCGCCGTCGCCGGCCATCGCGACGACCGTCATCTCACCGGCCCGCCCGGTTGCCCGCAGGCCGGCCGCCACACCGGCCGCCCCGGCTGCCGTGGAGGGGAAGGCCACGTTCACCCAGGGCACGGTCACCGATGACGTGGGGTACATGCCGCCGAACACCGTGAGGCAACTCGCCGGGACCGTCATCACCATTTGCCCGTCGAGGGCAGACGTGATCTGGCGCAGGCCGATGCCGATGCCGCACCCGGAACAGGCGCGGTTGCCGGGCAGCACGTTGCTGGTCACCGGCAGGTCGAGGATCCTGGTCACCGGTTGCCTCCTTCAAGGCGCAGGTTGAGCCACTCCGGGGCGCGGTCACGAACGCCGGCGTGGTAGTCGGCGACAGCGCGGCGGGTGGCCGCGACGAGGTCGTCGGGGCTGACGTCGCGGCCACCGAGACCGCAGACGAATCCGGTGACGACCGGGGCATTCTCGCGCAGCGGCTGCAGCGCCGCCTTCAGATCGCCTGCGATGGGGCCCTCGACTCCGTAGCTGAGCGCCTTGTCGAACACGATGGCCAGCTGCTTGCCCTCCAGGCGTTCCCGCAGTGCGTCGATCGGGAACGGCCGGTAGCACCGGATGCCCAGGACGCCGACGCGAACCCCGTCCGCCCGCAGTTCGTCGACGGCCAGCGTGAGCTGGGTGGTGAGGCTGCCTGCGGCGATCACAGCCACCTCGGCGTCGTCGAGCAGGTAGTCCCAGACCACGCCACCCCACGATCGTCCGGTGACGGCCGCGTACTCGGCGTCCACTTCGTCGACGACCGGGAGCGCATCCAGGACGGCGCGGTGGTGCAGCGCCCGCAGCTCCATGTAGCCGGGCCGCATCGTGCCGGAAGCGTCGGGACGGGGATCAGCCAAAGTGACGGGGCCGATGTTGCGGGGGTCTTTCGGGTCGACCACCTGCAGTGGCTGCGGTCGCGGCGGCAGGAAAGCGTCGGCCTGCTCGGCGGTCGGCACCTCGACGGGCATCACGGTGTGCGACAGCAGGAAGCCGTCGTAGCACACCATCACGGGCACGTTGAGGCGCTCGGCAATTCGGTAGGCCTGCAGGGTGGTGTCCAGGATTTCCTGGTTGTCGCGGCAGTAGAGCTGGATCCAGCCGGCGTCGCGGACGCTCATCGAGTCCTGCTGGTCGTTGAGGACGTTCCACGGCGCGGCCATGGCGCGGTTGACGATGCACATCACGATCGGCAGCCGCGCGCCCGCCGCCCACCACACCTGCTCGGTCATGTAGGCCAGGCCGTTCGCCGAGGTGGCGGTGAACACCCGCGCGCCGACGGTCGAGGCCGTGATGCACACGGTCAGCGCCGAGTGTTCCGATTCGACGGTGACGAACTCGGCTGCCAGTTCCCCGCTCTCCACCCATTCGCTGAGGGTCTCGACGACTGATGTCTGTGGGGTGATCGGGTAGGCGGCGATCACCTGGACCCGGGCGAGCTTGGCCCCCGTGGCCGCGGCCTCATTTCCGGCGATGACAGTGGTGGTCATCGGGCACTCCCTTCGGGCAGCATGTCGATCGCGTGTGAGGGGCAGACCTGCGCGCAGATGCCGCAGCCCTTGCAGTATTCGAGGTCGATGACCGGCGGCGCGCCGCGCGCGATGCAGTTGTCGGGACAGTGCACCCAGCACAGCTGGCAGACGTCCTTGCCCGACTTGGCCGGCAGGCAGTCGCTGTCGCGGATGACGGGGAAGGAATCCCGCCAGTCGCCTGTCCGGCCGCCCTCGCCGATGCTGGGCGAGGACATCGAGATCTGGTGCGCTTCGGGCGCTGTCATGTCGTTTTTCATGCCTTCGTCCTGTCGTGGGCCAGCCGGACGGCGCGTATGTTTTTCTCGGCAGCCGCAGGGCTGAACGCGTCAGAGAGGGCGGACTCGATGCTCGCCAGGGTCACCAGCTGCGTGGCCGCGGCGATGCTGCCGAGGATCGCGGTGTTGACCATGGGCTTGCCTCCGACGATGACGCCGGCCTCCTCTGCGGAGCCGGAGACGTCTGCGGTGACGACGCGGACGTCGTCGCGCAGGCCGAGCTCGGCGGCGGTCCGGGTGGTGTTCACGATGATGATGCCCCCCGGTGCCATCCCGTCGGTGACGCGGGCCACCTCGAGGAGGGAGTCGTCCAGGACGACCACGACATCGGGGTGGGAAACCTGCGACAGGATCCTGATCGCCTCGGGTGCCATCCGGGTGGAGGCGGTGACGGGAGCACCGCGGCGCTCAGCGCCGAAGGACGGCGCCGCCGTCACGCCGGGCCAGCCGCTGAGGAAAGCTGCCTGCGCCAGGATCTTCGACGAGGTGACGGCACCCTGCCCGCCGCGGCCATGCCAACGGATCTCGTGCATCAGGCGTTCGGCGATGTTCTCCTGGGCCTCGGGGTCTGCTTCGTGTTCCCCGGCGAACACGCCGATGTCGATGCCGAGCATGTCCTTGGCCATCTCGCGCAGTTTGAACTTCTGGATCTTGCCGGACGCGGTCTGCGGGTACTCGTCGACGAAGAAGACGTGGGCGGGGACCTTGTAGAAGGCCATCCTGGCCCGGGCGTACTCCTGCACGTCGGTCTCGGTGATCGGCGAACCCGGGCTGCGCCGGATGAACGCGCCGACCACCTCGCCGTACCTGGCGTTCGGGACGCCGACCACCTGGACGTCCTCCACGCCGGGCATCGTGTAAAGGAACTCCTCGATCTCGCGGGGGTAGATGTTCTCTCCGCCACGGATGATCATGTCCTTGATGCGTCCGGTGATCCGGTAGTAGCCGTGCTCGTCGACGGTGCCGACATCGCCGGAGTGCAGCCAGCCGTCGGCGTCGATGACGGCGGCGGTGGCCTCGGGCATGTTGTAGTAGCCCTTCATGATGTTGTAGCCGCGGCAGAGGAACTCGCCCGGCACGTTCGGCGGGCAGTCGAGCCCGGTTTCAGGGTCGACGACCCGCACCTCGATCGCCTCGTGGCGGGTGCCGACCGTCTCGCACTTGCGCTCGATGGTGTCGTCCACCTTGGTCTGCAGGAACACCGGTGCTGACTCGGTGAGGCCGTAGCAGATGGTCATCTCGGAGGCATTCATCCGGTCGATGACCTGCCGCATGGTCTCGATGGGGCAGGGTGAGCCGGCCATGATGCCGGTGCGCAGCGAACTGAGGTCGAACAGGTCGAACATCGGGTGCGCAAGTTCGGCGATGAACATGGTGGGCACGCCGTAGAGGGCGGTGGCCCGCTCCTTCTCGACAGCGGCCAACGTCAGGACGGGGTCGAACGACTCGACCATGACTGCGGTGGAGCCGTGCGTGATGATGGCCATGATGCCCAGCACCAGCCCGAAGCAGTGGAACAGCGGCACCGGCAGCACCACCTTGTCGGCGGGGGAGAGGTTTTGCCGCTCGCCGATGAAGAAGCCGTTGTTGACGATGTTGCGGCTGGTCAACATGACGCCCTTGGGGAAGCCGGTGGTCCCCGAGGTGTACATCATGCTGATCACCTCGTCCTCGTCCAGCGTCGCGGTGACCGCCCGCCGCGGATCGTCGGGCTCGTTGTCACCCAGGACCAGCATCTCGGGCATCGAGTAGAAACCGCGGTGCTTCTCGGGGCCGAGGTAGACCAGGGACTTCAGCCGGGGGAAGCGCGGGGAGTCCAGGTGGCCACGGACATGCGTCAGGGTCTCGGGAACGAGCGAGCGCAGGATTCGCAGGTAGTCGACGTCGCGGTAGGCGTCGATGATGGCGATGGCCTTCATGTCGGACTGCTCGAGCACGTAGGCGAGCTCGTGCTCCTTGTAGACGGGGTTCACCGTGACCAGGATGGCCCCGATCTTGGCGGTGGCGAACAGGAAGGTCAGCCAGTCGGGGACGTTGCGGGCCCAGATCCCGACGTGGTCACCCTTGCCGATGCCGATCGCCAGCAGGCCCTTGGCGAGCTGGTCGCAACGCTGGTCGAACTCCCCGTACGTCCAGCGCAGCCCGCGGTCGGGATAGACGATGAAATCGTGGTCGGGCTGGGAGGCGACGCGTCGCTCGAAGTACGGCCCCAGGGCGAGATCGGTGTGCAGGTCCACTGTCAGCCCCCTCACGCCGGCACGTGGACGACGGCGAGGATCCGGGCGGCCACGTCGCCGTCGGCGCGCACCAGGTGGGGCACGATCGAATCGAAGTAGACGGAGTCGCCCTGTCGCAGCACGATCGCGTTCTTTCCGTACTCGATCTGGACCGCGCCCGTCAGCACATAGATGAACTCTTCACCCTCGTGGCTGGACAGGTTCCGCCGTTCTTCCTCGCCGGGCTGGACATCGATCAGGAAGGGCTCCATGTGCCGGCTGGCTTTGGACGCCGCCAGCGCGTGGAAGGTGAGCACGCCCGCGTCCGAGGACGTCTCCAGCGACTTCAGCCTGGTGGCGACCCCTTCGTCGCCGGCCCGGGTGACGGCCGGGCCCAGGGACGGCTCGTCATCGAGCAGGGTGCCGAGCCGCACGCCGAGAGCACGGGTGATCTTGATCAGCGGCGCCAGCGACGGGGCGATGCCCCCGGCCTCCAGACCCAAGATCACCGCGGGGCTGCACCCGCACCGTTCGGCGAGTTCCTCGACCGACAAGCTCAACGACTCGCGAAGGGTGGTGAGCCGGCTTCCAATCTGTGTGTCGGGTGTCACCGACGTCCCCTCTCCAGCTGGTCCTGCAAGGCACTGCCGCCAGGTGTGGCGGCAACGGAAGCATAACTGCACCCCAGCCGTCAATTGGGGGGATCTCAGGGGCCGATGGTTGCCTGCGTCGCACCAGTCGACGGCCTCCCAGGACCACCTAGGCTGGCGGGGTGAGTTCCTCCGAAGACATCGATCCCGACTCTGTTCCGTGGGTTGACTGGGAGGTGGCCGGCGCCGTCGGGCGCAGCCTGGTGCCACCGGGCCCGAAGGTCACGCGTGCTGAGGCCGACCTGCTGGTGGCCGAGTTGCGTGACTGTGCCCGGCGGGCGCCCGGTCTGGTGGCCGAGGCCGCGCAACTGCACGCCAGCGGCGACGCCCCCGAGCTGGTGGTCGATCGGGCGGGCATCGTCACCGCGAACGTGCGGGCAGCCCAGTCGTTGTTGGTCCGGGCTTTCGGCGAGCCCTCCAGGCCCGGCCTCGCACAGCGGGTCGGCGGGCGCGCCAGTGCCCGGGGGATCGGCACCGGGTTGGCGATCCTGGCCACTCGGGTGCTGGGGCAGTACGACGCGCTGAGCGAGCAGCCGCGGCTGCTGCTGGTGGCCCCCAACATCCTCCAGGTCGAGCGTGAACTTCGGCTGGTGCCGTCGGACTTCCGGATGTGGGTCTGTCTGCACGAGCAGACTCACCGGGTCCAGTTCGCGCACGCTCCCTGGCTGGCGGACCATCTGGTCGAGCTGTGCCGCGAAGCCGTCGCAGCCGACGAGCACTCGACCCTGGCCGGCGCGGGGCAGTTGGTGGCGCGGTTCCGCGGTGCCCCCGACGCGCAGCACGGCACCAGCATGGCCGGCTTCGCAGCGTTGGCCGGGCCGGAGGTGGCCGCGGTTCTTGAGCGGGTGACGGCTGTGATGAGTCTGTTGGAGGGGCACGCGGACGTCATGATGGACCGGGCCGGTCCGCAGGTGATCAAGAACCTGCCGCACATTCGCGCCTGCTTCGACGCCAGGCGTGCCAGGGGCGGTTGGACAGCCCTGGTGGGAAGACTGATCGGGCTGGACGCCAAACTGGCGCAGTACCGTGACGGTGCGAACTTCTGTCGGATGGTGATCGCCCAAGCAGGCGTGGACGGTCTCAACACCGCGTTTCTCGGGCCCGATCGGTTGCCCACCCTGAACGAGCTGATGCACCCGCAGGCCTGGCTGGCCCGTCAAGGGATGCCGGCGCCCGCTTCCCCGGGGCGCTGACGAGCGTCGACGCTGCTGGTCGACCGGTCAGCCCTGGCCGGCGGGCCAGGCGTTGGGCGTGCAGCCCTGCAACCGCATGCTTTGTTGCAGCATCACCGGCGCGTTGGCGCCGGCCTTGGGGCAGTCGGCGTGCCCCAAACCGATGAAATGACCCACTTCGTGATTGATGAGATAGGCGCGGTACTCGGGCAGGTCGGTGTAGGTCGGCGTCATGTAGAGCCAGCGGTCGGAGTTCACGATCACCCGGTTGCCATTGCGGCAGTCCCAGGTCCGGTTGGTGCGCAACGGGGCGCACAGCTTGTCGGTGCTTTCCGGCGAGGCGACGTAGATCTCCAGGGCGGCCCGGGCCGGTTCGCTCACCAGTTCGAAGCTGTGCTGGTTGCCCTTGTAATTGGCCCAGCCGCGCGGATCGGTCAGGATCGCATGCACGTCCCGGGCCACCTCGTCGGCGTCGAGGCCGAGGCTGGTCTCGACGTGCACGAGGTAGCGGTGCTGTTTCGCGGTCTCCGCGGTGGGTGGCAGCGCGATGGTGGACGGCACGTACTCCCCGCTGGCCGGAGTGTCGGAGTGCGGCATCTGGTCGGCGCCCCTGGTCACCACGACGGTTGGTGTCGCGGCGGGTGCCGGCGTGGGCAAGGCTGTCGGTTGGCCGTCAGGGGTGGGTGTGCCCGGCGGCTGTGCCGCGGGGGTTTCGGCTCCTGCTGCCGCAGCTGGCGGCGCCGGGGTCGTGGCGGGCTCGTCGTAGACGGCACTGATCGGCACGATGACCTCATCGGAGTCTGGGCCGCCGGCCCCGCAGGCTGTCAGTGCCAGGCCCATTCCCAGAACTGCGCAGGCCAGCAGTTGGGGAGAGGAGCGGCGAAGGGCAGGCACGGTTCCACGTTAGGCCTCGGCGCCACCCAGCCCGGTCGCGACGCGCCCTCGCCGCTGCTGCGAGCTGCCTCAGCTGTAGATGTGGGGGGCCAGCGTGCCGACGTCGGTCAGATTCCGGTAACGCCCGGCGAAGTCGAGCCCGTAACCGACCACGAACTCGTTGGGAATGTCGAAGCCGATGTAGTTGATGTCAACCAGGCTGGTCGCCGTGCCGTGTTTGCGGAACATCGTCATGATCGCGATGCTGGCCGGTTGGCGGCTCAGCAGGTTCTGGACGAGGTAGCTGAGCGTCAACCCGGTGTCGATGATGTCCTCGACGATCAGTACGTGCTTCCCGGTGATGTCACCGGTGAGGTCCTTGAGGATCCGCACGACACCGGAGCTCCTGGTTCCGGAGCCGTAGCTGGAAATCGCCATCCAGTCCATCTCGACGTGGCTCTTCATGGCCCGGGACAGGTCGCTCATCACCATCAGCGCGCCGTTCAGGATGCCGACCAGCAGCACGTCCCGCCCCTGGTAGTCCTGGTCTATCTCCAGGGCCACCTCGGCGACGCGCTGGGCAATCTGCTCCTTGGTGAAGAGCACGTACTCGAGGTCCTGCCTGATGTCTGCCGCATCCACGCCGTCACCCTACCGCCTCCGGGGGGTGCCGCGTTGGGAACCGGCGTCTCGGGGGGTGCCGCGCCGGGAACCGGCGTCTCGGGGGGTGCACGGCCAGCAAGGCGCGAATCGGCACCTCCTTCGACGTCGGATGGCATTGTCCGGGCTCTATGCTGGTCGCCTGAGTTCAGGAGGATTGCCGTGCCGAGTGACTTGCCGCGTCGGGCTTGCGCCAGCGCCCCCGACGGTGTCGGGAACACCCTGCCACCCGGATTCGACCCGGATCGCGTCGAGGCTGCCATCCGGGAGCTGCTGATCGGGATCGGCGAAGACCCGGACCGGGAGGGCCTCAGACAGACCCCGGCCAGGGTCGCCCGTGCCTGTGCCGAGGTGTTCTCGGGGCTCGGGCAGGACCCGGCGACAGTGTTGACCACCACCTTCTCCGCCACCCATGACGAGCTGGTCCTGGTCAAGGACATTGAGGTGCACAGCCTCTGCGAGCATCACCTGTTGCCTTTTCACGGAGTCGCGCACGTGGGCTATCTGCCGCCCGCGGACGGCCGCGTCACCGGGCTGTCGAAGATCGCGCGGTTGGTCGAGCTCTACGCTCGTCGTCCGCAGCTCCAGGAGCGGTTGACCAGCCAGATCGCGGACGCGCTCGTCGGGCATCTGCACGCGACCGGGGTCATCGTGGTGCTCGAATGCGAACACCTGTGCATGACCATGCGCGGGGTCCGCAAACCCGGCAGCCGCACCGTGACCTCGGCGGTTCGTGGCCACCTGCGCAACGTCGCGACCCGGGCAGAGGCCATGAGCCTGATCCTCGGGCGCTGACAGGGGCATCAGATGACAGACCGCACCCTGGTGATGGGCATCGTCAACGTCACGCCCGACAGCTTCAGCGACGGCGGACGCTGGTTCGGGCACGCCGAGGCGATAGCCCACGGGCACCAGTTGGTCCGCGACGGGGCTGACCTCCTCGACATCGGCGGCGAGTCCACTCGCCCGGGGGCCACCCGTCCCCCGGCGCAGGAGGAGTTGCGCCGGGTGTTGCCGGTGGTCGCCGGGCTGCGCGGCCTGGTGCCACTCAGCGTCGACACGATGCGAGCCGAGGTGGCTGCGGCGGCCGTGGCGGCCGGGGCGACGATCATCAACGACGTGTCAGGTGGCCTGGCGGATCCGGACATGCTGGGCACCGTCGCGGCGCTGGGCACCGATTACGTCTGCCAGCACTGGCGTGGGCACGGTGCCACCATGAACGACCTGGCCAACTACGACGACGTGGTGGCAGAGGTGTCGGCCGAGCTCGCGCTGCGGGTGCGGGCTGCCCGCCAGGCCGGCATCGCCGCGGAACGGATCATCGTCGATCCAGGTTTCGGCTTCGCCAAGACCGCCGCTCAGGACTGGGAACTATTGGCGCATCTGGATTCGTTCACCCGGCTTGGGCACCGGGTGCTGGTCGGCGTCTCCCGCAAGCGCTTCCTCGGGGAGGTCGTCGATGGGCGGCCCGCAGACCAGCGAGACGCCGCGACGGCAGCGGTCAGTGTGCTGTGCGCCCAGCAAGGCATCTGGGCGGTGCGCACGCACGAGGTGCGAGCCCAGCGAGATGGCATCGCGGTCGTCCAGCGACTGCGCAGGACGGCAGGTGGGCATGACTGATCGAGTCGGGCGGATCAACGTGGTGGGGCTGACAGGGATCGGGCACCACGGGGTCTATCCGGCGGAACGCCGCGATGGGCAGCGATTCGTCGTTGATTTCAGTCTGGAACTGCCTATTGCCAATGATGACCTGCTGCACAGCACCGTCAATTATGCAACATTGTCCGCGGCCGTCGTCGACATCATTGGCGGCGACCCTTGTGATCTGATCGAGACGCTCGCCCACCGGGTGGCCGATCGCTGCTTGGCCGAGCCGCTCGTCAATGCGGTGACGGTGGTTGTGCACAAGCCTGATGCTCCGATGGGTCTCGACTTCGTCGATGTGAATGTCACTTTGCACAAGGCGCGCTCGTGACCGTGGTGCAGCGCGACGTGGTGTTCAGTCTGGGCTCCAACCTGGGTGATTCCCTGGCCAGGCTGCAAGCGGCAGTTGACGCTCTGGGTCGGGTTGCCGGGCTGACGTTGACGGCAGTTTCGGCTGTCTATCTGACCAAGCCTGTGGATTATCTGTTGCAACCTGATTTTCACAACATCGTCGTGTTGGGTCGTTCTGCGTCCAGCCCATTGGAGCTGTTGGCCCAGGCCAACCGGATCGAGCAGGAGCTCGGTCGGGTTCGGCATGCTGACAAGGGGCCGCGCGCTGTCGACATCGACTTGATCAAGGTGGGCGAGCTCACCAGCAACACCGCACGACTGCAATTGCCGCACCCCGGCGCTGCCCGGCGAGCATTTGTCCTGGTGCCTTGGGCCGAAGTCGATCCGGCTGCCGAGTTGCCGGAGGGAAGGGTGGCTGAGCTGGTGGCCACAGTTGGGCATGGCGGGGTGGAACTGCTGCCCGGGACGTCAATCGTGCTGGCGGATCAGGAAATGTGAGAGGCCCTCTGTTGCCGCTTTGTTTGGGGGTGACAAGCCCTTTCGTTGGTGCTGATTCGTTGCCGCGGAAAGTGCGTTGAATTGCTGACGCTTGAAGAAGCGCGCTCTCGCTTGGAGGAACAACCTGCAACGAGATACGCTTTGGCGTATTCAGCAATGGAAGGAAATCCAATGGCTCAACGTATGACTCTCATCGACGATGTTGATCAGGCGTCGACAGCAGATGAGACAGTCACGTTTTCCCTTGATGGCGTCAGCTATGAGATCGATCTTTCTGGTGCCAATGCCGAGAGGTTGAGGTCCGACCTGGCGCCGTGGATAGGCCACGCTCGTCGTCTGGGTGGACGAAAGGCACCGGTTCGCAAGACCGTGGGCAAGGGCTCTGCCAACGCCATCCGTGCCTGGGCGATCGCCAACGGCATCCAGGTCAGCAGTCGGGGCCGCGTGCCCGCCGACGTCCGGGCCGCCTACGAAGCGGCCAACCCAGGGTTCTAGGTCGCCGGCTCAGCGTTCGGCGTTGGGTTGCGCGCAGTGCGTCCCCTGAGGGGATGCACTGCGCGCTGCCTGTTCCTGGCGCCCGCTTGGCGCTGTTGCTGGTTTCGCAATCGGTGGTTCTGTCGGGTCGCTGGTACCCCTGGGCCCACAGACACACTGCAAAACAGCGGCCCTTGGCGAACACCCAAAGGTTGGGTCTTGGCGGTCGACGAATAGAATGATGTCAAGCCCTCGGGTCGCCTCGATTCCGGCGGGCTCGTGACAGAACGGGCGATGACTCGTTCTACCCCTGAGGAGTCGAATGTTTGAGCGGTTTACCGACCGGGCGCGACGCGTAGTCGTCCTTGCCCAGGACGAAGCCAAGATGTTGAACCACAACTACATCGGCACGGAGCACCTGCTGCTGGGCCTCATCCACGAGGGTGAGGGTGTGGCTGCCAAGGCTCTGGAGCAGATGGGGGTTTCGCTGGAAGATGTCCGCACGCAGGTCGAGGAGATCATCGGCCACGGGCAGACGCCTCCGACCGGTCACATCCCCTTCACCCCACGCGCGAAGAAGGTGCTGGAGCTGAGTCTGCGCGAAGCGCTGCAGATGAATCACTCCTACATCGGCACTGAGCACATTCTGCTCGGCTTGATCCGCGAGGGTGAGGGCGTTGCCGCTCAGGTGCTGATCAAGCTGGGTTGCGACCTGAACAAGGTGCGCGCCACCGTCCTGCAGTTGATGCAGGGTTACCAGAGCGGCGGCACCGAGGGCGGCGCCGAGTCCATCGGTGCCGGCGTCGGGCCGGCCCCCACCGGCGGGCCGCCAGCGAACGCCACCGTACTCGACCAGTTCGGGCGCAACCTGACCCAGGCGGCGCGTGAGAACCGGCTCGATCCCGTCATCGGACGCGAGAAGGAGATTGAGCGCGTCATGGTCGTGCTCAGCCGTCGCACCAAGAACAACCCGGTGCTGATCGGTGAGCCTGGCGTCGGCAAGACGGCCGTCGTGGAGGGTCTGGCCCAGCAGATCGTCCGCGGTGATGTTCCCGAAACGCTGCGTGACAAGCAGATCTACACCCTGGATCTGGGTTCGCTGGTGGCTGGTTCACGTTATCGCGGTGACTTCGAGGAACGCCTGAAGAAGGTGCTCAAGGAGATCAAGAGCCGTGGCGACGTGATGCTGTTCATCGACGAGATCCACACCATCGTCGGCGCCGGTGCGGCTGAGGGCGCCATCGACGCCGCCAGCATCCTGAAGCCGATGCTGGCTCGTGGCGAGCTGCAGACCATCGGCGCGACCACCCTCGATGAGTATCGCAAGCACATCGAGAAGGACGCCGCCCTGGAGCGTCGTTTCCAGCCCATCCAGGTGGAGCAGCCGTCCATCGCGCTGACCATCGACATCCTGAAGGGGCTGCGCGACCGCTACGAGGCACACCACAGGGTCACCTACACCGACGCGGCGCTGGTTGCCGCCGCGAACCTGGCCGACCGTTACGTGCAGGACCGTTTCCTGCCCGACAAGGCCATCGACCTGATCGATGAGGCCGGCGCCCGGATGCGCATCGAGCGGATGACGGCGCCGCCCGATCTGCGGGAACTGGACGAGAAGATCGCCCAGGTGCGTGTCGAGAAGGAGCGGGCCATCGACGCCCAGGACTTCGAGCGTGCCGCCGGGCTTCGGGACGACGAGAAGAAGCTGTTGGCCGCCCGCGCCGAGAAGGAGCGTTCCTGGAAGTTCGGCGAGAACGACGCCCCGGCAGTCATCGGCGAGGAGGAGATCGCCGCAGTGGTCTCCACCAGCACCGGTGTGCCGGTGACGCGGCTGACCGAGGCCGAGTCCAGCCGGCTGTTGCAGATGGAGGAAGAGATCGGCAAGCGCCTGATCGGCCAGGAAGAGGCTGTCAAGGCACTGTCGAAGTCGATCCGTCGTGCGCGCGCCGGCCTCAAGGACCCGAAACGCCCCAGCGGCTCGTTCATCTTCGCCGGCCCCTCGGGTGTCGGCAAGACCGAGCTGACCAAGGCGCTGACCGAGTTCCTGTTCGGTGATGAGGACGCCCTGATCACCCTCGACATGTCCGAGTACTCCGAGAAGCACACCGCCTCCCGGATGTTCGGCTCGCCGCCTGGCTACGTCGGCTACGAGGAAGGCGGGCAGCTCACCGAGAAGGTGCGCCGGCACCCGTTCAGCGTCATTCTTTTCGACGAGATCGAGAAGGCGCACCCGGACATCTTCAACTCGCTGCTGCAGATCCTGGACGAAGGTCGACTGACCGATGCCCAGGGGCGGGTGGTCGACTTCAAGAACGCGGTCATCGTGATGACCACCAACCTCGGCAGCCGCGACATCAGCAAGGGCGTCAACCTCGGCTTCCAGGATGCTGACAACATCCAGTCCGGCTACGACTCGATGAAGGCCAAGGTCAACGAGGAGCTGAAGCAGCACTTCCGCCCCGAGTTCCTGAACCGTGTCGACGAGGTGATCGTGTTCCACCAGCTCACCCCGGAGAACACCGAGCAGATCGTCGACCTGATGGTCAGCAAGATCGAGGACCGGATGGCAGATCATCACATGGGCATCGAGCTCACCCCTGCCGCGCGGAAGCTGATCGCCAAGCGTGGCTACGACCCGGTGCTGGGCGCACGTCCGCTGCGGCGGGCCATCCAGCGGGACATCGAGGATTCGATCGCAGAGAAGATCCTCTTCGGTGAGCTGACCGCCGGGTCGATCGTGGTGGTCGATGTGGCCGAGGGCGCTGACGTCAAGTCCAGTGAGCCGTTCACGTTCACCGGTGAGACCGGCCACGTGCTGCCGGACGAAGTGCCGGCGGAGCTGACCGATGACGCCGCACCGACCAGTGCTGCGCCGGAGTCCAACTGAATAGCTGATTGACCAAAGGGCCCCCGGCCGGCACGTGGAAACGCGTGCTGGCCGGGGGCCCGGCTGTTGGTTGGCTCGCGGTCAGGCCTCCGGTTCGCGCTGCAGCCCCTGGCGGGCCAGGGTGGCCAGCTCTGCCCAGCGCTCAATCTTGGTGCGCGGGCTGCCGCGCTCCTCGCCACGGAGACGCTCGGCCCGATCGATCTGATGCCAACCGTCGAGATTGGTCGGCCTGACCCCACGCGCTGCCAGCTGGTCATCCAGACTGGGCCGCTCTCCCTCCAACCGTTCACCGGCCAGATCAGCCAGCAGGTTGCGCACGGTCTCGACCGCGTCGGGCTTGTTGGTGCCGATCACCCCCCGCGGACCGCGTTTGATCCAGCCGACGCAGTACTCTCCAGGCGCCGGAGTGCCCCCTTGGTCGACGACTCGACCTGCCACGTTGGGGATGATGGCGTGCTGCGGATCGAAGGGCACCCCGGGCAACGGTCGCCCGCGGTAGCCGATGGAGCGCAACACCAGTTGGCAGGCGATGTCGAAGGTCTCGCCGGTGGCCTGAGCACTGCCGGCGGGGTTGGGGCCGGTGCGCTCGAAACGCATGCCGGTGACCGCCTCGTCCCCCAGCACCTCGGTGCCGCGCGCCCAGAACTGGAAATGCAGGGTCGCCACCGGATGGTCGGGGCGGGCCGCGGCGGCTGCCTGCAGGATCTCGATGTTGCGCAGCTGACGACGGTCGAGCTCCAGACCTTCGGTGCCGTCAAAAGCTCCGGGGGACACCTCGACGGCCACGCCGGGCAGCGTGACCAGCTCGCGCAGTTCGTTGCTGGTGAACGGCGCGTGGGCCGCCCCGCGGCGCCCGACGATCCACAGATCCGTCAGCCGGAGCTCGTGGAGCGCCGTCAGCACCGCGTCCGGGACGTCGGTGGGCTCCAGGGCCTCCCTCGTCTTCAGCAGCATTCGCGCGCAGTCCAGCGCCACGTTGCCGTTGCCCACCACGACGGCCTGCGTGATGCCCTCCAGGGGGAACGGGAGCGCGTCAGGGTGGCCGGAATACCAGTCCACGAACCGACGCGCCGAGCGACTCCCGGGCAATTCCTCGCCGGCCACGCCCAGCCTTTGGTCGTCGCTGGCACCGGCGGCGTAAATCACCGCGTCGTGGCTGGCCAGCAGCTCCTCACGGGTGATGTCGACGCCGAACTCGACCATGCCGCGGAGATGAGCGCGATCGGACTCCAGCACCTTGCCCAGCGCGGCCGCAATGGCCTTGATGCTGGCGTGGTCAGGGGCGACTCCGTACCGAAGAAGGCCGAAGGGGGTCGGCATCCGGTCGATGAGGTTGACCTGTGCCGTTTCGTCCAGGCCCAGCAGAGCCTGGGCGGCGAACAATCCGGAGGGGCCGGCGCCAACGATGGCGATTCTCAGCGGTCTGGGTGCCATGCCGCCATTGTTGCTGCTCTTTCCTGCCGTGCGGAATGTGGCCCGAGGGTGTCCGTCAGGTGGAATGCAAACGGGTCCTGGCCGGGCCCTGACACCGGCCAAGCCTGGGCCACTGCCCGCCGGGTCCAGTAGTTCAGGGTCAGTTCATCGCGCTGTGCAGTTGGTCGATCCAGCCCCGGACGTCGTCAATGGGCAGTTGACCGGGCGCTGAGGCGGGGCCGACGGTGGCGAACGTGGCGGCAGAGCCGAAAGCGCCGCCGACCAGTCGACTGGCCGCTCCCAGTGTCCCCATCGAGATCGTGATCAGCGGGGTGTCGGCGTCCTTGGCACGGGTGGCCGTCGCGAGCAGCAGCTGGGCCACGTCGACGGCGTCCTGTGGCATCACGGCCATCTTGCAGGCGTCAGCGCCCATCGCCTCCATGGCGGCCAGCCTCGCCACCAGCTCTTCGAAGGGTGGGGTGGCCGACATGTCATGGTGGGATGCCAGCACTGCGACGCCGGCCCGATGGGCGCCAGCGATGACCTCGGCCGCTGTGGGATGGCGGTACTCGACGTCAAGCAGGTCGGCATGGCCCGATCGGGCGGCATTGAGCAGCGTCGCCCGGTAGTGCAACGGCGCCAGCGTCGCCTGACCGCCCTGGGAGACGGTGCGCACGGTGAACAACAGCGGGGTGTGCCCGACGGCGGCCCGCACGGCTGCCAGCAGTCGTCCCGTTGCCGTCGGATTCTCCAGCTGCCGGAAGTGGTCGGCCCGCCACTCGACGATCTCGGCCCCGGCCTCGACGGCTCGTCGGGTCTGGTCCATGATCTCGGAAACCTCGGCACCCGTGACCGGCACGATGATCGCGGGACGCCCGGCACCCAGCTCAGTGTCGCGAAGTACCAGCGTCTTGGGCATCGGGCCTCCCGGTGTTTGGTTGGGGATGTCGGCACTCGCTCGACGGCCGTCGCCAGGGTCGCAACCCCAGGGCGGTGACGATCGGTTCGCGCTGGCCGCCGGAGAGCAGCACGTGGTCGCCGTCCACCCGGAGCTGGCTGGCGTGCGCTGCCAGTGCAGCACTGGCTGCCGGCAACTGGTCGGCCAGGTCCAGCCACTCGACGTCGGGCCCGGGCCGGCTGGTCACGACGGCCATCGGCGTCGCGGTGGCCTGACAGGCCTGCACGCTCACTTCGTGCATCCGGACGTGGTCCGGGTGACCATAGCCGCCGTCGGCGTCGTAGCTGACCAACAGGTCGACAGGACGGGCGGCGAGCAGCGCTGCCAGGTCGGCGGCGGTCGAGACCAGCGAAGCAGAGGTGAACGATTCGGGCGATTGGTCGGCGGCAGGCCCGGCCACCCCGGGACCGACCCAGCGCATCCCCGAGTCGGTGTAGCGGCGCGCCGGGAGCCCCGCCGCCCGCGCCGGTGGGGTGCCCAACCAGTAGTGGTCGCGCACGCCCAGCGCGGCCAGCGCCGCAGCCAACTCCTGCTCGCGGAGCCGGGCCAGGCCGGGGGTGCCGACCAGCGTCGACCACGGCCCCGGCAGCACCTCCCCCAGCTCGCCGCGCGTGGCGGTCAGCACCGGGCAGGACAGGCCGCTCGCGGTGAGCGCAGCAATCAGCACGCCGGTGGCGAGCACCTCGTCGTCGGGATGGGCGTGCGCGAACAGCACCCGCCGGCAGCCGTCCAGAACGCTCATCGTGTTGCCCCGATCAGCAGCTGGTCGTACAGGTGGACGAGCTCGCCGGCAGCCTGTCGCCAACTGAATCGACGGGCATGCACCTGGGCCACCACGCCCATCCGCGCGCCCAGCCTCCGGCTGGCCAGCAGGCCGCTCAGCGCAGCTGCCCACTGGTCGGGGTCGCGGCCGGCCATCAGGATGCCGGTCTCGCCGTCCACCACCGCCTCGCGCAGCCCCCCGGCCGCCGAGGCGATCACCGGTGTGCCGCTCGCCGCAGCCTCCAGGGCCAGCAGTCCGAAGGTTTCCGAGTGCGAGGGCACCAGCACCGCTTTGGCGCCGCGCAGCAGCCCGGCCAGTTGCTCACGCGGTTGGGGGCCGGTGAAGCTCACGTGTCCAGCCAGACCGAGCTCCGCGACGAGCTCGTCCAGCTCGGCACGGTAACCCATGAAGTCGGCCGAGGTGTCGCCGGCCACCACCAGCTGCGGGCGCAGCGCTTCCGGGACGCCGGCCAACGCCCGAATGGCCAGGTCGGGGGCTTTCAGCGGCTGCAGTCGCGCGGCGAACACCAGGTAGCCGTTGGCGGCGTGATCCCAGGGCCCGGGCACCGAGGACTGCTCACCGGGCGTTGCCGGGCGGAACAACTGGTGGTCGACGCCCGGGGCGATCACGTGCACCCGGTGGGGTTGCGCTCCGCAGCGTTCGATCACGGTGCGGGCCTCGGAGGTGCTCACCGTGACGACGGCATCCGACCCGAGGGCCACCCGCGCCTCACCGCTCACCCGGCGGACCGACTCCGCAGGCTCACCTTCTGAGAGCGGGGACCCCGGCAGCGCCGCGACCGAGTGATAGCTCTGGACGTGCGGGACACCCCAGCCGCGGGCCACCGGCAGGGCGGCGACTCCCGACATCCAGTGATGGGAGTGCACCAGCTGGTACCGGTCCAGGCGTTCAAGACCGGTTCGGAACTCGTCCAGGTGCTCGTCGATGCGGCTCTTCGGCAGCGGCATCGCCGGCCCGGCCGGCAGGTGTCGTAGCCTCAGGCCGGGCGCCAGCTGCGCGACCGACGGGGCGTGCGGGCTGGCCGCCCGGGTGATGAGGTCGACCTGGTGGCCGCGGGCCGCCAGCGCACGTGCCAAGCTGAGTTCGACCACGTTCATGCCGCCCGCGTCCCCATGGCCGGGTTGATCGGCAGGTGAGGTGTGCATGGAGACGAAGGCAATCCGCAGGGGCGTGGCCATCAACGGAAGGTGACCTTGACGCCTTCGCTGGTGACCTCCGCGTTGTATCCGGGAACCGAGTGAGTGCCCTGGTACAGCTTGCCGTTCTCGGCCTTCATCACGCAGTTCCACTTCATGTCGAGCTCGGCTGCCATCTGGGCGACGTCGTTGGAGTTGACGACGATCTCGGCGCGATCGATGGCGCCACCTCCTGAGGAGACCTTGCATTCCAGGCTGTCGGTGACCAGCTTCTGATCGTCGAAGGTGCCCGTGTAGTTGAGGCCGCACTCGGGCTTGATCGTCTCTTTGTTGGCCAGACACCAGGTGAGGTGTTCCTTCGCGGCCTTGCGCACGTCATCGATGCCCTGGTCGGTGAGCGAAATCTGGTTGTCGCTCAGCGACGGCGGGCGGACCAGGCTGTCGACGACGAAGGTGTCGGGCTGCAGCTGGTACATCGCGCTGTCCAGCGTCATCGTGTAGGTGCCCGGGAAAACCGTGATCTTGCTGGAGGTCACCGGCACGCCGTTGACCCTCAACCCGACCTGCGAGGCCGGGATCGGGTTGACGGACATCGGCAGGGCAATGGTGGCCAGCCGATAGCTGCCGGCGGAGTCCTTGTTGAGCTGGAAGGTGTCGCTGACAGTGTGCCCGGCGATGGTGTACGTGACGGGGAAGGTGTGCTTGTCCGTCGACTCGGCGATCGAGACTTCGGTGATCTGGGTGTCCTGGGTCGCCTGGGTCAGCACGTCGTTGGTCAACAGCGTGGTGTCGGTGGGAACCGACTCAGCCATGGCGATGATGCTGGCCGCGTCACCAGCGTTCAGGGCGGCGAAATAGGCGTTGATAGCGGCGTCCGGTGTCCGGTACTTGTTGGCCGGGGTCGCAGTTCCGGCACCCGCACTGCCGGTGGCGCCGCCGCCGAGCAGCCTGCTGCCCGCGAAGATCAGCGCCGCCACGACCAGCACGGCGGCAACGATGATGACGATGTTCCGCGCGCCGCGCTTGGGTGCAGCAGGCTCCGATGGCGTCCCGGCCGGCTGCGAGTTCGGCAGAGGCGACGCGGCGGGCTGGCCGGCGTTGGCGTCGTGCTGGGAAGGCCCTGAGCCGCCGGGACGGAACTGGTCGCTCATCGATTCTCCTGAAGTGGTGCGGACTGGCTAGATCCTAGGTGGACCGAACAACAAGCCTCATCATCCCAGACCGGTGGTGAGAAGCCAGAAGTCGGCCAGCTCCCAGGGCCGATTGACGGCCCAGTGGCTTCGCTCCTGAGCTGCCCAGTGATCCCACCACGGCCGGAACCCGGCACCGTCGGATCGGGACAGGGCCAGCTCTTTTCGCGCTGCGGCGTCCTTCTCGAGCCAGAGCCGGGTGCTGGCCAGCGGTGCACTGGCGCGGCTGAGCGCCCCGCAGCCCTCCACCAGGATCGGCATGTTCGGGTCCAACGCCCGCCAGTCGGCAGGCGTGCCGGTGTCCCAGTTCCAACGCCGGTAACCCGGTGCGGCGGGCCGCAGAATCGTCCCGGTCACCGCGCGGCCGGCCGCCGCCAGCCCACTCCAGCCTGGGTATACGTCGTCCAGACTGATCAGCTGCACAGGGCCCACCTCAGGGCGCAGCTGGGCTGCCAGTGTGGTGGCCAGCGTGGTCTTGCCTGACCCGGAACCGCCGTCCAGCAACACCACCAGGCGTCGTCCGCGGGCGTCGTCGACGAGCCGGCGGACCAAGGTTTCCAAACCGGCGGGCAGCATGAGGGTGGCCATGATCTGCAAGCGTAGGGAACCTGCTACGCCGGAGCCTCACTGCCGACGAACCAGAAGGTGCCGGCCCACACCGCCAACCCGATCGACGCGGTGCAGACGGCCACCGCGATCAGGATCGCGACGACATCGGCGCCGGTCAGCCGCGAGGGGCGCGCCCAGGTTCGGGTCCGCGCGGACTGAGCGCCGAAGCCGCGGGCTTCCATCGAGGTGGCCAACTTGGTGCCGCGGCGGATGGCGAACACGAGCAGCGCGAATGCCATCGTCGCCCAGCGGCGCAGCCATCCGGTGTCACCCAACCCGCGGGCCCGGCGAGCCTGGCCCATGGTGCGCCAGTCGTTGGCGAACAGGCCGAGCATCCGAACCCCGGCCAGCGTGCCCAGCACGAACCGGGCCGGCAGGTGCACCAGTTGCGCCAGACCGTCAGCCATGTCGGTCGGGTCGACGCCCAGCATCAGGATCATCGCCGACAACGCCAGCGCCAGCAACCGGACGAACACCGCGATGGCCATCAGCGTCGAGTGGTGGCTGATGGTGATCAGCCACCACTGCCAGTAGACCTCGCCGCCGGGGCGTCCATACAGCAGCATGCTGATCGACGCCAGGGGAGCCACCAGCAGGATGGGCGCCAGCCGGCGCGCCATCAGGCCCACCGGCACGCCGCAGGACCGGAAGATGATGACCTGCAGCGCCAGCATGGTGCTGGCGCTGACCCAGTCCAGGGTCAGCAGGATCGGGATGGCGACCAGCACGGCGAGGCCGAGCCGCGTCACCGGGTTGACGGCATCCAGCGCGGTGCGCCGGTGCTGGACCGTGGCAGCCGCGGTCATGACACCGGCTCCAGTGCGTCCAGGTGGAGGTGGCACTCACCCAGGATCGCCAGGTAGTTCTCGTCGTGGGTGACCGAGACGATGGTACGACCCTCGTTCAGGATGGACAGCACCAACCCGACCAGATCGTTCCAGGTGGTGCGATCCTGCCCGAAGGTGGGCTCGTCCAGGAAGATCAGCTGCGGGCTGCTGGCCAGCACGGTGCCCACTGACAGCCGCCGCTTCTCCCCACCGGACAGCGTGAACGGGTTGGCGTCGGCCAGCGTTGCCAGGTGCAGTGTGGCGAGCAGTTCGTCGACACGATCGGCGGTCTGTGCCGGTGCCCAGCCCAATGCCTGCAGCCCGACGCCGATTTCGCGACGCACAGAGGTCTCGACGAACTGGTGTTCGGGTTCCTGGAAGACCGTTCCGATGCGGGTCAGCAGCTGTCTGGACGTCCAGGTGACCGGCTGGGCAGGATCGAACAACCGCTTTCGGAACAAGCCGGTGTGGCCGGGCGCGCCGGGTGGACGCAGAGACTGGGCGGCCTCGATGTGCCCCGAGAGAGCCGGCAGCAGCCCGGCCAGGGTGAGTGCCAGCGTCGACTTGCCGGCCCCGTTGGCGCCCGTGACGACGGTGGACACGCCAGCCGCGATTGTGGTCTGCAACCCGCTGCGCACCGGCTTGGCGGGGGAGTGGCCGATGGTCAGATCGTGTGCGGTCAACAGCCGGGGAGCGGACCGGGGGTCGACGTTGGTGCGCGGCGCGACGGACGGCGGGACGCCCGGCACCCAGGTGCCGGCAGCGGTCAGTTCCTCGCGGTGACGGCTGAACACCACCTCTGGGGAGCCGTCGGCGAGCAACCCCCCGTCAGCCGCCAACACGATCACCCGATCGACCAGACCCGCCCACACCTCCACCCGGTGTTCGACGACCACGAGGGTTTGACGGCGGTCCGCCACCACCCGGGCCACCGTGTCGCGCACGTCCAGCACGCCATCGGGGTCCAGGTTGGCGGTGGGCTCGTCCAGGAGCAGCAGGCGCGGCCTGCCGCCTTCGTCGGGCTCGTCGTCAGCCAGTTGCATGGCGAGCGCGCCGGCGAGGGCCAATCTTTGTTTCTGGCCACCGGACAGCTCGGTGGTGGGATGGTCCAAGGCCAGACCAAGGCCCACCTCGTCCAGGGCCCGGCGGACCCGGGGCCAGATCCGGTGGCGTGGCACGCCAAGGTTCTCCAAACCGAAGGCAACGTCGTCGCCCACCTTGGCCAGGATCACCTGCGACTCGGGATCCTGCTGGACGAGCCCGACGTGGCCGCTGACCCGGCTGGGGTGTTTGCCGTCGATCAGCAGCCGACCGGCCTCCTCCCCCTCGTCGGAGCTGCCCAGTACGCCTGCCAGCGCGGCAAGCAGGGTCGATTTGCCGGCGCCGCTGGCCCCCAGCAGCAGCACGCGCTCGCCCGCCTCGATGCTGAAGCTGACGTCGCGCACGGCCCACCGCTTACGGCCCGCGTGGCGCCAGCCCCAGTCCTGGGCAGTGAGGTGCACGGTTCAGAACTCGCGGCCGGCGGCGAAGCGGTGCAGCACGCCCGTCCTGGCCAGCGCCCTGGTCAGCAGCCAGCTGAGCAACCCGGCCAGCACAATGCCGCTGAGCACGCAGCAGATCAGGTAGATCAGGTTGAACTGCCAAGTCAGCGCGATGTTGCCGGAATACCACAGCTCGCCGAACCAGGCGCCGAAGCCGGCAGCGCCACCCGCCAGCAGCGCCACCGGCAAGGTGTACTTGCGGTAGCGGAAGGCCAGGAAGACGAGCTCGGCGAAGGCGCCCTGAATCAGGCCCGAGAGCAGTGTCGAGACGCCCCAGGCGTTGCCCAGCAGCGCCGACACCGCTGCACCCACCAGTTCGACGAAAATCGCGGCGCCGGGCTTGCGGATGATCAGCCCGCCCAGCGGGCCGCCGATGAACCAGATGCCGACAGCCAGTCCACCCAGACCCGGGGTCACTGCATCCAGCGCCTGGAACCATGCGTAGCCCGGCGAGTTCCAGCCGAAGAAGATCAGGCCGACGGCCACACCAAGCACGGCCGCTACCACGATGTCGACCACGCGCCAGCCCTGGGTGGGCGGCAGCGGCGTGGTCTCGTCAATCAGTTCGGTGGCACGGCCACCGGTTGCTGAGCTGTTGCTGGTCATTGTTGTGCCCCTGTTCATCGGGCACGGGTGCGGGACCGGCCTTCGGTCCCCAGAGTTGCCTCCCTGCGCTGGCATGATCCAGATCAGGTTCGACGGTCGAAAGCGTGGCCCACAAGCGCAGGCACGGGGGCTTTCCTCTCAGCCCGGCCTCCCGGGCTCCCGTGTTCAATGCCCAATATAGCCCTGACGCTGACTGATCGCCCGGGTGGTTCGACGCTTCAGTGCCCGGGTAGGAAGTGACCGGCGATCCGGGCCACGACTGGGTCGGGGGAGCCGGCCAGGCTGGTGAGGGCCTTGGCTGCGGGTTCGCCGATCTGTCCCAGGGCCGAGACGGCCGCAATCCGGACGTCGGGGTCGGCGTCGCAGGCCGCGACGGTCAATGCCTCGGTGGCAGCCACGGCGTCCGCCCCCAGGTAGCCAAGGGCATCGGCGGCGTGGGCTCGGACCACCGCGTCCGACGAGGAGAGCGCCTCGGCGAGCACCGGGGCCGAATCGGCGCCGAACCGCTGGAAGGCCGTGGTCAGAGCGTCGCGCTGCAGCTCGTCGCCGTCACCCAGGCGCGCCGCCAGCACGGCCAGCGCCTTGTGGGCGTGCCGCTGGCCGGTGGTGGCCAGGGCTCGATAGGCCTTGATGGCGACGTCGGCGTCCGGATCTGCCACGAGCGGAGCCAGGTGGTCAGCGTGGTCAGGGTTGCCGACCTTGCTCAGCACGTGGGCGCCCGTGCGGCGGATGTGTGGATCCTCGTCCGTCAGCATGGCCAGCACGCCCGGGAGGGCCTCGTCGATGTGCTGGACGGTGGCCCAGGTGAGGTCCTCGTGGACGCCGCAGCCCGGCGTCTCGGCGCGCAGGTGCGCCACCAGCGCAGGCGCTACCGCCGGGTCCCTGAGGCCACCGAGGGCCAGCGCGGCCTGACGACGCCTGGTTCCGTTGGCGTGGTCGAGCAAGGCAATCAGTTCGTTCGCGGTGGGATTGGTAATGGTGTCCACCTCCTCTGCCTCGAAAGTAGACGCTGCGGCGGCTGCACAAAAGGCCGGACGGCCAATGGCTCACCCGGTGCATCCGGGCAGCCCCCCGTGCGGTTGCCCCGGTGGACGATACTGGTTGACATGCCGTCAACCGAGGTGGTCACCGCCGTGGCCCGCGGCAGCGGGGTCCGGCGCACCCTCTTCATAGCTGTGCGATTGCTGGTCACGCTGTTTCTGGTCGGTGTTCAGGTGTTCCTGATTGTGGCCATCCTGACCTGGGCGTCCAACAGGGCCACCTGGGTGGCGGGTCTCACCGGTCTGTTCACTGCCGCGGTCATGCTCCACGTGGTGAACAGCCGGATGCAGATGGAGTACAAGCTGGCCTGGACGATCCCGATCATCCTGCTGCCGGCTCTGGGCGCCGCGTTCTACTTGCTGTACGGCTCGCCCAACACCAGCGGCCGCAGTCTGCGGCGCTATCGCGAGGTGCAGGGCAGAGTCCGGGCCGCCGAGCTGGAGGTGCAGCGCCGGGCAGCCGAGCCGGGTTCCCGCGTCGAGGCGCAGTTGGTGACCGGGGCCGATAGTCCGCCGATGACGGCCGATCAGCCCTTCGGTCAACAGCCGTCCACGCAGCTGCCGGCACGTGTCGCCGCGCAGATCAGGTATCTGGAATCGGCCGGTCCGTTTCTGCCCTTCGTCGACACCGACACCACCTATTACCCCACAGGTGACGACGCCTGGCCGCAGATGCTGGCGGCGATGGCGCAGGCTCAGCGGTACATCCTGGTGGAGTACTTCATCGTCAGCGAGGGCCGGATGTGGCAGCAGATGCTGGACGTGCTCTGCCGCAAGGCCGACGAGGGCGTCGAAGTGCTCTTCCTGTACGACGACGTCGGTTCGCTGTGGGGGTTGCCCTCCCGGTTCGTCCAGACGCTGAGCAGGAACGGCATCCAGGTGCGGCCCTTCAACCCGATGAGCGGGCGGCTGACGCTGCGCGTGAACAACCGCGATCACCGCAAGCTCCTGATCGTCGACGGTCTGGTGGGTTTCACGGGCGGCCTCAACATCGCCGACGAGTACATCAACGCGAAGCCCCGTTTCGGGCACTGGAAGGACACCGTCGTCCGGCTGGAGGGCGAGGGGGTGTGGGGCATGACCGAGCTGTTCTTCACGCTGTGGGACCTGATCAGCGACCAGCCCACCGATCTGGCAGCCCTGCGCCCCGCCTACGGGCACAGCGAGGCCCCGGGAACCGTGATCAGTTTCGACGACACGCCACTGGACGATGACTCGGTGGGCTGGGGTGTCTACCGCAACATGATGGCTCGAGCCCGCCACACGGTCGACATCATGACGCCCTACCTGGTGCCCTCCCAGGCGATGCTGGAGTCCATCGGTGCAGTGGCCCAGAGTGGGGTGCGGGTGCGGCTGCTGACCCCGGGAATCCCCGACAAGCACTACGTCTATTCGGTGACCCGCAGCAACTACCGGCCATTGATCGAGGCCGGCGTCGAGATCTATGAATACACCCCCGGGTTCCTGCACGCCAAGCAGCTGGTGGCCGACGATGACCAGGCCGTCCTGGGCACCATCAACTTCGACTTCCGGAGCTTCTACCTGCACCAGGAATGCGCCGTCTGGATGTACCGGACGAGCTGTATCCCGGCCATGAAGGCGGATTTCGAGGCCACCGTCGCCCAGAGTCACCGGGTGACCCAGGCCGACCTGGACGCCGTGCCCCCCTGGCGGCGGCTGGCTCGTTCCGTGCTGCGCACCTTCGCCCCGTTGCTGTGAGCCGGTCCGCCGCGTCCGGCTTCCTGGGCCCCGAGTCGCTCACAGTGTCACGGTCTGCCCGTCGGTGACCAGCAGCCGGTCGGCGAGCAACGACTCGAAGCACCGGCGTGACTGCTCGGGGTCGTGCCAGTGTCCCAACAGCACCCCGACCGGCACCCTGTCCGACCTTCGGACCAGGTCGAGCAGCACCCCGCGGCATTGGCGGTCGGTGCCGGCCCAGGGCTGGGCCTTGCGCGGTGGGCCGTCGTGAGCCGGACGGCCCTGGGCCAGCCACCGGCAGTGGCCGGCCACCGGGCAGGCCCGGCAGCCGGGGTTGCGGGCGGTGCAGACGAGCGCTCCCAGTTCCATGACGGCCGCAGCCCACAGTGCTGCCGGGGTGGGGTGGGCGGCCGGGATGGTGCCGGCGCCTGCTGGCACGGCCAGATCGGCGGACCATGATCCGCGGGGCAGGAATTCGGCTGCTGCGCTGTACTCCGCCCTGGTGGGGCTGTTCGTCGGGAACTCACGCGCAGTCCCGATCCTGGCCAGCACCCGCCTGACATTGGTGTCGAGCACCACGTGGGCCTGCCCGAACGCGAAGGACGCCACGGCTGCCGCGGTGTAGTCGCCGACGCCCGGCAATGCCCGCAGCGCCTCGGCGTCGTCCGGGACCTGGCCCTGGTGCTGGAGGCTGATGGTGATGGCCGCTGCATGCAGGCGCTGGGCTCGTCGCGGGTAGCCGAGACGTCCCCAGGCCGCCACTGCGGACGCAGCCGGCTCAGCGGCGAGGTCGCCGGGGGTGGGCCAACGGTGGGTCCACTGCGCCCAGGGCTCCAGAACCCGCGACACGGGGGTCTGTTGCAGCATGAACTCGCTGA
The DNA here is from genome assembly GCA_963730005.1 of uncultured Actinomycetota bacterium. GTDB lineage: Bacteria > Actinomycetota > Actinomycetes > Propionibacteriales > Propionibacteriaceae > CAVSPO01. The sequence continues at coordinate 48,865 of CAVSPO010000023.1, forward strand.
CAAGCACCGCCCAGGCACTGGTTCCGGGTCTGCGCCAGGGCAGATCCCGGCCCTGCGTGACGAACCAGGCGACGACGGCTTGAGCCAGCTGTTGGCGCTCGGTTGATTGCACCCGTCCAGCGTAGGTCGACATGGGTCAGTGCCCCCGGAACACCCGCTCCCGGAGGCGCTGCAGCCCGTCGTGGATGGCCCGGGCGCGAGCCGGCCCGATGCCACCGACCGCCAGGTCCTGCGTCGAGGCGTTGAACAGCGCCTGGACTGACCCGAAGTGCTCGACCAGGGCGCCGGCCTGGGTCGAGCTGAGCTGGGTCACCTGGCTGACCTGCCGAAGGCCCCGACTGTGCAGCGCCCTGTCGAGTTCGGGCCCGCCTTCCAACCCGAGCAGGGCTGCGACGCTGTGCGGATCGAGCAGCTCCCCGGTACTGAGCCGACGCAGGTTGTCCAGGCTGAAACTGCGCCCCCCTGCCGGTTGGTAGTCCTGTTCCAGCAGGGTGCTCAACTGGTCGACGCCGCTGGTCAGCTCGAACAGCTGAAGCTGCAGCAGACGTCCGTCCATCCCCAGCGCCTCGACGTAGCCCTCCAGCTCCTCGGCCAGCCGGCGCACCATCTCGACCCGCTGGGCCACCCGCACCAGATCGCGCAAGGTGACCGTTTCCTCGATCTCGAGAGCTGACAGCAGTCGGGTGTCGTCGAAGAGCCGGTCCCGGTAGCGGCTCAGGGTGGCCAACGCCTGGTCCGCCTGCGTCATGATCTGGGCGCTCGGCTCGATGGGGTAGCGCAGGCCCTCCATGAACAGCGCAATGGTCGACATCGAAGCGGAGACCGTCACCACCGGACGGTGCGCCTGTTGGGCAATCCGGTCTGCGGTGCGGTGCCTCGTGCCGGTCTCGATCGTGGGCACCCCGGCAGTGGGCACGAAGTGCACGCCAGCGGCGATGATCGTCTCCAGCTCCGCGTCCACGATGATGCCGCCGTCCATCTTGGCGAGCTCGCGAAGCGCCGTGGGCGTGAATTCGGTGTTCACCGTGAACCCGCCGGTGGAGATCTGCTCGACGATCGCGTTGCTTCCCAGCACCACCAGCGCCCCCGTGCGGCCATGCACGATGCGATCCAGGCCGTCGCGCAGGGGAGTGCCGGGGGCCAGCAGTGCGCGGTAGCGACGGAACCGTTCCTCGTCGTGGCCGAGGGTCTTCTTGGGGGGCACGAGCCACAGTCTAGGAGTTACGCTGACCGGCGGTCAGCTTGAGCAGCGCGAGAGCCTCGGCGACGGTGGCCACCTGCTTGACATCCAGTTTGTGAAGTTTCGGCATCCGGGTGTTCTCGTTGCGGTTGTTGAAAGGCACCAACGCCAGCGTGAATCCCAGCCGGGCGGCCTCGGCGAGCCGACGCTCCAGGCCCGGCACCCGGCGCACGTCACCGGCGAGACCCACCTCGCCCAAGGCCACCACACCTGGGAGGCCGTCGTGGTTGAGGCTGGCGGAGGCGATCGCGATCGCCACGGCCAGGTCGGACGCCGGGTCGGTGACTCGTGCTCCGCCAACGGTGGACACGTAGACATCGCTGTGGCCCAGCGACACCTGGGCCTTGCGCGCCAGCACGGCCAGGATCATGGCGACCCGCGAGTTGTCGACGCCGTTGCTGACCCGGCGCAGCGGTGTCTCGGCCGGCACCGCCGAAACCAGGGACTGGATCTCTGCGAGCAGCGGCCGCCGGCCCTCCATGCTGACCGTCACACAGGTGCCGGGCATCGGCTCGGCGTAATGGGTGATGAACAACCCTGACGGGTCGGGCACCTCGACGATCCCGCGCTCGGCCATCTCGAAACAGCCCACCTCGTCGGCGGGGCCGAAGCGATTCTTGACCGCTCGCACCATCCGGAAACCCGAGTGCCGGTCGCCTTCGAAGTTCAACACCACGTCCACCAGGTGCTCCATGGTGCGCGGGCCCGCGATGGAACCGTCCTTGGTGACGTGACCGACGATGATCACCGGCATGCCGCGGCTTTTCGCCACCCGCACCAGGGCGGCCGTCACCTCGCGCACCTGGGCCGTGCCGCCCGGCGCGCCCTCGGCGTCGCCTGCGGTGATGGTCTGGACCGAGTCGACGACCATCAGGGTCGGTGCCACCTGCTCCACGTGCCCCAGCACCGTGCCCAGATCGGTCTCGGCCGCCAGAAACAGCTGGCTGGCCAGCGCGTCGGTGCGGTCGGCTCGCAGCCGCACCTGCGCCGCCGACTCCTCTCCGGTGACGTAGAGCGTCCGGCGGCCGGCCTGAGCCCACTTGGCAGCCACGGCCAGCAGCAGCGTCGATTTTCCGACGCCGGGCTCGCCGGCCAGCAGCACCGCCACCCCCGCGACCAGCCCGCCGCCCAGCACGCGATCCAGCTCACCGATCCCGGTCAGTTGTCGGTTGGCGGCCTCGGCCGAGATCTGCGAGATCGGCACTGCCCGGGCGGCCGGCGCAACACCGGCCTGCTGCGCCGGTCTGGTCCTGCCCTGTTCGGCCACACAACCCCAGGCCTGGCACTCACCGCACCTGCCAACCCACTTCGCAGAGGTCCAACCGCACTCGGTGCAGCGATACGCGTCCTGTTTGCTTGCCACGCACCACAACCTAGCCACGCCCGGCGACACTTTCGCCGGCCGGCGGCGGGGTGCCTCAGATACGGACGATGGTGCCGTCGCTCTTGCGGACAGTGATGGCGTCCAGGCCGGGTTGGCCGTGCGGCGCCACGAAATCGATGTGCACTCCGTCGAACATCTCGCCGATCGGGGCCCCGATCCAATCCTCGACCCGTGGGCGGGAGCCGGCGATCTCGATCTCGAGCAGTTCGATCGAACCGCTCAGGGCTGACGGCAGGACGTCGGCTGGGCTCTTCCATTCGATGAAATAGGGCAGCTGCGGGTCTGCAATCACGCCCTTCACACCGATCTGTCGCCACTGCAGCACCCGGCCGTCGGGGAAGCGGCGGGTGCCGTCGACACCTCGTCGTCCCAGCTTGTGCTCGTAGAAGGACAGGTCATCGACTGCGATCACCCAGGCCAGCCAGCCGCCACCCATCGCCGAGCGGGCTCGTGCGGCCTGCCCGAAGACGGCCTTCTCTGCCACCGGGTGGTCGAGCACCTCGACGATCTCGAGGTAACGACCGTCGGTCAGCGGAAGTATGTTGTTGCGCGTTCCGAACCGGGGGTGGAAACCGCCGTCCTTGAACTTCTCGCCGAGCAGCTCGCCGAGCCGCTCGGCTTCTGCTTTGAGGCCCGCCGGGCCGGCCGCGAAGGTCAGGTGGGAAACATGCATGCCCCATTGTGTCCAATGCCCGCTGAACAAGCGAAATCGGGTTTTTCCTCATTGGCCGGCGGTCGGGATTCCGGGTCCCGGAGCAGCCGGACTAATCTGGCAGTGTGCATGCATCCGGTTCGGAGTCGGCGGCCAGGCCCGTCTCGAAAGCCTCAGTCGTGCTGGGGAGTTCAACGGTCTATCCCGAAGCAACCACGAGCGCGTTCGAGATCGCAGCTGATCTGGGCTACGACGGCCTCGAACTCGTGGTGGGCATCGACCCCATCTCCACCGACATCGACTATGTCGCGAAGCTGCAGGACTACCACCAGGTGGCGATCTGCTCCATTCACGCACCCTGCCTGATCATCACCCAGACTGTCTGGGGCAACGACCCCTGGGAGAAGCTGCGCATCTCGGCCAACGCCGCCAAGCGGCTGGGCGCCAACGTCGTGGTGGTGCACCCGCCATTCGCCTGGCAGCGCGACTACGCTCGCGACTTCCCGCGCCGGATCAACGAGTTGTGCGATGAGACGGGCATCACGTTTGCCGTCGAGAACATGTATCCGTGGCGCACACCCGCAGGTCAGGTGGCCGCCTACGCACCGAGCTACGATCCGACGGACCAGCCCTATCGGCACCTGACGCTGGACATCTCGCATGCCGCCACCAGCCAGGTTCGCGCCACCGATTACGTGGACGCCTGGGGTGACCGGCTCGCGCATGTGCACCTCACCGATGGTGCAGGCTCGGCCAAGGACGAACACCTGTTTCCGGGCGAGGGCACGCAGAACGCTTGGGCAGTTGTCGACAAGCTGGTCGCCCGCGGGTTCGAAGGGCATTTCGTGCACGAGATCAACACCCGCAAGGCCAAATCCAAGGCAGACCGGGAACGTAGCCTGGGTGAGGCGCTGGCCGAGACCCGCCGCCATCTCGGACAGGGCTGAGGGGGTGGGCATGCCGGACTCCCTGCTCAAGCTCGTCAGCCCTGACGGTGTCTTCGCGGCCGTGGCCGAGTCCTCGGCGCTGCGCGAGATGGCTCGACGCTTCATTCCCGCAGACAACCCCGCCCAGTTGCTGCCGCTGATCACCGACCTGCAATGGAAGGGGCTCGTGGTCAGCGTGGTGTGCCTGCAGGATGAGCAGGAGGTCACCGAGACCGTCGCAGCCGCCATGGTGGACGACCATCTGGAGCTGCTGCGGGTGCTAAGTGAGGGCGAGGCCGCCGACGGTTCGGACATCACGATCAGGCTCTCGACGCTGGGGCTGCGCCCCGACGGTGGGGAGGAGATGGCGCTGCGTCATGCCGAGCGGATCTGCGCCGCTGCCCAGGCGGCAGGCGTCACCGTGACGATCGCCTCGGAGGAACATTCCATGACAGAGCGGGCACATCGGGTCCACGGGGCCCTGCGCGCCCAGGTCCCGTCGGTGGCACTCACTGTGGCCTCCCGGCTGCGCCGCAGCGTGGACGACTGCCGAGCCCTGGCCGCTTCGGGTGCCCGGGTCAGGCTCTGCAAGGGCAGCTACGACGATCCCAGGTCGGTGTCCTTCACCCGGGCCCACGACATCGATCTGTCCTTCGTGCGCTGCCTGCGCCTGCTGATGGAAGGCCGCGGCCGTCCGATGGTCGCCACCCACGATCCCCGACTGGTGCGAATCACCCAGCAGTTGGCCTGCACGTCAGGCCGGGCGAACCACGACTTCGAGCTGGAGATGATGTACGGCGTCCGGCCGTGGGAGCAACGTCGTCTGGTTGACATCGGCAACCTCGTCCGGATCTACATTCCCTGCGGCAGTGACTGGTACGAGTACTACCTGTATCGGGTGTCGGATCGGCCGGCCAACGGTCTGCTGGTGGTTCGGGCGCTGTTGAGCCGGCGGTGAGGGTCCGCGCTCCGCTCGGTTCAGCCAGGCCCCGCCAACACCACCCCCAGCCGCGGTTGGTGGCCGAGACAGCGTTGGTGCTGGGTGTCTCGCTGGGCGAGTCCGCCCTGCGCTCGGTGCTGTCGATCGTCGACTCGTTGACCAGGCCAGAGCCCATCAACCAGCAGCAGGCCTCACTCAACAACTCGGTGTCGCCCGACCGGCCATGGCTTGACCTGGCCCACCAACTCGTCAACCTCGCGCTGCCGCTGGTGGCCGTGGCGTTGGCCCTCTACCTGCTGCGCAGTGTGCACCGCCCAGAGCAGGGGGTTCGCTCGGCCCTGGGGCTGGACCTGGGCCGAGCCCCCCGCGATCTGGGACGGGCGGTGCTGTTGGCGGCGGCCGTGGGGCTGCCCGGCGTCGGCTTCTACCTGCTGACGGTGCAGCTGGGTTTCAACCTCAACGTGTCACCGTCCAACCTGGCGGCGAACTGGTGGACGGTGCCCGTCTATGTCCTGGCGGCTGCCATGAACGGCATCGTCGAAGAAGTCATCATGGTGGGCTACCTGTTCACCCGCTGGTCCCAGGCAGGTTGGCGGGCTGCCACCGTGGTGGGGCTCAGCGCCCTGATCCGCGGGACGTATCACCTCTACCAGGGCTTCGGTGGGTTTGTCGGCAACGTCGTGATGGGGTTGGTGTTCGGGCTGGTCTTCCTGCGGACCCGGCGGGTGCTGACCCTGGTGGCCGCCCACACCATCATGGACGTCGTTGTGTTCGTGGGCTATCCCGTGGCCCGAGCCAACGGTCTGTTGTGACCAGGCCCGACGGTGCGGCCCCAGGCTGCCAAGATGGGGTCATGAGCCCAACCGCCGGCGCACACCAAGACACCCTCACCAAGAGCAAGATCGAACTGGTGAAGCCCTGGCTGGCCGCCCAGAGTTGGTTCAAGGGCGCGGTCGGGGCGGGACTGGAGTGCGTCGGGAGCTATCGGTTCGCGCCCCCCGACCCGCAGGTCGTCATCGAGACCCTGGTGCTCGATGACAGCCGCCATCGTTGGCAACTCGCGCTCACCGACCGCGGTGCCCCGTTGGCCGACGAGTCCGGGTTGCTCGGCATCATCGAACACAAGGTGCTCGGCACTCGCTGGGTTTACGCCGCCACCCACGACCCGGCCTATGTGGCCGAGCTGCTGCGCGTCATCTACAGCGGTGACACCGAGTGGGTGGCCCCCGACGGTGCGCCGTCCAGCATCCGGGTGCAGGGCTCGGGCCGCGGGCACCGGCTGCCATTCACACTCCTGGGCAGCCAGGTGATGCCCGACGCCACCGTGCTCTGCGCGGTGACGACGCACACTGGCCCTCGCACCCTGCGGGTCAGGCTGGTGCGCAACTGGGACGATGCCCCTCCCGCCCCCGACAATGAACTGTCCGGCCACCTGCGTGCCATCTGGCGGGGCAGCGGACGCGTCGCGGCGCTGGTGACCGCCGACTGATCCGGTGCTGGGACCGATTCCGCAAGGCCGGTATCGACAACTACCCTAGGGCTCATGCGAGTTGGAGTCTTTGGCGCCACCGGTCAGGTTGGCGCGGTCATGCGTACCCTTTTGGCGGAGCGGCGTTACCCGGTCGACGAGATGCGTTATTTCGCGTCGGCGCGGTCTGCCGGTCAAAAACTGCCCTGGGACGGTCAGGAAATCACGGTCGAGGACGTCGCCACCGCCGATTTCGGTGGGCTGGACGTCGCGATCTTCAGCGCCGGCGCAGCTGCCAGCCGCGAGTGGGCGCCCAAGGTGGCGGCCGCGGGTGCGGTGGTGGTTGACAATTCGTCCGCGTGGCGGATGGACCCGGACGTGCCGCTGGTCGTCAGCGAGGTCAATCCCGACGACATCTGGAACCGGCCCAAGGGCATCATCGCCAACCCGAACTGCACCACGATGGCAGCCATGCCCGTGCTGCGCCCGCTGCACGACGCCGCCGGCCTGCGCCGGCTGGTGGTCGCCTCCTACCAGGCCACGTCCGGTTCGGGTCTGAAGGGTGTCGCCGCGTTGCGCGACCAGACCCAGGCCGCCCTGGATTCCGACGCGACCCGCCTGACGTTCGACGGGCAGGCTGTCGGCATCCCGGACGATCCGGCTCCCTACGTCAAGCCCATCGCCTTCAACTGCGTCCCGATCGCCGGCAAGCTCGTCGATGACGGTTGGCTGGAAACCGACGAGGAACAGAAGCTGCGCCACGAGTCACGCAAGATCCTGCACATCCCGGACCTGCTGGTCGGTGGCACCTGCGTGCGGGTCCCGGTGTTCACGGGGCACTCGCTGGCCATTCACGCCGAGTTCGAACGTGACATCAGCCCCGAGCAGGCGGTTGCGATCCTGTCGACCGCGCCAGGCGTGCAGTTGGCTGATGTTCCCACGGCCAGGGACGCCGCCGGGATCGATCCTTCCCTGGTCGGCCGGATTCGCGCCGACCGGTCTGCCCCCGAAGGCAAGGGTCTGGTGATGTTCGTGGTGGGGGACAACCTGCGCAAGGGCGCGGCCCTCAACGCGATCCAGATTGCCGAGTTGCTCGCGGGGCCGGGGGCCTGACGGGTGTCGGACGGTCTCGTCGTCATCGGCGGTGGCGCCATGGGTGGCGCCATCGTCGCCGGCTTGGTTGCCGACGGCCGGGACGCCGGACGGATCACGGTGGCCGAGCGCTCCGACGCCCGGCGCGCCGACCTCGCTGCCAGGCTTGGGGTGCAGGTCAGTGCTTCCAACACGGCTGCGGCGGCCAACGCGGGCACGGTGTTGTTGGCGGTCAAACCGCTGGACGCGCCGGCCGTGCTTGACGAGATCCGCCCGGTGCTGGGCGTCAAGGCTCTGGTTGTCTCCGTGTGCGCCGGGGTGTCCACCGCCGCCCTCGAGGCGCATCTGAACCCAGGGCAACCGGTGGTTCGGGTGATGCCCAACACCCCGGCAGCCATCGGCGCCGGCATGTCCGTGCTGTCTGCGGGCAGCCATGTCGACGACTCCCAGCTGGAGATCGCCGTCGCCGTGATGGCTGCGGTCGGCAAGACGGTGGTGGTGCCCGAGAGGCTTCAGGACGCTGCCACGGCAGTGTCCGGTTCGGGCCCGGCCTACCTGTTCTACGTGGCCGAGGCGATGACCGACGCGGGTGTGCTGCTGGGGCTGCCTCGCGATGTGGCACGCGAGCTCACCGTCCAGACCCTCTTCGGATCGGCGTCCCTGCTGCGTGAATCAGGCGAGTCCGCGACGACGTTGCGGGAGCGGGTCTGCTCGCCGGGCGGCACCACGGCCGCCGCTCTGCGGGAGTTCGACCGCGAAGGGCTGCGGTCGGCTGTCTTTGCCGGTATGGAGGCGTGCCGCAACCGATCAGCCGCAATGGGCACGGAACGCGCCGGCTGATTTCCGCACCGGTCCGGGCGGCGGTAGTATTTGCCCGATCAGCAGGCCAGTCCTGCCCAGAGATTCTGTCCCGGGTTCATCGTGAGCCCGCTTGGCGAAAGGCACACTGTGGGTTCGGTTATCAAGAAGCGTCGCAAGCGGATGGCGAAGAAGAAGCATCGCAAACTGCTCAAGAAGACGCGTATCCAGCGTCGTCGCGCAGGCAAGTAGTCTCCTGATCCGTCGTCGGGGCCCGGTGGCCTTCGATCCACACGCTCGGGCGACGGGCAGCAGCTGGTTGTTCGCCGGCACACAATGAGCGCCCGGCTTTGGCCGGCACACAAGGAGAGACAGTGATCCAGCAGACACCCCAAGATCGCGACCTCACCTTGGTTCACCTGGTACGCCATGGTGAAGTGCACAACCCCGAGGGGGTGCTGTACGCCAGACTGCCCGGCTTCCACCTGAACGCCAGGGGCAGGCTGATTGCGCAGCGTGTTGCCGAACATCTGGCGGGTGCGCCGGTCGCCGATCTGCGCAGCAGCCCGCTGGAGCGGGCAACCGACACCATGGAGCCCATCGCCGCGGTCTTCCCTGAGGTGACCGTCCGGATCGACGATCGACTGATCGAGGCAGACAGCCTGCTTCAGGGTCAGGTTTTCGGCAAGCACAACCGAGCTGTTTTCGACCCACGCAACTGGCCGCTCTTCCGCAATCCGGCCCGCCCGAGCTGGGGGGAACCGTATCAGCGGATCGCCGAGCGGATGCTGGCAGTGATCGCGGATTCGGCTCTGACTGCCGGGCCTGGCAAGCAGTCCGTGCTGGTCAGCCACCAGTCCCCGATCTGGACGGTGCGGCGCGCCGCTGAGGGCCGCTCGCTGCAGAACAGCCCGTTGTCCCGGCACTGCACACTGGGCAGCATCACGACCTTCCACGTGCTTGAGGGCAGGATCGTCGACGTCAGGTACGCCGAACCTGCCCGTGACCTGCTGGGCGCCGACGCGAACCGGGCGTTCAGCAGCGGCGATTGAGCCGTGGCTGCCGGGATTGGGGCCAGCAGTCCCACTAGGCTGGCGGCCATGGACGCCAGCACCCCTCCGCAGCACTTCGACCTGTGCATCATCGGCGCTGGATCAGGCAACACCATCGTCGACGAGCGATTCGATGACCAGCGGGTGGCGATCGTCGATCAGGGCATTGGTGAGCGTGGGTCCTTCGGGGGCACCTGCCTGAACGCGGGCTGCATCCCCACCAAGATGCTCGTCCATCCGGCCACCCTGGCCAGCGGTGCGGTGGACGCCCAACGCCTGGGCGTCGACCTGCAGTTCCGGGGTGCCGACTTCCGCGCCATCCAACGCCGCATCTTCGAACGCATCGACGCGATCGCCGACGCGGGTCTGGCGTGGCGACGCCAATCCGCCAACGTCACGGTCTTCCGGCGTGCGGGCCGGTTCCTGGATGCCCACACCCTGCAGGTGGGCAGGGAACGGATCACCGCCGACACGTTCGTGCTGGCCGCCGGTTCCCGGCCGGTGCTGCCCGACGTGCGGGGCATCGACGACCGAGACCTTGCCTCGATGATCCACACCTCCGAATCGATCATGAGGGTGCCCGAACTGCCCAAACACCTGATCATCGTCGGCGGCGGTTACGAGGGCGCCGAGTTCTCCCACATCTTCGCCGGGCTGGGCAGCGAAGTCACCACGGTGATGCGCGGCACCGCCGCGCTGCGATGGGAGGACGAAGCAGTCTCGCAGCGGTTCACCGAGTTGCTGGCCCGTCGCGTCACGCTGCGGCTCAACCAGTCGCCGGTCGCGGTCGAGGCGGCTGTCCGTGGCGGCATCGTGCTGACCACCCGAGACGTCGACGGGATCGAGTATCTCTACCACGGGGATGCGCTGCTGTTCGCCACCGGTCGGGTGCCCAACGGGCCGCTGATGCGCCTGCAAGAGGCTGGGGTAGCCCTCGACGACAAGGGGTTCGTCATCGTGGACGAGCATCAGCGCAGCTCCGTGCCGCACATCTGGGCACTGGGTGACATCTGTTCACCCTGGATGCTCAAGCATGTCGCCAACGCTGAGGCTCGTACCGTCCAACACAACCTGCTGCACCCGGATGACCTGATCAGCACCGATCATCGTTTCGTCCCGCACACGGTGTTCAGTCAGCCGCAGGTGGCCTCCGTCGGTATGACCGAACAGGACTTGCGCAACTGCGGCGCCCGCTACGTCGCCTTCACCCAGCAGTATGGCGACACGGCCTACGGCTGGGCGATGGATGACCACGAACACTTCTGCAAGTTGCTCGCTGACGCGGACACCGGCCAGCTGATGGGGGCCCACATCATCGGGCCGGAGGCTTGCTCGTTGTTGCAGCCCCTGGTCCAGGCCCTCAGCTTCGGCCTGGACACCACCAGGCTGGCCCGTGGCCAGTACTGGGTGCATCCCGGGCTACCGGAAGTTGTCGAGAATGCCCTGCTCGGGTTGGAGAGCAGACGCCTGGAGTTCCTCGCTGCCGAGAACGGTGCCAATCGATGAGACGCTTGAACAGCCGCCTGGCGACCGTGTCGCTGCTGACCGCGGCGACCGTGGTGACCGCCGGCTGCAGCTGGCTCAACCCGTTGGCCGCCCCCAGCGGCTCGGCCTCATCCGAGGCCACGTCCTGGAGCAGCGCCCTCCAGCCACCCCCGGGGCCCTCGGACACAGCCACCGACCAGACACCCAGCTGCGCCCAGCTCGCCTCGACCATGACCCTCAACCAGAAGGTGGGCCAGCTCTACCTGATCGGTGTGCAGGGCGAGATCGGGCCCCAGGTGCTCGCGCTGGTGCAGGAAACCCAGGCCGGGGCGGTCATCCTGATGGGCCCCCGCAATCAGGGGGTGGCCAGCACGCGGGCAGCCACCGACGAGCTGGTCGAGGCCGCCGGGCCCCAGGCTGCCCTGATCGTCGCGACCGATCAGGAAGGTGGCCTGGTTCAGCGCCTGAGCGGGCCTGGCTTCAGTACGATCCCGCCGGCCGCCACCCAAGCCAGCTACCAGCCCGATGAGCTGCGTCGCAGCTGGCAGGGCTGGGGGGCCGAGCTGTCCGCGGCCGGGGTTCGGCTGAACCTGGCCCCTGTGGTCGACGTGGTACCGGCAGAGTTCGCTGCCAGCAACGAACCGATCAGCCGGTTGGAGCGCGGTTACGGCGACACCGCCGACAAGGTCACCGCCAGCAGTGCCGCCGTCATCCGGGGGATGCAGGACGTCGGGGTGGCCAGCAGCGCCAAGCATTTCCCCGGCATCGGCCGTACCACGACGAACACCGACCTCGGGATCGCCCATGACACCGTCACCACTGGCACCGCTGACGAGCTGGCGGCCTTCCGCGGGGCCATCGATGCCGGGGTCAGTTCCGTGATGATCTCGTCGGTGGTCTACGACCAGATCGACGCGCAGCATCCTGCTGTGTTCTCGTCGGTGGTCATGAACGACCTGCTGCGAGGGCGTCTTGGCTACCGGGGGGTCGTCGTCTCCGACGATCTGGGCGTCGCCAAGGCAGTCGCAGCTGTCCCGTCGGCGGAGCGCGGCACCCGTTTCCTGCTGGCCGGCGGTGACCTGGTGACCAACGTCGACCAGGCCAGCGTGGCCGCCATGGTCAAGGACACCAGCGCCAAGGCGCAGAACGATGAGGCGTTTGCTGGCCAGCTGGAGGACAAGGTGGCCCGAGTGCTGGCGCTGAAGGCTTCCGTCGGGCTGGTCGACTGTCAGGTCGGCTGACTGAGCCCGAGAAGAGGCCCGGATCCGGCTGAGTTCAGCCGGATCCGGGCCTCTTCGGTTCAGTGCTGGCCGTGCCAGTCGGTCAACTTGTCGATGATGGTCGGCCGCAGGTTGACCACCGGGATGATCTCGTCGACCGAGCCCACCCGAACCGCCCGCTCGACGGTGTGGAAGGCGTCGAACTCGTCGGCCACCTCTTGCTGACGCTGCTGGCGAATCTCGGCCCACTTCTCGTCGTACTGCGACTCCAGCTGCGCCTGCTCGCTTTCGTCGTCGGCCTCCTTGATCTGTTGGGCGAGTGCCTTCAGGACGGGGTCGTTGGCGGTACGCCGGTCGACTTCGCGCGAGAACACCACCGCAGCTGCGGGGGCGCCGCCGATCACCGAGGCGTAGGAACCCTCGAGCGCCAACACCGTCATGGCGTCATTGAGCGCTTTGCTGAACACCACGAAGGCGCCGCCGTGATAGCGGCTCAGCACGGTGAACACGATCGGGCCGTCGAAGTTGACGATCGCCCGGCCGATTTCCGCGCCGTACTCCAGCTGCAGGTTGCGCAGTGACTCGGGGGAGCCGTCGAAGCCCGACAGGTTCGCCAACACCACGACCGCCCGGCTGCCCGACGCCGAGTTGATGGCCCGGGCCAACTTCTTGGCCGACTGCGGGAACAGGGTGCCGGCGGAGTAGGAGTCGGGCCCGTCGGAGCGCAGGAAGCCCTTGCGCGGGATCGAGTGGCCTTCGATACCGATCAGGCAGACCGGCCAACCGCCCACCCTGGTGTCGGTGACCACTGCTGTCTCGCCGCCAGCCAGGTCGCGCCAGCGTTCGGGGGAGGTGCAGTCCTGGTCAGCCACTGCGCGCATCACGGTACGGATGTCGAATGGCTTCTTGCGGCCCGGGTTGAACTCGTTGCTGAAGATCTCGCCGACGTTCTTGAACCCGTACAGCTGCGCATCGTGGGGGTAGCTGGAGATGTCGCGGTCGTACCGGTCCGTCGTCACCGCCCGGGCAGCGTAGCGTTCGCCAGGCAGCACATAGCTGGTGTCGTGGTGACTCATCAGCATCGTGATCGCCTCGGACATGTCCGTCGCCCAGTACTGCGCCTCGCCGTTGGGGCCCATGATGCGGTCGTAGCCGCCGATGCCGATGTTGTCCTCGGCTGACACCGCACCGGAGAAGTCGAGGGCGTCCTTGCCGGTCAGCACCATCGCAGTGCCTGAGATCATGATCAGGATGCCCCTGGTGTGCATCAACATCGTCGACTCGGCGTTCCAGTAGGGCTGGCCGCCGACGTTGATGCCCGAAACCACGACGTTGATCTCGTGCCCGGCCTGGGTAAAGGAGACCTGGCGACGCAGCGCCCGGGCGATCCAGTCCAGGTTCTCGGTGCCCGAGTCCATGGCGATCTTGGCGCCGGACGACAGCGTGAACCAGTCGACCGGCAGCCCTTCGGCCTCGGCCAGGTCGAGGGCTGCGATGACGCGCCGCGACTCCGGCTCCGCAAGCGTGCCCAACCCCTTGGTGGGATCGCCCATCAGCACGATCCGCTGCAGCCCTTGCGGGTGCCGCGACGTCGGGGTGGTGACCCGGCCCACGACGATGCCTGCAGTGTTCTGGCCTGGCGCCCGATAGGTGGGCGAGAGCACGTTCTCGTCGTCCAGATCGAGCTCGATGAACTGCCCGTGGGGGCCCGCCAGCAGTTTGGCCAGCTCGTAGGGGTAGGTGGCACCCCGGCGGCGCGAGCGTGCCACATTCCGCTGGTAGTCGTTCTCGGGTTGCAGCAGGGCGTCCTCGCCCTGTGGGGCAGGCGCCAACGTCGCATGCGCCCCCAGCGACTTGTCGAACGTGATGTTCAGCACGGCGTCGTTGTCCGTGGTCGAATGACCCTGGACCTGGAGGCTGACGATGCCGGCGTCCATCAGCTGGGGACCGACCAGACTGTCCAGCTCGGCCAGGTCGTCGATCGGTTCCTGGATGGTGGGCCAGACCCGCACCCACACGTGGTTGTGCTCCAGGTGGTTGGTCAGCACGGGCCGCCAGCGGCGGACCGCCTCGACGCACTCGTTGACTGTGTGCTCCAGCCGGGGCACTGAAACCAGTTGGCCCTGTTCGTCGTAGACCTTCGTGAGGTCGCGGACCTGGGCCAGGGCAATCAGGCGCACATCGCGCGGGTTCGACTTGGCCACGGCTCGGTAGAGCCGGACCTCTTCGCTGGTCTCCAGCCGTTCGAGGTGGAACAGCCGCAGCCGCCACAGGTTCAACCGGCGCGACACCGTGGGATGGATCCCGCGTACCAGCTGGTCCTCAATCAGGTGGTCGCCTGAGGGAACGTAGGTCAGGTAGTCCACCTGGTCACCGGACTCCTCGACCAGGCAGATCACCACCCGGCGCAGTGGCATCGCGGCCAGTGGCTGGAGCGCCATGCCCAGCTGGTCGGTCAGTTCGTCGAGTGGTCGGGCGTCCCCACGTCGCGAGATGAACAGGTCGAGGGTGGCGGTGGCACCATCGGGCGCCTTGCGGATCTGCGCAGCCATCTCGTCGACGAAGCCCGATCCGTCGGTCAGTTCGTACAGGGTGCCGACGGTCGTGAGCAGCTGGATGGAACGGCCATCCTGGCGGAAGTCGGCGCTCACCCACGACCGGCCTTCGTGCTGGCAGCGTTGCACGTTGGCCAGGTGCGATTCCTGGTAGTGACGATGGGCCAGCACGACCAGCATCGGCTCCGGCGAGGATGCTGCACCAGCAACCATCGAAGTGGCCAGGAAACGAACCAACGGTTCCGGGATGTTGGTGAGCTCGGCCACCACGTCGTCGTAGTCGCTGGCGTCCGGGTGCTCGCCCAGGTAGCGCAGCCGCTCGGGTACGTCGGCCAGTGCGGCGGAGCGCACGGCCTCCAGCCGGGGCTCGTCGAACCATTGACTGCGGACGCTGCGCGCCAGGTTGCTGATCACCGGGAACCGTACCTGGGTGACAGTCACCAGACGCTGCAGCAGGTCGTAACTGCCTTCGTGGCCCTCGACCGAATCTTCAAGCCAATCCCGCAGCACCTCGGCCACGCGATCAGTCAGGACCTTGGAGTCGCTGGTGGCCAGGAAGAGCCGGAAGACGGCCATTTCCAGTTCGAAGTTGCGGTCGAGATCCGTGATGCCGTAGCGGCCGAAGGCCCGAGCCAGGTTGGCGCGGAACACCTCCGTGACGTTGGCTCGATCGGTGTCCAACGACTGCAGGTAGCTGTGGAACTCCTCCCTGGGAGTGTGCACGCGGGTGTACGACTCGTAGGGGCGACGGGTCGAGCGGTCGCTGCTGAGCTGCATCAGGTCGACGGCGATCTCGAGCAGCTCCGACTCCTGCTCGTACAGCGCAACACGTCCCTCAGCCAGCTCCTGACGCAGCCCCGGGTACCGTTTGGCCACCTGTGCACCCGAGGGCGGCTCGTCGAAGCCGAGCAGTGTCGAACGCAACTGGGCCAGCACCAATGCGGCATTGGGGCGCTCGGGCCGCGGCGGCAGCTGCAGATCGATGCTGGCGGGTGCGCTGGCGGTCTCTGCGGACCCTTCGGTGCTCGGGTCGATGGTGACCAGCGGCTCGCCGGCGCCGACCAGTTGACCGTTGGAGATCAGCACCTCGCGCACAGTGCCCGCGGCAGGGGACAGCACCCTGGTCTCCATCTTCATGGACTCCAGGATGATCAGGGGCTGGCCGGCCTCCACTTCGTCGCCGGCGCTGACCCGCACAGCAACCACGAGTGCCGGAGCAGGGGAACGGACGATGCCGCCCTCGTCGCGCACCAAACGGTTGGTGTGGCCGTTGGCCTCGACCAGGTAGTAGCCGGGGTTGGCAGAGGCGATACCGCGGTAGGGACGGCCGTTGACCTTCGCCGACCAGGAGCCGTTGGGCAACCATTCCAGCGACACGGCCACCTGGGCGATCTCGTCGGCCGACTCGAGTGACACCTCGAAGCTGTGGGCGCCGGTTCGTGAGACCGCCACCTGGATGGGCACGTCCCGCAGCTTGAAGGTGACCGGCCGCCGGAAATCCCGATCGACTGCCGGCCGACCGCCGTGCGCCGTCTCCAGCAGGTGGTGCAGTGCCTGCGACTCTCGTTCCTCGTAGCTCAAGATGCCGGCGATCGCCAAGGCCACCCCGGCGTCCTCGGCGGCACCCAGCTGGCCGTCCGCGCGCGCCCGGTCAATCCAGGCGGTGTCGACGTCGACGGAGCGGGCGGTGGGGTTGTCGAGCAGGTCGAGCAGGAAACTTTTGTTGGTTGTGCCGCCCACGATCAGCGTCTCAGTCTCGGCCACCGCGCGACGCAGCCGTCCCCAGGCCTCGTCCCGGTTGGCGCCGTGGGCGATGATCTTGGCGATCATCGAGTCGAACTCGCCGGGGATGACGTCACCGCGCATGAAGCCCGCGTCCACCCGCACGCCGGGGCCTGCGGGCAGCCGAAGCAGCTCGATGAGTCCCGGGGCAGGCGCGAAGTCGCGGTCGGGGTCCTCGGCGTTGAGCCGGGCCTCGATGGCGTGTCCGCTCTCGACGGGACGATCGCCCGTCAGCGGAATGCCACTGGCCACCTGGATCTGGCCCTTGACCAGGTCGAAGCCGGTGGCTGCTTCGGTGACGGAGTGTTCGACCTGGAGTCTGGTGTTGACCTCGAGGAAGCCGAACAACCGGTCGGCTGGCCGGTAGAGGAACTCGACGGTGGCCGCGCCGCAGTAATCAACCAGGTTGATCAGGCGTTCCGCAGAAGTCTTCAGCTCCGCCACCTGTTCGGGCGTCAGCGCCGGCGAAGCAGATTCTTCGATCACCTTCTGGTTGCGCCGCTGCAGTGTGCAGTCGCGCACCCCGAGCGCCCAAGCCGTGCCCTGCCCGTCGCCGAGCACCTGCACCTCGACGTGGCGGGCACCGCTGACCAGCTTCTCGAGAAACACCGACTCGTTGCCGAAGGCGTTGAGAGCCTCCTGGCGGTTGCGCTCGAAGACGTCCGCCAGCTCCTCGGCATTGGTCACCTTGCGGATGCCACGCCCGCCGCCGCCGGCAGTGGCCTTCAGCATGACCGGGTAGCCGATTCGTTCTGCGGCGGCCAGTGCCTCGTCGATGGTGTCGACGGGGCCGTTGCTCCAGGGCGCCATCGGCACCCCGGCCTTCTCGGCCAGCAGCTTGGAGCCGATCTTGTCGCCCAGTTGGTTCATGGCCTCAGGGGAGGGGCCGATGAAGGTGACGCCCATGTTGCGGCACATGGCCGAGAATTCGGCATTCTCGGCGACGAAGCCCCAGCCGACCCAGGCCGCGTCGGCCCCGGTTTCCAGCAGTGCTTCCTTGAGCCGGCCGAGGTTGATGTACGGACGGTCGGCGGCCGGCCCCAGGTCATACGCTTCGTCGGCAGCGCGGACGAAACTGGCGCCTGCCTCCTCTGTGACGTGCAGCGCGACGGTGCACAGATCCTGCCCGTCGTTCTGAAGTTCCTGAACCGCCCGAACCAGGCGCATTGCGGGTTCCCCGCGGTTGACGATGGCAATCTTGTGCATGGGCCTACATTAGGGCCAACCTCCGTCCCGGGGCGAGTGTCGGCTGACCGGATTTTGGGCGCACCACAAGGGGCGACGCCGTGGCCGGCGTCGCCCCTTGTGGCATGCGGGGGTGGGTTCAGCCGAAGCGGCCGGTGATGTAATCCTCTGTCTGCTTCTGGGCGGGGTTGGAGAAGATTTTCTCGGTCTTGTCGTACTCGATGAGTTGCCCGGGCTTGCCGGTGCCCTCGATGTTGAAGAAGCCGGTCATCTCCGAAACCCGAGCCGCCTGTTGCATGTTGTGCGTCACGATGACGACCGTGTAGTTCTCCTTGAGCTCGTGGATCAGATCCTCGATCGCAAGCGTGGAGATCGGGTCCAGCGCCGAGCAGGGCTCGTCCATCAACAAGACCGAGGGCTGTACCGCGATCGCGCGCGCGATGCACAACCGCTGCTGCTGTCCACCGGACAAGCCGGAGCCGGGGCGATCCAGCCGATCCTTGACCTCACCCCACAGGTTGGCGCTGCGCAGCGAGCGCTCCACGACCTCTTCCGAGTCGGCCTTGGAGATGCGCGCGTTGTTGAGCTTGATCCCTGCCAGCACGTTGTCGCGGATGCTCATCGTGGGGAAGGGGTTGGGGCGCTGGAAGACCATGCCCACCTGGCGGCGGACCCGCACCGGGTCGACGTTCTTGGCGTAGAGGTCTTCCCCGTCCAGCAGCACCTGGCCCGTGACGTGGGCGCCGGCGATGACCTCGTGCATGCGGTTCAGGCTGCGCAGCACAGTCGACTTGCCGCAACCGGAGGGGCCGATGAAAGCAGTGACTGAGCGCGGCTCGATCATCATGTTGACGTTCTTCACTGCCAGAAAGTCGCCGTAGTAGCAGTTGAAGTTCTTGAGCTCGATGCGTTTGGCCATTGAATGTTCGACTCTCTCGTGGTCAGGCGTGGGTCTTGGGGGCGAACCGGGAGGCGATGAACTTGCCGAGCAGGTTCAGCAGCATCACGATGAGGATCAGCGTCAGGGCGCCGGTCCAGGCACGTGCCTGGTAGGGCTCCATCGGGACGCCCGGGTTCATGTACTGGTAGTAGACGAAGACCGGCAGAGTGGTCATCGGCCCCTCGAAGGGGTTGTAGTTCATCGAGGTGGTCAGCCCGGCGGTCACCAGCAAGGGTGCGGTCTCGCCGATGACGCGGGCCACGCCCAGCATCACGCCGGAGACGATGCCCGAGATTGCTGTCGGGATGACGACCCGAGCGATGGTGCGCCACTTGGTGACTCCCAACGCGTAGCTGGCCTCACGCAGCTCGTTCGGCACCAGTTTCAGCATCTCTTCGGTGTTGCGCACGACATACGGAACCATCAGTACACACAAGGCTACGGCCCCTGACAAGCCGTTCTTGGTGCCGGGCCCCACCAGCAGGCTGAAGAGGGCGTAGGCGAACAGGCCGGCCACGATGGACGGGATACCAGTCATCACGTCCACGAAGAAGGTGATTGCCCGCGACAGTGCGCCGCGCCCGTACTCCACCAGATAGACGGCGGCGAAGATGCCGATCGGCACGCTGATCAGAGCGGCGATACCGGTGACGATCAGCGTCCCCATGATCGCGTGCAACGCGCCGCCACCATCGCCGATCACGTTGCGCAGGCTCATCGAGAAGAAGTCGGCGTCGAGGCGCGCCAGGCCTTTCGCGATGGTCGTCCAGAGCAGGCTGACCAGCGGGATCACGGCGATGGCGAAGGCGACGGACACCGTGTGCGAGGCAGTGCGGTCGAAGGCCTTGCGGGTGCCTTCCACGACACGCGACAACACGTGGCTGGTGGCCATGAACAGCAGGGTGCCCAGGACGACCGTCAAGCCCAGGGAGGCGTTGCCCAGCAGGGCCAGCACAGCTGCCACCACAGCCCAGGAGACCACCAGCGACGCCACGTCGAAGAACTTGGGCAGCTGGCCGGCCGTCAGGGTCTCGGGTTGCAGGCCCGCGATCGGTGAGGTGGTGGTGGGTGAGGCGCTCATCAGTTGGCTCCTGAGAACTCGGCGCGGCGGGCGGTGATGTAGCGACCCAGCATGTTGACCAGCAGCGTGATCGCGAACAGGATCAGGCCGGTGGCGACCAGCTGGCTGGTGCCCAGGCCGTAGGCCTCGGGGAAGGCCAGAGCGATGTTGGCGGCGATCGTGTTCGGGTTCTCGCTGGTCAGCAGCTTGAAGGAGATGTTGTTGGACGCCGACAGCACCATCGCGACCGCCATGGTTTCACCCAGTGCACGGCCGAGGCCGAGCATCGAGGCCGAGATGATGCCGGAGCGGCTGAAGGGGAACACCACCTGCTTGATCATCTCCCAACGGGTCGCGCCCAGGGCGAGGCTGGCCTCCTCCTGAAGTCGCGGCACCTGCAGGAAGGTCTCGCGGCACAGTGAGGTGATGATCGGCAGCACCATGACCGCCAGCACCAGGGCGGCGGTCAACATGGTGCGGCCGGTGCCCGAAACGGGCCCGGCAAACAAGGGGATGAAGCCGAGATTGCTTTCCAACCAGACGTAGAACGGCAGCATCGTCGGCGCCAGCACGTTGATGCCCCACAGGCCGAAGATGACCGATGGCACCGCGGCCAGCAGGTCGACGACATAGCCGAGGCCCTGGGCCAGTTTGCGGGGCGCATAATGCGAGATGAACAGCCCGATGCCCAGACTGACCGGGATGGCGAACAACAGGGCGAGGAAGGAGGACCACAGCGTTCCGAACAGGAACGGGGTCACGTACGCCCAGAAAGCGCCGAAGGGCAGCTTCGCCGGGTCGGCGGTGAATGCGGGCACGGCCTGGACCACCAGGAAGCCCGAGACCAGCGCCAGGATGATCAGGATGACGACGCCGGAGCCGACGGACAGTCCCTGGAAGATCGAGTCGCCCGGTGCCTTCTTCTCAGGAGTCAGGGACTGGTCCAGATCGGAAAGGGCGAGTTGGTTCGTGGCGGTGGACATTGATTCTCCTGCCGGAGCGTAAGCCTGTGTTGACCCGGAGCGGCCGGCACATCGGCGGGTTCCGCCCAGCGCCCGGAGGACCGGGCGGAACCCGCGTGTGCCAGCGTGTTCGGCTTCTCGCGAAGCCGGCGACTTACTTGATGGAATTGATGGACGTGGTGACCTTGGCGCTCAGGGCGCTCGACAGCGGAGCGCTCTTTGCGGCCGCCGCGGCGTCCTTCTGGCCCTGCTCGCTCGCGATGTAGCCGAGGTAACCCCTGACGAGTTTTGCGGTGTCGTCGTCCTGGTAATCCTCGCAGGCGATGGCGTAACTGACCAGGATGTAGGGGTAGCCAGCGGCCGCGCGGTCCAGCTTGAGCGCCAGGTCGTTGGCCGAGCGTCCTTCGACGGTCTTGCTGGCGTCAACGATCTTGGCGGCCTCCTCAGCGGTCGGGCCGACGAAGGCGCCGCCCTCGCCGAGCTTGGCGTGGCTCAGACCCGCGGTGGCCGACTCGTCGGCGTATCCGATCGTGCCGGAGCCGTTCTTCACTGCCGCGACCACCCCGGAGGTGCCCTTGGCGGCCTCCCCGGAAAGCGTCCTGGGCCAGTCACCGCTGGCCTTGTCGGTCCACACGCTGGGAGCAAGGGAGCTCAGAGTGGCGGTGAAGTTCTCGGTGGTGCCGGAGTTGTCACTGCGGTGCACAGCCGTGATCGGGGTGCTGGGCAGCGAGACGCCGGGGTTCAGGGCAGCAATCCTGGCGTCGTTCCAGGTCTTGATCTCGCCACGGAAGATGGCGGACAGGGTCGCGGCATCAAGGTTCAGGTCCTTGACGCCGTCGACGTTGAAGATGACGGCGATCGGGGAGATGTAGATGGGCAGGTTCAGGGCGTTCGACTCGGCGCTGCACTTGGCGAACTTGCCGGCACCCATCTCCTCGTCCTTGAGCGCACGGTCGGAGCCGGCGAAGTCGGCGCCACCTTCCGTGAAGGCGGTGCGGCCGGCGCCGGAACCCTCGGGGGAGTAGTTGATCTGAACGTCGGGGTTGGCGGTTTGGAACATTGCGATCCAGGCTTCCTGGGCCGCGTTCATCGACGAGGCGCCGGTGCCTTGCAGCGTGCCGGTGTACTGCTCGGAGCTGGACGCGGACGCGCCGCCGCCACCCTCATTGGTTGCGCAACCGGTGAGCAGCAGAGCGAGCGCGGCCACCGAGGCGCCAACGCGCATGGTCTTCTTCACAGAATTTCCCTCCAGGGGCGTTCTTGAACATTGGCTCGGAAGAGCCCTTCCGTCGTCACGGTAAAAGGGATGGGTGTCCCAAAGGCCACTTTCAGGTTAACGGAAGGTGAACGGCCGACCAGCGTTTCAGGCCACGTTCCCGTCGTGCGCAGGTCAGAAAGCCGGTGTGATTCGTTCGCCCGTGACCGTTCCTCCCTCGGGATTCAAGTGTGCCGCCCGGATTTCTGCCACCTGCATGGGAGCAGGATCCAGGCCCACCGCGGCGAGCATGCCCGGCAGCACCGGACGGTGGCCACACGCGGCCAGGGGCATCCCCAGCTCGAGGCACTGTCGTCGCAGCAGCTGCATCGTCAGTGCCACTCGTTGCGGCTCGGCGGCGGCGCCCTCTTCGGACAGTTCGAAGTAGCGCTGCAGCGGTCGCTCGGCAGCCTCGGCGAACGGCCGGAAGGTGTCCACACAGCGCGTGGACGACGAACTGGCCACCAACTGGACGCCAAAGGCGGCCAGCACCGACGTCACCAGCGCCGCGGACTGGCGTCGTCCGCGCTCTGTGAGCCGACGGTCACTGTCGCGGCCGGCCCAGCTGCGCCGCCGCATCGCCTTGGCGTGCCGCACCACCAGGAACGGGATGGTCTCGGGCGTCGCGCAGGCCCGTTGCAGCACCGCGACCTCGTCCGGGTAGCTGAGCCGGCGCTGGGCGTCCTCGGTGCTGAGCCATACCAGCCGGTCGACCTCACGCTCGTCGGTGACGGCGACCGCGCCGGTGCATGCGTCGCGCACCTCGACTCCCCGCCACCAGTTGACTGTCTTGGGGACGCCTTCGACGGCGTAGGAGGTGGTGCCCAGCGGGGCTCGCAGCACGATGGACAGGCCGGTCTCCTCACGCACCTCGCGCACAGCGGTAGCCGGCAGCGGCTCGTCGGCCCGGGGTTTGCCCTTGGGCAAGGTCCAGTCGTCGTAGGCCGGGCGATGCACCACCAGCACTCGTCGCCGCTGCTCGGCGCCCCGCAGCAGCACGGCACCACCAGCGGTCAGCCCCTTCATTTCGGCCTGCGATGGCGGGACTGCTCGATCAGGCACGCCTGCAGGTCACGCAGCGGCGTGCCGTCGTCGGCGTGGATCCGAGGCGTCCAGTCCTGGTCGTGCAGCCTCCAGGTGACGGTACCCGGGTCGAAAGCAAGGTCGAACAGGCGGGTGATCTGTTCGATGTGCGCCGGGTTGTTGATCGAGATGATCGTCTCGACGCGGCGATCAAGGTTGCGGTGCATCAGGTCGGCCGAACCGATGCCCACCCGGGTCTGACCGCCATTCGCGAACCAGAAGAGCCTGCTGTGCTCAAGGAAGCGACCCAGGATGCTGATCACCCGGATGTTCTCGCTCAGGCCTGGAATGCCCGGCTTGATCGCGCAGATGCCGCGGACCCACAGGTCCACCGGGACGCCGGCTTGGCTCGCGCGGTAGAAGGCGTCGATCACGGCCTCGTCCACCAGCGAGTTGACCTTGATCCGGATGCCGGCCGGAAGACCCTTGGCCTTGTTGGCAATCTCGTTGTCGATCTGTTTGAGCAGGCCGGAGCGGACGCCGTCAGGTGCCACCATCAGGCGCCGGTAGGAGGTCTCCCGGCCCATCCCGGACAGGTGGTTGAAGAGTCTCGCCACGTCGTCGGTGACGATGGGGTTGCTGGTCAGCAGCCCCATGTCCTCGTACATTCGCGCCGTCTTGGGGTGGTAGTTGCCGGTGCCGATGTGGGCGTAGCGACGTAGCCCGTCAGCCTCCTCGCGCACCACCAGAATCAGCTTGCAGTGGGTCTTCAGCCCCACCATGCCGTAGACGACGTGGACGCCGTACTTCTCCATCTTGCGGGCCCAGGCGATGTTTGCGGTCTCATCGAAGCGAGCCTTGATCTCCACCACCGCCAGCACCTGTTTGCCGGCCATCGCGGCCTCGATCAGGGCGTCGACGATGGGGGAATCGCCGCTGGTGCGGTAGAGCGTCTGTTTGATGGCGAGCACGTGGGGGTCGGCGGCGGCCTGCTCCACGAACCGCTGCACGCTGGTGGCGAAAGAGTCGTAGGGGTGGTGCAGCAGCACGTCCCGACGCTTGATCGCACCGAAGATGTCGGCGGCTCGGCTGGTCTCCACCTCGGCCAGATGGGGATGGGTCTTGGGCAGGAAGTTCGGGTACTTGAGGTCTTCCCGGTTGCTGCTGGTCAGTTTGAACAGGGCGGTCAGGTCAAGCGGCGGGGGCAGTTTGAAGACCTCTTTGGCGGTGACGCCCAGCTCTTCGACCAGAAGTTGCAACATGTGTTCGTCGATGGTCTCCTCGACCTCCAGCCGCACCGGGGGTCGGCCCACCTTGCGTCGCAACAGCTCCTTCTCCAGCGCGAACAGCAGGTTCTCGGCGTCGTCCTCCTCGACCTCGATGTCCTCGTTGCGGGTGACCCGGAACGTGGTGTGCTGCAGCACCTGCATACCGGAGAACAACTCGTCCAGGTGGCGGGTGATCACCTCTTCCAGCGGCAGGTAGCGGCCCTCGCCAAGTTCCACGAACCGGGACAGGATGGTCGGGATCTTGACCCGGGCGAACTGACGGGCTCCGCTGCTCGGGTTGCGCAACAGCACCGCCAGGTTCAGCGAAAGTCCGGAAATGTAGGGGAAGGGGTGGCTGGGGTCGACGGCCAGCGGCGTCAACACAGGGAAGATGCGATCGGCGAACAACTCGTGCATGGTGTTCTGTTCGTCCAGGCAGAGCTGGTCCCAGGTCAGGATCTCGATGCCGTTGCTGGCCATCTCGGGCCGGATCTGCTCCCGGAACACCTGGGCCTGCTCGTTCACCAGTTCGTGGGCGCGGGCCAGGATGGCGTCGTGCACCTCGCGAGGACGCATCCCGTTGACACTCGGGACCGCCACTCCGGCATCGATCCGGCGCTTCAACCCGGCCACCCGCACCATGAAGAACTCGTCCAGGTTCGACGAGAAGATGGCTGTGAAATTGGCGCGCTCCAGCAGCGGGACCCGGGGGGAGTCCTTGGCCAGGTCGAGCACCCGGTTGTTGAACGCCAACCAACTCTGTTCGCGCTCCCCGTAGCGGTCCGGCGGCAGCTCGGCCAGTTCGGCGACCGGCTGGGTGTCGGTGGTGTCGTCCATCAGTGGGATCCTCCAGGTCGGGGGTGTCGGGCTGTGTAGGACAGGTCGCGGTTGACCACCGAGAAGCCGTTGGCCGAGTACAACTGCACAGCCCGCTGCTCGCTGGCCTCGACGTACAGCTGCACCCGGCGCACGCCCCGGTCGCTCAGGTGGCGCAGGCCCGCGGCCAGCAGGTGTCGGCCGAGGCCCCGGCCGCCCATCTCGGGCAACACCCCGATCACGTACACCTCGCCGAGCGCAGGGCCATCGGGGTGGTCCTGGTCCGGTGTCACCTTTGTCCAGTGAAATCCGACCAGACGGCCCGCCCCGTCGCGGGCCAGCAGCAGCCCCGCGGCGTCGAACCAGGCCAGCTGCATCCGTTGTCTGACGTCGCCGGCACTCATCGCGCCCTGTTCGGGGTGATGTGCGAAGGCCTGTCGGTTGACGCTCACCAGTTCGTCAACGGCTCGATCAATGTCGGGTTCGTCGGCCAACGAGGCGACGCTGAAGCCCGGGACCTGCGGGACGGTTTCCAGCCCGTCGAGGTCGCGGGCCATGATCAGCAGCTCACGGGTCACCGACCATCCGAGCGCGGCTGCCAGCGCCTGGGCAGCCGGTGTGTTGCCGAAAGACCACCAGGTTGCGTCCGGTGCGGCTGCCAGCACTGCGTCGACCAACTCCCGGCCGACACCCCGGCGCCTGGCCGCCGGGGCCACCACCAGCTGAGCCGTGGCGCCCTGGGGGTCAAGTTGGGCGTAGCCCACGATCTGTTCGTCGACGGTGGCGACCCAGTGTCGTGCCGGGTGCAGGGCCGTTGGCGCCAGCGCCAGCATGGCGGCTTCGTTCAACGGCTGCACCCCGTCGGCCTGGGCGGCCTGCTCAGCAAGCACCTCGATGGCCGCGCGCTGGCGGGTATCGAGGTGGACGCTGGTCACGGTTGCTGTCACCGGGCCTCCTACTTGATCTGGAAGCGGTAACCGACGTTGCGCACTGTGCCTATCAGATGGTCGAACTCGGGGCCCAGTTTCGCGCGCAGTCGTCGGATGTGGACATCAACGGTTCGTGAGCCGCCGAAATAATCGTATCCCCATACCTCGCTGAGCAGTTGTTCGCGGGTCAGCACCCTCCCGGGGTGCTGGATCAGGAACTTGAGCAGCTCGAACTCGGTGTAGGTGAGGTCGAGTGGCGCACCTCCGGCGGTGGCCGTGTAGGCGCCCTCGTCGATCTGGACGGGGCCCTGGCTGATCAGGGTGGTGGCCCTCGCGGCCTCCAGCAGCAGCCGGATTCGCGCGTCGAACTCGGCCGGTGCCGCGGATTCGAGGACGAAGTCGTCCAGCCGCCAGTCCGCCGACAAAGCGGACAAGGCGTCCAAAGGCACCAGCAGCAGGACCGGGTGGTGGCTGAGGACCGACCTGATCCAGCGGCAGGCGCTGCGTGCTGCCGCGAGGTCAGCGCGGCCGTCAACGAGCACGACCTCGGCGTCGACGCCTTCGTCAGGGGCAAGGTCGGCGAGTGCGCAACGACGGGTGTCTTGGGGCAGCATCGCCAGGCCTGGGGGGGTCGGCAGCGCAGTGGCACCCGTGGGGGTGACGAAGAACACCTTTGCCATGCCCCGCCTCCTTGTGTGCACCAGCAGGATAACGTGACCGTGCCTTCGTCCGGCCCGATGACCAGCCACCCGACGGGTGCCGGACGCCTCGGGGATACGATGCAGCGAGGCCCGGCGCCGGGCCAGTCCGTTTCCCAGTTTGGAGGCCGCAGTGGATCTGCAGTTTCGTCCCGATTTCGAGAAGGCCGGCGGCCTGATCACCGCCGTCACCGTCGACGCCGACAATGGCGAGGTGTTGATGGTGGCATACATGAACGAGGAAGCCTTCCAACTGACGCTGGAAACTGGGAAGGTGCACTACTGGAGCCGCAGCCGCCAGCAGCTCTGGAAGAAGGGCGAGTCCAGCGGCAACATGCAGGAGCTCGTCGAGCTGCGGATCGACTGTGACCTGGACGCCGTGGTGGTGCGGGCCCGCCAGCAGGGGCCTGCCTGCCACGAGGGGTACAAGAGCTGCTTCTTCCGGACCGTGGCGGCCGACGGGTCCCTGCAGGTCAACGCTCAGCAGTTGATGACGCCCGAGCAGATGTACGGGAGCACCAGATGAGTGGCAAGCAGGTGTTGAGCCTCGGCCTGCCCAAGGGCAGCTTGCAGAGCGCCACCGTCGACCTGTTCGGCAAGGCGGGTTTCACGGTCACGGTGGGCAGTCGAAGCTACTTCCCGTCCATCGACGACCACGAGATCGAATGCATGCTGATCCGTCCGCAGGAGGCGTCCCGCTACGTCGAGAAGGGCCTGCTCGACCTTGCGGTTACCGGTTTCGACTGGATCCTCGGGCGCGACGTGGTCGAGGTGGCCGAGCTCGAGTACAGCAAGCAGCTGCGTCGCCCGGTGCGCTGGGTGGTGGCGGTTCCCGAGGACTCACCCATCCGCACCCTGGCCGACCTGAACGGCAAGCGGATCGCCACCGAGGCGGTGGAGCTGACCGAGAAGTTCCTGGCCGAGGAGGGCATCGACGCCGAGGTCGAGTTCAGCTGGGGAGCCACCGAGGTGAAGTGCCCGCAACTGGCCGATGCGATCGTCGACGTCACCGAGACCGGCAGTTCGCTGCGGGCCAACCACCTGCGCGTGGTGCACGAGATCCTGCAGTCCACCACCCGACTGATCGCCAGCCGGGCGGCGATGGCCGACGACTGGAAGCGCGGGAAGATCGAGGCGCTCACCATGCTGCTGCGGGCCGCGCTGCTGGCCGAGGGCAAGTCGCAGCTGATGCTCAACGTCGAGTTCGAGAACCTGGCGGCGGTTGAGGACGAGCTGCCGTCGCTGAAGAGCCCGACCGTGTCCCCACTGAGGCAGAAAGGCTGGTTCGCGGTCAGCACCATCGTGAACTCCGCCCAGGTGCGGTACCTGATCCCCCGGCTGAAGGCACTCGGCGCCGAGGACATCATCGAGCTGCCACTGCGCAAGGTGGTCGAGTAGGACTGTGCTCGGGGTGGTGGCGCCCCGCCGCAGCGACGGACCCGTCAGGCAAATTCGGCCCCCGTCAGGCCAATTCGGCCCCCGTCAGGCCAATTCGGCCCCCGTCAGGCCAATTCGGCACTGTCCAGCAGGACGGTGAAGGGTCCGTCGTTGCACAACTCGACTGCCATCTCCGCACCGAAACGCCCAGTCTCGACGTGCGCTCCCAGCGCGCGCAGGGCCGCGACGTAGGCGTCGAACAGCGGCTCGCCGACCTCGCCGGGGGCAGCCGCGCTCCAGCTGGGCCGCCGGCCCTTGCGACAGTTGGCGTACAGGGTGAACTGGCTCACCGCCAGGACGGGGGCGTCGACGTCGGAGCAGGAGCGCTCCTCGGACAGGATGCGCAGGTCCCAGGTCTTGCGCGCCAGCTTCTCGACCACCGACCGGTCGTCGTCGCGGGCGATGCCCACCAGTGCCACCAGTCCCGGGCGCGGCAGTTGACCGATCACCTCGCCGGCCACACTGACCCGGCCCCAGGTAGCTCTCTGCAACAGCACTCTCACAGATCCATCCTCTTGCTCAGTTCGTGTTTGACCTCGGCCCGCCGGAACACCAGCGCCAGCGCCAGCATGATGGCCCCCACCGCGACGCTGATCGCCGAGGGGATCGGGTTGTAGACCCAGCCGAAGATCAGGAACAGGCCGGGGGACAGTCCGATCAGCGCTGAGAGCGCCGCGTACAGGATGTAGTCCCCGACGTGCAGGCGCACCACGCGAACCGCGATCAGGATGCCGACGATGGCGAAGATGCACATCACCGGGATCACGATGGTGGTCGACCAGCCCCGCCAACCTCCGAGGTGGTCGGCGTAGGCGCACAGCCCCGACGTCACCACCAACAGGTAGCTGACGTTCTTGGCGATGTTGCGGCGCTTGCGGACGATGATGATCACCACCACCCACATGCTGGCCAGCCCGAACCACACCCAGCGCAACGCGGTCATCGGCTGCTCGGGGAACACCAGACGCTGCAGCCCCATGGAAACGACGATCACGAGCAACGAGGCCCACAGCAGGATCCGCCTGATCCGGTTCCGGTTGAACCGCAGCGGCAGGTGCGGCAGCGGGTTCGGCTCGGCGGGGGCTGAGCTGGTGTCCAGTGCCTGCCGGCAGAGGGGGCAGACGTCCCAGTCGCCGCGGACGTCGACGTCGCAGTTCGCGCAGTGCCGCATCATCGCACCCCCGCCAGGTCTTCCTGCCGCACCCGATTGGCGGCGACGGTCACAGCCAGCCCCAATTCCTGCAGCACCTCGATGAACCGGGCCTCGACGTCGGTCTCGATGTAGGGCGAGGTGAAGCTGATGGTCAACAGGTCGCCGTGGCTGACGGTTGCGAACTGGGGGCGCACCGTGGACGTCATCAGGTAGACCGCGCCCACGTGGGGGTCTACGTCGGGGGGCAGCTGAAACCGGCCCACGTTGCTGATGGACATGCTCTTGCTGCGGTTGGACGCCCAGTTGATGGACTGCAGCACCAGGTCCTTCAACGGACGGACGATCACTCGCATCAACGGATTGAGCTCGTAACTCACGAGCTTGCGCAACTTGTGTGCCAGGCCGTCGGGGCTGATCTGGGCTTTCAACTGCTGGTCGAACGACTCGCAGATCGAAGCCAGGGAGTCATCGTCGTTCTCACCATAGGAATACTCCAGCAGTGTGGTGGCGAAGAAGTTGCGGGCCGAGGTGGACGGGAAGAACTGACGCAGGTTGACCGGCACCGAAACCGTGTAGTGACCTCGGGCGGGTGCGCCGTCGTCCACTCGGTGCGCGGCTTCGACGAACAGAGCCGCCAGCAGGATCGTCAGCGACACTTGGTGCCGTTTGGCGGCAGCCAGCGCTTCCCTGACGGACACCGTCACCTCGATGACCCGCAGCCGATCGTCGACGGTGCGGGTGCCCTTGAACTGCCAGACGCGCGAGGAGTGCTGCACAGGCCTGCGCTGGGGTGCGGCGGGTGGTGGGCTGGCTGCCATCCGTTGCAGGTTGGCGGCTGCCTCGGCGAAGTCGGGTGCCGTGGTGCTTCCGGGGCGGAAGTAGTGGGCGAAGGAGTCGCCCTCCAGCCGGTGGCGGACGCCCTTGCTGGCATCGGCCTCGGTGCGCTCGATCCCGGGGTGGCGTAGCCTGACGTACTCGGTCAGCAGGTCCTGGAAGAACCAGGCGGCGCCGGTGCCGTCGGACAACGGATGGAACACCTCCAGGATGATCCGGTGATGGTGGTGGGCCACCCGGAACAGCAACTCGCGCCGATCGAAGTGGTAGAGCTGGGCGCACGGCCGGTGCTCGTCGGGCCGGACCTGGGGACGAAGGTCGCTGTCCTCGAGGTAGTACCAGAAGATGCCGCGACGCAGGACCGCGTGGTAAAGCACGTAGTCGTCGTAGACCTTGTCCAGGGCCAACTGCAGCAGGTGCGCGTCGACGGTCTCGAACATCTCCGCCGAGAACCGGAACACCTTGGTGTCGGAGTCGTTCATCGCAGCCAGGAAGATGGTGGAGGCGTTGTCCAGGCGCACCCAGCGGCGTCGTTCCATCAGCGCGGGCCGGGGCAGCTTCATCGGCCGGCAGCGTTCGTGCCGGCGCCGTTCACGGCTGACCCATCCAGGAAGGCATTGATCTGTTCATAGGCATCGGTCACCGGTTTCAGGAATCGGGGCAGCTGGATGAAGCCGTGCACCGCATTCTGCACGCGGTGCACGACCACCCGGTTGCCCGCCCGGTGCAGGCGCTGCGCATACGCCTCGCCCTCGTCGCGCAGCAGGTCCAGCTCGGCGGTGATCAGTAGCGTGTCGGGCTGGCGGGTGAAGTCGGTGGCCATCAGGGGAGACACGTAGGGGTTGAGGCGCACATCGACATCGGGGGCATACAACTCCATGAAGTCCTGCACCTCCTTGCGGGTCAACCGCAGGCCCGTTCCGTACTGTCGGATCGACTCGAAGCGGGATTCGCTGGCAGGGCCATGATCCCACCAGGTGACGGGGTAGAGCAGGATCTGGCGGGCCGGCACGATCCTGCCCTCGTCGCGCATTCGCAGCGACAAGGCCGCGGCCAGGTTCGCGCCGGCTGAATCGCCGATCAGGGTGATTCGCGACGCATCGCCGAGTCCGGTGAGTTCGAGGTGGGTGAGAAGCATGCTGGCGGCCTCGTAGCAGTCGTCCAGCCCGGCCGGGTAGGGATGCTCGGGGGCCAGCCGGTAGTCCACAGAGAACACCACCCGATTCGTCGAGTCAGCCATCGCCAGGCAGGTGGGCGTGTAGACGTCGATGTCGCCGATCACCCAGCCGCCGCCGTGGAAGAACAGCAGGACGTCGTCATGCAGCTGTTCCTTGGGGCGGAAGATCCGCACCGGAATCTCGTGGCTGCGGTGGGCGGCGTAGAGGTGCGCGTCCAGGATCTGGTAGTCGTCGCGCGGTTTCGTCGGGGGCGTGATCAGCCGCTGCCAGCGCCGGACGGTTGCGTACTTCTCCTTCATGTTCTCGACCGCGAACGCACCGAGGATGGCCCGGACGACTCGGTTCACGGGGCCTCCTGCTCGACCGGGCACCCGGCCGGGCGCCAATGCTGGTCACAGGTTAGCCTCGGAGGGTGAAACTGTGTGTCGACATCAATTTCCGTGACCTGCAACCCATCGATCTGGACGACCTGGGCTGGACGGGTGGCCCGGCTCATCAGCAGGTGCTGCGGGAGTCCCTGGAGGTGAGCTGGAAGGGCGACGTCGAGCTGCTGGTCGGGGAGGTCAACCAGCTGCGGCTGGTCGCCTGCGGTGGCATCGACTATCGCCGCGATCCGGTGGCCGGAGAACTGTGGATGCTGATCGTCGACGACGCCTGGCGGGGCCTGGGCATCGGAACCCGGCTGATCGCAGAACTTGAGGAACGGGCCCGGGCCAAGGGTCTGGGCTGGACGAGGTTGGCCGTTGAGGACGACAACCCGCTCGCCCGCGACCTGTACGAGCGGCTCGGTTACCGCGAGCTGACCAGAAAGGTGACGAGCTGGCCCAGCGATGACGGGTCGGGTGTGGACGTGCCGGTGACCATCATGATGCGTTCCCTGTGACGGGTAGAATCACCGGGTGGCAGGGTTCAGCGCAACAGTCCTGACGATCGTCTCGCTGCTGATTGCGGTGATGGCGATCCTGGGTTACGTCCGCCTCGTGAGGGCTCCGGCCCGCGAGCTGGTCGCCCGGCCGGTGCCTCCGGGCAGCGGCCAGCTGCACGACCAGACTGCAGTCGTGGCGCGTCGCCGTGACGAACCGACCTCGATCATCAAACGCAACCAGGAGTGACCCATGGCTTTCACCATCCCCGAGGACCTCAACCCGGCGCTCTTCCCGCTCGCCTGGCTGATCGGCCGTTGGGTGGGCAACGGACACTCCAGCTGGGCCGGGGAAGAGATCGAGTTCGGCCAGCAGGTCGAGTTCGCCACCAATGGTGACGGGTACCTGCACTACATGTCGCAGACCTGGACGATGGACGCTGCCGGGCAGCCCGACAAGCCGCTGACCCTGGAAACCGGATTCTGGCGCCCCGTCGACAACGAGCATCTGGAGGTCGTGCTGAGCCATCCGGAAGGCTGGGTCGAGATCTGGGCGGGGCGGATCCCCAAGCCCGGCCAGATCGCCATGGAGACCGACGTGGTGGCCCGCACCACGTCCGCTGAGGTGGAGTACACCGGCGGCGCTCGCCTGTACGGCAACGTGGACCGCCATCTGATGTGGAGCTTCGACCGGGCCACCACCACCGAGAAGCTGCAGCCCTACATGTGGGGGCGGCTGGAACGCGTCTGATGGACGTCCTGGTGGCAGATGGCCCGGACACTGGCTTGTTGTGGCACGCGGGCAATCCCTTCGCTGAGCAGCGGCTGGCAGCGGACGGGCACGGGGTGGCGCTGCTGGCCAACCGCGAGGTGTTCACCGTGGCGGACAGCGGCCGGTCGCGCTGGTTCTGGGCCGAGCCGGGGCAGGCCGAAGCGCTGGACGAGCAACTGCGCGCCCACGGGCTGTGCCGTGGTGAGACAGTCCGACGACCGGACGTCACCGTGCTGTGGCTGGGTCGGCTTGAGAGCGTTCCGGGCGCTGCGCTCGGCCGGCGACCGTCCCCGGTGGCCGGCGGGCAGGAATTGTTCTGGCCGGTCACCACGCCGATTCCGCCGTGCGAACCTGTCGGCGTGTGGGCCCTGGACGCCTTACGGATCGAGGCAGGGGTGCCGCGAGCAGGGCTGGACGTCGGCCCGCGGGGGGTGCCGGCCGGTCGGCGACTGGTGCGGTTGTGGCTGGACGGAGCCCTGCCGCAATCGGGCGCGCAGATCCGGTGGCGCGGTGCCCGCGCAGGCACGGTGGGCAGCGTCGCCCAACACCATGAGCTGGGCCCGATCGCCTTGGGGCTGCTGGACGCCGAAGTGCCCGAGGACGCCCAGGTGATGGTCGAATCCGACGATTCCCACGGCATCGATGCCACCACCGAGACGGTGCCGACGCCGGCCTGGCCGCAGTGATCTGAACCGCTCAGGCCCCGTAGCGGTAGATCACTTCCTCGTTCTCCCGGATCTCGGCAGTCGGCGCCTGTGGGTCGGTGATGTCCAGGGTGACGGTGATGGACTGCTCGCCATCCGCGGAGATCGAGCGGTAGCAGTAGCGCTCGTTGCTGAGTTCGGACGCTTCGGTGTGGGATGTGACCAGCCAACGGCGTTGTCGGCGCAAGGCGATGAGTTTGCGGTACTGGTCGTGCATCCCGGACCCCAGCGCGGACAGCTGCTCGGGCAACTCCGGGAACTCGGGGCGCACCTCGTCGTCCCCGCCGGGGCGTTCGTACTTGGTGCCGGTGTAGCCGTGCTCGTCGCCGGCGTAGACGGCAGGGACACCGGCCACGGTGAACAGCAGCACTGCCGCCAGCACAGCCTGCTGGGCGCCGACGATGGTGGCGATTCTGGTGGTGTCGTGGTTGCCGATGAAGGTGAAGGGGACGAACCGGTCAGCGAACTCGTTGTGTCGGCCCAGGCACCAGTCCAGCTCGAAGAAGTTGGCCGTTTCCAGACTGCTCCAGACCGCCTTCCACAGCTCGTACTGGGTGATCGAGTCCAGGCCGCTGCGCAAGGCGTAGTCGGCGTAGTCACCGTGGATCATCTCGCCCATCAGCCAGACGTCCGGGTGGGCGGCCCGAACCCGGGGCACCACGGACTGCCAGGCGTCGGGATCGACGGCGTAGGCCGCGTCCAGTCGCCAGGCGTCCGCGCCGCGGTCCAGCCAGGTGTTCATGATCTCGACGAGGTAGTCGGCCACCATCGGGTTGGCGTGGTTGAAGGTCACCAGGTCGAAGTTGCCCTCGAAGAACCAGGGGCGCGGGTCGTCGGGGTTGCTCCAGTCGATCTGGAACCAGTTGGCGAACTCGCCGTCCGGCCCTTCGGCGAGCGCCCGCTGCACCAGCGGGTGCTGGGCACCGACATGGTTGAAAACCCCGTCCAGCATCACCCGCAGGCCGCGCTGGTGGGCCTGCTCCACCAGCCGGGTGAAATCCGCCAGGTCACCGAGGCGGGGGTCGATGGCAAAGTGGTCGGTGGTGTCGTAGCCGTGGGTGGACGACTGGAAGATCGGCCCCAGCAGCAGTCCGTTGGCGCCGAGCTCGACCAGGTGGTCCAACCAGTTCTCCAAGCGGGCGATCCGATGCGTCACCGCACTGACCGGCGTGGCTGGGCGCAAGGGAGCTCCACAGAAACCCAGCGGGTAAACATGCCACCAGATGACCTCGTCAGACCAAGACATCTTGCCCCTTCCCGTCTGAACCCAGTATCGCGCACCGGGCCCGGTGGCGCACCCGACGGCCAACATCGCCGACGTCAGTTGAAGAGGGCAGGTCGGTGAAGAGCAGGTCAGGCCAGCTGCGACGACCGGAAGACCACGACCTTGTCGCCGACCTGAACCTCACCGAAGACCGCGGCGATCCCTGCCCGATCCTTGATGTTGACACAGCCGTGCGAGCCCTGCGGGTTGGTGTTTGCCGCGAAATCGCCGGAGTAGTGCACGGCCTGACCACCGTAGAAGTACATCGAGTACGGCATCGGTGCGTTGTTGTACTGGCGCGAGAAGTCGTCCTTCACCTTGCGTGTGACGCTGAACTGCCCCTCAGCGGTTGCGTACCCGCTGCGCCCGAAGCGCGCCGCGAAAGTGCGGACGACCTCGCCGTCGTGGAGGTAGTAGAGCACGCCCCGAGACTTGTCGGCGCACATCACCCGGGCACCGGTCAGGCAACGGGGATCAAGTTTGGCGCTCGTGGTCTTGGCGGTCGACTTCTTGGCGGTGGGGCTCGGTTTGGGGGTGGGTTTGAGTGTCGGCCTCTCGGCGATGTACGCCTCACTCGCCACTTCGGCGGCCCGCAGCGACTGTACCGACGGCGTGGCCGTCTGCGTCGGCGTGGCTGAGGGGGTGAGCGAACTGACCGCCGGGGAAGCGGTGACGACGGGCTGCACTGACGTGGCACAGCCCGCGGCGGCCAGCAACGCCGTGCAGGTCAGCAAGATCATCGGCACAGCTCGCGCGGCCTTGTGGGTCACGTTGGCTCCCTCTCTCCATGTGCTGGCTTGGCCCAGCCTACTTGTTGGTGGGACCGTTCGGCGCACAGGACCACCCCAGCGAGCAACGCGCCATCGGCCAGGTCAGGATTCCGCGGCCTTGTTGGCCGCCTTGGCGCGGTTGCGGACCTTGGCGCGCTCCCCGGCAGTCAGCGTGGTCTTGCGCACGCGCACCTTCGCGGGGGTCACCTCCAGGCACTCGTCGTTGCTGCAGTACTCCAGCGCCTGTTCCAGGCTCATCACGCGGGCGGGGACCAGACGTTCCAGCTCGTCACTGGTGCTGGAGCGCACGTTGGACAGGTGCTTCTCCTTGGCGGGGTTGACGTCCATGTCGTCGGGACGGGAGTTCTCGCCCACCACCATGCCCTCGTAGACCTCGTCGCCGGGGCTGACGAACAACTCGCCACGCGCCTGCAGGTTGAACAGCGCATAGCTGCTGACCACGCCCTGGCGATCGGCCACCAACGAACCCGTCTGCCGGTTGCGCAGCTCGCCCACCCAGGGCTCGTAGCCCTCGAAAACATGGTTCATGATGCCGGTGCCGCGGGTTTCGGTGAGGAACTCGGTGCGGAAGCCGAGCAGCCCCCGCGCGGGGATGATGTATTCCATCCGCACCCAGCCGGTGCCGTGGTTGACCATCTGGCGCATCTGCGCCTTGCGGGTGCCCATCATCTGGGTAACGGTGCCCAGGTGTTCCTCGGGCACGTCGATCGTCAGCCGTTCGGTGGGCTCGTGCAGCTTGCCGTCGATCAACCGCGTGACGACTTCGGGTTTCCCGACGGTCAGCTCGAAGTTCTCGCGACGCATCATTTCCACCAGCACCGCCAGCTGCAGCTCGCCTCGACCCTGCACCTCCCAGGTGTCAGGTCGTTCGGTCGGGAGCACCCGGATCGACACGTTGCCGACCAGTTCCTGGTCGAGACGGTTCTTGACCAGTCGGGCCGTCAGATTCTTGCCCGACCGCCCGGCCAGCGGCGAGGTGTTGATGCCGATGGTCATCGAGATGGACGGTTCGTCGACGTGGATCAGCGGCAGCGGCCGGGCGTCATTGAGGTCGGCCAGCGTCTCACCGATGTTGATCTCGTCGATGCCGGCCACTGCGATGATGTCCCCCGGGCCTGCCTGATCGACCGGAACCCGATCCAGGGCGCGGGTGATCAGAAGCTCCGAAAGCTTGACGTTCTGGCGGGTGCCGTCACGGCGGATCCAGACGACCGTCTCGCCCTTGTGGATGGTGCCCTCGACGACGCGGCACAGCGCCAGTCGTCCCAGGTAGGGCGAGCTGTCGAGGTTGGTGACGTGCGCCTGTAGCGGGGCGCCCTCGTGGTAGGTGGGGGCGGGGATGTAGCTGGCGATGGTGTCGAAGAGCGGCTGCAGATCGGGGGAGTCGGGCATTTCGCCGTCCGCGGGGCGGTTCAGCGATGCGCGGCCGGCTCTGGCTGAGGCGTAGACCACCGGGAAGTCGAGCGCGGTTGCGTTGTCCTCGTCGACAAGATCCATGAACAACTCGTAGGCGTCATCGACCACCTGCTCGATGCGGGCGTCCGGGCGGTCGACCTTGTTGATCACCAGGATGATCGGCAGCTTCTTGGCGATGGCCTTGCGCAACACGAAACGGGTCTGCGGCAACGGGCCCTCGGAGGAGTCCACCAACAGCAGCACGCCGTCAACCATCTCGAGCGCGCGCTCCACCTCGCCGCCGAAATCAGCGTGGCCCGGAGTGTCGACGATGTTGACCAGCAGGTCCTCGCCGTCGGTCATGGTGTGGTGGACCGCAGTGTTCTTGGCCAGGATGGTGATGCCCTTCTCACGCTCCAGGTCCATCGAGTCCATGACGCGCTTGTTGACGTCGGAACCCTCACGGAACGCACCGGACTGCCACAGCATCGCGTCCACCAAGGTGGTCTTGCCATGATCGACGTGGGCGATGATGGCGACATTTCGCAGGTCTTTGCGAACAGACATTCAGGTGGCTCCCGCGTGGTTGACGCCACCGTGGTGACGCATGATGAGAATTGCCTGCCCACCCTACCGCTGTGCTCCGGCGCCTCGTGAATCACCTTCTCGTGGCCTTGCCGAGACATCAGCCGGTGGCGACGCCGGCCAGGGGTGGTACTCGGTGCGGCGCACCGGTCGACGTGTGCGTCAGAACTGGGCGAGCAGGGCCTCGGGATTGCGGCGGAACAGTTCGATGTCCAGCTTGCCCGCCGCCAGGCCCTCCAGCGTCTGGGTGAGGGCGGTGTTCACCGGCGTGGCAACGCCCACTCGGGTCCCGTGGCGGGCCACCGCGCCGTTCAGCCACTGCACCTCGGTGCGGCCGCTGCCGCTGTGCAGGTCGATGTGGAAGCTGGGCATCTTGTCGCCACGCCCGGACCCCAGAGCCTTGGTGAGGGCCGGTTGCGCGATGAACCTGGGCAGCCTCTCGGCGGCCAGGGCCAGCAGCCGTACCGGTGTGCCGGGCAGGTCGACCGGGTGGTGGCCGAGCGCGCGCATCACTGCCAGGCACTCGCGCAGCACGGCCACTTCGACCTGGTAGAGCCGACGGTCGGCAAACAATTCGTCGACCCGCATGTCGAGGATGGCGGAGGTGGCGTTGCCGGTGAGGTTGGTGAGGAGTTTCGACCATTTCATGGCCGCCGCGTTCGGAAACGACCTGGCGTTGAGTCCGGCACCATGCAGCGCCTCCACCAGCGGCTGCGACAGCGGGTGACCGGAAGCGATGCCCACGCCGCGATGCTTCTGCTCGACAACCTCGCCCAGGCCGGGTTTGCCGACAGCCGTGGTGACGGTGCCGGCAATGACCAGGCCTTCGTCGCCGAGGGCAGCCGCGATGGCCGGCTCGTTGTCGACTCCGTTCTGGAGCGAGAGCGCCGGCGGCACCGGCAGGCCGGTTTCGACGAGTGCCTGCGCGGCGGCACTGGTGTTGAAGGATTTCAGGGCAAAGACCACGACGTCATACGGGCCGCCCTGGAGTGCCTGCTGCGACGATCCGAAGAACCGGGCGGTGTGCACGTGGCGAGTGCTGCGCGCCAGGTGCAGCGTCAGGCCCCGGTGGGACAGGGCCTCGGCGACCTCCGGGCGTTCGGTGTAGCTCACCGAATGACCGGCCGCGGCCAGAGACCCCCCGATGTAGGTGCCGATCGCCCCGGCGCCCAGGAACAACAACTTCATGACGGCCCCTCGCTCGATTGCGGGCAGCGTAGCAGGGCCCGGGCGCTGGCCATCGGCTCAGCGTCCCGGGGTGCTCGAAGCTGCTTGACGACCGAGGGGGTGTTGTCGGTCAGAACCCGAAGATGCCGCGCCGCTGCGGCTTGGCGGCAGCCTTTTCGGCGTCGGTGTGCTTGCCGTCACACCAGCTGCCGGGAGCTACGTTGGCCTTGACTTGGGCGATGTGCTGGCCGCAGCCAGACCACGTGGTCTTGCCGCAAACCCGGCACTTGACCGCACTGCACATGGTGATCTCCTGTTGGTTTCCGCCCCGCGGGGGGCGCAGTTGAATGAAGCTTGCTGTGTATCAGCCACGAATAGTATACCCCCTAGGGTATCGGTTAGGGTAATGGCATGAGAATCGTGATTGTTGGAGGGGTCGCCGGCGGGATGAGCGCGGCGACGAGGCTGCGCAGGCTGGACGAGTCTGCCGAGATCATCGTGTTCGAGCGAAGCGGGCACGTCTCGTTCGCGAACTGCGGGCTTCCGTACCACGTGAGCGGGGTCATCCCGCGCCGTCAGTCGCTGCTGCTGCAGACCCCGGCTTCGCTGCACGCCAGGTTCGAGCTGGACGTGCGTGTCCACCACGAAGTGACCGCCAT
Source organism: uncultured Actinomycetota bacterium (assembly GCA_963730005.1). Lineage (GTDB taxonomy): Bacteria > Actinomycetota > Actinomycetes > Propionibacteriales > Propionibacteriaceae > CAVSPO01. Next base: position 88,396 of record CAVSPO010000023.1, read on the forward strand.
CGACCCTGCCGCCAGGACCGTCGAGGTGAAGAACCTGGACGCCGGCACCACCGAGACCGTCAGCTACGACGCCCTGGTGCTCTCGCCCGGCGCCAAGGCCCTGACCCCGCCCATCCCCGGCATCGAACGCGCCCTGACGCTGCGCAACGTCGAGGACGTGGACGCCATGGTGGCCGCGCTGCAGAGCGAAACGGTGCCCGGCACCCTGCCCGCCGAGGATCCGGGGGTTGAGCAAGGATCCGTCGTGGTCATCGGCGGCGGCTTCATCGGGCTGGAGGTGGCCGAGAACATGGTGCACGCCGGGCGTCAGGTGGCGTTGGTGGAGGGCACCGACCAGGTGATGCCGCCCCTGGATCTGGAGATGGTTTCCCCGGTGCACGGTCGCCTGCGCGCCAATGGCGTCGATCTGCATCTGGGCCACAGTGTCACCGTGATCGGGGAGCATGATGTCACGCTGGACGACGGCACCAGGCTGCCGGCCGAGATCGTGGTGGCCGCCATTGGTGTCCGCCCGGAGGATTCGCTCGCTCGCGCAGCAGGCCTGGAGGTCGCCGAGCGGGGCGGCATCGTCATCGACGACCAGTACCGCACCTCCGACCCGTTCATCTATGCGGTGGGGGACGCCGTCGTGAAGGCTGACGCCATCGACGACTCCGACGTGCTGATCGCGCTGGCCCAGACCGCCAACCTGCAGGGTCGACGGGTGGCCGACGTCATCATGGGCCGTGCCGCCTTCGACCGTCCGGTGCTCGGCACCGCCATCGTGGGCGTGTTCGGTCTGCAGGTGGCCTCCACCGGCTGGAGTGAGAAGCGGGCGCGAGCGCTGGGGCGGCGGGTGCGGGTCATCCACACCCATCCCGCCGATCACGCCGGGTATTACCCGGGCGCCACCCCGCTGGCCTTGAAGCTGGTGGTGGACGAGGCAACGGACGCCATCCTGGGTGCCCAGGTCGTCGGTGAGAAGGGTGCGGACAAACGCATCGACGTGATCGCGACGGCGATTTCAGGCGGCATCACCGCCACCGAGCTGGCCGAGCTGGAGCTGGCCTACGCGCCGGCGTTCGGCTCAGCCAAGGACCCGGTCAACTTCTTGGGCTACATCGACGCCAACCTTTCTGACGGCCTGGTCGACTCCATCCAGTGGCACGAGGTGGACGAGGCGGTCGCCACTGGCGCCCACGTCCTCGACGTGCGCACAGCCGGGGAGCACGAGCGCCAGTCCATCCCGGGTTCGACGCTGATTCCGCTTGACGAGCTGCGCTCCCGGATCGAGGAGGCTCGGGCGCTGGCCGTCGATGGCGGCGACCTGGTCGTGCACTGTGCCGTTGGCCTGCGTGGCTACCTGGCCTGCCGGATCCTGGCCCAGCATGGCATCAGCGCCAGGAACCTGGACGGTGGCATCACCACCTGGAATGCGGGCCAGGCAGCGCTCGCCCGGTAATCGCCAGGCAACAACAACCTCACGGCACCACGAGCGCGGAGGGCCCCCGACCAGAGTCGGGGGCCCTCCGCGCTCGTGGTGTGCTGTTCGCCTGCAGCCGGGCCCAATCGCCAGTTGCTGCCCAGCTCAGGCCAGGCTCAGGAACAGTTTCTCGAGTTCGCTGGTGTCCAGCTTGCCGCCGCCCTGCTCAGCGTCCTTGATGCACTGCTGCAGACCGTTGCTGATCACGGCGAAGCCCGCCCGATCGATGGCCTTGCTGACGGCGGCGATCTGGGTGACGACGTCCTTGCAGTCGCGCCCCTCCTGGAGCATCCGGATGATGCCGCCGATCTGGCCTTGCGCTCGCTGCAGCCGCTTGACGACGAGGTCCAGATCTCGTGCGTCGAGATCCTGTGCGTCGGGTTCCATCGGCGTTCCTGTTCCGCTCAGGCGGATGGGCCTGGGTACGGTCGCCCCCGCGCGTGCTCCGGATACTACCAAGGGTATGGGTTTGGGTACCACCGGGGGCATGCCGACGGCGGCAGGAGCCGGGAACCGGCCGGTGCCCAACGCTGAAAGGGTAGGTTTCGTCCGACGCCAGTGGTGAAATAGGGGACGATGGCACGGTGTCGACCAGGGACACCGAGACGCCGCTGGGCGGCGCACAGGAAGGGACCGACCGATGACCACCACCCCACCCACGGCTGCAGCACCCGAACCTTCCCCGCTGGCCCCTCCGAACGCGATGAATTCGCTGACGCTCGAGGTGGCTGCGCCCCCCACACCGGTCATCGCGACGCAGGCTCCGCGGATGGCGCCGCCGGTGGCCGAGGAACAGCGTCCGGCACTGGACGCCAAGGTCAACCAGTTCATCACGGCCATCAACCAGCAACAGATCGGTAGCCCCGGCTTCACGGCCCAGGCCGACGCGGTGCGTTCGATGGGTGACGCGGACATCCGGCGGGCTGCCGAAGCCAGCAACCGACTGCTGCAGAGCCCGGTGCGCGACCTCGACCGCAACGGCATCAGCGGGTCCGACAAGGTGGCTGAAACCCTCGTCGACCTGCGTCAGACCATTGAGGCCCTCGACCCCAGCCAGGTGCGCGAGAAGAAGCTGTTCGGCCTGATTCCCATCGGTGAGAAGGTCAAGGACTATTTCCAGAAGTACCAGAGCTCGCAGAAGCAGCTGGACGCCATCCTGCACGCGCTGCGGGCAGGTCAGGACGAGCTGCAGAAGGACAACGTCGCGCTCAACATGGAGAAGGCCCAGTTGTGGGACGTGATGGGGCGGCTGAACCAGTACATCTACATCGCGGAGCGGCTGGACACCAATCTGTCCGCGCAGATCGCCGAGCTGCAGATCACCGCACCCGAGAAGGCCGATGCCATGAACAAGGACGTGCTGTTCTACGTCCGTCAGAAGCACCAGGACCTGCTCACCCAGCTTGCCGTGTCGATCCAGGGCTATCTGGCCATCGACGTGATCATCAAGAACAACCAGGAGCTGGTCAAGGGCGTCGACCGGGCGTCCACCACCACCATCTCGGCGTTGCGCACAGCGATCATCGTCGCGGAGGCCCTGGGCAACCAGAAGCTGGTTCTTGACCAGATCACTGCGCTGAACACCACCACCTCGGGGCTGATCGAGCGCACCAGCGAGATGCTGAAGCAGAACTCGGTGGGCATCCAGGAGCAGGCAGCCAGTTCCACGATCCAGATCGAGAGCCTGCAGAAGGCGTTCGCCAACGTCTACGAGACGATGGACGCCATCGACCAGTTCAAGCTGGCGGCCCTGGATTCGATGGGCCAGACCATCAGCACCCTCGAGAACGAGGTTGCCAAGTCGAGGAGCTACCTCGAGCGAGCCGCGAAGTCGCCGGTGGAGCCGGCTCAGTGGCAGGACTTGAACCTGCCGACTGACCAATACCGCTGAGGACGTCATCCATGGGCTTCATCGACTGGTTGATGGGCACCCCCGAGCCGGCACCCGAGCCGGGGCCGTTGGTGGTGCCTGCTGCACCCACCCCCCAGGACATCGCAACCGCACTGGCCAAGGCGGAGCAGATGGCGGGCGAGCAACGGGCGCCGGAGCCGGTGCTGGCGCGGGTGTCGCGGATCACCGGCATCGTGCGCAACACGCTGCCCCGGCTCGCGAACCTGGGGTTGGACAGCAAGGACGCCTACCACGTGGTGGCCACTGCCACCGACTACCTGCCAGAGTCGCTGGCCGGTTACCTGGCGTTGCCCAGGGACTGGGCCAACACCCGGCCGGTGGCCAACGGCAAGTCGTCCCTGCTGATGTTGATCGATCAGTTGGACCTGCTCGCCCTGACCATGAACCGCATGTACGACGCCGCCTACCGGCGCGACGCCGCGGCCCTCGTCGCGCAGGGGCAGTTCCTGGATCAGAAGTTCGCCAACAGGCCCGCGGCCGCGGTCAGTCTCGATGCCCCTCGGCCGGTTTCGGGCAATCCCCTTGACCTGGAGTCCAGATGACCAGCCTCACGCTACGTGCCGCTCTCGACAGCCTCGCCGGGGTGGCGGCGAGCGTGGGTGTCGACCCCGTCCAGGCCCGCCTTGAGGGCATCCAGCTCGCGGCAGCCGTGTCCGAGCCCGCCACGGGTGCCTTCCTGGACTGGGCGGACCAACTCGGACGCCCGGCCAACGCGCAGGAGTTCTTCGAGGCCGCCGCAAGGGGGCGCCGCTGGCGAGCCGGTCCGACGCCCCTGATGAGTCAGCTCGGCAACACCAATCGCAACAGTGCCCACGCCTATGCAAACGCCCTGATCGACGTCAGCACCGCTGCGTGCGCGTTGGGGGAGCCCAACCCGAAGGTGGCCGGTGCCGCAGCCTCGGCCAGCGCTGCGCAGCAGCAGGCGGTGTCGGGTGTCGGGCAGGTGCCGACCAGCAATGCGTCCGGCCCCCACGGTGGTCTCGACCCCGACCTGCTGGCCCGGTTGCAGCGCAGCGAGGAACGGGTCAAGGCCATGGACGAGTTCACGCGTAATGGTGGCCAGGTGTTCCAGAGCGTGCTCGACCAACTGGCGGTCAACCAGCAGCGGCTGCAAGAACTGCGTGGCGGCCCACTGCTGACCCCCACCGGTGGCCCGCCAGCCCAGCCGGCCGACAGTGCCCCTTCAGGTCCGGGTGAACGGCCTGCACCCACCGCCACCCAGGACGCGCCCGACGCCAAGCCCGTCGCCGAGGTCGACGAGCCTGCCGAGCCCACGAAAACGGTTGAGGAACTGCTCGCCGAGCTGGACGCCCTGGTGGGTCTGGACGAGGTCAAGGCCGAGATTCATCGTCAGGCCGCGGTGCTGCGAGTCCAGGCGCTGCGCAGCAAGGCCGGGTTGAAGGTGCCCACCATCACCCGCCACATGGTGTTCGTCGGCAACCCGGGCACCGGCAAGACCACCGTCGCCCGGTTGGTCGGTGGCGTCTATCGGGCCCTCGGCCTGCTGTCCAAGGGACAGCTGATCGAGGTGGACCGCTCCGAGATGGTGGCCGGCTATCTCGGCCAGACTGCGCTCAAGAGCGCCGAGGTGATCGCGAGTGCAATCGGCGGTGTGCTGTTCATCGACGAGGCCTACGCCCTGTCCGGCGACCAGTACGGCGAGGAATCCATCAACACGTTGGTCAAGGAGATGGAGGACAACCGCGACGACCTGGTCGTGATCGTGGCCGGCTATCCGGGCCCGATGGCCAGGTTCATCGCCGAGAACCCCGGCCTGGCAAGCCGTTTCCGCACCACCATCTTCTTCGACGACTACACCGACGACGAGCTCGTCGCGATCTTCCAGCTGCAGGTCAAGGGCGCCGATTACGTGCTGGCCGAAGGCTGCCTGGAGGGGTTCCGCAGGCTGCTCGGTCAGCAGATCCGTGACGAGACGTTCGGCAACGGCCGGTTCTGCCGCAACGTGCTGGAGGCGGCCATCGGTCACCAGGCCTGGCGACTGCGCGATGTGGTGGAGCCTACCGTCGACGAGCTGCGGACCCTGCTGTCGGAGGACCTGCTGGGTGCACCAGAGCCGCCCAGCACCGTCGGCGACGAACTCCTGGTCGGGGCGGCTGGGCAGACCGACGAGTCAGCCGGACAGGCTGCGGCCCAGGCCCCGACGCCGGACGCTGCCTCAACCGATGCCGAGAAGCCGGACAAGCCATGAGCACCCCCGGTTTCCCGCGCCCGCGCACCCGCCGGGCAGCCGCCCAAGCAAGCCGTGCCGAGGCCGGTTCCGCGCAGTCCGCTGCCCAGCCCAGCCGTCAATTGACGTCCTCCGGGCAGGCGCCCAAGCCCGCGGCACGCACCGGCAAGGACATGTCGAGCCCAGCGATCCTGACCCTGGTCCGTAACGCGGCCGTGCTCGTCTGTCTCATCGCCGCTGCGATCAGCGCAGCGGTGATGGGCTGGACCCATCAGGGCCTCGGCGACATCAAGGTGGGCACCGAGCAGGTGCTGCGGTTGCAGGCGGCGAAGTCAGCGGTGCTGCGGGCGGACGCGGTCGCCACCAACGGACTGGTGCAGGGTGGGGCCGAACCAGCCGCTGTTGCTTCGGAGTACCAGGCTGCGTTGCAGGAGGCTGCCCGGTTAGTGGTCGGCGCCGCTGCCGGCCCCGATCAGGCGAAGCTCGCCGAGGTGAACGGCCTGTTGACGCAGTACAGCGCTCTGCTGGGAGGCGGCCACACAACCTTCACGACGGATGCAGGGGCCGGGCTGGCCGCCATGGATCAGGCCGGCGAGCTGCTGCGCGGCAAGATCATCCCGATCCTGGACACCCTGGTGGCCGGAAACCAGTCGCAGGTGGACGCGGCCCGGGCCGCCAACCGGTATTGGGCGATCCCCATTGCTCTGGTGCCGGTGCTGGTACTGCTGTGGGGCAGTTATGTGACGGCGACACGGACCCGGCGGGTGCTCAATCTCGGGCTGGTGTTGGCCTTGCTGGCAGCCACCGGGCTGTGGCAGGTCGTCGATCAGAACCTGCGCGACACCGGACGGATGGTCGACTCGGCCCGCGCCGGGTCGTTGCGCACCGCCCTGCTCAGCGCCGAGGCATCCGTGGCGGTGACTGATGCCAAGGCCTGGGAGGGCCGCATTCTGCTGCGTCCGGAAACGGCATCGACCGACGTCGACCACTTCGAGTCCGCGATGGCCGTGGCGACCAAGTCCGTGCAGGGGCTCTCAGACCCCACTGCCGCCGCACAGCTCGCCAGCTACCGGCAGGCGCACGACCAGCTGATGGCAGCGGCCGCAAGTGGTGAGGCCGAGCGAATTGCTGCGGCGGCGGGTCAGCCGGGTGGTGTCAACGACACCTTCCGGGAGGTGTCGAACACGTTGCGCAGCGAGGCTGACCTGGCCGGTGTTGCGATCGAACAGGACATGGCTGCCCAGCAGTCGAGCCTGGTGACGGCAGGGTTGCTTGCCCTGGTGTTGGGAATTGCCGGTGCCATCGCTACGGCCACCGGGCTCGGACGAAGGATCAAGGAGTACCGATGAACGACCTGACAGCACCGGAGGCGCCCGGCCGTCTTGGCGAGGCAGTGGATCCGCAGCGGATGTTCAGCTACCTCGACCAGCTCGGGGCATGGATCAACGGCCGTCGCACCCAGTTGGACGAGCTCGACCAGGCCGCCCAGCTCTCCCAGCACGCCGCGGAGCTCGCCTCGGACATGGCGCTGTCGATGTCGCTGTGGCAGACCATCAAGACGCGGTACGGCAATCTGCTTCAGGTTTGGGACTCCGGCCGAGTTGGCCAGAAGGAGTCGGAGCAGCTGTCGGCGCTGGTGTGGGGCCGGCTGGAGGCGCCCGGGGGTGCGGGCGAGGCGGGTCAGGTGCCGGGCATGTCGCTCCCGGAGGCCTGCAAGCTTTCGGATGCCTTGACCAGCCAGCTACGAGTGCGGTTGCAGATCGATCCGTCCGGCTCGCAGGCCATTGCCCGGCTGAGCACCCTGCGCGAAAACCTGGAACGGTTGCGCGACCAGGTGGCGTTGGAGCCGCTGGAAAGCGAGGGCCAGGCACGCTCCTATCTGGCCGAGCTGACCAGCCGGGTGCAGGACGCCAGCGACAAGGCCGGCCGTGGCGGTGACGTAGGTGGCATCCTCGGCCCGCTCGAGATCGAGACCGCCACCTTCGAGCGCGACCTGATCGTCGGTGGGGCAGTTCGTCGGCAGAACCGTGAGCAGCACGAGGCTGTCAGCCAGCGCCGCGACGCGCTGGCCGGCCGGGGTCGCAGACTGAACGAGCTGGTCGCCGAGGTGGTGGCCACGGTGGCAGAGCCGCCCAAGTATGCGGTGCCGAACGTCGCAGCCTTGGGGGCGATCCCCGTCGACAAGGCTGGCCTGGAGACGTTCGAGACGAAGCTGGCCCGGGTTGACAAGGCGATGGACTTCGTCGAGAAGGCCTACACGCAAGCGCTGCAGCTGGCCACTCAGTCCGCCCCGGAGCCCGAGCCGGAGCCGGAACAAGAGGTCGAGTTCGCGCCTGAGCCGGCCGAGGTCCAGTCCGACCGGCAGCCTGCAGCGGTTCCGGGCGCTGGGCAGCAGACGCCGCTGGAATCCCCGCCCGCCCTGCCTGAACTCGCCCCGGTGCCAGACGAGCCGGTGGGGCTCGATCCGCTCCAGGTGGCCCTGGACAACCTGCAGCGGCAGCCGGTCGCTGACGACCTGTTGGCCGGACTGATCTCGACCGCCGCCCACCTGGTTGCACTCAATCCCCAGCCCACCCGCGCCGCCGAAGCGGCCCTGATGACCGCCCGCGCCTACCGTGATTGGCTGGCCGGACATCCGGATGGGGCCACTTCGTGAAATGCACCCAGCCTGGTTGCCCGGGCACCATCGTCGACGGGTATTGCGACGTTTGCGGGCTGCCGCCGGGTTCGCCGCCGCAACTGCAACCGCAGCCGTCACTGCCGCAGGCTGGCGCCGGCCGCAGCACCCCGGTGGTGTCCAGCGGGCCGGTCGGCGTGGTCAGTGGCGCCTGTCCGCAGCCCGGCTGCACTGGCAAGATCGTGGACGGCTACTGCGATGTCTGCGGCAACCCGCCGGACGCTGCCCCGATCACTGCCGAAGCCGCAGCGGCCACCGCCGCCGCGGCGGAACAGTCCGGGTTGCGCAGTCTGCCCAGCATCGCGATGGGCTCAGCCCTGCTGGCCGAACCAGGCAAGGGGCGCGTCTGGACGCCGGCAGCGGGCCGCAGCACCGGGACCCACATCGGCGCCGGTCTCACCCACGTGCCGCCGGCCCCCACCTTTCCTCCGGAACAGGCCCTGATGCAGGATCCGCAGGTGCCGGAGAGTCGCAGGATCTGCCCCCAGTGTGGTGCTCCGGTGGGGCGGGCCCACGGTGATCAGCCGGGCGCCACCACAGGGGTCTGCGACAACTGCGGTACACCTTTTGATTTCGAACCGGCCATCAGGCCCGGGGAACTGGTGGCGGACCAGTATCAGGTGGCCGGCGTCATCGCCTACGGCGGCATGGGCTGGATCTACCTGGCCCGCGACCGCAATGTCTCCGATCGCTGGTGCGTCCTCAAAGGCTTGCTGAACAGCGGTGACGAGGATGCCCGCGCGGCCGCCAAGAGCGAGAAGGAGTTCCTGGCCCAGGTCAGCCACCCGTTGCTCGTCGAGATCTACAACTTCGTCAGCCACGGCGAGGCGCGCTACATAGTGATGGAGTACGTGGCCGGAAGATCCTTGAAAGACCTGCTGAAGCAACGCAAGCAGGCCAACGGCGGCAAGCACGATCCCTTGCCTGTGGACTGGGCTTTGGCCTACGTGATCGAGGCATTGCCGGCCTTGAGCTACCTGCACGGAATCGGCCTGCTGTACTGCGACTTCAAGCCCGACAATCTGATGCAGGACGGTGACGCACTGCGGATCATCGACCTGGGAGCGGTACGCCGACTGGACGATCAGACCTCGGCCATCTTCGGCACCGTCGGTTATCAGGCCCCCGAGGTCGCGACGCTGGGTTGCTCAGTGGCCTCCGACCTCTACACCGTGGGCCGCACCCTGATGCTGCTGGTCGACGAGGTGCCCGGATACCAGGGCCAGTACGCGACCACGCTGCCACCACTGTCTGAGCTGCCGGTGCTGGCCCGCCACGAATCCCTGTGGCGAATCGTGCAGCGTTGCTGTGCCCAGAATCGCGACGACCGCTTCCATTCCGCAGAGGAGCTGCGCCAGCAGTTGCTGGGCGTGCTGCGGGAAGAGGTCGGGACCTCTTCCGGTGCGGCGGCGACCACACCGCATGTGTCCGCGTTTTTCACGCCTCCGGCGGTGACGGGTGAGGCCATCGACTGGCGGGGGCTGCCCGGCATCAAGCCCGACGCCGCCGATCCGATGTGGGACTGGCTGGCCGCGCTCGACGTCACGGGGGCCAAGCCGCGGCTGGCGGCGCTCGAGAAGGCGCCGCAGCGCACTGCCGCGGTGCTGCTGGAGCAGATTCGACTGGCCCTTCAGCAGGCTGACCAACGGACCGCCACCCGTGTCTGCCGTGAGCTGTTGTCGGCGAACCCCTGGGAATGGCGGGCGGTCTGGATGCAGGGCGTCGTGGCGATGCAGACCGAGCAGTGGCGTGCGGCGCAGGCTGCCTTCAACACTGTCTACTCGCAGCTTCCGGGCGAAGTCGCTCCGCGGTTCGCGTTGGCGGTGACCTGCGAGCGCGCTGCCCAGCTGCAGGTGGCGGACGCGATGTACCGCAGCTGCCTGTACACCGACGCCAGCTACGTGACGTCGGCGGCGTTCGGGTTGGCCCGGGTCCGTCAGTTGCTCGGGGATCTCCAGGGCTCCCTGGACGCGCTGTCACTGGTGCCCGCCAGCAGTCGTGGCTTCAGCGATGCGAGGCGTTCGATGGCCTCATTGGTGCTGGCGCAGGACGCCTCGCTGGCAGGGCTGGCGCAGGCCTTGACGGCCGTTCGCAACGGTGGTTTGGATGCTGGCACCACCGCCGGTTATGAGGTGAGCATCCTGCAACACGCCCTGGACATCGTGCTGTCGTCGGGCCCACAGCCGAAGGTGCGGATCGGCGGTGGCCCGGCAACCGAGCGCACCATCCGTCCGCAGCTCGAGGATGCCTACCGGCGTCGCGCCCACTGGGAACAGGACCCACGCACCCGAACCGAGATGATCGGCAAGGCCAATTCCACCCGCAGATGGAGTCTGCTGTGAGCGACCTGACCAGCTCTGTTCCGTCCGTCCCTGACCAGAGCGTAGCCGTGCCGGACCAGACTGGCGTGCCCAATTACCAGCAGCCCCCCGCACCGGGGCCGGCGTGGTTGCCGTTGCCGAGCGCCAACCAGCTGGCTGCCCACGAACTGGAACCCGCCGACGGGGCCACCGAAGCACGCTCCTGGCACCTGCTGCACCCGCTGAGCGCCTTGATGGCGCAGGACGTGAGTGCCGCCAGGCCGGCGAAGTCGTCCCAGCCGGGCAGCCAACCGACGCCCGAGCCGGGGTCGGACCTGCCGACCAGCGTCACTCGTCCGCGGGTCGTGACGCCCATCCCGGTCGGATCCTGGGCGCCGACAGGGTCGCTGGTGGCCGAGCCGGCGTCCCCCTATCTGGTGACGTGCATCAACTGCGGTGACATCGTGGACGTCGAGGGCTACTGCCTCAGCTGCGGGGTGAAGGCGCCCACCATCCGTGAGCACTTCGAGGAGACTCCGGCCGCCTGGACCGGCGGCGTCTGCGATCGTGGGGTCAGGAAGACCGTCAACGAGGACGCGATGGCGTTGGCAGCAGACGCGTCTCCCGGTTCCTTCGCCGTCCTGGTGGTGGCCGACGGGGTCAGCAGTTCGTTGGACTCCGATCGGGCGGCTCTGGCCGGCGCGGTGGCGGCGCGTGACTGGTTGCTCGGCCCTGCCGGCAGTGCTCGCCCGGACCTGTCACCGGCCTTGGTCGGAGCTGACGAATCGACGCGTAACCAGCTGATTGTGGACGCCTTCCAGTCTGCGAACGCTGCGGTGATCGGCGCGACCGCAGCGGACAGTCCGAACCCTGCTTCCTGCACGATGGCGATCGGTCTGGTCGTCGGTGCCGTTGCGGTGGCTGCGACAGTTGGTGACTCGCGTGTCTACTGGCTGCCGGACGCGGGGCCGGCGCGGCTGCTCAGCGTCGACGACTCGTTGTCGCAGGAACTCATCGCCGAGGGTATGGCGCGCGAGGACGCCGAGCGCTCGCCCCACGCCCACACCATCACGCGTTGGTTGGGCCGCGACGCACCCGACGCCACGCCACGGATCGTGGCGATGCCCCTGAAGGGTGCAGCCGGCTGGCTGATGGTGTGCAGCGACGGCCTGTGGAACTACGTCTCCGGACCGGACGCGCTCGAGTCGTTGTTCGGTGGCGTGACCAGCCAGCTGGCAGCGCCCGAGCCCACCGAGCTGGCCCGTCGTCTCGTCGACTGGGCCAAGGCACAAGGCGGTCGTGACAACATCACTGTTGCGCTGGCCCGGTTGCCCGGCGCAACGCCCACCGCCGGCCCTTTGGCTGGTGAGGTCGACCGCACCGCGATCGAGCAGGCGCAGCCCGCGTCAATGCCGTCCTCGGAGTCGTCGCTCTCGCCACAACCCGCTGCGTCCGGTAAGGATTGATCATGGCAACGTTCAGCTCCGCGGTGTACCAGAACGAATTCCTGCCCGACGGTGGCACTGATGTCAACGCGATCGTGCGACTGGGGGTCAAGGACGCCGGCGCTGCCGGCTCCAGTGGGGGAGCCGGCGAGATCATCATCCTGGACTGTTCCGGGTCGATGGGGGTCGTCAAGCTGACCGCGGCCAAACAAGCCGCAGTGGTGGCCCTCGACAACATCCTGGATGGCAGCTACTTCGCGGTGGTGGCGGGCACCCACGAGGCCTTCCTGGCTTATCCGCCCGTGCAGTCCGGGCCGGGCATGGTGGTGATGAACGCCCGTTCCCGTCGCGCGGCCCAGTTGTCGATCATGCAGGTGGGCGCGTCCGGCGGTACTGCGATCGGGGCCTGGTTGAACCTGACCCGCGCGCTTTTCGACTCGATGGGTTCGGCGCTCACCCAGTGCCACGCGCTGCTGCTCACCGACGGTGCCGACGAGCACGAGACACCCCAGCAGCTTGCGGACGCCATCCGCAGTTGCATCGGCAAGTTCCAGTGCGACTGCCGGGGCGTCGGCACGGAATGGGTGGTCGGGCAGGTGCGCCAGATCACCCAGGCACTGATGGGCACCCTCGACATCATTCCCGATCCGTCCGAGATGGGCGCCGAGTTTGCCCGGATCATGCAGACCTCCATGAGCCGCGGGATCTCCGACGCGCAGCTTCGCGTGTGGGTACCCCAGGGGGCCCAGATCCTGTTCGTCCGACAGGTGTCGCCGACGGTGGATGACCTCACCCCGCGAGGTGTGCCGGTGAACCCGCTGACGGTGGATTTCCCGACAGGTGCCTGGTCCGACGAGGAGCGCGACTACCACGTCGCAGTGCGGCTGCCCGCCAAGAGCGTGGGCCAGGAACAGCTGGCCGCGCGTGTGCAGCTGGTGGTGAACGGCGCTCCACAGACTCAAGGGCTGGTGAAGGCGATCTGGTCAGCCGACGCTGCCCGAACCGCCTCCATCAATCCCGAGGTGGCCCACTACACCGGGCAGACCGAGTTGGCGTCGGCCATCCAGGAGGGGCTCGCCGCGAAGGCCTCGGGCGACCTCGCCACCGCCACCACCAAGCTGGGTCGCGCCGTGCTGTTGGCGGAGCAGACTGGTAACGAGGAGGCGACCAGCAAGCTGCGCAAGGTCGTCGACGTGGTCGACGCCGCCCGCGGCGACGTGAATCTGCGCAGCGACGTCGAGAAGGTCGACGAGATGGCCCTCGACACAGCATCCACCAAGACCACCCGCGTCAAGTAGGAGAAGAGATGCCGGTTTGCCCAGACGGACACGACAGCTTCGCTGCCGACTACTGCGATGTGTGTGGGCTGCCGATCCCACAGACAGCGCCGCCGGCACCGCTCGGGGTGCCGGCCCCGGTCCAGCAATGCCCGGCCTGCGGGGCAGAAAGCGACGACGACGCTTTCTTCTGCGAAAACTGCGGCTACGACTTCACCACCGGCACGCTGTCCTGGTCTGCCCAGCCGACGCAGGAGCCGGTCAGTGTCGTTGAATCCGCGCCCGAGCAACCAGAGCCGTTCCCCGCGCCGGAACCGCTCGCGGAGCCGGAACCGCTCACGGCGCCGGAACCGCTCACGGAGCCGGAACCGCTCACGGAGCCGGAAGCGGATGTCGCCGCGGAGCCCGATCAGTCGGTTTCGCTGCCGCCGACGCAGCGTTTCTTCGACCTGGATCTCGGGCCGGGGCCCACCGCGGCCCAGGAGGCGGTGGCCTTCGAGCCGACAGGTCCGGAGGTCGCAGCCGAGCCGCTCGTTCCGGAGCCTGTCCTGGAGCCGGAGCCCGTCCTGGAGCCGGAGCCCGTGGCGTCCGAGCCTGAGTCCGTGGCGGTAAGCGTCCAAGTGCCCGAGGCAGCTGCGCAGGAGGAGCAGGGCACACCCGACCTGTCACAGGAGCCGACAGTCGCTCTTGAGGAGGGCAGGATGCCGCCCTCCGTGGCGGCCCCCGCTCCGTCCACCCCGCCCCAGCAGTCACAGGTGCACTGGGTTGCTGAGGTGTGGATCGATCCAGAGTGGTACCAGAGCCAGTCCAGCGCTGCGCAGCTGCCTTCGCCGGGGCTGCCGCGGGTCGTCGCGTTGCATGGTCAGCAGAACCTGATCGGTCGAGAATCGCGCAGTCGCAATGTGAACCCGGACATCGACTGCGACCCAGACACCGGCGTCAGCCGTCGGCAGGCGATGCTCAGCACCGACGGCAGCCGTTGGTACGTCGAGGACCTCGGCTCGTCCAATGGGACCTATCTGGGGCAGGCCGATCAGCCGTTGCCAACGATGCCGATCAGTGGACGGAGCCAGGTGGGGGCGGACGACCGCATCTACGTCGGATCCTGGACACGATTGGTGGTGCGTCCCGCACTGCCGTCCGAAGTCAGCCTCTGAGGACGCGGGCAGATCGGAAACGGGCCAGCTCACTTTCGGCTGCCCAGGCGTTAGACTGATGCGGCCAGAGCCCGGTTGCGCGGCCCGTGACGGGTCAGTTTGTCTCGACGCAGCGGGCTTCCGTCGTGCTCGGGCCAAAGTGGGCCGGCGCTTTTGAAGGGTGGTTTCGGATGCCAGGAATCGTCATTGTCGGGTCTCAGTGGGGCGATGAGGGCAAGGGCAAGGCCACCGATTCGATCGGCAGCAAGGTCGATTTCTGTGCCCGCTTCTCGGGGGGCAACAATGCCGGCCACACGGTGGTGGTCAATGGCGAGAAGACGGTGCTGCATCTCCTGCCGTCCGGCATCCTGAACACGAACACCACCACTGTCCTGGGCAATGGCGTCGTGCTGAACCTGCAGGTCATGTACGAGGAACTCGACGCGCTGGCCGCCCGCGGCCTGAAAGTCGCGCATCCGCTGATCAGCAACAACGCGCACCTGATCACGCCCTACCACCAGACGCTGGACAAGGTGGAGGAGCGTTTCGCAGGCCAGCGCCGCATCGGCACCACCGGCCGCGGCATCGGCCCAACCTATTCCGACAAGGTGAATCGCATCGGCATCCGGGTTCAGGACCTGCTCAACGAAGCGGTGCTGCGCGACAAGGTGGAAGCGGCCGTGGCCCAGAAGAACAAGAGGCTGATCAAGATCTACAACGTTCGCTCCGTCGACGCCGAGCAGATCGTCGAACACCTGCTGAGCTTCGTCGAGCGCATTCGTCCGCACATTGTCGACACCGGCCGGTTGCTCAACAACGCCATCGACGCGGGCAAGGTCGTGCTCTTCGAGGGTGCCCAGGCCCACCATCTGGACGTCGACTTCGGTACCTACCCCTACGTCACCAGCTCCAACCCCACTGCCGGCGGCGCCTGCACCGGCACCGGCGTGGGGCCCACGAAGATCGATCGGGTGATCGGTATCGCCAAGGCCTACACCACTCGCGTCGGGGAGGGACCCTTCCCGACGGAGCTCTTCGACGATGACGGCGAACTGCTGCGCAGCAAGGGTGGGGAGTTCGGCTCCACCACGGGGCGGCCCCGGCGCTGCGGCTGGTTCGATGCGTTGCTGGTGGAGCAGGCAGCGAAGATCAACGGCTTCACCGACATCTTCCTGACGAAGCTGGACATTCTCTCGGGTTGGAAGAAGATCCCGGTGTGTGTCGGTTACGAAGTCGATGGCCGGCGCCTCGACGAATGGCCGTTGTTGGCTACCGATTTGGTCGCTCCCACCCCCATCTACGAGTTCCACGACGGCTGGGCCGAGGACATCAGCGGTTGCCGCGAATTCGATGAGTTGCCAGCCAACGCCCGGGCCTACGTTCATCGGCTTGAGGAACTCGTGCGGTGCCGCATTTCCGGTATCGGCGTGGGGGTCGGCCGCGAGGACGCGATCATCATCAATCCGCTGGTGTGACGGGGCCGTTTCTCGCTCAGCAGACCTCAGGCGCACTGAACCGCTTTCGTCTGGTGTTTGCCACGCATAGGCTCGGAGTGTCGCAGTTCTCATCAATGTGAGGGGGAGTCATGGGTCTGGAAGAAAAGTTGTCCAACGCAGCTGATGACCTTGCTGGCAAGGCGAAGGAAGCCGTCGGCAAGGTGACCGGTGATCGCGAGTTGCAGGGTGAGGGTGTGGGCGAACAGGTGTCCGCCGAGGTCAAGAAGGTGGGCGAGTCCATCAAGGACGGCGCTTCTGACGCCGCGGATTCGGTGAAGGGGTTCGTCGAGGGGTTGAAGCCGGACAAGGACGAACGCCAGCAGTAACTGATCCAGTCGGGTTCCAACGAAAAGGCAGGCACCGGTGCAGCAGCGCCGGTGCCTGCCTTTTCTGGCGCCTGGCGCCGCAGGCGGCTGAGCGGACGCACCTCGCCTAGACTCGACGCAGGTCAAGCAGACCCTCTGAACGCCAATCTCGACCGGAGCAGGTGGGGGTCTACGGGCAGGGTAGGCGGCGCAGGCACCCGGTGCGACCGGGCGGCAGTCAGCTGTATTTCAGACCAGGGGGTATCACCAGATGGACATGTTCTGTTATCAATGCCAGGAGGCTGCCCACGGGACCGGCTGCGATTTTGTCGGAGTTTGTGGCAAGAGCGCAGATCTGGCTGATCTCCAAGACCTGCTCATCTATGTGATCAAGGGCATTTCCAACATTGTCGTGACCAGGCAGCTGGACGTGAGTGCTTTGGGCCAGATCAACCACGAGGTGCTGAAGAGCCTGTTCATGACGATCACCAATGCCAATTGGGACGAAGCGGCGACCATTCGCGAAATCTTCAGGATGATCGCCTTGCGCGATGAGTTGCGTGGCGACGCGATCACTCCGGAGCTGCACGACGCGGCGGTGTTCGAAGTGGCCGACGAACGGGAGCTGCGATACAAGGCTGCCTATTCCGGCTACAAGGTGAACGAGAACATCGACATCCGTTCATTGCGCCAGCTGATCATCTTCGGGCTGAAGGGAATTGCGGCATATGCATCGCACGCTCTGCAATTGGGCAAAGAAGACCCCCAGTTGTACGCGATCATCTACGAAGGTCTGGCTGCATCCATCAACGAGGCGCTGACTGAGGAGGAGCTCATCGCCCTGACGATGAAGACCGGCGAATGCGGGGTCGCTGCCATGGCGCTGCTCGACGAGGCCAACACATCGAGGTACGGGAACCCGCAAAGCACGGAGGTGAACATCGGTGTGCAGAAGAACCCCGCCATTCTCGTCACGGGCCACGACCTGACTGATCTTGAACAGCTGCTGGAACAGACCCGTGACACCGGTGTCGACGTCTACACCCACAGCGAGATGCTGCCGGCGCATTACTACCCAGCCTTCAAGAAATATCAGAACTTCGTCGGCAACTACGGCGGTTCGTGGTGGCGCCAGCTCGAGGAGTTTGTGCCCTTCAACGGGCCGATCCTGTTCACCACCAATTGTCTGGTGCCTCCCATTGACGAGACGGTGCAGTTCAGGATCTTCACCACAGGGGCTTCCGGTCATCCCAACTGCCGACACATCGAGGCCGACGCGCAGGGCGGCAAGGATTTCTCCGAGATCATCGCTCTGGCCAAGACATGCGACCCGCCCCAGGAAATCGAGACCGGAAAGATCGTGGGTGGTTTTGCCCACGATCAAGTCTTCGCTCTGGCCGACCAAGTGGTCGAGGCTGTCCAGTCGGGCGCGATCAGGAAGTTCGTCGTCATGGCCGGTTGTGACGGGCGAATGGAATCCCGCGAGTACTACACGGAATTCGCTGCCCGGCTGCCTGCGGACACCGTGATCCTGACTGCCGGGTGCGCGAAGTATCGCTACAACAAGCTCGATCTGGGCGCGATCAACGGGATCCCCCGGGTGCTGGATGCCGGGCAGTGCAACGACTCGTACTCGTTGGCGCTGATTGCACTGAAGTTGAAGGAGATCTTCGGGCTTGAGGACGTGAACGAACTGCCCATCGTCTACAACATCGCCTGGTACGAGCAGAAAGCGGTGACGGTTCTGCTCTCGCTGCTTTCCTTGGGCGTGAAGAACATCCACCTGGGGCCGACGCTTCCGGCCTTCCTTTCGCCCAACGTTGCCAAGGTGATCATGGAAAAGTTCGGACTGACCGGAATCGGCACAGTTGACGAGGACCTCGCCCGGTTCATGGTCTAGCAGTGGCGAGCCGCCAGGGTCAGCTGGGCGTGGCGGTCGGTTCCATTGCCGTGTATTGGTCAACGCCGCCGGGGACCGGCAGCCTGCGGTCGGCCAGCACCACCACATCTCCTGCCTGCAATCCGGACAGGATCTGAATGCGGCCGCCGCCGTGTGTTCCGGTGATCACCGTGATCTGCTGTGCTTGCGTGGCTCGGTCACTGTCCACTGTCTGTACCGTCCCGGTGGTGTCGGTGACCTTCGTGACCGCCGAGATCGGGACAGTGAGGGTGTCCGTCACGGATTTCAGCTCGAGGCTGACTTCAGCCCGAGAACCGGATTTGAGCACCTGGCCGGGGTCCTGCACCACCACGGTCGTCCGATACGACGGAGTTCCCGCCCCCGGATTCTGCAAGACGGCCACGGTGTTCACGCGTCCACCGAGAGCGGTGCCGGCGCCCACCAGCCCCGCCTTGGCGGACATTCCTTGGCTGACGAATTGGCGAACCGTCAGCGGCACGTCCAGCGTCAAGGTAGCCGCGTCGCCACTGACCAGCGTGATCGTCTGCCCCGCTGAGCTTTCGCCCGGGCGCAGTGTCAGGGCGCCGACGGTCCCGGACACCGGGCTGGTCATGGTTGCCCCCGCGAGATCAGCCTCGGCCCTGCTCAGCGCCTGTCTGGCCCGCAGCAGCTCGGCGCGGTCGCCGGCAATGGTGGCTTCGGTGACCATTCCGCCCATGCCAGCCAGGGACAGGCCCTCCAACTGGGCCTGAGCTGCGGACATCGCCTGCTCGGAGGCGGCCTTGGCCGCGGCTTCCAGCTCGGCCTGAGCCTGGGCCAGGGCGGCAGCTGCCTGGGCGTTGGCCAGGGCCAGTTCCTGGGCCGCCGTGCTGATGGCCAGACCGGCTGCGCCCTCGGCAGCAGCCAGCCCGACCATCGCAGTCGAACAGCCTTCGACCTGGGAGAGCAGTGCTGCAAGCTCCGCCTCCGTCATGGACGGGGGCAAGCTGGGGTCAAGGCCCGACGGCAGGCCTGAGGGCAGTGACGTGGGGATCGCAGTGGGGATCGTCTGGCAACCGGAAGAGCGCGAGAGCTCGCAGGTCCGGGTCGGGGCGGTGTTGGTTGATGCTGCGGGTGTGCTCGTCGACTTGTGCGCTCGGGCCTGGTCCGAGGTTGTCGTCGTGGCGTCTGTGGCCACGGTCGTCGCTGAAGGGGTCGCCGTGGGCTGCGCAAACTCGACGGGTGCCAGCTCGTCGGGGCTGGCCGGGCTGGTGATCCCGAGCTGTTGCAGCATCTGGGCGGCAGCGAAGACGGGCTGGCAGGCCGTCTGCTGCGCCACGACGGCTGCCTGCATGGTGGCCAGCGAGTTGGTCATGTCGGTCAGGTACGCGGGCGCTTCCGGCGCGGCGCCCGTGGCAGTGTCCGGTGCCGGGCCCTGAGCTGCCGGCCCTTGGGCTGCTGGGTCCGCTGCGGGGCCCTGGATGTTGGGCGCCCCGACGCTGGCGGTCTCTGCTGCGTCCTGAGCCTTCAGGTCGGCCTCCAGCTGGGCTTCGCGCTGCGCCACCTGAGCAGTTGCCTGCAACACTGCCAAGCGCAGCGGAGCCGTGTCGATGGTGGCCAGGCGCTGGCCCGGATGCACCTGGTCACCGATCCGGACGTCCACCGAGGTGACCATCGAGGTGGTGCTGAAGTCCAGCACCACCTGGTCGTCACGCTGCACGGTGGCGCCGGTGGTGAGTGACTGGGTGATGGAGCCGTTGGCTGCGACCGCCGTGACGTAGGGCGCTTCCGTGGACCCGCCGCGTTGGGCGGCCACCACGACCACTCCCACCAGCGCGACGATCACGGCAGCGGCCACCGGTTTCCGGATTCTCATCAGTCGCTCCTGAGGGCATCGATGGGGGCGAGTCTGGCTGCCCGGGAGGCCGGGTAGACGCCAGCCACCAGCCCAATCGCCAGCGAGACCCCGAGTGCTATCAGCGTCGCCGGCAGCGAGAGCGCCACCTCGATGCCGAGCGCGGGGGAGAGGACGGCCGAGCCCAGCAGGCCAGTCAGCACGCCCAGCGCCCCACCCGTCAGACCGACAATTCCGGCCTCGGCGAGGAACTGCCGCCGAATCATGGCGGGGGTGGCACCCAGGGCCTTGCGCAACCCGATCTCGCGGACCCGTTCGGTCACAGACACCAGCATGATGTTCATGACGCCGATACCGCCCACCAGCAAGGAGATGCCGGCGACCGCGCTGAGCAGCACCGTCAGTACGGAAGTCACTGATCCGGCCGCGTCCAGCAGCGCCTCGAACGTGATCACTGAGAAGTCCTGGTCGGCCGCAGTCGTCTGGTGATTCGTGATCAGCGCCTTGGTGATCTGCTGGTGCGCCGAGGAAATCGATGGCTCGTCGCGGGCGGCCACGTAGATGACGCTGACCGAGCGGGGGTCGGAACTCGTCGACACCCGCTGCGCGAAGGTGCTGACCGGGATGACCACCATGTCGTCCTCATTCGACATGCCGCCTGAACCGCTCGAGTCGAACACCCCGACCACGGTGAAATGCTGCGCATTGAGCGTGCAGGTCTTGCCGACGGCCGGCTCGCCGGGGAACAGGGCTGCTGCAGTCTGTGGCCCCAACACCGCCACCTGCTGGGCAGTCGACTGCTCGGACGAGTTGAAGAAGCGGCCGTCCGCCAGCGTCCGCGAGCGCACCTTCGGCCATTCGACGGACGTGCCGGTGACAGCCGTCTGGCTGTCCTCCGTACCGGCTCGCACCAGCAGCGACGTCGTCATGGCGGGGGCAACCCCTGCCACGTCCGGTGCCACCGCCGGATTCGCGATCAAGGCGGCGTCGTCCAGGGTCAGTGTCGACTGCGTCATCTGGCTGGCGGAGTTGGTGGAGCCGGGCACCACGATCAGCAGGTTGGAGCCCAGCTTGCCGATCTCCGCGGTGATCGAACGCCGCGCGCCTTCGCCCAGACCGACCGTCAACATGACGGCCGCGATGCCGATCAGGATGCCCAGCAGTGTCAGCGCGGTTCGCATCCGACGCCCCAGCAGCGCCTCGAAGGCGGTCCTGAACGTCTCGCCCCAACTCATGCCTGCGCCCCCGCAGCCGCGCTCTCGCTGAGCAGCCCGTCGTCGATGCGCACGACCCGACTGGCCTCCGCCGCCACGTCGGCTTCATGGGTGATCAGCACGATGGTGCGCCCCGCTTCGTGCAGCTCGTGGAAGAGATCGAGCACATCCCTGGTGGACACCGAGTCGAGATTGCCGGTGGGTTCATCAGCCAGGATCAGGGTTGGGTTGGTCACCAGGGCCCGGGCCACCGACACTCGCTGTTGTTGGCCGCCGGACAGCTCCCCGGGGCGATGGTCCAGCCGGTTGGCGAGCCCGACCCGGGTCAGCGCCTCGGTGGCACGTTCGCTTCGCTCCCGGCTGGGCACGCCGGCGTAGATGAGGGGCAGCTCGACGTTGCGCAGGGCCGTCATCGACGACAGCAGGTTGAACTGCTGGAACACGAAACCGACCCGCCGGTTGCGGACCTCTGCCAGTTGCTGCTCGCTCATGTGGCTGACGTCCTCGCCAGCCAACTCGTAACGTCCGGCGCTGGGCACGTCGAGACACCCGATGATGTGCATCAGCGTCGATTTGCCGGAGCCGGACGGGCCCATGATGGCAACGAACTCTCCCGCCTCGACGCTGAGATCGACGCCGCGCAGGGCCTCCACGCTGATCACTCCAGTGGAGTAGGTCTTGCGGACACCTGACATTCGAAGTAGTGCGGTCATGTCACGGGGTCTCGCGGGGGCTGGGGGCGGCGCTTGAAGGGCCGTAGGGTCCGAAGACAGGCGGTGCTGCGACTATCACGCTCTTGGGCGTCTCCACCTCGTCGCCGGCGTTCAGGCCTGCAGTGATCTCCAGCCGGTCGCCGAATCTGCGCCCCACCGTCACGCTGATCTGGGTGGGGGTGCCATCGACCACTTTGCGTACGGTGCTGCTGCCGTCCTGCGTGTTGACTGCCTTGACGGGCAGCGTGAGCACGTCGGGAATCGTCTGGGTGGTCACCACTGCATCTGCGGTGGAGCCGGAGAACAGCGGTCTGTCAGTGGCGTTCAGCCGGATGGTGACAGGGAAGGTGGCTGCCGACCCGGAGGTGGCTTTGGCGACGATTCCCACCGTGTCCACCTCGCCGGTCACCCGGTCAGTGGTGCCAGTCGGGGTAACGACCGCTGCTTGCCCTGGTTGCAGCGACGGCAGGTCGGCGGTGCCGACAGAGGCCTCCATCTGCCACGCGTCGGGCACCACGATGACCACGTGCGCGCCCGTCTGGGTGCTGCCGCCGCCACTCAGCTCGCCCAGGCCCGGAATCACGCCCGACAGTCCTGCCCCCGAGGATCCCGTCATCGCCGCGGCTCCGGTGACCTGGTCACCCACCTTGACGTTGACCTCGGCCACCACGCCGGCCAGTGGCGCAGCCAGAATGGCGTCCAGTTGCCGGCTACGGGCGTTGTCGACGCCGGCCCGAGCGGCGTCCACCTGGGCCCGGGCAGCCGCGAGTTGCGCAGACGTCACGCCGTCCGTGCCCCGAATGGTGTCCAGCTGGGCGTCGGCGGCCCGGGCTTGGGCCTCGGCGAGGGCGACAGCGTTGGCCAGGTCGACGTCGTTGATGCTGGCCAGCCCCTGACCCTGCTCGACCCGGTCGCCGACCTGCACCGAAACGCTTTGCACGGTGCCCGGCACCGCGAATGATGCGTTCGCCTGCTGCTGTGGGGCGACGGTGCCGGACAGCCCGACGGTCACGGTCTGGGTGCTGCTGGTGACTGCTACCAGCTCGGTGCTGCTCGGCGTTTCCGGGGCAAACAGGGTGCGGTTCAGCAGCAGGGCCAGGCCCAGCAGGGCGGCGCACACTGCGGCCACCAAACCCAACCAGCGCTTCCTCGACCAGTCGGGGCGCGGCTTGGTGTCGGGCGGGCGTGACGGCGCTGTGCCCGCAGCCAAGGGCGTGGGTGGGGGGAAGCCGAGCACAGAGTCGTCCATTGTGGTCGGGTCGGGCATGACTCTCCGTTCCTTCCCCAAGCGCCAGCGCGCAGGGCCTTCTCGATCCTAACGGGGCGCCCAAACCCCTGGATCAGCCGTCCGAATGAGCCAGGCCGCCGATGGTGCCGGTAGCATCGGGGAGTGATCGATCCCGATAACTGCGGTCGGCTGGTCGTGCTCGTTGTTGGTGGTGGTGGCCGGGAGCACGCTCTGGCCCTGGCCATCAGCCACGACCCAGCCGTAGCCGCGGTGCATTGCGCGCCCGGCAGTCCAGGCACCGAGTCCTTCGCCCGAAACCACCCCGTCGACAGCTGCGACGCAACGGCGGTTGCCGACCTGGCAGAGCGGGTGGGTGCCAACCTGGTGGTGATCGGCCCCGAGGCACCACTGGTGGCCGGCGTCAGCGACGAAGTGTCCGCGCGTGGTATCGCCGTCTTTGGCCCCGGCCGGGCGGCCGCCCAGCTCGAAGGCAGCAAGACGTTTGCCAAGGAGGTGATGTCTGTCGCCAACGTGCCCACGGCGCGCAGCCACACCTGCACCACGCCGGCAGCGGCGGCCAGGGCTCTTGACGAGTTCGGTGCGCCGTACGTGGTCAAGGACGACGGTCTGGCGGCCGGCAAGGGAGTCGTCGTCACCGACGACCGGCAGGCTGCCCTCGACCATGCTGCCGCTTGCGAGCGGGTGGTGATCGAGGAGTATCTGGACGGCCCCGAAGTGAGCCTGTTCGTGGTCACCGACGGCACCGCCGTGCGTGCCTTGCTGCCCAGCCAGGACCACAAGAGGGTTGGCGACAACGACGAGGGGCCCAACACCGGTGGGATGGGTGCCTACTGCCCGCTGTCCTGGATCCCCGCGACCTTGGTGGATGAAGTGGTGGCCAGTGTCGTGCACCCGACGCTGGCCGAGATGCGACGCCGGGGAACGCCCTTCCAGGGGCTGCTGTACGTGGGTCTGGCACTGACCTCGAAGGGCCCGCGCGTGGTCGAGTTCAACGTCCGGTTCGGTGACCCCGAAACCGAGGTGGTGCTGCCCCTGCTGCGCAGCCCGCTGGCCCAACTCCTGTACGCGGCGGCATCGGGCACCCTGGCCGACTTCGAACAGTTGCAGTGGTCGCAGGACGCCGCTGTCGGCGTGGTGATTGCAGCCGACGGCTATCCAGACACGCCGAAGAAAGGTGGCTTGATCAAGCTGCCACCTGACACCGACCAGTTCGACGGTTTCCAGGGGCGGGCGAGCAGTGGCGTGCATGTCATCCACGCCGGCACGACACGCCGCGATGGCCAGTTGGTCGCCAACGGTGGCCGGGTGCTGGTGGTGGTGGGCCGTGGGGCGGACGCCGAGACGGCCCGCCAGGTGGCCTACGACTTCATCGCAGCCATCGATTACCCGGACGGCTTCTGCCGCAGCGACATCGGGTCGGCGCAACGACAGACCGCTTTCGCCGCGGAGCTGGCCGCAAGGAGGCCCTGATGAGTGTGCCGAACGTGTTGGCAACCCGTTACGCGTCGGAACCGATGCGCGAGCTCTGGTCGCCCGAGCACAAGATCAGGATGGAACGCCGGCTGTGGATCGCAGTGCTGGAGGCGCAGCGTGATCTCGGCGTCGATTTCGGCGGAGCGGATCCCGACCAGGTTCTCGAGGCCTACCGGGCGGTCGTCGACCAGATCGATCTGGCCTCGATCGACGCCCGCGAACGCGTCACCCGTCATGACGTGAAGGCCCGCATCGAGGAGTTCAACGCGCTGGCGGGCCAGGAGCATGTCCACAAGGGCATGACCAGCCGTGACCTCACCGAGAACGTGGAGCAGGCCCAGCAACTGGCCGCCCTCCGGCTGGTCAGGGAACGTGTCGTCACCGTGTTGGTGGAGCTGGCCCGGCTGGCCGTCCAATACTCAGAGCAACCGATCGCCGGGCGTTCGCACAATGTCGCTGCCCAGGTGACCACGCTGGGCAAGCGTTTTGCCAGCGCTGCAGATGAGCTGTTGGTCGCCTTCCAGCGGCTGGACGACCTCATCAACCGGTACCCCGCCCGCGGCATCAAGGGCCCGGTCGGCACCTCCCAGGACATGCTCGACCTGCTCGACGGCGACCAGCAGCGGCTTGCCGAGCTGGAGCGTCGTGTCGTCGCCGGGCTCGGCTTCGGTCGTGCCCTGGACTCGACGGGCCAGGTGTACCCGCGTTCCCTCGATTTCGATGTGCTGACTGCGTTGGCCCAGACGGCTGCCGCGCCATCCAACCTGGCCACCAGCATCCGGCTGATGGCTGGCAATGAGCTGGTCACCGAGGGTTTCAAGCCAGGCCAGGTGGGCAGTTCGGCGATGCCGCACAAGATGAACACCCGCAGTTGTGAACGGGTGAACGGTCTGGCCGTGGTCATCCGGGGCAACATGTACATGATCGGTGAGCTTGCCGGCGACCAGTGGAACGAGGGCGATGTCAGCTGTTCGGTGGTGCGACGAGTGGCGCTGCCGGATGCCTTCTTCGCGCTGGACGGGTTGTTCGAGACGTTCCTCACGGTGCTCGGCGACTTCGGTGCGTTCCCGGCCATGATCCAGGCCGAGCTCGATCACTACCTGCCCTTCCTGACCACGACGAAGGTGCTGATGGCGGCAGTCCGCAAGGGCGTGGGGCGGGAGGACGCCCACGAGATCATCAAGAAGCATGCTGTTGTCGTCGCTCTGGAGCTGCGCGAGACTGGTGCCGAAGACAACCCGCTGTTCGATCGGCTGGCCGCCGAGCCGGCGTTGCGGCTCACCCGCGTCGAACTGGAAGCCCTTGTCACCGCGCCGCTGGAGTTGACGGGCGACGCGCGGGGTCAGGTGCGACGGGTGACGGGTCGGGTCAACGACCTGGCAAAGCAGTATCCACAAGCTGCGGGCTATCGACCGGGAAGGGTGTTGTGATGCAACGAATTGTCGAACTGGGGCGAGCCCAGGATCAGTCCGAAGAGCTGGGTGGCTGACGGCGCTGTGGTGGTCGGTGACGTGATCATCGGGGATTACTCCAGCGTCTGGTTCCAGTGCACGTTGCGCGGTGATGCAGCGCGCATCGAGATCGGCCGCTGTTCCAACGTCCAGGACAACAGCATCATGCACTCCGAGGACGACATCCCCACCATCATCGGCGACTACGTCACCATCGGTCACGGAGCCATCGTGCACGCGTGCACGGTTGAGGACGACTGCCTGATCGGCATGGGCGCCATCCTGCTCAGCGGGTGCCGGATCGGGCGGGGCAGCATCATCGGGGCCGGGACTGTTGTTCGGGAGGGACAGGTCGTGCCGCCGCACACGCTGGCGGTGGGGACACCGGCTCGCCTGGTGCGCGACATCACCGACCAACTGGACACGATCCATGAACAGGCCCTGTGGTACCAGCGGCTCCTCCGAGATCGGTGGGGCTTCGAAGCCGCACCGGATGCCGGCCAGCGGGTTCAGGGCTGAACGCCGGCGGCGGCCTCGGCGATGGCGGCGCTGGCGTTGATGAAGCGCTCGATCACGCGGGTACAGGCCCGCGCCGAGGCTCCCTCCGGCAGGCCCATCGCTGAAAGGTCCATCCAGTCCAGCTGGATCGTGAACCTGCCGCCCCAGCGACCGGCCCGCTCGATCACCTCGTCGAACACCTTGGTGAGGGCAGCGGTCTGATCCAGGGCGATGGCGTAGGGGAGCAGGGTGCTGAACTGTTGCCCGATCTCTCCCAGGTCGATGTCGGACGGCTGCATGTGGTGGATCTGCTTACTCAGCTTCCTGGCCTTGCCCACGGCCGCCTCACCCGAGTCGGTGTGCAGTTCAACCCTGCCCCTGGAGGCGATCAGGACCCCCGTGACCGCCAACAGCAGTGCGCCGATGGTGCCCGCCGGACTGCTGGTGATCAGCCCGCGCACGATCATCACCGCACCGGTCAGCAGACCGAGCAGCAGCAGGGCGCCACCGGCGCAACCCCAGGCGTTGCGGTAGGACTGCGTCTCGTTGAGGAACCAGCCACGGGAGACCGCCTGGGCGAGCAGCTCGGCTCGGGCACGAGGATAGGTGCGGTGTCCGTCGGCGACCAGCGCGGAGATGGTGGTGGCCAACGTGCCGTCCGGCAGCCGGTGGGCTTCGTCGAAAGGCACGGTGAGCAGGGTCTGTTCGAAGTCGGGCAGGCCATCGGCCGGTCTGTCGGTGCGGGTCAGGCGCCAGTCGTACGGCTCGCCGTCATCGACAAGCGGCTCGATGCGAAGGTAGCCGCGCACAGCCAGGTCGACCAAGGTCACGGAGACGTCGGCCATCTCGGCGCGGCCGGCGATCAGGGTGGCGAGCAGGCCCGGTGGCACCTTGCCGATCAGGTCGCGGGACAAGGAATCCTGGATCAGGCCGTCGTTGACGACCGGTCGTGCCGCCAGCTGCTCGGCTCGCAGCCGGCGCTCCTGAACCACCAGGACGATGGCCGCCACCAGGGATGTGACCCCGACGACGAGCAGCAACACCTCGAACACTGCCACCGAGTTGCCTCCCTTCTCTGGGTCAAGATTCCCACATCTGTGATGATGCCTGTCCCGGACGACACACTTCGACGGGCTACGCTGACGCCGTGAGTCAATATGAGGCCCTTGGATTGCCCCTGCTGCACGCCGGCAAGGTGCGCGAGCTCTACGCCCTGCCTGACCGGCCCGGCGAGATGCTGATGGTGGCCACCGACAACATCTCGGCGTTCGATTTCGTCCTGGACAGCGTCATCCCTGACAAGGGCACAGATTCTCACCCAACTGTCGCTGTGGTGGTTCGACCAGCTGGCCGGCATGGTGGCAAATCACGTGGTCAGCACCGATGTTCCCGAGCTGGTCGCCGGCCGGGCCATCGTGGTCGAGAAACTGGCGATGGTCCCGGTCGAGTGCATTGCGCGCGGCTACCTGACCGGCTCCGGCTGGGCTGAGTACCAGCGCAGCCAGACGGTGTGCGGCATTGCGCTGCCGCACGGGCTGGCGGACGGGTCGCGGTTGCCCGAGCCCCTGTTCACTCCCTCCACCAAGGCAGCTCTCGGCGGCCACGACGAGAACGTCGACTTCGACACCATGTGCGCCACCACCGGCACCGCGGTGGGCGCCCAGCTGCGCGACCTGACACTGGCCATCTATGGCAGAGCCGAGGAGATCGCCCGTGAGCGCGGCATCGTTCTTGCCGACACCAAGTTCGAGTTCGGACAGCGCGCCGACGGCACGATCGTGCTGGCGGACGAGGTGCTGACCCCCGATTCCTCGCGCTTCTGGGACGCTGCCGACCACGCCCGGGGCAGGCTGACCAGCTTCGACAAGCAGTTCGTGCGCAACTGGCTGCTGCACGACTCCGGCTGGGACAGGGCGTCGGGCGCCAGGCCGCCTGCCCTGCCCGACGAGGTGATCGCAGTGACGAGAGACCGCTACCGTGAGGCGTTCCGTTTGCTCACGGGTCGGGAGTTCGTGGCGACTCCGGGCAGCCGGTAGGATCGGCGCCATGGCCCGAGTCATTGTTGAAGTGATGCCCAAGCCCGAGATCCTGGATCCGCAAGGCAAAGCAGTCACGAGTTCGTTGCGCCGCCTTGGCTACGAGGGTTTGAACGTGCGCCAGGGGAAGCGATTCGAGATCGAGGTCGATGGCGACATCACCGCGCAGCGCCTCGAGCAGGTGCGTGAGGCCGCCGAGACGTTGCTGGCCAACACGGTGATCGAGACCTTCGACGTTCGGGTCGAGGAGTCCCCCCGGGTGGTGCTGCTGGCCGACGGCAACGGTAATGGCGACGACTTCGGCGAAATGGAGCTGTGAGGTGGCGAGGATCGGGGTCGTCACCTTCCCTGGGACTCTCGACGATGAAGACGCCCTTCGGGCCGTGAGGCTGTGCGGGGCTGAGCCGGTGTCGCTGTGGCATGCCTCCGATTCGCTCTCGGGAGTGGACGCGGTCGTGCTGCCCGGTGGGTTCAGCTACGGCGACTACCTGCGTTGCGGTGCCATCGCACGGTTTGCCCCCATCATGGGTGAGGTCATCCGGGCCGCCAACGCCGGGATGCCGGTGCTGGGCATCTGCAACGGCTTCCAGATCCTGTGCGAGTCACATCTGTTGCCCGGGGCGATGATCCGCAACGAGCACCGCAGGTTCATCTGCAAACAGCAGCGGCTGCGGGTGGAAACCCGGGACACGGTCTGGACCTGCGATTACCGCGCCGGTGAGGAGATCACCGTCGTCCTCAAGAACGGCGAGGGCAACTTCCAGGCCGACGCGGAGACGGTCCATCGGCTCGAGGACAACAACCAGGTGGTGTTCCGCTACCTCGGCAACCCCAACGGGTCGGTCAATGACATCGCCGGCATCACCAACGAGCGCGGCAACGTGGTTGGCCTGATGCCACACCCGGAACACAGCGTCGAGATGCTGACCGGCGGGTCCACGGACGGCAGCAAGTTCTTCAGTTCCGTGCTGAGCTTCCTGGCTGCGAGGGTTTGACGCTCGCGGCCTTGCGGCCGCTCGTGGTCAGAAGCTCGCGGCCTTGCGGTGCTGGGGTCTAGTCGCCCCCACGCAGCACTTCACCCCACAGCGCCGAATCCTCGGTCAGCGTCGTCAGGGCGTAGGCGCCGTCCAGGGCGTTTCCGGCTGGCGGGAGCATGGTCGCTTGCGGCGCCCGACGGCGCAGGCTGTCGCAGAACGTCGTTGCCAGCAGCGACGATCTGAACATGTTGCCAACGGTGCAGACCGCGGTCCGGGGCGCCCGGGTCTCACCCACCCTCTCCAGACCGGAGACCACCGAGTGCACCAGTTCGTTGGCGGCTGCAGTCAGGATTTCGTGGCACACCTGGTCGGTCTCGGCCAGCCCGGCCACCACCTTGGCGTAGCCTGCGATGCGGCTGACCTTGCGCGGGTCCTCCTGCACCTCACGATAGGCCTCCGAAAGATCAGCAAAATCGCGGCTGACGATCTCGGTCAGCGCAGTCTGGGGGCCACGGCCGTCATAGGCGCGCATCACCTGGTCGAGGGCGGCTCGCCCGACCCAGAAGCCGGACCCGGCGTCGCCCAGCAGGTAGCCCCAGCCGTCCACCCGGGCGACTCGATCGACGCCGACGGCCAGCGTCACCACACCGGTTCCGGCGGCGATCACTGCGCCGCGTCGAGCGCCCAACGCACCCAGGTAGCTGGTGATCGAATCGTGGGCCAGCAGTGTCTGGCGGACACCGAGCTCCTCAACCATGGCGAGCAGTGCACCCGGCTCGGCACTTTCCAGCCCCGATGAGCCAAGGGCGACCACCGTCGCCTGCTGCCTCGTTTCGCCGATTGTGCGACGGACCACGTCGGCAAGCTGGGGCAGTGGCGGAAGATCATTGCGGATCCCGGGAAACTCCAGTGACGATCCTCGGTGCACGCTATTGCGCAACTGCGCACGGATGCCCGTCTGGCCGGCGTCGATGCACAGCGTGAGACCTTCGTGGGGGGCGGACATGGCGTCAAGCTTAGGGCTGACCCACCAGACCCTGGCGAACGCTGGACGGGTCGGGTGAGCCGCCGGGAGTGTTTGCACTTCCTTGCGCCTTGTTCGCTAGATTGGCCGCGTGGTAGACACGGTCGAAAACGCGCAGCAGACGCCGGCAGCCCAGCAGCCCTGGCAGGAGCTCGGGCTCAAGGCGCAGGAGTACGACGAGATTCGCTCCGTGCTGGGTCGTCGCCCGACCAGCGCCGAGTTGGCGATGTACTCGGTGATGTGGTCGGAGCACTGCTCCTACAAGTCGAGCAAGCTGCACCTGAAGCGGTTCGCGGTGCTCGGCAAGCAGACGCCACGCGGTCCGCTGCTGGCCGGGATGGGCGACAACGCCGGTGTGGTCGACATCGGCCAGGGCTACGCCATCACGTTCAAGATGGAGTCCCACAACCACCCCAGCTACGTGGAGCCCTACCAGGGGGCTGCCACCGGCGTCGGCGGCATCGTGCGCGACATCATCGCCATGGGCGCCCGCCCGATCGCCGCGATGGACGGCCTGCACTTCGGCCCGCTGAACGCTCCGGACACGGCTCGCGTGCTGCCCGGCATCGTGGCCGGAATTGGTGGCTACGGCAACTGCCTGGGGCTGCCCAACATCGGTGGCGAGACCAGCTTCGACCCCAGCTACTACGGAAACCCTCTGGTGAACGCGCTGTCGGTCGGCGTGATGAGGCACGAGGATCTGCACACCGCACACGGTTCGGGCGAGGGCAACAAGGTCGTCCTGTACGGCGCCTCCACCGGCGCGGACGGGATCGGCGGCGCCTCCATCCTGGCGTCCGAGACCTTCGACGATTC
Source organism: uncultured Actinomycetota bacterium (assembly GCA_963730005.1). Classification (GTDB taxonomy): domain Bacteria; phylum Actinomycetota; class Actinomycetes; order Propionibacteriales; family Propionibacteriaceae; genus CAVSPO01. The sequence continues at coordinate 119,779 of CAVSPO010000023.1, forward strand.
CAAGCCCAGCAAGCGCCCCAGTGTCCAGGTGGGCGACCCTTTCATGGAGAAGTTGCTCATCGAGTGCACCCTGGAGCTGTTCGGGTCGGGCGTGGTCAAGGCGTTGCAGGACTTCGGGGCGGCTGGCATCAGCTGCGCCACCAGCGAGACCGCGGCGTCCGGCAACTCCGGAATGCGGGTCGAGCTCGACACCGTGCCGTTGCGCGACCACACCATGACGCCCGAAGAGATCCTGATGAGCGAGTCACAGGAGCGGATGCTGGCAGTCGTCGAGCCGGCTCACCTGGACACGTTCATGCAGATCTGCGACAAGTGGGAAGTGCAAGCCACCGTGATCGGTGAGATGACGGACGAGGAACGTCTGGTCATCACCTGGCACGGCGAGACCATCGTCGACGTGGCGCCCAAGACGGTCGCCACCGACGGGCCCGTCTACGACCGCCCGCAACGGTGTCCTGAGTGGCTGGAGGCGATCAATGCCGACCACGCCAACAAGTTGCCACGTGCCAGCACCGGCGAAGAGCTGGCCGACACCATGCTGAAGGTGATCGCCTCGCCCAACCTGTGCGACAAGAGCTGGATCACCGACCAGTACGACCGGTTCGTGCGCGGCGACTCGGTGCTCGCCCAGCCGGAGGACTCCGGCATGCTGCGCATCGACGAGGAAACCAACCTGGGAATCGCGCTCAGCTGCGACTCCAACGGCCGCTTCTCCTTCCTGAACCCCTACCTGGGGGCCCAGTTGGCCCTCTGCGAGAGCTACCGCAACGTTGCGGTCTCCGGTGCTGAACCGATCGCGATCAGTGACTGCCTCAACTTCGGCTCGCCCGAGGACCCCGAGGTGATGTGGCAGTTCGTCGAGACCATCAAGGGCCTGGTGGACGGATGCCGCGAGCTCGGCACCCCCGTCACCGGCGGCAACGTCAGCTTCTACAACCAGACCGACGGCCGCAACATCATCCCGACGCCCGTCAGCTGCATGCTCGGCGTGATCGACGACGTGCGCAAGCGGGTGCCGCGCGGCTTCCAGTTCGTGGGCGACTCGGTGTTCCTGCTGGGCACCACTTACGAGGAACTGGGCGGCAGCGTCTGGGCCGAGGCGATGCACGAGCATCTGGGTGGCCTGCCGCCGTTCCCGCGTTTCGACGCGGAGAAGGCCTTGGCGTCGGTGCTGATCGAGGCAGGCAGGCAGGGCCTGCTGTCCAGCGCCCATGACCTGGCCGACGGCGGTCTGGCCGATGCGCTGGCTGAGAGCTGCTTCGACCTGTTCATGGGCGTTTCGCTGACACTGCCCGGCAACCTGGACGCCTGCGCCGAGCTGTTCAGCGAGTCGCCGGCACGGGCGGTCGTCTCGTTGCCTGCCGGTTCGCTGCCCGCACTGCAGCAGCTGTGCCTCGAGCACGACCTGCCGTTGACCCGGCTGGGTGAGGTGACGGGTGAGGACGAGTTCGTCGTGCAGGGCCAGTTCTCGCTGCCGCTGACCCAACTGCGGGCCGCCTGGCAGGCTCCCATCCCCGCTGCCATGGACGCCTGAGAGGGCTGCGCTAGCCTTCCAGGCATGAATCCCGAACTGGACGCCCCTGACCTCGGGGCCCGGGTGGACAGCGCACTGCCACGGACCCTGGAGGATCTGAAGAAGCTCGTCGCCATCCCCTCGGTGAGCAGCCAGGCCGAACACTGCGCCGACGTCGCACGCAGTGCCGAGCTGGTGGCCGCCTGGGCGTCCGAGCTCGGTGCCGCCGATGTCAGCGTCGTGGCTGCCGGTGGCCAGCCGGCGGTGATCGCGCACTGGCCGGCCCCTGCGGGAAAGCCCACCATCTGCCTGTACGCCCACCATGACGTGCAGCCGGCCGGTGACCAGGCGGCGTGGACCACCAACAGCTACCAGGCCACCCAACGTGACGGTCGGCTGTACGGCCGCGGTGCTGCCGATGACAAGGGTGGGGTGGCGGTGCACCTGGCGGTGTTGCGCGCCTTCGACGGCAAGCCACCGGTGGGAGTGACCCTGTTCGTGGAGGGCGAGGAGGAGATCGGTTCCCCGACCCTGGGCGCCATGCTGGAGCGTCACCGTGAAGCCTTGCGTGCTGATGCCTACGTGATCACCGACAGCACCAACTGGGAGGTGGGCCAGCCGGCGTTCACCACCATGCTGCGCGGGCTGATCGACGTGGAGGTCACCGTGTCCACCTTGCGCAGTGGCGTGCACTCCGGCGAGTACGGCGGCGTGGTGCCCGACGCCTTGACGTCACTGTGCCGACTGCTGGCCACCTTGCACGACGCCGACGGCAACGTCGCCATCCAGGGTCTGACTCAGACCGAAGCCCCCGACCTGGACTACCCCCAGGCCCGGTTGCGCGGCGAGGCCGGGGTGCTCGACGGTGTGCAGTTGATCGGCTCAGGGTCCGTGGTCCAGCGGCTGTGGACGAAGCCGGCGGTCAGCGTGATCGGCCTCGACAGCACCCGGATCGCCGACGCCTCCTCGACCCTGATCCCCAGTGCCAGCGCCAAAGTCAGCGTCCGGCTGGCGCCCGGAGACGACCGGGAACGCGCCATGGATGCAGTGGTGCGCCACCTGGAGCAGCACGCCCCCTGGGGTGCCCGGGTCAGTGTCGCCCGCGGCCGAGCAGTCGACCCCGCAGTGGTGGCTTTCGAAGGTCCGATCTGCCAGGCGGCGGCAGCGGCCTGGCGGGACGCCTGGGGCAGGCCGGCGGTGTCGATCGGGTGTGGCGGCTCGATCGGGCTGGTGGCTGAATTCGCCGAGGTCTTCCCGGACGCCGCGATCCTGATCACCGCGGTGACCGACCCGCAGTCAGCCATGCACGGCATCGACGAGTCGCTCGATCTGGGCGATTGGGGCCGGTGCGTGCACGCCGAGGCCAACCTGCTGGCCCGGCTGGGAAGTTGAAGTCCAGCAACGGCGACGTTCAGCCGGATCGTGCCGCCGCGGACGACGATGAGGTGCAGGACGTGGCACCGCTCCCGGAACGGCAGCAGGAGTCCCGTCAACCATTGGGTCCGGCGTCCTACGCGGGCTACGCCGCCGGTGACGTCGCCAACAACCTGGTGTTCACGTTCCAGGCGGTGTTCCTGCTCATCTACTACACCAATGTGGCCCGCTTGTCGGCGTTCGACGTGGGTGTGCTGTTGCTCGGCGTACGCATCTGGTCCGGCGGATGCGACCTGCTTGCCGGGCGCCTGGTGGACACCCGAGTGTCGCCGCGCGGCCGGTTCCGGCCCTACCTGCTGTGGGCGACCGCCCCGCTGCTGATTGCCTCGGTGGCCGTCTTCACCGTGCCGGCGTTCAACTCCTACGGAGCGCGGCTGGCCTACGCGTGGGTGACGAGCATGATCATGATGCTGTTCTACTCACTGACCACGATTCCCTACGCGTCGCTGGCCTCTGCCATGACCACCGACCGGGTGGAACGGGTGGGGCTGAACTCCTACCGGATGGGGGCGGTGATGACCGTTCAGATCGTCCTCGCCGTGATCATCTCCCCCCAGATCACCCGGTTGGGCGCCGATCCCGCTGCGCTGCAACGGTTCTTCACGCTGGTCGCCCTCGTTTTCGTGGTGATCGGCATGGCCCTGTACCTGGTGTGCTATCGAACGTGTCAGGAGGCTGTGCAGACGCCGACCGAGTCGGTTTCCCTGGCCGAGACAGTCGCGGCCGTTCGCGCCAACAGGCCATTGGGTGTGCTGTGCGTCTCGTCGGTGGTTCTGCTCACCGGCCAGTTCGCCATCATGAACGCGCAGGCGCATTATGCGACCCTCGTCCTGGGGAACTCCGGCCTGCTGGCGTGGTTCACCGCTGCCATGGCGGCCAGTTCCTTGTTGATGATGCCCCTCGCCCCGCGCCTCGTCGCGCGCTGGGACGTGCGACGCGTCTATCTCAGCCTGGCGGCGGTGAGCTCGTTGGGCATGGCGGGGTTGGCGCTGGCCCCGGCCAGCGTCCCTTTCGTGGTCTGCTGTTTTGCCGTGCAGGGGCTCGGCAACGGCGCGCTCAACTCGCTGATGTACGCCTTGGCTGCCGAGTGCGTCGATCATGGCCGGCGGGTGACGGGCGTGTCGGTGCCGGGTGCGGTGTTCTCCAGTTACCAGCTCAGCCGCAAGATCGCCCAGGCCCTGGCAGGCGGGCTGGTCGGCTGGGGTCTCGGTCTGGGCGGCGTCGACGCTGCGACCCTGCCGGGAGATCCTGCCGCCGTGAGCGTCCTGGTGTGGGTGACCGGGTTGGTTCCAGCGGCGCTGGTGGTGTCAGGAGGCCTGCTGATCCGCTTCTTTCCCGGTCCTGGTGCGCGGCGCTGAACCGGGTTCCCCAGGCTGCGGGGGGTAGAGTGTCCGAGTGGTGCTACGCGGTGACGGCCGGCTGACGACGGAGCTCGACTCCGACCGGCCCCAGGATGAGTGCGGTGTCTTCGGGGTCTATGCCCCAGGTGAGGCAGTCTCGAAACTGACCTACTTCGGTTTGTTCGCGCTGCAACACCGGGGTCAGGAGTCGGCCGGCATCGCTGTCAGCAACGGCCATCGCATCATGGTGTTCAAGGACATGGGGCTGGTCAGCCAGGTGTTCGACGAGACCACCCTGAGCTCACTGCCGGGCCACATCGCGATCGGGCACACCCGCTACTCCACCACCGGTGCCAGCGTGTGGCAGAACGCCCAGCCCACGTTCCGCACCACCTCCGAGGGCAGCGTCGCGCTCGCCCACAACGGCAATCTCACCAACACCGACGAGCTGGAGGCCCTGCTCGTCGAGTTCGGCACCGATGTGCCCACCAAGAAGTCGATGGACTCCACGAACGACACCGAGCTGGTGTCGGCACTGATGGGCACCTATCCAGGGTTGACCTGGGAGCAGATCTTTCTCGATCTGCTGCCCAGACTGGAGGGGGCCTTCAGCCTGGTCTGCCTGACCGACAACACCCTGTACGCCGCGCGTGACCGCCACGGGGTGCGCCCCCTGGTGCTGGGGCGGCTGGAGAACGGTTGGGTGGTGGCCTCCGAGACCGCAGCGCTGGACATCGTCGGTGCTTCCTTCGTGCGCGAGATCGATCCCGGGGAGCTCGTCGTCATCGGCGAGGCCGGCATCAGGAGCAAGCGGTTCGCCGATGCCACGCCCAGGGGCTGCCTCTTCGAGTACGTGTACCTGGCCCGCCCGGACACCCGGATTGCCGGCCGCAACGTGCACAGCACCAGGCTGGCGATCGGGCGCCAACTGGCCAAGGAGTACCCGGTGGCGGCAGACCTGGTGATGCCGGTGCCCGAGTCCGGAACCCCGGCCGCACTGGGCTACGCCCGGGAGTCAGGCATCCCGTTCGGTTTCGGGCTCGTCAAGAACAGCTACGTGGGCCGCACCTTCATCCAGCCGACCAACACCATCCGACAGCTCGGTATCCGGCTCAAGCTGAATCCGTTGCGCGAAGTGATCGCGGGGCAGCGGCTGGTGGTCGTCGACGACTCGATCGTGCGTGGCAACACCCAACGCGCTCTGATCCGGATGCTGCGTGAGGCGGGGGCCGCCGAGGTGCACGTGCGTATCAGCAGCCCCCCGGTGGAGTGGCCCTGCTTCTACGGCATCGATTTCGCCACCCGCGCCGAGCTGATCGCCCCGGGATTGAGCGTGGACGACATTGCTCGTTCCATCGGCGCCGACTCGCTGGGCTTCATCAGTCTTCAGGGGTTGGTGGAAGCGGTCGGAGTCCCGGCCGAGCAACTGTGCCGTGCCTGCTTCGACGGCCACTACCCGATCAAGGTGCCAGCGACGGCCGCCAGCATCCTGGGCATCGACCAGCCTGCCGGGATCCCGGGCATCGACAAGCACGTTCAGGAGGACTCATGAGCGAACCACAACAGAGCGCCTATGCGTTGGCAGGCGTCGACATCGAAGCCGGCGATCGTGCCGTTGAGTTGATGAAGGGTCACATCGCCCGCACCCGGCGCCCGGAAGTGATCGGTGGCATCGGTGGTTTTGCCGGGTTGTTCGACGTCAGCGCGCTGAAGCTCTACCGGCAACCGGTGCTGGCCACCAGCACCGATGGCGTCGGGACCAAGGTGGCGATCGCCCAGGCGATGGACAAGCACGACACCATCGGTTTCGACCTGGTCGGCATGCTGGTCGACGACCTGGTCGTCTGCGGCGCCGAGCCGCTGTTTCTCACCGACTACATCGCCTGCGGGCACGTCGTGCCGGAGCGAATCGCCGCCATCGTCAAGGGCATCGCAGATGCCTGCGAGGCATCCGGAACGGCGCTGCTGGGAGGCGAGACAGCAGAGCACCCGGGCCTGATGGAGCCGGATGAGTACGACATCGCCGGGGCCACCACCGGCGTGGTGGAGCGTGACCGCATCCTGGGCGCGCACCTGGTGCAGCCAGGTGACGTGGCGCTGGCGATGGCCGCCAGCGGCCTGCACTCCAACGGTTACTCACTGGTGCGGCGGGTGTTCGACCAGGCGCGGCTGGGGCTGGACAGCCACGTCGTAGAGCTGGGCCGGACGCTGGGGGAGGAGCTGTTGGAGCCCACGCGGGTGTATGCCAAGCCGATCCTCGAGCTGCTGCGGGCCACGACGGTTCATGCGGTGAGTCACATCACCGGCGGCGGGCTGGCCAACAACTTGGCGCGGGTGCTCCCGGACGGGGTGCGCGCCGACATCGACCGGGCCACCTGGACGCCCGGGCCGATCTTCCAGCTGGTGCAGCGTCTCGGTCAGGTTTCCCAGGCCGACATCGAGGCCACGCTCAACCAGGGGGTCGGCATGGTGGCGCTGCTGCCGGCCGACCAGGTTGACGCCGCGCAGCGTTCACTGGCTGCGTCGGGTGTGCCGTCCTGGGTGTGCGGTCAGGTGACGGCCGCTCCCGGGTCGCCGGCCGTCGCGGAGCTTTTCGGGGAGCACCGTCGGCTCGGTTAGAGTCCATCAGTCGCGAACCGCCACGGGCTGGGCGAAGTGGGTTTGGGTTAGCCCGCCCGATCTGGGTAATCTTTCTGACACGACACATTCATCATGCCGCGGTTCTGCCGCGAGGGACAAAGCGAGGGGGTCGACCCGATATGGGGCGCGGCCGTGCAAAAGCGAAGCAGACAAGGGTTGCCCGGGACTTGAAGTACCGCTCGGTCAACACTGACTTCGCTTCATTGGAGCGTGAGCTCCGTGGTGGGACCGATGGGGAAGAGAGCCTTCACGAGGAGATCCCCGAACAGTACGCGGACCTTGTCGAGGCCTACGAGTCCGACGATGCGGATCGCTTCGAGTCCGAGGACGAGGACGAGGACCTGAGGCGTTCGTCCTGACTGTTGTGTTTGGCTCGTCACTGATACCCGCACACCGATATCGCGACAGGTGCCTGGACGGTCCCGACCCTTTGATGGGTGACCGTCCGGTGGATCACGGGTGGTCACCGTCATGCAGACGACGACAACTTCCACCAGTGATCCGCAACCGGTAGCAGGTGACCGACGAGTGTCTCGTCACACAAGAGCCACAGCACAACAACGCGAAGCGGTCGGAACCCTCAGGGTTCCGACCGCTTCGCGTTGTTGGTCCGATCAGATTTCGTGATCAGGTTTGTCTGTGGCCAGGGCCGGGATCGAACCGGCGACCCCACACTTTTCAGGCGTGTGCTCTACCGACTGAGCTACCTGGCCACCATTGCGACGAGGGTGGAAGCCTCGTCGCAACACAAGAGCGGTGATGGCGACATCACCGCTCAGCGACCCTGATGGGACTCGAACCCACGACCTCCGCCGTGACAGGGCGGCGCGCTAACCAACTGCGCTACAGGGCCTTGCTTGCCTGGTTGAACCAGCTCCAAAACTATAACGTGACCGGCGCCAAAGTGCAAAATCGGAGCAGTTGATCGGCCGTCGCGCCCGGGCGGTGGCTGATGCCGCCCGACAACCTGGGTGAGATCGCTCTTCTTCCGCCCAAGCGGCATACCCCCGCGGGTAGGCTCGTCTGGTCAGTCAGGCAGGTTCGTTGTCGAGCCAGGGAGCACCCATGAAGAAAGTACTCGTCCTCGGTGGGGGAACCGCCGGGACCATCGTCGCCAACCGGTTGCGCAAGGCCTACCCGGCCAGCAAGCTGGCCGTCACCGTGGTCGATCAGGACAACGATCATCACTACCAGCCCGGTTACCTCTTCCTGCCCTTCGGCCAGTTGAGTGAGCAGCAGGTGGTCAGACCGCGCGATCGGCAGCTGCGTCGCGGCATCACCTTCGTCCAGTCCGGGATCGAGCGGGTGCTGCCCGAGGACAAGCGCGTGCTGCTTGCCAACGGTCAGAGCCTTGACTACGACGTGTTGATCATCGCCACCGGTGTGAGTCCTCGTCCCGACCAGACGCCCGGCATGGACGACCAGCAGGAGTACGGCGTCAGCATCCACGAGTTCTTCACCCTGGCCGGTGCGAAGCGGCTCGCCGATGCCTTGCGACAGTGGCCCGGGGGCCGGATGGTCGTGCACATCACGGAAATGCCGATCAAATGCCCCGTGGCGCCGCTGGAGTTCGCCTTCCTGGTGGACGACTACCTCGATCAGCACGGCCTGCGCCGAGCCACCGAACTTAGCTTCGTCACCCCCCTGGACGGCGCCTTCACCAAGCCGGTGGCCAAACAGGAACTGGGGGAGTCCTTCGTCAAGCGTGGCATCCACCTGGTGACCGATTTCATGGTGGAGCGGGTCGACGCCAAGGCACACAAGCTGGTGGCCTACGACGGCACCGAGGTGCCCTACGACATGCTGGTCACGATCCCGATCAACATGGGCGCCGACTACGTAGCCCGTTCGGGTCTGGGCGACGAGCTCAATCTGGTGCCCAACGACCCAGCCACGCTGGTCGCCGACGGCCACCCGGACATTTTCGTGCTCGGTGATGCCGGCACCATCCCCACCAGCAAGGCCGGGGCCGTGGCGCACTTCTCGATCGACATCTTCATGGAGAACTTCGAGCAGTACCTGGCCGGCAAACCCATGACCCATCGCTTTGACGGCCACGCCAACTGCTTCATCGAATCGGGCCGCGGCAAAGCCATGCTGCTGGACTTCAACTACGACGTCGAGCCCTTGACCGGGGCGTATCCCTTCCCCGTGGTCGGCCCACTGACGCTGCTCAAGGAATCGCGCGTCGACCATTGGGGCAAGCTTGGCTTCAGATGGATCTACTGGCACCTGCTCATCCCCGGACGCTGGCTGCCGCTGCCATCGAAGATGACCATGCTTGGCAAGAAACCGCCGAAGTCCGCCAACTGATTCGAAAGGACGCGCACATGCCAACAACCACCATCGCCGGTCACACCATCGACGTCAACGAGGAGGGCTTCCTCACCCGTCCTGAGCAGTGGGACGAGGAACTGGCCGTCCGCCTGGCCAAGTACGCCGGGGTGATGGAGATGACCGAAGGTCACTGGGCCCCGATCCGGTTCCTGCGTGCAGACCACGCCAAGACCGGCCAAACCCCGACGCTGCGCCGGGTGGCCAGCGTCGGCGGCTTCGACATCAAGCAGCTGTTCGAACTCTTCCCGGGCAAGCCGGCGAAGAAGATGTCTTACATTGCCGGGCTCCCCAAGCCCAAGGGCTGTGTCTGAACGCTCGACGAATCGAAAGGAACCTCACAACATGACTGGTATCCCGAATCAGTTCGGCGACATCGACCCCATCGTCCCCAACTTCGGCGACGTCCCCGACGCCGCTGTCGCCACCGTGCCGGAGGCATCCGGCGGCCAGACGCCCCCCGTGACACCTGACACCCGGGCGGCCGCACCCGCGGCCACCGGCCCGCGCAAGATCTGCTTCATCTGTTCCAAGGGAAACCTCGACATGGCGTACCCGGCGCTCATCATGGGCAACGCCGCCCTCGGGGAGGGCATCGAGGTGCAGATCTTCTTCACCTTCTGGGGTTATGACCTGATCGACAAGCGCCGCATGAACAACCTCAAGTTCACGATGGCCGGCAACACCGCCATGCACCTGCCGATGGCTCCCGGTATCCCGATGCCGCAGTTGCTCGGTGTGCTGCCGGGGATGACGACGGCCTCCACCGGGATGATGAACAAGATGCTGGCTGATCTGGACATCCCTCCGGTGGGCGAGTTTCTCGACCTGCTCAAGGCGATGGGTGCCAAGCTGTGGGCTTGCCGGTTGACGTTCGACATGATGAAGCTGCGCGAGTCGGATCTTCGTGACGATCTGGACGGGATCATCTCGGCCAGCGACTTCATCGAGATCGCGGAGGGGGCGCAGGTCATCTTCATTTGACCACGATCATCGTGGTCCGAGACTGATGTGCCACAATCTGTGGGTCGCCAGCGTCGTACTGGTCTGTGCCTGCTGTGCGGGCGACCAGGCCTCACTCCAGCAAAGGAACGCCAATGAAGAAGTCCCCGATCGCCGCGCTGGGCGCGCTGGTCATCGCCACCTCACTGGCGCTTGGTGGTTGCTCCGCTGCCACGAGCAGCAGCTACAAGGTCGCCATCACCCAGATCGTGTCCCACCCGTCCCTGGACGCTTCGCGAGAGGGCTTCAAGCAGGCGCTCAAGGACGCCGGCCTGGAGGTCAGCTACGACGAGCAGAATGCTCAGGGGGATCAGGGCACCGCGACCTCGATCGCAGCCAAGTTTGCTTCCGACAAGCCGGATCTGGTGCTTGCCATCGCCACGCCGACGGCACAGGCCACCGCACAGGCAATCACCGACATTCCGATTCTGTTCACCGCGGTCACCGATCCGGTGGCGGCCAAGCTGGTGGAGACCAACGACGCTCCCGGCGGCAACGTCACCGGCACCACTGACATGAACCCGGTGGCCGAGCAGATCGCCCTGATCAAGCAGCTCAAGCCGGAGGCAAAGTCCGTCGGCATCGTCTACAGCTCGGGTGAGATCAACTCCGAGGTGCAGGTAGTGCTCGCCCGCACAGCCGCCGAGCAGCAGGGGCTGAGCGTCGTCGAGAAGACCGTCACCAACAGTTCCGAGGTGCAGCAGGCCGCCAACGCTCTCGACACGGACGCCATCTACGTGCCCACGGACAACATCGTGGTGTCCGGACTGGACGCCGTGCTGCAGGTCGCTGAGTCCAAGAAGATTCCGGTGGTTGTGGGCGAGGCGGACTCGGTCAAGAAGGGTGGCTTGATCACCTACGGCATCGACTACAACAAGCTCGGCTACCAGACCGGTCAGATGGCGGTCAGGATTCTGAAGGACGGCGCGAAGCCGGCGACCATGCCCGTCGAGCGGCAAGCCGATTACCGACTCGTGATCAACACCCAGGCCGCGGAGCGGATGGGCATCACGGTTCCGCAGGCGCTGCTTGACAAGGCCGACGAGAAGGTCTGATCAACTGATGGTTGCTGCGATTGACCTGGGGCTCATCTACGGGCTGATGGCGCTGGGGGTATATCTGACCTTCCGCGTGCTCGACTTCGCCGACATGACGGTCGACGGGGCGTTCACCACCGGCGGCGCGCTGGCTGCGATGCTGATCCTGCGTGGCGGTGATCCGCTCGCAGCCACCATCGCAGCCTTCGGGGGCGGGTTGGTGGCCGGTACCGTGACGGCCCTGTTGAACACCAAGGGCGGCATCAACCCCTTGCTGGCCGGCATCCTGACCCAGATCTCGCTGTATTCCATCAATCTGCGGATCATGGGCAAGGCGAACCTGCCGCTGCTTCGCACCGACACGTTGCTGTCGGGAATGCGCAGCGAACGCCTGTTCGCCACGCCCACGTCCGTGCTGGTTTTCGCGCTTGTGGTGGCTGCCTTCGCAGCCGGTCTGGTGTGGTTCCTGACGACTGACACCGGCTTGGCCATCCAGGCGACGGGCGACAACGGGGGCATGGCCCGCGCCCAAGGCATCAACACTGACGCCATGAAGATCACCGGCGTGGCCTTGGCCAACGGCCTGGTGGCGCTGTCCGGGGCTCTGATGGCCCAGTACCAGGGCTATGCCGACATCAGCATGGGCATCGGCCAGATCGTCGCGGGGCTGGCGTCGGTGATCATCGGTCAGGCGATCTTCGGCAACCGGCCGGTGTGGCGCGCGGTGGTTGCGGTGGTGCTCGGCTCGGTGATCTACCGGCTGGTGATCCAGTTGGCCCTGATGGTCGGCTTCAACCCGAACGACATGAAGTTGATCTCGGCGGTGCTGGTGGTGGCAGCCCTGTTGCTGCCGAAGGTCGGGGCCTTCCGGGGCCCGCGAGAGCGCAAGCGGACCGGCGGATCGGCGCCGCGCCAGGCTGGGGTGGAGGTGGCTGATGCCTGATCGGATTGCGCAGCTGGAGGTGCGCAATGTCACCAAGGCGTTCTTTGCACACACCGTCAATGAGCGGATAGCGCTGAGCAACGTGTCGTTGCGGATGCACGAGGGCGACTTCGTCACCGTCATCGGCAGCAACGGTGCCGGCAAGTCGACACTGTTGAACGTGGTTGCCGGTGTTTTCCGGCCCGACACCGGAACAATCCGAATCGGTGACAGGGACGTCACCGCACTGCCCGAGCATCGCGTTGCCAGTCAGGTGGGTCGGGTTTTCCAGGACCCGATGGCCGGGACCTCGCCCGACCTGAACATCGAGGAGAACATGGCGATCGCCTTCGCACGGGGCAAGCGCCGTGGCCTCGGCAGGGGGGTCACCGCCGCCAAACGGCGTCGCTTCCGCGAGGAGCTGGAGATCCTGGAGCTTGGGTTGGAGAACCGTCTCAAGACCAAGGTGGGCTTTCTCTCCGGTGGTCAGCGCCAGGCCTTGAGCCTGGTCATGGCGACCTTCAGCGAGCCGCAGATCCTGCTGCTGGACGAGCACACTGCGGCGCTCGATCCCGAGCGTGCGGAACTGATCACCCAGCTGACCGAGCGTGAAGTTGAACGGCACGGCCTGACCACGCTGATGGTGACCCACAACATGCGCCAGGCTCTTCGCTTGGGCAACAGGCTGATCATGATGCACGAGGGCCAGATCATCCTGGATCTGGACGGCGCCGAGAAGCAGCGCTGCTCGGTTGAAGATCTGCTCAACCGCTTCAAACAACTCAAGGGCGCCACTGTGAGCGATCGGGCTTTTCTGCGCTGACTTCGTCTTCACAAGCCCCGATGTACAGTCAAAGCTGACAAGCCTCTCTCTTGGTCCGGCAACCGAGAGCGCGTTCGCCGCGCCCAGGATGTCCGACCTGCACGACCGTGGGTGGCGTGTCCAAGTCGAGACGAGCACGGTTGACGCGTGCAGACAAAGGAGTCGTGATGGCTGACAAGGTCAAACTGTCCACTGACACATACCAGCTCCATATCGACGGCGAGTGGCGTCCCGCCTCCGGCGAGGCGACGCTTGACGTGATCAATCCGGCGAACGGCGAGCACCTCGCCGCAATCGCAGAGGCGAGCGAGGCTGACGTCGACGCGGCGGTCGAGGCGGCTCGCAAGGCCTTCCCGGGATGGGCTCGCACCTCCGTCCAGGAACGCTCCAGGATCCTGCTCGGCATTGCGGACCTGATCGAGGAAAATGCGCAGTTCCTCGCCACCGTTGAGACCATGGACAACGGCAAGCCGATCCGCGAGACCACCGCCGCTGACGTTCCGTTGGGTGCCGATCACTTCCGTTACTTCGCGGGCTGCATCCGCGCCGAAGAGGGCTCGGCCACAATGCTGGATCCCAACATGATGGATCTCATCCTGAAGGAGCCGTTGGGCGTGATCGGGCAGATCGTGCCCTGGAACTTCCCGTTCCTGATGGCAGCCTGGAAGCTCGCACCGGCCCTCGGCGCTGGCAACACGGTCATCTTCAAGCCGTCCAGTACCACGTCGCTGTCGGTGCTGGAGCTGGCCCGGCTGATCGACGAGGCAGGGCTGCTGCCCAAAGGCGTCCTGAACGTCGTCACCGGGTCCGGTTCGAAGAGCGGTGAGTACCTGCAGCATGCCGACGTCGACAAGCTGGCTTTCACGGGTTCAACTGAGGTGGGTCGTGGCATCGGCCTGTCAGCTGCAGCGAAGATCATTCCCGCGACGCTGGAGCTGGGTGGCAAGAGCGCCAACATCTTCTTCGACGATGCCGACATGGACATCGCCCTCGAGGGTGTGCAGCTGGGCATCCTGTTCAACCAGGGCCAGGTCTGTTCAGCAGGTTCGCGCATCTTCGTCCAGGAGACCTTCTACGACCGCTTCCTGGAGGCTGCGACGGCCGCGTTCGAGAAGGTCAAGGTGGGGGACCCGCTCGACCCATCCACCCAGATGGGCGCCCAGATCAACGAGAAACAGCTCCAGAAGATCCTGGGTTACGTGAAGATCGGCGTCGACGAGGGTGCGACGATCGCCACCGGTGGTGAGCGCTTCAGCGAGGGGCCATTGGCCAAGGGCGCCTTCATGAAGCCCACGTTGCTCGCCGACGTCAACAACAAGATGCGCGTCGCCCAGGAAGAGATCTTCGGGCCGGTCGGCGTCGTCGTGCCGTTCAAGAACGAGGACGACGTCATCGCGATGGCCAACGACTCGGTCTATGGCCTTGGCGGTGGCGTGTTCACCCAGGATCTCGGCCGGGCCATGCGGGTGGCTACTGGGGTGCGCACCGGTCGCGTCTGGGTCAACACCTACAACGCCTTCCCTGCGGGTGCCCCGTTCGGCGGCTACAAGGAATCCGGCATCGGCCGCGAAACCCACAAGATGATTCTCAACGCGTACACGCAGACCAAGAACATCCTGATCAACCTGAACACCAAGCCTGGTGGCATGTACGTCAAGGGCTGACCTGCAGTGAGCATGGGGTGGGGCGCTGTGACCAACGCCCCACCCCATTCTCCATGAGCACGCTGACGCGTGGGAGAGCAAACAGTAAGCGTGGTCTTTTCCTGAGAATGCTGACGCTTGGGGCGAACGTCCAGCACGGGTAATGGTGTTCCAACTGTCCAGCTGACGGCCTAAGATTGCATAATCCCTTGTGGATGGTGGTGCTCCGGGTTTCGAGGCGGCGCTGCCTGCTGCCAAGGGCCATGGGGAGGAATCGGTGTGATTGCGCTCACACGAGTGGGACTTGCCTTGGCGAGTGTGCTGGCACTGACGCTCGTCGGATGCACCGGGCCGGTGCGCGACACGAGCAGTTCGTCTCCCAGCCATCCACCGAAATCCACCGTGGCTGCAGTCGCAGCCCAGGATGTCGACGTCGCACTACGCGTGCTGGCGCTGGATGACGGGGAACCCTTGACGGCGGCCATCATCGACAGGATGCAGCGCGAAGGTGTCCCGGTCACCCGAGTGCCACTGCTCGATCCCGGACGCTCCAAGCTGACCGAGGACAGTCTGGCCAGCGCGGATGACGACGGGTTGCACGCGCATTTCGCGGGCATCATCACGCCTTCCATGACGCCCCCCAACCTGAGCGAGGAAGAGATCGATGCCCTCGCTGACTACCAGAAGGCTTTCCAGGTCAGAGCTGTGGAGACCGTGCCCTCCACTGATGAGCCGCCCCGCTACGAGGGCCCGATCGGCGCCAACGCTCCTGTGGTGGTGACCGAGGAAGGCCGTCGGGGGGCGTTCTCCTACCTGCGGGACATCATCGAGTTGGACCCGCTGGAACCCCAGGCAACCACTGCGGTACTCAATCCGGTGTCGCTGGCTGGCGGTCCGGGGATTGAGTACGTGCCGCTGGTGACCACGCTGATCCCGGGCACCGACGAGACGGCAGCGCTGATCGCCGAGCGGCGTGTCGACGGCCGCGAGAGCCTGATGCTGAGCTTCCACGGCGACAAGGGCCAGAGCCACACCCAGCTGCTGAGCCACGGAGTGGTTGGCTGGCTGACCCGGGGCGTGTCGACGTCCATCAACCGCAACTACTTCGCTGTGCATGCCGACGACGTGCTGCTGCCGAACGCGCAGTGGAGCGCTGAGGGCCACTGCGAGATCGGGCGCAACTGTGGGGCGGACGTGGCCCCGATCGACCCGGTCAGGATGGTCGCGGACGACATCACGGCACTGGTCGACTGGCAGCGCGCCAACGGGACCAAGGTCGATCTCGTGATCAACGGAGCCGGGCCTGCCCAGTACGCCGATCAGCACGGTGGCCGTGATGCCCTGATGGAGGCGCTGGTGGCCAACAATGACCAGCTGAGGTTGATCAGCCACACCTTCACGCACCGCTACCTCGGCTGCAAGCAGGACATCGAGCCGGACAGTTGGAGCTGCCTTACCGACGATCAGGGCAACCCGCTGTGGCTGGAACGCGAAACCGTCCGCGAGGAGCTGGTCAAGAACCAGCAGTTCATGAGCAAGAACCAGCTTCGCAACTACGACCAGCGCGAGGTGGTCACCGGGGAACACTCGGGGCTGCGCAAAGAACCGCAGATGCACACGGACAACCCGGGTCTGGCTCCCGCCTTGGCTGACGCCAGGATCAGCTGGCTCGCCTCGGACGCCTCCGAGGAGTTGTACCCGCGCAGTGTCGGGCCTGCAACCACGGTGCCGCGATACCCGATCGACCTCGATTACAACACGCCGACCCAGGCTCAGGTGGTGTCGCAGTACAACTGGTTGCTGACCACTCGCGCCAACGGGGGCTCGGGGCTCTGTGAGGTTGACGCGCAGACGCCGTGCATCGAGCCCCTCGATCCGGGCACCGGTTTTGCCGACTACGTCACGCCAACGCAAGGTCAGCTCGTCTTTTCGCACGCTGTCGGCAATGATCCGCGTCCGCACTTTGTGCACCAGTCGAATCTGACCGGGGAACGCCTGCTGTACCCGGTCCTGGACCACTTCCTGCAGCGCTATCGGGCGACCTTCGCCGACGACACACCGCTGGTGAACCCCACCATGACCCAGGCAGGGACCGAGCTGGTGAACCAGCGGATCTGGACTGCCGTCAACGCGGAAGTGGACGTGAGAGTGTCCGGGCAGGTGCTCACGGTGCACAACGCGACGCAGAACGACGTCCAGGTGCCGATCACCGCACCGGAAGGAACCCAGTGGGTGGTGGACTGGTTCGTCGACAAACCGTTCGGCGAATCCTATTCCGGTTCCCGCTCGGCATGGATCCAGGCTCCGGCCGGTGCCCTTGTTGTTTTCCAGCTGCCCGAAACGTCCGGGTTCGCGACGCAGGCCACTTGGCCGATCGGAGGCTAGGCGCGATGAGGATCGGGTTGTTCACCGAGGGCACCTACCCCGTCGCCAGCGGTGGGGTCAGCACTTGGTGCGAGCACTTGATCACAGGTCTTCCTGAGCACCAGTTCATCCCCGTCACCCTGATCGGGGCGAACGAACAGGTGCAGCTGGAACTGCCGGCCAACGTGGCTGCTGACGAGGTCACCCTGATTCCGATGTGGGGTCGGGTGCGTCCGTGCCCGCCGCTGTTGTGTGCGCCGTCCGGGCGGCGGCTGGGGCACCTGCTGGAACGGTTGTGGGCGGCGGTGTTGCCCGCTGAGCCGCACTCCACCGGCGATCTTGACGAGTTCACCACTGTGCTGAAGAAACTGACCAGCTGGCAGGGGCCACGGCTTGGGTCACTGCTGGACCGTTACCCGTCGATTGCGTGGATCATTTCCGCGTGGCACGAACACCGGTACAACATGGCGGGGCAGCCCCGTCTCACTCTTGCCGATGCTGCGGCGGCCGGCTCCTACGTCGATCGCGTGCTCGCCCTGGCGGACGCGGACTGGCCCGATGTCGACATCAGCCACGTGGCGTCGAACGGCCCCCCGGCGTTGTTGGCGTTGGGCCGCTGGTGGCAGCAGGGCACCCCGATCGTGGTGACCGAACATGGCATCTACCTGCGCGAGCGTTATCTTGCCCTGAGCCAGTCCTCGATGTCCTGGTCGAGCAGGTACGTCGTGGGTGCCTTCCTTTGCGGATGCTGTCCCAGGTTGCCTATCGCGAGGCCGTGCGGCTGGCCCCGGTCAGCGAGTTCAACCGAAACTGGGAAATCGAGCTGGGTGCGCCGGCCGGCAAGACCGCCACGATCCTGAACGGCGTGGACGTCGACCTGTACCACCCCATGGAACACGAGCCGAAGGCGCCAACGGTCAGTTTCGTCGGCCGAATCGACCCGCTCAAGGCGCTTGAAGTGCTGATCGACGCGTTTGCCCTGGTGCGCGAGCGAATTCCCGATGCCAGGCTGCGGCTTTTCGGCCCCACACCCAAAGGTGACGAGGCATATCGGGAGGGTCTGGAACGCCAGATTCTGCAGCTTGGTTTGGATGAGGCGGTCACCTTCGAGGGTGCGGTGCCCGATTCGATGCACGCCATTGCCGCCGGTCACGTGGTCGCACTCTCCAGCATCTCGGAGGGGCTCCCGTTCACGGTGATCGAGGCGATGATGGCGGGCCGTGCCACCGTGAACACGGACGTCGGGGGTGTCGCGGAGGTGGTCGGTACTGACGGCGAAGCAGGTCTGCTGGTGCACCCACGAGACCCCAGACAGCTGGCCGACGGGATCATCGCCCTGCTGCAGGACCCCGACAGGCGTCAAGCGATGGGTCGCAAGGCTCGCGCCAGAGCCCTCGAGCTGTTCAGCTTGACGACCTTCGTCGATCGCTACCGTGACCTGTACGAAATGGCCCTCAACGACGTCGCCGTGAGCGAGCCGGTGCAGATGAAACGCCTCGTCACCGCTGAGGCGGAGGACCAGAACAATTCCCAGGCAGGGGGCGTGGCATGAACGCCAGCGACCAGTCACCCGTGCACCTGCTCACCACCCCCTTGCCGGAGCCGCTGTTCTCCGAGGCAGCCGATGCGGTTCGGCGCGGCGTCGACGTCTGGGACATGACGGCTCACCTGGAGTCGAACGGGTTCTCCACGTCGGTGGCCCGCAGCAACAAGGTCCCCAGCGTTTTCGAGCTGGCCCGCAGGATGAGGGCGCTGGTGAGCGTAGACACGTCGCTTGGTGCCGCCGAGGCCGCCAAAAGGACGTCGGTGCTGGCAGCCATCCTGAGATCGGTGGTCATGGTCGGGGGCGTGATCATCTGCGTCAGCACGTTGCCGAAAGCGTCGGAGATGACCGTGTTCGCCATCGCCGCGTCCGGCTGGCTGGCCGGTCAAGCGGTGAGCGCTGTGATCTGGTACGCCTGGGCACGTGGCGACCGGCCTGATGGCGTGCGGGCTGGAGTCATCGCGGGGGGCGTCATGCTGCTCGCCGGTGTGGCGGCCGCCGTTGCTGTGCAGGAGTGGACACTGCTGATCTGGGTCGGCTGGGCCGCCGCCATACCCACGCTCCAGGTGCTGGTGCCTGGCTGGCGGCTGACCATCCTGGTGCTGTTGGGTGGCGCTGTGTGCGCACTGGCTTGGCTGTCGGCTCGCGGGATCTGGTGGCCGCAGCCCGACGCCAGGCTGTTCGGGTTGGTCAGCGCCGCGGTTCTCACGATCGCAGCCATCGGTGTTGCGTGCTGGCGAGTGCGGCGGGAGCTGTCGAGGACAACGGCCCTTGGGCACCCCGGCACCGGACCTGCGCTGGCCGTTGCCCTGGTGCAGACACTGGCCCAGCTGGGGCTTCTGCTGGTGCTGTTCCAGGTGGTCGGTGCCAGCGCCTTCGGAGCCGTCGCGGTGGCTGGGCTCGCGGCCGGAGTGCTGGCCGATCCGTTGTTCGCTGGCGCTCGACGCTGGAGTGAGTGGGTTGTTCGCAGCAGCACGAGCTGGGTCGTCGGGCGGCTGAAGATCGCCATCGGCGGTGTCCTTGCCGTCGTGGTGATGCTGATCGCCTCAGCCCAAACCGCTGAGCTGATGCTCTCCGACCCCTATCGGATCTACCTGAACGAGCCGACGATCCTGATGGCAACCGTCCTGGCGGGGGCCGTGATTGCGGCCACCAACGTGCTGCTGCGCACAGGTGCCGCTGTGGGTGCCATGCTGGTGGCGGTTGTCGCTGCCTTGGTCACTGCGGCGGCGCTGCTCCTGCTGGACGAGTCGATACACTCCTTGGCGCTGTTCGCGGTGATGATCGGCGCCTCTATTTTCGCTGCGCTCGCTGCTGCCGAGCGTCTCAGCCATCCCAGGGCTTGGTGAACATCCCGCGGCTGGCCGCGCCGTGGTACTTGCACCCGGCCGAACACCCGGATGCCTGGGCCCAGCTTCGCGTCGGCGGCCGGCTGTCGTTCGTGGTGGTCAACGCGGCCAACGGCCCCGGACGCCAACCGGACCCTTACTACGAGGACGCGCTGCGGCGACCCAGCCTGACCCCTTTGCTCGGCTACGTCGACGTTGGCTACGGGGATCGTTCCGCCAGCGTGGTTCGCCGCGAGGCCATGGCCTGGGCGCAGTGGTACGGGGTGACCGAGTTGATGCTGGACCGCGTCCCGTCGCAGGCGCGGCGCAACTCGTGGTCGCTCGATGTCATCGACCAGCTGCGGGCGGACGGTGCCAGCAAGGTGGTGGCGAACCCCGGCACCGTGCCGGTCCCTGAGTTGGTTGCCCACGCCGACATCACGTGCGTGGTGGAAGACTCCTGGGCGGTCTACCAGCGGCTGGACTTGCCGCGTTGGCTGCGCAACTGTGACCCGGCAAGGCAGTGGCATCTGGTGCACAGCTGTCCCGTACGATGCTTGCAGTCGGTGCACCGGTTGGCGGCAGCTCGGGGCGCCGGTTTCGTGTGGGCGAGTCGTGGCACCGTTCCACATCCGTGGGGACAAGTACCGGAAGGCTGGTAACCATGCCGATTCACAACATGGCGGGCTGCGTGCGCAAGACACTGGCCGTGGCGTCGCTGCTCGCCTTGGTGGCGGGTGTGGGTGGCTGCTCCGGTGAGCCGCAGGGGCAGGGCCCGAGCTCGGCCGGTTCGGCCACTGCTTCGGCAAAGTGGACGACCACCGACGGTCGTTCGGTCCCCGATGTCGGGTCCAGCTTCCACATCCAGTACTCGGGTAACGTCGACCTGAATCTGCCCGTGGATGCCTACAATCTCGACTGGGAGTCGACCACGGCTGAACAGGTGGCGCAGCTGACCCAGCGTGGGGTGTACACGATCTGCTACTTCAACGCCGGTGCCTACGAGGATTGGCGTCCGGACGAGGCCGAGTTCCCGGCCGCACTGGTCGGCAAGGACCTGGACGGCTGGCCGGGGGAGAGGTGGCTCGACGTTCGCGCCGTCGACGAGTTGCTGCCGATCATGGCTGCCCGGATGGACATCTGCAGGCAGAAGGGCTTCCAGGCAGTCGACCCGGACAACACCGACGGGTGGACCCAGGACACCGGTTTCGACATCTCGCCGCAGGACCAGGTGGAGTATCAGCGTGCCCTGACCCGGGAGGCGCACACGCGGGGCCTGTCGATCGGGCTGAAGAACAATCCAGACCAGCTCGACCAGTTGGCCGGCGACGTCGACTTCGCGGTGAACGAGGAATGCGTGCGCTACCGCGAATGTGACAAGTACACCGATTTCCTGGCTGCCGGCAAGGCCGTGTTCAACATCGAGTACGGCGGCAGCCCGGCCCGGGTCTGCCCCGGCCGGCCCGCCGGAATGTACACCGTGATCAAGGACCGAAAGCTGTCCGCGAAATCCCAGTCCTGCTGAACTGCCAACAACTGGTCGACGACCCCGAAACGCAAAGAAACCCCTGGTTGACCAGGGGTTTCTTCGTTTGGCATCCCCAACGGGATTCGAACCCGTGCCGTCGCCGTGAAAGGGCGATGTCCTAGGCCTCTAGACGATGGGGACCTGACGACCAATGGTAGTGGATCGTGGCCCCGCCACCCAAGTCGGGCGCGGGGCCACGAAACCGAACCACCTGATGGCCGGCATCACTTCATGGTGATGTGCACGTGGTCGTAGTGGTTCTGGGTGTCGGAACCGCGATCGGCCATCGCTCGCCAGCCCTCGCCGTCCCGGCTGATGTTCCAGATCTTCTGGCCGAAGATGATGTACTGAATGCCCAGTTCGGAGGCATGAGTGCGGTAGTAGTTCGCGATCTCCCAGCCGAGGTCCTGGTTGCTGCGGTAGCTCGGCAGCATCAGGTCGACGGCCTTGCCTGCGCCGTGGTCATCGGCGCTGCTGCGCCAGCCGTACATGGTCTTGATTTGCGGGTACCGCTGCCGGGTCACGAGGACGATGTTCTTGGCGGAAGCCTTGATCTGGTCCAGGCCACTGGATCCGCCGGTGTTCAGCGAGCCACCGGTGAGGGCGGCTGCGACCGGAGCGCTGTCGGGCGAGCTTGCCAGGTAGCTGCTGGCGATCCAGCGCACGGCTTGCGCCCAGATCACCTGCGTGCGTCCGTTCTCGACCACGCCGGTGACCTGCACTGAGGTGCCGGCCGGCGCCACGTCGACGATGGGGGAGTCGGGTGACGAGGTGGTTCGCACGTTGACGCCTGTCGTCGTGTACTTGGTGGCGATGACCTTCGGCAGGCTGGGCGCTGTGACGGTGGGCGTCGTCGTCGACTCCGGCGTGCTGGCCGAGGCGTCGGAGCTGATGTACAGGTTGCAGATCCATGCGATGGACCCGTCCCAGACGATTTCGCTCCACTGGCCCTTGACCTTGCCGGTCAGCTGGATTGCAGTGCCCTTGTCGGCGACCGTGATCACCTTGTTGGTGGTGCTGGCACCGGCACGGATGTTGACCGCGGTCGTGGTGTAGGCCGCGGAGGTGCTCGTCGGCGGCGCCGTGGTCGGTGGGGTCACCGCAACCGTGTCGAGGTAACGCGACGCCACCCAACCTGCCTGCCCCCCGTAGTTGACCGGCGTCCAGCCGTTCTGGGAGACGCCCGTCACACCGATGGACTCTCCCTTGGCGAGCAAGCCCCGGCTCGGTGACGCAGTGGTCGCCTGCTCCCGGACGTTGACCACGGTGTTGGCGACAGCCTGGGAAACCACTGCGGAAGGCGGGGTGGTCGGCGCGGCAGTGGCCGGTTTCGTGGTTGCCGGCGCAGCGGTGGTTGGTTGCGTTGATGGTGCGGCCGGTTGTGGCTGGCCCGCGCCGGGCGGGCTGGTCGTTGGTTCAGCGGCTGCCGGTGTGCTGGCCTCTGCTTGGCCACTGGTTGGGCCGGGGGTGTCGGAAAGCCGCAGGTACTGCGTGCTGATCCAGGCCTGTTTGCCCGCGTGGTCCACCGGGGTCCAGCCGTTGACGCTCTCTCCGAGAACGCTGACAGGCTGGCCTTCGGCGAGCCGGCCAAGGATCTCCGAGAAGATCGTCCCCCTGGCGCGGATGTTGACGGTGGCGCTTGCTGTGGCAGTGCCGAGCGGTTCGGCCGTATGGCTCAGCGGCTGGGTGCTGACCAGGTATTGAGCCGCCACCCAGGCCTCACGGCCGTTGAAGACGACCGGGGTCCAACCGCCGGCGGTTGCGCCGCGCTGGGTGACTGTGGAGCCTGGTTCGAGTAGCCCGATCTTGTCCGAAGCAGTAGTCGGGCCGAGCCGCACGTTGACTGCGGTGGTGGCCGCCACCGTGCCGTAGTCGGCAGTGGCTGCTGGACCGAAGATGATTCCTGTTGTGGTCAGAGTCCCCGCCAGAGCAGCCGCAGCCACTCCGACGCGAAGACCGCGCGTCGTGAAACTCACATCATTCCCCTCCCGCGCGGCCTTCCCCTGCTGCGCGATGGACAGGTGCGCCAAGAGGAGCACCACGTTGTGGCCAGTGCTGGCGTGTCGGGACGCCCCACTGCACAGCCGCAAACTAGAGTTCGCCCGCCGGGAGTACAACGCCTGTCGCGGTTGGCCGCGGTTCTGAGGGAAAGCCAAGAGACCCCCAAGCCAAGAACTACACAGCAGTAGTTCAGGAACTTCTTGGAGTTCGGGAAATGTGGTTTGACTACGGCATTGATGGCTGCAAATAACGGATTGGGTGGCGGTGCTGCCCTCGGTCACAGGCCGTTGGGGCCAACTTGCGGACGCCCTTGCTGAATCTCTGAAGACGAGGTTGAGGTTGAGAGCAGGCGGCTCGGCATGGGGGCTGGATCAGGGTCGGGGCGAACAGTCGGGCCTTGGCCGATGCGGCGCCTACGACGCGAGTCCGATCACCCAGGCCCGATCACTGTCGGCGACGAGCTGCGCGCAATGCCCGTGGTCGGCCGCCGTCACGGCGTCGGCCTGCAGTTCGGCGCGTGTCACCAGGCGGGCGCCGGTGAGGGTGGCGAGTCGCCGCAGCTCTTCCGGTGGCCCGACCAGAGCCTGAACCTGCACTGTGCCGGCCATCAGGTTGGCCAGCAGGGTGCTGATCGTCCCCTCGTCGAAGCCGGGAGCCGCCACCGTGAGCGGACGGTCGCCGGACCGCCCCAGCGGCCGCAGCAACTCCCGGACGTTGTCGACGGGCTCCGCACACACCAGGACCCACGGGGCGGTCAGCACCGATCGCCCGTCAGTGCGAGTCTGCAGGCCGGGGCTGGCCAAACCCAGGTGCAACATCACCGTGGAGTCGGCGGCGAGCACGGAAAGCAGCGCCGCCGCCTCTTGCTCGGACACCTGCTCAAGCTCGGAGGCGCGTCGCAATTCGTCCAACTCGACGGACTCCTGGTGCGGCGGTGCGGCCAGCAGCCGGGCATGGCGGTCCGCCAGTGCGGCCACCAGCAGCGCCAGCGTGCCCAGCACCAGAATCAGAACGAAGCCTCGTGCGCCCGAGTCCGTCATGAGGTCACTCTAGAGCCGCTACACTATTGAGGCCTCCATAGCTCAGTTGGCAGAGCAGTGGACTTTTAATCCATGGGTCCGGGGTTCGAGTCCCCGTGGGGGCACCCTTCTCGGTGTCTGCGGCAATGAGGTGTCTGCGGCAATGAGGTGTCTGCGGCAATGAGGTGTCTGCGGCCATGAAGTGTCTGCGGCCTATTCGGTGCCTGCGGCGACAGCGCTCGAATGAGCTTCGAAGCGTTGCCACCACACCTCGGTGAGGGGCGGCAGCAGGTCGGGGTCACATTCGGCAAGCAGCTGACGCACTTTCCGTTTGGTGGCAGTGAGCGCTGAGCCGTCCTGGACGGCCTGCGGTGTCAGCGCAGCCTTCTCCAGCTCCCAGGCCCGCCGCCGCGCCTGGATGATCTCGCGATGCAGTTGCTCCTGGTGTTGGTCCGCGTTGCGGATTGTCTCCGCGGCCCGCATCCAGCCGTAGTCCCGGTTGATCTGCAGCAACCCGGGGTCGACGTCCATCATTTCGTGCACCGCGATCTCGGGACCGATGACGACGGCACCGCTGGAGCGCGCATAAGCGACCTCGTCACGCTCGGATTCGTCCATCATCACGGTGGTCGCCCGCGACAGGATCGAGACGACGTCGCGACGAAGGTAGCCGTGTTCGCCGCGCACGCCACTGGGGGCGGTCAGGATCACGAGTGGCCTGGTCATGCCCAGATGAGCCACGCCCATCTCGACCGGGACGTTCTCGCGGACCCCACCGTCCAGGTAGGCCTCATCGCCCAGACACACGGGCTTGAAGATGCCGGGGATCGAGCAGGAGGCCAGCACGCCCGCACTCAGTGGATGCTCCGTGTCGTCGACCAGGTGGTCGTCGCGGTCGACGATCCGGCCGTCCTCACGCATGAAGCGCAACTCCCCGCTGTCGAGGCCCACCATCGACAGCCGCAGCTGCATGCCGGAGGTGCGAACCCGCTGCGGGTCGAGCAGGCCCAGCAGACCGGTGATGACTGGCCCCGGGCGATACAGGGCCTGGGAACGCTCCGCCGCCAGCAATGCGGTGGCGAGTTCCCCGCTGGCCCGGCCCAGCCGGGGCAGGTGGTTGAGCACCTGGAGAAACAGCGACGGGGTCCAGTCGAGCGGGTGGGCTGGTTCCTCGGTGACCGCCATTCGCAGCACCATCGTGGATTCATCCGGGCCCACGCCGGCGCCGGGTTGCGCAGGCTCGGCCTTCTCTGCCTGCTTGGCCACGTCGATGAGTCGTAGCACTTCGGGCGCCCGCTTGCGCAGCGTGCTGAACCAGTGCTGTTCGGTGAACATCTCGGACGGGCCGTCCATGCCCAGCCACAGCGCCTCCAGCTCGAACAGCGCCCGGGACTGTTCCTTCGCGTCCATGGACTGGGCCAGGATCGCGCCCACAATCGCGCCGGCCGAAGTGCCGCTGATCAGGGTCGGCGCGATGCCGGCCCTCTCGTAGAGGTAGTGCAGTGCGCCGAGCTGGAAGCTGGCCCTGGAGCCGCCGCCGGCAAGCACCAGGCCTTGGGGGCCCTCGTCGGCTTCAGGATGATCAGCGCCCAGGAAGGGCAGCAAGCCGAACCAGGAGGCGCGCGACATGTGATCTCCAATCCGGGTCTCAGCCTAGTTGAGCGTTGCGGCCGGCCGGTGGGCGGGGATAATGGGGCACGTGTCTGAAGCTGTTCCCACCGGGGCCAACGGTCGCTACGCCACGCCCGTGGACCTGAGCAAGTTCGCAGTGCTGTCCATCGGGGCGGCGCTGGTCACGATTGTGCTCAAGACCGCGTCGTGGTGGGTCACCGGGTCTGTCGGGTTGTTGGCGGATGCCGCTGAATCGCTGGTGAACCTGGTTGCTGCCTTGGTGGCGTTCGTTGCGCTCAAGGTGTCCATCAAACCCGCGGACGAGAACCACCCCTACGGCCACAGCAAGGCGGAGTACCTGTCTGCCGCTGTCGAGGGCCTGATGATCTTCGTTGCAGCGGCCTTCATCATCGTCCAGTCGGTGGAACGGCTGCTCAACCCGCAGCCGTTGCAGCAGATCGGGCTGGGCTTGCTGATCTCGGTGGTCGCCTCCCTGGTCAACGGCGGTGTCGCGCTGGTCTTGCTCAAGCAGGGCCGCAAACACCGCTCCACCACCTTGATCGCCGACGGCAAGCACCTGATGACCGACGTCCTCACTTCGGCCGGCGTACTGGTCGGTGTTGGGCTGGTTGCCGTCACGGGTCAGATCCGGCTCGACCCCATCGTGGCCATCCTGGTGGGCGCCAACATCCTGTGGACGGGCGTCACCCTGGTCAAGCACTCCGTCGACGGGCTGATGGACGTGGGCCTGCCCAGCGAGATCAGCGCGCGGATCGACGCAGTGCTCGACGGGTTCAGGAGCGACAATGTCACGTTCCACGCCATTCGGACTCGTGAGGCCGGCAATCGCCGGTTCCTGTCCTTGCACGTGTTGGTCCCCGACGACTGGACCGTGAAGCAGGGCCACGACCTGACCGAGGACGTGATCGACGCCCTGCTCGAGCAGGTGCCGGACCTGCGGGTGTCGGCCCATCTTGAACCCAAGGACGACCCGCGTTCCTACGAGGACGAGGACATCTGACGCTGACCAGGGTCAGCTCGACGACTGTCCCAGGGGGATCGCGTCGTCCTGGTCGGGCGAATCGGGGCCAGCGCCAGCATCGGCCGGCGGGGCCGTGTAGTAGCGGTACAGCTCGGCTTCCTCGTCAGCGTTCAGGTGCCGGTCGGGGTCGATGCCCGGCGCGTCCTTGACGTAGTCGGAGCTGAACGCGACGGTGATCCGGCCAGGTGTCACGGTCGCCTTCTCGAGCGGGACGAAGTTCTCCTTGGTGCCGAACAAACCCGACTTCACGGTCACCCAGGTGGGCTGACCGGTCTGGTCGTCGAGGTAGACCTGGCCGACCCCGCCGATCTTCTTGCCGGTCACGTCGATGACGTCACTGGCGTAGAGGTCGTCGATCCGCTGCTCGACCATCACGGT
Organism: uncultured Actinomycetota bacterium; assembly: GCA_963730005.1. Taxonomy (GTDB): domain Bacteria; phylum Actinomycetota; class Actinomycetes; order Propionibacteriales; family Propionibacteriaceae; genus CAVSPO01. The sequence continues at coordinate 147,281 of CAVSPO010000023.1, forward strand.
TCTCCCTTCGAGGCCGGGCGCTCACAGCCCTGGCGATCACAGTCTGCTGAGGAAATCCTCGTCGTCGTCGGGTGGGATGTCGCGTGGCCGGGAAGCCTGGACCCGAGGCCGTCCCCAGATCAGCCAGGCAACCGGCCCGATCACGGGCAGGCAGATGACGATGAAGGCCCACAACCATTTGGGGGCGAAGCGCACCGACCAACTGTCAGCCTGGGCGACCTCGACCGTGCAGTAGATGGTGAGGGCCAGGATGACAAGGATCGGCAGGACGCGGGCCATGGGGTCCAGTGTACTGATGCGATCTAGCATGGAGCGTCTGCGTGTGAGCCCATCGAGAGGAGCGGTCTTGGCCACCAGGGCTGAATGGATTGAGGGTGCGCGGCTGCGCACGCTGTTCACCGGCGCCGCGCCGGTGGTGGCGGGCACCGCGATCGCGGTCTGGGAACAGTCCTTCCGGCCGGTGAACGCCCTGCTGTGCCTCGTGGTGGCGCTCGCGATGCAGGTGGGCGCCAACTACGCCAATGACTACTCCGACGGCATCCGCGGCTCCGACGACCAGCACCGGGTGGGGCCACAGAGACTGGTCGGTTCCGGTGCCGCCACTGCACAGGCGGTCAGGCGGGCCGCCGTCGGCTCCTTCGTCGTCGCCTGCCTGGCCGGGCTCGGGTTGGTTGTGATCACGGGGCACTGGTGGCTGGTGGGCGTGGGAATCGCCTGTGTGCTGGCCGCCTGGTTCTACACCGGAGGTAGTAACCCGTACGGCTACCGGGGCCTTGGTGAGGTGTTCGACTTCATCTTCTTCGGGCTGGTGGCCGTTTGTGGAACCACCTACGTGCAGGCCGACCGGGTGACGCTGGCCTCGGTGTTTGCCGGAATTTCGATGGGGGTGCTCAGCATGGCCATCCTCACCTGCAACAATCTCCGCGACATCGACGGTGACCGGCTGGTCGGAAAGATGACGCTGGCCACCCGGCTGGGCGACCAGGCCACTCGACGCGTGTTCGCCCTCTACTGCGCCATCGCGCTCCTCGGGTTCTTCGCGGTGTCGGGCCTGACCAGCTGGTGGGCCCTGCTCGGTCTGGTGGCGCTGACCCGACTGGTCCCCGCTGCCCGGCTGGTGCTCGACGGCACCCGGGGGATGCCGTTGGTGAAGGCCATCAAGTACGTCGGTCAGGGGCAGCTGCTCGGCGCGCTGGGCATGCTGGTGGGGCTGGCCGGCTCGATGCAGTAGCGGGCTCCGTTCAGCTGTCGAGGGTGCGCAGCCAGTCACGCAGTGTCAGGGTGGCTCGCACGTCATCCTCGTTGTAGGCGAGCACCCGTTCGGCTGCCTCGCTGCGTGTCTGCGGGTCGGCGCCGTGCACCGCGTCGCGGAACCAGCGTTGGGAGTTCAGCCCGCCCGGGTCGTCGTCTCGCCACTGGAAGCCGGGGTCGGCGCAGGCCACCACCTTGAGCCCGAGCCCGTTGGCGCCGAAGAAATGCCGTCGCATCACCGTGAACAGGTCGACGAAGCGATCGTCAAGCTCAGCGGCCATGCGTTCGATCAGCAGGTCATGCGAGATGCGGGCCAGCTTGCGCACATGCACTGCCTCGTAGTCGGAGTAGTGGTACACGAGGGTGTCCGGATTGGCGTCCAGCATCTGCCCCAGCCACTCGGCCGCTTCCCGGGCCAGGGCGATCTCGCCCTCGTCGTCCAGGTCCTCGAAACGCACGAAGGCCTTGTAGTACGGCTCCGCGCCGGATGCGACGTCGCGCACCAGAAAACCCCACAGGTAGGTGCGTTCGGTGGCTGAGGTTTCGATGTCGAAGTCGATCTCGACCGCGGGGGCGGGCAACACGATGGGTGAGTCGTCGACACGTTCCAGCTCGACTCCAGTGTGCAACAGCCTGGCTCTTCGGGCCGCCAACCGTGCCCGCTCCTCGGCGCTGTCGCGGTGCGTCACCCCGGGCAGGTACCGGGGCAGCAGCTCGTCCAGGTCGGCGAGGGCCAGGTCGTGCACCGTAGTGACGCCCAGGTTGCGCAGCGCGCTGACCTCGCGCACGTCGAGGCGGGACTTCTCGATCAGCAGGCTCAGATCATCCTCGTCCAGCAGGGAGCGGCAGGACTGCCACCAATCGCAGTGGCTGCACTCGCGGACGACGATGGGCGAGACCATCGGTGCTGGATCGTCCGGCGCACCGGTGCGCCGTTGAGCGACACTGGCCACTTTGACCCTGAAGGCATGCTCGTGGTCGTAACGCTCCAGTGGGGCACGGCAGACCCAGCCGTCCGGGCGGGTGCGCGAGAAGGTCCGGATCATCCTGGCCCGTAGCTCGACCCAGCAGATCGCGTGCGTCCCGCCGGTCTGCTGCCAGCTGTCGGTGCCGATCAATCCGGCAGTCGGCTGGCCGCCCGAGCTCCAGCCCAGCGCCTCGAGCTGGCGCCAGTAGTGCGCCATCTGGAGCAGATCTGCCTCGCGCGAAGCGCGAACGCTCAGCCCGTCAACGCTGATCGAGTCGGTGTGGTGGGGGCGCTGCAGGCTGCTGATCTGCAGTGGGCTCTGGCTGGTGTGGCGACGCTCGACGATCTTGTGCCGTTTGGCTTCCACCGGCAGGTAGCCGGGGTTTCCGTCCGGGCGGTCAACGTCGCGGATCAAAACGTCCGGGTGCCCGCTGCGGTGCCCCTCGGGATCCACCGGCAAGCTGGGTGACAAGATGACCGGGACACCGGCGCGCACCACCTCGGCAGTGGCGGATTCCCGCTCCGACCAGCTGGTCGCCTGCAGCGGACGCAGATCAGCCACCCAGGGGGTCAGCTCCGCCAGCATGTCCAGCAGGCTGTCCTCGAAGGCCTTGCCGGCGGCGAACAACTCGTGCAACGCCTCGTCGCCGGGCGTCGGCTTGATGATGGTGGCGTCATACCGGTTGTGCGTCTTGACGGGGCAGCTGCGGGCTGCATAGGCATCCAGGATGATCGGCCGGGCGCCAGGTGTCATGGGGCGACCGCGCGATGCAGGGCAACGATGCCGCCGCTCAGGTTGCGCCACTCCACCTGCTCCCAGCCGGCTGCACTGATCAGGTCGGCAAGCGCCTGCTGGTCGAACCAGGCCTGGATGGATTCGATCAGGTACTCGTAGCCCACCGGGTTGGAGCTCAATCTGGCCACCCGGGGCAGCATCTGGTCGAGGTAGAACCCGTAGACGGCCCGCCAGGGCTTCCAGGTGGGGGTGGAGAATTCGCACACGACCAGACGTCCGCCGGGGCGCGTGACCCGCCGCAACTCTCGCAGGCCGGCCAGCGTGTCCGCCACGTTGCGCAGCCCGAAACTGATCGTGACCGCGTCGAAGGCGTCGTCACGGTAAGGCAGGGCAAGGGCATCGCCCGCCACGAAGGTGAGCTGCGGCTCACGTCGCTTGCCGACCTGCAGCATCCCCATCGACAGGTCGGTGGGGAACACCGCCGCGCCCGCCTCGGCGAACGGCCTCGAGGAGGTGCCGGTGCCGGCAGCAAGGTCGAGCACGGTCTCGCCAGGCTCGGCGGCGACGGCGCGCACCACCTCACGTCGCCACGCCCGGTCCTGCCCCAGACTCAGCAGGTCGTTCAGCAGGTCGTAGCGGTCTGCCAACTCGTCGAACATCTCGGCGACATCAGCAGCTTTCTTGGCAAGGGTGGCGCGGCGTGGCACGTGCCTACATTGCCACATCCGGGCGACACACCAGGACTGGCCGCCGGTCCTGCCCCCTGGCAGCGCCGAGGTGGACGTCGATGCGGGGCTCGGGCAGCGTGGGCGGTCGCTGCCGGCAGGGCGCAGCCGCCGAGTGGATCGCGGTACGGTCCGGGTCGGGCACGAGTTGCGCCGCGTAGGACAATGGTGGGCGTGTCCAAACGCGAAACGGTGCTGTCGGTCGATGGTCTGACCAAGAAGTACGGGAACAACGTCATCATCGACAACTTCAGCCTGCAGGTCCGCGCCGGTGAGGCCGTCGCACTGATCGGGCGAAACGGCTCTGGCAAGTCGACCGTGCTGAAATGCATCGTCGGCTCCCAGCGCCCCACCGAGGGCAGCATCACCGTGCTCGGACTGAAGATGACCGAGACCGACCCTGAGGTGCGCCGCAATGTGGCGACCGTGGTGGACGATCTGGACTTCTTCCCCGACCTGTCGGTGGTCGAGCATCTTGACCTGCTGGCCCGCGCGCACGGCGTCATCGACCCGGACCCGGTGGTGGACGCCCTGCTGCACGAGGTGCAGTTGGTGCCGCAGTCCGCCCAGTTGCCGAGCACGCTTTCCAGCGGACAGCGTCGGCGGCTGGCACTGGCGACTGCGTTCGTGCGACCCAAGCGGTTGCTGGTGCTCGACGAGCCTGAACAACGGCTCGACGTGGAGGGTGTCGAATGGCTGGGCAGGCGACTCAAGGCCGACCTGGACGACGGGCTGGCCATCGTGTTGGCCAGCCACGAGCCCACGCTGGTCAACGCGATCGGTGCGCGGATCGTCCGCATCGGGGGGGCGTCGACGTCCGACGAGTCCCAGTCGGAGCGCGAGCAACTCGCATGAGCGACGCCAACTTTCTTCGGGTGGGTTTCGAAGACCAGGGGGTGGTCGACGAACGCCAGCTCAAGCTGCTCGTGCGCGACTGGCGCAAGGGCCGCGCCACGCGCAGCATCTGGGATGTGTTGACGGACGGCTACGTCTGGCTGTTCAGCGTCACCATCATCGTCGCCATGATCGTCAGCGGACTGCTGCAGGCGCAGCGCAGCTCCGCCGGGTGCACCACCGTGGGCTGCGTCACTGCCCGTGACCTGACGCCGTGGCTGATGGTGGCCGGCTCGCTGTTGGTCACCCTCACGCTGTCCAGGCTGTTTGGCCCTGTCGTGGCCAGCTCCGCCGAGGGTTTCTGGATGATGGACGCTCCGCTGCGCCGATCCCGACTGTTGCAGGGGAGGCTGTGGGGCATCGTGGCGGGCACTGGTGCCCTGGGTGCTGTGCTGGGAGCCCTGGTCTCGATGGTGACGGGGTCCGACCTGGGCGAGATCGCCCTGTGGGCGGCTGCCACCGGTCTGTGTACCGCCGCCATGACTTCGTTGGCGGCGGCCGAACAGGGCCTCGGCCGGGTCGGCGTGATCGACGTCCTGAGGACGTTCTTCGGCGTCGTGACCGTCGTGGTGCTGCTGGGCGTGATCGGCACGGGTCTGGGCTGGATCACCCTTCCCGTCGTCACCCTGGTGTCTGCGGGACTGTCGCAACTGGTGATGGCGGTGGCCGCAGTGGTGCTGGCGGTCAGTGCAGTGGTGGCACGCCGGCACCTCGACGGCATTGCCCGTGCCCGACTGGTCAGCGGCGGCTCCCTGCTGGGCAGCATGCAGGGTGCGGCCTTCGCGCTTGATTTCGCGCTCATGCGCGACATCCTGCTGGACCGTCGCTGGTACGAGGTGGGTCACGTCAAGGTGGCTCGCGGGGGCGAGGCCGGGCTGGGGGCACTGCGCTGGCGTGAATTGCAGCGACTGCGCCGAAACCCGCGCCCACTGGCGATGTTCGTGGTGGCACTGGTGGTGCCCTACGCGTTGGCGACCCTCGGCATGGGCCGGCTGGTGTCGACGCTGTCGGCGTTGGTGTTGCTGTTCGTCCTGATCCCGTTCTTCGACTCGTTGCGCATCCTGACCAGGGACAAGGGGCTGGCCCGCTGCTTCCCGTTCAGCACCAGCGAACTTCGCGACGCCGTGACGATTCTGCCGCTGCTGGCAGCCATCGGCTGGGGTGTGTTGGCCGCGCCGGCCTTCCTGCTGGGCCGAGACGACATGCTCAATCCGATCGGGATCCTGAACGCCCTGCTGTTCGGAGTGACGACCGGAGCCGCAGGCGGACTGGGTGCGATGCGTTGGGTCAGCGCTTCGTCGCCGGACTACAACCTGCCCATGGTGGCCACCGGGGCGGGCGCGTTGCCTCCAGGGCTGCTGGTCAACCTCACCCGCGGACTCGACATCGTGGCTGTCGTCACGCTGCCGCTACTGGTGGGCTGGAACCCCTGGATCGCGGTGGTGCTGGCCGGTATTCTCTGGGCGATGTTGCGCAGCAACGGGATCAACCGCGAGGAGCTCTTCGAGGCCAGTGCCCAGAGCAGACGCGAGCTGGAGGAAGCTCAGGAAGCCTCCCGTGGCAAGCCCAAGCAGAAGATCGTGGTGCCGCGCTCCAGCCCCGCCGGCAAGGCGGCCTCCTCCAGCCCCGCCGGCAAGGCGGCTTCCGCTGGGGCGTCGGCATCCGGCAAGCCGGTCGCCGGCACGGCTCAGCCACCGGCACGATCGGCGAAGCCGCGAGCAAGCCAGGCCAGGAAGGGCAAGGGCAGCCCACCGGCACCGCGGAAAAGAAAGAAGTAGCAGCAGCCATGGATAATGACGGGGAACAAGGCCGGAACGAGGGAGACACGATGGTGAAGTATGAGCAGGCGACGCGGCTCAAGGGCGTCCACTATGACGTGCGTGGGACCAACATGGTCGAAGCCCAGCGGATGGAAGCCCAGGGCGCACACGTCATCAAGCTCAACGTCGGAAACGTTGCTGCCTTCGGTTTCCGCACCCCGGAGTCCATGGTTCGAAGCGTGGTGACGCACATGCCCGAGTGTGAGGGCTACTCCGACGCCCGCGGCATCTACTCCGCGCGCACCGCCGTGATGAACTTCTACCAGGCCGCGGGTCTGGAGGTGGACATCGACCAGGTGTGGCTCGGCAATGGCGTGTCCGAGCTGATCTCCATGGTGCTGCAGGCGCTGGTCAATCCTGGCGATGAGATCCTGGTGCCCGCCCCCGATTACCCGTTGTGGACAGCCCAGGTGACGCTCACCGGGGGGCAGGCCGTGCACTACCTGTGCGACGAGGAGGACGGTTGGGAGCCCGATCTGGTCGACCTGGAGTCCAAGGTGTCCGAGCGCACTCGGGCGATCGTCCTGATCAACCCGAACAACCCGACTGGCGCCGTCTACAGCCACCAGAAGCTGCAGCGCATCGTCGACATCGCCCGCCAGCACAACCTGATTCTGCTCAGCGACGAGATCTACGAGAAGGTCATCTATTCGGGCACCTTCGAACACACCGCCTCGCTGGCCGGTTCCGACATCCTGACCTTGACGTTCAGCGGACTGTCCAAGGCCTATCGGGCCTGTGGATACCGGGCCGGCTGGCTGGTGGTGACCGGCCCGCTCGACCAGGCGGAGAGCCTCCTGGAGGGCATCACGCTGCTGGCGAACATGCGAATGTGTTCCAACGTGTTCGGCCAGCATGCGATCCAGACGGCGCTGGGCGGCTACCAGTCGATCGACGACCTGGTGCGCCCGGGTGGGCGCTTCTACGACCAGCTGATGTTCGCCCATGAGGAGCTGGTGAAGATCCCCGGGGTGACCTGCCAGCCGGCCAAGGGCGCGCTCTACCTGTTTCCCAAGCTCGATCCGCAGATGTATCCCATCACGGACGACGACGCCTGGGCACTGGACCTGTTGCGCCGCAAGAGGCTGCTGGTGAGCCACGGCACCGGTTTCAACTGGCCGCGTCCCGACCACTTCCGGCTGGTGGCGCTGCCCAAGGAGCATGAGCTCGGGGAAGCCGTCAACCGGCTGCGCAGCTATCTGGCCGAGACGCGAGTCGGCTGACCGATCCGGGGGAATGCCCCTAGACTGACGCGCAGCCGCAACCAGAGTCAGGAGTTCCATGTCCGCACCGCCCGCCCAGCGCCGTCCGCGCGGGCCGCGGGCTTCGGATGGTGGTGCGGGTGTGCAGGACGAACAAACCCTCGACGAGCAGTCGCTGCAGGCGCAGGTCATCGTCGTCGGCGCCGGGCCGGGGGGTGCCGCAACCGCGATCACGCTCGCACGGCGTGGGGTTGACGTCCTGCTGCTGGACAAGGCTGCCTTCCCTCGCGAGAAGATCTGTGGCGATGGCCTGACCCCACGCGCAGTGCGGATGCTGATCCGCCTTGGCGTCGACGTCAGCGTCGAGGCCGGCTGGGCGCGCAACCGCGGTCTGCGGATCCACGGCGGTGGTGGCCAGCCGTTCGAGCTGGCCTGGCCACAGCTGGCGCAGTACCCGGACTTCGGCCTGGTGTGCCGTCGCTCCGTCTTCGACGACCTCATGGCAGGCCATGCCGTGGCCGCCGGCGCCCGGCTGATCACCGGCGCACAGGTCACCGAGCCGTTGCGCGATGAGCGGTCCGGACGGATCACGGGTGTGCGCACTGCCTCGGGACGGCGGTACTCGGCGCCCATCGTGGTGGCTGCGGACGGTAATCCCAGTCGTTTGGGTCGGGCGATGGGGCTGGCACGAAATCCTCGCCGTCCGCTCGGAGTGGCGGTGCGCAGCTACTTCGCGAGCGATCGCAGCGACGATGACCACATCGAGAGCTGGCTGGAACTGTGGGACGGTGAGCCGGGCAAGTCCAACCTGCTGCCCGGCTACGGCTGGGTGTTCCCGGCAGGCGATGGCACCGTCAACGTCGGGTTGGGCACCTTGAACAGCAGCAAGCGGTTCGAACACATCGACCATCGCGACCTGTTGCGACGCTGGGTCAGCGCTGCAGCGCCCGAGCTGGGGCTGCATGCTGACCAGATGCTCGAGCCCATCCGGGGAGCTGCGCTGCCGATGGCGTTCAGCAGTCAGCCCGCGTATCGCGACGGCCTGCTGTTGGTCGGGGACGCCGGCGGTATGGTGAGCCCGTTCAACGGTGAAGGCATCAGCTACGCGATGGAGGCCGGCGAGTTGGCGGCTGACGCCATTGGCGAAGCCCTCGGGCGTGGGGTGTCGACGGCGGCCGCAGAGAAGGCGCTGCAGGGTTACCCGGTGGCTTTGGCGTCGAAGTTCGGTGGTTATTACCGGCTCGGCACCATTTTCGTCAAGTTGATCGGCAACCCGGCGATAATGCACGCCTGCACCACCTACGGGCTGCCGCGCAAACGGCTCATGCAGCTGGTGCACAAACTGTTGGGCAATTTGACGGACAGCAGCGGAGGCGACGTCGATGACCACATCATCAACGCACTTTCGTCTGTTTCGCCGCGGCTGTAAGAACCGGACAACTGCGAGACAATGAAGCCGCCGTGTTCGGGCAGGCACAGGTAAGGAGAGGTGACGGCAATGAACGCCTACGTTCCCATCATTGCAATGGTGGTGTTGGCCACCGTGTTCGTTGCGGTCGCCATCGCATTGAGTGTCGTGGTGGGTCCTCGGCGATACAACCGCACCAAGTACGACTCCTTCGAGTGTGGGCTGGAGCCCACCCCCCAGCCCGACGGTGGCGGTCGGTTCTCCGTGAAGTACTACATCACGGCGATGCTCTTCATTGTCTTTGATATCGAGATCGTGTTTCTGTATCCATGGGCGGTCGCCTTTGACAGCCTCGGCACTTTCGCCGTGGTCGAGATGATCCTGTTCGTTGCGACGGTGTTCGTCGCTTACTTCTACGTGCTGCGTCGTGGCGGCCTGGACTGGGACTGAGGTAACTGATGGGAATCGAGGAGAAGATCCCTTCCGGCATTTTCCTCACCACTTTGGAGACAGTGGCGGGGTGGACCCGTAAGACGAGCTTCTGGCCGTTGACCATGGGGCTGGCCTGTTGCGCCATCGAGATGATCAGCTACGGCGGTCCCCGTGCGGATGCCGGTCGCTGGGGTCAGGAAGTGTTCCGCGCGTCGCCGCGCCAGGCCGACCTGATGATCGTGTCGGGGCGGGTCAGTCAGAAGATGGCCCCCGTGGTGCGTCGGCTCTACGACCAGATGCCCAACCCGAAGTGGGTGATTGCGATGGGCGCCTGCAGCTCATCGGGTGGCATCTTCAACAACTACGCCGTCGTGCAGGGCGTCGACCACGTGGTCCCGGTGGACATGTACCTGCCGGGCTGCCCGCCGCGTCCGGACCAGCTGATCGATGCGGTGTTCAAACTCAAGGAGAATGAGGTGTTCCGCGCCCCGATCGGCCACAACGAGGTCAAGGCCGTCGCGGAGGCGGAGCGGGTGGCGCTGGAGGCTCCAGCCACCATCGAGATGAAGGGCCTCATGCGATGAGTGAAGGTGCAAGCCCCAAGAGGGGGACCGAACTGCAGCAACCGTCCGGCACGGTGCTGGACACGTCCAAGCTCTACGCCGCCGACGCTCGGCCGCTGCCCCCCGCCTTCGGCGAGCAAGAGGGCATGTGGGGGGCCGGATCAGGCTCGGCCGACACCTCCGGTTACTCCGGCATCACCCGCGTGGTCGACCTCAACGGCAACACCACACCGCCTTTCGGCGGCTGGTTCGATCAGGTCGCTGCCCGGATGGCCCAGCTGGTGCCCGGTTTCTGCGAAGCCGTGCAGGTGTGGCGGGGCGAGATCACCTTCTACGTCAAGCGTGAGCTGCTGCCGCAGTTGGTGCGTGCCTGCCGCGACGACGCCGCGTTGCGTTTCGAGAACTGCGCCAGCCTGGACGCCGCTCACTACCCGGCCCAGACCGGGCACGAGCTGCACGTCAGCTACCACCTGGCCAGCTACACACACAATCGCCGGATCCGCCTGGAGGTCACTCTCAGCGAAGAGGACCCGCATGTGCCCTCGGTCGTCGACGTCTACCCGATGGTCAATTTCCACGAGCGCGAGGCGTGGGACATGTTCGGTGTCGTCTTCGACGGTCACCCCGGCTTGACCCGCATCCTGATGCCGGACGACTGGGTCGGTCATCCGCAGCGCAAGGACTACCCCTTGGGAGGCATCCCCGTCGAGTACAAGGGCGCGACGGTGCCGCCGCCCGATCAGCGCAGGAGTTACCAGTCATGAGCCGACAGCAGACGCAGCAGTCTCCGGACGACATCAACGCCGGTGACCTGTTCACCGAGGCCGGCGACCCGGACGCCACCGCCTACCTGTCGACGGGGTCCGACTGGGACCAGATCGTCAGCGAGCAGCACGACCGCCACGACGACATCATCGTCGTCAACATGGGTCCGCAGCACCCGTCCACCCATGGCGTGATGCGCCTGATCCTGGAGCTCAACGGCGAGACCGTGGTCTCCTTGCGCCCCGGGCTCGGCTTCTTGCACACCGGTATCGAGAAGAACATGGAGTACCGCAGCTGGGTTCAGGGCACGACGTACATCACCCGCTGCAACTACGTCGCCGGCATCTTCAACGAGGCCGTCTACTGCCTGGCCGTGGACAAGCTGCTCGGCATCACCGACGACATCCCCGAGCGGGCCAACGTGCTGCGGGTGATGATGATGGAGGTCAACCGGATCGCGTCGCACCTGACCGGTGTCGGCGCCGGCGGTCTCGAGCTGGGCGCCACCAGCGTCCAGGAGGTCTGCCTGCGTGAACGTGAGTGTTGCCTCGAGTTCATGGAGGCCGTCACCGGCCTGCGCATGAACAACGCCTGGATCCGTCCGGGAGGTGTCGCCACCGACCTCCCACCCAACGGGCTGGACCTGCTGCACGAGTTGATCGCCCGTCTGGAGAAGTACCTTCCAGAGGTCTCGCTGTTCACGATGACGAACCCGATCTTCAAGGGCCGGATGCAGCACGTCGGCTATCTGTCGCTGTCGGCCTGCATGGCCCTGGGCGCCACCGGCCCCGTGCTGCGCAGCACCGGCTACCCGGCCGACCTGCGCAAGTCCCAGCCCTACTGCGGGTACGAGACCTACGACTTCGATGTCTGCACCGCGGACACCTCCGACGCCTACGGCCGGTGGTCGATCCGGCTGCGCGAAATGGATCAGTCCCTGCGCATCCTCAAGCAGTGCGCCGATCGGCTGGAACACTCCGTCGGTCAGCCGTACATGATCCAGGACGCAGAGCTCGGCGCTCCTTCCGACCTGACGGTCTCCCACGACGGCCAGGGCAACTCCAATGCCCACGTGAAACACATCATGGGTGAGTCCATGGAGGCCCTGATCCACCACTTCAAGAAGGTCACCCAGGGCTTCCATGTCCCGGCCGGGCAGGTGTACCAGGCAGTTGAGGCGCCGGCCGGCGAGCTCGGCTGCCATCTGATCAGTGACGGGGGCAGCCGGCCCTATCGTGTTCATCTTCGTGACCCGGGGTTCACCCACATCCAGGCGTTGCCGCTGATGAGCGAGGGCAGCATGCTCAGTGACGTCGTGATGGCCATTGCCAGCGTCGACCCGGTGATGGGCGGCGTCGACCGATGACCTTCTACCGTTTGACCGATCCAGCAAGGGGTGATGCTCGATGAGCGGCCACGAATTCGTCTCCGACTTCGCCGGCAGCGGTCAAGTCGACCAGTCTGACCAGTCGTCCAACATCGACGAGGTCACTCGCGACGAGATGCGCCAGATCATCGCGCGCTACCCGCAGCCTCGATCAGCGCTGTTGCCGATGCTGCACCTGGTGCAGAGCGTTGACGGGCGGGTCTCCCAGGAGGGCATCAAGGTTTGCGCCGAGCTGCTGGGCATCAGCGAGGCGCAGGTCAATGGTGTGGCGACCTTTTACACGCAGTACCACCGCCGCAAGGCAGGTGAGCAGCACATCGGAGTGTGCACCACCGGCCTGTGCGCGGTGATGGGGGGCGACATCCTGCTCGACCACATGCAGAAGCGGCTCGGCATCAACGCAGGAGAGACCACCCCGGACGGCAAGTTCAGCCTTGAGCGGGTCGAGTGCAACGCGGCCTGCGACTTCGCACCGGTGATGATGGTCAACTGGGAGTTCATGGACAACATGACTCCCGCCAAGGCTGACGATCTGATCGACAAGCTGGCAGACGACAGGCCGGTGCAGTCCACCCGCGGTGCCACCATCACCAGCTGGCGCGAGGCCGAGCGGGTGCTGGCCGGTTTCGATGACGGTCGCGCCGACGAGGGGCCCGCCGCCGGTGAACCCAGCCTCCGCGGGCTGCGGATCGCTCGCGAACGGGGCTGGACAGCACCTGATCCAAGCAAGGGGGAGCAGAAGTGACCGATCCACTGACCCCGGTCCTGACGAACAACTGGGACCAGGCGCGCTCGTGGAAGCTGGGCTCCTACGAACGCCAAGGGGGCTACCGCGCCCTGCGCAAGGCGTTGACATTGGCACCCGACGAGATCGTCGAGATGGTCAAGGCCTCCGGGTTGCGTGGCCGTGGCGGCGCCGGGTTCCCGACGGGCACCAAGTGGACCTTCCTGCCCAAGGACAACCCGAAACCGCGTTACCTGGTGGTCAACTGCGACGAGTCCGAGCCCGGGACCTGCAAGGACATCCCGCTCCTGATGGCGAGCCCGCACACGCTCATCGAGGGCATCCTGTGCAGCTGCTACGCCGTCAATTCCCACCACGCCTTCATCTACATCCGCGGCGAAGTGTTGCACGTCATCCGCCGGCTGATGGCTGCGGTGAAGGAGGCCTACGCGGCCGGCTACGCGGGGAGGAACATCCTGGGCACCGGTTTCGACTGCGAGATCACGGTGCACGCCGGTGCCGGGGCCTACATCTGTGGCGAGGAAACCGCCTTGCTCGACTCGCTCGAGGGCTATCGCGGCCAGCCTCGGCTGCGCCCGCCCTTCCCTGCCGTCGAGGGTCTGTACGCCTGCCCGACCGTCGTCAACAACGCCGAGTCGATCGCCTCGGTGCCCTGCATCGTCAGCAATGGCCCGGACTGGTACAAGTCGATGGGCACCGAGAAGTCGTCGGGGCCGACGATCTATTCCGTGTCCGGCCACGCCCGCTATCCCGGCCAGTACGAAGCGCCACTGGGCATCACAGCCCGCGACCTGCTGGAGCTGGCCGGCGGCATCCGCGAGGGTCACCAGCTGAAGTTCTTCACCTCCGGCGGTTCGTCGGTGCCCATGTTGCCGGCCAGCGCAATCGATGTTGCGATGGACTATGAAGGGCTGGCGGCCGCCGGCTCGCAGCTGGGCACGAAGGCCTTCCAGGTGTTCGACGAGACCACCTCGGTGGTCCGCACCACGCTGCGGTGGACCGAGTTCTACCAGCACGAGTCGTGTGGCAAGTGCACACCCTGCCGTGAGGGCAGCTGGTGGTTGGTGCAGACCCTGCGCAACCTGGAAGCAGGCAAGGGCAGTGAGGGGGATGTCGAGAAGCTGCTGGACGTCTGCAGCAACGTCAGCATGCAGAGCTTCTGTACGCTCGCTGACGGCTTCGTCGCCTGCGTCACCAGCGCCATCCAGTATTTCCGGGACGAGTTCGAAGCGGGCTACCACACGCCGGCTTGGGAGTTGTTCCCATACGAGAAGAGCGCGCTCTTCGCCGTAGCCAGCGAGGGGGAGCAGGCATGACCGACACCGTCAGGGTTCCGGCCACCGTCGACGGGGTGACCCTCACCATCGACGGCATCGACGTGACAGTGCCCCAGGGCACGCTCATCATCCGAGCCGCCGAGCACCTGGGCATCCAGATCCCGCGTTTCTGTGACCACCCGCTGCTCGACCCGGTGGGTGCCTGCCGGCAGTGCCTGGTCGAGATCCCGGACGGCGGGAATGGGCGGGCCATGAAGCCCACTCCGGCCTGCACCCAGACTGTGGCTCCCGGCATGGCCGTGAAGACGTCGCACACCTCTGCGGTGGCCCGCAAGGAGCAGCAGGGAATGTTGGAGTTCCTGCTGATCAACCACCCGTTGGACTGCCCGATCTGTGACAAGGGCGGCGAATGCCCACTGCAGAACCAGGCCATGAGCAACGGTCGCGGCGAGTCCCGCTACGAGGGAGTCAAACGCACCTTCCCGAAGCCCGTTGCGCTGTCCGTGCAAATCCTGCTCGACCGGGAACGCTGCGTCCTGTGCCAGCGCTGCACCCGGTTCAGCGCCCAGATCTCCGGCGATGACCACATCTCGCTGGCAGAGCGCGGCGCCAAGAGCCAGATCGCGATCGATCCGGGTCAGCCCTACGACTCCTACTTCTCGGGCAACGTCGTGCAGATCTGCCCGGTCGGGGCGCTCACCAGCGCCGACTACCGGTTCCGGGCCAGGCCGTTCGACCTGGTCAGCACTTCGGTCACCTGTGAGAACTGTGCCTCCGGCTGCCAGCTACGAACCGACCACCGGCGTTTCCAGGTGCAACGTCGTCTCGCCGGCAACCTCCCCGAGGTCAACGAGGAGTGGAACTGCGACAAGGGCCGTTTCGGCTTCCGCTACGGGCAAGGCGCCGACCGGCTGACCGGCCCGTTGGTGCGCCGCGGCGCTGTCCTGGTGCCGGCCAGCTGGCCGGAGGCGATCGCGGCCGCCGTGCGCGGACTGCAGGCTGCCGGTGTTGCCAGCGGCGTGCTGACCGGTGGACGTCTGACCAACGAGAACGCCGTCGGCTACGCGGCTTTCGCGTCCAGAGTGCTGGGCACCGCCAACATCGACTGCCGGGCCCGGGCACTCAGTGCCGAGGAAACGGACTTCCTCGCCAGCCAGGTGGCCGGCCGCTCGCTTGAGGATTCGGTCACCTACACCGACCTCGAGAACGCCAAACGCGTCGTGCTGGTCTGCTTCGAGCCCGAGGACGAGTCACCGATGGTGTTCCTGCGGCTGCGCAAGGCTTGGCACAAGAGGCGCCTCGAGGTGCTCGCGGTGGCCCCGTTCTCCAGCAACGGCAGCCGCAAGATGGGTGCCACGCTGATCCCGACCGTTCCCGGCGACGAGGCCTTCGCACTGGCTCAACTGGGTGAAGAGGGCAGACTGGACCCTGACACCATCATTCTGGTGGGGGAGCGGGCGGCCACCTCCGCCGGCACCCTTTCCGAGGTTGTGCGAGCGTCCCGGGCCACCGGCGCCCGGTTCGCCTGGGTGCCTCGTCGGGCCGGTGAGATCGGCGCGATCGACGCCGGCTGCCTGCCCGCGGTCGGGGCGCTGGACACCGATGCCATGCTGGCGGCTGCGGCACGTGGCGAGCTGAAGGCGCTCGTGGTGGCGGGGGTGGAGCTGGCCGACCTGGCCGACCCCGCGGCTGCCCGCGACGCCTTCGACCGGGTCGGTTTCCTGGTCAGCCTCGAACAGCGTCACAGCGCGATCACCGAGCTTGCCGACGTGGTGCTGCCAGTTGCCCTGATCGAGGAACAGATCGGCACCTTCGACAATTGGGAACACCGCCACGGAGAGGTTGCCCTGGTCAACCCGAGCAACACCGCGGCGCTGCCGGACGTGCGGGTGCTCGCCATGTTGGCCGATGCCTTGGGCAGTCCGCTCGGGTTCGACAGCCCCGCCCAGGTGCGCGCTGCCGAGGCGAAGCCGGGTGGCTCGCCATCCGCGCCGGCTCCTGACGTGCCGGCAGGTGTTCCCCAGGGGGGCGCGGGTCTGTTGCTCGCCAGCTGGCGGCTCGCCGTCGACTCGGCGCGGTCGGTGGATCACGCGGAGGCGCTGGCGGCGTCCGCTCCGCCGGCCCAGGTCAAGGTTTCGCCGCGCACCGCGGCTGATCTCGGTCTGGTCGCGACCGCCACCCTGGCCAACGATGAGTTCTTGATGACCCTGCCAGTCGAGATCGTGGCCGACATGGTCGATGACGTGGTCTGGGCGCCCGCCAACAGCGGTGCCCACTTGACCGAGGTGCTCCACGCTGCGCCGGGCGCCCGGGTGCAGCTCACTGCAGGAGGTGCGGCATGATCCCCATGGAATCCATCCTTCCCACCGATCCACTGTGGCTGGCGATCGTCAAGGTCGTCATCGTCTTCGTCCTGCTTCTCACCTGGACGATCTTCAACGTCTGGTTCGAGCGGCGGGTGCTCGGCAAGATGCAGAACCGCAAGGGCCCCATCATGAACGGCCCGCTCGGCCTCGGCCAGGCGATGGGTGATGGCGTCAAGCTGCTGGTCAAGGAGGACTTCCGCCCGGCTCGGACCGATGCCGTGCTGTTCAACCTGGCCCCGGTGCTGATCGCAGTGGCGGCCTTCGCGGCCTGGGCGGTGATCCCCTTCGGCGGCGAGGTCAGCGTGGGGGGACGTCTCACGGCGCTGCAGATCAGTGACCTGCCGGTGGCCACGCTGTTGATCCTGGCGCTGGCATCCATCGGCGTCTACGGGGTCGTGCTGGCCGGCTGGTCGTCCAACGGCACCTACTCACTGTTCGGGTCGATGCGGTCCTGCGCCCAGATGATCAGCTACGAAGTCGCCATGGGGTTGTCCCTGGTCGCCGTGTTCATGTACTCCGGGTCGATGGCGACGAGTGAGATCGTGGCGGCTCAGAGCCAGACGATCAGCTTCTTCGGGCTCTTCTCCACGCCGCTGCCCGGCTGGTACGGGCTGCTGCTGCTGCCCAGTTTCATCGTCTACTTCATCTCGATGTTCGGTGAGACCAACCGTTTGCCCTTCGACTTCGCCGAGTGCGAGTCCGAGATCGTTTCCGGCCACATCACCGACTACTCCGGTTTCCGGTACGCCATGTACTTCCTTGCGGAGTACATCAACATGGCCACCACCTCGGCTGTTGCCACCACGTTGTTCCTGGGCGGTTTCCACGCTCCCTGGCCACTGAACGGAACCATGTTCGATCAGGGCTGGTGGACGCTCGGCTGGTTCTTCCTCAAGGTGCAGCTGGTGATCTTCGTCTACGCCTGGGTGCGGGCAGCGCTGCCCCGGCTGCGGTACGACCAGTTCATGGACCTGGGTTGGAAGGTGTTGGTGCCCGGCAGCCTGATCTGGATCCTGCTCGTCGGCATCATGCGCGGCGGCATGACCGGTGGCTGGCTCACATCGCCCGGCTTCCTGGTCACGGTGGCCGTGGTCTGCCTGGTGCTGTTGGCGGGTAGCTTCCTGCTGGACAAGAAGGAAGAGCCCGAAGAGCCACCCACCCTCGACCTGGCAAGGCCCTTCGACCCCTTTGCTGGTGGCTATCCAGTGCCGCCGATGCCCGGGCAGCAGCTGCCCGAGCTGGCCGGCGTGGTGGCTTCCACAGTTGCCGGTTCCACCACTTCGGACGGGGATGATGCCTGATGGGCGCCTGGTCAGGTTTCACGATCACCTTCTCGACGATGTTCCGGCCCTCGTTCACCCAGGGCTATCCGCAGAAGGGCAAGGAGCGGGTCCTGATGCCGCGCTGGCATGGACGCCACCAGCTGAACCGCTGGCCGGACGGTCTGGAGAAGTGCGTCGGCTGCGAGCTGTGCGCCTGGGCCTGCCCTGCGGACGCGATCTACGTCGAGGCCGGCGAGAACACTGATGAGGATCGTTACTCGCCCGGGGAGCGCTACGGCAAGGTCTACCAGATCAACTACCTGCGCTGCGTCTTCTGCGGGCTGTGCATCGAGGCCTGCCCGACACGGGCGTTGACGATGACCAACGAGTTCAAGCTCGCCGACCGCACCCGTGCGTCGCTCATCTATGAGAAGGACGAGTTGCTGGTCGAGCTGGGCGAAGGGATGGAGGAGCCGCCGCACCCGCGCAGGTTGGGCCCGGACGAGCGCTCCTACTTCCTCGGTCTGCCCGCAGACGATTCGCCGGATCTGCGGTTCCCGCACATCACGGGTGAAGGCCCGGACCAGAACACCACCACCAAGACCAAGAAGGACGGTGGCAAGAAGTGATGCCCGCACTGTTGATCACGGGTCAGGCCGTGGCCTTCTGGGTGGCGGCACCGTTGGCGGTGGTCCTTGCGCTGCTCACGGTGTTCAGCGTCAAGCCGGTGCATTCGGCCTTGAGCCTGGCCGGCGTGATGATCTGTCTGGCCGTCATCTATGCCAGTCTGGACGCCCCGTTCCTCTTCGTGGCCCAGATCATCGTCTACACCGGCGCCGTGATGATGCTGTTCCTGTTCACCATGATGCTGATCGGCATCGACACCCGCGAGAGCCTCAAGGCAACCCTGCGCGGCCAGCGGGTCGCCGCAGTCGTGCTGGTGATCGGTCTGTTCGCCATGCTCGGCCTGGCCGTCCTGCGCGGTGTGCTTGCCGATCCTGCGGGTCTGGACACGGCCAACGCACAGTACGGCGGCAACGTGCAAGGGGTTGCGGCACTGGTCTTCGGTCGCTACTTCTTCGCCTTCGAGGCGACGTCCGCCCTACTCATCACTGCTGCTCTGGCCGCCATGGTGCTGGCCCACCGCGAACGCCTGACACCGGCCGAGAGGCAACGTCACCGCGTCGAGCGCAAGATGCAGGAATACAAGGCCGGCGAATTCAACCCGGGTCCGCTGCCCGGCTCCGGCGTCTACGCCCGGCACAATTCGGTGGACTTCCCGGCGTTGCTGCCGGATGGCTCGGTGGCCGAGAGTTCACTGTCCAGGACGCTGGTGGCCCGTGGGGTCGCGATCGTCGAGCCGGCTGGGCTGACCATGGCCTCCCGCGAGGCCTACCGCGCCATTTCTGCAGTCGAGGCCGACCTGCACGGTGAACTCCCCGCCAACGCTGAGGAGGAATCCAAGTGAGCCCCATCTATTACCTGATGTTGTCGGCGGCGCTGTTCTGCATCGGTCTCTTCGGCTTCATCATCCGACGCAACGCCCTGATCCTGTTCATGTCAATCGAGTTGATGCTCAACGCGACCAACCTGTCGCTGGTCACTTACTCGAACATGTGGGGCACGTTGGACGGCCAGGTGGCCAGCTTCTTCGTGATGGTGGTGGCGGCCGCTGAAGTGGTGGTCGGCCTGGCCATCATCATCACGATCTTCCGCACTCGCCGCTCGGCCTCGGTCGACGACCTTAACCTGCTGAAGCATTGAGAGGGCTGCGGTGAACATTCTGGAGATCGTCCCGGCCACGGGCCTGTTCACGTGGGCCTGGCTGTTGATCGTCATCCCCCTGGCCACGGCAGGTGTACTGCTGCTGGCGGGCAGGGCCGCCGACTCGTGGGGGCATCTGCTGGGCACCGCCTCGGCGGTGGCTGACTTCGTGCTGGGTGTCATGCTCTTTGCGGCGTTGTTGGGTCTGCCCGCAGATGGCCGCCGGATCGGAGTTGCCACCTACGAATGGATCCGGGTCGGCGACTGGAGCGTCACGGCCGGTCTGCTGGTCGACCAGTTGTCCATCCTGTTCGTGCTGCTGGTCGCCGGGGTCGGCTCGCTGATCTTCATCTACTCGATCGGCTACATGGCAGCTGACCCCAACCGTCGGTTGTTCTTCGCCTACCTCAACCTGTTCATCGCCTCGATGCTGCTGCTGGTGCTGGCCAACAACTACCTGCTGTTGTTCGTGGGCTGGGAAGGCGTCGGTCTGGCGTCCTACCTGCTGATCGGCTTCTGGCAGGACAAGCGCAGTGCCGCGTTGGCGGCCAAGAAGGCGTTCCTTGTCAACAGGGTCGGTGACCTGGGTCTGACGGTGGCCATTTTCATAGCGCTGGCTTTTTTCGGCAGCGTCGACTACGAGGTCGTCAACGCCAACGTCGCCAACCTGAGCCCCACCTGGGCCAATCTGATGGGCTTCGCCCTGCTGCTCGCCGCCTGCGGCAAGAGCGCCCAGGTGCCGCTGCAGAGCTGGTTGCTGGACGCGATGGAGGGCCCCACGCCGGTGTCGGCCCTGATTCACGCGGCGACCATGGTCACCGCCGGCGTCTACCTCGTGGTCCGCAGCCAAGCGCTGTACGAGCTCGCACCGGCCGCGCAGCTCGCGGTGGCGGTGGTGGGCACCGTGACGATCCTCGCCGGTGCCTGGATCGGTTGCGCCAAGGACGACATCAAGAAGGTGCTCGCTGGTTCCACCATGAGCCAGATCGGCTACATGATGCTCGCTGCCGGGCTCGGTCCGGCCGGAGGCGCTTTCGCGATCTTCCACCTGCTCACCCACGGCGCGTTCAAGGCCAACATGTTCCTTGGTGCGGGTGCCGTGATGCACGGCATGCACGAGGACACCAACATGCGCCACTTCGGGGCACTGTCCAAGGCCATGCCCTGGGTGTTCTACACCTTCGCAGCGGGCTACCTGGCGATCATCGGTTTCCCGTTCCTCAGCGGCTATTACTCCAAGGACCACATCATCGTGGCAGCCTTCGGGAAGTCCCCGATCTTCGGCGTGCTGGCCCTGCTGGGCGCCGGCGTCACCGCTTTCTACATGACGCGGCTGATGATGATGACCTTCCTGGGCGCCAAGCGTTGGCCCAAGGGAGTCGAGCCGCACAAACCAGGGCCGGTGATGGTGGTGCCGCTGGTGCTGCTGGGCCTGCTCAGCGTCTTCGCTGGTGCGGTGATGAACAACTGGATCCAGGGCTGGCTGGAGCCGGCCATCGGCAACGAGGTGCACGAGGCTGGTCTGCTGCACTTCACGGGTCTGACCGCGGTGACGCTGCTGGTGATCGTGGCCGGCGTCCTGGTGGGCTGGTGGATGTACAAGAGCGAGATCGCTGCGGAAACTCCCGCGAAGGTCAACGTGCTCGCCACCATCGGCCGTGAGGAACTGTACGCAAACCAGCTCAATGAGGCTGTCTTCATGCGGCCTGGCCAGAGCCTGGTCAACGGCCTGGAGATGCTCGACCGGACCGGTGTCGACGGCGCGGTCCGGGGCCTGGGCACAGCGACCACCGCCGCATCCAAGGGCCTGCGAGCGTTGCAGAACGGCAACGTGCGCAGTTACGGGCTCACCATGTTGGTCGGTGTCATCCTCATCGGTGCCACCCTGATCTTTGGCCGTCTGGCCTGAAGGGAGCAGCCGATATGACATTCCCACTGCTCACCACGCTGGGCCTGCTGCCCATCCTGGGGGCCCTCCTCACGTTCGCCATCGGGGGGCGTGCCGGCAAGTCCATCGCCATGGTCTTCGCACTGGTCACCACCGCCGTCGGCCTTGCTGCGGTCGTGCTGGGCGGCGGCTGGGACCTGACCGAGCAGGTCCGGTGGATCAAGCCGATCGGCGCCTGGTACGCACTGAACCTCGACGGCATGGGCAAGGTGATGGTGCTGCTGACCATCGTCCTGGTGCCTGTCGCCCTGTTGGCCGAATGGAGACTGGGGGAGGACCCCGACGCGGACGCTCCGGCCCGCTACCAGACCAGCAGCTTCTTCGGGCTGGCCCTGCTGCTGGAGGGTTTCGCCCTCTTCTGCTTCATGTCGGCTGACGCTCTGCTGTTCTACATCTTCTTCGAGGCCACGCTGATCCCGATGTACTTCCTGATCGGCGGCTGGGGCGGCGTCAACCGCGGCCCCGCGGCACTGAAGTTCCTGCTGTTCGGGCTGGCCGGCGGGCTGGTGATGCTCTTCGGCATCGTCGGCCTCTACGCGACTTCGGCAGCTGCCGGCGCGCCGAGCCTGATGCTGAGTGAGCTGGGCAACCTCGACTTCTCCGGCAGCGTCGGACGCTGGCTGTTCGTAGCGTTCTTCTTCGCCTTCGCGCTGAAGGCCCCGATGGTACCGGCGCACACCTGGCTGCCGGACGCCGCCGCCGAGTCCCGTCCTGGATCAAGCGTGCTGATGGTCGGCATCCTCGACAAGATCGGCACCTTCGGAATGATCCGCTTCTGCCTGGCGCTTTTCCCCGAAGCCAGCAAGTGGGCGACCACGTTCGTGCTGGTGCTGGCCCTGGTCTCGATCCTGTACGGCGCCCTGATGGCCGTGGTCAGCCGCAACATGTTGCGGCTGGTTGCCTACACCTCGATCAGTCACTTCGGTTTCATGGTGCTCGGCATCTTCGCCTTCACGTCCAGTTCGATCAGTGGCGCGATCATCTACATGCTGGCTCACGGGCTGAGCTCGGCCGCGCTGTTCCTGGTGATCGGCTTCCTGATCATGCGCGGTCGCTCGGCCGACATCAACGACTACGGCGGTGTGCGCACGGTGGCGCCGGTGCTGGCCGGGCTGTTCCTGGTCAGCGGCCTGGCCACGCTGGCGCTGCCCGGTTTCGCCAGCTTCATCGGTGAGTACCTGGTGATGGCCGGCGTCTTCACCAGGCACCCGGTGATCGCCGTGATCGCCACCCTGGGCACGGTGCTGGCCGCCGTCTACGTGATGCTGGCCTACCAGCGCACCATGACTGGCGAGATCCAGACGCCGGTGGCCAAACGGGTCACCACTGACCTGGACGGCCGTGAGCGCGCTGCCCTCACCCCCCTGATCGCGCTGTTGTTGGTGTTCGGCTTCATGCCGGCACCCATGCTGGACATGATCAGCTCCACATCTGAGGCGACCATGTCCGCCATGGACGTCGCCGATCCCAAGCCGCCAGCCTTGAACGGAGGCAAGTGAGCATGAACGCTCCGGTCATTGAATATGGTCTGCTGCTCCCGCTGCTGATCGTCCTCGGAGGGGCCGTGGTCGGCGTCCTGATCGAGGCCGTGGTGGCGCGATCGGCTCGTCACCGAGTGCAGACGGTGTGGTCCGTGCTGGTGCTGGCAGCGGCTTTTGCCGCCACCATCAGCAACTGGCGGGACGGCCTGGTCGGCGTTGGCGCGATGGGGTCGTTGACTTTCGACGGGCCGACCTGGTTCCTGTGGGCGATGCTGTTGGGCTTCGGCCTGCTGGCCCTGTTACTGATCGCAGATCGCCAGGCCGACGCCGGTGATTCGGCGTTCACGCCCATGGGTGCGGCACCCCCAGGTTCGCTGGCCGAGCAGGGCGCCATTGCTGAGCGTCGCGAGCACACCGAGGTGTTCCCGCTGCTGTTGCTCAGCATGTCCGGCATGCTGATCTTCCCGGCGTCGAACGACTTCCTGACCATGTTCATCGGCCTCGAGGTCCTGTCCTTCCCGCTCTACCTGCTGTCCGGGCTGGCGCGGCGTCGTCGGCTGGTGAGCCAGGAAGCTGCCATGAAGTACTTCCTGCTCGGTGCCATGTCGAGCGCGATCTTCCTCTACGGTGCCGCCCTGCTCTACGGCCACTCCGGTTCTTTCCGGTTCAGTGACCTGGACCAGGCGGTCTCGCTCAGCCCGCAGGGCGGCACGCTGCTGCTGGCCGGGTTGGGGCTGGTGCTCGTGGGGCTGCTGTTCAAGGTGGGTGCGGCGCCGTTCCACAGCTGGGTTCCGGACGTCTACTCGGGCGCACCGACGGCCATCACCGCCTTCATGGCCGTGTGCACCAAGATCGCTGCGGTGGGAGCGTTGACCCGTGTGCTGTACGTGGCGCTGGGCGCCGCACGCTGGGACTGGCAGCTCGTGGTTGCCGGCGTCGCCGTACTGTCGATGGTCTTCGGCGCAGTGATGGGTCTGACGCAGACCGACGTCAAGCGGATGCTCGCTTACTCCTCCGTTGCACACGCCGGCTTCATCCTGGTCGGTGTCGCAGGCGCCCTGACAACAGTCACCGGGCTTGGTCGTGGTGAGCTCGGGTCCATCGGCGCAACGCTGTTCTACCTGGCGGCCTACGGTCTCGCCACCATGGGCGCGTTCGCGATCGTCATCCAGGTGCGCCGTGCTGGCGCTGAGGCGACGAGCTTCCAGGCCTGGAACGGTCTCGCTCGCCGCAACCCCCTGCTGGCAGCGCTGATGACGATCTTCCTGCTGTCGATGGCGGGCATTCCCCTGACCGGTGGTTTCATCGGCAAGATCATGGTCTTCCTGGCCGCCTGGCGGGGCGGCTTCGAGGCGCTCGTGCTGATCGCCGTGCTCGCCAGCCTGGTGGCTGCCGGCTTCTACCTGAAGCTGATCTGGGTGATGTACTTCAACGAGCCCGCAGCCGAGACGGAGGTCGTCATGCCAGGCTTCGGAGTCTGGGTGGTGATCGGCGTCTCGATCATCGGCACCTTCGTACTGGGGGTTGACCCCGGGCCGCTGTCGGAATTGGCGGCGCAAGCTGCTAATTTCTTGAGGTGACCGGTTTGACCCACGTTCAGGACGATGCGTTCGCAGCAGCTGTTGCCCGCCAGCTCGACGAGATCGAGCAGGAGTTGTTGGCCGTTGCGGTCGCAGACAGTCCGTATGTGACCGAAGCGGCGCGTCACATCATCAGCGCCGGGGGGAAACGTTTCCGGCCGTTGCTGGTGGCCCTGTGCGCCAACTTCGGTGCCGCGGCAGAACTGTCACGCCTCGTCAGTGCCGCGATTGTGGTGGAGTTGACGCACGCCGCGAGTCTTTATCACGACGACGTCATGGACGAGGCCGACCTGCGCCGCGGCGTTGAGAGCGCCAACGCGCGCTACGGCAACACCGTGGCGATCTTGGTCGGTGACTACCTCTTCGCCCGGGCGTCCGCACGCGTGGCGACGCTGGGAGTGGAGTACGTGCGGCTGCAGGCGGACACCTTCGCTCGTCTGGTGCAGGGCCAGATCGCCGAAACCCTGGGGCCGGAGCCGGGCGCCGACCCCATCGAGCACTATCTGTCGGTGGTCACCGACAAGACCGCCTCCCTGATCAGCACCTCGTGCGTTTTCGGTGGCATGATCGGCGGCGCCTCGGACGAGGCACTGGCGGCGCTGGCTGCCTACGGAGAGGAACTCGGGGTCGTCTTCCAGCTGTCCGATGACCTGATCGACGTGACGTCGGATGCCACCGGCAAGGTCGCCGGCACCGATCTGCGAGAGGGCGTCGCGACGCTGCCCACCCTGCTGCTGCGTGACTCGTCCGTCGAAAGCGATCGGGCATTGCTGGACCTGATCGACAACGGCCTGCAGACCGAGCAGGACGTACGGGCAGCGCTCGCCCAGCTGCGTGCCAACCCGGTGATCGGTCGGGCCCGCGCTGAGATCAGCCGGCGCGCCGAAATCGCGCGCAGCCACCTTGCGGTGCTGCCTGAAGGGCCGGCCAAGGCTGCTCTCGACCAGCTCTGCGACCAGGTCGTCCTGCGCTCCGCCTGATTCCCGCTCGCCCTCGCTGGCAGGAATCAGGCGTTCAACGCGCGCCGGGACGCCCCCGCTCACCAGATCTGGACGCGCTCCTGCGGGGCGAGCCACAACTCGTCGCTGGGCGTTGTGCTGAAGGCCTCATGGAAGGCGTCCACGTTGCGTGCCGTCTGGTTGCAGCGGATCTCATCGGGGGAGTGCGGGTCGGTGGCGACCCGTTCACGCATGGCTTCAGGCCGGGTCTTGTCCTGCCAGCAGGCAGCCCAGCTCAGGAAGAACCGCTGGCTGCCGGTGTAGCCGTCGATCGGGGCGGGCTCTGCACGGCCCTCCAGGCTGATCCGCCAGGCCTGGTGGGCGATTGACAGCCCTCCCAGGTCACCGATGTTCTCGCCCAGGGTCAGCTCGCCGTTCACCGTCACCTCGGGTGCCTCGCTCGGCGACAGCACACCGTACTGATCAACCAGTGCCCGGGTGCGCTCTTCGAACGCCTCGCGGTCGGCTTCGGTCCACCAGTCGCGCAACCGGCCGTCACCGTCGCAGGTGGAGCCCTGGTCGTCGAAGCCGTGGCCGATCTCGTGGCCGATGACGGCACCGATGCCGCCGTAGTTGACGGCGTCGTCCGCGTGCACGTTGAAGAAGGGCGGCTGCAGGATCGCCGCAGGAAAGACCACCTCGTTGCGCAGCGGATGGTAATACGCGTTCACCGTCTGTGGGAACATGAACCACTCATCGCGGTCGACCGGGCCGGAGAGCTGTTTGAGGGCGTGGTCGAACTCGAAGGAGTCCGCGCGCAGCACATTGCCGATCAGGTCGTCGCCCTGCACCGTCAGCGTGGAGTAGTCACGCCACTTGTCGGGGTAGCCGATCTTGGCCCGGAACTTCGACAGCTTCTGCAGCGCCTCGACGCGGGTCGGTTCGCTCATCCAGTCGAGGGAGCTGATCGAGCGACGGTAGGCCTCCAGCAGATTCGACACCAGCTCGTCGGCACGGCTCTTGGTGACCGGCGGGAAGTGTCGTTCGATGTAGAGCCGGCCGATGGCGTCGCCAAGGACACCCTCGGTGAGCGAAACGCCCCGCTTCCAGCGTGCCCGCAGCTCGGGCACCCCCTGCAGTGTCTTGGAGTAGAACTCGAACTGCTGGTTCACCAGTGCCTTGTTCAGGTATGCCGACAGGGAGTTGACCAGCTGCCAGCGGGCCCAGGACTGCCACACCGCCAACGGCTCCGACTCGACCAGCCGCTGAGCATCGGTGAAGAAGGTGCGCTGGCAGTTGACCACGGTGCCGAGCAGCTCGCGCGGGATTTCGGCCCCCTCCAGGAACGCATCCCAGGCCAGGCCGGGGCTGGCGGCGGTGAACTCGTCCCAGCTCTGGGGGCAGTACATTTCCACCATGTCGCGCGTGCGGACCTTGTCCCAGTGGCAGGCAGCGATCCTGGTCTCCAGGTCGACGGCATTGCGCGCCTGGGTGGGCGCGTCCGCGACGCCGGCCAGGGTCAGGCTTTCGGTCACGTACTCCAGATAGCGGGCGCGAATCCCGGCATGCTGGTCGAGGCGGTAGTACTCCTCGTCCGGCAGCCCGATGCCGGACTGGCCGAAGAACATCAGGTAGCGGTCCGGGTCGCCGGGGTCGACCTCGTTGTCGGCGTCGCCCAGCGAGTTGATGCCATGCCTGGCGGCCCAGCCCCACCACCGGGCCAGGTCAGCAGCGGACTCGATGGCGTCGATCTGGCCCAGCAACGGCCGCAGCGGTTGCACACCCTTGGCCTCGACCGCGTCCTCGTTCATGAAAGAGGCATACAGCCGGGCGATCTTGGCCGAGTCGGCGCTGGCTTCACCGTGGGACTGACAGCCCTCGATGATCTGGCGGACGGCGTGCTGGGCCTCCTCGCGCAGCACCATGAACGAGCCCCACGAACTGCGGTCGGCAGGAATCTCGGCGGTCTTCAACCAGCCCCCGTTCACGTGCCGGTACAGGTCGTCCTGGGGTCGAACGGACGGATCGAAATCGGAGAGTGTCAGCGCTGGTTTCGTCACTCGCCCAGACTACCGAGCCAGCCAACGGCTGTTTGACCCCCGCCCGAGCCGGCCGCTTGCTCATTGTCGTTGCCCACTGGTGCTGGTTTAGGCTGTGGCAGTGTCCACAACCGTCGCAAGGCTGGCCGCGCGGGGCGCCGACGTCGTCCAGGCGTGGCGAGCGCCGATGGTCCGGCGGGGGTTCTATGGCACACTGCTGATCGCGCTCGGCGCGCTGTCACCGGCTTACCTGCCGCGGTCATCTCCCTGGTGGCAGCTGCTGGACAGCATGCATGCCACGGGCACGCCGGCCAAGATCGTCGGCACCCTGATCACCATCGGTGGCGCGATGCTGCTGGTGGACGCCTGGTTCCGGCTGCGTCCCAGCATCAAGGCGGACGGCGAACGTGTCTATCTCGACCTGCGGCACTGGGCGGTGCTGCTGATCTGGTCGCTGCCCTTCCTGTTCGCGCCGCCCGTGTTCAGCCATGACGCCTACTCCTACGCTGCCCAGGGCTGGCTGGTGCACAACAACATCAACCCGTACCAGGTGGGCCCGGGGGTGCTGCCCGGTGCGTTCGCCGACCAGGTCAGCTGGGTGTGGCGCTACACCAAGACCCCCTACGGACCGCTCAGCCTGCAGATCCAGCACCTGCTGGTGGACGTGTGCCAGCACCGGGCGTACCTGTCAGCGCTCTCGATGCGGATCCCGGCGCTGGTTGGGGTGCTGTTGATCACCAACTTCCTGCCGCGGATCGCCGTGCAGATGAGGATCAATCCCGCGACCACGGCCTGGTTCGCGACGCTGAATCCGCTGTTCGTGATCGATTTCGTGGGCGGCGCCCACAACGACTCGCTGATGCTGGGCCTCATGGTGCTGGGGCTGTGGCTGGCGGGCTGGGCGGGCCCGTCGGGCTGGTCCTGGATGCGTGACCGATGGTGGCTGGTGGGAGCAGTGATGGTGGGGGTGGCCACTGCCGTCAAGCAGCCGGCCATCCTGGCGGCGTTCGTGCTGCCGTTGATCCAGCGTCCATGGCCCAGCTACGAACGCTCGGAGGTGCTGATCGCGCTGCGGCGGGTGTCGCTGAGTTTCGCTCTCGCCGCCGGCACCTTCGCTCTGGTGTCGCTGGCCACGGGTCTGGGTTTCGGCTGGATCAACGCCGCCGGGGTGCCCGGTCTGGTCTTCACTCCGTCGCCGTTCACCGTGCTCGGCAAGGCCGTCGAGCTCCTGCTGGACCTGCTGGGGTTCACCACCGCGGCGGGCTACGCGGTCACTGTTGCCCGCACCCTGGGTTGGGCGCTGTTCGCCGCGATCACCGTCTGGCTGGCTCTGACCGTGGCGGGTCGGCAGCCGATGCGGTTCCTGGCCTGGTCCTATCTCGCCTTCGCGTTCTGCAGCCCGGCCCTGCACAGCTGGTACGTGCTGTGGGGCGGCACGTTGCTGCCGTTGACCCGGGCGAGCTCTCGCGTCCTCACCTGGTCGTGTTACGTGACGGTGGTGCTGTTGAGCTTTGACGCCGTCAACATGGCGTGGCGCAACGACCTCACCTCTGTGGGAGTGGCTGCTGTGCTCGGCTTCGTGTGGCTGGCTCGCTTGCACGCTCCTGCCGAGCTTGAGGTGTACGCCGAGGACGTCGAGCCGTGAGCCGCAGTTGTGAGGCAGTTCAGCGAACCGACTGGAAGAGCACCAGGTCGTTGGAGTTGGTCGTGAAACTGGTGACCTTCTTGCTTCGCGCCACCACGGTGTCCAGCGGCTCGAACAGTGCGATGAACGGTCCCTGCTGCGTCAGCGACCGAAAGAGTGCCACGTAGGCAGCCAACCGCTCCTCGAGCGCGGCAGTCCGCGCGGCGTCCACCAAGGGCGTGATCTGGCTGGCCAACGGTTCGGCCCACGGTACGAGCTCAGCGACGCGTCCGCCGGGCACGAACCGCAGGTAGTCCTGCGGGTCGGGGTAGTTGGCCTTCCAGACCATCAGCCCGGCCGGCTGGTTGCCGTCGCGCAAGCCCGCTGCGTGGCGCTCGGCGGAAGCGGGCTGCAGCTCGAGGTTGATGCCGGCTTCCGCGACCGATTTCCGGACCTGCTCGGCAAGGGTCTGCATCGTCACTCCGGCCACCGATCGGTCGTCGGCGTAGTGCAGGGGGACCGGCTCGCCCTGGTAGCCGGCCACGGCCAGGGCGTCGGTCGCGGCCTGCAGATCGCGCACCGGGGCGCTGGACCGCATCGGGGCACCCGCAATGTTGCTCGCCACGATGCTGGCCACCCCCTGGGCGGACGCGCCGGTCAGCTGCAGCAGGGCGTCCTGGTCGACGCTGCGCCGCATGGCTTCCTGGAAGTCCTCATTACCGGTCCAGGGGTTGAGGCCAGGACGCGCGTTCAGGTAGAGGTTCAGCGTCGACGTGGAGGCGGCGGTGCCCAGCACCAGTTGTGCGGCGTCGAGCTCGGCGATCTGCGTGGCTCCCAGGTCGAGCGCCATGTCGGACTCGCCCGACCTGAGGTTGGCCAGCTGGTCTGCCACCGTCGCGTTGCGAAGCACGACGCGGCGGAAGCGGGGTGGTTGGCCGTTCCAGACCGGGTTGTAGCGCAGCACGACTTGGGTCCCGGGGTCCCAGGTCTCGATCAGGTAGGGCCCGGAGCCTTGGGAGGAGGCGTTGAGGAAGGCCTCGGCGGCGTCGGCCGGATCGGTGCTGCCACCCATGCCCAGCAGCCGGGTCTTGTTCACGACGCCCAGGCTCGGGTGACCGAGCAGGTCGACGAGCTGCGGAGCAGGGTCGGGCGACTCGACCAGCACCGAGTCCGGCGTCGGCTGGGTGACGGTCAACCCGTCCAACAGGAAGGCTGGGGCGGCCTGGATTCCCTGCGTGCGCTGCACGGTGAACGCGACGTCGGCTGCGGTGACGGGCGAACCGTCGCCGAATCGGGCGTCGCGGTCGCGCATCGTCAATGTGACGGACCGCAGGTCGTCGGACCGCTTGAAGGCGCAGATCCCGTCCACGGGACGGTTCAGGTCGCCGTCGGCATAGGTGACGGCATTCTGGTAGAGGTGCCGGACGAGCAGCGCACCGGTGGGATCGATCACCCTGGCGGGATCGCTGGTGGTGAGCGTGAAGTCGGTTTCGACCACGAGGGATTCGACCAGCGGCGCGGCCTGCGGCTCGGGGCCGGGGGCCGGCGGTTGGTTCGTGCATGAGGTCAGCCCGAGAATCGCTGCGACACCGGCGGTGCCGGTGAGGAACGAGCGGCGGTCGATGGTCACCTGGGGGCTCCTTCGCGGGGGAACATCCAGAGTGTTTCGCAAACTGGGGACGCGTGCACCTTGTCGAGGGTAGTTGTCCCTTCGGTGAACACTCGCGAAAGCAACGGTGCGGCAAGCGCCCGACGGGCCTCCAGTTGCGTAGCGTCGTTGCATGGAACGTGGGGAAGCGTTCCAACCGCATGCATGGATCGCCGTTGACGGCACCTGCGAGGTTGGCCCAAGTGAGCTGGTGGGTCGGCCTCGCTCGGGTGCCGTCTGCTGCGTTCCGGGCGACCAAGAGGAGTTCATGTGTTGAACAACGCGGACCAGATGATGACCAGGAGTGCAGACGCGGCGAGCGACACCGGGGACACCGCCACCACGACCTACGTGGTGGACACCTCGGTGCTGCTCAGCGACCCGAGAGCGATGATCCGTTTCGCGGAGCACCAGGTGGTGCTGCCGATCGTGGTGATCACCGAGTTGGAGGGCAAACGTCACGACCCTGAGCTTGGCTACTTCGCCCGCAGTGCGCTGCAGCTGCTCGACGATCTGCGGCAGACGCACGGACGGCTGGATCGGCCCATCCGCGTCAACGGCGACGGGGGCGTGTTGCACATCGAGTTGAATCACACCGGTCAGGACCTGCTTCCGGCTGGCTTCCGGCTGGGCGACAACGACACCAGGATCCTGGCGGTTGCGCTGAACTATCAGGCCGCAGGCAACCGCGTGGTGGTGGTCAGCAAGGACCTGCCGATGCGGGTCAAGGCTGCCGCGATGGGGCTGGAGGCTCAGGAGTACCGCAATGACCAGGCCGTCGACACCGGGTGGACCGGGATGGTCGAGCTGCACGTGAGCAGTGACATCATCAATGTGCTCTACGACCGCGGGTACGCCGATGTGCCCGAGGCTGTTGCCCACCCCGTCAACACCGGGCTGGTGTTGCACGGTCCCACTGGTTCGGCACTGGGCAGGCGGCTGGCCGACGGTCGTGTGCGGATGGTGCAGACCGACCTGGAGGCTTTCGGTATCCACGGTCGCTCAGCCGAGCAGCGCATCGCCCTGGACCTGTTGATGGACCAGCAGGTGGGCATCGTCAGTCTGGGCGGGCGGGCCGGTACCGGGAAGTCGGCGTTGGCCCTGTGTGCCGGCCTGGATGCAGTGCTGGAACACCATCTCTACGAGAAGGTGATCGTCTTCCGACCGCTGTTCGCAGTCGGTGGGCAGGAATTGGGTTACCTGCCGGGCTCGGAGAACGAGAAGATGAACCCGTGGGGGCAGGCGGTCTTCGACACGCTGAGCTCGGTGACCCACAAGTACGTCGTCGACGAAGTGGTTGAGCAGGGCATGATCGAGGTGCTCCCGTTGACCCACATCCGTGGCCGTTCGTTGCACAACGCCTTCGTCATCGTCGACGAGGCCCAGAGCCTGGAGCGGAACGTGCTGTTGACGGTGCTCAGCCGGGTCGGGATGAACGCTCGGGTGGTGCTCACCCACGACGTCGCCCAGCGCGACAACCTGCGGGTGGGCCGCCATGACGGCATCGCCGCTGTGGTGGAGAGTTTGAAGGACAACCCGCTGTTCGGCCACGTCACCTTGACGCGTTCGGAGCGTTCGCCCATAGCGGAGCTCGTCACTGAAGTATTGGGTGCCGACCTGTAGGTCGGGAGTATTGGGTGCCGACCTACAGGTCGGGTCAGCGAGTCAGGCGCGGCGTTGTTCAGCCGCGGCTGCGACGGGAGCGAACGCTCTGGACGTAATCGGGAAAGCCGTTCTCCTTGGTGCATTCACCGGGCTGGACGTGGCTCGACCTGCCGTCCGGACCGAAGACCTCGGGCTCGCGCTCGATGTTGCACCCCATGCCGCGAGCGCGGTCGCAGGTGCCGAACTTCATGCAGAAGAAGTCGTAACAGATGCGTTCCATGTCGCACACCTCCTGACACCATTCTAGGCGGCCACCAGCAAACCCCTGGGGGTATTTATCGCGATGAGCTGATCGGGGCTTCCCGGCGATGCCGGGGGTGCCGTGCGGTACTTTTCTAGCCCGTACCGGGCTGGGCAACATCGGGCTGGGCAGTGCCCGACTGGGGGGCGCCGGCCTGTTGGGCTCTGGCCTGTTGCACCTTGGCCTTCGCGCCGTCCAGCCACTGCTGGCAGATGGCGGCCAGCTTCTCACCGCGTTCCCACAGCTGCATCGACTCGGCGAGTGGAACCCCACCCGACTCCAGCTGTGCCACCACGTCGACGAGCTGTTGGCGGGCTTCCTCGTACCCCAGCGGCAGCTGGTTGGTGTCCGGGATGTTCACGGTGCTCCTTGTTGTTTGGGCGCCAGATCGTCCACCTCGACGAGCAGCCGGCCATCGTGCAGATGAACGAAGAGTTGGTCGCCCGGCTCGGTTTGGGTCACCGACGTGATGGAGGCGCCCTCGCCGTCGACCAGGATCGCGTAGCCGCGGTCGAGGGTGGCCTTGGGGGAGAGGCTGCGGACCCGCTCCAAGGCGTGGGTCAGGGCGGTTTGTTCGCGGCGCAGTGCATTGTCGATGGCCGAACCCAGACGGGCTCGGTGGCCGTCCAGGACCGTGTGGTGGGAGTCGAAGCCTGCCATCGGGTCACGCAGCACCGGCCTGCTGGTCAGCAGGGTCAAACCCGCCTGCTCGCTGTCCAGACGACGCACGATCGCGCTGCGCAGCCGGTTCAGCGCCTGTGCCAGGTGCTGTTGTTCCTGGGCGGCATCCGGCACCACCCGCTTGGCGGCATCGGTGGGGGTGGAGGCGCGCAGGTCTGCGGCCAGGTCGATGATCGGTGTGTCGGGCTCATGGCCGATGGCGCTGACCACCGGTGTGCGGGTGGCCACCACAGCGCGCACCAGACCTTCGTCGCTGAAGGCCAGCAAGTCCTCCAGGGAACCGCCACCGCGCGCGATGATGATCACGTCCACGTCGGGGTCCTTGTCCAGCGCCGCGAGCTGGCGCATCACGTCAGCGGCGCATTCGGGGCCCTGCATCAGGGCATGGCGCACCTTGACAACGACACCAGGCCAGCGGCCACGCAGGTTGGTCAGCACGTCGCGTTCGGCGGCCGACTGGGCGCCGGTCACCAGGCCCACCGCGCGGGGCAACAGGGGCAGGCGCTTCTTGCGTCGAGGGTCGAACAGGCCCTCGGCCTGCAGTTTGCGCCTGAGCTGCTCCAGGCGCGCCAGCAGCAGGCCCTCACCAGAGATCCGCAGCTCGGCGCACTCGAACTTGAGTTCGGAGCTCTTCGGCCACACCCGTGGGGTCAGGCGGGCCAACACGGTGCTGCCCTCGGTGATCGGGCCCGCAGCGTCCAGCACCGCAGCCGTGCAGGTGATCTGCGCCGAGACCTCGGCCCGTGGGTCTCGCAACGTGAGGTACTGGGTGGCGCCGGAGCGTCGACGAAGCTCGATCACCTGGGCCTCCACCCAGATCCAACCGCAACGCTCCACGTAGCCCTTGACCAGCTGGACGACCCGCGCCAGTGGCTGGGCCGTTGCGGGCGTGGTGCCGGGGCGGTCAGTGCCGGTCACGGCCGGACCCCTCGCGCAGGTCCTCCAGGTATTCGTCGACAAGGAGGTCGCCCTCGTCCACGACGGCCGAGCGGTAGCCGGAACGGCCCAGCAGGTGCGCGGACATCGGCGCCGTCAGCCACTGCATCAGCACCACCAGGAACAGGGTCCAGGTCGCTCGCGAATCGCGCAGCAGCAGTGCCAGCCCGAAGCACAGCAACATCAAGCTGAGCGACTGCGGTTTGGTGGCGACGTGCATCCGCGAGTACAGGGTGTCCAGCCGTACCTGCCCCAGCGCGGTGATCAGGGTCATGACTGCTCCCAGCAGGACGATCAGGGCGCCGGCTGTGTCGAGGATCAGGGCGAGATTCATCTTGCCGACTCCTGGGCGAAGCCAGAACGGGGTTCAGGGCCCTCGCTGGTTGGCCCCGGGGGCACGAGCAGCTGGGTGGTCGACTCGATCAGTGGTGTGGCCGGCTCGATCGCTGACGCCAGCGGTGTGATCGGCGACATCATGGCGGCTGGCTTCTCACGCTCCGACGTCGCAAACCGGGCGATGGTGGTCGAGGAGACGAAGCTCACCGAGGCCAGCACCACCAGCAGCCCCAACAACTCGATGCTGCGGGTGATGGCCATGGCGACCACCACCAGCCCGACGGCGGCCGCGGCCACCACGTCGAGCGCGACCGCCCGGTCATAGGTGGTGGGACCGCGCCACAACCGCAGCAGCGGCGTCAGAGCGGACGCCACCAGCAAGGCAATCGACACCCACAGCATCAGTTGAACGATCACTGCGCCTCCTTGTCAGCCAGCAGTCTGGCGTCGGACAGCTCGTCGACGGTGGCGAAGGCTCGCAGCAGACGCTCCTCCTGCTCCAGCACGATCTGATGGGCTCGGTCCAGTCCACCCGCCATGTTGACGTCGAAGACGTGGATGTAGAGGGTTCCGGCCATCCTGTTGGCGTCCACCACGATGGAGCCCGGAACCAGGGAGGTCAAGCCGGCGGTCGCCGTCAGGAACATGTCGGAGTGCGAGCGCAGCCGGACCCGGATCACCGCACTACGGGGTTGTTGGTTGCGCAGCACCAACGCCGAGATTTCCAGAGCAGACACCACGATGTCGCGAAGGAAGTGCGCCACCAGCTTCAGGGTCGGCAGCGGCCGCACCACCAGCCGCCGCTTGGCGCCGCGCGGCAGTGGCGCCAACAGGGTGACCAGCATCGCGATGCCGAAGCCGGCAACCAGGTTGCCGGGCGTCAGATCACCCCACATGGCCACCCAGAGCATCATCAGCACCACCAGCATCAACAGGCTGGGGCGTGGCCGGCGTGGGCCGTGGGCAGTGGCGGGCATCAGTCACCTCCGATCGCAGGCGTGGTGTCCTGGCCTGGCACGGGTGAGTCGGGCGCGTTCTGCCCTGGTACGTCGCCGGACGCAGTGGCGGACGGGGTCACCGGCGCCTGTTGTGCTCGCCGACGCGCCTTCGCGATGTCGGGCGACTGGCCGGTGCCACGACCGCCTTCGGGCAGCACTGCGGCGATGTAGCTGGAGGGATCCTTGAGGTAGCGAGCACCCCCGGAGATGTAGCCGTAGAACTGCGGGGAGAACACCGTCAGCAGCAGTGAGACCAGCACCAGCAGCGCCGTCGAGAACACCATCAGCCGGGGGGCGCGGGTCATCGGCAGTGGGTCCACGGCCTCTTGCCAGAAGGCCATGTTCCACGCTTTTGTCATGGCATACAAGGTGAGCAGGGAGCTGAGCAGTCCGGCGCCCAGGGTCACCCAGGCCAGCGGCGAGGCGATCTCAACGGACGCTTGGACGAGGCCGAGCTTGCCCAGGAATCCGGACATCGGTGGCACCCCGGCAAGGTTGAGCGCAGGAACCAGATAGAGCGCGGCCAGCCAGGGCGCGGTCTTCAGCAGCGAGCCCAGCTTCACCAGCGACGTGGTGCCCCCCAGATGCTCCACCAGTCCACTGACCAGGAACAGCGCGGTCTGCACGATGATGTGGTGCACGGTGTAGAAGATGGCGGCACCCAGCCCGGCGCTGGTGCCCAAACCGATGCCCCACACCATGAATCCGATGTGGCTGACCAGGGTGAACGAGAGCAGTCGCTTCAGGTCGTCCTGGGCGACCGCGCCCAGGATGCCGACGATCATCGTCGCAATGCCCACCACCAGCAGCACGTCATCAAGCCGTCCGTACGGGAACAACAGGGTCTGGGTGCGGATCATGGCGTACACGCCCACCTTGGTGAGCAGGCCGGCAAACACGGCGGTCACCGGTGCGGGCGCGGTCGGGTAGGAGTCGGGCAGCCAGGCCGCCACGGGGAAGACGGCGGCTTTCACCCCGAAGGCGACCAGCAGCATCACCTGGATGGTCAAGGCCATGCCTGGGTTGATCTGGCCCATCCTGACGGACAGCTGCGCCATGTTGACGGTGCCGGCGGCGGCGTAGGTGAGTGCCAGTGCCAACAGGAAGAGCACCGATGAGACCAGCGAGACCACCACGTAGACGGTGCCTGATCTGATCCGCTGCCGGGTGGCCCCCAGGGTGATCAGCACGAAGCTGGCCACCAGCAGCATCTCGAATCCGACGTACAGGTTGAACAGGTCGCCGGTCAGGAAGGCGTTGGAAACCCCGGCTGACAGCACCAGGAAAGTGGGGTGATAGACGGTCACGGGTGCCTTGGCGGACTCCATGACGTCCTGTGTCAACGAATAGACCAGCACACACAGGGTGACGAACACGGACGTCACCAGCATCAACGCGCTGAGCCGGTCGGCCACCAGGGTGATGCCCACCGGCGCGGCCCAGCCGCCGACATCCAGCGCCAGGGGCGCGTCGGCTGCGGTCAGGGTGATCGCCACCGCGGTTGCCAACACCACGGTGAGGGTGATCACCGAGATCCAGCCGGGCAGTCTGCGATGCCTGGCGAAGACGAGGGCCAGCGCAGCGCCGAGGAAAGGCAGCAGCACCGGGATCGCCAGCAGCCAGCTCAGGGATGGGGCGTTCATCGAGACCCCCCGTCGGTTTCCAACTCGTCGCGAGCGACGTCGGCATCCTGTTCCAGGGTGGCGCCGTCGTCGTCTGCGGCGCGCAAGGCGATCTCGTCGAGAGCGGCCTGGCGGGCGATGCGGCGGTCTTCGAGGTCGTCCTGCACCTCGTCGTGGTCGTTGAGCGTCCATGACCGGTAGGCCATCGCCAACATGAACGCGGTCAGCGCCAAGCCGATCACGATCGCCGTCAGCACCATGGCCTGGGGCAGTGGGTCGGACATGTCTGCCGGCGCGGAGTCGCCCAGGATCGGGGCTCTGCCGGCGCGGCCGCCGGCGATCATCATCAGCAGGTTGATCCCGTGGGTGAGCAGGCCGCTGCCGATGACGATGCGTGACAGGGTGCGCTCCATGACCAGGTAGACGCCGGCGCTGACCAGCACTGCGACCAACACGATCAGGGCCAGCGAGGGAGACATGTCGATCATCTGGAGGCCCCCTGGAGATCATCGGGGGTCAGGTCATCCAGCACGTCCTGGTCGGGGTCGTCGAAGTCGATCTCCGGGTTCTGCGCACCCTCGCGCTCGCCCTGCCGGTCGATTTCTCCGCCCAGGGAATTGAGCAGGTCGAGCACCAGCCCCACGACGATCAGGTAGACGCCGATGTCGAAGAAGAGCGCGGTGGCCAGGTGTACCGGGCCGAAGATCGGCCAGTGGAAGTCGAAAACGGTGGTCTGCAGGATGGTGCCACCGAAGACGACGGGCGCCAGGGCGGCCAGCACGGCCGTGCCCATGCCGATACCCAGCAGCCTGCCCGGCGAGATCGGGGCCGCTTCGTGCAGCTCGAAGCGCCCGCCCGCCAGATAACGAGTGATGAAGGCGATTCCTGCGACGGTGCCGCCCGCGAAACCGCCGCCCGGCGCGTTGTGCCCCGAGAAGAGCAGGAACAGCGAGAACACCAGGAGCGCAGGGAACAGCATCCGGGTGCCGATCTCGACGATCACCGAACGCCGGCGTGGGGTGAGGGTGTTGGTCGAGCTCAGCCACCTTTGGCCGCGTGAAGGCGCCCGCAGATGGGGCGCGGGTGTCAGGTGCTGGACGTCGGGCAC
Organism: uncultured Actinomycetota bacterium; assembly: GCA_963730005.1. GTDB lineage: Bacteria > Actinomycetota > Actinomycetes > Propionibacteriales > Propionibacteriaceae > CAVSPO01. The sequence goes on from CAVSPO010000023.1 coordinate 185,690, forward strand.
GACACGGTGCACGCCTTCCAGGCCGTCGTGCCAGACCATCGCCGTGCGCAGGGCTGTCTGCCGGACCTTGGCGTTCGGTGGGTGGCGCCGGCCGCGGACGAACATCAGGGAGGCAACTCCGGTGGCCGCCACCAGCAGCACCGAGAGTTCGCCGATGGTGTCCCAGGCACGGGTGTCCACGAGGGTGACGTTGACGATGTTGCGGCCGTAGCCGAACTCGTAGACCTCTTGCGGGTAGTTCACGGTGACCGGTTCGTGGATGCGGGCGCCGGTGGCGAGCAATCCCAGGACGGCGACCGTCACGCCGACGGCAACACCCAGCAGGGCGCGCAGTCGTCGTGACGCCTGCGGGCGGACCGAGAACTCGGTTGGGAACCGGCGCAACACCAGCACGAACACCACCAGCGTGACGGTCTCGACGACAGTCTGGGTGAGCGCCAGATCGGGGGCGCCCTGGACGGCGAACAATACCGCGACGCCGTAGCCGACGACGCCCAGCAGCAGCACCGCCGTCATCCGGTGGGCGGTGCGGGTGAGCATCACCACGGCGGCGATCACCACCACCACCATTCCGGCCTGGGTGTAGTTGTCCCACGCCCGGAGCCGACCGGGGAGATCAGGTCGGCCGACGCCGATGGCAACCCACGCGCCCGTCACCATGGTCAACAGCATGACGCCGAGATAGTAGGGCAGCGAGCCCCGTTGCGAACGTGCCGTGACATCGGTTGCCACGCGGTTGAGGGTGCGCACCACTGCGCGGTAGGCAGAGTCGGCGCTGGGGACGATCTCGATCCGTAGCTGCAGGGCGGCGATCGGGCGGCGCGCCCAGAAGATCCCGCTGCCGGCGACGACGATGAGCATGGTCAGCAATGCAGGCATCTCGAGCCCGGCCCACAGCGTCAGGTGCCCCGGCTCGCCCACGTAGCTGGCGGCGTGCGGCTGCAGCAGCTGCTCCAGCTTGCTGGGGAACAGGCCCAGCAGCAATGACCCCAGTCCCAGCACTGTGGGTGGCAGGTCGAGCAGCCAGGAGTGCCGCTGAATCGGGCAGTAGTCGACCCCGGGTTTGTCGCTGAAGGCTCCCCACCACCACCGCAGGCCGTAGCCCAGCGTCATGACGGAGCCGGCGAACACAACCACCAGGAGCACCCAGTCGTCGCTGCCGCCGTGCCACAGGGCAGCCAGGGCGGCCTCCTTGGCGACGTAGCCCAGCGTCGGCGGCAACCCTGCCATCGCAGCCACGGCGACGCCGGACACCACCGAGAGCCAGCGCAACTGCCGGCCCAGGCCAGAGAGCTTGCGCAGGTCCCGGCTCCCGGACGTCAGGTCGATCAGGCCAGTGGCCAGGAAGAGGCAGGACTTGAACAGGGCATGCGAGGTGAGCAGTGCCAGGCCAGCAAGCGCCATGGAGCTGGAGCCGTGGCCGACGAGCAAGATGATGAAGCCCAGCTGCGAGACGGTGCCGAAGGCCAGCACCAGCTTGAGGTCGTGCTGACGAAGCGCCCGGTAGCCGCCCAGCAGCATGGTGACGGCGCCGGTCCCGACCACCATGACCTGCCAGACCGGCAGGCTCGAGAAGCCAGGTGCCAGCCGCGCGACCAGGTAGACGCCCGCTTTGACCATGGCGGCCGCGTGCAGGTAGGCGCTGACCGGTGTGGGGGCTGCCATGGCGGCTGGCAGCCAGAAGTGGAACGGGATCTGGGCAGCCTTGGTGAGCGCGCCGACCAGCACCAACCCGACGGCCCACTGGACGCCGGTGGCCCCCAGGTCGAGGACCCCGGCGCGGGCATTGCCGATCAGTTCCGACAATCGGAAGGAACCGCCCGGGGACAACCCCAGGATGGCGAGCCCGGCCAGCATGGACAGGCCACCCAGGGTGGTGACGGTGATGGCCTGCAGCGCCGCGCGTCTTGACGCCTGCCGGGTGTGGTAATGGCCGATCAGCAGGAAGCTGAACACCGTCGTCAGCTCCCAGAAGATGTAGACCAGCAGGGTGTTGTCGGTGGTCACCAGGCCGAGCATGGCGCCGGCGAAGGCGACGAAGACCCCGGCGAAGCGTCCCAAGGCGGAAGCCGTGGCCGAGAAGTACCTCGTGCAATAGACCAGAACCAGTGCGCCCACGCCACTGACGATCAGGGCCAGCAGCCAGGACAGGGTGTCCAGCCGGAAGTCGAAGGCCAAACCCAGCCCAGGCACCCAGTCCAGCCGGGTGGTGAGGCCGTCGCCGGCCAGCACCGCACCCGTCTGTGTCGCCAGCCACACGGCTGTGGAGCCGGGCACCAGGGCCAGCACCAGGAAGCCTCGCCGGGCCAGCCAATGGATCAGCAGAGGGGCCGTCAAGGCTGCGAGCGCATGGAGCGTCAGGAGCAGCAACAAGATGGGGTCCCTGTCGGCGAGTAGGCGTTACGGGTCAAGGCCAGTCTAACGAGTCCAAGTGCGAGTGTGTGGCTCGCTGGTGCCCGCTCGTCTGATGGGGAGGTCCCAACACCCCCGTGGGTGGGTGTTGGACGCTGCCGCTTGCCCGTGCGTTTCGGCCGGTCCATAGAATTGCCGTCATGCTGCAATCCCCCCAGCCCCAGCCGGACAAGCGCGTCATTCTGGCGTCCCCTCGGGGCTACTGCGCGGGGGTCGATCGAGCTGTGGTGACCGTGGAGAAGGCGCTGGGACTCTTCGGCGCACCCTTGTACGTGCGCAAGCAGATCGTGCACAACCTGCACGTCGTCAGCGCGCTCGAGGCCAAGGGCGCCATCTTCGTGGACGAGGTGGATGAGGTGCCCGACGGCGCGCTGGTGGTCTTTTCGGCGCACGGCGTGTCACCGCAGGTGCGCGCCGAGGCGCAGGCTCGCGGGTTGCGCACCATTGACGCCACCTGCCCGCTGGTCACCAAGGTGCATCACGCAGCCAAGCGTTTTGTGGCCCAGGGGCTGCCGATCGTGATGATCGGGCATGCCGGCCACGAAGAGGTGCAGGGCACCATGGGTGAAGCTCCGCACCACATCACGCTGGTACAGGACGCTGAGGATGTTGACGCGCTGACCTTGCCCACCGATCAGCCGGTGGCCTGGTTGTCCCAGACCACGTTGAGCGTCGACGAAACAGCCGCGCTGGTGGACAGACTGCGGGCGAAATTCCCCCTGCTGGTGGAACGTCAGCGCGACGACATTTGCTACGCCACCCAGAATCGGCAGCAAGCCGTCAAACAGTTGGCTGCCCAGTCCGACCTGGTGATCGTCGTGGGGTCAGCCAACTCGTCCAACTCGGTACGCCTGGTGGAGGTGGCGCTGGAGAACGGCGCCGGCGCCGCGCACCGGGTGGACTCAGCCGAAGAAATCGATGCGACCTGGCTGGATGGGGTCACCACGGTCGGCGTCACGGGGGGTGCGTCGGTGCCGGAGGTGCTGGTCCAAGGAGTGCTGGAGCGACTGGGGGAGCTGGGCTTCCCGCCGGCCCAGGAGCTGCGCCTGGTTGAGGAGAGCCTGAGCTTTTCGCTGCCACCCGAGCTGCGCAGCGCCGCCGGTCGGTGACGCTCACGCGATCTCCTGCTCGGCGTCGCTGGTGAGCTCCGGGGCTGACAGTGTGCGCACGGCTGTCTCCACGGGGCGTGCTGGCGCCAGCTGCTCCTGTGACACCTTGAGGTCATGGAACCGGCGGGCCGAGACCAGCACCCGGCCCTCCAGGGTGGCGACAGTCGAGTTGTACGCGGACACCGTCGAGTTGAGGCTGCGTCCCATCTTGTCGAAGGACTCGCCGAGCTTGCCGAGCCGGACGTAGAGCTCGCGGCCCAGGGCGAACACGTCGGCGGCCGAATCGGCCAGCGCCGCCTGCTGCCAGCCATAGCTGACGGCCCGCAGCAAGCCGATCAGCGTGGTGGGGCTGGCGAGAATGATGTTGCGAGCAGCAGCGTACTCATGCAGGTCCGGCTGGCGTGACAGCGCCTCTGCGACCAACGCCTCGGCACCGATGAACAGCACCACGAACTCCGGGCTGCCCGGCGCCGCGCTCCAGTACTTCTTGGCCGAGAGCTGGTCGATGTGGGTGCGCACGTTGCGAACAAACTGGCCGAGACACTCCTCCTGCTGGGCGAGATCATCGCTCTGGTAGGCGTCCAGGAACGCGGCCAGCGGCACCTTCGAGTCGACATAGACAAACTTGCCGTCACCGAGCAGCACCTTGAGGTCGGGCCGAATGGTGGCCTCACTGGTGCGGCTGGTTGCCTGCTGGACGAAATCACAATGCTCACGCATGCCGGCGATCTCGACCACGCGGCGCAGCTGCAGTTCCCCCCAGGCGCCGCGCACCTGGGGCTTGCGCAGGGCCGTGGTCAGCCCGATCGCCTCGCGGCGCAGGCGCTCGCTGGTGGAAACCACGGTGTTGACCTGCTCGTGCAGGGTGGCGTCGGCAGCTGCTCGTTGCTGTTCGATCTGCCCCAGCCGGTCGTTGAGCTGGTGCAGAGTCTGCTGCACGGGCGTCAGCAGCTGGGCCGTCTGCGCCAGCCGCGCCGCGGCGTTGGCCTCGGTCTCGGCCACCTGCCGGTCGAGGGTCTCCTCGGACAGCACCCGGAACTGGTTGACCATGGTCTCGTGGTCGGCCTCGAGAGCTCGAAGCCGGGCTTGGGCGCCATCACGCTCGGTTTCGGCCCGCGCCAGCCGGGTCTCCACGTCGAACTGGCGAGCCAGGGCGCGGGTGCGGGCCAGCAGCGCGCCGAAGGCAGCACCGACAGCCAGAGCCACCAGCACTGCCACCAGCAGGGTCATCAGGGTCACCGTCTCCATGCATCAAGCATGGCGTTGCCCTCCGACAGAAATATCTGTCCGTCGCCGCTGCGATACTGAGGCCATGGCAGATCCTGTTGCACACGGGCCGTCGCTGGGCTACATGAACCGTCTCGCGGACTTCATCGTGTCCTCTCCGACCAGCTATCACACGGTGGCAACGCTGGCCCAGTCACTGCGGCAGGCGGGGTTCCGGGAGTTCCACGAATCACTGCCTTGGGAGGATGTCACCGGCCGCTGCTTCTTCGTCCGCGACGGCGCCCTGGTGGCATGGCTGACCCCCCGCCGGATCAACGAGCGCACCGGGCTGCGGGTGGTCGGCTCGCACACGGACTCGCCCACCCTGAAGCTGAAGCCCAACGCGGACTACACCAGCGCCGGTTGGCAGATGCTCGACATGGAGCTCTATGGCGGGCCCCTGCTCAACTCATGGCTCGACCGTGAGCTCGGGCTGGCCGGGCGGGTGGTCACCTCGGCGGGGCAGCAGTTGTTGGTGTCCACCGGGCCGATCATGCGAGTCGCGCAGCTGGCGTCGCACCTGGATCGCGGCGCCAACGAGGCGCTCACCCTTGATCGGCAGGCGCACATGATGCCGCTGTGGGGCGTGGGCGGGCCTGACTTGTCCATCGAGACGGTGTTGGGCGGGCTGGCCGGCGTCCCCGACGGGCAGACGGTCGCGGGCTGCGATGTGCTGGCCTACCCGACCGCTGGGCCGCAGGTTTTCGGCATCCGCCAGGAGTTTTTCGCCTCGTCGCGGCTGGACAACCTGGTCGGCGTCTTCGTGAGCCTGTCAGCCTTGCTCGAACAGGGCGAGCTGGACGACATCGCGGTGCTGGCAGCCTTCGATCACGAGGAGGTGGGGTCGACCACCCGCAGCGGGGCATCTGGCCCGTTGCTGGAGGACGCCGTGGTACGCATCGCCGACGGTCTCGGCTACGCCGGCGACGCCTATCGGGCCTTGCTCGCACGCAGCTCCTGCGTGTCGGTCGACGCCGCGCATGCCGTGCACCCGAACTATCCGCACCTGCATGATCCGAACAACAAGCCGCTGGTCAACGCGGGCCCGGTGCTCAAGATGAACGCCAACCAGCGTTACGCGTCCGACGCGCAGGGCTCGGCTGTCTGGCGTCGGGCCTGTGCTGCTGCTGACGTGCCCCTGCAAACTTTCGTGGGAAACAACGCGGTGCCCTGCGGCTCCACCATCGGCCCACTGACGGCAGCCCGACTGGGCCTGACCACGGTGGACGTGGGCATCCCGATGCTGAGCATGCATTCAGCCAGGGAGCTCTGCGGCACCCGTGACCCGCTGTGGCTGGCCCAGGCGCTGGGTGCCTACTGGGCTGGAGCCTGAGTCACGCGGCTCCGAGTAGCAAGGCCAGCAGCACGAGCGCGAACATGGCCGCCATGCCGATGGTGACGATAGCGCCACAGATCATTCCGGCGGTGAGGGCACCCTCATTGGAGTAGCGGCCGGGATGCTTGCGGACATCCGCTCTGCCTGCCGCGCCCAGCCACCAGGCGAACGGGGCAGTGAAGCCGAAAAAGAACCCCAGAATGCCCAGCACCAACGCGACGGTGCCGTTGGGGTGCTGCTCGCCTGCGGAGTAGGGCTGCAGCGGGGCCAGCGAGTAGCCCGGGTAGGCAGCGGCAGGGGAATAGGGCGGTGGGCTCTGGGGCGAGAGCTGCTGGCCTTGCGCTGGAGCCGACTGGTTCGGGTCGGCGTAAGGGTTGAAGGTGATGGCTGAGGAGAAGGGGTCGAAGGCCTGCGGCTCGGCGTGCTGGTAACCAGCTTGGCTGGGCTGCCAGTAGTCCTCCCGGGGTTGTTGCTGTTGGTTCTGTGCCGGGGGTTGCCGGTAGCTCTGCATGCCGGGCTGCTGGTTGCCGGGTGCGTCGCTGGCCTGGTGAGGGTAGGGATCCGGCTGGTCGCCGGTGACGAAGTCAGGCATGCCCTGATCGGTGGATCGTTGATCGTCGGCCGCGCCGGGCGCGTTCCAAGGGGTGGTCATCGTAGTTGCTCCTCGCGCCTCGAGACGTGCCTTCATCGTAACGACGTCGACCAACAGTCCGGGCCAGTCCAGCGTGCCGGTAGTCTGTGGGGCGTGTCACTGACAATAGGCATCGTCGGCCTTCCCAATTCCGGCAAGTCAACCCTGTTCAACGCGCTCACCCGCAACAACGTTCTCGCGGCGAACTACCCGTTCGCGACCATCGAGCCCAACGTGGGGGTGGTGGGTGTTCCAGAACCGCGGCTCGCGGTGCTGGGGAAGATGTACCAATCCAGGCAGGTGATTCCGGCGACGGTGAGTTTCGTCGACATCGCCGGCATCGTGCAGGGCGCCAGCCAGGGGGAAGGCATGGGTAATGCCTTCCTGGCCAACATCCGTGAGGCGGACGCCATCTGCCAGGTGACCAGGGCTTTCGGTGACGACGACGTCAGTCACGTGGATGGCAGGGTCGACCCGGGCTCTGACATTGAGACCATCACCACCGAACTGATCCTGGCTGACCTTCAGACGCTGGAGAAAGCCCTGCCGAAGTTGGAGAAGGAAGCCAAGCTCAAGAAGGAGTTGCGGCCCAAGCTCGAGGCCTGGCAGCAGGCTTACCAGGTGCTCAGCGACGGCACGACGGTGTTCAAGGCGGGCCTGGATTCGGAGCCACTGCACGACTTGTGGCTGCTCACGGCCAAGCCTTTCATCTACGTCTTCAACTGCGATCAGGACCAATTGGGCGACGACGCGGCGTTGCAGCAGATGCGCGACGTGGTGGCCCCGGCCGAGGCGATTTTCCTGGACGCCAAGTTCGAGTCGGAGCTGGTCGAGATGGACGAGGACGAGGCGCGCGAATTCCTTGCCGAGTCGGGCGTGACTGAGCCGGGCCTGGACAAGCTGGCCCGTGTCGGGTACCAGACGCTGGGCCTGCAGAGCTTCCTCACGGCCGGCCCCAAGGAGTCGCGCGCCTGGACGATTCATCAGGGTTGGACCGCACCCCAGGCTGCGGGGGTCATCCACACTGATTTCGAGCGGGGTTTCATCAAGGCCCAGGTGATCAGCTACGACGACTTGGTCGAGCTCGGTTCCGAGGCCGCTGCCAAGGCCGCCGGCAAGATGCGGCTCGAGGGCAAGGACTACGTGATGCGGGACGGCGACGTCGTCGAGTTCCGGTTCAACGTGTAGCCAGCGCCTAGCTGGCGCTGGCTACTGTCGCCGCGGACCCAGGGTCAGGCTCGGCGCTGGCCGCCGCTTTTCGCTCCTTGACGACGGCAACGGACTTGATGGTCGCCGCGACCAGCGGCGGCGCCAGGATCATGCCGATGAGCCCCGCAACGCTGCCACCGATCAGGGTGGCGAGCAGGACGACCACGGGATGGATGCGCAGGGTCGAACCGAGCGCCCACGAACTGACCGCACTCTGGATGGTGCCGTTGGAGATCACGAACGTGAGGGCGATGATGCCCGCGGTGGTGGCTCCGCCCGATCCGAAGGCGATCAGCACCGCAAAGGCGCCCGTGATCCACGCGCCCAGGAACGGGATGAACGAAAGCACGAAGTACAGGATGAATATCGAGCCGGCCAACGGCACCCTGAGCAGCAGCAGCGGCACCATGAAAATGGGCGCCGTCAACAGGGCGGTGATGGCAACCCCCTTGAAGTAACCGCTCAGCGACTTCTGAGCCACGGTGGCGATGTCGTCGGCGAGTCCGACGTCCCACGACGCGACCCGCGCCAACCAGCCAGGGAAGCTGCGGCCGTCCCTCAACACGAAGAAGAGGAAATAGAGGGCGAACAAGGTGCCCATGCTGAAAGCCATTCCTCCGGAGAAGGTGCCAGTCGCCATGTTGACGAGGCCCTGGGCGGCCCGCGGTGCGTACTGTTCGAAGTTGGCCCGGATACGTTCCAGCATCAGGGGGTCGAGGTCGAGCGTCTTTCCCCACAGCACGAACTCGTTCCAGCCTGCCATCAGTTGCCGGTTGATCTGGGGCAACTCCCCAAGCAAACCACGAACGACGATGGTGACGGTGCCCGCAGCCAGCGCGAGGGCGCCCAACATGCCCGCGACGGTGGCGAGCAGCTTGCTGAGGCCCCAGCTCTGCAGCCGCAACACGAGCGGCTCCAGGACCACGCCGATGATGACTGCGACGACGAGTGGCACCACAATCCCGGTGATCGCCCCGAGCGCCGTCGACACCAGCACGAGAACGAGCATGACGCCGATCGCCGCCCAACTCACCCGTCCCACCCGGAGGAGCCGGGCCATGCGCTGCTCCCGCTGAGGGTTTCCGCTCACGACGGCCTCGATTCATAGTGCGACCCAGTGGGGATGGGAAGGCGACGCCGGCGTCGCCCTCGCTGACGCGACCAGAAGCCCCGAGAACGCCCCCAACCTGTGCGGGCCACACTATCAGTGGCACGCCCGGGACCGAGGTCCGGGCGGCGTGCAGCTTCAGCGGCAGGGGGCGCCCGGCCGGACCGTTTCCGTGCAGGTCACCATTGCGCAAGCGCCCGCCCGGGGCGGTGTTGGCCTCCGAACACGTCAAGCGAAAGGATGAGCTGTGGAAGCATTCCAGGCACTCTTCACCACAGCCCTCATCGTCTTCATCATCACGACGATGATGTCGGCCGGACTGCGGACCACGTTCGATCAGATCGGTGCTGTCTTCAGGCGGTGGTCCCTCGTGCTCCTGGTGGTGATCGTGGCATTCGTGCTGCGGCCGCTGGTGGGTTGGGGCGTCGCGGAGGTCTTCGGCCTGGCCACCCCGGCCTTCCTTGCCATGGTCATGTTGTGGAGTTGCCCAGGAGCTCCCTTCGGAGCCAAGTTGGTGATGAATGCCAAGGCCGATCTCCAGACCGGCGCAGTTCTGCAAGTGCTGATGGCCTCCGTCGGCAGCATCACCTTCGCCCCGACCGCGAACGCCCTGATCCAGGCCGCCCACCTCGGAAGCGATGTCTCGCTTCCCGTCGGCGATCTCATCAAGACCGTCGCCTTTCTTCAGCTTCTCCCCTTCGCTGTTGGCGTTTTGATGCGTCACTGGACACCATCGACGGCGCTCGAGTGGGATCCAGCCGTGACGAAGATCTCCAACCTCACCTTTCTGGGGGTCTTGGCCGGTGCGCTGCTGGGAAGCTGGAGGACCGTCATCGCACTGGTTGGCTCGAACACTCTGCTCTCTGCAGTGGTTGCCTCCGTCGTCATGCTCGCGGTCGGATACGCCGTTTCCACCGGAACTGGAACTGCTCGGCAGACAACCGCGCTCCTGCAACCTTGCAGCAACGCCGGCCCCGTCTTCGCCGCTGTGGACATTGCCTTTGACGGAGACCCTGAAATTCTGGGTGCGGTCAGCGCCATCCTGATGCTCCAGACCGTCACCGGACTCGTCACTGCATCCTTCCTCGGCAAGGAGACCGCGCCGTCGGTGGCGAGCGGCGCCGCGCCCACAGCGGCCTGATCACCGTCAGCACTGGGTTGATACTCCTCGTGATCGGCTGACTGGCCCTTCGCCTGATCGCTTGCATTGGCTTCCAGCGTCGCGATCGTCACGTCCCGCTCGGATCCCCTGGGCAGCGCCCTTGAAGCGCAACCTGCCCCGCCCGCGAAGACCGCGAGGCGGGGCAGGTGCCCTGAGCGATTTGTCGGCTACTGAACAGGCGCTTGAGGTGGGGTTGAAGGCTCCTCGGGCAGGGGCAAGATCGCCGGAGCCGGAGCCGGAGCCGGAGCCGCTGGTGGTTGGGTCGCAGCCGCCGGAGCAGTGGGCGCTGCGTGGTCGGCCGGATCAACGGGTGCGCGGTCCACTGGTGCTGAAGGCGTGGAGCCCCCCCTGAAAAGTGCATGGACGGCCCGCAGCACCAGTCCGACACCGACCAAGGTGGCGAGCAGGCCAGCCAGCCAGCCGACGAACGGGATTCTCATGGACACGCCCAGGACAGCTGCGCCAATGGCCATGATTCCCACCGGGTTGTGAACCTTGCCTCGCAGCAGTTCGCGCCCGAGGACGTAGGCCGCCATCGGCCCTGAGAGGAACAGCATCAGCGAGTACGCCGCCATGAGCATGAACGCCAGCGGAATGCCGATCAGGGTGATGAAGACCAGGAAGATGATCGGCGGCCCGGCCACCACGGCCAGCAGGCCGATCAGGCCGGCGCGGACCAAGCCCCGTGGCGGAGTGTCGGTTCCGGCGCGGACGAACCGGGGCATCACCCAGGCGACGACCACACTGAGGGCCATGAAGGCGATGACCGACCCGATGGCTGCCACGAACTTCTGCCACAGGGTGGGTCCCATCATCCGGGGTGCAGCCGTCTGGGGCGGTGGCTCGGTCCGGCTGACCTTGCCGATCACTGTGCCCGCGGTGATGTTGGCGTCCTTGGCGCTGACATAGTTGACACTGCCGCCGATGATGGCGCCCGGGGCGACGGTCAGCTCGCTGACTTCAGCGTCAAGGTCGCGGTTGATCGTGCCCGAGACGGTGGCCAGACGCGCCGACACCCGGGCGTCGCGGCCGACCTTCCCGCTCAGGTCGACGGTGGCGCCGCCGACCGTGAGGTCCTGGCCGAGCGTGGAGCCTCCGGCCATCGTTACTGCGTTGCCCGCGAGGGTGGCGGAGCCATCAATGGTGCCGGTGGACGTGATGGTGTTGCCGGCGGCACGCACGTCACCGCGGACCAGACCGCCCACGAAGATGGTGTTGGCGCCGCAGATCACGTCGCCCTCGATCGTCCCGGTGATGATCACGTTGTTGGCGCCGCAGTACAGGTCACCGTTGATGGTGCCCTGCACTGTGACGGTGCTGCCGGCCAGGTAGGCCGAACCGTCCACGACCTGCCCGGCCGGGATGCTGGGTGCGCCGGTCATGTTCACCAGCCCGGACGCGAACGCCGGTAACGCGATGCCGGCGGCCAGAGTCAGGCCGGCCCCCAGCGAGAGGATGGATTTCGTTCGTAACTTCATGAGTACCTCCGCCCGACCGGGCATGCCCGTCGGGTTGTCTGGTGTTGAAGTCAGGTGGGCGTGGGGACGGCTCGACGGCCGCCATGCCACCAGTGTACGCCGCCACGGTCTTTCGTCATAGGGCTATTCCCGGCGATTCTGGACGGTTTCGGGTGGGTGCCAGGGGTTGTTTCCGGCGAGGCAGTCTTCCAGCCATTCCTGGTGGAGGCGCGCCTCGTGTTGGTCCGGATCGAATTCCTTTGGCGGTGATTCTTCGATTTCACCGCCGTCGAATGCTGGCCGTGTCGGGGTGAGGGAGAATCGTTGGTGTCGCCTTGGTTTGCGGTGTCTGTCGACGAATCGGGGCGGCAACAATTCCGGCACGCCATCGGCAGCTATTCGGACCTGCCATTGATTCTGCTGATCGGTCGGTCTGGGTTCGACGATTCGGTGGTGGTGGGGACACAACAGCACCGCATTGCCGAGGTCGGTGCGTCCACCGGCCCACCAGGGTTGGATGTGGTGGCCCTCGCAGATCGTGGGTGGTGCGTTGCAGCCGGGGAACACGCAGCCTTGGTCGCGTAACGCCAACGCTTGGCGGGTCGGGCCGGTGAACAACCGGCTGCCGCGGCCCAGATCGAGGATCTGACTGGCGCCACCCAAGACGGCGGGGATGATGTCGGCGTCACACGCCAGGCGGCGGATGTCACCCGCGGACAGGGCTTCGCCCGACGAGCGGAGGGTGCCCATGCCGAGCCCGGTGCGCAAGCCGTCGAGGCTGATGGTGACGACGACCCGGGGCCGGTCACCACCCAGGGTGGGAGCCTGCCCCGACGCAGCGTAGGCACCGACGATGCTCTTGAGGGCATCAGCCTGACGACGCTGAATGGGCACCAACTCACCCAACTCGTCGGTGACGGGGAGGCTGGCGGTGACGGCAGTCATCAGGGCGACCAGGGGTTCTGCGTCGACGATCGGCAGCTGGCCGCGGAAACGCACTGACCCGAACCCGTCGCGGGCCCAGGTGAAGGACCGGTCACCACGAGCCCGTGCTTCTTCGCGGAGCAGGGCGAGGCGGTCGGCTTCCTCACCGACCTCCGGTGCGACGACGGTGACGACGTGGTGGCCGAACTGTTTCATCAGGTCCGGGTCGAACTCGTGCACGTGGGCCAGCATCGCCCGCCCACAGGCGTCCACGGTCTCGGCGTCGAGCTCGCACGGCAGCCGGCGGATGCTGTGCACGATCGCCGTGGCCTGATCGAACCCCACCCGCCCGGCCAGCGCCTCGGCCTGCACGTCGGGGCGCGCAGCCAGCTCCACAGCCGCCCGCACCTGACGGCGCGCATCGCCCAGGTTCGACCAGTTCGTCGCATGCAACCACTCACTGGTCCGCACCCCATGCAACGACATGGCTGCACCCCGGGCCTCGATCTCAGCCACCCGACGGGATGTCTCGGCACGCAACCGTTCCAGACACAACAACAACTCGCGGGTGCCCGCCAACAAATCACGATCACCGATACGCCACAAACACTCGGAATTCAGTGAATCCAGCACACCAGAAATCACACCCACCACATCAGCGCACCCGGCAACCATGCGCGTCATTTCTGCCGGCGCCGTCTGGATTCCTGTGTGCATAATCCAACTCTAGACACCCCCACTGACAAGAATCGCCCCAGCAGGAGCACTGTGGAAAACAGTTTCATCCAAATTCGTGCCTGTGGGTCCTGTGGCCGAGATGCTCCCGTTCGAGTCGGCTTCGAACAATTCGCGCCGGTTGGCGGAGCTCCCGAATGAAGCGTCATCGCCGATTGAAATGTCGGGCGCGGTCATCCGAAGGTTTCCGGGGCGCCCCAGGCTGGGGGCGTGCCAGCGCCCAGTGCCACAATGGATGGGTGATCATCGCAGCTGCTGACGGGTCGAGCCTGTCCAACCCCGGCCCGGCCGGTTGGGCTTGGTACATCGACGACGACCACTGGGCCGCCGGGGGATGGCCGCATGGCACGAACAACATGGGTGAGCTGATGGCCGTGCTCGACCTGGTCCGGCAAACGGCCGAAGCGCCCGACGAGCCGCTGATGGTGCTGTGCGACTCCCAGTACGTGGTCAATTCGGTGACCAAGTGGATGCCCGGGTGGAAGCGTCGCGGCTGGCGCAAGGCCGATGGGAAACCGGTGCTGAACCTCGATCTGCTCAAAGCCCTGGACGAGGCCCTTGTTGGTCGTGACGTCCGCTTCGAATGGGTGAAGGGCCACGCCGGGCACCCGATGAACGAGGCAGCCGACGATCGTGCTCGCGCTGCGGCGCTTGCCTATCAGCAGGGCAGACCGGTGGTGACCGGGCCGGGGTTTCGCGGAACAGGCATGGCATCGCCGGCGCCAAGCGGGGCAGAACCGGCGCTGGGGGAGAGCCTCGACGTCGAGCCCAGCCGTCCGGCGCCCGAACCGGACCTGTTCACCGACACGCACGAGAGCGCGGACCCAGATCTGGATCAGGTGGTGGCCCTGGAGAAATCGCTGCTCACCGACACCGTCCGTGCCAATCAGGCCCGGGTGCGCGAGCTGCTGCACCCCGACTTCAGTGAACACGGGGCGTCGGGACGGATCTGGTCGCGTGCCCGGATGCTGAGCACCGTCGAACCGCTCGCATCACGCACCACACTCGAGGTGCTGATGGTGGTCAAGCTCGCTCCCGCCGTTGTGCTGCTCCGCAGTCGCTCGCGCAGCTCCCAGGCGGTGGCGTTGCGCAGCTCCGTGTGGGTGCACCACGACGGGCGCTGGCAGCTGTACTTCCACCAGGGCACATCGGTCGACGACCAGGGTTGAGGCGTGTTGCCGACGTCCTGAAGGGCGCCTACTGCCTCGGCCAGGCGCAGGTCGTGCAGGCCCCGCGGCGAGCCTGGACCAGGTTCGCCACCAGCAGAGCAAGCCCGACCACCACACCGGCGATGGGATGGGTGACAGTACCCACGACGATTCCCAGCATCAGCGGGATCGAGATCGCACAAGGAGACAGCTTCATGACGCAAACCATACCCCCTGGGGTATAGCCACAGAAAAAAGTCGTCGCCCCGAGCCGCGCGAGGCTGTGGCAAGTGCCCCCAGTGACGCCCGAACGCGTCAATCAGCTGGCAACTCGCAACAGCCTGTTGCTGTCCAGCAGGAGCGAGTCGACGATCCCGGTCAACCAGCCTGTTGCCTCGTCCACCAACGGCTGCGGCAGGCTCTGCACTGCCGCCACGTAGTCCGTTCCGGAGTTGGCGGCAGCAGCCAGCTGTTCCAGCAGCACAGCCGGAGGATCGGGCAACCCCGAGTCGTCCTGGAACAGCAAGCCGAGCTGGTCCATGGCGTCCCCCAGCGCAGCGGCCACCGGATTGTCGCTGGGCACCTTGCCGGCCAGCGCGCCGAGTCGCTTGACACGCTCCGTGGTGGCGGCATCCAACACGCGCAGGGCCCCCGCAAGGATCAGGTCGCCGTACTCCTGGTGCTCGAAGAACACCGCCCGAGCCTGCCGGTACCAGGTGCGCAGCGCCGACAGGTTCGCCAGGTAGACCAGGTTGTGTTCGATGAGCTGACCCAGCCGCGGGTACTGCCCCGCCAGGAAAGGACGCTGCTTGCGGTCCGGGGTTGCCTGCAGCGCCAACTGACCATCCGCCACGTCGGTGCGAAGGACCGATCCCGCGCCCACCACTGCTCCGTAACCAACCCGAAGCGGGCCCACCGCCCCACCCTGGCCACCCAGGAAGATGGGCGGCTGGCGCAGCATCACGCCACGCGGCACGTCACCGAACAGGGAAGCGGTCGACTTGTCGCCGTTGGGCGTGAAATTGAAGTGGATGTAGGACGACCCGACCTCGCTGTGGTTGGAGCGGCTGGTACCACCGGCCAGC
This sequence comes from uncultured Actinomycetota bacterium, assembly GCA_963730005.1. GTDB lineage: Bacteria > Actinomycetota > Actinomycetes > Propionibacteriales > Propionibacteriaceae > CAVSPO01. Next base: position 201,272 of record CAVSPO010000023.1, read on the forward strand.
AACGCGTCGCAGAAGTTGATCAAGCTGCCCAGGATGGCGAAGGGGAACAGGATGGTCTGTTTGAGCCCCACGGTGTGGGCGCCGCCAGCCTCCTCCTCCACGAGGCACCCGGGCCGGATCTCATGGCCGAGCCCGAAGTTGGCGCCACGCAGGAACACCGACCCGGCGACGTAGCCGCCCTTCAGGTCGACTTCGGGGCCGAGCTGGCAGTCCTGAACGGTTTGCGGACCCGCCGAACCCAGGGTGACGCCCGAGGAGATCACCGTGCTGGCGCCCAGGATGCGGCAACCGGGATTGATGGTGACTCCGTCACCCGAGATGTGGTCGAGATCGACTTCAGGACCGATGTCAATGGTCAGCGGATTGGGGATGCTGACGCCTTTGGCGAGCAGTGCCTGGATGCTCTCGAAGGCCCGGGGACGCAATTCCATTGGCCCAGCATATCGACGCCATGCGCGGCTTTGACGGTGGCCGTGGCTACACTTTCTGCCTGTCAGCCGCGGTGCGTGATCGTGCGGCGGCTGCTCTCCTGTGGAGCTCAAGAAAGGTGGCTTGAATGCCCCGACTTTTCGGTACCGACGGTGTCCGTGGCCTTGCCAACAGGGATGTGACTCCCGAGTTGGCGCTTGGCCTGGCGAGTGCGGCGGCGCGCGTGCTGGGCGAGACCGGCCAGTTCAGCGGGCATCGCCCCAGCGCAGTGGTGGGCCGCGACCCCCGAGCGTCGGGGGAGTTCCTGTCGGCTGCCGTCATCGCCGGGCTGGCGTCTGCAGGCGTCGACGTCTACGACGCGGGAGTCATCCCGACCCCGGCCATTGCCTTCCTCACTGCTGACATGAAAGCTGATCTGGGCGTGGTGATCTCCGCCTCCCACAACCCGATGCCCGACAACGGCATCAAGTTCTTTGCACAGGGCGGGTTCAAGCTGCCGGACACCACCGAGGACCTGATCGAGGCCCGCCTCGGCGAGCAGTGGGATCGGCCGACCGGTTTCCTGGTGGGTCGGGTACGCACCCTCCAGGACGCGAATGCGCGCTACGTGGCCCATCTGTTGGGCGCCCTGCCGAACCGACTGGACGGTCTGAAGGTGGTCATCGACGCCGCCCACGGCGCTGCGTCCAAGGTGTCGCCGCAGGCCTTCCGGGCTGCCGGCGCAGAGGTGAAGGTGATCGGGGCCGATCCCGACGGGCTGAACATCAATGACGGCTACGGCTCCACCCACCTCGGCATCCTGCAGACCGCCGTTGTGGAGTCCGGCGCCGACCTGGGTATTGGTCACGATGGTGACGCTGACCGCTGCCTTGCGGTTGACCACACCGGCGCAGTCGTCGACGGTGACCAGATCATGGCCATTCTGGCGCTGGCCCTGCGGGAGCGCGGCGAGCTCAACCACGACACCCTGGTGACCACCGTGATGAGCAACCTCGGTCTGTTCCAGGCGATGGAGCGGCTGGGCATCCGCACCCGCCAGACGGCCGTCGGTGATCGCTACGTGCTCGAGGAGATGGTCGCCGGCGATTGCTCCATCGGCGGTGAACAGTCCGGGCACGTGATCCTGCTCGACCACGCCACCACCGGTGACGGCACTCTGACGGGCCTGATGCTGGCCGCTCGCGTGGCCCACGTCGGCAAGCCGCTGCACGAACTTGCCCAGGTGATGCAGCGACTGCCGCAGTCGCTGATCAACGTCAAGGGCGTCGACAAGGATGCGGTCGACTCCAGCGAGGTGGTCGCGAAGGCGGTCGCCGAGGAGGAGGCAGCAATGGAGGGCAAGGGCCGCGTCGTGCTGCGCAAGTCGGGCACCGAGCCGGTGGTGCGCGTGATGGTGGAGGCGCCCACCCAGGAACAGGCCGTGGCCGTGGCCAACCGGCTGGCGGATGTCGTCCGCGCCGAACTCTCGCTGTGAACCAACCACTGGAATCAACGCCCGGGGTCCGGGACCAAGGAACAACCACATGACAGTCAGAGTCATCCTCGTTCGCGATTTCGATCAGATGAGCGAGGTCAGCGCCGAGTACGCGGTGCAGTCCATGCAGGAAGTCCTGCAGGAGAAGGACGAGCTGGTGTTGGGGCTGGCCACCGGCAACTCGCCGACCGGGCTTTACAAGCATCTGGCCAAGGCTTTCAACGCAGGTCAGGTGGACGCCACCAGGATCCGTTCGTTCAACCTCGACGAGTACGTCGGGTTGCCCGGCGCCAGTCCCCAGGACCGCGTCATGCACCCGGAGAGCTACTCCTGGTTCATGATCCAGGAGCTGTTCGGTCTGATGACCCCGAAGTTCCGCAGCAGTGTCGTGCCCCCCGGAACGATGATCGACCAGGAGCGGCTCATCCAGGAGTTGGAGGAAAACCCTGGTGACTGGGAGGAACGGGGCCAGGACAAGGGCAGGTCGATCGCGATCCGTCCCCATACACGCTCGTCCTATCTCCGCTGGGTGGCCGCGCTGTTGGGCGACTACGACTACCGGATCAACAAGGCCAAAGGAATTGACCTGCAGGTGGTCGGGGTCGGTGGACGCGGCCATGTCGCCTTCCACGAGTGCGGCATCCCGTTTGCGGGCAGCCGCGTGATGCTGGTCAAGCTGGACGATGACACGGTGACAAATGCCGTAGCCGACGGGCACTTCACCAGTGTCGAAGAGTCGCCGCGGTACGCGACGTCGATGGGCGCGGAGCTGGTCTTCCAGGCGCGGCGCGTGCTGTTGCTGGCCTCGGGCGCCCGCAAGGCCGCCCCCATGGCCGAAGCCCTGCTCGGCGGCGTTAACAGGGCAGTGCCGGTCAGCCTCGGGCAGTTGATCGCAGGCGAGATGGTGTGCGTGCTCGACCAGGCTGCCGGCGCCGACCTGATTGGTCACCTGGACAGACTGGCCGCCAAGGGCATCGAGTTCGAGGACCGGACCGGAGAGCCGACGAAGGTCACCGTCGAGTCCATCGAGTTCCATCGCGACCCTGACAAGGGTGTCCTGGTCTGATCGGTCGCAACATTCTCCGACAAGCTCGCCGGTCCGCTCGATCAGGGACCGGCGGACTCGTTTGTCAGATCTGCGTTCAGTAGATCTCGTCGCCCTCTTCACGGGTGAAGAACAGGTTGTAGTGCTCCCCGGTGAGCTCGACGTTGTTGCTGGCCAGCAGGAACCGCTCGGACGTTGCCCGCTCGCCGGCCGCGCGTTCGGTGAGCTGCTCGATCTTCTCGTGCACGCCCGAGTCGGCCACCTGCTGCTTCAGCTGCTCGAACAGTTCCGTGGAGCCACACAGCTGCTCGGCCTCGTCCAGGATCTTGGACGCCACGCAGTGTTCGAAGGTGTCGAACGCCAGCTGCTCGCCCACCACGGACCGCCGCTTGATCACGTAGTCGACCTCCTCGTGATGGTCGGGGTGCACCATCAGGTAGTGCTTGCGGCGGTAGATCGCCTGGTCGAGCGCGCGCATGGTGGCGCGCGGGAAATCGTCTGTCACCACGCAGATGATGTCCAGGTCGGAACCTCGAATCAGCAGACCGGTGCTGATCTCCGGACGTGGCACCGTGTGGGCCATCCCGTAGGTGACATCGCCGCCGATCATGAAAGTGATCTTGTCGCCGTCGTGGCGATGCAGCCCCAGTGCCGCCATCACCTCGGCCATCGCCTCCCGCGCCACACCGGCCTTCTCCCGGCTGATCCGGTCCGCGTCGGCGGTCAGCTGAGCTGCTCGCGCCCGGGTCTGTTCGAGCTGGTCCTGGGTGCCCAACACCGTGTAGGTGAGGAACTCCCGTCGGATCGACGGCGAGAGCCTGGCGTAGCCCTCCACCGCCCGGTCGAGCCGCAGGTAGCGTCGTCCCACCAGCACACTGCCGATCGACGCGGAGCCCCGGCAGGTGCGCCACAGCCCCAGACTGGGGATGTCGGTGGCCTGCACCAACTCGGCCCCGGTGAGGGGCCCGTCCGCTGCCAGAACTGCGATGACTTGTCGTTCTACGGCTGACTGCGATGACTGTGCATTCGTCACGGTGCGACACTAGCGGGCCTGATGGCCACGTCCGGCCCGCAGCGTCGTCAGGGCGCGGGTTTGCCGAACGATAGGCTGTCCACCATGTGTGCACACGTTCTCGCGACCGCGGCCTGGCCCTACGCCAACGGGCCGCGTCACATCGGCCATGTTTCCGGTTTCGGGGTCCCCAGCGATGTCTTCGCCAGATTCATGCGAATGTCGGGGCACGACGTGTTGCTGGTGAGCGGGTCGGACGAGCACGGCACTGCCATCCAGGTGAAGGCCGAGGCCGAGGGTCTCACGCCGCAGGGCACGGCCGACAAGTACCACGGGATCATCGTCGAGGACCTGCAAGGCCTGGGGCTCAGCTACGACCTCTACACCCGAACCACCACCCGCAACCACGCCGAGGTGGTGCAGGAGATCTTCCGCACCCTGTACGCCAACGGCTACATCGTGGAGCACACCCAGTTGGGAGCTATCTCGCCGTCCACGGGACGCACCCTGGCCGACCGCTACATCGAGGGCGAATGCCCGATCTGCCACTTCCCTGATGCCCGCGGCGACCAGTGTGACAACTGCGGCCATCAGCTCGACCCCGCAGACCTGATCAACCCGCGCTCCAAGGTGGACGGTGAGACCCCGGAATTCGTCCAGACCACCCATTTCTTCCTCGACCTGCCCGCCTTCAAGGACGAACTGACCGGCTGGCTCGACACCCGCACCGACTGGCGTCCCAACGTCTTGAACTTCAGCTACAACTTCGTCAAGGAGCTGAAGCCGCGGGCCATCACCCGCGACCTCGACTGGGGCATCCCGATCCCGTTGGAGGGCTGGGAAGAGCGTGACCTGAAGCGTATCTACGTGTGGTTCGACGCCGTCATCGGCTACCTCTCGGCTTCCCTGGAATGGGCCAGGCGCACCGGTGACCCCGACGCCTGGAAGCAGTGGTGGGCCAACGACGACGCCCGCTGCTACATGTTCATGGGCAAGGACAACATCGTCTTCCACTCGGTCATCTGGCCGGCGATCCTGTTGGGCACCAACGGCGACGCGAGTCGGGGCGGCGAGCCTTCGGAGCTGCTCGGGCGGCTCAACCTGCCCACCGAGGTGGTCAGCTCCGAGTTCCTCACCATGCGCGGCTCCAAGGTGGACACCTCTCACGGGCATGTCATCTACGTCCGCGACATGCTGCGCGACTTCGGTCCGGACGCGCTGCGTTACTACATCGCGGTCGCCGGCCCCGAGAACAAGGACACCGACTTCACCTGGGACGAGTTCGTCCGCCGCACCAACAACGAGCTTGCCAACATCTGGGGCAACCTGGTCAACCGGACGGTCAACCTGGCCTGGAAGAACAACGGCGAGATCCCTGCGGCGGGAGCTCTGACGGCTGACGATCAGGCGCTGCTGGACGCTGCCAGGGGAGCCTTCGACACCGTCGGCGACCTGTTGGCGCAGTGCAAGTTCAAGAACGCGATCAGCGAGGCCATGCGGATCGTCGCGTTGGCCAACGAGTACCTCAGCGCCCAGGAGCCCTGGAAGTTGAAGGACGACCCGGCTCGTCGCGACACCGTGCTGCACGTCGCGCTGCAGGTGGTCAGCGACTGCAACGCGCTGCTGACGCCGTTCCTGCCACATTCTGCCCAGAAAGTCTTCGAGGCGTTGGGCGGCGAAGGTGTCTGGGCCGCGATGCCGCAGATCCGGCAGGTGGACGAGGGCGAGGGCACCGCCCCGTACCCGGTGCTGACCGGCGACTACGCATCCGAACTGGCCCGGTGGCAGTCGACCCCGATCGAGGTCGGCGCCAAACTCGAGAAGCCGACGCCGCTGTTCAGCAAACTCGACGAGAAGCTTGGCGAGACCGGGCCGGACTGGGCGCGCATCTCTTAGCCGGGGGGCGCCTGCGGCCCCCCTCTGACCCCCAGCTGCCCTCGCGCGCACCAGTCGCTTCGCTCCTTGCGCTCGGGGGCGTGGCAGAGCCGGGGGGCGCCTGCGGCCCCCCTCTGACCCCCAGCTGCCCTCGCGCGCACCAGTCGCTTCGCTCCTTGCGCTCGGGGGCGTGGCAGAGCCGGGGGGCGCCTGCGGCCCCCCTCTGACCCCCAGCTGCCCTCGCGCGCACCAGTCGCTTCGCTCCTTGCGCTCGGGGGCGTGGCAGAGCCGGGGGGCGCCTGCGGCCCCCCTCTGACCCCCAGCTGCCGCTCCAGGTCCCGCGCTCCAGTCGCTCCCGCAGGGAAGCGCAACATCTAGAATGCGGGCGTGGCACAGTCGACTAGGCCAGGTGAGCCCAGCGCGCTGGTGCGCAGGGCGACCCGTCAGTGGGAACCCAGCCGCAACGTGCGTGGCACCGTCGAGGACGCTCGTCGACTGCTCGCCCAGGCCGGCCGAGTCGTGTTGCTGACCGGAGCGGGAATCTCGACGGAATCGGGCGTCCCTGACTACCGCGGGCCCAGCGCGATACGGGCCACGCCCATGATGTATCAGGACTATGTCCGCAGCGAGGAGACCCGGCGTCGCTACTGGGCGCGCAACTTCCAGGGCTGGAGCCACACCCGCCACACCACACCGAATGCCGGCCACCGGGCGATCGCGGCCTGGGAACAGGGCGCCGGACCAGCGCGTTTCGGGGGGCTGATCACCCAGAACGTGGACGGCCTGCACGAAGCTGCCGGGTCGCGTCAGCTGGTCGCGCTGCACGGCAGGTCGTCGCGGATCGTCTGCCTGGACTGCGGCGCCCGATCCACCCGCGCGGCTCTGCAGGAGCGGTTGGCCGCGCTCAACCCGTGGGTTGTTCAGCGCACCGACCTCGGCCCAGCCGAGCTGCGTCCCGATTCCGACGCCGTGGTGGAGGATTGGCGGAGTTTCCAGGTTGCGCCCTGCCTGGTCTGTGGCGGGGTGCTGATGGTCGATGTGGTCTTCTTCGGCGATTCGGTGCCCAAGGATCGGGTCGACCAGGCCTTCAGCTGGTGCGACGAGGCTGACGCGATGTTGGTCGCCGGGTCGTCCCTGACGGTCATGTCGGGGCTGCGTTTCGCCCGGCACATGGCACGCCAGACCAAGCCGCTGGTCGTCGTCAACCACGGCGCCACCAGGGCCGATGACCTGGCCGACGTCCGGCTGGACGCTGCCGTCGGCCAGGTGCTCGCCGTGTTGGTCGGGCAGCCCCCGGGCGCCACCAGCCAGTAGCCCTGCCAGCGCCGCGGCATCAGGCAAGCCGTAAGCTCACCAGGAGCCGGAGCCGCCACCGCCGAAACCGCCGCCACCGCTGAAGCCGCTGAAACCACTGGACCCGCCGCCGGAACCGCTGTTGGCCGCAGCCGTGGCCGCGCTCATCGCGGATGTGAACGAGGAGCCGAGACTCTCCAAGGCGTTTCCGTAGAAGATGGGTTGGTAGGGGGAGTAGTACCAACCGGCGAGGGACGGGTCGTAGCGGCCCTGCTCGGCGAGCTCCCGGAACATCTTGATCCAACGCTCGGACACCCCGAACACCATCGCCCAGGGCAGGTAGCGGCTGAAGATGTCCTGCCCTTCCTCCCAGCGGATCTGGTCGGCCTCTGCCGTGCTCAGGTATTTCTCGAAGCCCTCGGTCTGGGCCAGCACTGCCGTGCCCACGGGGGTGCGTTGGGTCATCCTCTTCGACACCGCGATGAAGCCGACACCGGCCGCCACCAGGCCGAGCCCCCAGAAACCGAGCCCGACCAGACCCAGCACTCCGGCAGCGATCAGGCCAACCACGATCAGCAAGACACCTGCCGCGACGGCCCCGGCGCGAGCCAGCATCGGGTTGCCGTTGAACCAGCGCAACTCCTTGCGGACTCGCCTGGAGAGTTGGCTCGCCGGTTGTGTGGCCAGGTCGGAGTACGATTTCCGCCTCAGGTCGTCGGTGGTGACTGTGGGCCCGTGCTGGAAAAGGGTTTCCAGGATGGTGGCCTCGTAGTCCACCAGCTCGGGCCCGGGTGTGCGCAGCTGGATGTAGGACCAGTCCTTCTTGCCGTCCTGTTCCACCCTCAGGTAGCCCCGAGCGGCCAGGTCGATCACTGTTGCACTGATCAGGCCCTTGTTCGTGCTCGCGTGCTGCAGGTAGCTGGCCTCAGCGGGGCGCGCCCCTGTGGGTGGGGTGAAACGCACCGCGATCGTGCCCTCCTGGCGGACCCCGACCGGGGCCGTCAGGCTGGCCGGCACAGTGCCGGGAGCCACGCCGCTGAAGGCCCGGTCACGGCGCCGCCGGGCAAGCAGCAGCACTCCACCGATGCCCAAACCTCCGATCGCTGCCGCGCCACCGATGTTGGCCGGCGACAGCGGGAACATCGACTCCAGCGTCGGCGGGGTCACGTAACGCGGTTCGGCGTTCTTGAAGGAACCCACCGGAAAGCCGGTGACCACCTGCATGCTCTCGGTGCCGTCCAGCGTGCCGTTCACGGCGTAGCGTGCGGTGCCGCCCTCGAAGGTGGCCTCGCAGGGCTCGGTGAGATCGACGCCGCTGAAGCAGGCCGCCTGCTGTACTGCGGCACCCGGGCCTGTGACGGTCACCGTCGGGTTGACGTGGGGGATGCTTCCGGCTGCGCCCAAGGAGTTCCAGTTGAACTCGTCCAAGCCACTCTGGGCCTGGTCGGGGGTCACCAGGCCCTCGATGGTGAACACGAACCGGTAGCTCTGGACGCCGGTGTAGGTCCGGCCTTCAGCCCCGATCCGGACGCCGAGTGTGGTGCGTACACCGAACGAGGTGTACTCACTCTGGGTTTGCACGTCGGTGTTGGCGCGGGTGCTGCTGGTGACGCTGACGAACTTGGTGTCCAGCAGCCGGTAACGGCCATCGGCCATCTTCTGGGCGGTGATGAAGGTCAGCAACGGGCCATGCCCGGGGGTGTTGCCGAAGTCGAGATCCGCGTCCACCGTGACGGTGGCGGTGCCGTTCTCGGCCAGCACCACGTTCTGGTCGTATCGGGTGTAGACGTCGTCGTTGGTCTGGGCATGGGCCGTGGCGGAGACGCCGCACATCAGCAGGGCCACACCCAAGGCCGTCAGGAACGCTCGCAGTCGCCTCATGTCTTGAGGCTAGCAACCCACTGGTGAAGCAGGACCCCCCTGAGAGGGCTGGAAGTGGACTCTTGGGGAGCCTTCAGGCGTCAACCCCACAAACCCAGCACGGCGCTCAGCTCGGACCGCAGCTGTTGAATCCGGTCGTGCGCGCGATGCCGGGCACCCTGCAGGTCGGCCCTGGTGCCGGCGCGGTCGATCCGCACCTCCAGATAGCACTTCAACTTCGGCTCGGTGCCGGAGGGACGCACCACGACGTGGGTGCTGGCGCCGGTGAACTCGACGGCATCGGTGCCGGGCAGCTCGTCAGCGCAGTCCGCGCTGGTTGCCAGATCGCGGAAGTCGACCGGCTCACCGGCGAGCAGCTGCGGCGGAGTTGCCCGCAACTGGTGCATCGCTTCGTGGATGACGGCCATGTCGGTGACCCGGAAAGCCAGCTGACTGGTGGCGTACAGGCCGTACTCCAGGGCCAGCTCGTCGAGCCGGTCACCCAGCGTCTGGCCGTTGGCCTTGAGCTCAGCCACCAGGCGCAGCACCAGCACCAGGGCGGTGAGGCCGTCCTTGTCACGCACCCAGGCGGGGTCGCAGCAGTAGCCGATGGCCTCCTCGTAGCCGAAGACCAGACCCGGCACCCGCCCGATCCACTTGAAGCCGGTGAGTGTGCTCACGAAACGCTGACCGTGTGCCCTGGCCATCTCGCCCAGCAGGGTGGACGAGACGATCGAACAGGCGTAGCTGCCGCGGACTCCCTTGCGGAGGGCGTCGTCGGCCAGCAACCAGCCCAGTTCGTCACCGGACAACAACCGCCACTGGCCGTGGATCGGCGCGGCGGCGGCACAACGGTCGGCGTCCGGGTCGCTGGCGATCGCCACGTCGGCGTCGCACGCCCGGCCGAGCGCGATGGCAAGATCCATCGCTCCCGGCTCCTCCGGGTTGGGGAAGGGAATCGTGGGGAAGTCTGGGTCGGGCTGCGCTTGTTGGCGGACCACGATCGGCGAAGGGAAGCCGGCGGCCGTGACGACGCGTTGCATGGTGGCGGTGCCCACGCCGTGCATGGCCGTGTACACCCAGCGCACGTCGCGAGGAGCGGCGCAGGCCACCAGCTGCCCAGCCCGCTGGGCGTAGGCGCTGACCAGTTCCGCACCCACCTTTCGGAAGCCACGACGCGGCAGTCGGGCGATCGGCTTGGCGGCCACCTCGGCAATGTGGGAGGAGATCTCGGTGTCGGTCGGTGGAATGATCTGCGACCCGTCGCCGAGATAGACCTTGAAACCGTTGTCCGCCCCGGGGTTGTGCGAAGCGGTGACGACGATGGCAGCAACACAGCTGAAGTGGCCGATTCCGAAGACCACCACCGGGGTTGGGGTCGGGCCGTCGGTGACCATGGCGTCGAAGCCCGCTCCCGCGAGGATCACGGCCGTGTCCTCGGCGAACTGCCGCGAGTTGTGCCGAGCGTCGTACCCCACCAGCACCGGACCCGAGTCGATGCCCTGAGCGATCAGCCAGGACGCGAATCCGGCAGCGGCACGAGTGACGACCACCCGGTTCATCCGGGCGGGGCCCGGCCCCATGGACGCTCTCAGACCGGCCGTGCCGAAGGTCAGTGGCCCGGCGAACTCGCTGGCCAACTCCTGTTGGGCCGCCGGCTCGCCGGCTTGCGCCGCGGCCAGCTGGGCCCTCAGCTGGTCAGCGGTGACGGGGTCGGGGTCCTCCTGCAACCACGCCTTCGCGGCGCCTGCCAGTTCGGGACTGAGCGTGTTCATCGGCGGACTCCTTTCGCCCACTGCACTCACTGCCACTGTAGGACCGGTGCGGAATCGTGAGAAGCAACCCCGTCACACCCAGGTCATCGCGAACGGCATGAGTAGGGCAGTCACGATCGCGGCGACGGCCATCGCGATACTCGACATCGAGCCGCACAGGCTGCTGCGTTCCAGGGCCTTGGAGGTGCCGATGGCATGGGCACAGGTACCCATGGCCAAGCCGGCAGCGACGTCGGCGTCCACCCCCTTGCCCAGCCGGAAGAACAACGGAGCCAGCAGTGCCCCCAGCAGTGCGGTCACCATCACCCCAACCACCGTGAGAGCCGCGACGCCGCCGTACTGTTCGCTGATCGTCAGCGCCACCGGCAGCGTCACCCCGCGAGGCAACAGCGAGGTCAAGGCCTGCTCGTCCAGGCCGGCCACCTTGCCCATCACCAGCACCAGGCCGACCGACACGAAGGTGCCCGCGGTGGTCGACACCAGGATCGGCAAAAGGTCACGTTTCACCGTGCTGAGGTTCTGGTAGAGAGGAACGGCCAGGCACACCGTCAAGGGGCCCAGGAATGTTCTGATGACGTCACCGCCCACGGCGTAGGCCTGGTAGTCCAGACCCAACCCGCTGAGCAGGGCGATGAGCACGGTCACGGCGACGATCAGGGGTTGCAGGATGCTCCACCGGAAACGCCTGAACAAGGCGACACCCAGCAGATAGCTGGCGACGGTCAGCAGGATGCCGGTCGCCGGCCGGGCCAGCAGCTGGTTGGCGGTTTCGATCATCCCTTCACCTGGTTCCTGCGCTGCAGCCGCTGCACCAGACGTGCGGTGCCGTACGTGGTCAGGTAGACGCAGCAGATCCCGACCAGACAGATCACCGCCACCGACATCCAGGTGTCGGCCAGCTGCGTCCAGTAGGCCCCCAGGCCCACCGCGGCCGGGATGAAGAAGAGCGTCATGTTGGACAGCAGGAAGTTGGCCACGTCCTGGATCTGTTCCAGTCTGAGCACGCCGGTGCTGAGCAGCACGAACAGCACCAACATGCCGAGCACACTGCCCGGGAAGTTGACCGGGACCAGCGCCATCACCGCCTCACAGCCGACATAGATGGTCAGGATGATGCCCAGCTGCTTCAACAGTTTCACGACCGCTCCCAACAGACGACGCCCCGGTGATTGGTTCAGCCTAAGGGCCCGTGGATTGCGCGCCGTGGTGGCCCCTGTCCCAGCAACTCGCGTTGAGCTGACGTGTGAGAGAATTGGAGACCAAGCTGACGCACGCCGGGTGGCCGCCGTCCGCCCGACACGCCTGGCAGTTGGGCTGCAACCGTTTCGGGGGAGAGCATGGGAATCGACCAGGTCCAACCGTCCGCCGCCCAGGTGGACACCCAGCCGATCGCCGTGGACCAGCCCCAGTCGCCATCGCCCGCGGCGGGGGGCGTGGTGGGGCAGAGCCTGCCGCGCGTCGACGCCGTCGACAAGGTGCTGGGCCGCGCCAAGTACGCCGACGACCTGTGTCCGTCCAATGCACTGTGGGCCAAGATCATGCACTCCACCATCGCCCACGGCATGGTGACCTCCATCGACACCTCGCTGGCCGAGCAGGTGCCGGGTGTGGTGAAGGTGCTGACCTGCTTCGACGTGCCCAACTTTCCGTTCCCGACCGCCGGGCACCCCTGGTCAACCGACCCCGCTCACCGCGACGTCGCCGACCGGCTGCTGCTGAACCGTCACGTCCGCTACTGGGGCGATGAGATCGCGGTGGTGATCGCCGAGACCGAGCTGGCCGCGAAGGCCGGCGTGACTGCGTTGAGCGCCGAGTACGAGGAATACCCCTTCGTGCTCGACCCCTTTGAAGCGATGAAGCCTGGCGCTGCGCGGATTCATGAGGAGTTCCCCGGCAACATCCTCAAGCACACCTCGCTGTCAGTGGGCGACTACGACCGGGCGACCGCCGAGCCCGGGCTCACCAAGGTTGAGGGCTGGTACGACGTGGGCACCGTCCAACACGCCCAGATGGAGAATCACGTCTGCTTCGCGGAGATGGAGGGTGGCCGGATCACGGTCACCACCTCCACGCAGATCCCGCACATCACCCGGCGCGTGGTGGGCCAGGCGCTGGGCATCGGCTGGGGCAACGTCCGGATCATCAAGCCGTACATCGGTGGTGGCTTCGGCAACAAGCAGGATGCGCTCTACGAGCCGCTCTGCGCCTGGTGCACCACCCAGGTGGGCGGTCGGGTGGTGAAGATCGACTCCACCCGCGAAGAGACCTTCGTCAGCAGCCGGGTGCGCCACGCCATGAAGATCAAGATCACCAGCTGGGTGCGTCCCGACGGCACCTTCGCCGCCAGACGCTACGAGGCGTACTCGGATCAGGGCGGTTACGCCTCCCACGGCCACAGCATCGCTGCCAAGGGGCTGAACTGTTTCCCCGAGCTCTACCAGTGCGCCAACGTGTCGCGGCGACGCCTACACCGTCTACACGAACAAGCCCACCTCCGGCGCGATGCGCGGCTACGGCATCCCACAGGCCATGTGGGCCGGCGAGTGCCACATCGACGACATCTGCACCCAGTTGGGCTTCGACCCCTACGAGTTCCGGTTGCTGAACTCGATGGAGCGCGGGCACGTCAACAACTTCAACAAGAACGAGAACTTCGACGACTCGCTGCGCCAGACCCTGATCAAGGGTGCGGACCACATCGACTTCCGGGCGCTGCGCGATCGCTACCAACACCAGGACCCCCAGGCTCGAGTTCGGCGTGGTGTGGGAGTGGCGTCCTTCTGGTACAACACCGGCGTCTGGCCCATCTCGCTGGAGACCAGCGCGGCCCGCATGCTTGTCAACGAGGACGGCACCCTGCAGCTGCAACTGGGTGAGACCGAGATCGGCCAGGGCGCAGACACGGTCTTCGCCCAGATGACCGCCGACTCGGTCGGGGTGCCCTTCCAGGACGTGCACGTGATCAGCACCCAGGACACTGACGTCACGCCCTTCGGGCTGGGTGCCTACGCATCCCGGCAGACCTACATGGCCGGCTTCGTGATCAGGGAGACCGGCAGACAGCTGCGCACCAAGATCCTGGCGAGGGCCAACGCGCTGACCAGAGTGCCGGTCGCCGACCTCGACCTGGTCCAGGGGTTCCTGGTTCGCACCAGCGACGAGCGTCGCCTGATGTCGCTCGGCGAGCTGGCCACCGAGGTCCTCTACTCGACCACCCACAGCGAGCACCTCGCGGCCGAGCACACCTATCAGATCAAATCGAACGCCTACTCGTTCGGGTGTTCCTTCGCCGAGGTCGAGGTCGACATGGACCTGTGCCAGGCAAAGGTGCTGCGGCTGGTCAACGTGCACGACGCCGGTCAGCTGATCAACCCCGCGCTGGCGGCAGCGCAGGTGCACGGCGGACAGTCGATGGCCATCGGCCTGGGCCTGTACGAGGAGTTGCGGTTCGACCCGCGGACCGGGCGGGCGTTGAACGACAACCTGCTCGACTACAAGCTGGCCACCGCCCTCGACCACCCAGACCTGGAGGCCCTGTTCGTGGAGAACTACGAGCCCACCAGCGCCTTCGGCACCAAGGCCCTCGGCGAACCACCCACCTGTTCGCCGGCCCCGGCCATCCGGAACGCGATCCTGCAGGCAACCGGGGTGGCGTTCAACCACGCCCCCATCACCCCGCACCACATGTTTGCCGAATTCTCCGCAGCGGGCCTGCTGCGCGACGGGGCGGAAGGCTAGCCATGTACGACATCAAGAAGCTGCACGAGGCGGGTTCTGTCGGGCAGGCAATCCAGCTGCTGGCAGACCATCCCGAGGCGAGGGTGTTGGCCGGCGGGTCCGACCTGCTGATCAAACTGCGCGACGGCAAGCTGGGCGACCTTGAGCTGGTCAGCATCCAGGGCGTGGACGAACTGCGCCAGATCGCTGTCGGTGACGACGGCACGCTGCGTGTCGGGAGTCTGTGCAGCTTCAGTCAGGTGGCCGAGTCCCACCTGGTGCGCAAGTCCGTCAATTCGCTGCCCGAGGCCTTGCTGACCATCGGTGGACCGCAGGTGCGCAACATCGGCACCATCGGCGGCAACGTCTGCAACGGCGTCACCAGCGCCGACTCGGCGTCCACCTGCTTCGCCTGGGATGCGGAGCTGGAGCTGGTGGGGCCGCAGGGCACCCGGCAGGTTGCGATCACAGATTTCTACCTGGGAGCCGGTGTCGTCGACCTGCGCCCGGCCGAGCTGCTGACCGCCATCGTGTTCGCGCCGCAGGCATACCAGGGCTACAAGGGTGCCTACATCAAGTACGCCATGCGCAACGCCCTCGACATCGCCACCGTCAACTGCGCCACCTCGGTCCGGCTGTCGGAGGACCGGCGAACGTTGCTGGACGCCCGGATCGCTTTCGGCGTCGCCGGCCCTACGCCGCGGCGTGCCCCGCACGGTGAGGCCGTGCTGAACAGTCAGCCCGTCGGCCTCGGGTTGGTGGACGCAGCCGCCCGGGCCGCGCTGGAAGACACCTCGGCGCGGGACAGCTGGCGGGCCGCGAAGGCATTCCGCGAACACCTGTTGCAGGAGTTGACCCGCAGGTGCCTGATCAAGTCCATCAAGAGGGCCGGAGGCGAACTGTGAACGAGCCGCAATTCAAGGAATTGCACGCCACGATCAACGGCACCTCTGTGACCAGGATGGTCGACGTGCGCGCCAGCCTCACCGACCTGCTGCGTAACGATCTGCGGCTGACGTCGGTGAAGAAAGGCTGCGAGGTGGGGGAGTGCGGCGCCTGCACTGTGCTGATCGACGGTCGCGCCTTCAACTCCTGCATCTATCTGGCGGTCTGGGCCGAGGGCAAGGACATCCGGACGGTGGAGGGGCTGGCCAGCCCTGAAGGTGAGCTCAGCCTCGTGCAGCAGGCATTCATCGACGAAACCGCCGTCCAGTGCGGCTTCTGCACGCCCGGACTGTTGATGGTGGCCACCGAGATCGTCGAAACCGGTCAGGCGCATGAACGCGACGAGTTGCGGCGCCGGCTGGCCGGCAACCTGTGCCGATGCACCGGGTACGAGAACATCGTCAACGCCGTCGAGCTGGCTGTACACCGCAACCTCACGCTCGCCGAGCTGGAGGGCAGCGACGACTGGGACCCGCAGGACGAGCTGCTCAGCTGAACCGAGCGCCTCGTCAGTCGAACAGGCCGCCGAAGAAGTCGCCGATTTCCCCGAAACCGTCAGCGAGGCCTTCACCCAGGTTGCCCAGACCGTCGCCGATTTCGCCGAACCCGTCCGCGAGCCCGTCTCCGACGCCCCCGAAGGCGTCGCCCACGCCGCTGCCGATCTCACCGAAGCCCTCACCGATACCGGAAGCCAGGCCGCCGACCATCCAGGGCATCATGGACATCGTGTTGAAGATCATCGAGGTCAGCATCACGTCGGCGATCAGGTTGCTGCCCGACCAGCGCGAGTAGTAGCCCTGCGCCCACGGCGCGTACGCCTGGCCGCCCTCCCAGTAGGGCACCCGCTTCGAGCCGTCCATCACCGTCCGGTAGTTGGGTTGTGCGCCCACCGCGACGCGCTGGGCGCAGGACTCGCAGGCCGGCACGTCCCGGGTCGCGCCGCCGGCTGGTGCCCAGGACACGTTCTCGATCGACGGGCCATGGGCCGGGTCGAAGAAGCAGGGCGGCAGTTTGCGCGGCAGCGGCTGGTTGTCGACCCGGGCCTTCACACAGGCGATCGAGTACCGGCCGTCCTCGAGGATGGCCGTCACATTCCTGATCTCGTCCGGGTTCTGCACGGCATCCAGTGACTGCTTGGCGTTGTCGTAGGCGTCCAGAGCCCGGGTGTAGTCATCCTGCATCTCGGCATCCAACGGGTGCCCGGCCACCTCGGAGTCGAGGCGCTGCAGCTCTTCGCCGAACTTGGTGACGTCCTCGTCAGCAGCCTTGCGGCTGGTGGTGAGCTGGCTTTCCAGCAGCTGCTGTTCCTGGCGCGTCTCGACCTGACGCCGCTTCGCCGAGCGAGCAACGGTGAAGAGCATGGCGACAACGATCAACAGCAACAGCAACGTCGTGAAGGACATGACACCAGTGTCCCCCGACCGCCAAGTTGGCGCACATTGGAGCCCCGCAGTCCTGGGCTTGTCAGCCGGCCCTCTACGCTGGTGTCATGACTGCAGTGTCGGCCAACCCAGCCGGGCAATCCCAACCGCCCGCGCTGCGGGGCAGGGTCTGGCAGGAAGGGCGGCTGACCACAAGGGTTTTCGAGCTGGCTGAGCTGGACGGGTTGATCGCCGACCCCCAGTTGCTGGTCTGGGCCGACCTGCTCGCCCCCGACGAGGCGACGCTGGTGCAGATGGGTGAGGAGCTCGGGCTGTCGCCGCTGGCTCTGGAGGACGCGGTGGCGCCGCACGAACGGCCGAAAGCCACCCGCCACGAGCACCACAGTTTCATCACCGTCTACGCCACACTTCTCGAGCCGGGCCCCGATGGTGAACTCGCACTGCTGCAGTCTCGGGTGTCCGCCTTCGTGCTCGACAATGCCCTGATCACGGTCCGTGCCGACGGGTTGCTCGACATGGACCGGGTGGTGGCTCTGTGGGACGACAACCCTCAGCTCGTCCAGTTCGGGGTGCTGGGGCTGTTGCACGGCCTGCTCGACGTCGTCGTCGATGACCAGTTCCTGGTGATGCAGCACCTGGACGACCGGCTGGAGGCGATGGAGGACCTGCTGTTCGAGGAAACGCCGGCGGTCAACAACCGCGAGGTGCAGCGGCGCACCTTCCGGGTGCGCCACGAGCTGGTGGAACTGCGCCGCAACGTGCTGCCGATGCGTGACGTGGTGAACGCTGTGATGCGAAACGGCCAGAACTGGCCGACGCAGTTGCGCAGCTACTACGACGACCTGCTCGACCACGTGCTGCGCGCCTCTGAGTGGAGCGAGTCGTTGCGCGACATGATCGCCAACCTTTTCGAGTCGAGTCTGGCCCTCAACGACACCCGGATGAACGAGGTGATGAAGCGGTTGGCGGCCTGGGCCGCGATCATCGCCGTGCCGACACTGATCACCGGATGGTTCGGCATGAACATTCCCTACTGGGGCTTCGGGACCTTGCTGGGGGTGGTGCTGTGCACGGGGCTGATGCTGGTGTCCATGATCACCCTTTTCGTCTCCTTCCGGTCACGGGACTGGCTGTGAGCACCGTGCGGTTGGTTGTCGTCCTTGCCACGGTGACGGCAGTGTTGGGGCTCGCCGGGTGCACCGCCAGTGGTGCCGTCACGGTCGACACGGCAAACCCGGGCGCCACCGCCGTGCTGGCCCCGGTCCCGCAGGGGGCGGCCACGTTGGCGCAGCTGGGGGTGCGCAACGGGCCCGGGCACCTGACCCTGCCCCAGACGGTGCAGCTCAGCCACGTCGTCGACCAACCCAACCTGGTGACCCTGGTCATTGATCCGACTGACGGCGCCAGGGTGCAGGAACACCTGAGCGTCCAGGTTCCGCTCGAGGGTGGCGCCGTCATTGCTCGCAGCGAGGACGCGCTGGTCTTCTCCATCCAGGGCTGGGACGGTGCCTACACCTTCAATGATCAACAGGCGGCGCTGGCCCTGCGACGATCCGGCTGAGCGCGCTGGCGCCAGGCTCCAGAAGTCAGGTGGCGTCCACCCACAGGGAAGGCCAGCTCACACCCAGGTCGACCAGAATCTGGCGAACCAACGGCAATGAGATGCCCACCACGTTGTGCGGGTCGCCGTGGATGCCGGTGACGAAAGCTCCGCCGTAGCCGTCGATCGTGAACCCACCGGCAACGTGCTCGGGCTCGCCGGTCGCGGCATACGCCTCGATCTCTGCGTCGCTCAGGTCAGCGAAGGTCACTGCGGTGGTTGCCAACCGGCACTCCTTCTGGACCTGTTCATCGTGCGCGACCGCGACGTAGTGTCCGGTGTGCAGAAGCCCGGAACGTCCCCGCATCCGCTGCCAGCGGGCGACGGCCTGCTCGGCCGTGCCCGGCTTGCCGTACACCTTGTCCTCGATCTCCAGCATCGAGTCGCAGGCCAGCACGATCACGGTTTCGCCAGCACTGCCCTGCTGGCCGAGCACCCTGGCCAGCACGTCCTGGCCTTTCGCGGTGGCCCGGGCCAGGGTCAGCTCGCCAGGGGAGCCGGACGTGATCAGGTCCTCGTCCACCTTGCTGACCATCACCTCCGGATGCAGCCCGGCTGCGGTCAGGGTGTTGAAGCGGGCAGGGGAAGCTGAACCCAGGATCAGACGCATGCGTTCACGCTAGCCGAATTGGCTTCGGTCGAGCTGCCCGAGGGTCAGCGGAAGAGCCCACCGAGCAGGTCGCCGAGGCCTCCGGACCCCTGCGCGCGCTGCTGGGCAGCCGCGAAGCCGTCCTGGTAGCCGCGCTGGTAGTCCTCGGTGCGGGAGCCGCCACCGAGCAAGCTGCCCAGCATGGTCTCGATCAGGCTGCCGCCTGATCCGGTGCTTGCCTTGGTGGCCTTGCCGCTCACGTAGCTGAGCACGATGGGCGCCAGGATGGGCAGCAGCTTGCCGAGCAGTGAGGCTCCCGATCCGCCCAGCAGCTGGGTGGCGGCAGTCTGGGAGTCTGCGCCCAGCACGTGACCGACGATCTTCTCGCCGTCAGCGACGTCGACCCGGGTGAGGTCGACAGAGCCCTGCTCGAGGCCCTGGGCCTTGTCGGCATGCTTGGCCAATGCCGCAGCCAACGCCTGCTCGCCCAGCGGGTCGGCAGCATTGTTCTGCATTCCCGCCAGCAAACTCTCGATGGCGGCACTGGCAGCCTGGGTGACGCTGTCCTGATCCGTGCCCAGCTCTGCGGCCAGCTGATCGACCGGAAGCTTGCCCAGGATCTCTTCTATGGCGCTCATGCGATTCCCTTTCGTCGCGGCTTGTGGCCCCAACTCTAGGACCGCGACCCAGCGCCCGTCAGGTTCGTGATTCGTTGGCAACCCGCCGGCACCTACAGTGGGTTCCATGCCGTCCTCGCCTGCTGTGGATCCCGCCCGCGTCGCCGCACTGCTGGGCAGCGGGACGCTGTGGCGGCCCATCCAGGCAGTCGCCGTCACCGGGTCCACCAATGACGACCTGGCGCGACTGGCTGGCGCCGGCGCCCCGGAGGGCATGGTGCTGGTGGCTGACCACCAGACCAGCGGGCGCGGCCGGTTCGATCGGCCCTGGGAAGAGACCCCGGGCACTGCAGTTGCGTTGTCGGTGCTGCTGCGTCCGCGCAGGCCGGCGGCCGAGTGGGGCTGGTTGGCGCTGGCGGCGGGCATCGCAGTGGCCGGCGGCTTGCGCGACCTTGCCCCTGAACAGGCTCACCGAGTGGTCCTCAAATGGCCCAACGACGTGCTGATCGACGACCGCAAGGTGTGTGGCATCCTGGCCAGCAACGACGGTTCGGCCGTGGTCGTCGGGCTGGGTGTCAACACCACCATGGACGCCTCCGAGTTGCCGGTTCCACAAGCCACGTCACTGCTACTGGCCGGCCTGCCGGCCGGCAAGGACGAGCTGGTGGCCGCCGTGCTGACCAGCCTGGAACGGGTGTATGAGCACTGGCAGCGCCATGGTGATCTGCGCGGCCAGTACCAGGCGGCCTGCGGCACCATCGGTCGTCCGGTGCGGGTGCAGCTCGACCCTCATCGGTCTGTGAACGGGGTCGCGACCGGGGTGGACAGAGCCGGCAATCTGGTGGTGTCCACTGCCGACGGTGAGCGGACCTTCGCTGCGGGAGACGTCCACCACCTGCGCTGAGCGCAGGCCGCGTCGCCCACCGGGGCCACGGCTCGCCTCGCCACGGTTCTTCCTGGCGGTGCGGCAAGATGGAGCCATGCGGACCGGGCGATCACTGCTGGTGGACGGCGAGTACCTCGTCGCCACCACGCACACCCACGCTCGCGCCCTGTTCTGGCCTGCGGTTGCCCTGCTGCTGATCTCGGCTGCCTGGGGGGCGGGGTTCGGGCTGGTGCCGCCCCAGCACCGTCCGGCGGGGCAGTGGCTGGTCGCCGGGGCAGCGGTGCTGCTACTGCTGCTGCTGGTGGTTCGGCCATTCCTGGGGTGGCTGTCAGCCTCCTACACCTTCACCAATCGGCGAATCATCGCTCGCGACGGCTGGTTGTCCCGCCGCGTCCTGGAATTGCCGCTGGACCAGATCCGGCAGGTCTCGTGCCAGCCCACCCTTCTCGACCGGCTCGCAGGGGCGGGCACCCTGACGTTCACGCTGGCCTCGGGTCAGATCGTGCAGCTGCACGGCATGCCCGAAGCACGGCTGGCGGAGTTCACCATCAACGAGCTGCTGGTGGTGCACCAGCCGCCGCCGGCCCACGACGATGGGTAGTGATGAGCTGGTCGGCTCGCTACCCTGAGCAGCGTGAGTCGTACCTACTGCGTCGGGATCGTCGGCGGCGGCCAGCTGGCCCGCATGATGTATCAGGAGTCGATCGGTCTGGGTATCCAGGTCAAGCTGCTGGCGGAAGGCCCCGACGTGTCTGCTGCCAGGGTCGTCCGTGACGTGACCGTCGGCGACTACACCGACCTGGAAACAGTGCGTGCCTTCGCCAGGGGCTGCGACGTGATCACCTTCGACCACGAGCACGTTCCCACCCAGTTGCTGGAGACCCTGGTGGCCGAGGGCGTCACGATCCGTCCCGGGCCGGAATCCCTCCTGTATGCCCAGGACAAGGCGGCCATGCGCCGGATCCTCACCGAACGGCTGGGCGCACCGTGCCCGACCTGGCGCGTGTGCGAGACGCCCGGCGAGCTGGCCGCCTTCGGGGACGAGATCGGCTGGCCCATCATTGCCAAGCAGTCACGCGGTGGGTACGACGGGCACGGGGTGTGGAAGATCGATTCGCCCGCAGGGGTCACCGAGCCCTACCAGGACCTGACCGCGAACAGCGGCGAGCCCGTCGTCATCATCGGTGAGCAGTTCATCGAATTCGAGCGCGAGCTTTCCGCAATCGTCGGCCGGGCGCCGTCAGGACAGGCGGTCGCCTACCCGATCAGCGAGACGGTGCAGGATCGCGGCATGTGCCTGCAGTCCATCACTCCGGCTCCGGGCCTGAGTGACGAGCAGGCGACCTACTGCGCCAAGCTTGCCCTCGACATCGCGGACGCGCTGGATGTGGTAGGCATGCTGGCCGTCGAACTGATGCAATGCCGGGACGGGTCGGTGGTCGTCAACGAGCTCGCCATGCGGCCGCACAACACGGGTCACTGGACGCTGGGCGGCGCCCACACCAGCCAGTTCGAGAACCACCTGCGGGCAGTCCTCGACCTGCCGTTGGGCGACCCTGCTGCCCGCACGCCATGGGTGGTCATGCACAACGTGCTGGGTGGAGGGGAGCAGGACCTCACTGGGGCGCTGCTGCACTGCTTTGCCCGCGATCCCCGGCTGCGTGTCGAGCTGTACGGCAAGCCGGTCACTCCGCGCCGCAAGGTGGGTCATGTCACCGCCTACGGCACCGACCTTGACGAGGTGCGCTCCCGGGCCAGCCACGCTGCCCGGTACCTGATGGGAGAACCGCATGACTGAGGCACATCCGGCCAATGCGCTGGTGGGCGTGGTGATGGGGTCGGATTCCGACTGGCCGACCATGTCCGCAGCCACCGCCGCGCTGGACGAGTTCGGGATCGCCTGGCAGGCCGACGTGGTTTCGGCGCACCGGATGCCCGAGGAGATGGTGGCCTACGGCAGGCAGGCGCACACCCGCGGGTTGCGGGTGATCATCGCCGGAGCCGGCGGCGCCGCCCACCTGCCGGGCATGCTGGCCGCGCTGACCCCGCTACCGGTGATCGGGGTGCCGGTGCCGTTGCAGCACCTGGAAGGCCTCGATTCCCTGTTGTCGATCGTCCAGATGCCCAGCGGGGTACCGGTGGCCACCGTCGCGATCGGCAACGCCCGCAACGCGGGGCTGCTGGCTGCGCGCATCATCGCCTCCGGTGACGCCGAACTCACCGCCAGGGTGCTCGCCTTCCAGGACGACCTGCGTGATCAGGCGCATGCCAAGGGCGCGACTGTGCGGAGACACAACCGCAGTTGACCCGGCACACCGGCACCCGGGCCCCCCGACAGCCACCTGTACCACTCAGTACTGCTCACTTGTACTGCTCCAGTCCGTCCGTGCTGCCCTTGGCGAGCTGGGCGAACATCTCTGCTGCCCGCTGCTCGTCCCACAACACCGAGGACCCGGCCGACGTGGTCGCGTTGAGGTCCTTGAGCGGAACGGTGAGACTCAACGCGTTGCCGAATCCGAGCACCCCCTTGACGGCCGGGAACACATCGGCCAGGGAGGTGTTGTCGCCACGCTGCACTGCGCCGGAAACCGCCATGTTGAGGTTCCACCAACGCACTGGATTGATGACGCTCGCCGGTGAGGCCGCCTGATCCGCGACCTTGGAAATGACCTCGCGCTGCCGTCCGGCCCGGGCGATGTCACCCTGCGCGTCGTACTTGCGGGTGCGGACGTAGCCCAAAGCCGTCGGACCGTCCAGCGTCTGGCAGCCCGCCGGGATGTCCAGGTTCGCCAATGGGTCCTTCATCGGCTTCTCGGGACAGACCGCGACACCGCCCACCGCGTCGATGATGTCCGCGAAGCCCGCGAAACCGATCTCGATGTAGCCGTCCAGATCCAGCCCGGTGTTCTCCTCGACTGTCTGCACCAGCAGGCTTGGGCCACCCATCGAATAGGCCGCGTTGATCTTGTTCTTGCCGTGGCCGGGGATGGGCAGGTAGGAGTCGCGGGGCAGGCTGATCAGAACAGGATTGCCCTTCAGCGGCACGAAAAAGATGATGATGGTGTCGGTGCGGGTGCCCGCGGCGGATCCGGTGCCAAGTTCTTTCTTCTCCTGCTCGGTCAGCCCATCGCGGGTGTCGGTTCCTACCAGCAGGAAGGCTGCCCCCGGCTGGAAACCGGGCTGGTCAGGGACGTCGATCGGCAAGGTCGTCATCCGGCTCAGTGCGATGACCGGCGTGGCGATGGTGAAGGCCAGCCAGGCTGCCAGCAGTGCCATGATCCAACGTCCGGCAAGTCGCACGCGAGAACGCGGACGCGGGGTGCGGCGGCTGGCCGCTGCTGCCGGCCTTGGCGCTCTTGGTGGTCGCGGGGCTGACTTTGACGCCCTGGGTGGCTCCGGGGCCGGCTTGTCGCGGTCAAAGAGCACCTGGCTGGCAGGCGCGGGCACAGCTGCTGCGCGCTGTACCGGGACTGGTTCCGGTGCCACCCATTCGCCGGTCTGGTGATCAGTGGCAGGCACCGGTTCGGCGCCGGTCGCCTCGATCTCTGGCAAGACGTTGGTTTCGTCGGCGGTGGGGGGCGTCCTCCCGTACAGCCAGTCCAGATCCTTCTGGTGCAGTTGCTCATCTCGTGCGGCCACCCCTCCAAAGTAACCCGTCCGCCCCGGTGCGCAATCGTGCGACGCACCCAGTGGCCCTGCGGCCGGGCGAGCGAGGTCGCAAACAACCCCTGGGTATCCGGACTAGATTGACGGCCATGCGATACGCGCTGATCATGGCCGGTGGCTCAGGGACGCGGCTGTGGCCCCTCTCACACCAGGGCGAGCCGAAACAACTGCTGGAGATCATCGACGGCAAGAGCCTGTTGCGTTTGGCCTACGAGCGGGTGGCCGGCATGCTGCCCCCGCAGCGCATCCTGGTGTGCGCAGGGGCGAGCTACCTCGACGTCGTTGCCAAGCAGTTGCCCGAGGTTCCTGCGGACAACCTGTTGGGCGAGCCTGTCGGGCGCGATTCGCTGAACGCCGCAGCCTGGCCTGCGGCCGTGCTGGTGCAGCGAGACCCGCAAGCCGTGATGGCGGTGTTGACCGCCGATCAGGTGATCGAGCCGGTGGACCGCTTCCGGGCGGCGCTGGAGGACGCCTATCGCCTCGCCGAGCAGGACGCGGGCGCTCTGGTGACCTTCGGGATCGTGCCCAGCAGCCCACACACCGGCTACGGCTATCTGCAGCGTGGCGCCGACCTGCCCGGGTTCGAGCGGGCCAGCGAAGTGCTGCAGTTCAAGGAGAAGCCCGACCTGCAGACCGCCACCGGCTACCTCGAGTCGGGGCAGTACTGGTGGAACGCCGGAATGTTCGTGTGGCGGGCAGCCACCCTGCTCGACCAGTTGCGGGTGTTGCAGCCCGACACCTGGTCCGCGGTGCTCGAGTTGGCCGCCCACCCCGGCTCGCTGGGGGCCGTCTACCCGAACTTGCAGAAGGTGTCGATCGACTACGCCGTCATGGAACCGGTCTCGCAGGGTTTGTCGAGCGGGCACGTGGTCGCTGTGGGGCTGGATGTGCAGTGGGCCGACGTCGGCAGCTTCCAGGCGCTGCGTGACTATCTGGCGTCCGTGCCGGGCGCGGCCAGGCCGGACGACAACGTGAGCCAGGGGCCGGCTGTGCAGGTGGACAGTTCGGGGAACCTGCTGATCAACACTTGCGGGGCCGGCTCGGTGCTGGCTGTCGCCGGGCTGCACGACATGGTGGTGGTGCGCACCCCCACCGCCAGTCTGGTGGTGCCGTTGGAGGCGTCCCAGTTGGTCAAGGAACTGGCCGGACGGGTGGCGGTCGAGGTGGATCCGGAACTGGCCTGACGGCCCTAGGCTGGGCGCAGCACGCCCGGCCAGTCGCTGGTGCCGCCTGCCGCCAGGCCTGCAAGCACCGGGATGGGCCCGACCTGCGAGAGAGGAAGCACACAAGCCGTGGTTGAAATCGTCAAGCGCTATCGGGAACAGGCCACGATTCTGGTCCTCGTGCTCTCCACCGTCGCCATGGTGCTGTCGCTGGTGCGGTTCGCCCTTGCCATGTTCAAGTACCGGATCGTGATCGGAGTCGCCGCGCTTGAGGTCGGCGGGGGTGCGCTGCCGATGGGATGGGTGGTCCTCATCGTGGCGCTCACCTTGAGCTGTGCTCTGGTCAAGCCGCCGTCCCAGCGCGCTGCCCCGCTGCTCAAGGCGGGTGCGTTGATCATCACCATCGGCGTCGGGCTGGGCGTTGTTTTCCTGTTGCTGGCGCTGGTGTTCCACTCGCTGGGCGTTTTCGCCACCGTCCTGGAGGTGACCGGTGCGGCCCTGGAGCTGGCCATCAAGATCGGCGCAGCCTGGATGCTGTGGCGATTCCTCGGCACGCTGGCGGACCCAGCGGCACCGGGCCCAACAGTGCAGCCGTCGGCATTGACGGCAACCGCTGAACCCACCACGCCCGGTGTTCCGCCGGTGTGGGAGCCTCACGAGGCCGTGGGGGCCGAATGGCGCCGCGCAGGCGACGCGGCCACCGGCGCCAAGGCTTCGGTGGTCGGTGCCGCCACCGATCCCGCCGACAGGTGGACGCTGACCGGGGGCCAGGACCCCGTCAACCACGTGCTGGGACGTGAGAAGCCACCCGCACTGCCCTCAGGCTCATTCCCGGCCGAATCCCAGCCGCAGGCAGCCGATCCGGGCCCAGACACAGCTTTGCCGGCCCCGGAGTGGCTGACGGCCAGCCAGACCGCAGCGGGCTTGGTCGCCGGGGAGCCGCCGGCAAAGCCGGAGCCCGAGCCGGGCCGCGGCTGGGAGCCGTTGACGCCGGAGGTGCCCCGCGACTAGCTGTACTCGGCCGTCAGGGTGGGCGATGGCCGGGGCCGGCGGAGGCGCCGCAGTCGTGGCGAGGACGCGGGGTCCACGCCCCAGGCTTGCAGGCCCTGCCAACTCGGGACGACTTCCGGCCGCGGCGTCGGGCGGCCCATGATGTGTGGATGGCCACCATCGTGTTCCTCCACGCCCATCCCGACGACGAGGCGTCCCAGACGTCGGGCACCATGACGCTCGCGGTGCGCCGCGGCCACCGGGTGGTGTGCGTCTACGCCACCGGCGGAGAGCACGGCGGAGTGGCCGACGACCTCGGGGACGCCACCGTCTCGGATTACCGTCGGCGCGAGGCGGAGGCGTCCGCCGAGGTCATCGGGACCGCCCGGGTCGCCTGGCTCGGGTACACCGACTCCGGGATGGCCGGCTGGGAGGCCAACGACGCCTCGGGCGCGTTCGTCCGCGCCGACCTCGACCACGCGGCGCTGAAGCTCGCGCGCGTCCTCGACGAGGAGGACGCCGACTACGTCGTCGGCTACGACTGGCACGGCAACTACGGACACCCCGACCACGTGATGGTGCACAAGGTGGCCAAGCGGGCCGCCGACCTCGCGCGTCGGCGTCCGCGTCACCTCGAGACCTCCATGAACAGGG
Organism: uncultured Actinomycetota bacterium; assembly: GCA_963730005.1. Lineage (GTDB taxonomy): Bacteria > Actinomycetota > Actinomycetes > Propionibacteriales > Propionibacteriaceae > CAVSPO01. The sequence goes on from CAVSPO010000023.1 coordinate 228,244, forward strand.
ACGCCGCCCGGCGCATGTTCGCGGCGGCGGAGGCCGCCGGCCCGGGGGGCTTCGACCCGGACGGCGGCACCGACGACGGCAACCCCGTCGGGACGCCGGAGGCCGAGCTGACCTGGCAGGTGGACGTCCGCGACGTCATCGACGTCAAGCGGGCGGCCCTGGCCTGCCACGCCTCGCAGGCGGCCGACGCGGGGATGATGCTTGCGATGCCCCCCGAGATCTTCGCGATGGCGTTCGGGTTCGAGCACTACCTCGACCCCGCCATCGGCGGGCCGATGCGTCCGGGCTGGCCGTTCGGCGGGTGAGCCGGGCGCTCCCACCGCCCACGCCATCACCGGCCTGGCTCGCCAACTACGTCACCGCGGGCTGACCTGCCGGGGACAGTCCCTACTACCTCACCGTCACGGACGCCGCCGCCGCGGCTGCGGCCGTCAACACGCTGATCGGACGCCACAGCGGCGTCGGAGAGGACAGGAGCACCAGGCAGGGGCTGTGGGCCCGCCTACGTACCTGCTCCTGCCCTTGGCAGAGCTGACCGACGCCGGACCGAGCCGTTTACCTTTTCTTGTCGCGCATTTCAACCTGACTCGCAGGAAACTACCGTGATGTAATTCCCAGGGTGTAAGTTCGTCCCAGGGCTTTGGAGGGGCGAGAGGAAATCCAATGCAGGAAATGCTGACGCTCGTCGACGTGGACGTTGACGAAGGCGTGCTCGGTTGGCAGGAGCGGGCGCTGTGCGCCCAGACCGATCCGGAGGCTTTCTTCCCTGAGAAGGGTGGTTCCACTAGGGAGGCGAAGCGGGTCTGCCAGACCTGCGACGTGCAGGCGGAGTGCCTGGAGTACGCCCTTGAGATGGACGAGCGTTTCGGTATCTGGGGCGGGCTTTCCGAGCGGGAGCGTCGGCGTTTGCGCCGGCGCGTCTCGTAGTCGGTTCCGCCTCCGCAACGACCTTTCACGCGACAACCCCCTGCCCCCGCAACGTTGGGGTCTTCGCCTGGAGCCTGCAGCTGCCCCAGTCACGTCCGGGTCTCTCGCCCCCGGCTGCCCGTCTCTGGGTCCCGACTCAGGGACGCCGCGGCTGTCGGCGTTCCTGTCGGCCGGGCAGCGCCCCATGGTGCCCGGGCCCTGTCCTGGTCAGCGGCTAGGCTGACCGACGTGAACCCAGCCGAGAATCCGCGTCCCTGGGAGCCTGCAACCGACGACGACGCGTGGGCCTGGGCCCGTGCCCAGCCAGCCCCCGAGCCCGAGCCCGGTGGGGCCGACCGGGTGGTCGCCGTTGTGGTCGCGCACAACGGCGCGCAATGGCTCGGGCGCACGCTGGTGTCGCTGGCCCGGTTGCGCCAACGGCCCGGACGGTTGATCGCGGTCGACGCGGGGTCCACCGACGACACCCGGGCACTGCTGCAGCGGGCGCTCGACGAGCACATCCTTGACGCGGTGGTGGACGGCCATGCCGAGCAGGGTTTCGGTGCCAACGTTGCCTTGGCGCTCGCCCACGAGGCCAAGCACGTCCCCGATGCAGCGCCGGCTCCCGAGTGGCTGTGGTTGCTGCACGACGATCTGGAGGTCCGCCGGGGCGCACTGACTGCCCTGCTGCGAGCTGCGGATCCGCCCGAGGGCCCGGCGCCGGCAATGCTGCTGCCCAAACTGCTGCACCCTCGGCTGCGCAACCACCCTGACCAGTTGGGCGAGGTGGGGGAGACCATCTCGGTCACGGGCGAGCGCATCACCGGCGTCGAGCCAGGGGACATCGACCAGAAGCAGGTGGAATCCCGTGCCGTGCTGGGCGGGTCCACTGCCGGCATGTTCGTCCGGCTCGATGCCTGGGAACGGCTGGGCGGGCTCGCCCCCTCACTGCCGCTGTTCCGCGACGGTGTCGAGCTGGGTTGGCGCGCCAACGAGGCCGGGTTGATCGTGCGCACGTGCCCCCAGGCCGGTCTCTATCACCACCAGGCCTCGCATGTCTGGGACCGCGACAGCACGATGGCCCCCAACCCCGACGTGGCCGACCGGGTGGCGGCCTTGCACGTCGTCCAGGCCCACAGCCACCAGCCCACCCTGACCATGATCTGGCTCACCCTCAACAGCTGGGGCAGGGCGCTCGGCCTGCTGCTCGGCAAGGCCCCAACTCAGGCACGCGACCAGTTGACCGCGCTGCGACGGTTCCGGGCTGAGCGCGACGACAACCAGGCGCTACGAGCCAGGGTCCAGGCCGGCCAGGTGACCACCGTCGCCGCAACGCTGCTGCCCGGGCCCGGTTGGGGGGTGCGGCGGGGCGCTGACGCATTGGCTGGGCGGGTCACCGATCGCTACCGCGACATCCGCGAGCCGGACTCCGGCTCGATGATCGACGAGCTCACCAAGGACGAGTACCTGGGGCCGATGATCGGCAGCCGGCGGCTGCTGTCTCCCGGCCTCCTGACCATGCTTGCGTTGCTCGTCGGCACTCTCGTTGCGTCGCGCAGCGCCTTTGGCCCGGGTGCCCTGACGGGCAGCGACCTGCTGCCGGCGCCGGCAGCGCTGGGCAGCGCCTGGGCTGCCTGGACGCACGGCATCCCTGGTCTCGTCGGTTCCAGCGCGCCGTGGCTAGGGGTGGCGGCGCTGGGTTCGACCGCAACCCTGGGGCAACCGAACTGGTTCGCGCTGACCCTGGTCTTCGGCGGTGTCGCGTTGGCCACCCTGAGCGCCCGGCACTACTTCAGTAAACTGCTCGGCCGCGGCTGGACTGCCTTGGTGCTGGCCGTCACGTGGGGGCTGCTGTTGCCGCTGCTCGGGCTCACCAGTTCGGGCACCATGGATGCCACAGTGGTGGCGATCAGCCTGCCGATGTTCGCCGGCGCGTTGTACCGGTGGCGCGAGGCGCCGACCGATGGAGCCGAGGGGCTCCGGGCGCCGGGGGCTGCAGCGGTGTGGCTGACGCTGACGATGACCGCGTATCCGCTGGCCTGGGTGCCCGGGGTGCTGCTCATCGCGCAGGCGGCCTTGGTCCGACGCGATCGCCGTGGCGGCCTGCTGGCGGCGTTCGCGCCACTGCTCGTGCTGGCGTCCTGGGTGCCACGGTTGGCCCAGGACCCGGGACGGCTGCTGACTGGCACCGACCCCACAGCCCATCCTGCCGGCCGGGCAGTGAACGCCTTTGCGGCACTGGTCGGCCGGGACGCCAGCACCAGCACGCCGTTGGTGTTGTCGGTCGTCGTGGTTTGCCTGCTGTGGCTGGCCGGTGTGAGCAGCTTCCTGTTGCTTGCCCGGCAGCCGGTTGGGCGACCGCTGCTGCATCGTGCCGCGCACAGCGAGCAGCTGGCCCTGGCAGCACGCCGCCACTTGTGGGCGCTTGGTCTGGCTGCCGGGCTGACGGCGCTGGGCGTACTGCTCAGCCGGTTGGTGGTCACCATCGGCGGCGTCGGGGTGCGGCCCCGCGCCGGCGTGTGGGTGCTGGTGGCGCTGTGGGGGATGCTCGTCCTGGTCGCTGACCTGGCCGCCAGCCGCCGGACCAACGAAGACCTGCCCCGGCCGGCCACGCCGACGTCCCGCCCAATGCCGGAACGGGCTGTCAGCGCGCTGGTGCTGATTGCCTGCCTGCTGTCCGCGGGGTGGTGGCTGTGGGGTGGCGCCCAAGGCAGCCTGGCCCGAGGGGGGTCCGTGCTGCCGTCCTACGTCACCGCCGTCCAGCACTCCGATCGGGCCTCGCGTGCGCTGCTGATCACCCTGGCCGACCAACGGGCCAGCTACGCGCTGAGCGACTCCGGTCAACCTCGATGGGGCACCGGTGAGTCGAGCCCGCTGCTGGGCGACGAGCAAGCTGATGCCTTGCTGGCCGCAGTGGCACAGCAGATGGCGCAAGGCTTGCCGTCCGACGACCTGGCTGCCCGCCTCAGTGCCCTGGGGGTGAGTCATGTCTGGCTGCGGGGAGCCTCGGAAGAACTGACGGCTTCTCTGGCCAGCGCCCCTGGACTCGTGCCGGCGGCAGCCGACCAGAACACGACTGTCTGGACCGTCACCGGGCTGGTGTCGCGCACCCAGCTGGTGGCTGGTGGCCTTCCCGGAGACAGCCTCGTCGAGCCGCTGCCTGCCCGCCAGGTGCCTGCCGGCGCCGAAGGACGTGCGGTGGTGCTGGCTGAGCCCACCGACGCCAGGCTCCGTGCCAGTGTGGACGGCACCCGGCTGCAGCGCGTCGACTCGGGTGACTGGCGGCAGGCGTTCACCGTGCCCGCATCGGGAGGCCGGCTGGAATGGTCGATGCGCGCGTCCTGGCTGGCCGTCGGCTGGCAGGTTCTGGGCTGGGTGGTGTTGATCGTCCTCGCCGCCCCCACTGCCAGGCCGGGCCCCCGTGGCCCTCGTCGCGCCCTTTCCTCAGCGGCTGGCGACGACGCTGCCCGCCGTCAACAACGAGGTGCCGATCATGACTGACTTGCCTCGCCGCTCGCCTCGCGTGGAAGCCGGCGACGCTGCCCGGCCCGGCCCGCGCCGGCCCGCGTGGCTGGCGGTCGGGGGCAGCGTGGCGGCATTGCTCGCCGTCACCGGCGTGGCGACGACTGTCGACACCGCCGCCCCGGCTCCGCGCACAGTCGCGTTGCAGTCCGCGGCGCTGCGAGCCTGCCCGACGATCCCGGCCACCCCGGTCACCCTGTACGCGCAGGCAGCCGCCGGGCAGCTTCAGGTGGCCCGGCTCGACGGCGGCGGTGCAGCCACCGATGTGGACAGTCCACTGGTCGTTCCAGACCTGACGACGGGGGTGACCATCAGGGCCGCCGACGGCGAGTCCGCGGTCATCGGCGGGGTGGCCGCTGCGAGCAACGGGCAGGCCTGGTGGGGTGCCTGCCAGACATCACAGGCCGTGCAGTACCTGCAGTTCGTCGATGGGGCCTCGGCCACGCTGCTGCTGGCCAACCCTGACGTCGCCGAGGCGTCCGTGGACATCGGGCTGAGTGACCCGAACGGAGAAGTGCAGACGCAAGGGCTCCGCGACCTGCGGGTACCGGCGCGATCAAGCGTCGAAGTGCCATTGAATACGTTCGCTGCCTCCGCGTCCCCGTTGGGAGTCCGGGTGCGAGCGGTCACCGGGCGGGTGGTGGCGACGGGCCGCACCCAGGCCGACAACGGCTCCGACTTCGCCGCCGCGACGACGCTGGGGCGCAGCCTGCTGGCGGTCGGGGTGCCGGGCGGGGCAGTCGAGACCCGGCTGATCCTCAGCAACCCGGCGACCACCCGGACCAAGGTCAGGGTCGAGGTGCTGGGCGCAGGGGGCTCTGTCGTCCCCGTCGGTGCCGACGCGCTGGCGGTCGAGGCGGGGCAAACGACCCAGTTCGACCTCACCACGGCTGTGGGTGGCGAGGCAGCTGCGGTCCGGGTGACGGGCCCTGACGAAGTCGCGTTCACGGTGTCCAGCCGTGCTCGACAGCGACCTCGGCTACCTGCCTGCCCTGGGCCTCGGCAGGGCCCCCACCTTGACGATGGCAACGCCGATTGCGGCGCCCGGCACGTTGTCGCTCACCAACGTCCACGACGAACCGACTGAGGTTTCGGTGACCTGGGGTGGCGGTGCGCCGCCACGAGGGTGACACTGGCTCCGCGGTCCACGCAGCCGGTTCCGGTGCCCGATGGTGCAACCTCGGTGGTCGTGACCGCCGACCAGCAGGTGCTGGGCGCTGTGGTGCTGGCAGCCGGTCCAGCGGCCGGGTTGGCGGTGGCTCAGTTGCAGCCGGCGGACGCCGCGGAGGCCACCGTGCCCTTGATCGTCGACCCCAGAACGGGGCGTTGAGGCGGCTCCGAAGGGGGCTGGCTGGTCAGTCTTCGTCGTACTCGGGGTCGATTTCGCGGACGCTGCGGCCGGTGAGAATCGACAGCTGTTCCACCAGCGTCTGGTGCACGAGGTGACGCAGGTCGCTGCGATCGATCGCGCGCTGTTCCAGCGGGCGTCGATAGATCACGATCCGTGCCGGGTGGTCGACGCCGGCATCGATGGCAGCGGCCAGCGGGATCGCGTCATGCGCGTTCAACTCGGCGAAGATGGCCGACTGGGGCGGCACATCCTCGATGCCGATGTCAGTGCCTGCGATGCATTCCGGGCAGGCTTCGGAAACCCGTGCCAGCGAGCCCTGCACACAGTGCAGGAAGTACTCGGCCCGGGTCGCAGGGCGTCGCACCGGGGCCGGCCGGCCGGTCAGCGCGTTGGGCAGCGCCAATGGTCCACGCAGTCCGCGACCGTGTCGATCCCTCGTGCGTGGCATGCGCTCACTGTAGCCCGCGCCCAGCCACCAGCCTGCGGTCCGAGACGGTGCAACACAGCCAAGCGGGCCGGGCGGGCGTGGCGCTGCTGGTGCAGACGATGGACGGGGGCTACGGTCGGGTCGTGATGCTTCGACAGTGTTCCCGCAGTGGTTGCTCGCAGCAGGCTGTGGCGACGCTCACCTTCGGGTACCTCGACCGGACTGTCGTGCTGGGGCCGTTGTCTCGCCAGCAGGTGCCCGGGTGCTACGACCTGTGCGTGCGGCACGCTGAGCGCACCAGCGCCCCCGTGGGCTGGGAGGTCCTGCGGCTGGCCGAACTGAGCTCGCTCGCCCCCGCGCCCGACGAGGATGACCTGCTCGCGCTGGCTCGCGCCGTGCGTGAGATCGGCTTCAGTGACGACGACGAGCCCGCCCAGCGTTCGCCCGGGCGCGGCGACCCCGACACCGTGGTGGAGTTGGCGCACCGTGGCCATCTGCGTGTCATTGCCGACGCAGGTAGGCTTGGCGGGTGACCGACGTGAACATTCGACCCGCGGCCGACTACCACAAGTCCGGGCGCGTGGCACTGGTGGCTTTCGATCTCGACGACACCCTGGCGGAGTCGAAAGCACCCCTGCAGCCGTCGATGGGGGAGGTGCTCGCCGACCTGTTGGCCGTCGTTCCCGTGTGCATCATTTCGGGTGGTCGCTTCTTCCAGTTCGACACCCAGGTTCTGCAGAACCTGCCTGCCCGCGCCCGTGTCGACCGGCTGCACCTGATGCCGACCTGCGGCACCGCCTACGTGCTCAATCGCGAGGGCGCCTGGGTTGAGGTCTACTCCCAGGGCTTGAGCGAGGACGAGAAACGACGCAGCATCGAGTCGCTGGAGCGGCGCGCTCGCGAGCTCGGCCTCTGGGAAGGCGACGACGTGGTGTCCGGGCCACGGATCGAGGACCGCACCTCGCAGATCACCTTCTCGGCCTTGGGTCAGAGTGCAGCGGTGGCCGACAAGAAGGCCTGGGATCCTGACGGCAGCAAGCGCTTGGCGCTGCGGGAGGCAGTGGCCGAGGACCTCCCCGATCTGGAGGTCCGGGCCGGTGGCTCCACCAGCATCGACATCACCCGCAAGGGCATCGACAAGGCCTACGGCATCCAGGCGCTGGTCGAACAGACCGGCATTGCGCTGGACGAGATGCTGTTCATCGGTGACCGGTTGGATCCCAACGGCAACGACTACCCGGTGGCCACTCTCGGTGTGGCCTGTGTGGCCGTCACCGGCCCCGAGCAAACCGAGACTCTCCTCAGGCAGTTGATCCCGCAGCTTGCCGCTGACAACAACCAGTCTCCCCAAGGAGCACCCATGCCCGAAGCCCCACCACTCGCGCTCTCCGACGCCTTCCTCGAGATCGCCGCCTGCCCTTCCTGTCACGCCAAGTTCGCGGTTGATTTCGATGCCAATGAGCTGGTCTGCACCAACGCCGAGTGTGGCCTGGCCTACCCGGTGCGGGACGGTATCCCGGTCCTGCTGATCGACGAAGCCCGCAAGACGGTGCGCTGAGCGGAGGTTCGCATGGACAATCGCGAGTTTGATGACTCCCGCCTCGACGACCCGGCGGCGCTGGCCCTGTGGGACGACGAATTGCGTCGCCTGGCCGGTGCGGGTGCGCGGATCCGTGTCGAGGCCGGGCTGGTGCCGCACTTCGACACCGCGCTCCGGCCGCGCGGAATCGTTGCTGTGGGCAGTGAAGCCCGGCTGATCCGGGCTGTGATGGAGCCCTCCAGTGCCGCCCCGTTCGTGGCGTGGCCGCTCGGTGGGTTGCCGGCGTGGGTGGGCGCTCTCGACCTGGTGCTCGTGCTGGCCTCCGAAGGCCGGGATGAGAGCTTGGCGCAGACCGTCGACCTCGCGGTGCAACGCGGAGCCACCCTGATGGTGGCAGCGCCGGCGGGGTCGCCCGTGGCCCAGCGCGCCACCGGTTCGTCCACACTGCTGGTGCCCACCCGCACCGGCGATCCGGTCGCCTCCGCTGTCGTGTTGCTGGACGTGTTGCATGATCTGGGGATCGGCCCCGAGGTGCACACGGAGGGTGCTGCCGAGGCAGCCGACATGGTGGCGGAGCAGTCATCGCCACATGTCGATCTTTCGTCCAATGCGGCGAAGGACCTCGCGCTGTGCCTGGCCGACGCCGTCCCGCTGGTGTGGGGCGGTTCGGTGTTGGCAGCGCGCGCTGCGCGCCGGATCGCGGAGGCACTGCGCCGGCTCGGTGGGTGCCCGGCGTTGGCTGCCGACGCGCGTGATCTGGTGCCGCTGATGACCGCGGTGGGCCCGCGCGACCCGTTCGCCGATCCGTTCGACGGCGGCCAGGGGTTGGGTCGTCCGATGCTGTTGATGCTGGACGACGGAAACCCCGACCCGGCGAGCCTCGCAGAGGCGGAACACCTGCTGGCGATGGCTCGTCGCAACCAGGTTCGGGTCCGTCGCCTGGTCGTGCGCAGCGGCGTGACGGATGTGGACCGCTATGTCAGCCTGTTGCAGCAAGGCCTCTACGGCGCCGCCTATCTGGCGCTGGGTCTGGGCATGGACCCGTCGGCCGCCTGAACCCCGGCCCCGAAACCAGCACTGCGGCGGGGCCGGGTCTTCGCGCCGGTCGGCGTGTTACCGGTCGGGCCCCTTGTCCTCGCCGGAATTCATCGACTCCCAGATCTCCTTGCAGGTGGGGCAGACAGGGAACCGGTCGGGATTGCGAGTCGGCACCCACACCTTGCCGCACAAGGCGACCACCGGCGTGCCGAGCACTAGAGCCTCGGTCAGCTTCCCCTTGGGCACGTAGTGGCTGAAACGTTCCTCATCGCCCTCCTCGTAGGACGACTGGGTGCGTTCCTTGACGATGGTCTGGGAGCCAGGTGCGAGCTGCGACATGGGATCAGTTTGTCACGTCCGGCAAGAGCCGGGCAGCCGCCAGCACCGAAGGGTCCCGCCCGCACCTGACGGCAGCCGGCTGTGGACGCCCGTGAGCATGTCGGCGGCTGCGTGACATGCTTGAGATGTGACTAACCCGATGTATCCCGGTCAGCCGAATCCCGACGAGCCCTACAGCTCGCAGCCTCACGGTGCGCAGCCCCACGGCCAACAGCCGGTGGGTCCGCTGCCGCCCATGGGCTGGTATCCGGACCCCGCAAACGCCACACAGGAGCGGTACTGGGACGGTGCGGCCTGGACCTACAACACCCGCCCCATCCAGGCGCCTGCGCCGGCCTACGGTCAGGCCTACCAGCAGCCGGTCGACAGCTGGGGTCAGCAGCAGGGCAGCTACGTCACGTCACCGGTGCAGGCCTACGGCTACGCCACCGGCCCCAGCACGGCAGACGGTGTTCCCCTGGCCGGTTGGTGGTGGCGGGTGCTGGCCGCCATCATCGACGGCATCGTCTTGTACGTGGTCGGCCTGATTGTCCAGATCCCCTTCAATGCCACTCTCACGCCGGCGGTAGAGGCCTGGACCAACGACTACCTCGCGTGGGTGTCTGCCGGCAGCATCGGCGACGTGCCGTTGCCGTGGGATCCCGCCTACGCGATGGTGGGTCCCCTCATCGCGATGACGGTCATCAACTTGTTGGTGGCCATTCTCTACGCGACGTTCCTGCTGGTTTCCAAGGCCGGCACTCTGGGAATGCTCGCCACCGGTCTGCGTGTGGTGACCCGTGACCAAGGACAGCAGCACTCCACCGTCGCGCTTGGCACCGCGCTGATCCGCAACGTCGCCTTCTACGTGATGCAGCAGATTCCGATCGTTGGGCAGGTCAACGTCTTGTTGCCGCTGTTCAACAAGCGACGCCAGACTCTGCACGACATGCTCGCGAACACCCAGGTGGTCAAGATCACCTGACGCCTGTCTGCACCGGATGGCCCCGCCGTACCCGGCGGGGCCATTGTCGTTTCGGGGGGCGTGGCCCGCGTGGCTTCTGTCCCCGGCCACCACTAGGCTGTGCCGAGCGATTATCTCGAGGAGGCGACTGATGGCCCTGCACGACCCAGTACTGCAAGAGCTGGCCGAGCTCTTTGGTATAGCCACCGAGTTCTGGGACTGGAAGGGTCGCCGCAGGCAGATTGCCGACACGACCGTGACGGCCATTCTGGCGGCGCTGGGCGTCGATGCGAGTTCGCAGGAGGCGGCAGCCAGGGCGGCTGAGCGCCAGCGCAACAGGGACTGGTCCAGGTCGCTGCCGCCCTGCCTCGTCGTGGAGGAAGGGCAATCAGGTTTCGTCAACGTCCATGTCAGGGCGGGCCATCCAGCCACCGTGGACATCGTGCTCGAGGACGGCTCGACCCGTTCGGCGCATCAGGTGGACAACTGGGCCGAGCCCCGCGTCATCGACGATGTGCGGATCGGCGAGGCCACCTTCAAGCTGCCCAACGACCTGCCGCTCGGTTACCACACCCTGAGGCTCAACTCGCAGGGCCGCGATGCCACTGGCAGGCTGATCATCACGCCCAGCTACCTGGGCCTGCCCCCCGCGATGGGCGCCAGCCGGGTGTGGGGGTACCAGACGCAGCTGTACAGCGTGCGGTCCCGAGCCTCGTGGGGCATCGGCGACCTGCAGGACCTGAGCGATCTCGCCATCTGGAGTGCGACCCAACAGGGTGCCGGCTACGTGCTGGTCAGCCCGTTGCACGCCGCGCAGGCGATCGAGCCGCTGGAGAACTCGCCCTATCTGCCGTGCAGCCGACGTCAGATCAACCCGTTGTACATCAGGCCGGAGGCGGTCGAAGAGTACGCACAGCTGGCGCGCGCCGACCAGGACCTGATCGAAGAACTCAAACGCCCGCTGGTCGCCGATCTGCCCACGGCCACCGGACTGCGGCGCGACCAGGCTTGGGCCGCCAAACGACAGGCCCTGCGGCTGGTGTACTCCCAGCCACTGCGCCCGGTGCGGGCCATGGCCTTCCAGCACTATCGAGAAACCCAGGGCCAGCCCCTGCGCGACTTCGCCATCTGGTCCGTGCTGAGCGCCCATCTCGGTCCCGACTGGCGCGCCTGGCCGGAGCCCTACCGCTCGTCGCGCACCGACGAGGTAGCCGATTTCGTCAGTCAGCATGTGGACGAGATCGAGTTCATCGAGTGGCAACAATGGGTCGCGGACGAGCAGCTGAGCCGGGCGCAGCAGCAAGCTCGGGACGCCGGGATGACGGTGGGTATCGTCACCGACCTGGCGGTGGGCGTCAATGCTCTCGGGGCCGACACCTGGATGCTCGCCGACGTCTACGCCAAGGGCGTCAGCGTGGGCGCACCGCCGGACTCGTACAACCAGATCGGTCAGGACTGGGGCCAGCCGCCGTGGCGCCCCGACCGGCTGGAAGAGCTTGGTTACGAACCCTTCGCCAGCATGGTTCGCGCCGTGCTGCGCCACGCCGGGGGCCTGCGGTTGGACCACATTCTCGGCCTGTTCCGGCAGTGGTGGGTGCCGGCCGGCGCTTCGGCAGCTGAAGGCAGTTACGTCCGATGCAACCATGAGGCCATGGTTGGAATCGTCATCCTGGAAGCGCACCGCGCGCAGGCGCTGGTGGTCGGTGAGGATCTGGGCACGGTTGAGCCCTGGGTCCGCGACTACCTGCACCGGCGGGGCGTTCTGGGGACCAGCGTCTTCTGGTTCGAGGGGGACAAGAATGGTTTGCCGCTGGCCCCGGAGAAGTGGCGCGAGCTGTGCATGGCCTCGGTCACCACGCACGACCTGCCCCCCAGCGCCGGTTACCTGGCATTGGATCACGTGCGGTTGCGTCACGACCTGGGGATCTCCACCGAACCGCTGGACCTGGAGTTGGCCGAGGCTGAGCGGGAGCATCAGGCCTGGATTGAGCACCTGCGTGAGCGGGGGGCCTTCGAGTTGCCGGACGGCGTCGAGGGGGTGGCTGATCCGGTGGAAACCCAGGTGCTGGCTCTGCACCACTACCTCACCTGGACGCGCAGTCGGGTGCTGAACGCGGCCCTGGTGGACGCAGTGGGGGAGCGTCGCACGCAGAACCAGCCGGGCACCGTCGACGAATACCCGAACTGGCGGGTTCCGCTGAGCGGCCAGGACGGCCAGGTGCTGCTGCTGGAGGACGTTTACCGGATGGCGCGCCCGATGCGGCTCGCCGCCGTGATGACCGGAGCCGATTCGGTCCGCGAACCCTGGCAGGGCTGAACGGCCGGCCGGCCCTTCGTGCCGGCACCCACCGGCTTGTGCTGCGGCTGCCGAACGGAGTTGGACGTTTGAGCCACAATGGGGGCATGCCGTTCGAGTCGTCGCCCAGAGGAGAGCCTGCCGGCGGCACGATCATCCAGGAGCGTGCCGCCGAGCAGCCTCAATCGGTCGACCCCTGGGTGACGGTCGTCTGGGACGATCCGGTCAACTTGATGAGTTACGTCACTCACGTGTTCTCCAGTTACTTCGGTTATGAGCGCTCCAAGGCCGAGCACCTGATGATGCAGGTGCACATGGAGGGTCGCGCAGTGGTGTCGTCGGGCTGCCGGGAGGCCATGGAGGTCGACGTCAGCGCGATGCACGGCTTCGGCCTGTGGGCCACCCTGGACAGGGCTGACTAGCGTGCAGGGCTTCCGTCGTAGACGCAACACGCTTGTCGCCATCCTGGAACACCAGGAGATCGACCTGGTGATGAGCCTCGTCGAGCAGTTGGTCAGCTTGCTGAATGACGAGGCGTTGGGCGGTGTTGCTGCCCCCGTCCACGTCGGGCAGGACGAGGAGCTCGACCTTTTCGAGCGGTTGGAACGCGAGTTGGGGGAGCCGGCGGGCGATCTCTGTTCCGCCACCAACTCGGATCCAGTCCTGGCCAGGCTGTTCCCCGACGCTTACCCCGACGACCCGGAGGCGTCCCGCGACTTCCGGCACTTCACCCAGTGTGCGCAGCGCGACTCGAAGCTGGCCGCCTGCATCCACGTGCGGGATGATCTGGCCGGGGTCTCGCACGACGGGAAGTGCGTCATCGGGATCGATCGGGTGCACTCCTGGCTGATCACCCTGACCAATCTGCGGCTGGCGGTGGCGGTACGGCTGGGAATCGAGGACGCCCAGAGTGCCGACGTCCTGGCCGAGTTGCCGGCATCTGATCCCCGGGCGTGGGTCTTCGACATCTACGAATGGCTCGGCTGGGTGCAGGAGTCTCTGCTCGCCTGTCTGGAGTGAGGCGCAGCAGGTCGCCGGGCGCTCAGGCCCGCTGCATCCGCCTACACTGACCGGGTGACCTCAACTGTCCCGATCGACGTCGACGCGCCGATCGGCGTTTTTGACTCAGGTTTCGGCGGCCTGACCGTTGCTCGCGCCATCGTCGACCTGTTGCCGCACGAGGACATCATCTACTTCGGTGACACGGCTCGGGCTCCCTACGGGCCGCGGCCGATCGCCGAGGTGCGCGGCTTCGTGCTGCAGTCGCTGGACAGGCTGGTCGAGATCGGGGTGAAGGCCTTGGTGATCGCCTGCAACACGGGGTCGTCCGCTGCGATCGCGGATGCCCGGGAACGCTACGACGTGCCGATCATCGAAGTGATCATCCCGGCTGCCCGCAGGGCGGCGCGGACGACCCGAAACGGGCGGGTGGGCGTGGTGTGCACCGAGGCCACTGCCAAGTCGCGCGCCTACGACGACGCGCTGGCCGCCTCGAACGTCGAGCTCTTCACGCAGGTGGCCCCGCGGTTCGTGGAGCTGGTCGAAGCGGGCATCACCAACGGCCCGGAGGTGCTGGCGATCGCTCGCGAGTATCTGGAGCCGCTGCGGGATGCCAGGGTGGACACCCTGATCCTGGGCTGCACGCACTACCCCTTGTTGAGTGGCGTCATCGGTTATGTGATGGGTGAGGATGTGGCGCTGGTGAGCAGCGCCGACGAGTGCGCCCGAAACACGTTCTCGCTGCTCAACGACCTCAACCTGCTGCGCTCCGACGCGCACCACAAGGCGCGCCGGGCGTTCCTGACCACCGGTAATGCGGAACGCTTCGCGGGGCTGAGCCAGCGTCTGATGGGCGGTTTCGTCGCGGACGTGCACCCCGTCACCCTGGATTGAAACCTTGATCCAAGACACCCACGATCTCGAACACCTGGAGGAGCCGATCATGACGTCCGTGCCCACTCTCACCGAGGCACTGCAGTCCAACAGCTACCCGGGAAGGGGGCTTGTCGTCACCCGCCTGGTGGGCGGGCCCCTGGTGGTGGGCTACTTCCTGACCGGCCGCAGCCCGGCGTCCCAGGCACGAACCTTCTTGCGCAAGGACACTGGTCTGGCCGTCGTCCCGACCGATGACACTGCCCACGACGAGCTCCGGCACTACCTCGCCGCCACCTGGACGAGTGACCACTGTGTGGTCGGCAACGGCGACCAGGTCGAGGTGGTCGCCGGGCGGCTGAACGCGGGACAGCCGCCCGCACAGGCACTGATGGACCTGCAGTACGAGCCCGACCCCCCGCTGTACACCTCACGGATCACCACTGTGGTCAGCCGCGACTGCAGCGTGGCTGTGCTCGGGGCCGCCCGCCACAGTGCGTTCGACCGGGAGGCGGCCAACGTGATGGCCGTGACCATCGCAGGCCTGGGTGAGGGCGAGGCAGTGCTGTGGACGACCTACCAGTCGAGTGAGGGCAAGGTGTCCACGGCCGCGCCTTACCTGGAGGTCACCACCGACGCCGGCACTGCGGAAGACCTGTGCGACCAGCTGTGGGAAGCGCTGCCCACCAGCCTGCGCGTCGGTGCCGCGGTGGTCTCCCCGGCAGGCGGGGACGCGGTGACCCGGGCGCGCTCCTGAGCCGTGCAACCAGTGATTCAGGGCCTTGCCCTGCGGGGGGTAGGTTGATCCCCATGTCTTTCACCCGATCGGATGGCCGCGCGTTCGATGAGCTGCGCCCCGTCACCCTGACCCGCAACTGGCTTGACCATGCCGAGGGTTCCGTGCTGATCGAGGTTGGGCGGACCCGTGTGCTGTGTGCTGCCAGTGTCACCGCTGGTGTGCCGCGCTGGCGCAAGGGCACCGGCCTTGGTTGGGTGACCAGCGAGTACGCGATGCTGCCGCGGGCCACCAACACCCGAAACGACCGCGAGTCCGTCAAGGGCCGACTGGGGGGCCGCACCCACGAGATCAGCAGGTTGATCGGCCGCAGCCTGCGGGCCGTCATCGACTACAAGGCGCTCGGTGAGAACACCATCGTGCTGGACTGCGACGTGCTGCAGGCAGACGGCGGCACCCGCACCGCAGCCGTCACCGGGGCCTACGTGGCGCTGGTTGATGCCGTCAGCTACCTGCGGGAACGTCGGCTGCTGGTCGGCGAGCCGCTCAAGGACTCGGTGGCAGCCGTGTCGGTGGGGGTGGTGCAGGGCGTCCCGCTGCTCGATCTGGCCTACGACGAGGACTTCGACGCAGGCACCGACATGAACATCGTCTGCAGTGGCAGCGGCGATTTCATCGAGGTGCAGGGCACCGCCGAGGGCGCTCCGTTCAACCGTGCAACCCTGGACGCGCTGCTCGACCTGGGGCAGGCAGGCACCGCTCGGCTGCGTCGGCTGCAGCAGGAGGTGCTGGCGCGATGACCATCCAGATCCTGTTGGCCACCGGCAACCACAAGAAGCTCGCCGAGCTGCGGCGCATCATCGCCGAGCAGCACCTCGACCTGGAGGTGCTCGGCCTGCGTGACGTGCCCGGGTACGCCGAGCCGGCCGAGACGGAGTGGACCTTCGAAGGCAACGCCCTGATCAAGGCCCGCGCCGGGGTGGCTCACACGGGCCTGCCCACTCTGGCAGACGACTCCGGTCTGTGCGTGGACGCACTCAACCACATGCCCGGCGTGCGGTCGGCACGCTGGGCGGGCCCCGAGCAGGAGGACATCGCCAATCTGGAGTTGGTGCTGCGGCAGGTCGACGACGTGCCGGCTGATCGACGCCAGGCGCAGTTCGTCGCGGTGATGGCTTTGGTACTTCCCGACGGTCGGGAGTTCACTGCCCGCGGCGAGATGTCGGGGCGGCTGGCGCACGCTGCCAGGGGCGGGCACGGCTTCGGGTACGACCCCATCTTCGTCGCCGATGACCAGACCCTGCCTCCGGGCGGGGTGCCACGCACCAATGGCCAGCTGGCGGGGCCCGAGAAGGACGCCATCAGCCACCGCGGCAAGGCGGTGCGCAAGATCCTGCAGATCCTGGTCGAGGCGCTCGACGTCCCGCACCAGGCGGTTGAGTCACCGACGGCAACGCCTGGAACACAGCAGGAATCGTGAACGTGGCCGGGGGACGCAAGCCATGAGACAGTATCTTGACCTGCTGCGGCACGTGCAACAGGTCGGTGTGCATCGCCCGGACCGCACGGGGACCGGAACCACCAGCGTCTTCGGTCACCAGATGCGCTTCGACCTCGCGAAGGGCTTTCCGCTGCTCACCACCAAGAAGGTGTTCACCCGCAGTGTCTTCGGTGAGCTGTTGTGGTTCCTTCGCGGCGACACCAACGTCGGTTGGCTGCATGACCACAACATCCACATCTGGGATGAGTGGGCCGATGAGAACGGCGACCTGGGGCCGATCTACGGCAGTCAGTGGCGGTCCTGGCCGGCACCGGACGGTCGGTCCATCGACCAGATTGCCGACGTCATCCACCAGATCAGGAACAACCCCTTCTCGCGACGCCACATCGTCAGCGCCTGGAACCCGGCACTGGTGGACGACATGGCGCTGCCGCCGTGCCACACCCTGTTCCAGTTCTATGTCAGTCCCGATGAGCACGGCGAGCCGCACAAACTGAGCTGCCAGCTCTATCAGCGCAGCGCCGACCTGTTCATCGGGGTGCCGTTCAACATCGCGTCGTACTCGTTGCTGACCCACATGGTCGCCCAGGTGACCGGACTGGCGGTGGGCGACTACGTGCACACCTTCGGTGATGCGCACATCTACGACAACCACGCCGAGCAGGTCGCCACCCAGCTGGCGCGATCACCCCGAGCGTTGCCGACGCTGCAGCTGAACCCCGGCGTCCGGGAGATCGACGGCTTCACGCTGGACGACATCGAGGTGTGCGACTACGACCCGTGGCCGGCCATCAAGGCACCGATCGCCGTTTGACGCCAGCCGGCGGCCAGTCAGGAGAACCCATGAGAATCATCGCCATCGCCGCCGTCGCCGACAACGGCGTGATTGGTTCCGGGCACGGCATGCTGTGGCATTTGCCCGGAGACTTCAAGCGGTTCAAGCGGGTGACCATGGGACACACGCTCGTCCTCGGACGGCGCACCTTCGAGGAGATCGGTTTGTTGCCGGGACGGCGCACCGTGGTGGTGACGCGAGATCCCGGCTGGTCCCACGACGGTGTGGACGCCGTGCGTTCAGTTCCCGAGGCCTTGGCACTGGCGGCGGCGCGTGGTGCCGATCGTGTCTTCATCGGCGGGGGTTCCGAGCTGTACCAGTCGGCGATGCCCTGGGTGACCGAGCTCGACCTGACCAGGGTGGCACAGAGCCCGGACGGTGCTGCCCGGTTCCCTGCCATCGACCCGGATCAGTGGACGCGGGTGTCGTCGGTGCGGATGCCCGAGGGGTACTCGTTCACCTACTGGTTGCCGCGGGTGATCTGTGAAATTGCCAGCCGGGACCCCAACGCCCTCGGGCTGGCGGGCTTGGGCGAGCGCCTGCCAGCGGAGTAGCCGTGCGCTCGGCGGCGTCGATACTGCACCTCGACATGGACGCCTTCTTCGCTGCTGTCGAGCAACGAGACAAGCCCTCGCTGCGCGGCAGACAGGTGATCGTGGGCGGCGTGGGCGGCAGGGGAGTGGTGAGCACTGCCAGCTACGAGGTGCGCCCGCTGGGCGTGCACTCCGCGATGCCGATGAGCGAAGCAAGACGTCGGGCTCCGCACGCAGCGGTGCTGGGCGTGCGCAGCGCGGCCTACCGGCAGTCCAGCCGCATCGTGATGGCAATTTTGCGTGAGCTGTCCCCGGTGCTGGAGCCGATGAGCCTGGACGAGGCGTATGTTGACCTGGCTGCGGGTGGCGTGGACTGCAGCGACGTCGCAGCGCTCCCGACCCTGGTGGCCGAGCTGCGCGCAGAGGTGACTCGCCGCACCGAGGGGTTGACCTGCTCGGTCGGGGTGGGTAGCAGCCGGTTGGTCGCGAAGCTGGCCAGCGAGGCTGCCAAGCCGAACGGTCAGCTGGTCGTCGCCCCCGGCACCGAACTCGACCTGATCACGCCGTTGTCTGCGCACCAGCTGCCGGGAATCGGGCCGGCGACGATGGAGAAACTCACCCGGTTGGGGATCCGCAGCGTTCGCGACCTGCAGCGGGCCACGCTGACCGAACTGGTGCATGAGGTCGGCAGGGCCGCCGGGGAGGCCATCCACGCCATGGCCTTCGCCCGGGACGAGCGTCCGGTGCTGCCCGAGCGGGCGGTGAAGTCGATCTCGGTCGAGGACACCTTCGAACGCGACCTGAACCGGGTCGACGACCTCAACCGGGTGATCGAGACGGATGCGCGGGTGCTGGCCAGCAGGCTGGCCAGGGCCGGGCTGTTCGCCCGCACCGTCACGCTCAAACTGAAGCTGCCCGATTTCACCATCCATGCCCGTTCCCGGACGCTGACCGGTGCCACCGATCAGCCCGACCGGATCGGCGCGGTTGCCCGGGCACTGCTGGCCGATTTCGACGTGCGGGATGGAGTGCGGCTGCTGGGCGTGGGTGTGAGCAATTTCACGGTTGCGGCTCAGGAGGAACTGTTCTATCTGGACGACGACCGGTTCGGACGCGATGAGGTGGTGGTCCAGGGCCACGACGGGCAGTCGGGTGCGGCGCTTGCCCGGGGCGGAGGAACCGGGCACGAACCGCGGCTCCGATTCGGAACTGACTGGGTGCCCGGTCTGGATGTCGAGCACCAGCAACATGGTCGGGGCTGGGTGTGGGGTTCGGGTGCCGGGGTGGTGACGGTGCGATTCGAGACCCGCGACACCGCTGTCGGGCCGGTGCGCAGCTTCCGGGTCGACGACCCCGCGCTACGCCGCGCGCCGCGGCCCCTTCCGATGCGCTGGGAGGTGCCCGAGGGCGAAGGGGACTGAACTCCCAGACACCCCTGGGGGTATCACAGGATTGCTTTGTGTGTGGCCCGGCTGGTGGAAAATCCTGCGTTCCCGCTGTGGGCGAACCCGGCCTCTTCTTGCTGCGAAAGACGCCCGCGTTCATCTGATCGTAAGTACATTTGTTGAATGGGCCGTGACACCCAAGCCTGCGTCACCCGGGTTCTTGTTCGGCCGGGTGTCACCCCAGGTATCGCGACACATCTGTAGAGGAGATCCACGTGTCGGTTCTGACCGTCTTGCCGGATGACGAACGCGTCCTTGTGAAGGATGGGGAGACGATCCTGGAGGCTCTCCATGCGTCCGGGTTCGGCTACCGGACCGGCTGCAAGCGCGGGGGCTGCGGAATCTGCAAGGTGGACCTCATCGAAGGGTCGGTGACCTACAACAGGCCCATTGCCGAGACTGTTCTCTCCGCAGAAGAGAAGGCAACCGGCACCTGCCTGTCCTGCCGGGCGGTTCCCGATGGGGACATCACCATTCAGCTGCGAAATGAGCATCTACGGCTCAACAGCAGCCTCCAACGCCGTCTGCGGATGGTCGAGGCCACGAACACCACCACAAAGGAGTAGCTCAATGGGCGTTTTGCGTCTTGGGTACGTCCACGTCCGGGTAACGGATCTGGAAGAAGCGAAGAACCACTATGTGAACACCCTCGGGCTCGAGGCAGTGCAAACAGAGGGCAATCGCCTCTACCTCAAGGGCTGGGACGAGTGGGAGCATCACTCGGTGGTCCTTGAAGAGGGCGGTGTTGGTCTGGTCAAGCTCGGCATCAAGGTCGAAACCGACGACGACCTCAACAACGTCGAGAACAACGCCCGCAGCTTCGGTGCCACAGTGCAGCGGATGAGCGCCGGCGAGAGCCTGGAAGTTGGTCAGGGTCTGCGGATCACCACCCCCGGCGACCACGTCGTCGAGGTCTACAACCAGATGACCTTCAACCCGTCCAAGCTCGGCTACCACAACCCCGAAGCCTTCCCGCGCCACCTGAACGACTCGGTGGGCGTGCCGGCTCTGGACCACATGCTGCTCGCCTGCGAGGACGCAACCCTGTCCGAGAAGTTCTTCAAGGACGTCTTCGACCTGTACCCGACCGAGCAGGTCAAGCCCGAAGTCGATTCCGACGTCGTGCTGGCCACCTGGCTGTCGGCAAGCCAGAAGGCGCACGACATCGCCATTCTCGGCGGTCTGCCCAATGGCAAGCTGCACCACTTCGCCTTCCAGCTGGACGACTGGAGCTCGATTCTGTACGCGGCTGACATCTTCTCGATGGATGAAGTCTCGATCGACATCGGCCCGACCCGTCACGGCATCACCCGTGGCAAGACGATCTACTTCTTCGACCCCTCGGGCAACCGCAACGAAACCTTCGCCGGAGGCTCCTCGGCGTCGCGCGACAAGCCGTTGATCGTCTGGACCCCGGATCAGCTCGGCAAGGGCATCTTCTACCACGACCGCGTTCTGAACGAGCGCTTCACCACCGTCGTCACCTAGGATCCCGTCAACCTTGGGTGTCACATCCTGCTGAGGGGCTTCGGCCATCTGCACGGATGTGGCACCCAAGTGCTTGCTGTCCCGGCCGGACACGACACGGTCTGGCCGAGCCAAGAACCCCTGACCAGACAGCGCGGCTCCCGCCGCTGAGAGGTGCGTAGATGAGTTTCACCACGAATCGGTCGACACTGACGGCCGAGGGCGCTTGGGCGATCCTGCAGGCTGCCTGGCGCAAGAGCCAGGAGATCGGCGTTCCTGTCAACATCAGCGTCGTCGATTCAGCGGGCAACGAGCTCGGCTTCCTGCGCCCCGACGGTGCGCCGTTGCTGTCGGCCGGAATCGCTCGCGACAAGGCCTACACGGTCTGCGCTTTCAACGGGCTGCCGACCCACGAGTGGTGGGATCTGCTGCGCGACGAGCCTGCGCTGCTGCAGGGCATTCCGCACCGCGACCGGTTGGTCATCTTCGGCGGCGGGGTCCCCGTCCTGATCGACGGGGTGCTGGTGGGTGCCGTCGGCTGCTCCGGGGGGTCGGCCGAGCAAGATCGTACCGTCGCCGAAGCCGGGGTCAGCGCGGTGGGCTGAGCCCCTGCAGCGGCACCGAAACCAGAGTTTTTCACCTGCGACCGAAGTGTCGCGTCATCAACAAGCCGGAATCCGAGAACGACAACAGTGAGAAGGGAGATGGTTCCTGGTGGATCCGTCCCGACAGCAAGAGGCAGCTGACAAGCTGCTGGAGGCTCACAAGAGCCGCACGCCCATCGACGCCCTGACAAAGCTCTTCCCCGACATCGAGTTCGAGGATTCCTACCGGATTCAGGAGCTCACCTACGAGAAGTGGCTGTCCGAAGGCCGGGTCGTCAAGGGCCACAAGGTCGGTCTGACGTCAGTCGTCATGCAGAAGCAGCTCGGTGTGTCCCAGCCCGACTACGGCCATCTGCTCGACGACTGCTTCTTCCTGGAGAACAACCGGATTAACGTCAACGATTACATCTCGCCCAAGGTCGAGCCCGAGATCGCATTCGTGCTGAAGAAGGACCTGAAGGGCCCGGGCGTGAACGTGGCCGAGGCAATCGCTGCTGTTGATTTCGTTCTTCCGTCGCTGGAGCTGATCGACAGCCGGATCAAGGACTGGAAGATCGGCATCATCGACACCATCGCCGACAACGCGTCCGGGGCCGGCGTCATCCTGGGCAGCAAGGCCACCCGGCTCGACGGTGTCGACCTGCGGCTGGTCGGCTGCACGCTGATCAAGAACGGCCAGATCATCGCCACCGGCGCCGGTGGCGCGGTGCTTGGTTCGCCCATCAACTCGCTCGTGTGGCTCGCCAACACGCTGGGGCGTCTGGGCTCGGCGCTGGAGGCCGGGCAGGTCGTGTTGCCGGGTTCGGTGACGGCGGCCTACCCCGTGGCGGCAGGCGACACCGTGACCGCGAACTTCGGACCGCTCGGCAGTGTGACCGCAGCGTTCGGTAAGGAGAACTGAGATGGCTGAAGGCAAGTGGGATGTCCTGTCCGTCGCGACCGAGCTGCTGGCCTGTGAGGCCGAGCGTCGCGACCGGGTGAAGTTCACCGACGAATGGCCCGAACTCGACGTCGAGACCGGTTACCGGATCCAGGACGAGACGCTGCACCGCAGGCTCGCCCGCGGCGAGCAGATCGTCGGCATCAAGCTGGGTCTGACCAGCCGCGCCAAGCAGCGTCGGATGGGTGTTGAAACCCCGTTCGTCGCTTGGCTCACCGACGCCATGGTCACCCCCTCCAACGAGCCCGTCCCGCAGGACCGCCTGATCCACCCGCGGATCGAGCCCGAGCTGGTCTTCATCATGAAGGATCGCCTGCAGGGTCCCGGCGTGACAGCGGCCCAGGCTCTGGCGGCCGTTGGCTCCGTGATGGCTGGAGCCGAGATCATCGACTCCCGCTACAAGGACTTCAGGTTCCTGGCCGGTGACGTGATCGCAGACAACGCGTCCTCAGGCGGCTTCGTGACCGGGCCCATCCAGAAGCCGGTGTCCGAGCTCGACCTGTCGACCGAAGCCGTGCTGATCGAGGTCAACGGCCAGATCGTCGACTCGGCAACCGGCGCAGCCATTCAGGGCCACCCGGCCGAGGCGCTGGCGCTGGCCGTCAACGACCTGGGCAGGCGCGGTTACGCGGTCGAGCCAGGCTGGATCGTGCTCACCGGTGGCATCACCGACGCGTACTTCGCCCCGCCCGGCACCACCGTGGCTTGCCACTTCTCGTCGCTGGGGTCGGTGTACATCTGGGGCGGGGACGAGGAAGCCTGATGCCGATCATCGAAGTGACTCTCGGCGAGGGACGGACGCCCGAAATGCTGCGGCAGTTGCAGGCCTCGCTGGCCGAGGCTGCAGTCCAGTCTCTCGGCATTCGCAAGGAATCGGTGCGGGTCATCCTCCGTGAGGTGCCCCTGACCCACTTCCTGGCCGGCGACGAGACCCTCGCCGAGCGCAAGGCCAAGGCCCAGAGCCAAAGCTGACAGCTGTTCCCCACGACCCCCCACCTCTTCGAGACAGGAACCCAGACAGCATGAGCAAGAAAGAGA
Organism: uncultured Actinomycetota bacterium; assembly: GCA_963730005.1. Taxonomy (GTDB): domain Bacteria; phylum Actinomycetota; class Actinomycetes; order Propionibacteriales; family Propionibacteriaceae; genus CAVSPO01. Next base: position 251,578 of record CAVSPO010000023.1, read on the forward strand.
TCACCCCGCGCACCGTCGCCAACTTCATCAACGGTGAGTACCTCGAGACCGGCAACATCTTCAAGACCCTGTATCCGGTGACCGGCGAGGTCACCGCCCACGTTCATGAGGCCGGCCAGGCCGAGGTGGACGCGGCTGTCGCGGCAGCCCGGGCAGCCCTGCACGGCCCCTGGGGGCAGCTCACCGTCGACGAACGAATCGACATGGTGTTGGCGATCGCCAACGGCATCAACAAGCGGTTTGACGACTTCCTTGAGCTGGAGGTGCTCGACACCGGCAAGCCCTACTCGGTCGCCTCTCACGTCGACATCCCGCGTGGTGCCTCCAACTTCAAGGCCTTCGCGCACACCCTGAAGGTCCACGCCGAAGAGGCCTTCCAGATGGAGACCCCGGACGGCAAGGGCGCCCTGAACTTCCTGGTTCGCCGCCCGCGCGGCGTGATCGGCGTCATCTCGCCCTGGAACCTGCCGCTGCTGCTGATGACCTGGAAGGTCGGCCCCGCGCTGGCATTCGGCAACACGGTCGTCGTGAAGCCCTCCGAGGTCACCCCGTCGACCGCCGCGCTGTTGGGCGAGGTCATGAACGAGGTCGGCGTCCCCAAGGGCGTCTACAACGTGGTGCAAGGCTTCGGCAAGACCGGCGGCATGATCACCTCGCATCCCGATGTTGACGGCATCACCTTCACCGGTGAGACCAGGACCGGCTCGATCATCATCAAGGCCACCGCCGACACACTCAAGGCCACGTCGATGGAGATGGGCGGCAAGAACGCCGGCATCGTCTTCGAGGACGCCGACATCGAGGCGACCATCAAGGAACTGGGTCGCTCCTGCTTCCTGAACACCGGTCAGGTCTGCCTGGGCACTGAGCGCCTCTACGTGCACGAGTCGATCTTCGACCAGGTCCGCGACGGGCTCAAGGAGTACGCCGAGACCGAGCTGAAGTACGGCTACCCCGACGACCAGGCAACCAACTTCGGCCCGGTGGTCTCCGACGAGCATCGCGACAAGGTGCTCAGCTACTACAAGCTGGCCGAGCAGGAGGGCGCCACGGTCGTCACCGGCGGCGGCGCACCCAAGTTCGGCGACGAACGCGACGGCGGTTCCTGGGTGCAGCCGACGATCTGGACGGGTCTGGCCCACGACTCCCGCACCATGACCGAAGAGGTCTTCGGCCCGTGCACCGGCCTGATCCCGTTCAAGACCGAGGAGGAGGCCATCCGGCTGGCCAACGACACCAACTACGGTCTGTCGGCGACCTTCTTCACCAAGGACGTCAGCCGCGCCCTGCGGGTTGCGCCTCAGCTGGAGGCCGGCATCGTGTGGGTCAACAGCTGGTTCCTGCGCGACCTGCGCACGGCCTTCGGTGGCATGAAGCACTCGGGCATCGGGCGTGAGGGTGGCGTGCACGGACTGGAGTTCTACACGGAAGTGACGAACGTCTGCATCAAGATCTGACGATTGTCGACTGATCGACCGGCCGGGGGCCGGGGACTGCTACAAGTCCCCGGCCCCCGGCCTTCGTGTGACACCTGACACGCGGCCAGGTTTCTCACTTGTGCCTATTCGGTCGGGATTGGCCATATACGGCCTTCCCGACCGAATAGGCACAAGTTGGTATCGCGTCCTCGGTGTGTGCTACCGGGCGGCCTTCTTCTGCGGGTTGAGGAAGGGGCGCATCAGCTTGGTCAGGCGCGGCATCAACAAATAGGTCATGGTCAGGGTGATCAGCATCGTGTTGACGGCTGTCACAGCCAGGAACGGCAATCCCCACCGCTGCAACACCGGTGCCAGGAAGTAGATGAAGATGGAAGCAGTGGGCCAGATGCCCATCCAGGTGACAAAGCCCATCCGGTGCCGGGGCGGGTTCATGCTTGCGGGCACGACGGCCGGTTCGAACCACGCCTCCAGCCCTGAGAGCCGCCGGTGCTCGGGCTCACCGTCAGCGTGGGGACGCATCCGGGCGAAAATCTCCTCGCGATCCTTGCTTCGGTCCCAGCCGGCAAGATCGTCCTCCGAGGCGAAATTGACCACGATCTGGTAGTCCTCGCCGGTATTCTCCGGGGGAATCATCTCCGCGCCCAGGAAGCCTTTGTGCTTCTTCATCAGCTCGAACATCTGTCGCACCAAGCCCTCGTATTCGTGCTCATGGCCAGGCAGGGCGTGTCGGCGAGCAATGCGCGTGATGCGCGGCTGGGCGTTCGGGTTCTGGGACATGTCAGTACACCTCGTGATCATCTGGGGTTATCGAAAGGCTCAACCCAGTCTCGACCCGAATTGTTTCATGGGGCCCAGCGAGGCGTCGAAGCCGGACGCTGCCGCTCCTGGAAGGTCGTATCCTTGCGCTGATGCAGCAGGTGGACTCCTTGTCTCCACCTTCGGCTTCTGCACCGTTGCAGCCTCGGAGGCGACCAATGAAGTTCCCCAGTCTCAAGTCCAAGAAGGCCAAGGTGATCGCAGGCCTGGCGGCCCTTGGCCTGGTCGGTGGCGGCAGTTACGCGGTCGTCTCGGCCAGACAGGCCGCTCGCCCGGAGGTCCAACTGACCACGGTCAGCAGTGCCCGGTTGACGAACTCGGTCGTCGCGGTTGCCGACGTCAAGGCAGGCAGCCGGAACACCATCACGCTGTCGCCGTCAGTCAAGGTGGTCGAGGTGCTCGTGACGAAAGGCCAGCGTGTCAGTGCGGGTGACGTGGTGGCGATCCTCGACACCACCGAGTATCAGAACCAGCTGGATCAACAAGGCATCACGTTGGCTGACGCGGAGTCGGCGTTGCGTCATCTGCAGGGGCCGGCTGCAGCGGCCAACACCGACACCGCTCGTAATGCGGTCAGCCAGGCGCAGGTGACACTCGACAACGCCAGAGCCGCCGAGCAGGCCGCGCGACTGCGCCTGGAGGACGTTCCGGGCTTCAACGACAGCGCCCTGCGCCAGGCCGGGATCGCACTGGAGGGCGCCGAACTGAACTCGAGCGCCGCTGAGGCCAATGTGGACACGGTCCGGGCGCTCAGCGACAATGCGGTGCGCCAGGCCGGGATCGCCCTGGGCGCCGCCCGGGACGCCCAGTGCCTGGCTGAGCGGGACCTGGCCGACCTCAAGACACGGCTGCAGAACGGCGTCATCACCCAGGCGCAGTACGACGCCCAGTTCCCCGTTCTTCGCGGTGCGCTGATCACCGCTGACAACGCCGTGAGCAGCGCCCAGGGGGCGCTGGACAGCGCCCGGATCACCGCCGACGCCAACCTGAGCGCTGCCGAGACCGCCGCGGACAATGCCCGCCTTGCAGTGTCGAACGCGGAGGCGACGCGGGACGCCGCCGCGCTGCAGGGTGACTCGGCCCTGCAGAGCGCCCAGCAGGCCGTGGGCGACGCCCAGCGGGCGGTGCGTAGCGCCGAGATCGCGCTCAGTGGCGCGCAGAGCGGGGCCGGGTTCGCGCAGGCGTCCAACTCCGAACGGGTGTCGAACCAGCAGAGCGTTGTCGCACTCAACGATGCCAACGCCGCGTACCTGGCGGACAAGGTCGATCAAGGGCGGTTGCGGGCCGCAGTGAGTGGCGTCGTGTCTCGCGTGGACGCGCTCGCGGGTCAGTACCCGGTGCTTGGTGACGTCATCGTGGTGGAAGGTTCCTCCGGTTTGGTCGCCAGTGTCGAGGTGGAGCAGGCCGACAGCGTCGGCATCAAGCCCGGCCAGCGAGCGACCGTCACACCCAAGGGCGTCGGGAAGACGTACCAGGGGTCGGTCGCCGCCGTCGCCCCCGCGGCTGAGAAGTCGGCCACTGCCTTCGACCAGAAACCCAAGGTGACCGTCGAGGTGTCGATTCTTGAGCCGGACGACACCCTGCGAGTCGGGTTTGAGGCGGACGTCGAGATCTTCCTGGATGACAAGGCGAACGCGCTGCAGGTCAGCGTCGACGCGGTGCGGCGCGAAGCCGGGACAGGCCGCCAGTACGTGTTCGTCGTGGACGCGCGCAAGCGGCTGAGCAAGGTGTTCATCGAGACCGGCATCGAGGCCGACGATCGCGTCGAGGTCCTGCAGGGTTTGGCGGCCGGTCAGGATGTGGTGGTCAACCCCGGCGACTCCCTCGCTGACGGGATGACGGTGCGAATCGCCGGGGGAGTGAAGTAGTGCTTGTCCTGACTGATGTGGGCAAGGTCTATGTGAGCGGCGAGGTGCAGACAGTCGCCCTGCGCAACATCAACCTGACCATCGAGGACGGCGAGTTCGTGGTCATCCTCGGGCCTAGCGGCAGTGGCAAGAGCACCCTGCTGAACGTGATCAGCGGCCTGGACACAGCCAGTTCGGGGACGATCATGTTCAACGATGAGTGCCTCACGGACCTCACCGAGGACCAGATGACCGAGTTCCGCCGCGAGCACCTGGGGTTCATCTTCCAGCAGTACAACCTGCTGCAGAACCTGACTGTCTACGAGAACGTCCAGATGGCCGCCGACCTCAGCGACCAACCGCTGGGCATTGACGACCTGCTGGCCCAGGTGGGCCTGCTGGAGTTCCGCAACAAGTACCCCCGCCAGCTCTCCGGTGGTGAGCAGCAGCGGGTGTCGGTGGCCAGAAGCCTGGCGAAGAACCCCGACATCGTCTTCTGCGACGAGCCCACCGGGGCACTGGACGAGATGAACTCCAAACGCGTCCTCAAGTCGTTGCAGGAGCTGCATCGCGAATACCACAAGACCGTCGTCGTGATCACCCACAACACCGGGATCGCCCAGATGGCCGACAAGGTGATCAGGATGAACTCGGCAGAAATCACCGACATCCAGCACAACGAGGTGACGGTGGATGCCGAGGACGTGGAGTGGGGCTGAGCACTCCATGTTGTTCAAGAACGTTCTCAAGACACTGGCCACCAAGTGGATGCAGCTGGCCGCGATCGGCGTGATCGTCGTCCTGAGCTCGTTGATCTACTCGATGATGTTCTACGGGCTCAGCGGTATCGCCGAGCCGACCACGTCCTACCTGGAGGAGTACAACCAGGAGGACTTCGCGGTGGAGATGCTCAGCGTCATCACGCCGGCAGAGGCACAGTACCCCGCGATGCGGGGCCTGGTCGCCCAGGGCAAGTACAGCCTGGTGGACATCCGTCGGGCCGAGCCGGCGACCTTCCTGCGCCTGATGGAAGGGCGTATCAAGGCTTTCGAGGATCTCTACCCAGGGGTTTCACTCGAGCTGCGCCGGTTCAAGGTCGTTGACTTCGAACGCAACCGCCGCGCGCACACCGCCCTACTCGCCCGCGACGCCGAGCAGATCAACCGGACGTTCATCGAGGCCGGTTCGAGGCCGGTCGACGACGATGAGGTCGCCCTCAACAGGATCTACGCGCAGAAGAACGGGATCGAGATCGGCGACTATTTCGAGATGCGGGGCCAGCGCTACCGCGTCACCGGGTTCGTGCTCTTCCCGGACTACACGCTGACCACCTTCGACAACTCCTTCAACATCGACACCGGCCTGCAGCCGTTGGTGCTGCTGAGCAACGCCGGCTATGACGACGTGGACGTCGAGGAGAAGTTCCGGTTGGCGGGGGTCACCGCGCCCGGCCAGACGGTTGACACCGAGTTCGATTCCGACCTGCTGCCGTGGGTGACGCAGATCATCCCGACCGACATCAACATGCGCAGCGGGGCGATCTACGACGAGCTGACCCAGGGACGCACGACGTCGCTGGGGTTGAGCATCTTCATCGCGGGGATCGCCGTCATCATCGTGGCGATCATGATGTCGAACCTGCTCAACGCGGAGCGGGGCCAGATCGGCATCCTCAAGGCGATGGGCTACCGCCGCGTCGAGATCGCCTTGCCCTACTTCGTGTCTGTGGTGGCGATGGCCTTCGTGATGCTGATCATCGGGTACCTGCTGGGCACCATGGCCGCCGAGCCGCTTAAACGTATGTACCTGGACTTCTACCTGCTGCCACAGATCGACATCGTGCAGCGTCCCAGTGCGTTCGTGGCGGCCATCTTTGTGCCGCTGCTGTTCTTCGCCGGGTCCTGCGGGATTGTGATCTACCGGCTGCTGGGCGAGGGGCCACTTGAGCTGTTCAAGCCCCGCGACACCGAGGCTCTGAACGTGTTGACCCGCGTGGTGAGCGGGATGCTGCGCAACGCGAAGGGGGTCACCAAGTTCAAGTACCTGCACGCAGTCAGGAACACCGGCAGCTTCGTGGTCTTCTTCGTGGGCATGATGTTCGCCACCTTGCTGATCACTTTCGCCTTCATGATGAACGGCATGGTCGATCGGATGACCGTCGGGTCGCTGGGGGACGTCGGGTACGAGTACCAGGCCTTCGTGGACCCCGACAAGCGGGCGCCCGAGCCACGTCCCGGCGACGAGAAGTTCCTGACCTACCCGTACGGCTATGTCGGGACGCGGTCGGTGTCGCTGCAGGGTGTGGCGCCCGACAACGTGCTTTACCAGCTGCGTGACTCGAGCGGGCGCAACATCACCGGGCGCCTTCGCCACGACGTGGTGATCAGCCAGAGCCTGGGGTTGAAGCTCGGGTTGGGGGAGGGGGATCAGGTGCAGGTTCGGGTGGACTCCGAGGTGCACGAGCTCACCGTGGCGGGCGTGGCCGACGACTTCTCCGCTGACACGATCTACCTCGACATCAAGCGGCTCAGCAGCATCGTGTCCGAGGGCAGGACCACCGAGCTGTACACCGGGATCTATTCGATCGAGAAGCCCTCGGCGGCGTTCTACGCCACCATCATCAGCAAGCAGGCCTTGCTGGACCAAGCCACGTCGATGGCGACGTACACCAGCCTCATGATCAACGTGATGATTTCGGCCTCGGCGGTCATCGCGGGCAGCATCCTGTTCGTCCTCACCGCTTTCACCGTCGAACGCAACTACTACACCATCTCGCTGTTGAAGGTGCTCGGCTACTCCCGCCGGGAGGTCAACTCGATGATCCTCGACAGCTACTTCGTCTACTCGTTCATCTCCTATGCCCTCAGTGTGCCGATCGCACTGGGAATCCTGGGTCTGTTGGAGCAGGTGTTCCTGACGGAGTACGGGATCGTCGTTCCGCTGCAGTACAACCCGGTGGATCTGCTCAAGGGTCTGGTGGTGCTCGTGGTGGTCTTCCTGGTGGGCACCTACGCCAGCCGGGTGAAGATCGCGCGGATCCCGCTGCAGGAGGTCCTCAAGACGTACGGGGAGTGACGCCCGTGTGCCGATCGGCCGGCAGTGCGTGGCGTCAGGCTCAGATGTCGTCGAACCGGTACAGGAAGGCAGCCATGGCGTCGCGGTTGACCGGTTGGGCCGGACGGAAGGTTCCGTCCTCCCAGCCAGTCGAGATGCCCATGTCGGCCAGCCAGGAGACGTCCACGTAGAACTGGGTGTCGGTGGGCATGTCGGTGAACGGGCTCTCCTCAGGGGCCGTGAAGTCCGGCTCACCGGCGAACCGGAACAGGAACGCGGCCATGGCGTCGCGGTTGACCGGCTGGGTGGGACGGAAGGTGCCGTCGGGCCAGCCGACCGAGATGCGTTCGTCGGCCAGCCAGGAAACCTCCAGGTAGAACTGGGCGTCGGTGGGCATGTCGGTGAACGGGCTCTCGTCGGGGGGTGTGAAGTCCGGTTCACCGGCGTAGCGGTACAGGAAGGCGGCCATGGCGTCGCGGTTGACCGGCTGGGTGGGACGGAAGGTGCCGTCGGGCCAGCCCTGAGCGATGCCCCAGTCGGCCAGCCAGCTGATCTCCGTGTAGAACTGGTTCGACGTGTCGACGTCCGTGAAGGCTGTTGGGTCTTGCGGCTGCTCCTCCGGTCCCTCGGGCATCGCGTCCGGATCCGCGCCGCCGTTCTCCTGGCTGAGGCCAGCCCGGACCGAGCAGACCGGCCAGGCGCCCGGGCCCTGGGTGTACAACACTCGACGGGCGATGGCGATCTGTTCGTCCTTGGACGCCAGATCGGCGCGGGCGGCGTACTCGGTGCCGCCGAAACCGGCCCAGGTCGACGGGAGGAACTGCAGCCCGCCGTAGAAGCCGTTGCCGGTGTTGATCGACCAGTTCCCGCTGGATTCGCACTGCGCGACGCGGTCCCAAACCCCGGCGTCCCATGCCTGGGCCGGCCCTGAAGCCAACATGCTCGAGAAGGCGAAGGCGCCCGTGAGCAAGCTGATCGCCATGATTCCTGCCGGTGTCCTGAAAGCCATTGGGACGCCCTCCCGGGTGCTGGGGCCCCGTCTCGGGTGGGGAGGCCTGCCGCGCCAGAAGGTAGGCAGGGGCCGAGGGGCTGGCAACCCACCCTGAGGGCGTTGCTTCAGGGTTGGCGCCTGAGAAACCGTTGCAGAAGTGTGAACTCTCGACAGCCGGCTGAGAGTCCCGTTGGGGGTTCGGGACGCGTGGGCATGCCCGTGTCTGGTGCCGGAAAAGGGACTCGAACCCTCACGCGCTGAGCGCACAGGAACCTAAATCCTGCGTGTCTGCCAATTCCACCACTCCGGCGGGCACACCGGCGCCCACGCTGTGGGAGCCGGCTGCCAGCTTAGCGCCGCGCCGGGGCGCGCAAGCCCCGGACGTCAGCTGACGGGCAGACCCAGGTGCGTGAGCATCCGGGCGACGTGGCCCGTGGCACGGACGTTGTAGGCAGCGCTCTCCACGGTCCCGGCGCCGTGCTCATCGACGTTGACCACGAATGTGCTGCGCAACACACCCTCGACGGTCTTGCCGTACAAGGTCTTGGCGCCCCAGGCGCTGTAGGCCTTGATGACGTCGCGGGAGGGGTCGCCCAGCAGGGTGACGGTGAGGTCCTGCTTCTGGCGGAACTTGTCCAGACGCTGCGGGGTGTCGGGCGAGATGCCGACCACGTCATAACCGGCATCGGCCAGCTGCTGGCGTGCGGCGGTGAAATCGACCGCCTGCACGGTGCAGCCGGGAGTCAGCGCAGCGGGGTAGAAGTAGACGATCACTTTGCGTCCGGCGTAGTCGGACAGCGAAACCAGCTGTTCATCGGCATCGGGCAGCGTGAACTGGGGAGCGGTGTCACCTACGGACAAGGGCGTCATGGGCCAAGGTTAGGCCATGACGTCTGGGGCACGCTCAGGTGCCCGGCTGCCGGTTCACCCCGCGGTTGCGGGTTTGCTGTACGGGCTGCGACGCTCGTAATAGGGTTGGGTTACTCGCCCGGCTGGCTGACGCGCCGGGTCGGTTCGGGCCATCGTCGGCCCGGGCGCCCGCGGGGGCGTTCACTGGAAGCTCAAGACGGAGGACTTTGTGATCAAAGACGCCCGAACCCCCGAGCAGATCCGGCTGGACATCAGGTCGGCGCGCGACTCCATGACCGCCAACGTCGAGGGGCTGATCGCAGAAGTGCACCCCGAGGCGGTCAAGGCGCGCGTGGTGAACGACGCCAAGACGTTCGTGGCAGACACGGCGACCACGGCCAAGGAGACGATCGTCGACGACCAGGGCATTCGCTGGGACAACATCGGCACTGCGCTGATCATCGCGGCTGGAGTGCTGGCTACGGTAGCGGTGCTCAAGGGCATCGCCGGGCTGTTCAGGAGATGAGTATGGCTGAGCTTGATCGCAAGCCCGCTGCCGCGGTTCACACCAAGACGACGGAGGCCGCGTCGGCGAGTGACCCGCTGCCGATCCGGATGTTGCACGACCGGTTGTTGGTGTCGACCGAGTCCGAGGGCGAGCGGCGCTCTGGTGGCGGCATCCTGATTCCCGCCACGGTGCGAATGGGCCGCAAGCTGGCATGGGCCAAGGTGATCGCTGTGGGTGACGGCGTGCGTAGCGCCACCGTCGGGGCTCGGGTGCTGTTCGACCCCGAAGAGAAGAACGAGGTTGACCTGCGTGGCCACACCTACCTGCTGCTGCGCGATCGTGACCTGCACGCGGTGGCGGAGGAGTCCAGCAGCGACAGCGAGACTGGCCTGTACCTGTGACCTTGCAGCCGATTTGGCATTCGGCGGACAGGGCTACTATATTTCCTGACGCGCGCTGCTAGCTCAACCGGCAGAGCATCTGACTCTTAATCAGAGGGTTCAGGGTTCGAGTCCCTGGCGGCGCACCGAGCAGAGCCCCGTTCCGGTTTCCTGGGACGGGGCTCTGTTGCATACTGCAACGCCCCAGCTTTCGTGCCGCTCCTATGCGGGTTGCGGCTCTGGGCTGAGGGCCGCGTAGTGCGGTTGCTCGTCCTCCACGAGGGCCCGGTCTGCGGCTTCGTTCGCGACCGCGCCAACGGCGATAGACTGCGCCGCATGTCTGATCGTTCGGTGAGCATTCTCACGTTGGGCGGCACCATCGCGATGACGTCGCAGGCCCCCGGCGGCCCGGTGCAGCCGACGCTGGACGCCGACGACCTGACCGTCGCGCTCGGTCGTTACCTGCCTGGCTTCGAGATTCGCAGCCGGACGCTGGCCATGCTGGGCTCGCCGCAACTGCAGATCTCCCATGTGCGCCAAGCCTTGGACGCCGCGCGGGCAGCTGTCGCGTCCGGGGCCCAAGGGGTGGTGGTGACGCAGGGCACTGACACCTTGGAGGAGACCGCTTATCTGCTCGACCTGTGGTGGGAACTGCCCGAGCCACTGGTGCTCACCGGGGCGATGCGGTCCGCCGACGATGCCGGCGCTGAGGGCCTGGGCAATCTGGTGTCTGCGGTGCGGGTGGCCGCCGAACCCCGGCTTCGCGACAACGGCGTCCTGGTGGTGATGAACGACGAGGTGCACCTGGCCGAGCAGGTCGCCAAGCAGGACGCGAACTCGTTGCACGCCTTCACCTCCGGTTCCTGGGGGCACATCGCGCGACTGCTGGAGGGCCGGGTCCACATCGCCTACCGTCGCTCGCCGCGGCGGGCCTCGCTGCAGGCGCCGTCCGATGACCAGGTGCGGATCCCGATCCTGGTGGCTGGGCTTGCCGACGACGCAGCGCTGCTGGACGCGGCGATCACCACCAATCCGCGGGGCATCGTGATCGCAGCGATGGGCGCGGGGCATGTGCCGGTCGCAATGGCTGAGGCGGCCGGACGCGCGGTCGCCGCCGGTATCCCGGTGGTCTTCGCGTCCCGCACCGGTGGTGGCTCGACGACGCAATCGTCCTACGGCTACCCCGGCTCTGAAGTGGATCTACTGCGCCGTGGGTTGATCGGTGCTGGCTGGTTGGACGCCTGCAAGTCTCGACTACTGCTCTACGCGTTGTCGGCGAGCGGCGCATCCATGGCCGAGGTGAAGGACGAGTTTCGGCACCGAGCGCAGTGAAATGCGATCGGTCCGGCGGTTCGTGACCCTTCCATGATGCTTTGTCGGTGTCGGGGCGCTAGATTTCTCATCCTATGAACCAAAGACGGCCGCTCGGAGCTTCCCCCATTTTGCGCGCGCCGCGAATGCGAAAGGAATGCTGAATGTCGAGCACAGTGGATGACCACACTGCCGGTCATCACAAGCCCGAAGTCGATACCAGCAACGAGGAGTACATGCTGGAACCCGTACCGCGGGCGGCTCGCCGCTCGTGGCTTTCGATGTTCGTCATCTGGGTCGGGTTCGGCTATGTGCCGACCGGCCTGATCGTGGGCGGCCAGTTGGCCGGCCAGGGTGGCGCGCCCGGCATGAACTGGCCGATGGCGCTGAGCACGATCGTGGTTGGACAGGGCTTCCTCGTCCTGCTCACGTTCGCGTTGGGCTACCCGGCGATGAAGGCCGGGCTGAACCTGTCCCTGATCTCGCGCTACTCCTACGGCAAGAAGGGGATCATGCTGCCGATGATCATCATGGCCTTCCTGACGCTGGGCTGGTTCGCGTCCATCGTCGGCATGGTCGGTGACATCTTCGATGTGGCGCTGGGTGACATGACGGGCATCTACTTCAACGGCCTGACGTTGGAATACATCCTCATCTCGTTCATCTGGGGTCTCATCTTCACCTACTCGGCGTGGAAGGGCATCGTCGCGATCGAGCGGATCTCGGGTGCCGCGGCACCGTTCATCCTGGTCGTCGCCATCGTCGCCGCCTTCATGATGGTCGGCGAGTTCGGCGGCATGGGCAACGTGCTGGCCGAGGCCGCCACCAAGGAGGGCATGTCACTGGGCACCGGTGTCACGATCATCGTCGGAGCCTGGATCGCGGGCGTCATCATGGGCGTGGACATCTTCAGGTATGCCCGGATGGCCAGCCACGTCTTGATCGGTGCGGGCGCCTGCTTCATCCTGACCAACCCGCTGCTGAACCTCATCGGCTACACCGGCTCGATCGCCACCGGCGACTCGAACTTCATCTCCTGGATGGTCACCAAGGGCGTCGTCATGACGATCCTCGGTGTGGTGCTGTGGGTGCTGGCGCTGTGGACCACCAACATGTCCGAGCTGTACTGCAACGCGCTGTACCTCGGGCCGGCCGCCAATGCCGCCGGCTTCCGGCTGCACCGCGGCAAGATCGTCATCGTCGTCGGCATCATCGGGACGATCCTGGGTTCCTTCGGGTTCTACTCGTACTTCTTTGGCGACTTCATCACGATCCTCGGTGCGGCCTTCGTGCCGCTGGCCGGCCCGATCCTGGCCGACTACTACGTGGTTCGCAAGCGCGAGTACTCGACGGGGGCGCCGGACGACCTGCCGAACGTGCGGCTGCCCGGCATCATCTCGTTCCTGGTCGGTGCGGTGCTGGGCATCGTCTTCCAGTACTTCCTCCCGCTGCCGTTCGACTTCCCGGCCGGCGTGGGCGCCCTGATCGTCACCTTCGCGCTGCACATCGCATTGTCGAAGGCGCTGGCCAATCGTCCCGAGCAGGCCATCGTCGAAACGCCCGGCTACCATGCGCAGATGGAGGCCGAGGTCACCGTCTGAAACCTCGCATCCAGCAGCGGCGCACCAGGATTCCTGGTGCGCCGCTGTTGCGTCTTGACGGGCCGTGTGCGTCTCGGGATTCAGCTGGGTGCAGCGCACGATGGCCAGAAGTCCCAACCGGGGAACCCACGTTGCCGCCTCCCCGTCCGACTTGCGGTTGTTGGGGCTCCTCGACACGGCCAGGACCTCCGGATCGGCACGGGTTTTCGCCCGCACAGACAAACAAGGACTATTGCGACAAGGTTCACCTGTGAAGATTCCTGACCTCGCCCGTCCCGGCCTGGAAGTCGCGCCCCTGCTCCTCGGGTGCCTGCTCACCACCCCCGTCGGGACGGTCCGATTGGTGGAAGTCGAGGCGTACGAGGGACAGTCCGACCCGGCATCGCACGCCTGGCGGGGCAAGACGGCCAGGAACGCGGCCATGTTCGCGCACGGCGGGAGCCTGTACGTCTACCGGATCCATGGGCATCACTGCGCCAATGTCGTGTGTGGGGAGGCGGGCGTGGCAAGCGCAGTCCTGCTTCGCGCTGGCGAAGTTCTCGAGGGCCTCGACGCTGTTCGTGAGCGACGACCGGGTGTTCCCGACGAGAAACTGGCTCGTGGCCCAGGGAATCTGTGTCGCGCTCTCGGCATTTCGCTGGACATGAACGGCGCTTCACTGCGCGGCCCTGACATTGTGCTCTGGGCCGACGAGTCGGACGAAACTCCCGACGTCGCCATCGGCCCTCGCGTGAACGTCTCCAGAGCCGCTGAGAGGCCGTGGCGATTCTGGCTGCCCGGCTCGCTCGCAGTCTCGTCGTTCAAGGCCCACCGTGCGGTTGGTTCAAGCAGGACCACTGGGCAGGGCCCGGGGCTGACGTTGGGGAGGGGCTGACGTCGGGAGGCGTGAAGCTGGGTGACCCGCGGGTGACGGATGGAATGCGCGGTGATGTACGTTTCAGCGATAAGCGCGTATGGTCGGGTGATGGCTGAGGTGACTGTGAGTGATGCTCGGGCTCGGCTGGCCGACGTGGTCGACGCCGCCCGCGTGGCCCACGATCCTGTCTACCTGACTCGACGGGGTCTCCGGGTGGCTGCGGTGATCGATGCGGAGGATCTCGATCGCCTCATCGCCGCCGCTGAAGATCTGGCCGACATCAAGGCGGCCAAAGGCGCACGCGCGGAACTCGCCGCCGGGCAGGAAAGCATTCCTTGGGATCAGGTCAAGGCTGATCTCGGCCTGGCATGACGTACCGGGTCCAGGTCGCGCCGGCCGCGGTTCGGCAGCTGCGGAAGTTGGACGGCACGGCACTGCGAAGAGTTCAGGCCGCGATCGAACTCCTTGCCGAAGAGCCGCGGCCCGGCGGCGCCAAGAAACTCGTCGGTGGCGACGGCGAGTGGCGAGTGCGGACCGGTGACTACCGGATTGTCTATGAGATCAACGACGGCGTCCTCCTCGTGCTCGTGGTCGCAGAAGGTCACCGACGGGAGATCCATCAACGGCGCTGACTCACGCACTCAGCCGTGGAGGCGCGTTCAATTCTGACGGTCGGTGCTCTGGTTACAGATGCTGTGTCGGGGGCGTGGAGGAGGGATCGCGGCACTCAGGGTCGCCCACCACCAGGCCCTTGGATGTCCGCTGGCGAGGGTGGCCCCGGCAGTTCCCACACCCGGGCGAAGGTGTCGGCGAGCAGCGGCCAGACGAGACGCTGACCATCCTCGACGGAGCGGACGTCGTCTGCGAGCGGCGGAAGTACGACGATGTCGTGGGGGATGAGGCGGCCGGCCTGGTCGCGTCGGCCCCGGGGATCAGGGAAGCGCAGGGCGACATGCGCATTGACACGGCGGCATAAAATCGACTCGCCCTCGGTGCCTGCGAAGGCCCTCTCGTAGACAGGGAGCGGGTCCGAGTATCCCCCGTCGAGGAGGAAGCGAAAGCCCCACGAGCGTCCACGTGTGGCCCAGACGAGATTCACCAGAGGCTCTTGACGAGGAGGTGGTCCTCCACGCCATGGTCGAGGTCGAGCCGGAATTGCGTCAGCGTCGCCGTGAGATAGTCCCGATCCGCCAGCGCTTGAGCGTGGATCTCCTCCAACTTCGACGTGCTGAGCTTGACCGCCTCCTCCAGCGCCGGGAGTGCGACCGCCACGAGAAGAGGGCCAACCTTCGGCACCTTGGCCAAGAACTTGACGGCGACTTTCGCACCTGCACTGTTGAATACCGCCGCCAATGTGTCGGCGTGGTCCACCAGCTCGCCAAGAACCTTGAGTGGGATGTCGAATTTGTTGGCCCACTGAGCGAGCCTCTCCAACGGAAGCATGAACGCCACCGGCAAGATGAGGTCAAGGCCCACCCGCTCGCTCACCTCGATCTTGTCGGGCTGGAACCTGGCCGAGGACAAGAGCATGAAGTCTTCGCCAAGGGACAGTGCTTCGGGCACCTGGACGAACCCCTTGAGCGTCTCGTGCAGCGCCGCGATGTCGCCGGCGGCCTTTTCGACGATGAGGTCGCGAAATCCGTTGACGTCGAGGCCCGGGTGCAGGTCGGCCTTCGACAGTGCCATGATCCAGATGCGCGGGAAGTCGGCCAGCAGCTTTCCGTCCGCAAGTATGTCGTCCTTGAGCTTCTCAAGACCCTCGCTGAGGCCCCAGAGCATCGACTTGAGGTACTTCTCCTCCTCGCCCGCATGATCGAGCAGTTTCTGGCCATCCACAAGCACAAGGGCGACGTCTGACTTCAGCAGGGTGGTGAACGTCTCGAGGCGACGCGCGGCCTCCTCGTCGCTGCTTGGTTCCTCCTCGAACCACTGGCCCGGATAGTCGTGCCAGACGAGGCGCAGCGCATCGAACGGATTCGGCTTGGACGCCTTGCCATCGCCCGGGGTGTTCATCTTGAGTGTGAAGGAGTAGGGCGTCGCGGTGAATCGATTGGTCTCTGGAACCTGCGCCTTGCTGCGCATACGCAGATAGTTCTGGCGCAGCAAGTTCCCCTGACCGATGTCGTCCGCGAGGACCTTGTAGAGGCTCTCAGCTTGAAAGGACGGTTCCTGAGTCGCGCCGTAGAAGGACGAGAGCAGAACGGTCTTGCCGCTGCCGCTCTCGCCGAATACGGCGATGTTCTGTTCCTCTATTACTTTCAAGGCCATGTGGCGACGGTAGCAGCAAGCTTGAGGCTCCCGATCTCCTTCTTCGCTTGTCACGCCGGCACTACGATTTGGCCCGTCCAATGACACGTGGGGGCCGGGCCTTTCCAAGTAGTGTCCCGACTAGGCTCGGCAGAATGGCAGTCGTCGAAACGGTGCACCAAACCGAGTCCGGCGCCATTCTCGCCTTCACCCGGCATGTGGTGGTCAAGGTGCACCGTGACGGCACCAGTGAGGACGCCCTGCGAGCAAGACTCAACTGGGCGGCGCACCCCGACCTGGCCGGGGTGCTGGTGCCACCGCTGACCACCTCCATCGAGCACATCCTGGGACGCCCTGTCACCTGCTGGCCACGCGTGGACACCCTGGACCCCGACGACGAGCCGAGCATTCCCTGGTCTGAGGCCGCCACTCTGCTGGCTCGACTTCACCTCATCGGGCGAACACTACTGGCGACACCCGGCACACCCGTGACGTCCGGTCATCCGCAGGCCGGTGCCGTCGCCCGCGTGCATCGCGCCGTGGGTCGGGTGGAGCAGGCGCTTGCAAGCACTCCCCATCTCGCGTCCTTGAACCTTCTGAATCGAGTTGGGCACGCCCTCGCCAGCGAACTGGCTGGCACCGCCACCGACCCGGGCAGGCTGACCCTGATCCACGGGGATTTCCATGCCGGCCAGATGGGACGGACCCGCGGCGCTGACTGGCACCTGATCGACATTGACGACCTCGGGGTGGGCGACCCGGCCTGGGATCTCGCCCGACCGGCGGGCCTTTGGGCAGCAGGGCTGCTCCCCGATGAGGACTGGGAGGGCTTCCTGGACGCCTATCGCTCTGCCCGAGGCCCTGGCGTTCCGGCCTCCGGGGATCCGTGGCTGGAACTTGATCTGCCGGCACGGTGTGCCGTGTTCGTCACAACCGTCCGCTATCTGTTGCGACAAGCACGTACGTCGCCGACCATCGCGGACGACGATGCCACAGCAGCCCTCCTGTTGGACGTGACGTCACGGCTGGCACACTAGGAACATGACAAGCCCCTACACCGGCCCCCAGGATGCGCGACCAGGCGAATACCAGCCCTACCGTCCGGCTGGCTACGTCTGCCCCAAATGTGGCGGGACGATGCCGGTGGTCGTCCGCAACGGAATCCAGATCGAGCAGTGCACCAACTGCCGCGGCGTGTTCCTGGACTTCGGCGAGCTCGAGAACATGATCGACATGGAATCCCGCGTGTATCAACAGCGCAGCCAAGCCGACTACGCCCCCAAGTGGGCCAACCGGAAAGACCGGCGCTACGACCGTCGCGGCATCGCCGGGTTGTTCTTCTCCAGCTGACACCAGGCGGGCTGGCGTGGGGTGGCCACCCGTTGGCGGCCCCAGGCCGACGACGATGATGGGCGCCTGCACTGCGCGCCGTCCAAGCGGTTCGCCACCACCTCCGAGGCGGTTGTTGATCAGCCGACTGCAGGTGGCTATGAGGCTCGGGCGAAGCAGGCGAACTCGGGCGCTTCACCGATTGGCGTCGCGGATGGCTCGTCCGGGTCACCGGCGTTC
The DNA here is from genome assembly GCA_963730005.1 of uncultured Actinomycetota bacterium. Lineage (GTDB taxonomy): Bacteria > Actinomycetota > Actinomycetes > Propionibacteriales > Propionibacteriaceae > CAVSPO01. Next base: position 269,046 of record CAVSPO010000023.1, read on the forward strand.
GTGACGCCGAACAAGACGTCGCGAAGTTCGTCGGCCGGCTGGGCCTCGACCTTGGCGTAGGTCTGGACTATCCCCGCCCCGAGGCCGTCGTGCAACCGGAGCAGGATCTCAGCCGCGACCTGCTGCTTGTCAGTGGGCGGAAAGGTCGCGATGATCCGGCTGGTGCCGGGTTCGATGTCGAGCCAGTTCCCGTTCCTGATCTGGCGCGTGCCGTCCTCGTCATGCAGCACCACCAGCGCGGCAACGATGGTGACCGGCACGGCCGCCCGGGTTCGATTCGCCACGCTGATCCGCACGTCCGTGTCCATCAGGTCGTTGAGCCCATCGGCACCAAGCAGGGTGATCGCCATCTACTGAACCTCCTTCTTGGTCTGCTGCAGCCACTGCGGTTTCGGGGAGAATCGCAGCGTCGGCATGTAGTGCCCAAGGTCGACGATGTACCAACCCGGGTCGTCCATGTACGTGATGAGGTAGCTGTTGCTGGTGATCATGGCGTCCGTGATCCCGTACTTGTCTCTGGCCGCTGCGCGAGCCTTCGTGACGGCTCCGGCCTCGGTGGTTGCCTTCACGACGTACTGCCGGACGACGTAGTCAACATAGACCGTGATCTCCAGGGCCTTCTGGCTGGGCAGGGCATAGGTTGCCACCGCGTAATAGGTGACACCGGAACTGCCGCCGTAGCGGACTTTCGCCATCACGGTGACTTCGTCGGACTCGAACGCCAGTGTCGGTGCCGTCACCAGCCCGTTGATGAGACGCGCTTCGTAGTACACGCCGCGCTTGCGTTTGGACGGCCAGAGCAGGGAATTGCCGCGCCCGTCCCAGATGGTCAGCGCGACTTCGTGTTCGTCGAGTTCGCCGCCCTGGCGGGCCGCGAGCTGGTCCATGGAGCTGCGCCAGAATTGCACGGCGACCTGCACGTCGCGAGTCTGGGGCGAGCCTCCGCCCCCTCCGCTACCGCCACCAGTGCTACCGCTGCCACCACCACCGGTGCCCGACGAGTCGTCAGTGAGCGCAGCCATGAGCTTGTCCACACTGCCGCTCAGCACGCTGCCCACGCCACCGTTCTGCTGCCGGAAGAGCTCTTCGGTTATCGTGCGCGGTTGCAGCGAGGCCGTCGAGCCGGAGCTGTCGGCGGCGAACTCCGGTGTCGGCATGTCCTCAACCCGCGGGGTCCCACCCTGGGTCGCACGTTGCTCGTCCAGCGCCCGGGCTGTGTTGATCTCGCCGCCGCGCTCGCTCACCGTGCCCTTGCCTGCGGGTGCACCCTGGCCACCTCCGCCTGCACCGGTGGTGGGAACTCCCATTGCGGCTGCGATCAGTTGGGCAGCGATGCGCATCCGTTCGGTCTGGGAGTTGACCACGGTGGCCATGTTCTGCCCCGCTTGCTCGCCGACCGCTGTGGCACCCTGCGCACTCGCCTGGAGGGCGGCTTGCGTGATCGCAGCAGTCTGGGCCAGACCGCTCATGTCCCGGAACATGTTTCCGTTTTGCACCGCATTGACGATGGCCGCCACGCCGGTCGCATCGGGCAGCGCAGTGGGAGCCTGAATCGACAGCACCGGGGCAGACAACTGTCCCGGGGTGAGCGTCTCCTGCTGCGCGCGTGAGCCCGCCTGCACCGCGGCGATCTCGGGAGCCACGATCGGGATCGGTGAATCCTGCCAGTTCCAGAAGCGGGTGAGGTCGATCTTCTCGGCGGCGTTCGAGCGGCCCAACACCGCTTCGGCGAACACTCCACCGGATGGCAAGGGAATGGTTTCGCTGCGGGGCGCCGGATGGTCCAGCCCGTGCTGCTCCAGCCACGTGCGCCACTCGTCCTGTTCCTCGGACCAGCGTGGATCCTCGGCGTCGCCCACGGTGACATTGACCTTGAAGACGAGGGTGTTGGCCACCACCGCCAGCGGCTGCATGTCGACAAGCCTCATCAAGGGGATCCCGCGGTAGGTGTAGCGGCTCAGCAGAGCGCCGACCGCTGCCACATCGAGTGACCGCAAGATGGCCTGCGTGTAGTGCAGACGATTGGCTTGCAGATGGGCGACCAGCTCACCCGCGGCCTGCACACCACCGAACCGGACGAGATCGGCCGGCTGGCTCATCGGACGTAGCACCACGGGCACGCTCAGCGGCAGCACGGTGCCCGCGATGTTGAGATGCAGCGTCAGCGTGGCTGGCAGCGGGGCAGTGCCGGTGTACTGGGCGCCGATCGCCGCGATGTCCTTGATCGCCAGGGGCGTGGCGAACGTCGCGTCGGTGACGCTCGCGTGGGAGGGCTCGACAGTCTGACCGTTTCGAAGCCGGACGATGAAGCGGCTGGACTGCCCTTCACGCAGCGAGCAGCCGATCAGCAGCGCGTCGTCGGCGATGAACACCGAATCCGAATCTCCCTGAGCCATCGGACGGCCAGTCGCCCAGCCAAGGCGGTTCAGCTGATCCAGGTCCCACCCCTTGGTGACAAGGAGCGCCGCAGCAGAATCCGCGGGCGCACTCGCGTAGTCGACCACCCGCGTGGGTGGAGTGGCGGCTGGCGTCGTTGTCGGTGACTCGCCGGCCGCCGTCGGTGTCGAAGCAGGGGCCGCGCTTGTTGTCGCCGCAGGGGCCGCCGCCGCAGTCGTCGTGGCAGCTTCCAGTAGTGCGGCCCGAGACAGCGTGAGCCGGTTGCCGAGAATGTCAGCCCGGCTGACGCGTGGCGTCTGCGGAATCACTTCGACCACGCCGTACTCGACGGTCAACTGCCGACGCGCTGCTGCGGTCAACGCTGCGTCCGCGAGCACCAGCCGCCAGCGATCGATGCTGGCCTGGTCGCTGAAGTCGGCCAGCTTCACCGGGACGAACAGGCATCGTTCGGCTTGCTCCAGCTGGGTCGTCGTCCGGAAGGCCTGAACCACCTCGTAGTAGCTGATCGTCAGCGCATGCATGTGGTTGTAGTTGGTCACCACCCGCGTCGAGATCGACTCGTGCTCGGTCTGGGAAACCTCGCGCACGATGGAGGCGCGCCGATTCCGGACAGAGGAGGCGTTCTGCTGGGAGCGGTCGTTGATTTGCTGCGCGAACTGAGCCGCGAGGTCGCGGGCGCCGAACGACGATGATGCGGTCTGCACATCGGTGGTGGTGTTGGAGACACCGCCGGAGCCACCAAAGGCGACTGGCCCCAGATCGAAGCCGAAGCCGCCGCCGCCTTGGGCGGTCGTGGATTCCGAGTGGGTTGTGGAGCGGCCGCTCTGGAACTCGGTGGCTGTCGCGTTCGTCACCTCCGACAGCGAGCGGGCGTGCGTCATCGTGTTCGACAGCAGTTCGGATTCGGAGATGTCCTCACTTGCTGCTGCCCGGCTGCGTCGAGACCAGTCAACGATCGCGATGCGGGTGCTCTCGCCCGGTGCCAGCGACGTGCTGTGCAGCAGTTGGCCCAGCGTCACGCCCATCGAGTACCAGGACTGACTGAAGGTGAGAAGCGCCCCGGTTGCGAGATTGGTGAAGCCGTCAGCGGTGGCGCCGGCGGCCGCCAGATCGAGCGCGCCCGCGTCCTCGATGGGCTCCAGACCAGAGCCCGGCCTCGGGATGGTGTCCACGACGAGCTTGCGCATGAAGACGCGCTCCGTGGGGTAGCTGCCGGACGAGGGGAGCAGGTCGGCGGGGGCCCCGGAATCGGTGCTTTCCTGTTGAGCCGGGAAGAACGCGGCGGCGAGGATCGCCTTGGCGCCCAGATACGGGGGCCACAGCGCCAGGTCGCGCACGGTCGCGACATCCAGCCCCGTGGACAGCGCGCTCTCACCCACGGAGCCGACGTCACGCAGGATCCTGATGGGCTGACTGGCGAGCTCTTGCACCGACACGCCCGTGGGAAGGTCGACCGCGTCGGCGGCGACGGTGTCCAGGCGCACCTCGACGGCGCTGCCATCCCGTGCGATCTCCACCAGCCGGGCCGCGGCGGCGAAAACTCGTGAGGCGGCAAGGTCGAAGACAGAGCCAACGTTGATCGTCGCCAAGGCCGTCTGCGCCGCTTCGGAGACTCCCATCAGTGACGCGACGGGAGCTCGTAGCGCCTCGTCAGCTTCCAGGGCGGCCGCACTGGACCGCAGCCAATCCGCAACGGGGCCGCTCATCGCACAGCCGCCGCTCGGTTCAGATCCCTCGTGCTTGTCAGGTGCATGGCCGCGCCTCCGATCGGTCGTCCGCAGCCGACGCCTCGATCGCCGCATGCCTCGCCAAGGCGGTAACCGCGCTGCGGACGTTGCAGGGTGTCAAAGAACTTAACACTTGCAGCGGTTCAGTAGTGGGTTAGGAGGCCGTCTGTTTGGATGCTCCAACCAGCAAGGGGCTCAGGTTGTCGTGCGGGATGGGTCCGATCCGAGCAGGATCTCGAGGACGCGGGGCGCGGCGAATCGCCGGTTGTACTCCCCGGTTCCCCAGTGCGCGAGGACCCCGAGCTCAACGAGCGAGTCGATGAGGCGGTTGGTGCGACCGTATGACAGGTTGAGCGCGGTAGCGGCCTCGCGAACGGTGAAGGACGGTTGCCCGACCGCGAAGTCCACCAGTTGTCGCGCCGATCCGGCCCGGATTGCCGACTCGGCGACCCGCTGCTTGAGCTCCGCCTGGACCTGCGCGAGCTGTTCCATCCGAAGCCGAGTCTGGTCCGCGGAGGCCTGGAGACCGCGGGCGAAGAAGCCGACCCAGCCGTCCCAGTCACCCGTGGTTGACACCGCCGTGAGTCGTTCGAAGTACTCGGCCCGCCGGGCCTCGAACCAGGGCGACACCGACAGGGTTGGCTCCGACAGGACGCCGGAGTGGTGCAGCTGGACGACGATGAGGAGTCGCCCCAGGCGTCCGTTGCCGTCGTGGTAGGGGTGGAGGGCCTCGAACAGGTAGTGGGCCATGGCTGCGGCCACGACCGGATCGAACTCGTCACGGTGGGCGGCCGACATCCACCCCAGCAGGTCGCCCAGGCGCGCCTCCAGATCCGGCCCCGGGGGAGCCGGGACGAACTGGGACGCCTTGATCGGCAGCTCGGTGAGGGCCGCGTCCTCCCGGCGGCCAATGACAACCTGAATGTCGCGGACGTGGCCTGTCTGTCGCCCGACGTGCCGGGTGCCTTCCATGAGCCGTTGTTGCAGCTGGCTCAGCATCGACGATGACAGCGGACGCTGCTCCTTCGACCAACTGAAGGCGGTTTCGGCGACGACCAGGTAGTTCAGAACCTCGCGCAGGGAGGGATCCTTGATGATGTCTTCATCCGCAGCGAGGATCCGGGCCAACGGCTCGTAGGTCCCCTCCAACGCGGCCGTCGACTGGGCTTCGACCCTCAGCGTCGCCTGCCGGAAAAGCCGCGGATTGGGCAACGAACGCGCGGTGCTGTCGAGTGCCGCGAGCGCTGCGCGGGCGTCCGCAACCGCACGGTAGGTGGCACCGGACAAGTCCGGCGACAGGTTCGGCAACGGGTCAGGAACAAATGCGGCGTGCGTCCACTCGCCCCGCACCGGGTCGACTCCCGCGATCGGGACAAGTTGCCCCACCGGGCTATTTGCGAACAGTTCGAGCCTCACAATGTCACTCTATGGGGCTAGGGGGCACATGTCGTCAGAGAACATCTGTGAAGGGAAATTGTCTGCGCAGGATGCGCCCACAACGTGTGAGACCGCGCAGGTTCCAAGTCCAGCCGATTCTGACCGGGCGCGTCGCAACCGCCGCACTGAGAAGGTCTGACGCTGGCAGAGTGGAGCCAACAGTCGACGAGAGGACAGCATGAGTCAGCAGTTGGCCAACTTCGTGTGGGGTATCGCGGATCAGATCCGTGGTGTGTACAAGCCCGCGCAGTACGGCCAGGTGATCCTGCCGTTCACGGTGCTGCGGCGCATGGAGTGCGTGATGAACGGCCACCGGCCCGCGCTGATCGACCTGGCCGCGAAGGTCCCCAACGAGGCGGCCCTGGCTGCGAAGCTGCGCCGCGACTACGGGCTGCACTTCTGGAACACCTCGTCCTGGACGCTGAAGACCCTGCTCGGTGACCCGGAGAGCCTGGCCGACAACCTGATCGATTACGTGTCGGCGTTCTCGGCCAACGTCGCCGACATCTTCGCCGAGTTCGGGTTCGAGAAGACGATCCGCAAGCTCGACGAGAACGACCGGCTCTACCTCGTGGTCGACGCGTTCGCCGACGACGAGAAGGTCGACCTGCACCCCAAGGCCCTGTCGAACGCGGGCATGGGGCAGTTGTTCGAACACCTGATCTACAAGTTCTCGACCGCCTCCAACGAGACCGCCGGCGAGCACTTCACTCCCGCGCGACGCGATCCGGCTGATGGTCGACCTGCTGCTGGCCCCGGATTCCGACGTGCTGTCGGTGCCGGGCACGGTCCGCACGATCTACGACCCCACCGCCGGCACGGGCGGCATGCTGTCGGTGGCCGAGGAACGCATCCTCGCGATGAACCCGAAGGCCAAGGTGATGCTGGCCGGCCAGGAGCTGAACCCCGAGTCGTACGCGATGTGCAAGGCCGACATGATCGGCAAGGGCCAGGACGTCAACGCGATCCGCCGCGGCGACACCCTGCGCAACGACCTGCACGAGGGCGTCCAGTTCGACTACTGCCTGTCGAACCCGCCCTACGGCGGCGACTGGAAGGCCGCCGAGGAGACCGTCCGCAAGGAGCACCAGCTCGGGTTCAAGGGACGCTTCGGCGCCGGCCTGCCGCGGATCAGCGACGGCCAGACCCTGTTCCTGCAGCACCTGATCAGCAAGATGCGTCCCGCCCAGGCCGGGCGTCGACAACTCCGGCGGACGCGCGGCGATCGTCTTGAACGGCTCGCCCCTGTTCACCGGCGGCGCCGGCTCGGGGGAGTCGGAGATCCGCCGCTGGCTGATCGAGTCCGACCTGGTCGACTGCATCGTCGCCCTGCCGACCAACATGTTCTACAACACCGGCATCGCCACCTACGTGTGGCTGCTGGACAACGCCAAACCCGCCGGACGCCGCGGCCGCATCCAGCTCATCGACGCCTCCGGGTTCGGCACCAAGATGCGCAAGAACCTGGGCTCGAAGAACAAGGAGCTGCGCAGCATCGACCGCAGGAAGATCGCCCAGCTCTACGACGCCTTCGAGGACGGCGAGTTGTCGAAGATCCTCGAACCCGCCGACTTCGGCTACTGGGAGATCACCGTCGAACAGCCGCTGCGGTTGCGGTTCGAGGTGGACGCAGACAACACGGACGCCGTCCTCGCCACCCGCGTGGTGGCCAAGCTGGGCGAAGCGGACCGTGCGGCGATCCGCACCGCCCTGGGCGCCTTGGTGGGGCAGGTGTTCCCGGCGCGCACCGACTTCCTGAAGGCGCTGTACCCGGCGATGAGCGCCGCCCGGGCACCCCAGTCTGCGCCCATCCTGAAGGCGATCTGGACAACCATCGGCGTCCACGACGACACCGCCGAGGTGTGCCGGGACGCCAAGGGCAAGCCCGAACCCGACCCCGCCCTGCGCGACACCGAACTCGTGCCGTTCAGCGACACCATCGAGGACTACTTCGAGCGCGAGGTCAAACCCCACATCCCGGACGCCTGGATCGACCACACCAAGACCAGGATCGGCTACGAGATCCCGTTCACCCGGCTGTTCTACAAGTACGTGCCGCCACGCTCGCTGGACGAGATCGACGCCGACCTCAACCGGGTCACCGCTGAAATCCTCGAGCTATTGCGGGCGGTCGAGTCGTGACGATCCGACTTCTGACGGACGCGCCGCAGGGCTGGTCGGATGTCCCTTTGAAGCGATTGGTCATGTTCACTGCCGGGGCCACGCCGGAGTCCGACAACCCGGAGTTCTGGACACTCGCCGATTTTGAAGCCACTCCCTGGGTAGCCATCGGGGACATGAGTCAGCGGGATGTCGTCACTGACACGGCCAAGTCACTTACGCGCGCTGGACTCGCGAGTAAGCGGCTGGTGGCAGGTCCACCGGGGACCCTCCTGTTCGCAATGTACGCGAGTGTCGGCGAGACGGCCTTCCTGACGACAGCGGCGACATGGAATCAGGCGATCCTTGGGCTGACCGCCCGTCCAGGGGTCGAACTGCGTTTCGTCCGTTATGCCTTGATGTCTCTGCGTCCCTATCTCGGCAGTGAGTTCCGCAGCAACACCCAGAACAACCTGAACGCCCAGCAGGTTGGAGACCTCGTCCTCCCGACACCACCGGTCGCCGAGCAGCGGGCGATCGCGGACTTCTTGGATCGGGAGACCTCGAAGATCGACGCGCTCATCGAGAAGCAGAACGAGATGATCGTCCTCCTTCTCGAGCGTCGTTCCGGTGCGCTGGCTGAGCTGCTTGATGTCGATGCGGTGGCATCTGCGGGTCCAAGGTTCAAGCATCACATCGCCTCGGTACGACAAGGCTGGAGCCCCCAATGCAACGACTGGCCAGCCGAGAATGATAGTTGGGCAGTGCTGCGGGCAGGATGCATCAACGGAGGATGGTTCCGCCCTTGGGATAATAAGGAACTCCCGGATGACTTGGAACCACGCAGGGACACTGTCGTAAGGGTCGGCGATCTGGTCGTAAGCCGAGCGAACACACGGGAGCTGGTCGGTGGTGCCGCAGTGGTTCACAAGCCCCACCCGCGCCTCATGCTCAGCGACAAGCTCTACGCCTTCGCCCTGCGCAACTCGGCCAATCCCGACTTCGTGGCACTCGTGCTCCGGACGCGACGGTACCGCGATTTGATTGAGCTAGAAGCAACCGGGGCCAGTCCCTCCATGCAGAACATCACGCAGGAAGTGCTTCGGAGCCTGCCGATGTCTCTCCCTGATCGCCAGGCTCAAGATCAGTTGGTCGGTGAAGCGACTTCCCGGATGCAGAAGACAGACGCGCTGATCGCGAAGGCGGAGGAGTTCGTCGCGCTTGGCTAGAGAGCGACGAGCGGCGTTGATCACGGCGGCGGTGACCGGTCAGATCGACGTCATGGAGGAGGCGAGCTGAGATGGCGCAGCACAACGAGGTCGAGTTCGAGCGTGAGCTGTGCGAGCACCTGGCCGCCCACGGGTGGCTCTACTCGCCGAACGATGACGGTTATGACCGGCAGCGGGCGTTGTTCCCCGAGGATGTGTTCGCCTGGCTGGAGGAGACCCAGCCGGAGGAGCTGGCCAAGCGCCTGAAGCCGGGGCTGTCAGCGTCCGCGCATGAGAAGGCGAAGAACAACATCCTGGACCGGCTGGCGAAGGTTCTGGATACCGGTCAGCCGGGCGGCGGCACGTTGCACGTGCTGCGAACGGGGTTCAAGGACACGCCGGCGTCGTTCTCGATGATGCAGTCGCGCCCGGACCTGGCCGGCAACGCAACGACCGCAGCGAGATATGCCGCGAACCGGGTTCGGGTGATGCGGCAGGTGCATTACTCGACGAAGAACAACAACTCGCTCGATCTGGTGCTGTTCGTGAACGGCATCCCGGTCGCTACCGCGGAGTTGAAGACCGATTTCACTCAGTCGGTGAACGACGCGAAGGCGCAGTACCGCAACGACCGCAAGCCGGCGGGCGAGCCGCTACTCGGCTTCGGGACGCGCGCGTTGGTGCATTTCGCGGTGTCCAACGACGAGGTGTGGATGACCACGAAGCTCGCCGGCGCCGACACCCGGTTCCTGCCGTTCAACCGCGGCAACGCCGGTCACGCAGGCAACGCCCCCGACCCGTCCGGGCTCACCTCGCCGACGGCCTACCTGTGGCAGGAGGTGTGGGAGCGGGACCGCTGGCTGGAGATCTTGTCCAAGTTCATGCACTACGAGACCGTCACCAGCACCGACGCGGCGACGGGCAAGAAGTCGAAGAGCCAGGTGCTGATCTTCCCGCGTTACCACCAACTCGACGCGGTCACGAAGCTGCTGGCGGATGTGCGGGCGTCCGGGCCGGGGCAGCGGTATCTGATCCAGCACTCCGCCGGGCTCGGGCAAGACCCGCACGATCGCGTGGAGCGCGCACCGACTCGCCACCCTGCACGACCAGGCGAACAAGAAGGTGTTCGATTCGGTGATCGTGGTGACTGACCGCAACGTGCTGGACGCCCAGCTGCAGGAGGCGGTGAAGCAGATCGAGGCCAAGGACGGGTTCGTCGCCACGATCAACAACCGGGAGGCGGCGAAGAAGTCGTTCTCGTCGAAGTCGGGTTACCTGACCGACACGCTGGCGTCGGGGAAGCCGATCATCGTGGTGACGATCCAGACGTTCCCGTTCGTGCTGGACGCGATCCAGGACGAACAAGGCGCTGAAGGGTCGCAGTTTCGCCGTCATCGCCGATGAGGCGCACTCCAGCCAGACCGGCACGGCGGCAGCCAAGCTGAAGAAGGTGCTGTCCGCCACGGAGGCGGCCGAGCTGGAGGACGGGGGAGAGGTCGACGTCGAGGCGATCCTGGCGGCGGAGGCGAAGGCGAAGGCCGACACGCACAACATCTCGTTCTTCGCGTTCACCGCCACCCCGAAGGCCAAGACGATGGAGCTGTTCGGCACGCCGGACGACGAGGGGCTGCCGCGGCCGTTCCACACGTACACGATGCAGCAGGCGATCGAGGAGCAGTTCATCCTGGACGTGCTGGCGAACTACACCACCTACGCCACGGCGTTCCAGCTGGCCACCAAGGTTGCTGCACGGTGAGATGGAGCCGGTCAAGAAGCTGGACGACTCCGGCGAGCTGGTGGACGAGTCGGCGGCCACGAAGGGCCTGATGCGGTGGGTGAAGCTGCACCCGACGAACATCGCCCAGAAGGTGCAGATCATCGTCGAGCACTTCGAGGCCAACGTGAAGCACCTGCTCGGCGGCACCGCCAAGGCCATGGTGGTCACCGACTCCCGCAAGGCGGCGGTGCGGTACAAGCACGCCATCGACGCCTACATCGCCCAAGCACCAACTGCCGGAGGTGACCTCGCTGGTGGCGTTCTCGGGGGAGGTCGAGTTCGACCGACGCGGACGCCTACCCGGGCGACCAGGTCAAGCCGGGGGACAAGTTCACCGAGGCGACGCTGAACCCGGGTGCGGGGGACCTGCGCAAGGCGTTCGACACCCCTGAGTACCGGGTGATGATCGTGGCCAACAAGTTCCAGACCGGATTCGATCAGCCGAAGCTGTGCGCCATGTATGTGGACAAGCAGTTGGCCGGGGTGGCGGCGGTGCAGACGCTGTCCAGGCTGAACCGGTTCGTGCCGGGCAAAACGACGATGGTGCTCGACTTCGTGAACGACGCCGAGGAGATCCTGGCCGCGTTCAAGCCGTACTTCGAGGAGGCGTCCCTGGTCGCCACCACCGACCCGAACCTGATCCACGACATCGGCACCAAGCTCGACACCTCGGGGATTTACACCTTTGACGACGTGGACGCCGTCGCCACGGCCTTGGTGCGGAAGAAGGGGAACAACGCTCTGAACGGGGCCATGCAGCCGGTGAAGCAGCGGTACATCGCCGCCTACAACGCGGCGAAGGCGGCCGGGGACCAGCAGCGGGTCGACGAACTGGACATCGTTCCGCAAGGACGTCGGCACCTACGTGCGTCTGTACGACTTCCTCAGCCAGATCGTCGACTTCGGCGACACCGACGTGGAGAAGCACGCGATCTTCTTCCGTCGTCTCGCCCAGGTGATCAGGGCCGGTGGAGTGTCGTCCGAGGTGGATCTCTCCGACGTGCATCTGGTGCACATCAAGCAGAAGCACACCGGCGGCCAGGACCCGATCCTGTCGGACGGTAAACCGGTCGCCGTCTCTACCGACCGCCGTGACCGCTGCCGGCTCACGCAAGTCGCACGACCCACGGCTGACGCTGCTGGACGAGATCGTCGCCGAGCTGAACGCCCGGTTCGCGGGCGAGGAGTTCCGCGAGGATCAGGAGCGTTCTTGGGTCGAGGCACTCGTGGCGGCGATGAAGGCCGACCCAGAACTGCGGGAGCAGGCGGAGGTGAACAGCGAAGCCCAGTTCCTGTCGTCGCCGTCCCTGAGGGACGCCGTCACTCTCGCTGTTGTCGACACCAACGACGCGCACTCGCGGATGGTCGATCTCTTCCACGCCAAGAACGACGTCGAGGTCTCAGTCGTCCACTTGCTCGGCAAGCTGCTCTACCTCGACGTGCACCAGGCCGCGTGACCCCGGCCCGGTGGGTCGGAGCCGATCCTTGATGAACTGCGCCAACCGCCTACGCGCGTCTTCCACTGAGATGGGTGACCTGCCTGAGTAGCACTGCACGGCCAGCCCGTCGACCAGTGCCGCAAAGTCGAAAGCGAATGCCTCAACGTCATCGCCGGCGAACTCGCCGGCGTCCACCCCTCGTTGGGCAATGTCCGTCAAAGCCGCGCGCCACTCGGAGTAGTGGGTGTGCATCCATTCCCCGTAGGTGTCATCCCGCGCCGCGGCGCCCCAGAAGTCGAACCAGATCAGCCAGTGACGCCTCGTGCTCGCGTCGTCCGAGAACATGCCGCGCATCAAGGCGAGCAACTCCGCTTGACTACTGCCCGCGTCCCGAGAGACCTCCCTCAGCGGAAGGTAGAAATCCAGCGTCTCCGCCTTGACGACCTCCCAGAGCACCTCATCCAAGCTCTGGAAATGGTAGGTGATCGTCCCGGGCGAAACCCCGCAGGCCTGGGAGATGTCACGAATCTGGACGCTGAAGAGCCCTTTGTCCGCGATCAGGTCACGCGCGGACTCGATGACGAGACGGCGGCGTACCTCGGTTGGGTGCCGGGTCCGCTCCTGCTCCGACTTCGCGCGATGCCGCCGCTCGCCCCCCGCGGAACTCTCGGTCATGTCTGCCCCTCACTGGCTTCTCATACAGAGCTTCAATCCAATTCGCTTCTCGAACGTCTTCTCAAACTACCGGGCGCCGTCCATGATCCCGCCCCCCGGTCGACCAGGATGAACACCGTGGCCGTTGCGGTTACGCTCGACCCGGCCCGCTGGTGACGCTCCATTCGCCTGGCTGCGACCCGCTGCGACCAACCGCACTTCGACAGCAAGCCGTCGACGCACCACCTATTATGCATCTGTACGATTCTGTTATTGACTACAGCAACACAGTTGTCTACTGTCTTCGAGTGGTCATATTTCGAGTCCCCTCCATGCGCGTCCTGCGTCGCCTCAAGCAACCGGGCATCCTGTTCGTCCTCACCTCAGCCCCGACGTACGTGGCGACGAGCGAGATGCTCCGGGAAGTCGAACCGATGGACTTGACTCCGTTGCGCTTCTTCAGCGCCACGCTCATCCTGGGGCTCTTGATGATCGTCCGGCGGGGTCGTCCCCGCCCAAGGCTGAGCACTGGCGACCGGTGGAGAGTTTTCGCCATCTCACTGCTCGGCTACGCCCTGTACGGCACCCTGATCAACATCGGCCAAACGACCATGGCCGCGGGCACGACCAGCCTCCTTCTGAACATGTCTCCGGTCTTCGCCTTCATCCTGGGAACCACAGTCCTGCGGGAGCGGCCCACCCGTAAGGGCGTTCTCGGGATTTCCGTCGCAGTGTTGGGCACCGCCGTCGTCACGTTCGGCAATCCGGGCGGCCTTTCCTTCGATTGGAACGCGCTCGTGATCGTAGCCGCGTCGCTGGTGCTGGCCGTCTTCCTGGTGCTTCAGCAGCCCATGTTCGCCCGCGTCGACCCGGTCGAGCTCGTGTTCTGGGGCTGTCTCACGGGCGCGATCCTCACTCTGCCTATTGCTCCGCTTCATCTCGCACCCGCCTCATGGCCGGCCCGCACCTGGATCGCGCTGCTTTTTCTTGTGACCTGCGGCACGGCGCTGGGCTACGCCTTCTGGAACCTGTCGCTCGCCGCCTCCAGCGTTTCCGCCGGAGGCGCGCTCCTCTTTGCCGTCCCCGTCTTGTCTGTGGCCCTAGGCTTGTTGCTCCTGCATCAGGTCCCCACCCTCGGCGCCGTCGTGGGCGGCGTCATTTCTCTCGCGGGGGTCCTGCTGCTCGACAGCCCCAAACCCGGCGATCCGCCGGATCCCGTGGACCCCGAGGGGGCAGTCGACGCGGTGATCACCCAAGACGGCACCCTTGGCGATACACGGCACCGCAGAGTTCGACCCCTCGACGAAGCTGCCCGCCACCTACAAGTCACCAGCATGTCCGGGTTCGTGTTCTGGGCACTGGAGGGACAGCGAGGAACGTGTCCCGCTGCCGAACCTGGTTTCGGGAGATCGGCAGCTCCAGTGCTGGCCGGGATGCTCGCCGGAGCGGACAGCATCGACGACCTGGACGTGCTGCGCCACGGCGCCATGGGCAAACTCTTCGGTGGGGTGCGGGCACCCTCATAGTCCGCGTCGTGCAGAGCCAGGCTGCTCGATCCGACAGCACGAACTTCTGCAAATGCCGCACTGGGCGCGGACGTCCACTCGCATGAGAGCGCGGATGTCGTGCCAACGACCGGATCGTGTCTGGAGTGAAACCCCGGGCGTATCTGCTTGCCATAGTGTTCGAAGTGGAAGACCGCCGGGGCACTGAGGTGCTCTCCGCCGGTTCGTGTCGAGGGGGGTCGGCATGGTGCTGCGTGCGTTCGGGACAGGCTCCGTTCGTTGTCAGGCGCGGGCGCTGGTGTTCGGTGTCCTTCTGGTGGTTGTGGTGGTCGCCGCGGGTTGTGGGGTTGCCATTGGTGGGCGCGGGGAGGGGGGCGATCCGTCGTCGCCCAGCCCCCTGGCGTCCCGCGCCGCTGTCGTGGTCGGTCCGCGCTTGTCCGGCGGTGGGGAGGCGACCTGCGTGGTGCGGCCGACGGGTCAACTGGTGTGCTGGGGCGCGAACGCATTCGCGGAACTGGGTGCCGGTGTTCGTGCGCCGTACCTGGAGCCGGTGGAGGCTGCGGGTTTCGGTTCGGGGGTGCTGGGGGTGTCGACCGGGGGTGCGCACACGTGCGCCATCACGTCGGGCGGCGGGGTGCAGTGCTGGGGCTCGAACGGTTACGGCCAGCTCGGTGACGGGACCACGCTCGACAGTGTCGTGCCGGTTGAGGTGATCGGTCTGGGCGCCGGGGTGGCGGCGATCTCGGTGGGTGGTGAGCACACGTGCGCTCTCACCGGTGCCGGTGGCGTGAGGTGTTGGGGGTTGAACGCCAACGGCCAGCTGGGGGACGGCACGAGGATCGACCGTGCCACTCCCGTGGAGGTGACGGGTTTGTCCGCAGGTGTGGCGGCACTGTCGGCGGGTGTGCGTCACACCTGCGCGGTCACGACCAGTGGAGCCCTCAAGTGCTGGGGTGACAACTTTGCTGGCCAGCTGGGCGACGGAATGATCCCCATCGATGAGCAAAGCTTCATCGAGGAGGGGCAGGGGCCTGACCTGGCTGATGGAAGCCGGGTGAGCCCGACGGACGTCGTGGGGCTCGGATCTGGGGTCGCCGCTGTGTCCGCCGGATACCACCACACCTGCGCTGTGACTACTGCTGGTGGCGTCAAGTGCTGGGGTGACAGTCAGTGGGGCGCGTTGGGGGTGGGTCTCCCGCCCCGCTACGACATCGAGGGACGCCTCCTGGCGGGTGTCGGGTCCAGCGGGGTGCCGCTGGACGTGGTCGGGCTCGCTTCCCCGATGGTCGGGGTGACGGTCGGCTCGATCGGGTACACGTGCGCGTGGTCCGCCGTCGGCGACGTCAGTTGCTGGGGGAGCAACATGAGCGGCCAGTTGGGGCAGGGCTCTGTTCCCGAGATGGATGGCTACGGTGTCGTGCGTTCGGGGATCGCCGAGAGTGGGGTGCCCCTGCCCGTGGTGAACCTTGGGATGCGGGCGATCGCCGTAGGGGCCGGGAGCAGGCACGCCTGCGCGCTCAGCGCCGAAGGCGAGGTCCGGTGCTGGGGTGCCAATGGCTCTGGCGAGCTGGGCGGGGTCGAGTCGGCCACGCTGGCGAGCGGGGTGCCTGTCGGCGTCCGATGGCCCAGCAGCCTGACGTCCACACCCAAAGTGGTCGATCTCAACCTGATCGTGGTCAACTCCGACGCCGACCTCACCAGCGATTTGGACCCGATCCAGCAAGCAAACCAAGCGGCCATCGCCGAGCGGCTCATCGCGCGGGACCCGACGCTGTTGGAGGCGATCCGCGTCGGGATCCGGGGGGCAACCTGGGGCAGGCTTGATCCGCAGGTGCAGGTGTCGGTCACGACCACGCCAGTGAAGGCGCCCTGGAATTGCGGCCCTGCCAGCGTCACGCCGCAGCTCATCGAGGAGACTGCCAAGCCGCAGCGGGTGGAGGGAGCCATCAATGTGGTGGTGGCGCGTCTCAGGCTTTGCGGTGACGACGAGTCACCGCTCGGCGGGTACGACAATCCGGAGGGGATGCCGGTGGTCGGGTGGTCCGCGATGACGAGTGTGGCGGAGTTGGTGCATGTGATCGTTCACGAGTACGGCCATGACAGCGGCCTCAAGCACGCGGGGGTGGTGTCCTGCGAGGACCCCGTCACGCTCACTGGTTGTGACCTTTCGCAGACCGATGACGGGACGTCGGTCATGTCCTACGCTTCGACGGACACCCTCACTGTGCCCGAGCTGCACCAACTGGGGTTGCTGACCAAGGACGAGGTCGCGACCGCTGCGCGGGATGCCGGGACGGAGGAATTCCGCTTGGCTGATCGAACTCGCGACGGCACGAAACTGGTCGTCGTCCACCTGCGGAACCAGGAGGACGTGGACACCGTCTACCTGTCGGCCAGATCGGGCTCGGTCGAGGTGCGCCTCGACCCGGACGCCACAACACGACAGTTCGATCTGGAGCACTCCGTCAACGGGGGCTGTCTGGCCGTCGTGTCCAGGAACACCGCGCCCAGACCCGGCGAGGTGCTGCTGCGCAGGTTGGGCGTCACGATCACCTATCAAGGACTGGACGCCGACGCGAAACCGGTCATCAAGGTGACCCGCGAGACCTGACCGCTGGACAGCGAGCCATCGAACGCGCGGAGAGCAGGATGATTCCCGGCCCGAACGTCCCTCCCGAGTGGGAGGCACACGTTCGTCACCACGATGCTCGACGCTGGGGTGGACCTGCGTGACGTCCGGATCGCGGCCCGTCACGCGGACCCCAGGACCACGATGCGTGACGACCGGGCCGGCAAGAACCTCGACCGCCACCCGAACTACATCCTCGCCGCCTACATGGCCTACGGCACGTGACCCCGGGGCGGGTCGCTGATTTGCCGTGTGCTCTCGTAGACTGCAGGCATGCTGTCGCCGGAGATTGACGTGGAGCGCTTGCGTGACGTGTGCCAGCGCTACGGCATCATCCGTCTGGAGATCTTCGGATCCATGGCCCGCGGCACCGATCACCCTGACAGCGATATCGACCTGTTGTACACGTTGGCGCCCGGTGCTCGGCTTGGCTGGGAAATCGAGGACCTCACCTCGGAGTTGGGGGCCGTCCTCGGTCGCCGGGTGGACCTCGTCTCTCGGCGCGCATTGAACGCTCGGCTGAAGGATCAGGTGTTGCGGGAAGCGCAGCCGTTCTATGCCGCGGCGTGAACTCCTGCTGATCGGCGAGATGATCGATGCCGCCGAACAGGCGCAGCGTCTGGTGTCGGGCCGTGACGTCGACGACATCCAAGCGGACCGACAGGTACGCGATGCCCTGTTGTGGAACTTCACTGTCTTGGGCGAGGCCGCCGCGCAACTGCCGGATGAATTCAGGAAGGCGTACCCAAGCGTGAACTGGGCCAGGCCCAGCCAACTGCGGAACCGAATCGTGCACGGCTATTGGTCTGTCGACCTCGAAATCCTGCACACGACGGCCAAGCAAGACCTCCCTGCCTTCACAGCCGAACTGAAGGCAGTTTCGGCCGCCCTCGAGTCGTAGCGGGCCTCGCCGTCGGCGGGCTGCACCTGATGCCTGACGTCGCTGACGAAGCCTTCGCCGATCCGAACAGGTTGGTCATCGACCTGATCCGGCGTCCGTCTCGGGCCGAACCATTCGCATCATCGTTTGGTCCTCCTCGATCAAAGCGCTGGTGACGGTGATCGTCCTGCCCGACGAGGGGATCGTCTGGGGAGTGAACGCGTGGCCTTCAAACAGCACAGACCAACGCAGATACCGAGAGGAGCAGACAGATTGGGGGGGGAGCCGACACCTCGACGAAGCGTTGATCGCCAAGATCCGTGCCGAACTCGACGATCTTGCTTCCCGCGTCGCCTGACTTCCGAATACGACTGACAGCACCGCCTTCAACGGCTGCCGTCTCGTGCGGTCAGTGCGCGGCGGCCGACACCTCGCTGCGATCCAGCCGAAGGGGTTCGCCCGTCGCGGCCGCGCTGGCGGCGGCGGTGAAGAGGACGTCGGTCGATGAGTTGAGCGCGGTCTCCATCGAGTCCTGCACCACGCTGATCACGAAGCCGATCGCCAC
Organism: uncultured Actinomycetota bacterium; assembly: GCA_963730005.1. GTDB lineage: Bacteria > Actinomycetota > Actinomycetes > Propionibacteriales > Propionibacteriaceae > CAVSPO01. Next base: position 287,364 of record CAVSPO010000023.1, read on the forward strand.
CACCTGCATCGCCACATCGGCATCAATCCCGAACAGCGCGCACGCCATCGGAATGAGCAGCAGCGAACCCCCTGCCACCCCGGACGCGCCGGCGGCGGCCAGCCCGCTCACGATGCACATCAGCAACGCCTGCAGGACGGTGACCGGGATGCCCAGGGTGTGGGCGGCAGCCAGCGTCATCACCGAGATCGTGATCGCCGCTCCGGCCATGTTGATGGTGGCTCCGAGCGGGATTGCGATCGCATAGGTGTCCTCGTGAACGCCCAGGCGCTCGGAGAGTTAAAGGTTGATCGGGATGTTGGCCGCGGAGCTGCGGGTGAAGAAGGCAGTGACGCCGCTGTCGCGCAAGCAGGTGAAGACCAGGGGGTAGGGGTTGGTTCGCAGCTTCCAGAACACGATCAGTGGATTGACGACGAGGGCGACGAACAGGATGCAACCCACGATCACCAGCAGCAGCTGGCCGTAGCCGAGCAACGCATCGAAACCGGTGCTGCCCAGAGTCGAGGCAACCAGGCCGAAGATCCCAACCGGAGCAAAGCGGATCACCACGTGCACGATGGCCGAGATCGCGTCGGCGAGGTCGTTCAACACCGCACGAGTACCTTCACCGCCCCGGCGAAGCAAGTACCCAATGCCGGAAGCCCACGCCAGGATGGCGAGGAAGTTGCCCTCCGCCAGCGCCTTCACCGGGTTCGACACCACGGTCAGGAGCAGGTTCTGCAAGACCGCGACGATGCCCGTCGGCACCTCCGCGCTCTGCGCCGCCACGTCAAGCACCAGAGTGGTCGGAAAGAGGAAGCTGGCGATGACCGCCACTGCGGCTGCTGTGAGGGTGCCTATCACATAGAGCACCAGCACCGGGCGGATGTGGGTGGTCTCGCCCTGTTTGTGGTTGGCGATGGCCGTCATCACCAGCAAGAATACGAGGATCGGGGCGACCGCCTTCAGCGCAGAGACGAATAGTTGGCCGAGCATGCCGACGGATGCGGTCGCATTGGGCACAACCAGCGCGAATGCTATGCCCAGCACCAGACCGATGGCGATCTGGGCGACAAGGCTCATGCCCATCAGGCGTTTGAGGAAGGTGGGGGAGCCGGTTGTGGTGGCTGGGGTCGTGGTCATGGCAGGGTCTCCAAGCAGGCGAAGGATCAATTTCGCAAGAATGTCGGCGGAGCACAGCCGTTCATCAAGAAGGTGACCCCCCAGATCTCACCGGATTGCGGTTGGAGATTGCGGGGACGCTCTGCATCGGACAGCGTCTCGTCATCGACCACGCGCAGCGCCCCGCGCGCCGTTGAAGGTTAGCAGGGCCATTCGCACGACAAGAAGTCGTCAGCACTCCACCCCTTGACTGTGTGCTTGAGCGCCATCCGTCGTGTCTGTGTCGTCGGTTCATGGCCGCGTGACGAATCGGGCGTGGACGGAGGCAGCGATCTCGACGTCCTCAGGCGCGAGGTCCACGGCACCGGACCCGTCGGCGACAGCCTGCGCGCTTCCCCGGAACAAGCTGACACTCTCAGTCCTGACGTCACCAGGGTTGATGCCGCGCAGCAAGCCCGGATCGGCGACCTCGACTGCGGACCAGCACCGTGTCCGTCTTCAGCATGACATCCTGTGCCAGTGAGGACGCCATGCTGATCCGCAACGTCAACCTTCCGGAAGGTGCGACCAGATCGACTGCCCCTGACGGAGCCGCTGGCGTCGACCTGCGCGTCGAAGGGGGACTCTTCACCGAGATCGGAGCCGGGCTCTCGGCGTCCGACGGCGAGGAGACCTGGGACGCCGGTGGGCGCCTCGCGCTGCCCCCGTTCATCGAGAGCCACCTCCATCTCGACAGTGTGCTCACCGCGGGCGAGCCGTCCTGGAACCTGTCCGGCACGCTGTTCGAGGGGATCGAGCGTTGGGCCGAACGCAAACCGATGCTGAGTGCCGACGACGTCAAGCGGCGCGTCAACCAGGTCGTCAGACAGCAGGCGACGTTCGGCGTCCAATACGTTCGCACCCACGTGGACGTAACCGACCCTGACCTGACGGCCCTGCACGCCATGCTGGAGTTGCGCGACGAACTGGCCGACTTCATGACGCTGCAGATCGTCGCCTTCCCGCAGGAAGGGATCTGTTCCTTCCCCAACGGCAAAGGCCTTCTGGCGAAGGCCGCGGACCTCGGGGCAGATGCGATCGGAGCGATCCCGCACTTCGAGTTCACCCGCGAGTACTCGGTCGAGTCACTGAACTTCGCCTGCAACCTCGCCAACGAGCGCGGCCTGATGGTGGACGTGCACTGCGACGAGATCGACGACGAGGCTTCCCGCGGGCTGGAGACGCTTGCGACACGGGCGTATGAACTGGGCATGGGGAGCCGTGTGACCGCTTCCCACACCACAGCGATGCACTCGTACAACAACGCGTACTTCACGCGGCTGCTGCGGCTGCTGTGCCTCAGCGGCATCAACTTCGTCGCCAACCCGCTGGTCAACACCCATTTGCAGGGTCGCGCCGACACCTACCCCAAGCGCCGGGGCGTCACCCGGGTGGAGGAGCTCACCGAAGCGGGCATCAACGTGTCGTTCGGGCAGGACGACATCCAGGACCCCTGGAACCCGCTGGGCACCGGCAACCTCCGCGATGTCGTGTTCAACGGCCTGTACGTGACCCAGATGATGGGGTATGAGCAGATCTGCGACTCCCACCGGTTCATCACCCACAACGCCGCCCGGACACTGAACCTCGGCAGCTCGTACGGCATTGAGGTCGGACGCCCCGCGCGGTTCGTCGTCCTGGACGCCAGCAACTGGTTCGACGCACTGAACTGGAATGCCCCGGTGCTGCGTTCGTACCGCGATGGACGCCTCATCGCCCGGTCGGCCCCCGCAGAGCGTGAAGCACTGTTCTGACGCGCCGCCCAGTGGGCTCCTCCTCTGCGGTGAGGCCGAGGTCGCCGAGTTCGGCGGTGTTCATGTTGGCTGCCACCTCCGGCGCGGGCCAGCAATTCGCGGCGAGCGCCTGTGCCTCGGTGTAGGCACCTGCGCACGCCGGCTTCACGTCGCGCGTGTTGTAGAAGTGGACGATCCCTTCCAGCGACTTGAAGTAGCCGTTGTGGCCGTAGGCCTTCACCGTTGCGGTCGTGGGTCGCAGGTCTCACGTTGCGCAGCGTCGGCACCTTGTGCTTGCCCATGTTCTCGTCGGCGTAGGGCTTGTAGTCAGCCCGCGTGGCGAGGAATCCGCCGAGACCCATGTCCACGTAGTCGGCGTTGTCGTTGTAGACCGGGTTCTCCGGGTTCTTCGGCACGCCCAGGTTGTCGAAGGTGTAGTCGGTGAACAGCGCGTTCTTGGCCCTTGCTGACGTGGCAGAGCTTGCACTGCCCCTTGCCCTGGAACAGCGCGAAGCCGAGGCGCTCCTGCTTGGTCAGCTTGGCCTTGCCGACGAGCGAGAGGTCGTACTTCGAGTTGAACGCGTTCACCTCAGACGAACCCTCGTAAGCCGCGATGGCGTAGGCCAGCTTGTCGTAGGCGGCGTTCGTGACGGCTGGCGTGGGGGACTCACCGCAGGCCTCAGCGCCCCAGGATCTCCCGCACCAGTTCGCTGTAGCTGGCGTCACAGGCCAAGGCCACCACCGTCGCGCTGTCGGGCAGGGCCTGCTCGACCGGGTTCAGGAACGGGCCCTGAGCCTGCTCGGCGGCCGGACTGCCCAGCCTCTCGCCGGTGGCGCGGCCGTCCCAGAAGTTGCCACCAACGAACAGACGCTTCTTGTCGACCGACAGGATCGGGCTCTGCGTGGCGTAGGCGGCACTCGGCGGCTTGCGGTCACCGAACGCTCCGGGGATGGAGCCTTCGTAGACCGCGCCGTGTGCGTTGAACGTGGTGTCGGGGCCCACCCAGCCGCTCTCGGGGGCGTGGCAGGTGGCGCAGGACTGGTTGCCACCGGCCTCGTGGCTCTATGCCCGGGGCGCGTCCTCCTCATCGGGCCCCGCGTCGCGCCGCTGTTCGATGATGTCGACTTCGTTCGCCTCGGTGGTCACGAATGCGCCGGCCGGAAGCGACAGGGCCAGGTCATCCGCCTCGTTCTGCATGAGCTCGGGGGACCGCAGGCTGGTGTCCGGCGTCGGCCAGTCTTCGGGGTCAGGCACGAGTGCATCCTTGCGTCCCTGGATGATCGGGTCCATGTCCGCCTCCTCGGTGAGTTGATCCTTTGAGCGTAGCGCCCGCGAGGCGGGCCGACCTTCTGTGGGCGCAGTATTTGGAGTGCTGGCCACCGTCGATCGGGATGGTGCCGTTGACGAAACCGGCGCGTTGGCGAGACGTTGGCGACCACAGACTGCAACCCGCTTCGGGAACCTCGGCCCGGATCGTCTCCTCGCGGCTTTCAGCCGACATCAGCTGGTGCCGGGCAAAAACTCGGGCAGCATCAAGACGGTTCCCCAAGCCAGCGCTGCAATCGTGGTTCCAAGCCACAGGATGATCCAGATCGGGCCTGGCAGGTGGGTCAGCCGGGCGAGTTGCGCCGCGTCCGATCCCGCCGTGCCAGGGCCCCGACGAAACGCCAACTCGAGCACGGGTCGCGGGCCGGCCAGCAGCAGCAGCCACGCCAGCCCGTAGGCCAGCCACACCAGCATTCGGGCGGGGGCGTACCAAGTCGCCAGGGCCAGCACCGAGCCGAGGACGAGCACGACCAGCGCACCGTGCACGTTGCGGATCTGCAGCAGCATCAAGCGCCAGCAGCCCCACCAGCAGCCACAGCACGGCAACCGCGTGGCCGGCGCCGGCAACGGCGGCGGCGAGCAGACCGACGAACGAGGCGGCGGGATAGCCAGCGAGAAGTGTGACCACCATGCCGACGCCAGTGGGCTTTCCCTTGGTCAGGGTGACCCCGGACGTGTCCGAGTGCAGCCGGATCCCCTCCACGGAGCGCCCGGCAAGGGTGGCCACGACGGCGTGGCCGGCCTCGTGGCACACCGTGACCAGCATCCGAACCGCCGGCCAGGCGAGGATCACGCAGACCAGCGCCACAAGAGCGATGACCAGGAGGACAGACGCTTCCGGGACCGGGGTCGTAGCCGAGGCGCGGCTCCACAGATCCTGCAGGACGGTCATACGGTCAGTGTCCCAGCAAGGACCAAGGCAGCACGTCCACAGGAGCCAGCCCCCGGCTGATGTCGCGGTCAGGCGGGAGGCGGGAGGTCTTCTAAGATCGTCTCCATGGCCATCACACGGGACGAAATGATCAGGATTCTGGCCGAGGCGGACCCGGTGGGGTTGATCGCGGCCGGCGCCCCACAGGACGAGTACTCACCAGAAGCCGACGAGATCCTCGGGCTTCGAGGCGTCCCGCAGGTGACCGAGATCACCGGAGTCTTCGCCGTGAGCTTCAGCGAGCCGGGGGCGTGCACCCGGGAGACGGCGCGCTGGATCGCTGAGGAGATGCTGCGCCGGAGTGGACCTGACGAATCGCCTCATTGACTGGACGTAGGTCTGGCGAGGCTGCGAGGCTGTGCAGATGAGTGACTCGGCGAAGGACGCAGACAGTACCGTCGACCCGAAGGATGTGGCCGCACCAAGCAAGCCAACTCCCAAGGATCAGATGAGGGCCGCCCTCGACGCCAAGAAGGCAGCCGTCCACGCCAAGGCAGCCCACGCCGAGGGTGGGGGCACCGGACAGGTGGGTGGCGGGCCGCACGGACAGCAGGGCGGTAAGCGGACCTTCAGGCGCAAGTCCGGGGGATAGGACCTCACACGCCGTTCGGCTGGGCGTTGGAGCACCCTGGTTTGGCACCGTCCCGCTGATCCGGCCTTGATTCAGATGCCGGTGAATGTCCGTACACTGCGGATGGCCAGGTTCTTCAACGACGAGCGGGTCCGGATCGCGTCGCGCGGGCACAGCGTCAGGCAGTGGTAGCAGTTGATGCACCTGTCCTCGCTGATGGTCGCGCGTGCGCCGTCGCGCTCGATGGCCGCCACCGGGCACGCGTCCAGGCAGGCGTCGCAACCGTTGCAGGCGCGACTGACCCGTACGTCCACATAGGTCGCCGTGACGAACAGCCCGTTGGAGTCCTTGCTCAGGGGAACGGTGCCCCGCGCCAGGCGGCGAAACGCCCGAGGCTCGATGGTCCCCAGCAGCCCGACGTCGTCGTAGTCGCCGATCATGCCCGACGCTTTCGCCTGTTCCAGCAGCGGGACCTCCGTGGGGTCGTACCCGATCATTCGGCAGGCCACCACGTCAAGGGCGGCCGCGTTGGTGGAGGCGAGGATCCGTCCGGTCGGGACGCCGCGACCGATGGCTGCAGGGCCGCCGTCCAGGGCGACGACCGCGTCCAGCACCGACACCGCAGGACGCACCAGCCGGTGGATGGCCACCATGGCGTCGGACAGCTCGAAATCGTTGGCCGACCACCGGTGGATCCACTGCTTGTAGCCACCCGGGACACAGCCAAACATGTTCTTCACCGCAGCCGACAGACGCATCCCGGAGTGGGACTTGAGCTTCGGGGCGTTGATGACGACGTCGGCGTCCAGCAACGCCTGCGGCAGGTGCAGGGTTGGCAGCCAGGGCAGGCCAGTCTCGAGCCCCACGAGTGGCTGCTCCTCGAACGGGATCAGCGTGGCGCCGTAGCGGGACGCGACTCGGTCGAGGCCGGTCGTCCGGAACGCCCGGCGGGTCATTCCGCGTTCGTAGAACGCCTCGGAGTCCCCGATCTGGATGTGGCAGCCGTGCTCGGCGAGGAGCCGGCACAGGGCCGCGACCACGGCGAAATGTGTCACCGTGTGCTGCTCGGGGCGGTTCTGCGACATCACGTTGGGCTTGATCAGGACGGTTCCGCCCGAGGGAATCCGGTAGTCCACCATGTCGAGGGCGGACGTGACCGCCTCGTACATCGCACCGAGCTCATAGCTGGGGCACTCCACCGCCGAGACCAGGTCCATGACGCCTCCGTCGCTCGGATTCAAGTGTAGGACGGCACCACAGCCGGGAGGCGGTCGATCTTCAACGCTCGTAGTGGTACCGGCAGGCAGCGATTCGGATCTCGTCCTCGAGCGCCTTGTAGACGAGACGGTGTTCATCGGTGATCCGGCGTGACCAGTAGCCGGCAAAGTCGTGCTTGAGTGCCTCGGGCTTGCCGATGCCCTCGTTGCCGTTGCGGACGATGTCCTGAATGAGCAGGTTGATGCGCCTGAGCACCCTGCGATCCTGGGTCTGCCACCACAGGTAGTCTTCCCACGCGTTGGAGTCCCAGACCAGTTTCACATCAGGTCAGTTGCATCGTCGCGGACGTCGAGCAGCTCCCGGGCTTTCCCGGCTCCGGATTCGAGCCGCTCCATCGCATCGAGGAGGCGACGGGCGTTTGCTGGTGACCGCATCAGGTAGGCGGTTTCGCGGAGGGACTCGAAATCGGCCAGAGAGACGATCACGACGGGTTCGTGACCGGCACGGGTGATCACGATCTCTTCACGGTCGTTGATCACGGAGTCCAGCACCTCGGCGTAACGGGCTCGGGACTCGGTGTAGCTCATGGTCTTCACTGGCCCTCCTTCTGTACAGATAAATGTACGTCTTTCCGGTGGCCGGGACAAGCATGGGCGGCTCGGGCGAGATTGGGTGCACTTGGATGTAGGGGGACAATGAATCATGGCCTTGGGGATTGCGTTGATGCTGCTGGCGATCGCCGGCGTCGTCCGCGGAACCAAGGAGAAGAACAAGCTGATGGTCGCTGGATCGGTCGTCGGATTGATCGTGGTCGCCGCCGCATGGACCTTCCTGTTCTTCAACCCCTACTGATCTGGAGGCGACGCCGTCCAGGGTGGCCTGCGCGTGCACGCGGTGAGGTCCGCTGGGCGTGCGAAGTCGCGTGTGAGAGCATGTACCGGTCATTCACGTGGTTGAGGAGAAACGATGCTTCATCAGGTGCTGCAGTTGTTCGAGATCCTGGATTCGCCGCGAGCCAGCGGCGAGGCCGTGGTCGCACACCTGAACTCGTTGGGCGCCACCCAGGTGGTGGTGAGCACCACTGCGATGACTGGCCCCAAGGGCTCTACGGACTGCGTCAGGGTGATCATCCCCGGTAGCCGGGGCAGGATTGCCGGCGGCGACGCCCCGACCCTCGGGGTGATCGGAAGGCTCGGCGGGCTGGGGGCGCGTCCCGAGCGGATCGGTTTCGTCTCCGATGGGGACGGTGCACTGGCGGCGCTGTCAGCGGCGTCCAAGCTGACGACGATGGCGGCCAACGGCGACGTGCTGCCCGGAGACGTGATCGTCACCACCCACGTCTGCCCGGACGCTCCCACCCGTCCGCACCACCCGGTGCCGTTCATGGACTCGCCGGTCGAGATGGCACAGATGAACGCGGCCGAGGTTGACCCGACAATGGACGCCATCCTGTCGATCGACACCACCCGCGGCAACCGGGTGATCAACCATTGCGGCATCGCGATCTCGCCCACAGTGCAGCAGGGCTACATCTTGAAGGTCTCTGATGATCTGGTGCGGGTGATCGAGACGGTCACCGGCCGTGCGGCTGTGGTCTTCCCTCTCTCGACGCAGGACATCACCCCATACGAGAACGGATTGCACCACCTGAATTCGATCCTGCAGCCGGCTGTGGCCACTGACGCACCCGTGGTGGGCGTGGCCCTGGTCGCCGAGTCTGCGGTGGCCGGCAGCGCGACCGGAGCGACCCAGGAGGTGCACGTCGCCCAGGCCGCGCAGTTCGCCGTCGAGGTCGCCAAGTACTTCGGCGCAGGCGAGGTGCAATTCACCGACGAGTCCGAGTTCAATCAGCTGGTTGCCCGCTACGGTTCGGCCAAGCATCTGCAGACCGTCGGCAACCAGTAGAAATTACCTGCTCACAGCGTCAGGTCGGTCAACTGTCCGTAACTCCACGGGCGGCGCGAGCGCAGGTAGGGGATCTCGACGCGGGCCGGAACCACCTCGTCCAGGTCGACAGTGCAGAAGACCAGGTCCTCGGCGAAGCGCTTGGCCTCAACCAGGGTTTCGCCCCTGGGCCCGGCGATCTTCGACTTGCCATGCATCGTCAGGGTCTCGCCCTCGCTGCCGACCCGGTTCACCGCAGCCAGGAAACAGCGGTTCTCCAACGCCCGGCAGGCGATGTTGATGTCCCAGATGTCCTCGTCCTCCTGACGCCAGGCGCTCGGCACCAGGATCAGCTCGGCGCCCTGCAGAGTCAGAATGCGTGCGGTCTCGGGCAGGCCCATGTCGTAGCAGATCATGATGCCGATCCGTCCGAAATCCGTGTCGAAGACCGGCATCTCGCGCCCGGGGGCGAAGTAGTGGCCTTCGGTGGAGTAGGCATGGTTCTTGCGATAAGTGCCGGCCACCTCGCCGTCCCGATTGATCAGGACGACCGAGTTGTACACGACACCAGGAACGGAGCTGGCCTCGATGATCGGCAGTACCACCCAGACGCCGAGCTCAGCCGCCAGCTTGCCGATGCGCTGTGCGGACGGCCCGTTCGCGGGCTCTGCCAACGTGTGCAGTTTCTCCCCGAGCAGGTCCTGGCGGTAGCCGCTGGTGCCCAATTCTGGGAAACAGACCAGGTCGGCTCCCTGTGCGGCGGCGCGGCGGAAGTAGTCCTCCACAGTGGCCAGATTGGCTTGCTTGTCGCCCAGCACACAGTCGTGCTGGGCCAGGGCGATCTTGACCTCGCGAGTCATCAGTGGTCACCGCTCTCATCCAGGAGCAACTGGCCAGCGGCCTTGACACGCACCCTGGTGGCGTTGCCGGGCAGATAGGCCAGCGGCACGTCCTCCACATCAACTATCTCGACGGTCAGTGGGTCGGCGCCGGCCTGGATGGCCATGTCGACGGCCTGATCCCGGGCCACGGCCAAAGCCTGGTCGCGGCTCGTCTCGTCCAGGGAGAAGATGCGTTCGATCTGGCCGCTCACCTGTGCGATGGCAGCCCCGATGGCGTTGGCGACGGTGCCGTGCTCGGGACGGATGATTGCAGACGCGCCGGGCACATCATCGGGCACGATGATGCTGCCCCCGCCGACCACCATCACGGGAGAATCGGCCGCGCTGGTCTTGACCCGATCGATGGCGTCGGCCATGATCCGCTGGATTTCGACCCAGGCCAGCTGGATCAGGTCGCTGTCCAGATGCGAGACCCTGGACGCGTCACCGAGCTCGGCATGACCCGCGGCGACAGCGATGTCGGTGGCGGTGAGCACGTCGCCGCCAAAGACCAGCGCCTTGCGGGTGATCTCGTAGCCGACCGAATCGGGGCCGACGCTGACGCTGCCGTCGGGATGGCGGCGCACGATCGAGCCGCCGCCCAGACCAACCGAAACCAGATCGGGCATCCGGAAGTTGGTGCGCACCCCGCCGATCTCGACGGCCAGCGACGACTCCCGGGGGAAACCCTTGACCAGCACACCGACGTCGGTCGTCGTGCCGCCCACGTCGACCACGATCGCGTCGGACTCACGGGCCAGGAAGCTGGCGCCACGGATCGAGTTGGTCGGGCCGCAGGCAATCGTCAGGATGGGATAGCGCTGGGCGTACTCGACGCTCATCAGGGTGCCGTCGTTCTGCCCCAGGAACACCTGGGCTTCGATGCCGTCAGCGGCCAGCGAATCGACGAACCCCTCCACCGTGGCGCGCGCCACGTCCACCAGCGCCGCATTGAGCACCGTGGCGTTCTCGCGCTCCAGCAGGCCGATGCTACCGATCTCGTGCGACAGCGAGATCGGGAAGTCGGCCCCCAGCTCGTCGCGCAGGATCTGCGCGGCACGCAGCTCGTGGTCGGCGCTGACAGGGGAGAAGACCGAAATGATTGCCGCCGAGCTGGCCTGCCCGGCGACCTCGCGGGCGATGATGCGGATGTGCTGTTCGTCCAGGGGGGCGATCTCGCGACCGTCGTACTCGTGGCCGCCGCCCACCAGGTACTGGCGGCCGCCGATCGCTTCGCGCAGCTCGGCCGGCCACCCGGTCAGGGGCATGATTGCGGCGGTCGCCGGCAGCCCAATTCGGATCACGGCCACCGAATTGAGGCGTTTTCTTTCAACGATCGCGTTGGTGGCCTGAGTGGTGCCCAGCATCGCGTGGGTGATCTGGCTGGCGTCCAGGCCGGACGCGGCCAGCACTTCGGTGATGGCCCGGTCGATGCCGTCACCGACCGGGGAAGTGGTGGGCGTCTTCACGGTGGCGACCGGATGCAGCTGGTCGTCCAGGATGACCGCGTCGGTGTTGGTTCCACCGACGTCGATTCCGATGCGGTAGCTCATCACTGCTCCTTGCCCGCGTTGGCCTGTGATCGTGCTGCCGAGTCGCGCCCGGCGACGAGGTCTTCCAGCGGCACGTAGTCGAGGTCGTAGCCGAAGTAGCGGGGGCCGACGGTCTCGATCCCCATGGGGGTGCGCCACTGCTCGTGGCACCGGATGCCGACGATGACACCGCGGGCGCCATAGCGCATGCCCTCGGTGGTGATCGGACGACCGGTCTCGGCGTCCAGCACCACGATCAGGTCGGGGGTGGTGGCCAGCACGGCGTCGTCGGTGCGGGCGATGAGGTTCTCGTTCTGGAACTCCAGCCGCAGCCGTTGACCCGCGAAATCGTCCATGCCCGCGAACTCAGCCAGCCCACGGACGAAGCCACCGTCAGTGCGCCGAACGATGTCGGCCACCTTGCCGCGGAACAGCTCCACACCCTCGGTCACCTCAAGCACCGCCGCGACCGGGTCGGCGCCCGCGTTCTTGGCCAACCGCAGCACCTGCCCAATGCGCTCGGTGAAGGTGACGATGCCCGGAATGCTGCCTCGCTTGAGCTGCTCTCCGGTCATGGGGTAAATCGCGTCCATCGCCGAACCACCCATCTGCACGGTGGCAGCACGGGCCAACCGCTCCGTCCAGACGTTGTCGATGGTGTTGAACAGCACCGAGTTGCCCTTCTCGTCGCTGATCATCATGGGGCTGGCTGCGATCCCGTGCAGGTGGAAGGTGACCATCTGCAGCTCCGGGAACGCCCGCCCCATGCCGTCGGCGTCCACCATCGGCAGGCCCAGTGTGGCCGCCAACGCGATCGGGATCATGGAGTTCACCCCGCCCGCCTCGATCGGCATGGTGGCAAAGACGGGGCGCCCCAGGTAGGACTGCAACGAGTCGAAGGAGCTCAGGATCTCCTTGCCACTGGGGATCTTCTCGACGATCACAGTCGGTGCGCCCATCATGGCGGTGGGCACCACCAGGGCGTCATCGGGGACCTCGTCGATGCCGATCAGGCGCACCGGGCCGTGTTCCGCCACTGCTTGCAGAGCCATCAGTTTTCCGATGAAGGGGTCACCACCGCCCCCCGTCCCCAACACGGCAGCGCCGACGGCGATGTCCTCGATGGCTTGCTCGTCGAGAAGCCGCATGGTGACTCCCTTCTTCGGAAAGCTGGAACCTAGGCCACGACGCTGGTGCGCGCGAACTCGACCTTGTCGGTCTTGCGAACTGCCGCCACAGCCTTCATCACGATGTAGTACAGCAGACCCGCGCTCACCAGCGAGTTGATGGCCGGGATGCCGATGGTGACGAAGTGACCGATCAGGAAAGCCGCCACCCAAACCGCCAGCGCGATCGGGTTCCACTTGTCGACCAGCTTGGGCAGCTCGCCCAGAGCTCGTGACTCGTCCAGGACGCCACGATCGCGTCGCAGCACGTAGTAGTCGACGACGATGATGCCGGCCACCGGCGGAACTGCCACGCCCAGAATGATCAGGAAGTCGGTGAAGTAGTTGATGATCCCGATCATCGACAGCACGGTGCCGATGCCACCCAGCACCCAGGTCAGCGTGGTGCGGCTCACCTTGATGTTGAACAGGGCGTTGACCATCGTGGACAGGCCCAGGCTGGACGAGTAGAGGTTGATGTCGTTGAGCTTCACGGTGGAGAAGATGACGATGCTGGCACCGAGCCAGCCGGTCAGGGCCAGCATGATGTCAACGACGTTGTCGGTGCCGGTGGCGTGCGCGAGCAGCACCGCGATCAGGTTCATGCCCAGCTCGCCGACGAAGGTGCCGATCAAGGTCATCCAGAAGACCTGCTTGCCGTTGATCAGGTAGCGGCTGGTGTCAGGCGTGGTGACCGCACCGATCATGAAGCCGCCGGCGACCATGGTCGTGGCGGCGGCGAAGGTGAGCGCCGGGCCGGGGGCGGGCGTGCTGAGGAGCTCGCCGACGCTGTGACCCTGCAGCATCACCACGGCCGCGTAGACCACCGCGACGATGAACAGCGGCACGAAGACGTTGGCCACCTTGCTGATGGCCTTGATGCCGAAGACCACCAGAATGGTGATGGCGATGCCGGTGATGGCCGCCCAGATGGGGTAGTTCAGCAGGCCGGTCACCGCGTGCAGGCCTTCCGCGAAGACCGAGTTCTGCACCCCGAACCAGCCGACCAGCGAGAGAGCAATCACGCCGCCGATGATGGACGAGCCGGACTTGCCAAAGCCTGCCCACCGCGACAGCAGGCTGGTGGACAGCCCCTCTCTGGCGGCTGCGGTGCCGATGGCCCAGCTGACCACCTGCAGCAGCACGCTGCCAACCATCGTGGCGCCGAACGCGCTCCAGAAACTCATGCCATAGCCGAGGGCAGCTCCCAGCATCAGCTGCGAAACACAGGCCAGTGACCCGATGCGGATGACGAGGATCTCCCACATCGGACGTTTTGCGCTGAGCGGCACCCGCGACAGCGCGTAATCATCGCCGCTTGCGGCCATGTCGTACTCCTTGGTTTGTCGGATCTTGAGCATGCTAACTGTTCGGCCAAGCGGGTCCAATAGCGGGAAGGGCCTCACCCTAGCCACGTCTTGATCGTGCGGATCCGCTGGTCGACCTGTTCGGTGCTGCACTGGGCCAGCTGCGGCCCGCCGCACTCCCGACGCAGCCCGGCGTGCACGTGGCTGTGGGGCATGCCCTTCAGGTGTGCGTACTGCGCCACCAACGAGTTCAGCTGTTTTCGCTGCGCCTCGAGGCTGCGATGCAAGGCCTCCTCGGGTGGCACCTTTTCCCGGCGGTTGGTCTGTTCGTTGCGGCGGATCTGGCGGCGTTGCCGTTCGGCCAACAGTCGCGAGACCTGGTCAGGCTCCAACAAACCGGGCAACCCCAGGTAGTCGGCCTCGTCGGCGCTGGTCGGGGCAGCCTGCATGCCGTAGGCCTGCGAGTCGAAGAGCACGTGGTCGAAGGTGGCCTCCGACGACAGCGCCTCGAACTGGCCGAGCAGGTCGTCGCTGGCCTGCTCGTTGCGATTCGCCTGCTCGAGCAGCGCTTCGGTCTCGGCCCAGATGTCCAGCGCCTCATCCCTTTTGGGACGGCCCAGCACGTGGTCGCGTTGGCGTTCCAGGCTGGCGGCGTGGGCCAGCAGGACGGGCACGGTGGGCAGGAAGACGGTGGCCAGTTCGCCGCGGCGTCGGGCGCGGACGAAGCGTCCCACCGCCTGGGCGAAGAACAGCGGTGTCGAGGTCGACGTGGCGAAGACACCCACTGCCAGCCGTGGCACGTCCACACCCTCTGACACCATCCGTACCGCGACCATCCAGCGCGACTGGTCGCCGGCGAAGCGGTCGATCCTCTCGCTGGCAGCGTCCTCGTCCGAAAGGACCACGGTCGGCCGTTCCCCGCTGACCTCGCGCAGCACCCGGGCGTACGCGCGCGCCACGGTCTGGTTGGACGCGATCACCAGACCCCCGGCATCCGGGACGTGACGGCGCACCTCGGACAGCCTGCGGTCGGCAGCGCGCAGCACCGCGCTGATCCACTCGCCCTTCGGGTCGAGAGCGGTTCGCCAGGCCTGCGCGGTCAGGTCCTTGGTGAGCGGCTCGCCCAGACTGGCTGCGACCTCGTCCCCGGAGCTGGTGCGCCAGCGCATCGGCCCGCCATAGTTCATGAAGACCACCGGACGCACCACCTGGTCGCGCAGCGCCTCGGCGTAGCCGTAGACGTAGTCGGCCCGACTCACCCGGGAGCCGTCGCCAAGCTGCTCGTAGCTGACGAACGGGATGGGGTGCTCGTCGCTGCGGAACGGTGTGCCGGTCAGCGCCAGGCGCCGGGTGGCGTGCTGGAACGCGTCCTGGACGGCCTCCCCCCAGCTGCGGGAATCGCCGGCGTGGTGGATCTCGTCGAAGATCACCAGGGTCGGCACATCGGCGGTGACCGCCTGGTAGTGCCACGACCGCACCGAGACCCCGGCGTAGGTGACCGCCACGCCGTCGAACTCGCGGGAACGGCCCCGCCGGTTGCCGGCGCCGGACGGGTCCAGTTGGATGCCGACCTTCGCGGCGGCATCGGCCCACTGGGACTTGAGGTGCTCGGTCGGGACCACCACGATCACCCTGCGGACCACCCTGCCGGCCAACAGTTCGGCGGCCACCCGCAGCGCGAACGTCGTCTTGCCGGCTCCCGGCGTGGCAACTGCCAGGAAGTCCTGGGAGGCCTGACGGCGGTAGAGGTCGAGTGCCTCGGCCTGCCAGGCGCGCAGCCGTGCCGACGTCCCCCACGGTGCCCGTTGCGGGAAGGCGGGGGACAGCCGTTCGAAAGCTGCCTGGCTCATGGCTGCACCGGCGTGGTGGCAGCGGCGACAGGGACGGGAGATGGCATGGGCTGTCGACCATAGCCGAGCGGCAGGGGTCGGGGTCAAACGCCAGATTGCCAAACTGGCCGCCACCGGTCGCGGGGCCTGCCAATCTGAGAGGGCGGATGCCGGCACCCTCGAGGCCGACCTTCACACCGACAAGGGGGAATCATGGACCACGACGTGATCGTGATCGGGGCCGGGCTGGCCGGTTTGGCCGCCGCACGGCAACTGGCGAAGGGGTCTGCGGGACGTTCCCTCGACGTTGCCGTCCTTGAGGCGTCCGACGAGGTCGGCGGACGAGTCCGCACCGACCTGGTCGACGGCTTCCGGGTCGACCGGGGCTTCCAGTTGCTCAACCCCGCCTACCCCGCGCTGCGCGCCGAGGTCGACCTGGCGCGCCTCGACCTGCATCCTTTCGGCCGCGGGGTGGCCATCCGTCGAGCGGACGGTCTGTCCGTCGTCGCCGACCCCACCCGTCATCCGACGCGCCTGCTGACCAGCCTCTCGGGGCCCTGGCGTGATCCACGGGCCCTGGCCGGGCTGGTCCGCTGGCTGGCGAGCCGCGATCGTCCCGAGCGCCTCGAGGCGTCCCTTGATGCCGCCGGAGTCAGCGGCAGCCTGCGCACCGAGCTGATCGACCCCTTCCTGACCGGCGTCCTGTTGGACGCCTCGGGTGACACCCCGGCGTCCTTCGCCCGCTGGATGGTGCGCTACTTCGCCGTGGGAACCCCGTCGTTGCCCAGCCAGGGCATGGCCGCCCTGCCAGCACTGCTGGCCGAGCCCGTCCGGGCGCGGATTGCGCTCAACCAGGCCGTCGACGCCTTGGAGCGCACGGCTGGCGGCTGGCGGGTGGCGGGGGCCGGGGGAGTGCGGACGGCGCGGGCCGTGCTGGTCGCGACCGACCCAGCCACGGCGTCGCGGCTGACCAGCCTGCCCGGGGTGCCCATGCGAGGCTGCGTCACGTGGTGGTTCGCCGCTGACGAGGCGCCGTCGCAGCTGAAGATGCTGCACGTGCACCCCGGGGTCGGGCCGGTGGTCAACACTGCGGTGATCAGCAACGCCGCCCCCTCCTACGCTCCCGCGGGACGCCACCTGGTGTCGGCCGTGACGCTCGGAGAGAGCTCCGAGGCCGAGGTGCGCGCCCAGCTCCAGGTCATCTACCAACACCCCACGGCAGGTTGGTCAGTGCTTGCGCGACACGCGATCCCGCAGTCGCTGCCCGTGGTGGCCGAGCCTCGCGCGGACGGCCACCCCTGCCAGGTCGGCGAGGGGCTCTTCGTCGCCGGCGATCATCGGGCGCACGCGTCGATCCAGGGGGCTCTGGTCTCAGGACGCCGTGCCGCGTCCGAGCTCGGGGCCTGGCTGCGCGCCTGACTGTCGTCAGCCAGGACGGCAGGAGCCCAGCTGAGCGATCAAGCTTCAGGCGGGTCTGGCTGCCGGGACGGCTGGGTCGACTCAGCCGTCGCCCCTGGACGGGTCGGGGTCGCAGTTTCGGTCTCGGTCGCTGGCGCTGCCGGCCCACTCGTTGTCTGTGGGGTCGCCGCTGCTGGCGCGCGCCGGGCCCGGCGCCGCCTGATTGACCTCACCAGGAAGTAGACGCCGATTCCGGCGAGCACCAGCGGAGTGCTGGCGATCAGCAGGCTGATCAGGAAGTTGAACACCTGGGCGGCGCCGCGAATGCCGGTCGTGATGGCCTCCAGGAACCCCCAGGACTGGCCGCCTGGCCTCACCACCGGACGGTCCTCGGTGAGCTCGACGGTAACCGTCGCCATGGCCGCCTGACGTTCCAGCCACTGCACCTGGGCGTCCAGACTCTCGATCTCGCCGCGAACACGCCAGAGCTCCTTCTCCACGGCGAGCACATCGGTCACGTTCTGGGCGGAGGCGACGAGCTCTCGCAGGCGGGCCTCCTGAGCGCGCAGGTTCGCCAGCCGCGCAGACAGATCCACGTGCTCCTGGGTGACGTCGCTTGACGTCTCGGACTCGAACTTGACCGTGCCGAGCTTGGAGACGGCTTCGATGAAGGCGTCGAAGGAGCCGACCGGCACCCGCACCGTGACCCAGCCGCGCAGCGCGGCGCCGTCGCTGGCCGGCGAGCCGTACTTGTCGTATCGGTACAGCCACTCATCGGTGTCGGTGGCCACCTGCAGGTCAGTCACGACGCCGGAGTGGGCCTTGGCGAGGCTTGTCACCTGGGTGACCGATTCGCTCGTGTCCTTCACCTGCAGCCGCAGCATCTTGGTGCGGATGATCAGCGGCCCCGTCAGGTCACCGGTGCTCTGCTCAGGGCTTTGACCGCTTGCCGTGGCACCCGACTGCGAGTCCCGGTCCTGCACGGGAGCCGGTTCGACTCCCCAGGTGGCGTCGCCGGAGGTCGACTGCCCCGGCATGATTGCGCAGCCGGTGAGCAGGGCCGGAAGGAAACCCAGGATGAGGACGGCCAGGGCATAGCGCAGGGACTTGTTGGGCATGTCGCTTCTCCTCAACAACGCGACCACCACCGGGGTCGTGGGTGGCCTGAACTGCTGTTTCGCAGCGTACGCCAGGAACTTGCCGTTCCGGCGGGCTCAAAGTGGCGGATTCAAGCACCGCGGGCGCCCCATCTGCCAGCCACGCTGGTCAGGGACCCTCGGCCGATCCCGGTCTGGCAATCGTTGAAAGTTCATGTAACCTGTGATTGTCCATTCGGAAGAGGAGTCAAGGTGAGCGGGTTGTGGCGGCGGTTGCACGTCGACTTCGCGCGCGTCAACACCTGTGGTTGTCGGAGCTGACAGCGTCCGTCACCCTGCGGTGATCCCACCGCACCCATTCCCCGAAAGGCCTCATCGTGTCTACCTCTACGTCCGCTGCGTCCACAACGCGCCGCGGCGCCACCGTTCCGTTCTGGGCGCAGGTCCTCGTCGGCCTGGCCATCGGCGTCCTGCTCGGCCTCGTCGCCCGTACCTGGAACGTCGTTTGGCTTACAACAACCCTCTCCACCGTCGGAACAATCTTCGTCCAGCTTCTGCGTGTCGTCGTCGTCCCGCTGGTCCTCACCGCACTGATCGTGTCGATCACGCAGTTGCGCCACGTCACCAATGCGGCACGCCTGGCCGTGCAGACCCTCGTCTGGTTCGCCATCACGGCGCTGGTGTCCGTGGTCATCGGCATCGGACTCGGCCTCATAACCAACCCGGGAACCAACGCCGCCATCGGCACGACCGGCGCCAAGGCCGTCACCACGCAGGGCACCTGGCTCGACTTCCTGAAGTCTCTCGTCCCCGCGAACGTGTTCGGCCTCGAAGTCAGCACCAGGGTGACCGAGGGTGCGGCGTCCTCGAGTGTGAACTTCAACGTGTTGCAGCTTGTCGTGCTCGGGATCGCCCTCGGGGCCGCCGCGTTGGCCGCGGGAGCGAAGGCGAAGCCGTTCGTTGACTTCGCTGAGGCCGCGTTGGCGGTGTTCCAGAAGCTGGTCTGGTGGATCATCCGACTCGCCCCGATTGGCTCGGCGGCCCTGATCGGCAAGGCGGTGGCCACCTATGGCTGGGACCTTGTCGCCCCGCTCGCGGTGTTCACCCTCGACGTCTACCTCGGCTGCGCCCTGGTGCTGTTCGGGCTGTACCCGATCTTGCTGAAGCTGCATGGGTTGTCGGTTCGCCGCTTCTTCGCCGGGGCGGGTCAGGCGATCATGTTCGCGTTCGTGTCCCGCTCGTCGATCGGCACCCTGCCCATTACCCAGAGCAACGTCACCGACCGGCTGGGTGTCCCGTCCGAGTACGCGTCGTTCGCGGTCCCGCTGGGCGCCACCACCAAGATGGACGGTTGCGCCGCCATCTACCCGGCGTTGGCGGCGATCACCGTGGCGCAACTGTTCGGCGTTCCGCTCGGCTGGACGCACTATGCCCTGATCGCCTTCGTGTCGGTCGTCGGCTCGGCCGCCACCGCGGGCCTCACCGGTGCTGTCGTCATGCTCACGCTGACGCTCTCGACGCTGGGCCTACCGCTCGAGGGCGTCGGTCTGCTGCTGGCCATCGACCCCATCCTCGACATGGCGCGTACCGCCACGAACGTGGCCGGCCAGGCGTTGGTTCCCACGATCGTCGCGCGCCGCAACGGCATTCTCGATCGCGCGGTCTACGACGGTGTGAGCGAGCCGTCGGCGTCCGACACTCGTGAGCCCGTGGGCGCTCCCGCCTAGAAGCGCACAGACACTGCGCAGTGGCCTTCGATCGGAGATCGGGGGCCACTGCGCAAGGCGATCTAAGTCGACGTTCGCGTCGGCTACCCGACTCCCTACGACGGACTGAGCGACGCCGACGCTCTCACGTGGGCCGCCGAGGCAAAGAAAGAAGGCCAGGTGAGCACTTCCCCAAGGGTGGTCCCCTGGTCGAAAGTTCACACCTGACCCGTCTGGGGTGCTCGCCGCTGCGCGGCTTCAACCCCTGCGTCCTCGCAACTCACAAGCGAATCTTGCAGTTGCTCCTCCTTGGGGTGGATGACGGGACTCGAACCCGCGACCGCCTGGACCACAACCAGGAGCTCTACCAACTGAGCCACACCCACCAAGTTTTCTTGCAGGTCTCCCTGCGCGAACAGGTCAACATCTTAGCGAAACATCGGAACTATCGGAAATCGCCGTGATCACCAGGACGCGGCGAACAGGTTGCGGACAGCAGGGCTTGCCAGACCGGTCTACGCCGTCCCGATGCCCGTCACACTGCCCTGGTGTCGGGCAGCGATCGCCTTGGCCTGCGAGGTGGTCGGGCCGGGCGGGGCGACGAACACGGCCTCCCGGTAGTACCGCAGCTCCTCGATGGATTCCTGGATGTCGGCCAGCGCACGGTGGTTGCCCCTCTTTACCGGGGCTTGGTAGAAGGCCTTGGGGTACCAGCGGCTGGCCAACTCCTTGACGCTGCTGACGTCCACGTTGCGGTAGTGCAGGTACGCCTCGAGCTCGGGCATCTCCTTGGCCAGGAACGTGCGGTCGGTGCCGATCGTGTTGCCCGCCAATGGCGCCTTGCGGGAGACGGGAACGTGCTTCTTCACGTAGTCGAGGATCTGTTGCTCGGCCTGCGCCATGGTGGTTTCGGCGGCCTCGAGCTCGGCCAGCAGGCCGGACTTGACATGCATCTCGCGCACGAAGTCGGTCATGGTGGCCAGTTGTTCCGCTGAGGTCTTGATCACGATGTCCAGCCCGTCGTCCTTGACGTTGAGCTCACCGTCAGTGACGAGCACCGCCACTTCGATCAGCCCGTTCTTCGCCAGGTCAAGCCCGGTCATCTCGCAATCCACCCACACCAACATGTCATTCACCCCCTCACCCTAGCGACCCGTCCGCAAGGAGCCCGCATGGGCGGTGCGCCTCGGCCGCTCGGCGAACGGCCGAGGCCGATCTGATGCAAGGATGTGCCGCCGGCGGGGGCCTGGACCTACAATCTGTGCGCAGGCCCCCGTAGCTCAACGGATAGAGCACTGGACTTCTAATCCAACGGTTGCGCGTTCGAATCGCGCCGGGGGCACCCAACCAATTGCCGGTCCCTGAGCCCACATCGTCCCCGGGTAACCTTGCAGACATGTCCACCGAGATCGTCGAGCGTCGAGCCCGTGCCCTTTCCGGGTTGCCGCGTCCGGTGGACCGCATCCAGCCTTGGTGGCAACGCCACTTCGTCTTCAGCCACTCGTTCTGGGTGGGCGTGGTGGCAGTCCTGGTGTACGGAGCTTGCCTGGTCTGGACCTACCGGCTGGAGGGTGCCAGCTTGCGGGCCGAGATCGAGGCCGTCACACAGCAGCTGGGCTCACCCACTGAGCTCACCTGGAGCCAGTTCAGCGAAGCGGTGCGGGGGTCGGCCTACTGGGCGTCGCTGACACTGGCCGGCTGGGTGGTGGTGTTCGTGCTCGTCGACCGGCTCAGGCCCACCACCTGGACGATGAAGTTCGTGGCGCTCGGCTGGGGCGGTGCGGTCGCCACCCTGGTCAGCCTCTACCTCAACACCTGGATGAGCAGCCTGATCAACATCCAGGGCGCCGGCGACCCCACCTCGGCCGCCCGGGCCGCGATCTTCGTGGCGCCCTTCGTCGAGGAGTCCGCCAAGGCAACCGTGCTCTTCCTGCTGGCGATCTTCGTGCGTTACCGCATCGTCAGCGTGCTGCAGACGGTGACCCTCGCCGGGTTGAGCGCGGCCGGCTTCGCGTTCACCGAGAACATCCTCTACTACACGCGCCCCTTCATCTACGCCAGCAAGATCGTCGGCGTTGACCCTGAGGCCGCCCGCATGGAGTACGTGGTGTCCAGAGGGCTGCAAACCAGCTTCGGGCACCCGTTGTTCACCATCCTGACCGCCCTGGGTCTGGCTGTGGCCCTGACCAACCGCAGCAAGCTGGTTCGCGTCGTGGCGCCTTTGGCCGGTTTCCTGTTCGCCGTCTCCGGCCACATGGCGTTCAACGGCATGGCCAGTGTTGGCGCCCCGACAACGGTGCTCACCGTCAGCGGTTGGCTGGCGATGCTGACCCTGACCCTGACCCTGGTCCGGCGCTACCTGGCCGAGCGCAAACTGATCGCCGCCAGGCTGGACGACTACGTGCACACCGGCTGGCTGTACCCGCGAGACCCGATCGTGTTCTCCAACACCCGGCTTCGTCTGAAGCTGGCGTTCGCCGCGCTGCTTCGTGGCCGTCGCGTCTTCCGCGACACCCTGGCCATGCAGCGCTGTCTGTCGGAGCTGGCCTACCTGCGGGCCTCGATGACGCGCGGACTGGTGGATGCAGCGGGGGAGGAACGTGCCAAGGAACTGCTGTACGAGATCCGGGCCCTTCGACTGACTGCCTTGTACGAGCCGGACGGTCAACGGATCAAACCGGACTGGTGGCACAAGCCTGACCTGACTGCGCTCAAGGAACGTCTCGCCAGGCTCCGGCAGCCAAGGATGCGGCAGGTGCCGGCCCTGCCGAACGCCGGACCGCCGATACCCGTCAGCTCTGTCCCGATGCGACCCACAGCATCCGGACCGACAGCGAACTATCCGCAGTAGGCGGCGTGCGAGATTGCGTGCCCCGCTTGAACGAGCCACGCACGCGCCGATTCGGCCCGGTTGTCACCCCGGAGGGCGACGTCCGGTGCCTGGACGTGCCAAAGTGGACCAAGGCCCAGTGAGGTCTTGACGCGGGGGAAGGAAACCAGCCTTGGGTAGCAGCCTGAAACTGACCCAGTCACTGACCGAGCTGCGGTCAGCTCTGGTCGATGCACGTCTCCCCTTGGCGCTGCCTGGGGCCGCTGACCAGTCGGCTGCCGCCCGCCAGATCACCGCCCAGCTGGACGACTACATCCTGCCCCGGCTGGTCAACCTGGAGGCCCCGCTGCTGGCCGTCATCGGCGGCAGCACGGGCGCCGGCAAATCCACGCTCGTCAACACGCTCATCGGCCGGGTGGTCTCGGCGCCCGGTGTGATCCGACCCACCACCAAGTCGCCGGTGCTCATCTTCAACCCCAAGGACGAGGGCTGGTTCGATGATGACCGGGTGCTTTCTGGACTGATCCGCACGCGGGTGCCCAGCACCGACCAGAGCTCGCTGCAACTCGTCCCCGAGCCCACGCTGCCGCCCGGACTGGCACTGCTGGACGCACCTGACGTGGACTCCGTCGTGGAGGCAAACCGGCGGCTGAGCTCCCAACTGCTCGAAGCTGCCGACCTGTGGTTGTTCGTCACTTCCGCCGCCCGTTACGCGGATGCCGTGCCGTGGGAGTTCCTGCAGGCCGCAGCCAGACGAAATGCCGCGGTCGCCGTCGTCCTCGACCGGGTCCCCCCGGCGGCGATGCGGGTGATCCCGGCCGATCTGGGCCGCCTGATGACCGAGCGCGGTTTGGCCGACTCGCCGTTGTTCGCCGTGCCCGAGACCGTCACCGACGAACTTGGCCTGCTGCCCGACGCCGCTGTGTCACCGATCCGCGCCTGGCTGGCGACCCTGGCCGCGGACAAAGCGAGCCGGCAGCGGATCGTCATGCAGACCCTGGACGGCGCGATCGGTTCGCTGACGACACGCGCGCCCGGCGTCGCGGCAGCCATCCAGGCGCAGCTTGAGACCGTCGACGCCCTCCAGCAGGACGCCTCCAAGTCGTTCGACGAGGCGTCTCGCGCGGTGGCCGTCCAGACCGCCGACGGCACCCTGCTGCGCGGCGAGGTGCTGTCACGCTGGCACGACTACGTCGGGACCGGGGAGTTTACCCGCGCCATGGACGAGAAGATCTCCTGGCTGCGCGACAAACTGACCGGGGCGCTGCGGGGAGAACCGTCGGCAGGCCAGGAAGTCGCCGTTGCTGCGCGCTCCGGTCTGGAGATCCTGCTGGTCGAGGAGGCCGCGCCGCCGCGGAGCGGGCAGGTCGGGCCTGGCTGGGCAATCCGGCGGGGCGTCAGCTGCTGCTGGCTCACCCCGACCTGGCCAAGGCATCCCCGGATGTTCCTGATGCGGTGTCGCGACTCATCAGGGGTTGGCAGACCGACGTCATGACGCTGGTCGCGGAAGAGGGACGAGGCAAACGCAAGGGCGCCCGGATCGCGGCTCTGGGCGTCAACGGCGTCGGTGCCGCGCTGATGCTGGTGATCTTCAGCCAGACCGCAGGGTTGACCGGGGCCGAGATCGGTGTCGCCGGGGGCAGCGCGGTGCTGGCCCAGAAGCTGCTCGAGTCGATTTTCGGTGAGGACGCCGTGCGCAGGCTCGCTGTGATCGCCAAGCAACAGCTGGATGAACGGGTGCACGCACTGATGGCCGGCGAGCTGGGCCGCTACGAGCAGGCGTTGGCTGACCTGCAGGTGACCGGTGAGCGGGCCGCCCGGATCCGGAAGCCAGCGAGCGTGTCACATCGCCCGAGCTGAGGGGTACGAGGAGTTCGACTTCCATCCCCAGACCGGACGCGCAGCCGCGCTGCCCCCCGCCGAACAACAGGGCGCCATCGACTCGGGCAGCCCCGCTGCCATCGGTCGGGGAGCCGTCGAAGAGACCGTCAGGATCCGTCAGGTGACGGGGGACAACAGTGGTGAATTGGTCGAAGCGGAGCTGATCGAGCAGCCGCGAGGTGACCAGCGATGACCGGCAGTCCCAAGGAGGCACGGCAGCGCGCCGGCTTGGCGTCGCGGGTGAGTGCCCTGGGTGACGCGGCCAGCCTCAGCGAGGGCCGAGGCGATGATCGGGTGGTGGCCGAGGCGCGACGAGTCGTCCAGCAGGTGGATCAGCGGCTGGCTTTCTCCGGGGACGACACGGTAGTCGCGCTGGCCGGAGCTACCGGGTCCGGCAAGTCGAGTGTCTTCAACGCCATAGCCGGGCGCCAGCTGGCCGAGCCGGGCGTCAAGCGACCCACCACATCGAAGGGCCTGGCCGCCGACCGGGCGCTCAGCCGCCGTCCGAGTTGCTCGACTGGCTCGCCGTGCCCCGCCGTCAGGTCGTGGACGATGGTGACCCGGCGTTGGCCGGGTTGGTGCTGCTGGACCTGCCCGACCACGATTCGCTGATGACGTCGCACCGTGTGGAGGTCGACCGGCTGGTGCAGCTCGTCGACTGCCTGATCTGGGTGGTGGACCCCCAGAAATACGCGGACAACGCGCTCCAGCGAGCGCTACCTGAGGCCCCTGGCCGACCATGCAGAGGTGATGATGGTCGTGCTCAACCAGGCCGACCGACTGACCCCCGACCAGCTCGACAAAACCATGAAGGACCTGCGTGCCCTGCTCCGCAGCGAGGGCCTGGGCGAGGTGCCGGTGCTGGCGGTGTCGGCGCTGGACGGGCTCAACATCGACAAACTGCGGGCCGCCATCAAGAAGCTGGTCAGCAACAAGGCCGCGGCCGCTGCCCGGCTCTCCCTTGACGTGGCGGCTGCCGCGCGAGCCCTCGACGCGGATCTCGGCGGACGGGCGCGTGCCGGTGACATCGCCGATGACCCTCCAGGGACGCTTGGCGGACGCCTTCGCCGAGGCTGTGGCGTGCCCCAGGTGAGTGCAGCGGTGCTGGGGTCGATGCGGCATGGCGGTGTTGGAGCCACCGGCTGGCCGCTGGTGAACTGGTTGACGAAGCTGCGCCCGGATCCTCTGCGCATGTTGCATCTGGACCGGGGTGCCGCCAGGAAGACCGAACGTCCCAAACAGAACGAGTGTGCAACCGGTCGAGGTGCAGCGGACCAGCCTGCGGGTCGGCGGGGGAGTGCAGCAGTCTCGCGTCGACGCCGCTGTGCGAGCCCTCGCCGATGAGGCCTCAGCCGGCCTCCCGGGGGGCTGGGCGGACGCGGTACGCGGTAGGCGGCGCGCACCGATCGGCAGCGCCTGGCGGACGATCTCGACCCGGGCGGTCGCCACCACCGACCTGCGGATGAACGAGGGGCACGGTTGGGGGAAACTGGTGCGGGTACTCCAGTGGCTCATGATCGTGATTGTCGCCACCGGTCTGCTGTGGTTGTTCAGCGGCGTCATCCTCGCCTACTTCCAGTTGCCCCCGCTGCAGATCTTATCGCTGGTACACACTTTTCCGCCGCCCACCCTGATGGTGTTCAGTGGTCTGGTACTGGGTGGCGCTGGCCGGGGTCAGCCGGATCGGTGTCGAGGTCGGTGCCCGACACAAGGCGGCCCAGGCAGAAGCTGCGATGACCAGGGCCGTCACAGCCGTGGCACTGGACGAAGTGATCAAGCTGGTCGGACTGGAATCGGCGCGCCACGCCAAGGCGCAGGTGGTGGCGCGGGCCGTCCGCTGAGGATTGGGCCCGGAGCGAGCGGGCAATACTGGTCGACGGTGGATTCCACCCGGAATGCCGAGCTACCGAAGGATCCTGATGCCTACTCGGCCGAGTCCACCGAATCAAATGCACAACGTCCGCAAGACGATCGGCGAGAAGCTGATCCTCGACAACGTGACGCTGTCATTCTTCCCGGACGCCAAGATCGGGGTCGTCGGCCCCAACGGCGCCGGCAAGTCCACCCTGCTCAAGGTGATGGCCGGGTTGGAGCCCATCAACAATGGCGACGCACAGCTGGCCAAGGGTGCCACGGTGGGCATCCTGTTGCAGGAGCCGCCGCTGACCGAGGACAAGACGGTCCTTGAGAACGTCGAGGAGGGCGTCGCCGAGGTCAAGGCACGCCGACTCGTTACAACGAGATCAGCGAGGCGATGGCCGATCCCGAGGCTGACTTCGACACCCTGCTGGCC
>CAVSPO010000024.1:0-16729 GCA_963730005.1 uncultured Actinomycetota bacterium
AGGAACGACCTCGTCACCGCACTCGCTCTGGTGAACGGACGCCCCTTCGACCGGGTCCGCGAAGCAGGCTGGGCGTGGCTGGTCGACCTCAACATCGACCAGCACATGATCTGCGCGATCGTCGACGTCGCCCACCTCGTCGTCACTCACTTCCTCAAGACGGGAGACCTCGGCAAGGCCCGCGCCGCAGCCGAGACCGCGTTGGCCGCAGCACCCTACGAGACGATCCCCAGGCTCGACCTGGCAGCCGTCACCCACGCCGAAGGTCATACTGACGAAGCTCGCCGGATCGTACGCGAGGAGGTGTGCAATGTCGAGGACGAGAGCGGCCTGCCCAACGATCTCAGCGACCGCACCGCACAGATCATCGCCGGGTTCGACTGGTTCAAGCAGCGGGCGTCGTAGCCCGCGCGTCACGAGTCAGTCGCTTCGACCCGCGTTCCAGAAGTCGTCATGGGATTCGTAGATGTTGTCCCTGGAGATGCTGTTCTTGTGACCGCACTCTTCGCACTTCCAGGTGTACCGGTGGTCGTCGAACCCGAGCTGGCCATTTAGATTGGCTCCGCAGCGGTCGCACCACCAGGCGATGTCGGGGAAGCGCTCGCTCATCGCGTTTCCCCGGAGCCGTCGGGGTTCTCATCGACGTCCGCGCTGTCGGCATGTGAGTCGTCCTGATCATCCACTACGGCCCTCAGGTGATCCTTTGCGTCAGCTGCCGAGGACTTGCGTGACTCAGATGCGGACCACAAACGCCAGAGGTATAAGCAGGCGCCACCCACAGCCAAGGTGCCCACGATACCTCCCACCACCCCCTTCGCGACACCGCCGTCCTCGATCTGCTGGATCATCTTCTCGACACCACCTACGCTCTTCGTCTGGATCACGAAATCCTGATACATGCCGAGATTGCTCATGTTGTTCCTCCCATATGTTGCTCGT
Organism: uncultured Actinomycetota bacterium; assembly: GCA_963730005.1. Taxonomy (GTDB): domain Bacteria; phylum Actinomycetota; class Actinomycetes; order Propionibacteriales; family Propionibacteriaceae; genus CAVSPO01. The sequence goes on from CAVSPO010000024.1 coordinate 940, forward strand.
CGAGCGGTTCATTCACACCAAGCTCATGCACCAAGACTCGGCCGCGCAAGATCTCGTGCCTGATGACCCGGCCCTCACCGATGGGCGCCTTCTCTCTGAACTCTCCGAACCGATCATTCGAAATGATCCAGTCAGTTGGGCTGCTCGCAATGTCTATGATCGTCTCGTCAGCCTTGACGCGAGTCGCAACAACGTGCACCTGCGCGGGCTGCAACGTCGATCGAAGGTGATCGTCGCCTACGCCCAGCAGACCCCGGATGCTTGCGTCGAAGACGACAAGGACATCGAACCTTCCGGCCAGAACTTGAATCAAGGGGAGAAGTGCGTTCAGCCCGATGAAGCGGTCGCCTTCGTAGCAGCAGTTGTTGCCATCTACCACGAGTGACCGAATATCCCTCGATGCGCGACTAGCAAGTGCCATGATGCGCTTCTCGGTTTTCTCCAGGTCGCGTCGGATGTGTGTGACTTGCCGCTCGTGATTCCGAAGCTCGTAACGCAGTGGAGGCATCTTTGCCCGAATGGTACGGCTGACACTTCGAGGAGAACCTTCCCCGAATCGCCGTTTGCACTGTTCGTGGAGCATCGCCCTCTCGTACTTGGTCGAGGCGTTGGAGATCTTGCGGTCAAGATCCTCGGCCCAAGTGATATCGTCCTCCAGCCGCGAGAGATCGGACCTGAGTTGGGCGACGGCTCCCTCCTGCTCTTGGAATTCTTCTTGGTACCGGCGCCACTCCGCGAGCGGGCCCTCCACCGCGCTGTCGAAGGTGTCTGCTTGAGCCCGGAGGCGATCGCGCTGGGCGTCGAGGTCTGCTAGCTTGCGATCAATCTTGTCGATCTCCTTGGTTACCTCGACTCGTTGGTAGCTCGCGAACCGAGCGAGGTTCAGTTCAATGACGGTTACCTGGTCGGACAGCCGGGCCACCTCCCCCTGCAACTGGCCGTACGCCTGCTCGACGAGTCGCTGGCGTTCTTGAAGGCGGGCGCGTTCTCGATCATGGGCCTCGAGCCGTTGCTGCGCTTCCCCGAACGCGGGAGTCAGGAGGCGAAGGACGTTCCAGCCCAGGCGAGCATCGCGTTCAAGAGCCGACCTCTTTGAGTCCAGTGCCTGAACGGCGGCGGCGAGTTCGTTGTTGGCCTGCTCCAGCCGTTCGAACTCGGAGGTGCTCTCACGTAACTCGGACCGAAGGTGGTCGAGTTCGGCGGCCTGTTCATCGGGCTCGAAGAGGGCCGCCCACCTGACCAACTCCTCCAGGTCAGCTCGGCGTGTTTCCAGCTCGTTGATCTCGTTGTCGGCGGCCCGCAGGTTCGACGTGAACGGGTTCAAATCCCTCTGGAGAACATCTCCTTGTGAGAACGACAGAGAGGCGCCGAGGTCGTGGTCCGGACTCACGCGCTTGTCGCCTTTGGCAGGCAAACCCCGTGGAACCTCGTCCTTGTATGCGACACCGACATCCCGATGGCGGCATTCGTCTGCGCAGCCGTGAGCCGCTTCCCCACTCTGACGGTCCCTACTTCTTCTTCACGATGGTGCCGCACGCCGAGCACCTCAATTGGTTGGTCGTGTACGGCTGCAACGTGTACCTGCTGCACAACGGGCACTTGCTTCCCTTGGCCATCTCCACCGATCCTCTCCTGCCCGAGACCCCTCCCGGCCTGCTTACGATAGCCCGTCCCAACGCCCAGCCACAATCTATGTTGCCGTCATGCCTTGTCAGACTGCGGATATTTCCTCAATGCCTTCTAAGGCTGTTGCGACAAGGGCTGACATGCGTCCGCAATCGATGATTGGCTCGACCGCCCGATCGTGGCCGCGTCGGTACGCAAGAAATGCTTGACTTTCGGGACAACGCCTAGTCAGCGGTCTGTTGCCCCCCGCGTTGCCCCTTCAAATTGGGCCTGTGGACAAACGAAAATGACTACGCGCGCCTCCCATCCTCCTTGCGTCAATCGACGGAAGGACTGGGATGTCAATCGAGAAGGCGATGGGTTTGGGCGAGCGGCTGGCCGCCGCGGAGGCGCTGGTGCCGGAGTGGGGTTTGCGGCACCGACTGCTGGGCGAGCTGACCAGTCTGGACGACGTGTTCCAGGCTGCCCGGACCGGCACGAACCGAGACCGGGACGAGGTGCTGCGCGACCTGGCGCGGCTGGCCAACAAGGACGCGGGTGACTGCGAGGAGGCCGCCGCCGTGTTGTGCAAGCTGTTGATCCCTGGGGTTGTGTCGAAGTTGATGTGCCAGCGCGGGTTCAGGTCGATCAGGTTGGAGGAGCTGAACCGCGAGGCTGCCTTCAACCTGTGGGTGGAGTGCCGATCGTTCCCGTGGGACTCGGACCTGCTGGTCGCCTCGCACATTGTGTGGCGGGTCCGGCGTTTGACGCTGGCGGCTTTCGGGGTGGCCGATCCCAGGCGGACGGACCGGTCGTGGGCGAACACGGTGACGTTCGGGAACTTCTCGGAGCGTGCCACGCCTCTTTGGACTTCGCCGGCCGAGTGGGACGCCCCCGAGCCTGCCGCGGAGGAGCTGGATCGGTATCTGGCCGCGGCGCAGGAGCAGGGGCTTGTCAGTGCCGACGATGTCGAGTTGCTGTACGCGCTTGCGGTGGAGGCTGACGGGTTCGAGACGCGTGCTTCGGGTGCGCAGGGCCTGATGGGTGTGCAGGTGTCCGAGGCTGTCGGCCGTCGGCTGGGTCTGGCCGGACGAACCGTTCGCCGCCGGACCCGGCGGAGCCTGGCGGTGCTTTCGGATGCCTCCACCCGACGCCGGATCCTGGCGAGCTGATGGCGGGCGGGTCGTGGTGTCCACGAGGCCTGCACCTGTGGCTTGGGCAGGTCAGGAGGGTCGTGAGATGAACGGTGATGACATCAGCGAGCTGATCGACGTGGCGGCCAGCGAGGCAGCGGTGATCGAGGAGGTGTCGCGGGCGGTGCGACGCCTGGAGGCCGTGCAGGCCGCGCAGGTGAAACTGCAGACATTGCCGTCGGAGCTGCTCCGGCAGGCGTTCGCGGAGCGCAGCTTGGTGTTGCGGGCGGGTCTGTCATCGTGACGGCGACAGTTGCGGAGCTGAAGCGGGCCTGGCGAGCGGTGGAAGCCGGGTTGTTCAGCGACCCGTCCACTGCTTCCGATCCGCACACGAGGGAGCTGGGCGCCGTCCAGTGGACGGCGCAGCCCGGCGAGCGGGTGTTGCCGGTGGTTGGTGCACACGGGTTCTCAGGGGCGTCGATGCTGTCGCTGGCGTTGGCGACCGTGGCCGCGCCGGCGCGGGTGGTGGAGTGCGCACCGCTGGGCGGCTGCGGGTTGGTGGCCGCACCCACCGCCGAGTTGGGTGACTACGACGGGTTCTGGACACGCGGTCTGCGCGACGACGTCCTGGTCGAACGTGTCTCCGGTGACCTGCGCGACTGCGGCGCGGTTCCGCGACTGTCGGTGGTGGACAGGATCTCGGGGCTGACTGTGCTGGACGTCGGCTGGGACGCCCGAGTGGTGCTGGCGTCCGAGGGATGGCTGGCCGCGGCACTGACCCGTATCGAGACGGTGGTGGTGACTGCGACGGCGACGGTCGCGGGGCTGCGCCGGGTGGAGACCACGCTGGCTGTGTTGGACCGCCCGGACGCGTGCCGCGTGGTGTTGCTGGGCCCGGTCCGGCGTCGCTGGCCGAAGGGCTTGGCCGTCACGTTCGGGCCGCTCACCCGCGCGCTGGACCGGCGTGGGTGGGTGTTCACCGTCCCGGCCGTGGCTTCGTTGCGGGTGGTTGGGGTTGATTCGCGTCCGCTGCCCGCCGAGCTGCTGGCTGCTGCCGGGTTGGTGCTGGGTTCGGCCCGGCAGCCCGATACCGCTGTTGAGCGAGAGGAAGACCGATGATTCCTGTTCCGTTGCAGATCTGCCCGGTGGCCCCGCCGGGGGCCCAGCAGTACGCCGACCAGTTGACCGGCTACGTGTTGTGGGGCGTGTTGGCGTTGTTCGTGGTCGGCGTGGTGGTCGCGTTGGGTGCTGTGGTTGCGGGCCGGATCTTCGGCATGCCGCATGCGTCCCGGGCTGGTGTGATCGGCGCGGTCGTGGTGTTCATCGCCGCGATCGCATACATGGTGCTGCCGTCGATGGTGGCCGCGATCACCGGGTCGGGGTGTATCGGATGAGACGGCCACGCCACCCGCGTCCGGAGCCGGAGGCGCAGCCCTGGGGTCAGGGCAGGCTGCTTGTGCTGTTTGCGCTCGGGCTGGCCACCACCATCGCCCTTGTCGGCGGACTGGTGTTCACGGTCCGGGCGACTGTCACCCCCACAGCCGACTCACCCCGGACCCCGCACACCGCGGCCCGCCCCGACGAGGATGAAGGGGCGCGGCGCGACGCGTTGGCTGCCGCCGCCATGGTGCCGGTGAACCCGGACGACGCATGGCGCGGCACCCCCGCCGCCACACCTGGCCCGGTGATGCAGTTGCCTGGCTCGACGGTGATCGGGCCGGCCAGGGTTGCGTCGGGGTTCCCGCGCACCCCTGAGGGTGCGGTCGGGCAGTTGGCGGAGATCGAAGTAGCTGTGCTGACCGAGATGAGTGTCGGGCGGGCCGGCGAGATCCATGCGGCGTGGTCGATGCCCGGTGCGCCGCCGGTGGAGCGGTGGCCGTTGATGAGCCATGTGCGTTCATTCCTGTCGGCGTCGCGGATGGGTTCGGTCAAGGATCCGGGCACCACGGTGTCGGTCACCCCGGTCGCCGCGCAGGTGAAGGCCACCGACGGCCCGGACTGGGTGGTGGCGTGCGTGTTGTCCGACGTGCGGGCGGTCATCGATGTCGAGGCCAGGATGGGCTTCGGCTACTGCGAACGCATGCAGTGGGACGGCACCCGCTGGCTGATCGCCCCGGGCGAACCGCCCGCGCTCGCGCCGTCGACGTGGCCGGGCACCGACCTGGCTTACGCGGCTGGTTGGCGCACGCTGGCTCCGGCGAGCAGGTGAACCATGCCGTTCGATCCGTTCAGCCAGCTCGCCGGTCAGGCGGTCAAGGTCGGCACTGACATCTGGACCGCCATCATGCTCAGTGTCTGGAATGTCGGGTTGCTGCTCATGCGGTTCGTCCTCGGGCTGGAGGAGCACTTCCTCACTCCCGACCTCAGCGAGTCCGGTCCTGCCCGGGACCTGTATGCGACGACGTTCTGGATCGCTGCGGGTCTGTTGGTGATCATGATCATGGTCCAGCTCGGTGTCGCGGCGCTGCGCCGGGACGGGAAGTCCCTGGGGCGGTTGCTGTTGGGGGTCGGGCAGTTCGTCCTGGTGTGGGCGGCGTGGCTGACCTACGCGGCTGCGGTCATCGCCGCCTGCTCCGGGCTGAATGCAGCGTTGATGCGGACGCTGTTCGCGACCGACTCGCTGGCGGGCTGGGACCCGCTGGGCGGCTTCGAGGTTGGTGACGTCACCGAGGTGGTGACCGCCGGGGTGTTGGGCCTGCTGGGAGTGTTGTTGTGCGTCGCGGCGATCGCGCACTTCGTGGTGTTGTTGACCCGCGCCGGGGCGCTGGTCGTGCTTGCCGCGACCACGCCGATCTCGGCGGCTGGCCTGGTCGGCGACACCGGACGATCTTGGTTCTGGAAGTCTCTGCGCTGGTTCCACGCCGCCGCGTTCACCCCGGTGGTGATGAAGTTGATCATGGGGGTGGGCGTCCAGATGGCGTCCGGTGTGGCGGGCGGGCAGGCCGACCGGACGAACGAGGCCATCGGCACCGCACTGCCGGCTGTGGTGTTGATGCTGATCGCCGCGGTCTCACCGTTGGCGCTGTTCAAGCTGCTCGCGTTCGTCGACCCCGGCACCAACTCCGGCGCGTCGGTGCGGATGGGTCTGGGTGCGTTGGGTGGGGTGTCCGGGCTCCTGGGCGGGCAGCGAGGTGGCGGGGACGCAGGGACCGCCACCCAGACCGCCGCGTCGGGACGTTCACAGGGCGAGGCTCAGGGCGAGGACGCCACCAGCCGCCGTTTCGCGGCCGGGCAGGCCGCAGCAGCGGGCGGTTCCGGTTCCCCCGCTTGCACCGCAGCCGGCGCCGGAGCAGGTGGCGGCATGGCAGGCGCCGCTGCTGGTGTGGCAGGTGCGGCTGGTGTGGCCGGGATGGCCTTGGCGGCCGGGGTTCGGGGGCTCGCCTCGATCGGGGGTTCCGCGGCGGCCGTGGCCACCGACACCACCAACCAGATGGGGGTCGGGCACAACACGTACCAGCCCGACTTCTCGGGCTCGGGCCGCAGCGGCGGCCAGAACAGCCAACCCGGTGACACCGATTCCGGCGGGCAGCCCGCAGCCGATCAGCCCACCCCGGATGACAGCGGCATGCCGCAGCCCTCCACACCTGGCGGCCCAGCAGCACCGCCCTCGCCCGGCGACCCGGGCAACCCACCCGTCCCCCAAGCCCCGACCAACCCGGGCGGCCCGGCCGGTGGACCGGGTGCAGCGGGGTCCGCCGGTGGCACGGGTGGTTCTGCGGGTGAGGCCGGCGGGTCCGAGGCTGCCACCGCCGCCCGCGCGGCGGCCGTGGCCGTCGTATAGCCATCGATCGAACGAGGGAGAACGACTCGTGTCAGTCAACACTTACGCCGACTATTCACGTGACCGGATCGGCTGGTTCTTCGGCTTGTCCGGTCCGCAGCTGGCGATCCTTGCCGGCGCGTCGCTGCCGGTGTTCTGGGCGTTGCAGCAACAGGCGTGGGCCCGCGTCCTTGTTTTCCTGGTCGTGTTCGGGTTCGTGTTCCTGGTGACGGTGGTGTCGATCCAGGGACGCTCCGCGGTGGGCTGGTTGTGGGCGACCGGCTGCCACCTGTTCGCGGGCCTCACCGGCGCCGGACGTTTCACCGCTCGCGCCGCCCAGGGCCGGGCGGACAGCCTGGACGACGTCGACCTGCCGGGGGTGCTGCAGGGGGTGCAGGTCCACGACGGGCCCCCAGCCGGCCCCACGCAGTCCCGGATCGCAATCATCCAGAATCACGCCGCGCGGACGTGGGCGGTCACCGCCGCCGTCGTCCACCCCGGCATCGGGATGAGTGATGCGGCCGAACGCAACCGGCAGGCCGCCGGGTTGACGTCGCTGCTCGACCTGGCGTCCCGGGGAGAGCTGATCGACGAGGTCATCTTCATGGTCCGCACCGTGCCCGATGACGGCGCCGAACGAAGCGTGTGGATGGCTCGCCACCGCGTCCCGGACGCCAACCCGCTGGCCCGGCAGGTCAATGACGACCTGCAGCGCCACCTGTCGGCGGCGTCGGTGCGCACCGAGGCGTTCGTCACGATCGTGGTGCCCGAGAGCCGCATTTCCCGCCAAGCCCGCGACAGCGGTCGCGGGCTGACCGGACGTGCCCGCGTGCTGTACTCGCTGATCGGTGAGATCGAGGCGCAACTGCGGGCCGGCCTGGCGATGACCGACGTGCGTTGGCTGACCTCCCCCGAACTGGCGTTGGCCTGCCGCACCGGGTTCGCTCCCGGCGACCGGGCCGGGGTGGTCGATGCGCTCGCCGAGCACACCCGCGACCCGCAGGTGAACCCGGACGTGCCGTGGGCGATGGCCGGGCCCAGCGGTGCCGACACCGCGGCGCGGCATTACAGCCACGATGCGTGGGACTCGGTCTGCTCGACTATCAAACTGCCCGCCAAGGGGGCGGTGATCGGCGCGCTCGCGCCCGTCCTGACCCCCGCAGAGCCTGGGGAGCGTCGCTGCTTCATGGTCGCCTTCCCGATCCTGGGACAGTCGGCCGCGGAACGGACCTCCGACAACGCCGAGTTCGCCGCCGACATGGGCGACGAGTTGCGTCGCCGAGCGGGCGTGAAGGCCAGGGCGCGGCACCGGAACGACGCGTCCAAGGCCCACGCCATGGACGAGAAACTCGCCCGCGGGAACGCGCTGATCCGCCCCTACGCGGTGTGCTGCGTCACAGTCCCGCGCACCGCCGGCATCAGCGAGTTCGGACGCCGCCTCGACGGGTGCGTCCGCCGCGCCGGGTTCGCACCACTGCGTCTCGACCTGGCCCAGGACGCCGGGTTCGCCGCCGCCGCGATCCCGCTGGGGATCAGCCTGTCCAGGAGCAGCGGAGCATGAGGCCACGCGCGTCCGGGGGTAGCCGCGATGTGGCGCGGCTGCTGGCCGACTTCGGGCACGACCTGCCCCGTCACCCCGCCCCACAGGCACGTCACCGCGAACCGAACCTGCACCACCACGCACCCATGCGCGGCCAGCTTCGCCGCGGCGGTGGCTGGTCGGCCGCCTCGGCGCAGGTGTCGACCTGGCGGATGACGTCGGACCAGGCGCCGGTGCTGTGGCCATTGATCGCCACACCCGGCCTGCCACCCACCGGCGCGCAGCTGGGCATCGACCAGCTGTCGGGCGGCAGCTTCTACGCCGACCCGCTCGGCTGGGTCCTCGCCGACGAGGTGCCGGTGACCAACCCCAACGTATTCAGCTTCGGCAAGCCCGGCCGCGGAAAATCGGCCACCACGAAGGCGTTCATCCTGCGCATGCTCGACTTCGGCTACCGGGTGCTGATCCTGGGTGACCCGAAGGACGAGTACGAAAACCTGTGCCGCGCGCTCGGGGTCGAACCGTTCGCGATCGGCCACGGCCTGCCCGCCAGGATCAACCCGCTCGACTTCGGCCCCTTGGGTCACGGCTGGGCCGACCTCGACCCGGCCGAGGCCCAGCGGCGCAGCGCCGTGGTGTTCGGACGCTGGCTCACCCTGATCCGCGGACTGGTCGGCTCCCAACGAATCGGCGACCAGCGCGTCCCGTTCGGACCCACCGACGAAACGGTCATCAAGACCGCCCTCGGCCACCTCACCGGATACACCACCGGCGCAACCCGGCTGGCCGAACCGACCATCCCCGCACTGTGGCGCCAACTCGACGAACCCGCCGCCGAGCTGATCGGCGAGTGCCGCTACCGCGACCGTCGGGACTTCTACGACTCCACCCGGCTACTGCGCGACGCGCTCGGCCAACTCGTGTCCGGGGCGCTGGCCGGGCTGTTCGACGGCCCCACCACCATCAACGTCGACTGGCACGCCCCCATCCAGTCACTGAGCCTGTCCAGACTGGAACCCCTCGGTGACGAAGCCGTCGGGATCGCCCTGACCTGCCTCAACTCCTGGGGACGAGCGATGCGCGAAACCGCCGAACCCGGCGACGTACGGATCGTGGTGCGCGACGAGGCCTGGAAACAACTGCGTCTCGGCCCCGAAGCCGTCAAGAGCTTCGACGCCGACCTCAGGTTGTCCCGCCGCGACGGCGACATCCAATGGGCAATCGCCCACAAACCCTCCGACCTGCTGTCCGTCGGCGACCAGGGCTCCCAGGCAGTGTCGATCGCCAAAGACCTGCTCCACCTCGCCGACATCAAAGTGCTGCACGGCCAGGACCCCGGCGTCGCCGCCGAACTCGAAACCCTCCTCGGGCTCGGCCCCATCGCCCAGGACCTGATCACCGGCTGGGCGATGCAAGGCCGCGGACGCGCACTGTGGTGCGTCGGCGAACAGACATACAAGGTCCAGACGGTGCTCCACGCGCTCGAGCACCACCTCACCTACACCAACACCGCCCTCGAGAAGGCACGCTGACATGGGGAAATTGTTCGCGGTAGTGGGCGCAGGACTGGCCGCGGTCGTCCTGACGAGCCCGCTACTGCTCGCCCTGGTCGTCGCGGTCATCCTCGCGCCCGCGGCGCAGGTGCAGCAGACCATCGCCTGCCACGGGACGCCCGCCGCGACCGGCGAGTGGCGGGTCCCGTTCGTCGACGCCGCCTACCAGGTCACCTCGGGTTACGGCTACCGCTACAACCCGATCTCCGGCGCCTCCGAGCTGCATGACGGCACCGACCTCGCCGCCCCGCAAACCATGGTTGTCGCCGCTAGCTCGGGGCGGGTGAGTTTCGCCGGCTGGGGCGACGGGTTCGGCAACCACGTCGTGATCGACCACGGTGCCGGGATCACCACCCTGTACGGTCACCTGGACTCCATCGACCCCGCGATCTCCGCAGGGGTGCAGGTGGGGATCGGGCAGCCGATCGGAGTCGAGGGAACAACCGGCTGGTCGACCGGCATCCACCTGCACTTCACGATCAAACGAGACGGCGTGGCGATCGACCCGGTCCCGTTCATGCTCGAACACGGCGCACCACTGAATGGCCAGCCTGCCGGGCCGTCCAACTCCAGCAGCCCGGTGAACGGAGTGCTGGAGGGCGGCGTCGGGTTCGACCTGCCCCAACCCGAGGTGCGGCAGGACTCCCTGCTCAACCCGCCCATGCCGATCCCCGACGATGTGCGGACACTGTACGAGGCGGCCGCGGCTCGGTATGGAGTGCCGTGGACGCTGCTCGCCGGCGTCGGGATGGCCGAGACGGCCCACGGCCGCAACAACACCACCAGCAGCGCCGGCGCCCAAGGGTTGATGCAGTTCATGCCCGCCACCTGGGCCGCCTACGGTGTCGACGGTGACGCCGACGGCCACGCCGACATCTGGAACGACGCCGACAGCGTGTTCTCCGCCGCCAACTACCTCGTCGCCTCCGGTGCGCTGAACGGGCCCGACGGGGTCAAACGGGCCGTATTCGCGTACAACCACGCCGACTGGTACGTCGGCGACGTACTGTTCTACGCCCACTCCTACGGCGGCGGGCAGGTCCTCGCTGGCACCAGCGGTTGCCTGCCTGGTAACGGCACCGGCGACCCGACGCTGCCGCCACTTACCCCCGAACGTCTCCAGGCCGTGCTCGGCTGGGCCCAGGGCAGGCTCGGTCTGCCCTACCGGATGGGCGCCAACGGACCCGACGCCTACGACTGCTCATCATTCACCCAAGCCGCCTACGCCCAGGTCAGCGTCACCATGCCACGCACCGCCGAGGAACAACGAAACTGGCTCGCCGCCGGCAACGGCTACCGCGTGACCCCCGGCCAGGAACGACCAGGCGACCTCATCTTCATCGACTCATATCTCGGGCCCAACCGGATCGGGCATGTCGCCGTGGTGTGGGACCCTGCCACCCAGCAGACCATCGAGGCGGCCAGCGAGAGCGAGGGCATCATCCTCGGCGACTATCGGCGGTATGCGACGCGCACTATCTTCGAGATCTGGCGGGTCGGCAACGTCAGCGACACTGCACGGTCCAATTGAGCGACCGCTGGCTCGTGCGCGTCAGGCAGGAACCCCGTTACGGGTGCCCTTGCTGAGCGGTTCAGTGCCCGACTGGTGCGCCACGAAGCTCGTGACGTTGGGGCGGATCTGTTCAAGGACCTGGAGGTGATCCTGGCGAACATGGAACTTGGTGGCCAGCTCCGAATAGGGGATCAGAGCGTCCAGTGCCAGTACCTCGACGCCGATGACAACGTCGTACTCGTTGAGGTCCACGTAGACCCCGGGAGACACCTCGCAGGTGCGAGCGACTTCGCCGTCGTCCAGCCGGAGGTAGGCAACGTCGGCGGTGAAATCGACGGTGAGCGTCGCGTTCATCGAACCCTCCTCAATCTTTCCAAGCAACCGACTTGACCAGAACGATACCTTTCGGTGGCCACGGCTGTACCACCCACACCTTGAGCACTCCTTTAGGTAGCCGCTTCTCAAGCCTATAGCTGCGTTGGTTGGGGTCGTGCCGTGCGCTGTCCGGTGAGGCTAGCACTTCCTCGACGTCGGCATCCGAAACATGTCGTTCAATCATACGTTGCCCGGCATGCCTCGACAGTCGGTAGGCCGGAGTCATTGCAGCGCCTCGCCTGGCCCTTGCGGCTCCATCGCGAAGTAGAGGTCGCGTGCCAAGACCCCATTGAGGAAGATGCTGACCTTGCAGCGGCCCGCGGACAGGACCGGGAGTTGTGTGTTCAAGGCGAACAGCACGTGTCTTCGGCCCTCACCATATGAGGTTTCCTCCGCGGCAGTCGCCACCACCTCGAAGGAAATGGACGGTCCCTCGGTGAGTTCGAACTGCACTCTGACGGTGGTCTCGAACGGTTCTCCGAGAAAACGAACACGGCCAGCAACCGCGAGGGGCACGAGCGTGCCAACCGGGGCACCAACGCGCAGGAAGCTCCCGTCGATCACGGTGAGCGTGCCAGTCGCATTAACCCGCGCCCATTCCGCGAGAAGTGCGTAGTCAAGTTCAACGTTGGGGGCCACACCGAGAGTCTAGTTCCGTGCGGTGCTGAAGGGGTTGAGCGATTCCGGTTAGTGGTGTCCACAAGACCGCCTTGGGTGTCTTGGGTTGGGTGAGACCTGATGGAGGGAGTCGGCGGTGGCGCGTGTTGGTCGAGACCCGTATCCGTTCACCTGGGAGATCCCGGTGGCCTTCATCGCAGTGTGCGGTGTGGTGACCGTCGGGGGAGTCCATCTGGGACGCGCGATCGCCTGCCTGCTCGCCGGCGAGGGGTTCAGGTGGCCAATCTCCACCGAATTCTTCGGGTCGCTGGGCGGAGTGCTGACCGGTGACCCCAGCGCCGGACTGGCCCAGGCGGTGACCGGCGTCCCACCAAGTCTGTTAGTGACGACGATCATCGCTGCCGAGGCGTTGCTCTTCGCCGTGCTGGCTTGGGCGGGCTACCAGTTGGCGACCAGGTGGGGGCCGGCGGCGCCGAAGGGGATGGCCACGACAAGCGAGGCCGAGCGCCTGCTCGGGCGCTCGCGGCTGTTCCGGTCACGCAGGATCGTGCGTCCCGACCTGTACGGGGCACGCCCTCTACCTGCGAAGGGGGCGTGACCGTGGGCAGGTTCGACCCCACCCAGGTGGGCTGGCGGATCGGGCGGGCCAGGCATCCGCGGGCCGGCCAGTTGTGGTGTCCGTGGGACCGCACGGCGGGGGTGATCGGGCCCCAGGGGTCGGGCAAGACCCTCGACCTGTTGACGCCGGCGTTGCTGGCAGCCCCTGGTGCGGCGTTGGTGACGTTGACGAAGACCGACGACCTGCTGTTGACCGTCACGTCCCGTTCAACGCAGGGTCCGGTGGCGGTTCTGGACCCGTTCGGGTTGGCTCCGGGGTTGCCGCAGCTGGTGTGGGACCCGATCGACGGGTGCGTTGATCCGATGCTTGCCGAACGGCGGGCGAAGGCGTTCACGGCGGGCACCATCAGGGGTGCGGTGGCCGGCGGGCACGGTGATGACGCGGCACGGTTCTACGCGTCCGAGGCGGCGAAGGTGCTTCAGTCGTACTTCCATGCCGCGGCGTTGACGGGTCGCAACCTGGACGACGTGCTGGGTTGGGTCGCCAACCCACACTCGGCAACCGACCCTGCGGAGATCCTGCGTGAACACCCGGCCGCCGCACGGTTCTGGCACGGGCTGTTGCATGGCGCGTTGCATGGTGACGACCGGACGGCCGGCAACACCGTCACCACGGTGCAGCAGGCGATGTCGTTGTTCTTCCAGGCTGACATCCGTAGCCGCTGCGTCCCTACCTCGACCCGGGCGGCCACCGATGTGGCCGGGTTGATCGCGCAGCAAGGCACGATCTACCTGCTTGGTCGGGAGGACCCGTACGCGTCGGCGTCGCCGTTGATGACCGCCGTCGCAGAGCACGTGCTGGACACCGCGCTGGGGTTGGCGAACGCGTCCAGCTTCGGCAGGTTGTGCCCGCCGATGGTGTCGGTGTTGGACGAGTTGCCCTCGACCGCGCCGTTGCCGACGTTGCGGACCCGGATGGCCAACGAGCGGGCGTTGGGGTTGTCGTTCATCTACGCCGCCCAGACGTGGCGGCAACTCGCGGCGATCTTCGGTGAGCAGGAGGCCCGCGCCCTGTTCGGGTTGACCAACGTGCTCATGGTGTTCGGCGGGTCGAAGGACGCATCGTTCAACAAGGAGGTCTCCGACCTGCTGGGCAGCGTCCGGGTTGCCCGGGTCACCCACCAGACCGGCCGCACCAGCGGGCGCACGTTCAGCGGTGAGGACATCCCCGTGCTGCGTCCCGAAGAGGTCCGCGAACTGCCCGAGAAGACGGCGCTGGTCGTGGCCGAGAACGGCAAACCGATCATCGCCGGCCTGACCCGGTGCATCGACGGCCGCCGCGGCAAAACCCTCCTGGGCCAGCAGGCCGAGCTGCGGGACCGGCTCACCAACACCCGCCGATTGGGACCGGACGGCCGCGCCCGGCAGGCCGACGCGCTGGCCCAGGCGCGCACCCTCGGGTTGGGGTCCCCCGCAGAGGAGGACGGACGGTGAACGCGGCGCTGGTCGAACCGTTCCCGCAGGTCGGTGTGTTGATGATGCGGGCCTACGCCGACCTGGCGCGGGTCGAGCAGGCCAAGAACCTGGACGAGGTGCGCGACCTGGGTCCGCTGGAGTTGTTGCCGCGGCCGTGGGACGTCACCAGCTGCCGCGACGCCGGGTTGCGCCGAGAGGTGTGGGACTGGTTGGACGCGGTGGTCGGGTGGATCAACACCCAGCACGTGTGGCTGGCCGACAGTCTCGTCCCGGGATGTTGGCCACGCCATCCGCACCTGGTTCACGAGATCGGTTGCCTGGCCGACCAGCGGCGCCGCGCCGGGCTCGCGGTGACCTCGGAGCTGCTGGAGGAATGGCACCGCTACGGGCTGCCGCAGTTCCTCGACCGCATCCACACACGGACCCGCGGCGTGTGCGAGGACGGGCACAAGAACCCGCCCAGCGCTACCCGCACAGGCCGACACCTTGCTGTGTCCGCCGTGGATGCCCGGCAGGAACTGTTCGCCCAGGACGTCGCCGCCGGCGCAGCCGCCGCGGGCTCAGCGGGGCGGGCGGCGTTGAGGCTGGTCGACGGGCTGCTGATCGACCCAACGACGGGCGAGGTGCTGCCATGAGACTGACCCGCGAACAACTGCTGGTGCTGTGCGAACGCAGGGACATGGGCATCGTCGCCGACGCCGCGAGCACGCACCTGGACGCCCGGCGGCTGCTGGCCAGCATCCCACCCGAACAGGTCGCCACGCTGAGCGCCGACGGTAGGCGCGCCGTCCAGGAGATGGTGGAGGCCAACCTGGGTGTGGTCGGGCTGGTGCTGTCCCGCCACGCCAACGGACGGACCAGGATCAGGGACGACCTGTTCCAGGAAGGCGTCATCGGCCTGATCACCGCCGCATGGCGCTACGACCCCACCCAGACCACGTTCAGCACCTACGCCTACCATCACGTGCGGGGCAAAGTCCTCACGTCGCTGCTGACCGAGGGTGGCGAGCTGCACCTGCGGCCTGGCCAGGCCCAGGACCTCATGGAGGTCCGCCGCACAGAGCTGAGACTGGTGTCCGACGGACGCCCCGCCACCCCCGCGGCCATCGCCGCTGAACTCGGACGGCCGCTCAAGGAGATCAACGAGATCATGAGTTACACTCGCCACTCCCATCTTCCCCTGGACGCCGCCGATGTCGTCGACGCCTCCGAACGCGCCCAGATGGGGTTCGACAAGGTCCTTCAGATCGACGTCTCCAGATACGTCCGGATGCTGCCCCCGCTGGAACAACAAGTCATCGACAGGCTGTACGGGCTTAACGGGAAAGCCCCCAGCACCCAGCAGGCCATCGCCGCAAGACCTCGGAACAAGCATGACCAGCGTCCGACGGATCGCCGACACCGCCCGCGCCCACCTACGCAGACTCATCGACCGCCCGGACAGCCAGCCCGTTTCGGGACTGGCCAAGCCGACCTACGGCGTGGGGCTGGCGGTGCCGAGCTGCCACAGACCCGAACACCGCGCCGGTGCGACCAAGCCGACTGGGCGCACAGCCCCACGCGTTTGACCCGGCCCTTCGCACAGCCAACCGGACCATGCGTTCGACCACCACGATCCGTTTCCCCGAGGCGGCGTGCCAAGTTCGCCAGTCTCATCGA
>CAVSPO010000025.1:0-16638 GCA_963730005.1 uncultured Actinomycetota bacterium
CCCGCCAGGAGGCTGCCCGATGATCACCACCGGTTTGCAGTTGGCGATCCTGGGAGGACTCGTCTTCGGGACGGGGCTGGCCGGGCTGGTGTGGCGGCTGGCGCCGGTGCAACCTCACCCCGGTGACGTGTTGGCTCGCCTGTCCCCGGACGCCGCCCGTCGTTCATCGGCGGCTGAGACGGACGATCCCGGTATGTCGACGCTGGCGGACCGACTGGGCCGCTGGGGAATGAAGCTGCTGCCGCGCAGCATCTGGGGTTCCCCGCCTCAGCAGGCACTGGCTTTGATGCGGATCCCCGTGGCCAGGTTCTACGGTGACAAGCTGCTATACGCGATGGTCGGGCTGCTGACCCCGCCGCTGCTGTCTGCCCTGTTCACTGTGCTTGGGTTGCGGATGCCGATCATGCTGCCTGTCGGCGCGACGCTGGCGATGGCGGTCGGCATGTTCTTTATGCCTGACTACAACGTCCGCGACGATGCGAAGAAGGCCCGCGTCGAGTTTGCCCGCGCGTTGGGGGCGTGGACCGACCTGGTCGCGTTGGAACGTAACTCCGGGTCCGGGCCTCGGCAGGCGATGGAAGTCGCTTCCAGCGTCGGCGACTCGTGGGTGTTCCGCAGGTTGCGGGAGGAACTCGCGTTGTCAGCGTGGACCGGAGAACCACCGTGGGACGCACTGAAACGGCTGTCTGCCGAACTCGGGCTGCCGGAACTCTCCGATGTCGCCGACATCATGCGGCTCAGCGGCGAGGAAGGTTCCCAGATCTATGGGCAGCTGCGGGCACGCTCCGCGTCCATGCGCGCAGCGATGCTGAACGACGAACTCGCGCAGGCAAACGCGGTCGGGGAGAAGATGTCGATCCCGATGAGCTTCCTCGGGGTGATCTTCCTGATCATCCTCGTCACCCCCGCACTGCTCCGAGTGATGGGAGGAACCTGAACAAGAACTGCTGTGCCGGTGAGCAGGACAGTCTGCCGCCCGGTGTGTTGTTTGCGAGAACCTCTCCCCCCCCCTTGAAAGGACACCTCCCATGAACCAGATGACCAATCTCCTTGACGCTTTGGTCGTGAAGACCAGCAACCACCTCCACACCCTGCAAACGAACGCGCAACACACGCTGGTGCGCGGTGACTCGGAACGCGGGTCGGTCACCATCGAGCAGGTCTTGTGGGCTGTCGCGATGATCGCGATCGTCGGGATTGTCGTCGCGGTGATTACCAGCTTCGTCACCACCACGGCCGCCAAGATCGTCTGACCAGCGGGCATCTTCGGCATGACCTCTCGAGCAGGTGTCAGGCGGCCTCCCCATCAGCGACGGGGGAGGTCGCCTGAGCGCGGTTCCACATCGATCCAGATGGTGATCCTGATGCCGCTGCTTTTCGGCATCGTCTTCCTCGGGCTGCAGGCCGCCCTCTACTATTACGGGGCCACTGTCGCCGGATCAGCCGCGCAGGACGGCGCCCGGGTGGCCGCGTCTTACGGCAGCAGCGGAATCGGCGCCGGAACCACCGCAGCACTGTCCGCGCTCGACCAGTCACACGGCTCCCTGAGCAACTACACCGTCACCGGCGTCGCCGGAGTCGGCGGCCCCACGCTGACCGTCACAGGCCAATCGCTGTCGGTCATCCCCGGCATGGTGTTCACGGTGACCCGGTCGGCCACCCTGCCCTGGGAGCAACCATCATGAGGAAGCGGGATCGGGAACGCGGATCGGCCACCATCGAAGCGGTCATCATCGTGCCGGCGTTCATGCTGTTCATCGCCCTGATCATCGCCGCCGGACGCGTGCAGATGGCTCGTCAGAGCGTCGACGCCGCAGCCGCCGAAGCCGCCCGGGCTGCGTCCATCTCCCGCACCGCCGCCGAAGCCCACACTCGGGCCGCCACAAGCGGGAACCAGGCGCTGGCCAACCAGGGCGTGGACTGCGCCTCCACCGACGTGACCATAGACACCAGCGGATTCGCGGTTCCAGTCGGCACCTCCGCAACCGTGTCGGCCACCGTTACCTGTGTCGTCGAACTGGGCGACGTCGCCGTCCCAGGCCTACCAGGCGCGATCACGATCACATCAACCGTCCAGTCCCCGCTTGACCTGTACCGCGGAAGAGCACGCTAACCATGTCCACCAACCGCCGACAGTGCCTCAACCGTGAGCGCGGCTCCGTCACCCTGTGGGCGGTCCTTGCAGCGTTCTGCATGATCGTCATCGTCGGGATAGCCGCCGACTTTGGAGGGCAGGCCGTCGAAGAACAGAAGGCCCGTGCTATCGCATTCGAGGCCGCCCGGGCCGGCGGACAACAAGTCAATCTCGACCAGCTCGTCCGCGGCGGACCATCGCAAACCGACCCCAACCGTGCCGCTGCCGCTGCCAGCGCCTACCTCAGTCAGGCCGGCGTGAACGGCAGCGTCACCATCAGCGCCAACACCATCACCGTGAACGTCTTCGACACCTACCACTGCACGTTCCTGTCGGTGATCGGCATCAACAACCTGCCCGTCAGCGGGTCCGCGTCCGCCGACACACTGCGCGTCTTCGAAGGAGCGGAACGATGATCCGACACCGCATCACTGGACTTCTCGCCAGCTTGCTGATCCTGGCCATCATCATCGGACTGCCCATCGTTCTCTACGCCGTGGGCGGCAACCCCATCCCCACCGAACTGCCCTCACTCGTACAGGTGATTGAGTGGTTCACCAGCCCGGACGACGGCACCCTCGCCCTGGGCGCCCTGACCATAGTCGGCTGGCTCGTCTGGGGATTCCTCACCATCTCAATCATCGCCGAGCTAGTCGTCGCGATTCGTGGCGTACGAGCACCCACCTTGCCTGGCCTGCGGATTCCGCAGGACGCTGCCCACCGGCTGGTCGCCGCGGCCGCGCTGCTGTTCGTGGCGGCACCCGCTGCCAGCCTGACCAACCCAGCTTTCGCTGCCGGGGACACGAACCCGCCCCACGTGAGCGCTCAAGCCTTGACGGCCGACCAGAATGTCAGGCTGGAGTCGTCAACAGTCGCGGTGGCTCAGTCCCAAGGGCCGGATCGCAGGCTCGAACATATGAGCGGCCGGACTGCCCTGCTGGACCATGTCGTCCAACCTGCTGACACGTTGTCCGGAATCGCCGACACCTACCTGGGTGACCCCGACAAGTGGCCTGAGATCTTCGAAGCCTCCCGAGGATTGACCCAGCCGGACGGCCGCCAACTCACCAATCCCGACCTCATCGACGAGGGATGGACGCTCAGAATCCCCACCGGGGCATCAGAAGCAGTCACCAGCGAGGGCATGCCAGTGACGGACCATGAGGTCCAGCCCGCAGAGACTCTGTCCAGCCTTGCTCAAACGCACTTGGGCGATGCCGACCGGTGGCTGGAGATCTTCGAAGCCTCCCGCAACGTGATTCAGCCGGATGGTCAGCAGCTGACGAACCCAGACATGATCTTCGCCGGTTGGCACCTGCGGATCCCTGCGTCAAACTCGACGCCGACTGCCGCCGTGGACGTCACGACCACCCCAGCAACGCTGCCCAGCCCCGACCCCTGCGCAACCCCTCAGCTGCCGGCCAACCAGCAAGCGGCCGGGCCATCAACGAGGGCTAATCCCGCACCGGGAGCCACGTCAGCGCCGAGCACAAGTCCCGCCCCGAGCAGCGTGGCCGCACCTCAGGCGACCAACGAGCCACGTGTTTCCGCCGCACCTCCGACGCCCGCAACCGCGGCGCCAACGCAGCCAGCCGCACCGGAGGTTCAGGACGCCGAGGCCACAGCGGACGCTCCCTGGCTGCTGACTGGTCTGAGCAGCGGCGGCCTCGTCCTAGCCTCCGGCACGCTGCTCACACTGCGCCGCCGTCGCCGACAGCAGTTCCGGGAACGCCACCCTGGCCGCGCCATCGCCTCACCGGAACCACGGCTGGTTCCGGTGGAGAAGACCACCACAGCGGTAGGCACCAAGGCGGAAACCACCGTCCGGTTCATGGACGAGGTCCTGCGCCGAATGGCCGCCTCACTGATGTCCGACGGGCAGCAGATGCCCAGCCTGAGCGCCGTCGAACTCCGCGCAGACGGCTCGATCGTCCTACACCTGGCCGAACCTGCCACCTTGGCCGCCCCCTGGGTCGCCGGTGATGCTTCCTCGACGACCTGGCAGCTTCCCACAGGCGCCAATCCCAGGGCGGTCGGCTACCACTACGAAGACCAACCCGCCCCGTACCCGCTGCTGGTGACCTGCGGCTGCACCGACGCTGGAGACCTGTGGCTGGCCAACCTGGAACAACTCGGTGCCGTTCGAGTGACCGGCAACCCGGTGTTCCGCCGCGACTACCTCCGCTACGTGGTGGCCGAGCTTGCCGTCAACCCGTGGTCCCTCAACACCACGATCACCTGCGCAGGCATGGACGACCTAGCCCCGCTGAGCCCCGAACGTGTTCGGACCGCTCCTCGGATGGAGGATGCCGTTGAGCAACTGTCCTTCCGGGCTACCGCCAACCGAGAATCGGTGACCGAGCTTCTCACCGACAGTGCCACGGCTCGGGTCGCTCAACTCGCCGAAGAAGTGTGGGGCGCGCGCATCCTGATAGCGGACGGCGACTTCACCGACGAACCCCGGGGCATGTCCGCGCTGATCGACGTGATCACCACCAACCAGGGCAAGACCTCGGCCGCGGTGATCGCCAGCGAGACTGCGATGGCTCGAGGCCTCGAGTTCGAGTTCACTGACCACGGGCGCGTCACCGTACCCGATCTCGGCCTCGACCTGATCGCGGTCGGTCTGACTCAGGACGAAGCCCTTGGCTGCGCCGCTCTGCTGTCGGTCGGCACAGCGACACAGGACACCGCCATGCCGACCAACGATGACGAGGAAGGCTGGCGCGCGCTGGCCGACCAAGCCGGTGCGCTACGTGAAGACCTCACCGTCCCACGCTCCACGCCTGACACCGAGCCCGTCAGTTGCATGATCGACGAGGACGATCCGCTGCCGGACAGCGCCATCGAGGCCGACCTGGACGCACTCGATCCCAAGGTGCCGACCGACGTCCGGGCAATCGTCGAACAGACTGACCCTGCACTCGACGAAGACGTGACCGACTGGTTCTCAGAGCGGTGCACGAGGCCGCGTCTCTCGTTGCTCGGCCCGGTCACGGTCAGGGCTCACGGAGCGGCCGTCGCTAAACGCAAGCCCTTCTACACCGAGGTGCTGAGCTTCATCGCGATGCGACAGCGTGGCGCCACCACGGATGAGCTGGCCACCGCCCTCGGGTACACCAACCTCACCACGGTCCGCACCGCAGTGAAGGCGGTCCGCGACTGGCTTGGCACAAACCCGCGAACGGGACGCCCACACCTGCCCGCAGCAAACGCAACAGTGGCGGCAAAGCAGCGAGGCATCCCCGCCTATCAAGTGGAAGACCTCCTGATCGACGTAGACCTGTTCCGCCGACTTCGCGTCCGCGGGCAGTCCCGCGGTGCCGACGGGATCGGTGACCTGGTCACTGCGCTGCGTCTGGTCACCGGACGCCCGTTCGATCAACTCCGGACTGAGCGGCTGGTCGTGGTTGGCCGAAACCGGAACGGATCACCACATGGTGTGTGCGATCGTCGACGTTGCCCATCTGCTGTGCGTTCACTTCTTCCAGGCCGGCGAACTAGACCAAGCCCGAGCAGCAACAGAGACAGCGTTGTTCGCGGCCCCCTACGACGACATCCCCAAACTAGACCTGGCAGCGATCCGCAAGGCAGAGGGCCACCTCGAGGAGTCCCGCCGCATCATCCGCGAGGACATCTGCAACTTCATCGAGGACGACGGGCTCCCTGCCGAGATCGGTCAACGCACCGCGCAGGTCCTCGCAGGCGACAATTGGGAGTGGCTCAAGCCGCGCCGAGGCGGTTCCTAGCCCGGGACTCGTGACGGCCCGGGGGGGGAAAGTGTTGGCGACATCCTCATGCCGCTGGTCTTAACCTCACGATGCCGATGACAGCGCCGTGATCTTCTGCCGCGTGCGAGCCGATTATCGGCGACGGCTGTTGTCGTTTCTGCTGATCCTGACGGACGCCTCATGCCGTACAAATAGCTGAATGAATCGTTCGGGAGAGGCGGTGACAGTGGGCAGGGTCTGCCAGAGTTGATGCCGGCCGTTGGCCGACGACTCGGCCCGTGGCCTGAAACGACTTCGGAATCAGGCGGTAGCTGTCACACGCCGGTGGCACTATCGCCGAGAGGAGGGGTGATGGCGTCCGACATTGTGCTTACGGTCGACGACGGCCAGCCTGCCGACGCGGCCCGGTTCTTCGAGGCCGGAACTCATCTTCTCGAACTGCTCGATGACCTCTCCGAGACGCCTGACATCGACTGGACCATTGAGGAGTTGCGTCGATCCTCCGGCGTGGCCGGCCTTGTAGCTCTTGGCGATCACCGGCCGTTCGGACTTGCTGCGGCACAGTCCGCAGTCATCGGGCTTCATCTGATCCGGGAGGGCAGGGGCCTTCCCGATGACTGGACCCCCAGCGCGCTTGGGCACGCCAAGGACCTCTCGCGCCATGCGGGTGAGCACACGAAGGTAGAGGCTCTGGGGAATGTGGTCTGGCTCGACCAGCGACTCCGAGCCGGCCTGGACGCCATAGCGCCATGGGTGCGGGAGTTCTACGGCTCTATCCGGGGCAACCTGACCGGCGTCAACGTGACGCGCGGGAACCGTGCTTCGATCAAGCCTCACGGGGGTGGGCGTGTGGTGCACGTCGGGTTCCGCACGCCGCTGGCTGCGAAGATGCGCGACGGCCTGCTCCAGTTCGTCGAGCTCACCGGGATGATCCGGCAGAACGAGGATGGCCGCACCTACTACGTGACCGCGGACGACATTAGCGTGGTGGAGGAGCCGACGGTCTCCTGGCGGGACCTGCGCGGGTACATGCCCGAGATCACCGATGGCGTGCCCATCGCTGAGTACCTGGAGGGCATCCGTGGCGAACAGTGAGGTGCCGCGCGTGCTCCTGGACTCGTCAGCGCTTCTGGCAGTGATCAAGAACGAGCCCGGATCGGAGCGGCTCGACGGCCTGATGGAGATGATCACCCATGACAAGGCCCAAGTCGTTGAGTCGGTCCTCGTGCTGGGTGAGGTGTACAAGCAGTCAGACACCAAGGACGGGGCCGAGCGTGCCCGTCAGGACCAGAAGCTCGACGAGATCCGCAAGTTGCTGAAGTCCCGTCAGGTCATGCTCCTTGATGTGACGCCCCCGATCGTCGAGAAGGCCACAGAGTTCAGGCTGAGCCTGGGACTTAAGCTCGCAGACGCGGTGCACCTGGCAACGGCGGTCCTGAACCGTTGCGACTGGCTCGTGACGTTCGACAAGGACTTCCGGAACGCGAACGATCTGACCGGGCTGAGGACCTTCCGGGTGGATCACCTGCGAGTCCGCTCAACCCGGCTTCCATGGGAGTTGGCCGTCCAGGACGAACTGCCCGGCGAACTCGGATAACGTTCGGCACGCGTGAGTGATTCACGGGTCCGCCCGATACCTGCATCGGCTCACCACAGCTCATGCAGGTGTCTTCACCGTCTTCATACGTGAATCCCGCCGCAGCACCTGGTACCGGTGTACTCGGATGCGGCGCACTCGTCTCCCTCGCCGTCCGGCGCTTGCTGACCAAGGCGTAGCAGCGAAGGATCAGTCATCCTTGTCTACTCGATACTGAATGCACGGCCCACATATGAAAAGCCCGTCGTGACTCTCCATGAACACGTTTCCGCACGAGGGGCAGTTGGTGAAGCACCCGTTGTCGGCCGTGAAGCCGCAAGAGAGGCACGCGGCCTTCTCCCTGAGAGCCCCCATCACAAGCGAATCGTCTTGGCAGTCCGGGCACTCGTAAACCGGAAACGTTCCCCCGTCCTTCACAACCTCGTATGCGCTGATCCCGAGCACGATTTCCGCGTAGAGCCTTGCGGCCTCACTTCCTGAAGCTCGGTAGTCGCACAGCACGCAATGGGCCTCGTCATCGATTAGTAGGGTTCGGCCCTCGCACTCGGGGCAGGTCAGAACGAGTCCACCCCTGCCCTCGAAACCCGCCGCCTGAACACCTGCAATGGCTTCGGCGTGGTCGCGGTTCTGCGTGACTTTTGTAACCAGTGGCCGGATTTGATCCAAGAGGCCCATCACCGAGGGATCCGAAACCCCCTCGCCGCAATGGACGACCACGAACTGAATGATGATAGGCACCGCCCGCTTCACGACGCTCTCGACGGCATGGACGTTTTCAGTCAAGGCGAAGTGTTCGGCTCGGTTCCTCATGCTTCGAAGGGCCCGGAGGGCTGTCA
This sequence comes from uncultured Actinomycetota bacterium, assembly GCA_963730005.1. Classification (GTDB taxonomy): domain Bacteria; phylum Actinomycetota; class Actinomycetes; order Propionibacteriales; family Propionibacteriaceae; genus CAVSPO01. The sequence continues at coordinate 8,299 of CAVSPO010000025.1, forward strand.
CAGAATCGCGCGGAACCTCCACGCCGCAAAGACTCGTGAGTCGAGGGAGGAGTTCGCTCTCCCGGACACTGACGAAGTCCCCGGACTGCAGCTTGGCTCTGTCAGCCTTGTTCATGTCAGCGAAGACGTAGGTCCAGTGCTCGTCGAACAGCCTTGCTTTGAGGACTAACTCCACCCCAGAGGAGAGATGCAGCAGCGCATACTTGATGAGCCGGCCAGCCTCATGTTGAGACGCGTCGGGGGCAAGGACGATCTTGTCGAGGGCGTCCAAAATGAAGTCGAGTCCGTTAGCTAGCACCTGAATACTCTTGGCGCCCAGCATTGGCTCGGCGACGCGATCCCGCTCGTCGTCCTCAGCGACTTGAAACGAATCCACTTCGCCCCTCCCAGGTCCACACAAATCCCACCACTCAGCGTTCAAAGTACAGCCGGCCGATGAGCCCGAACAGCCACGGAAGCAGACGCGGACATGTCGTCTCGCGCCGCGGGCGATTACTTGGGACGGTGGTCGCCATCGGCGAAGCGTGCTGGTCGGCATCTGGCACGTACTGTCAGACCCAGACGCACACTTCATCGACCTCGGCCTCGACCACCACCGCAACACCGAAGCCGTCAAGCGTCAACACGTCCACCAACTCGAAGTCCTCGGCTTCTACGTGACCCTCGAACCAACAGCTTGAACGCCCAGTCAAAGCCATTTTCGGACTGGGCGCTGTACCTTCTCCGTCCCGGCGCGCCCTTTTCGGTAGAGACGGTTAGAAGCATCGCGTTCACTCCCGTACTCCTGACGGCCCAGACGCTCGCCCTGTTTCGCATAAACGCACCAGTTGCCCTTGAACAAGCGCTGGCAAGGGTAGTCCCCGGACTTTCTGAACTTTCGGGGAAACGCTGTTGTGACTAGGCGTTGCGCTTCTGCGTTCCCCCTGCGGAAAGCCGAAATTGGGCCTGTGGAAGAACGTAAATGACTACGTGCGACGACCACCTTTTCCGTGAGATTCCACCTCACGGAAGGACAGACTCGTGCCCAATCTCTATCAGGCTCTTGGCCTGCAGGAACTGCTGGATTCCGCTGACGTTTGCCTGCCGGGTTGGGGGTTGTGTCATCCCGACCTTGGCCCGCTGCTGTCGCTGGAGGACGTTGATCGGGCCAGCCGAACCGGCTCGCCTACGGCGCGCAATGAGGTGCTGCTGCAGCTCGCCCTGCTCGGACGGGAGGGCGGCGCCGGCGACCGCGAGGCGGCGGCGGTCTTGTGTCACCTTCTGGCTCCGGGCGTGATCGCCAAGCTGGGACCGATGCGGCTGCCGGTCAGCTCGAACGAGGTTGACCGCCTGGCGGCGCAACATTTGTGGATCCAGTGCCGTACGTTCCCTTGCGAGGCCCAGCCCAAGGTGGCCCCCACGATCCTCTGGAATGTCCGCCGCGCGGTGTTGGCGGAACTGGGTATCGAGGATCGGGTTCGTGGTGACCTGACGTGGGCTCACACGAGGGTCTTCGATCAGTCGGATCTTGAGGCCTTCGCTGGTGAGCCCGAGTCGTTCCCGGAGCCCGGCGAGGAGTTGGCGGAGCTGCTGGAACGGGCACAGGCCGACCACGTGATTACCAGTGAGCAGGCGCTTCTGTTGGTCACGTTGGTGCGGGTGGCAGAGCACATGGCCATCAAGCGCGTCACCACACACGGTCTGCTCTCGGCCGATGTGTCCCAACAGGTTGGCCAACAGCTCGGGTGGGGTGCCAGCACCGTCCGCAACAAGGTCGGACTGACCTTGGATGCCTTACGCCAGGCGACCCGCAAAGCCAGCTGAATCCAACGCGGGTGAGCAGGAACAGCCCGCTGGTGGCTTGTGGTGATGTGGGAAGGAGTGTCAGGTGAACCAGACCGAAATCGACCGCCTTGTCAGGCTGGCCGGTGGCGAGGACCAGGCGGTTCAGCGGTTGGAGAGTGCGATTGGTGAGCTGCGGGCCGTCAGAGACGCCCAAGCTCGCCTGCAGCAGCTGCCGGCGGACGATCTCCGGCGTGCGCTCGAGTCGCGGAGTCGGGTCCTCTTGCGGGTGGTCGGGTCGTGAGTCAGGTGACGGTGCTTGAGTTGCAGCGGGCTTGGCGGGCGCTCCAGTCCGGCCAGTTCTCGGGTGCGGTCAGACACCGGTCCGAGGTCGGTGGGTGGACGCCTGCCGAACCGGTGCTCCCGGTGCTCGGCGCGCACGCTCAGTGCGGTGCCTCGACGGTGGCGCTGGCGCTGGCGACCGTGGCTGCCCCTGCCAGGGTCGTGGAATGCGCGTCGGGCCCGTCTTGCGGGTTGGTCGGGGCGCCCAGCACCGAGATCGGCGACTGCGGCAACGGGTGGACGCGCGGGCTGCGCGCCGACGTCCTGATCGACCGCTGCCACGAGATCCTGCTCGGCGCCACCGAAGTGCCGCTACCGGCCGAGGTCAGCCAGCCGGTGTCCCGCACCGTCCTCGATGTCGGATGGGATCCGACCCACGTGCTGAGCGTCTCGTCCTGGTTGTCTTCGTGGCTGCTGGGGTCCCCGTGCGTCGTGGTGGTCGCGACAGTGAGCGTCCCGAGTCTTCGCCGGCTGGAGAACACGTTGAGCGTCCTGACCGAACCCACGTGCTTGGCCGCCGTCGTTGGGCCCCCACTCAAGCGATGGCCGAAGACCGTGACCGGAACCTTGGGCGCTCAAACGCGCCGCCTGATCGAGACGCAACGGCTGGTCAGCGTCCCGACGATCGCCTCGTTGCGGTTGGCAGGGATCACCCCTGAACCGCTGCCGAAACCGTTGCTGGCGGCCGCGGAAGACATCCTGCTCGCCGCCGAGGAACTGTCGTCAACTCCAACCCAAACCAAGAAGGACACGTGATCATGACCCTGATTCCGATGCAGATTTGCCCGGTCGCCCCGCCTGGGGCGCAGCAGTACGCCGACCAGCTGACCGGCTACGTGTTGTGGGGTGTGCTCGCCCTGTTCATCGTCGGAGTCGTTGTGTCGATCGGCGGTATCGCCATGGGACGCATACTGAGCATGCCGCACGCCAGCAAGGCCGGTGTGGTCGGCATCTTCGTCGTCTTCATCGCTGCGGTCATGTACACGGTGGTGCCGTCGATGATCGCGTCGATCACCGGGTCGGGGTGCGTGGGATGACCAGGCAGCTGGTGAGCGTGAAACCGTGGGGACGCGGCCGTCTGCTGGCCACCCTGGCCGGGATGGCGTTGGTCACCGTCGGGTTGCTGGTCGGGTTCGCGTTGGCGATCCACTCGGTCGCCATCCGACCTGGCTCTACCCCCTCCGCGGGCACCCAGACGCTGCCGAGTGATCAGACCGAACGCCGCGAGATGCTGGCGGCCGAGCCCATGCTGCAGGTCAGCGGGGCTGATTCCACCCAGGGTGTGCCGGCGGCGACACCGGGCCCGATGATCGAGGTCCCGGAGCCCACCAGGATCGGTGCAGCCAAGGTGCCGTCGGGCTACCCGCACACCCCGGAGGGTGCGATCGGGCAGTTGGCGGCGATCGAGGTCTCGGTGCTGACCGAGATGAGCATCGCGCGGGTCAACGAGATCTATCTCGCGTGGTCGGCTGAGGGTGCGGTTCCGGTTGATCAGTGGCGTATGACGCGGCACGTGCAGGCTTTCCTGGGGGCCGCCAGGATGGGGCAGACCCTCGATCGGGGAGCTCGGGTCACCGTCACCCCGGTGGCGGGGCAGACGAAGGCGTCCGACGGGCGGGACTGGACGATCGCCTGCGTCCTGGTGGACGTGCGTGCGGTCGTCAACTCTGAGGCACGGATGGCGTACGGATACTGCGAACGCATGCAGTGGGACGGTTCGCGTTGGGCGATCGCACCGGGTGCCCCTCCCGCTGACGCCCCGTCGACGTGGCCGGGCACGGACCTGGCGTTCAAGGCCGGCTGGCGCACCTGGCCGCCGGCCAGGCGGTGAAGGGGCAACGATGATCCCCGACCCGTTCAACCCGTTCGGTGTCCTGGGCGGCGCCGCCGAACGCCTCCTCGCCGACGGCTGGACCCGGATGATGCTGTCGGTCTGGAACTCCGGGGTGTGGCTGCTGAAGGTGATCCTGCAGATGGAGAACTACTTCCTCACCCCCGACATCAGCGGTGACGGACCCGCGCAGCCGGTCTACCAGGTCACGTTGTGGATCGGGGTGACGCTGATGGTGATCATGTTGATGATCCAGCTCGGCACATCCGCGGTCCGCCGGGACGGGAAGAGCATCGGCCGCGTCCTGATCGGCGCCGCCCAGTACGTGATCGTCTGGTTCGGTTGGGTCGCCTACGGCGTCGCGATCCTCGCGGCCTGCGCAGCGTTGAACAAGGCGTTCCTGTTGACCATCTTCCGCGTCGACAACTTGGCCGCATGGGATCCGTGGGCGCCGTTCACCGGCCAGGACCTCACCGACGCTGTGATCGCCACGGTGATGGGTTTGCTCGGCCTGCTGGTGTGGCTGGCGGGGATCGCCCACCTGCTGGTGATGCTGACCCGGGCTGGTGCCCTGATCGTGTTGGCGGTGACCACCCCCATCTCTGCTGCCGGTCTGGTGTCCGAGGTGGGACGCGGCTGGTTCTGGAAGTCGTTCCGCTGGTTCCACGCCGCCGCGTTCGCGCCGGTGCTGATGACCCTGATGATGGGCATGGGAATCCAGCTCGCCTCGGGTGCGGCGCTCGGACTGTCGGACTCCACTCAGGCGTCGATCGCCACCGCACTGCCGGCGGTTGTGATGATCCTGACGTCGGCGGTGTCGCCGCTGGCGCTGTTCAAGCTTCTGGCGTTCACCGATCCCGGCACCAGCTCGGGGGCGGCTGTCCGGGCAGGCATGGGCGCGATCGGCGGGCTGGGTGGGCTGCTGCAGGGCGGCGGTGAGGGCGGGAGCGGGGCCGCATCCCAGGCCGACGGCAACGGCCGCTCCAGCGGTGAGGACCAGGCGGAGACCGCGAACTCGTCGCGGATGATGACTGCGGCTGGTACAGCAGCTGGACTGCTGGGGCCGGCCGGCGTGGCGGTCGGTGGTGCACTGAAGGCGTTCGGCGCGATCGGCGGCGCCGCGGCCGCGATCTCCACCGACATCAGCAACCAGATGGGTGTCGGCCACAACACCTACCAGCCCGACTCCGTCAACCCCGGACGCCACCGCCCCGGCGGACGACCCAGTGCTGGTCAGGCTGATACGGGCAGTCAGGACGATCGCTCCGGCCCCATCGGGACCTCGACGCAGGACTCCTACAGCGCCGACGCGCAGGACACCCGGATCGTGTCCGACGCCAGCTTCGACGCCGACGATCCAGCGCAACCACCATTCTCGGACACGACCCCCAGCGCCCCCACCGTGCCGATGCCTCGGGGCGGTGGCGGCATGCCGCCCGCGCCTGGTGCTGGTGGGGCGGCCGGCGGATCGGCAGCACAGTCCGCGGCAGCAGCCGCAGTTTCGGAGGACGACAGTGTCAGTCAACATCTACGCCGACTACTCGCGCGACCGTGTCGGGTTCTTCTTCGGCATGTCGCTGGTCGAGTTGGTGATGCTGGCCGCCTCATCGCTGCCGGTGCTGTGGGCGATGAGCCGGCAGGCGTGGGCCAGCATGTGGTGGTCCTGCTGGTCTTCGTCATCGTCACCCTGGTGACCGTGGTGAAGGTGCAGGGCCGCTCCGCGGTCGGCTGGTTGAAGAGCGTGACGTTGTTCATGGTGGCCAGCCTGACCGGCTCGCGGGGATTCGCCTCGCGGGCCGCCCGCGGCCAGGCCGACGATCTGGACCACGCAGACCTGCCCGGCGTCCTGCAAGGACTGGAGATCCACGACGGACCACCGCACGGGCCGACCATGTCGCGGACCGCCATCATCCGGGACCACGCCACCCGCACCTGGGCGGTCACCGCGTCGGTGGTGCATCCCGGCATCGGGATGAGCGACGCCGCCGAACGCAACCGACAGGGCGCCGGACTGGCCGGGCTGATCGACATCGCGTCGCGAGGTGAACTGATCGACGAGGTCATTTTCATGGTCCGCACCGTCCCCGACGACGGCGCAGAGCGCGGCATCTGGGTGGAACGCCATCGGATTCCCGGCCGCAGCCACTTGGCCAGCCGGATCAACGACGACCTGCGGGCCGGGCTGACCCAGGCCAGTGTCCGTACCGAGGCGTTCGTCACGTTCGTGGTGCCCGAACACCGGATGGCCAAGGCTGCCCGGGAAAGCGGCGGCGGGTTCGAGGGTCGCGCCCACGTCCTGCACGGGTTGATGACCGAGGTCGAAACGCAGCTGCGTGGCGGGCTGGGGTCATCGATGTGCACTGGTTGACGTCCCCGGAGTTGGCGTTTGTGTGCCGGACCGGGTTCGCGCCGGGGGACCGGGCCGGGATCATCGAGGCGCTGGCTGCCCGCGAGAAGAACCCGGGCGTGAACGCCGACGTGCCCTGGGCGATGGCCGGGCCGGCCGGCGCGGACACAGCGGTGCGGCACTACAGCCACGACGCGTGGGAGTCAGTGTCGTCCACGATCAAACTGCCCGCCAAGGGAGCCGTGATCGGCGCGCTGGCGCCGGTGCTGACCCCGGCCGAGGCGGGGGAACGCCGCTCCTTCATGGTGGCGTTCCCGATCTCCTCAAACGGTCGCGGAACGCACCGCCGATAACGCCGAATTCGCGTCCGACATGGGTAACGAGCTGCGCCGCAAGGCCGGCGTGGAACGAGTCAACGCGGCACCGACGAGACCGCCAGGTCCACGGCATCGAGCGAAATTTCCCGCGGTCAACTCGATGACCCGCCGTACGCGGTTGCCACCGTCACGTGCCGCGCACCAAGTCCGATCATCGAGCACGGACGCCGCCTCGACGCGTCCATCCGGGCCGCCGGGTTCTCGCCGTTGCGCCTCGACCTGGCCCACGACCTCGCGTTCGCTGCGTCAACGTTCTCCACTCGGGGTGTGCCTCACCCGCCGCGGACGGTGTAACGCCTTGCAATCAGCCCCGCAGGCAAGGAGGACCCGGCCATGTCATCGTCGCATCGCCTGGGCGGGCCGTCGCCCACCTGATGGCCGACTTCGGTCACGAACTGCCCCCGCTGCCCGAGCCACCGATGCCGCAACCCAACGTGAACCCCGGCTGTTTCGTCCGTGCCTCGTGCGCGGCCCAGGCACACCGGCGTGGACGTGGATGGTCGCCGGCCCCCGCCCAGGTGTCGACTCTACCGGATGGCCTCCGATCAGGCCCCGGTGCTGTGGCCGTTCATCGCCGCCCCCGGGCCTGCCGCCGACGGGCGCGCAGATGGGTCATGGATGTGTTGTCCGGTGGCCTCGTTCTACGCCGACCCGCTGGGTGGGTGTTGCGTGACCCAGGTGTCGGTGACCAACCCGAACGTCATCTGCTTGGGCGAAGCCCGGCACCGGCAAGTCCGCCACCAGCAAGGCGTTCTGCTTGCGGATGACCGACTTCGGCTATCGCGTGCTCATCCTCGGCGACCCGAAGGACGAGTACGAACCGCATGTGCCACGCGTCGCGGGTGCAACCGTTCGCTCTCGGCCACTGGCTGTCCGCGCGGATCAACCCGCTGACTTCGGCCCGTTGGGGCAGGGGCTGGGCGAACCTGGCTGGCAGAGAGGCGAACGGCCGCGCCGCCGTCGTGTTCTCGCCGCTGGCTCACCCTGATCCGCGGCCTGGTCGGGCTCAACGCATCGGTGAACACCCGGTGCCGTTCGGGCCAACCGACGAGGTCGTGGTCCGGCCGCCCTGCCGACATGACCGGCTACACCGCCGCGGCCACCACTCTGATCGAACGACCATCCCGACGTTGTGGCGGTCACCTCGACGAACCATCGACCAGCTCGTCGCCGAGTGCCGGTACTGCCTACCGGCGGCATCTTCCTCGACGAGACCCGGGTGCTGCGTGACGCGCTCGGACAATTCGTCTCCGGAGCTTTGGGTGGGCTGTTCGACGACCACACGAACATCCAGGTCGACTGGTACGCGCCGATCCAGTCCCTCAGCTGTCCCGGCTCAACCGCTCGGTGACGAGGCCGTCGGGATCGCGCTGATCTGTCTGAGCTCCTGGGGCCGGGCCGAGGCGGGAAGTCGCCCCCCGGCGACCTACGCATCACCGTCCGCGACGAGGCCTGGAAACAACTCCGGCTCGGCGTCGAAGCCGTCAAGAGCTTCGATGAAGACCTGCGGCTGTCCCGCAAGGACGGCGAGGTTCAGCTCGTCGGTCGCCCATAATGTTTTTTCGACCTGCTGTCCGCAGGTGACGCTGGCTCGCAGGCGGCCACCATCGCCAAAGATCTGCTGCATCTGGCCGACATCAAGATCCTGCACGGTCAGGACGACGGGGTCGCCGACGAACTGG
>CAVSPO010000026.1:0-18816 GCA_963730005.1 uncultured Actinomycetota bacterium
CGCCCGCCAGGAGGCTGCCCGATGATCACCACCGGTTTGCAGTTGGCGATCCTGGGCGGACTCGTCTTCGGGACGGGGCTGGCCGGGCTGGTCTGGCGGCTGGCGCCGGTGCAACCTCACCCCGGAGACGTGTTGGCTCGCCTGTCCCCCGACGCCGCCCGTCGGCCACCGGCGGCTGAGACGGACGACCCCGGTATGTCGACGCTGGCGGACCGACTGGGCCGCTGGGGAATGAAGCTGCTGCCACGCAGCATCTGGGGTTCCCCGCCCCAGCAGGCACTGGCTTTGATGCGGATCCCCGTGGCCAGGTTCTACGGCGACAAGCTGCTATACGCGATGGTCGGGCTGCTGACCCCGCCGCTGCTGTCCGCCCTGTTCACTGTGCTCGGGCTGCGGATGCCGATCATGCTGCCTGTCGGCGCGACGCTGGCGATGGCGGTCGGCATGTTCTTTCTGCCCGACTACAACGTCCGCGACGACGCGAAGAAGGCCCGCGTCGAGTTCGCCCGCGCGTTGGGGGCTTGGACCGACCTGGTCGCGTTGGAACGTAACTCCGGGTCCGGGCCTCGGCAGGCGATGGAAGTCGCTTCCAGCGTCGGCGACTCGTGGGTGTTCCGCAGGTTGCGGGAGGAACTCGCGTTGTCAGCGTGGACCGGAGAACCGCCGTGGGACGCACTGAAACGGCTGTCCGCCGAACTCGGGCTGCCCGAACTCTCCGATGTCGCCGACATCATGCGGCTCAGCGGCGAGGAAGGTTCCCAGATCTATGGGCAGCTGCGGGCACGCTCCGCGTCCATGCGCGCAGCGATGCTGAACGACGAACTCGCCCAGGCAAACGCGGTCGGGGAGAAGATGTCGATCCCGATGAGCTTCCTCGGGGTCATCTTCCTAATCATCCTCGTCACCCCCGCACTACTCCGAGTGATGGGAGGCACCTGAACAAGAACTGCCTTGCCGGTGAGCAGGACAGTCTGCCGCCCGTTTGTTGTTTGCGAGAACCTCTCCCCCCTTGAAAGGACACCTCCCATGAACCAGATGACCAATCTCCTTGACGCTCTGGTCGTGAAGACCAGCAACCAACTCCACACCCTGCAAACGAACGCGCAACACAAGCTGGTGCGCGGCGACTCGGAACGCGGGTCGGTCACCATCGAGCAGGTCTTGTGGGCTGTCGCGATGATCGCGATCGTCGGGATTGTCGTCGCGGTGATTACCAGCTTCGTCACCACCCAGGCCGCCAAGATCGTCTGACCAGCGGGCATGTTCGGCATGACCTCTCGAGCAGGTTTCAGGCGGCCTCCCCACCAGCGACGGGGGAGGTCGCCTGAGCGCGGTTCCACATCGATCCAGATGGTGATCCTGATGCCGCTGCTTTTCGGCATCGTCTTCCTCGGGCTGCAGGCCGCCCTCTACTACCACGGGGCCACTGTCGCCGGATCAGCCGCGCAGGACGGCGCCCGGGTGGCCGCGTCTTACGGCAGCAGCGGAATCGGCGCCGGAACCACCGCAGCACTGTCCGCGCTCGACCAGTCCCACGGCTCACTGAGCAACTACACCGTCACCGGCGTCGCTGGAGTCGCCGGCCCCACGCTGACCGTCACAGGCCAGTCGCTGTCGGTCATCCCCGGCATGGTGTTCACGGTGACCCGGTCGGCCACCCTGCCCTGGGAGCAACCATCATGAGGAAGCGGGATAGGGAACGCGGATCGGCCACCATCGAAGCGGTCATCATCGTGCCGGCGTTCATGCTGTTCATCGCCCTGATTATCGCCGCCGGACGCGTGCAGATGGCTCGTCAGAGCGTCGACGCCGCAGCCGCCGAAGCCGCCCGGGCTGCCTCCATCTCCCGCACCGCGGCCGAAGCCCACACTCGGGCCGCCACCAGCGGCAACCAGGCGCTGGCCAACCAGGGCGTGGACTGCGCCTCCACCGACGTGACCATAGACACCAGCGGATTCGCGGTTCCAGTCGGCACCCCCGCAACCGTGTCGGCCACCGTTACCTGTGTCGTCGAACTGGGCGACGTCGCCGTCCCAGGCCTACCAGGCGCGATCACGATCACATCAACCGTCCAGTCCCCGCTTGACCTTTACCGCGGAAGAGCACGCTAACCATGTCCACCAAGCGCAGACAGTGCCCCAACCGTGAGCGCGGCTCCGTCACCCTGTGGGCGGTCCTTGCAGCGTTCTGCATGATCGTCATCGTCGGGATAGCAGCCGACTTCGGAGGACAGGCCGTCGCCGAACAGAAGGCCCGTGCTATGGCATTCGAGGCCGCCCGGGCCGGCGGACAACAAGTCAATCTCGACCAACTCGTCCGCGGCGGACCATCCCAAACCGACCCCAACCGTGCCGCTGCCGCTGCCAACGCCTACCTCAATCAGGCCGGCGTGAACGGCAGCGTCACCATCAGCGCCAACACCATCACCGTGAACGTCTTCGACACCTACAACTGCACGTTCCTGTCGGTGATCGGCATCAACAACCTGCCCGTCAGCGGGTCCGCGTCCGCCGACACACTGCGCGTCTTCGAAGGAGCGGAACGATGATCCGACACCGCATCACTGGACTTCTCGCCAGCTTGCTGATCCTGGTCATCATCATCGGACTGCCCCTCGTTCTCTACGCCGTGGGCGGCAACCCCATCCCCACCGAACTGCCCTCACTCGTCCAGGTGATTGAGTGGTTCACCAGCCCGGACGACGGCACCCTCGCCCTGGGCGCCCTGACCATAGTCGGCTGGCTCGTCTGGGGATTCCTCACCATCTCCATCGTCGCCGAGCTAGTCGTCGCGATTCGTGGCGTACGAGCACCCACCTTGCCTGGCCTGCGGATACCGCAGGACGCTGCCCACCGGCTGGTCGCCGCAGCCGCGCTGCTGTTCGTGACGGCACCCGCCGCCAGCCTGACCAACCCAGCCTTCGCTGCCGAGAACGCGAACCCGCCCCACGTGAGCGCTCAAGCCTTGACGGCCGCCCAGAGTGTCAGGCTGGAGTCGTCAACAGTCACACTGGCTCAGTCCCAAAGGCCGGATCACAAACTCGAACACATGAGCGGCCGGACTGCCCTACTGGACCATGTCGTCCAACCTGCTGACACGCTGTCCGGAATCGCCGACACCTACCTGGGTGGCCCCGACAAGTGGCCTGAGATCTTCGAAGCCTCCCGAGGATTGACCCAGCCGGACGGCAGCCAACTCACCAATCCCGACCTCATCGAGGAGGGTTGGACGCTCAGAATCCCCGCCGGGGCACCAGAAGCAGTCGCCCGCGAGGGCATGCCACTGACGGACCATGAGGTCCAGCCCGCAGAGACTCTGTCCAGCCTTGCTCAAACGCTCTTGGGCGATGCCGACCGGTGGCCGGAGATCTTCGAAGCCTCCCGCAACGTGATTCAGCCGGATGGTCAGCAGCTGACGAACCCGGACATGATCTTCGCCGGTTGGCACCTGCGGATCCCTGCGTCAAACTCGGCGCCGACTGCCGCCGTGGACGTCACGACAACCCCAGCAACGCTGCCCAGACCCGACCCCTGCGCAACCCCTCAGCTGCCGGCCAACCAGCAAGCGGCCGGGCCATCAACGAGGGCCAATCCGGCACCGGGAGCCACGTCAGCGCCGAGCACAAGTCCCGCCCCGAGCAGCACGGCCACACCTCAGGCGACCAACGAGCCACGTGTTTCTGCCGCACCTCCGACGCCCGCAACATCGGCGCCAACGCAGCCAGCCGCACCGGAGGTTCAGGACGCCGAGGCCACAGCGGACGCTCCCTGGCTGCTGACTGGTCTGAGCAGCGGCGGCCTCGTCCTGGCCTCCGGCGCGCTGCTCACACTGCGCCGCCGCCGCCGTCAGCAGTTCCGGGAACGCCACCCTGGCCGCGCCATCGCCTCACCGGAACCACGGCTGGTTCCGGTGGAGAAGACCACCACAGCGGTCGGCACCAAGGCGGAAACCACTGTCCGGTTCATGGACGAGGTCCTGCGCCGAATGGCCGCCTCACTGATGTCCGACGGGCAACAGATGCCCAGTCTGAGCGCCGTCGAGCTCCGCGCAGACGGCTCGATCGTCCTACACCTGGCCGAACCTGCCGCCTTGGTCGCCCCCTGGGTCGCCCGGGATGCTGCTTCGACGACCTGGCAGCTTCCCACAGGCGCCAATCCCACGGCGGTCGGCTACCAGTACGAGGACCAACCCGCCCCGTACCCGCTGCTGGTGACCTGCGGCTGCACCGACGCTGGAGACCTGTGGCTGGCCAACCTGGAACAACTCGGTGCCGTTCGAGTCACCGGCAACCCGGTGTTCCGCCGCGACTACCTCCGCTACGTGGTGGCCGAGCTTGCCGTCAACCCGTGGTCCCTCAACACCACGATCACCTGCACAGGCATGGACGACCTAGCCCCGCTGAGCCCGGAACGTGTTCGGACCGCTCCTCGGATTGAGGATGCCGTCGAGCAACTGTCGTTCCGGGCCACCGCCACCAACGAATCGGTGACCGAACTTCACACCGACAGTGCCACGGCGCGGGTCGCTCAACTCGCCGAAGAGGTGTGGGGCGCGCGCATCCTGATAGCCGACGGCGACTTCACCGACGAACCCCGGGGCATGTCCGCACTGATCGACGTGATCACCACCAACCAGGGCAAGACCTCGGCCGCGGTGATCGCGAGCGAGACAGCGATGCCTCGGGGCCTCGAGTTCGAGTTCACCGACCACGGGCGCGTCACCATACCCGATCTCGGCATCGACCTGATCGCGGTCGGTCTGACTCAGGACGAGGCCCTCGGCTGCGCCGCCCTGCTGTCGGTCGGCACAGCGACACAAGACACCGCCATGCCGGCCAACGATGACGAGGAAGGCTGGCGCGCGCTGGCCGACCAAGCCGGTGCGCTACGCACAGACCTCACCGTCCCGCGCTCCACGCCTGACACCGAGCCAGTCATCTGCGTGATCGACGAGGACGATCCGCTGCCGGACAGCGCCATCGAGGCCGACCTGGACGCACTCGATCCCAAGGTGCCGACCGACGTCCGGACAATCGTCGAACAGGCCGACCCTGCACTCGATGAAGACGTGACCGACTGGTTCTCAGAGAGTTGCACGAGGCCGCGTCTCTCGTTGCTCGGCCCGGTCACGGTCAGGGCTCACGGAGCGGCGATCGCCAAACGCAAGCCCTTCTACACCGAGGTGCTGAGCTACATCGCGCTGCGCCAGCGTGGCGCCACCACGGATGAGTTGGCCACCGCACTCGGGTACACAAACCTCACCTCCGTCCGCACCGCAGTGAAGGCGGTCCGCGACTGGCTCGGCACAAACCCCCGAACGGGACGCCTACACCTGCCCGCAGCAAACGCAACAGAGGCGGCAAAGCAGCGAGGCATCGCCGCCTATCAAGTGGAAGACCTCCTGATCGACGTAGACCTGTTCCGCCGACTCCGCGTCCGCGGGCAATCCCGCGGTGCCGACGGGATCGGTGACCTGGTCACTGCGCTGCGTCTGGTCACGGGACGCCCGTTCGACCAACTCCGGACCGGCGGCTGGTCGTGGTTGGCCGACACCGGAACGGATCACCACATGGTGTGCGCTATCGTCGACGTTGCCCATCTGCTGTGCGTTCACTTCTTCCAGGCGGGTGAACTCGACCAAGCCCGAGCAGCAACAGAGACAGCGTTGTTCGCGGCCCCCTACGACGACATCCCCAAACTGGACCTGGCAGCGATCCGCAAGGCAGAGGGCCACCTCGAGGAGTCCCGCCGCATCATCACCGAGGACGTCTGCAACTCCATCGAGGACGACGGGCTCCCTGCAGAGATCGGGCAACGCACCGTACAGGTCCTCGCCGGAGACAACTGGGAGTGGCTCAAGCCTCGCCGAGGCGGTTCTTAGGTTGGGAGGGGCGGCAACACGGCGACTCAGTGACGGCTGCCGGTCCCGTAGCTGCCCGGAACACGATGGTCCAGCGCGTCTGGTCTAGCTGGCGCCGTTGACCCAAACTCCCTGCCGCCCTGAGTACACGCCTCACCCTTCTTGGAGTCGTGCTTGGCGACGATGGTAACGCCGGATTCTTTGGTCATCTCGACGAAGGCGTGGTCACTTGGGGCAGTAGTCCAGCTTGGCCTTGCTTCTCTGCGGCGTCTTCCGCTCACGCCGGCGGTTGGACCTGTTTGGCTTGGGTTTCGACTCTGGCAACGATTTCGGTTGACCTGCAGCTTCAGCGATCTTGTACACCTGATGAATGCGATCAACGAGATCGGCACGATCGACGTTCCAACCCTGTGCTGCAACAGCATCGGCGAGTTCATCTACGGTGCTGCAGCCGCAACGACCTTGAATCAGCCTAATAGCCTCATCCAAGGTCGGCGGCAAGCTCATGAAGTCCATACTGGCATCGGCGTCTGACATCTTCCGCCTGTTCCTAGCAGATCCTGCTGGGATGATCGCCCTTAGCGATCACGACCGTATGGCGGGTAGTCCACTGGCGCTTGGACAGCCTGGCTCTCGGTCAGCCGCCGCGAAGATGACCGAATCTCCAGCTCTGGACTGTGCGTCCTTCTCGGCACATCCCTCCCAGAGAAGGGAGTCGGTTTATGAGTCTGATCGCGAAAGCGCAGGTGCTGCAGCACCTGCGCATGGAGGTGTTGCGCAAAGTACGTGGAGGACGTCGAGGACATTGAAGCTTGGCTCGCTGCCGCCCGAGCTGGCTGCTCCGACAAGGATCTGGCCGAGCTGGGTCTGACCGTCCCTAAGCCTCGATCCACCGATGGGAACCTGGATCGGCTGGAAGCGCCGCTCCAGCGCGGCGTCCCCAACGTCCATGGCAGCGCGAAGAACGACTCCATCGCCGCGTTGTCCGCACTCGAGCCGACCTGGCCCATCGACCCCGCCAGTCGATAGGTCTCCAGTTCGCGGCGGAAGGCCTTGGAACCGAATTGGCTGCCCCTGTCGCTGTGGACGATGCATCCGGGGCCGGGCCGGCGGCGTTGGACGGCATTACGGAGCGCGGCGACGGCCAGCGACGCCTTCATCCGCGAGTCGATGGAGTAGCCGACGATCCGGTTGGACCAGGCGTCCTTGACCGCACACAGGTAGAGCTTGCCCGCGACAAGGACTCGAAGCGCGGCGCGCACTCCGTCATCTTTGCGAGGGTGACGGAGCCGGTTGACCTCGAGGGGGAGAACGGACGCAGCGATACGACGCGCGTCCAAGGGGTCGGACTTGCCGACACCGCGATTCGCACGCGCGTTCATCCGCGCCGCTTCGACAGCGTGGTATCCGGCCTCGGTCACGGCAGATGCGAGCCCCGCGCCGTACGAGCCCACGCACTCGATCACCCACAGCACTGCCAAGTCACCGCCGGTGCGTCGCCCGACCCAGTCGACCGCGCGTGTCATCCCGGCTCCAGTGGCAGGGAACTGCGCCTCATCGACGACAGCGCCTGTCGCAGCGACGAGGATCGATAGTGCGTGGTTTCGTGCGTGAGTGTCTACTCCGATGACGAATGGGTAAGCATGCGCGACGATGCTCATGGCGGTTCGGTTCCTTCCTTATCCAGGGACAGTGGCACGGCCGCTACGGCCGACGCCGGTCCGGTTAGGAGTCACCAAGGGGCAGGTCTGTGATGAGTCACGATCCCCGCTACGGGATCGGACAGCCTTCTAATCAGGTCACCGAGGTGGGCCGAGAACGGCGCCGACCGTCCATCCAGGCGGGCAAATCACAGTGAAGGCACCTTCGAGGTCGACGGGCCACACGTACTTCGAGTCACACCGTGGATGAACAGCCAGGACCATCCTCGCCAGCCGGTCCCGGACCAGCCACTCTGAGACTCACAGACGTACTTGTCGCCGTGGCGGGTGTGCCGCCACACGTGCTCGTCGACGCCGAGCACGTGGACGCCGTCGAAGCGGTGCGGGTCGTTGATCAGCACGCGTTTGCCTTCGGCCAGCACGGCGTCGTTGGCGGTGTTCCACGACACGGCCAGCCCTTCCGCGACCCGGGCGACGGTGAGGTGGGCCACCACGATCCCCCCAAGCGCCCACCGCAACGCCGTCCGGGACAGCTTCGAGCGGGGCTCGGCGGCTTGGGAGGTGTCCTGGCGCCACACGTGACCACACCCACTGCAGCGGTAGCGGCGCACCGTGACCAGCAGCGTGGTGGGCCGCCACCCGAACGGTTCGTGCGCCAACCGCCGGACCACCGTGTCCCGCGGCACGCCTTCGCAGCCGCACCGGTGGCACCAGTCGTCCGGTGCGACGACCCGGCACGCGAGCACCGCCCGCCGAGCTTCGACCTGCTGCCCGACGACCTCCAGCCCGAGCTCGTCGAGGCGAGTGAACGTGGTCAGGTCGGAACGCTCAAGGTAGCGTGGAGCACGTCGAGGTCTTCCGGATGGGCAGTGTGAGAACTTCCATCTTCGGGAGACCTCGACCCTCAACTCGGCACCGACGCGCCGTCCCCTGTCACCTCGTCTCTACACCCTCAAATGTGATGAGCCGCCAAACTGCTGGGATGGCATCGTCATGGAGGCCATCCTCGCAGCGCCCTCGATAGTGCGCGGCTCTGCGGCGCACCAATCTGCGGTCAGTGCGGGTCGACCTTGCCAGTTTGACGACTGCTCAGTCTCGCCTCCCGCGCTCTTCAGCCGAGCCGATCAAGATGATCGCCGGGGGCTGCCCCCCGGCTCGAACTTCTGGTCTCCGGCGCGACCTGAGGTGGAGCGGTTGCGAGCAGCGCGTTCAGCCCCCCACTCCTGACTGCCCAGACTCCCGCCCAGTCCCGCATACCGGCCCCCAGTTGCCCCTGAGCCGGCGCTGGCAAGGGTATGTCCCCGAACTTTCTGAAATTTCGGGGAAACGCTGCGTTGACTAGGCGTTGCGCTTCTGCGTTCCCCCTGTGGAGAGCCGAAATTGGGCCTGTGGAAGAACGTAAATGACTACGTGCGACGACCACCTTTTCCGTGAGATTCCACCTCACGGAAGGACAGACTCGTGCCCAATCTCTATCAGGCTCTTGGCCTGCAGGAACTGCTGGATTCCGCTGACGTTTGCCTGCCGGGTTGGGGGTTGTGTCATCCCGACCTTGGCCCGCTGCTGTCGCTGGAGGACGTTGATCGGGCCAGCCGAACCGGCTCGCCTACGGCGCGCAATGAGGTGCTGCTGCAGCTCGCCCTGCTCGGACGGGAGGGCGGCGCCGGCGACCGCGAGGCGGCGGCGGTCTTGTGTCACCTTCTGGCTCCGGGCGTGATCGCCAAGCTGGGACCGATGCGGCTGCCGGTCAGCTCGAACGAGGTTGACCGCCTGGCGGCGCAACATTTGTGGATCCAGTGCCGTACGTTCCCTTGCGAGGCCCAGCCCAAGGTGGCCCCCACGATCCTCTGGAATGTCCGCCGCGCGGTGTTGGCGGAACTGGGTATCGAGGATCGGGTTCGTGGTGACCTGACGTGGGCTCACACGAGGGTCTTCGATCAGTCGGATCTTGAGGCCTTCGCTGGTGAGCCCGAGTCGTTCCCGGAGCCCGGCGAGGAGTTGGCGGAGCTGCTGGAACGGGCACAGGCCGACCACGTGATTACCAGTGAGCAGGCGCTTCTGTTGGTCACGTTGGTGCGGGTGGCAGAGCACATGGCCATCAAGCGCGTCACCACACACGGTCTGCTCTCGGCCGATGTGTCCCAACAGGTTGGCCAACAGCTCGGGTGGGGTGCCAGCACCGTCCGCAACAAGGTCGGACTGACCTTGGATGCCTTACGCCAGGCGACCCGCAAAGCCAGCTGAATCCAACGCGGGTGAGCAGGAACAGCCCGCTGGTGGCTTGTGGTGATGTGGGAAGGAGTGTCAGGTGAACCAGACCGAAATCGACCGCCTTGTCAGGCTGGCCGGTGGCGAGGACCAGGCGGTTCAGCGGTTGGAGAGTGCGATTGGTGAGCTGCGGGCCGTCAGAGACGCCCAAGCTCGCCTGCAGCAGCTGCCGGCGGACGATCTCCGGCGTGCGCTCGAGTCGCGGAGTCGGGTCCTCTTGCGGGTGGTCGGGTCGTGAGTCAGGTGACGGTGCTTGAGTTGCAGCGGGCTTGGCGGGCGCTCCAGTCCGGCCAGTTCTCGGGTGCGGTCAGACACCGGTCCGAGGTCGGTGGGTGGACGCCTGCCGAACCGGTGCTCCCGGTGCTCGGCGCGCACGCTCAGTGCGGTGCCTCGACGGTGGCGCTGGCGCTGGCGACCGTGGCTGCCCCTGCCAGGGTCGTGGAATGCGCGTCGGGCCCGTCTTGCGGGTTGGTCGGGGCGCCCAGCACCGAGATCGGCGACTGCGGCAACGGGTGGACGCGCGGGCTGCGCGCCGACGTCCTGATCGACCGCTGCCACGAGATCCTGCTCGGCGCCACCGAAGTGCCGCTACCGGCCGAGGTCAGCCAGCCGGTGTCCCGCACCGTCCTCGATGTCGGATGGGATCCGACCCACGTGCTGAGCGTCTCGTCCTGGTTGTCTTCGTGGCTGCTGGGGTCCCCGTGCGTCGTGGTGGTCGCGACAGTGAGCGTCCCGAGTCTTCGCCGGCTGGAGAACACGTTGAGCGTCCTGACCGAACCCACGTGCTTGGCCGCCGTCGTTGGGCCCCCACTCAAGCGATGGCCGAAGACCGTGACCGGAACCTTGGGCGCTCAAACGCGCCGCCTGATCGAGACGCAACGGCTGGTCAGCGTCCCGACGATCGCCTCGTTGCGGTTGGCAGGGATCACCCCTGAACCGCTGCCGAAACCGTTGCTGGCGGCCGCGGAAGACATCCTGCTCGCCGCCGAGGAACTGTCGTCAACTCCAACCCAAACCAAGAAGGACACGTGATCATGACCCTGATTCCGATGCAGATTTGCCCGGTCGCCCCGCCTGGGGCGCAGCAGTACGCCGACCAGCTGACCGGCTACGTGTTGTGGGGTGTGCTCGCCCTGTTCATCGTCGGAGTCGTTGTGTCGATCGGCGGTATCGCCATGGGACGCATACTGAGCATGCCGCACGCCAGCAAGGCCGGTGTGGTCGGCATCTTCGTCGTCTTCATCGCTGCGGTCATGTACACGGTGGTGCCGTCGATGATCGCGTCGATCACCGGGTCGGGGTGCGTGGGATGACCAGGCAGCTGGTGAGCGTGAAACCGTGGGGACGCGGCCGTCTGCTGGCCACCCTGGCCGGGATGGCGTTGGTCACCGTCGGGTTGCTGGTCGGGTTCGCGTTGGCGATCCACTCGGTCGCCATCCGACCTGGCTCTACCCCCTCCGCGGGCACCCAGACGCTGCCGAGTGATCAGACCGAACGCCGCGAGATGCTGGCGGCCGAGCCCATGCTGCAGGTCAGCGGGGCTGATTCCACCCAGGGTGTGCCGGCGGCGACACCGGGCCCGATGATCGAGGTCCCGGAGCCCACCAGGATCGGTGCAGCCAAGGTGCCGTCGGGCTACCCGCACACCCCGGAGGGTGCGATCGGGCAGTTGGCGGCGATCGAGGTCTCGGTGCTGACCGAGATGAGCATCGCGCGGGTCAACGAGATCTATCTCGCGTGGTCGGCTGAGGGTGCGGTTCCGGTCGATCAGTGGCGTATGACGCGGCACGTGCAGGCTTTCCTGGGGGCCGCCAAGATGGGGCAGACCCTCGATCGGGGAGCTCGGGTCACCGTCACCCCGGTGGCGGGGCAGACGAAGGCGTCCGACGGGCGGGACTGGACGATCGCCTGCGTCCTGGTGGACGTGCGTGCGGTCGTCAACTCTGAGGCACGGATGGCGTACGGATACTGCGAACGCATGCAGTGGGACGGTTCGCGTTGGGCGATCGCACCGGGTGCCCCTCCCGCTGACGCCCCGTCGACGTGGCCGGGCACGGACCTGGCGTTCAAGGCCGGCTGGCGCACCTGGCCGCCGGCCAGGCGGTGAAGGGGCAACGATGATCCCCGACCCGTTCAACCCGTTCGGTGTCCTGGGCGGCGCCGCCGAACGCCTCCTCGCCGACGGCTGGACCCGGATGATGCTGTCGGTCTGGAACTCCGGGGTGTGGCTGCTGAAGGTGATCCTGCAGATGGAGAACTACTTCCTCACCCCCGACATCAGCGGTGACGGACCCGCGCAGCCGGTCTACCAGGTCACGTTGTGGATCGGGGTGACGCTGATGGTGATCATGTTGATGATCCAGCTCGGCACATCCGCGGTCCGCCGGGACGGGAAGAGCATCGGCCGCGTCCTGATCGGCGCCGCCCAGTACGTGATCGTCTGGTTCGGTTGGGTCGCCTACGGCGTCGCGATCCTCGCGGCCTGCGCAGCGTTGAACAAGGCGTTCCTGTTGACCATCTTCCGCGTCGACAACTTGGCCGCATGGGATCCGTGGGCGCCGTTCACCGGCCAGGACCTCACCGACGCTGTGATCGCCACGGTGATGGGTTTGCTCGGCCTGCTGGTGTGGCTGGCGGGGATCGCCCACCTGCTGGTGATGCTGACCCGGGCTGGTGCCCTGATCGTGTTGGCGGTGACCACCCCCATCTCTGCTGCCGGTCTGGTGTCCGAGGTGGGACGCGGCTGGTTCTGGAAGTCGTTCCGCTGGTTCCACGCCGCCGCGTTCGCGCCGGTGCTGATGACCCTGATGATGGGCATGGGAATCCAGCTCGCCTCGGGTGCGGCGCTCGGACTGTCGGACTCCACTCAGGCGTCGATCGCCACCGCACTGCCGGCGGTTGTGATGATCCTGACGTCGGCGGTGTCGCCGCTGGCGCTGTTCAAGCTTCTGGCGTTCACCGATCCCGGCACCAGCTCGGGGGCGGCTGTCCGGGCAGGCATGGGCGCGATCGGCGGGCTGGGTGGGCTGCTGCAGGGCGGTGGTGAGGGCGGGAGCGGGGCCGCATCCCAGGCCGACGGCAACGGCCGCTCCAGCGGTGAGGACCAGGCGGAGACCGCGAACTCGTCGCGGATGATGACTGCGGCTGGTACAGCAGCTGGACTGCTGGGGCCGGCCGGCGTGGCGGTCGGTGGTGCACTGAAGGCGTTCGGCGCGATCGGCGGCGCCGCGGCCGCGATCTCCACCGACATCAGCAACCAGATGGGTGTCGGCCACAACACCTACCAGCCCGACTCCGTCAACCCCGGACGCCACCGCCCCGGCGGACGACCCAGTGCTGGTCAGGCTGATACGGGCAGTCAGGACGATCGCTCCGGCCCCATCGGGACCTCGACGCAGGACTCCTACAGCGCCGACGCGCAGGACACCCGGATCGTGTCCGACGCCAGCTTCGACGCCGACGATCCAGCGCAACCACCATTCTCGGACACGACCCCCAGCGCCCCCACCGTGCCGATGCCTCGGGGCGGTGGCGGCTATGCTCGCCCGCGCCTGGTGCTGGTGGGGCGGCCGGCGGATCGGCAGCACAGTCCGCGGCAGCAGCCGCAGTTTAGGAGGACGACAGTGTCAGTCAACATCTACGCCGACTACTCGCGCGACCGTGTCGGGTTCTTCTTCGGCATGTCGCTGGTCGAGTTGGTGATGCTGGCCGCCTCATCGCTGCCGGTGCTGTGGGCGATGAGCCGACAGGCGTGGGCCAGCATGTGGTGGTTCCTGCTGGTCTTCGTCATCGTCACCCTGGTGACCGTGGTGAAGGTGCAGGGCCGCTCCGCGGTCGGCTGGTTGAAGAGCGTGACGTTGTTCATGGTGGCCAGCCTGACCGGCTCGCGGGGATTCGCCTCGCGGGCCGCCCGCGGCCAGGCCGACGATCTGGACCACGCCGACCTGCCCGGCGTCCTGCAAGGACTGGAGATCCACGACGGACCACCGCACGGGCCGACCATGTCGCGGACCGCCATCATCCGGGACCACGCCACCCGCACCTGGGCGGTCACCGCGTCGGTGGTGCATCCCGGCATCGGGATGAGCGACGCCGCCGAACGCAACCGACAGGGCGCCGGACTGGCCGGGCTGATCGACATCGCGTCGCGAGGTGAACTGATCGACGAGGTCATTTTCATGGTCCGCACCGTCCCCGACGACGGCGCAGAGCGCGGCATCTGGGTGGAACGCCATCGGATTCCCGGCCGCAGCCACTTGGCCAGCCGGATCAACGACGACCTGCGGGCCGGGCTGACTCAGGCCAGTGTCCGTACCGAGGCGTTCGTCACGTTCGTGGTGCCCGAACACCGGATGGCCAAGGCTGCCCGGGAAAGCGGCGGCGGGTTCGAGGGTCGCGCCCACCTCCTGCACGGGTTGATGACCGAGGTCGAAACGCAGCTGGGCCGGCTGGGGGTCATCGATGTGCACTGGTTGACGTCCCCGGAGTTGGCGTTTGTGTGCCGGACCGGGTTCGGGCCGGGGGACCGGGCCGGGATCATCGAGGCGCTGGCTGCCCGCGAGAAGAACCCGGGCGTGAACGCCGACGTGCCCTGGGCGATGGCCGGGCCGAGCGGCGCCGACACAGCGGTGCGGCACTACAGCCACGACGCGTGGGAGTCAGTGTCGTCCACGATCAAACTGCCCGCCAAGGGAGCCCTGATCGGCGCGCTGGCGCCGGTGCTGACCCCGGCCGAGGCGGGGGAACGCCGCTCCTTCATGGTGGCGTTCCCATCCTCACTCAAACGGTCGCGGAACGCACCGCCGATAACGCCGAATTCGCGTCCGACATGGGTAACGAGCTGCGCCGCAAGGCCGGCGTGAAACCGAGAGCGCGGCACCGCAACGAGGCCGCCAAGGCCCACGGGATGGACGAGAAACTCGCCCGCGGCAACTCCATGACCCGCCCGTACGCGGTTGCCACCGTGACCGTGCCGCGCACCAAGTCGATCATCGAGTACGGACGCCGCCTCGACGCGTCCATCCGGGTGGCCGGGTTCTCGCCGTTGCGCCTCGACCTGGCCCAGGACCGGGCGTTCGCCGCTTCAACGATCCCACTCGGGGTGTGCCTGACCCGGGACGGTGTCGCATGAGGGCCCGCCGCACCAGCGACGCCCGCGACGTCGCCCACCTGATGGCCGACTTCGGGCACGAACTGCCCCGGCTGCCCGAGCCACCGGCCGCCCCGAAGGAAGCCCGGCTGTTCCGTTCCGTGCCTCGTGGGTGGGCTGAACCGGCGTGGACGCGGATGGTCGCCGGCCCCCGCCCAGGTGTCGACGTGGCGGATGGCCTCCGATCAGGCCCCCGCGCTGCGGCCGTTCATCTCCGCCCCCGGGCTGCCGCCGACTGGGGCGCAGATGGGCATCGACGTGTTGTCGGGTGGCTCGTTCTACGCCGACCCGCTGGGCTGGGTGCTCGCCTCCCAGGCGTCGGTGACCAACGCGAACGTCATGTGTTTCGGTAAGCCGGGCGGCGGTAAGTCCGCGACCAGCAAGGCGTTCCTGTTGCGGATGACCGACTTCGGGTATCGGGTGCTGATCCTCGGCGACCCGAAGGACGAGTACGAACCCATGTGCCACGCGTTGGGGTGGAACCGTTCGTCATCGGCCACGGGCTGTCGGCGCGGATCAACCCGCTCGACTTCGGCCCGCTCGGCAGGGGCTGGGCCCAGCTGCCGGCAGACGAGGCGCAACGGCGCTCCGCCGTGGTGTTCCGGCGCTGGCTGACCCTGATCCGCGGCCTGGTCGGGTCCCAGCGCATCGGCGAGCACCGGGTGCCGTTCGGGCCAACCGACGAGGTCGTCGTCCGCGCGGCCCTGTCCCACATCACCGGCTACACCGCCGCAGCCACCACCCTGACCGAACCGACCATCCCGATGCTGTGGCGGGCACTGGACGAACCATCCGACGGCTCGTCGCCGAGGTCCGCTACCGCGACCGGCGGCACTTCCTGGACGAGACCCGGTTGCTGCGCGACGCCCTCGGGCAACTCGTCTCCGGAGTGTCTGGGTGGGCTGTTCGACGACCACACCACCATCCAGGTGGACTGGAACGCCCGATCCAATCCCTCAGCCTGTCCCGGCTGCAACCGCTCGGCGACGAAGCGGTCGGAATCGCGCTCACCTGTCTGAGCTCCTGGGGCCGGGCCATGCGGGAAGTCGCCCAACCCGGCGACCTACGCATCACCGTCCGCGACGAGGCCTGGAAACAACTCCGGCTCGGCGTCGAAGCCGTCAAGAGCTTCGATGGAGACCTGCGGCTGTCCCGCACGGACGGCGAGGTTCAGTGGTCGGTTGCCCACAAACCGTCCGACCTGCTGTCCGCAGGCGACGCTGGCTCGCAGGCGGCCACCATCGCCAAAGATCTGCTGCATCTGGCCGACATCAAGATCCTGCACGGTCAGGACGACGGGGTCGCCGACGAACTGGAACAGCTGCTCGGGCTGGGCCCGATCGCCCGGGACGTCATCACCGGCTGGGCCAGGCAACGACCTGGACGTGCCCTGTGGTTGGTCGGCAAACACATGTACAAAGTGGCGACGGTGCTCCACCCCCTGGAGGCCAACCTCACGTTTACCAACTCGGCCATCCAGTCAGCTGCCTGAGATGGACAAGACCGTTGCTGTGGTGGCAGCCGTGCTCGCTGTGGTGCTGGGTGGGCCGGTGGGCCTGGTGTTGGCCGCCGGGGCGGTGATGGTGCCCGCGGTCGCCGTCCACAGCACCGTCCATTGCGGTGGGACGATGCCCGCGACAGGGCAGTGGCGGGTCCCGTTCGTCGACACCCAGTACACGATCACGTCCGAGT
Source organism: uncultured Actinomycetota bacterium (assembly GCA_963730005.1). Taxonomy (GTDB): domain Bacteria; phylum Actinomycetota; class Actinomycetes; order Propionibacteriales; family Propionibacteriaceae; genus CAVSPO01. The sequence goes on from CAVSPO010000026.1 coordinate 16,630, forward strand.
TCGGGATGCGCCTCGACCCGGTCACCGGCACCACCACCAGTCTGCACAACGGCGTCGACCTCGCCACCCCCCAAAGTCCCGTCGTCGCGGCAGCCAGCGGCACCGTCACCCACGCGGGGGACAACGGCAACGGATACGGCAACCACGTCATCGTCGACCACGGCGCCGGCATCACCACGCTGTACGGGCACCTCGCCTCCATCGACCAGGCCATCACCAGCGGCGCGGTCGTCGGGGTCGGACAGACGCTGGGGATCGAAGGCACCACCGGCTGGTCCACCGGCATCCACCTGCACTTCACGATCACCGTCAACGGCACCGACGTCGACCCGGTCGCCTTCATGCTCGACCACGGCGCACCACTCAACGGCCAACCCGTCGGCCCCACCACGTCTGCCGCGCCGCCGGGCGTCCTGGAAGGGGGAGTGGGGTTCGACCTGCCACAGCCAGCGGTACGGCAGGACTCGCTGCACAACGAGCCGCTGCCGGTTCCGGCCGACATCCAGCGCCTCTACCAGAACGCCGCCACCGCCTACGGGTTGCCGTGGACCCTGCTGGCCGGGGTCGGCATGGAAGAGACCGCCCACGGCCGCAACACCGCCACCAGCTCTGCGGGAGCCCAAGGGCTGATGCAGTTCATGCCCGCCACGTTCGCCGCCTACGGGGTCGACGGCGACGCAGACGGGGTCGCGGACATCCACAACCCGGCCGACAGCGTCCACTCGGCCGCGAACTACCTGGTCGCCTCCGGTGCACTTCAAGGCCCGGACGGCATCACTCAGGCGCTGTTCGCCTACAACCACGCCGATTGGTACGTCGGCGACGTCCTCTACTACGCACACGCCTACGGCGGCGGACTCGTCATGGGTTCGACGACCGATTGCCCACCCGGGGGCGGCAACCCGAACCTGCCACCCCTCACCGGCGAGCGGATCGCGCACGTTCTTTCGTGGGCAGGCGCCCAGGTCGGCAAACCCTACGTGATGGGCGCCAACGGGCCGGACGCCTACGACTGCTCCAGCCTCGCGCAGGGGGCCTACGCCCGCATCGGAATCACCATGCCCCGAACCGCACAGTCACAACGTGACTGGTTGGCCGCAGGCAACGGGTTTCAGGTGACGCCCGGAAAGGAGCAGCCCGGTGACCTGATCTTCACCAGCAGCCATCTCGGCCCCCACCAGATCGGGCATGTCGCCATCATCTGGGACCCCGCTACCCATCAGACCGTCGAGGCCGCCAGCACCGAACTGGGCGTCATCCACGGCAGCTACGCGAACCTGTCCGGACTCCCGATCTACGAGATCTGGCGCCTCGGCGACCTGACCAACCCCCCGACCGGAGCCCAGTAGGCGAACTCGGGACGAACCTGCAGGCCGGGCAATCGTGTTCGGCCTGACCTGACCTGCCCACAAGGCAGGCCAACAGCCGACCGTGACGAGGTGACCCCCATCGACAAGTTCGCCTTCATCAAGGCGCTCCGAGCAGATCCGCAACTGCCGGCCGAGGCGCGGCTCAAGACGAACGCCCAGTTTCGGCTGCTCGTGATGATCTGGAACTACAGCGACCACGAGTGCCGCAACGCGCGTCCCAGCGCCGCACGACTGGCCACTGACGCCGGGATCGCTACGGACGCTGGTCTGGCGGCAGATCAAGGCCCTCAAACAGAAGGGCTACCTGGTCGTGACCAGCGCCGGCGGCGCCAGCGGGGGTAGCGCCCGGAAAGCCAACACCTACGCCCTCACCCTGCCTATGGAAGTGGTGAACCTCAGCTTCACCACTGACCCCTCCAGTGGTGAAGCTGAGGTTGATTCCAGTGGTGCACGTGGGGTTCACCACTCAACCCCCAGTGGTGAACCTGGGGTTCACCAGAGTAGTGAACGTGGGCTTCACCACTAGTGGTGAAGCCCACATTCCCTACTAACAGATCATTATCAAATCAAGAACAAAGCACGGCGGCCGCCCTCGCTGACGCGGCGCCGCCGCGCAAGGGTTGGCGCCAGATCTTCGCCGAACACCGGGATTCATCCGAGACAGCGCAACCCGGCGACCCTCGAGACGTCGACAGCTCGCCGACGAACGACGCCGGCGAAGCCGCGTAGGCCGACAGCGCCCCCGCCGTGGCGCGGGGAGGACGCTCACCTGAGCAGGAACGGCGCCTGGCTGGCTTGTGGTTGTGAGGACCATCAA
>CAVSPO010000027.1:0-32069 GCA_963730005.1 uncultured Actinomycetota bacterium
CAGTTCTTTGCTGCGAACAAGGTCCCAGTCGCCTGCCTCTGCGAGACTCTCCGCCGCGCAGTGGGGCATCGGCTCGGCCGGCGTCGGCACCGCCTCAGCGTTTGGGCGTGGCGTGCGTCATGGCAACGGCACCCTCGTAGGCAGGCATCTCGACGTTGGCCAGGCGTTGCTGCTGGTAGCCGAGCTGGTACGCGCGGGTGTACTCGCGGTAGACCTTCAGGTACGGATCGCTGTCCAGCGACGCCTCCAGCCGCGCCTGGCCGCCGATCGCGGTGATCACGTAGGGCGGCGCATAGGGCACGCCGTCGAGCACCACGGTGTTGCCGACGCACTTGATCCCGGTGGTGGCGATGACGCGACGACCCTGGATGGTGATGGCCTCGGCACCACCGGCCCACAGGGCGTTGGCGACGTGCTGGATGTCCTGCTGGTGCACCACCAGCAGGTCCTCGTCGACCCCGGCCGGCTTCACGTCCAGCGGGGCGTCGGTGAGGGTCACCCGCACCGCCGGCCCGGACACCGCGTTCAGCCCGATCAGCGGGTCGGGGGTGACACCGGGGGCCGGGGCGGAGAGCTCTGCGCCTCACTCAGCTGCTGAACCTCGGCGCGCAACGACGCGACCGCCGCTGCCTGGCGTTGATTGCGTCTGGCCTGGTCGTCCGCCAGCACGGCCAGATCATCGGTGCGGGTGGGCCGCAGGTCGTTTCCGCGCGAGACGACTGCGCTGGCCGCCATCAGGGCACCGGCCAGCAGACAGACGAGACCGGTGAGCAGTTTGGGCCCGATTCGGTCGCGACGCCTGGACGCGGTGCCCTGGCGCGGCTGCTCGTCCACCTGGTTCCTGTCCCGGCGCTGGGCGCCTGTGCGTGTGAGCCCGGCACAGTGCGCCGGAGTGACCCCGGATGGGAGTTTCCGGGGGCTTCAACTAGGCTACAAGCAGAAATCATCGGTTGGAGGAGCGCCAGTGCCCGAGTCGAAGGTCCGCAAGGAAGCAGCCGCGAAGAAGTCCTACAAGCGCGCGGGGAAAGCCCAGCAGGCCCAGAAGAGCAACATCGCCAACCGCTTGAGCGCCACCCGCGACTGGGTGCCCTACGTGTTCGTCCCGCTGCTCATCCTCGGCGCGTTGTGGCTTGTGGTCTTCTACATCGCCGGCTCCACCATCGGCTTCATGGTCACTTTGGGCAACTGGAACTTCCTGGTCGGCATCGGGCTCATCGCCACCGGCTTCGGGTTCGCAACCCTCTGGAAGTGACCCCCCGCTCCGGCCCTGCTGCGGCAGCAGCAGCCGAATCAACCCTGCGGGCGCAGCAGCGGGAACAGGATGGTCTCGCGGATGCCCTTCTCGGTGAACATCATGACAAGCCGGTCCACACCCAGACCCATGCCACCCATGGGCGGCGCGCCCTGCTCCAGTGCGGCCAGGAAGTCCTCGTCGAGCTGCATGGCCTCGTGATCACCGCGGGCCGCCAACAGTGACTGCTTGACCAGCACCTCGCGCTGGATCACGGGATCGATCAGCTCGCTGAAGCCGGTGCCGCGCTCCATGCCACCGATGACGAGGTCCCAGGCCTCGATCAAGCCGGGCTTGCTGCGATGACCACGGGCCAGCGGCTGGGCGATCTCGGGGAAGTCGCAGACGAACGTCGGCTGCAGCAGGTCCTTCTCGACGAGCTCCCCGAACAGTTCGACGGTCAGCTTCTGGTCGCTCCAGAAGGGGTCGTAGGCCACGTTGGTGGCGTCGGCGATGCGCTGCAGCACGTGCAGCGGCGTCTGGGGGGTGAGCTCCTCCCCCAGCTTGGCCGAGAGTCCCTCGTGCACCGGCAGCCAAGCCCACTCGCCATCCAGGTCGATGACGCCGTTCCCGGTCTCGATCTGGTGCATGTCGAGCGCGTCGGCGACCGCCATGATGACGTCCTTGAGCAGCTGGGCGATGGTGAACTGATCGCCCCAGCTCTGATAGGCCTCCAGCATGGTGAACTCGGGGCTGTGTGAGCTGTCCACGCCCTCGTTGCGGAAGACCCGGCCGAGCTCGTAGACGCGATCTGCGCCACCCACCATCACGCGCTTGAGGTAGAGCTCCAGCGCGATCCGCAGGTACATGTCGAGGTCGAAGGCGTTCAGGTGGGTCTGGAACGGACGCGCCGCGGCGCCACCGTGCAGCAACTGCAACATGGGGGTCTCGACCTCGATGTAGCCGTCGTTGTCGAGGGTGTTGCGGATCGTCCGGGTGATGATCGCCCGGGTGCGCACCATCTCGCGTGCCTCCCGGCGCACGATGAGGTCCGAGTAGCGTTGCCGCACCCGCGCCTCCTCCGACAGGTCGGCGTGCAGCGTGGGCAGCGGACGCAGCGCCTTGCTGGCAAGCTGCCATTCGGTGGCCAGCACCGACAGCTCACCACGCTTGCTCGAGATCACCCGGCCCTTGATCAGGACGAAATCACCGAGGTCGATGTCGGCCTTCCAGCCGGCCAGCCCCTCGTCGCCCACTTCGGCCAGGCTCAGCATCACCTGCAGCCGTTCACCGTCGTCGTCGAGGGTGAAGCCGTCCTGAAGGGTGGCGAAACAGAGCTTGCCGGTGTTGCGGATGAACATGACGCGCCCACCCACCGTCACGACGTCCTGAGTCTCCTCGCCGGCGGTCAGGCTGCCCCACCGGGCGCGCACCTCGGCGAGGGTCTGCTCGCGGCGCAACTCACAGGGGTAGGCTTCCCGTCCCTCGTCGAGAATGCGTTGGCGCTTGTCGAGACGCACCTTCGTCTGCTCAGTGACCTCATGGGCGAAGGCGGTGGCGTCGGTGTGCTGCGGTTCGTTCACCCGCTCAGCCTACCGAGAGGCCGTGTCGGGACGAATTCAGCTGTTGGGCGGTGCTGAGGACGAGTCGGCGACCAGCCGCTCGGTGCCGTGGTGATAACAGGCGAGATATCATGGGTGCATGCAGGAGCGTTCGTTTTCCGATCGGCTGAAGTTGCGGCGTGCAGCGACCGGGTTGACCCAGCGGCAACTGGCCGATCTGTCCGGGGTGAGGCAACCACTGATCGCGGCGATCGAGCGGGGCACGAGGGCGCCGTCCGACGCCACCAGGGCCGCCCTGGAACGCGCGCTTCGGGTGCGGCCGTCGGTGCTGCTGCGCGCCAGGCGTGACGACGTGTTGGCCGCTCTCGCGAGGGTCGGGGTCAAAGAGCCCCAGGTGTTCGGCTCGGTAGCACGGGGCGACGACGACCCGGATTCGGACATCGACCTGCTCGTCACCTTCCCACCCGAGGCTGACATCGTGACGTTGCTGACCCTGGAAGAAGAGTTGGCTGGTCTCCTCACCGTTCCAGTGGACGTGGTGTCGTCGGGCAGTTCCGGCCGCGTCCTTGACCGCGCCCGCGCCGAGGCGGTCCCGCTGTGACCAGCCCGGCGGAGGGATCCGCTATCCGCAACGGCGAGGTCGGCGCTGATCGGGAGGGCCGGGTCGACCGGCGCTTGGGGGATCTGGCCGAGTTCGTGCGAGAAGCCGCGTACCTGACCAGCAAGGGGCGGGAAGCCTACCTCGCGGATTCGATGGAGGGTGCCCTGTTGCGCAATGCCGGCGAGCGGATCCTGATCAAGGTGGCGACCGTTGCGGAGAAGCTGCCTCAGGCGTTCAAGGACACGTGTCCCGATGTTGACTGGCAGGGGATCAACCGCATGCGGAATCTGGTTGCCCACCACTACGACAGGGTCAGTCACGACCTGGTGTGGACGGCACTCAGCGTCCGCCTCCCCGAACTCGGCTCGAGGCTGTCCACGAACTGAGCTCCGCTTGCTGCTGACCCGAACGCGCGGCGTTGCCGGCCCGGGTTAAGCTGGTGGGCACTGCGCGCCGGCCTGACAACCCCTTCGATCAGGCCCTGCTGCGCTGACGCGCTCTGGGGGGCCGATGGCATTCGTGGAATTCGAGGACGTCTACAAGACGTACTCCATGGGCGCGACCCAGATCCACGCAATTCAGGGCGCGGGGTTCACCTTCGAGCAGGGTGAGTTCGTCATCATCGTGGGCCCCTCGGGGGCGGGCAAGACCACGATCCTGAACCTGCTGGGCGGGATGGACCAGGTCACCTCCGGGTCGATCCGGCTCGACGGCGAGCAGATCTCCGACTACAGCCCCAACCAGTTGACGCTCTACCGCCGCGACGACATCGGCTTCGTCTTCCAGTTCTACAACCTGGTCCAGAATCTGACGGCGCTGGAGAACGTCGAGCTGGCCAGCGAGATCTGCAAGGCGCCGCTCGACCCGCGCGAGGTGCTGCGCTCGGTGGGGCTCGGTGCACGGCTGGACAACTTCCCTGCGCAGCTGTCGGGTGGCGAGCAGCAGCGCGTCGCGATCGCCAGGGCCATCGCCAAGAACCCTCGCCTGCTGCTGGCCGACGAGCCCACCGGTGCGCTCGACTACCAGACCGGCAAGGCCGTGCTGCGACTGCTGCAGGACGTCTGCCACCGCTACCGCAAGACCGTCGTCGTGATCACCCACAACCTGGCGTTCACCGCGCTGGCCGACCGGGTGATCCGGGTGACCAGCGGGCAGGTCGCCGAGATCACCTTGAATGCCTCTCCCCAGTCGGCAGACGAGATCGAGTGGTGACCGGGCATGGACAGCGGCCTCGACATCCTTGACCCCGGGGTGCCCGGCAACAGCCCGCCCGGCGGCGTGTCGACCACAACCGGGGCCAGGCCACCCAGGCAAGCGCGCTACCAGCGCCGTTACCGCCGCCGCGAAGGTGCGGCGTTCTGGAAGAACGTGCGGCGTTCGTTCGAGGGGACGATCAGCCGCTGGCTCGCGGTGTTCGCCATCATCGCGCTGGGTGGCGGTGTGTTCGCCGGGCTGCAAAGCGTGTCCCCCGACATGTACCGCAGCGCCGACGCCCTCTACGACGGCACCAACTTCATGCACCTGCGGGTCACCTCGACCATGGGCCTCACCGACGAGGACGCCCAGGCGCTACGGCAGGTCCCGGGCGTCCGGGCGGCCCAACCGCAGATCATCACCGAGGGGTCGATCCTCGACAACGGCACGGCCCACGCCTCGGCGATCCTGAGCCTGGACCTGGAGCAAACCCGAAGCGAGCAACCCGGCGACGTCGACCGCGGCCAGATCAACCGCCCCACCGTGGTCGAGGGCCGGCTCCCGGAGGCGCCCGACGAACTGCTGTTCTCGCGCGGCGAGACGCCCCGCGACAACACCACCCGGCTGGGCGACGTCGTGACGATCGGGTCGTTGTACGGCACCGATCATCCCAGCGAGCTGCTGCGCCACGACGAGTTCACCGTGGTGGGCTTCGTCCAGTCCTCCTATTACCTTTCCGAGGCCGTGGGCCAGTCCCCGCTGTCCGGCTCGGTGCTCAGCCGCTACGCCTACCTGCCGCTGCAGGCCTTCGACGACCCGGACGTGTTCACCGACGTGCTGCTGACCGTGGACGGCGCGTTCGATCAGACCGCCTTCTCCGACGGCTACGCGGCGGTTGTCGACCCGGTCGCGGACAGCATCAAGGACATCGCGGGGCAGCGCGAACAGGCGCGCTACGCCCAGATCCACGACGCGGCCAGGCAAAAGGTCGACGACGGCCAGCAGGAGCTCGACGAACAGGCGGCCGACGCCCGAGCGAAGATCGACGACGCGCAGGCCGAGCTCGACACTGCCCGCGCCGACGCCGAACGCCAGCTCACGGACGCGCAGCGCACCCTCGACGACGGTGCCGCCGAACTGGCCGACGCCGAGCAGCAGCTGGCGGACGGGCAGGCCGCCTACGACGCGGGCGTCCAGGAGTTGGCCCAGCAGCGCCGCAGCGTCGCCGACGAGCTGGACACCCAGCAGCGCACCATCGACGACGGCTGGATCGCCTATGACCAGGGGCAGCAGACGCTGGCGGACAGCAAGCTGGCCCTGGATGACGGCAAGGCACAGCTCGATGCCGCCCAGGTCGCCCTGGACGAGGCCCGCGTCCAGCTCGACCAGCTGCAGCTGGTGCTGGATGCGATGACCACCCGCGACGAGCTGGTGGCCCAGCTGGCCGACCTGCCCAGCCAGCGGGCTGCGGCCGTGACCGGCCAACAGGCCGCCGAAGCAGCCCTCGCCGGGCTGGTCGCGCAGCGTCCCGCGGCGCTGGCCGGCCGGGACGAGGCCCAGGCGGGCGTCGACCAGCTCGTCGCTGCCGGGGTTGCGGACGACGATCCGCTGCTGGTGGCTGCCCGGGCGGGGTTGGAGACGGCCCAGCAGGGCGTGGCGGCACTTGATGCGGGCATCGACGCCGCCCAGGAGGGCGTCACCGCCGCTGGCGCCGGTATCGCCGCCATCGACGCGGCCATCCCGCAGCTGGAGGCAGGCATCGCCACCATCGACGAGCAGCTTGCCGCCGGCGGCGTCACCCTCGACCAGCGTGCCGCCCTGCAGCAGCAGTCCCTCGCCGGCGAGGCCGAGTACGCAGCTGGTCAGGCCACCGTCGATGAGCAACTCGCCGTCTACGAGGACGGTCTGCGGCAGTACAACGACGGCGTCGCCCAGGCGCAGGACGCCTACGAACTGCTGGTCAGCGGCCAGCAGCAACTCGACGACGGCCGGGCTCAGGCAGAGGTGGAGTTCGCCCATGCCGAACAGCAGCTGGCCGACGCCAGGACCCAGCTGGAAACCGGCCGTCGCCAACTGGCTGACGGGCGACGCGAACTGGCCGACGGCCGCCGGACGCTGGCGGACAAGCGGGTCGAGGCGGCGACCGAGCTCGCCGACGGCCAGCGCAAGATCGACGAGGCCCGCGCGACCGCCGAGGTCGAGATCAGGGACGCCCAGAAGGAGCTGGACGACGCGTACGAGACGGTCGCCAGCATCGAGCGGCCGTCCTGGTACGTGCTCGACCGCGACGCCAACCCCGGCTACGCCGTCTTCAATGCCAACGCGGACCGGCTGGGCAAGATCACGTCGATCTTCCCCTACTTCTTCTTCCTGGTCGCCGCGCTGGTGTCGCTGACCACCATGACCCGGATGGTGGAGTCGGAGCGGGTCGAGATCGGCACGCTGAAGGCCCTCGGCCGTTCGCAGGCCCGAATCGTGTCGAAGTACCTGCTGTACGCCGGCTCGGCGGCCGTGTTGGGGAGCGTCTCCGGGGTGCTGATCGGCTCCCAGCTGTTCCCGAAGGTGATCTGGAACGCCTACCGGGTGATCTACTCCAACGTCGAACTGTCGACGCCGCTGCAGCCCGGGCCGGCCGTCTGGGCCGTGGTGGTGTCGATCGTGGCCACCCTGGCGGTCACCGCCTGGGCCGCCTGGGCGACCCTGACCGAGCCGCCGGCTGCCCTGATGCAGCCGCAGGGCGCCGGCCCCGGGCAAGCGCATCCTGCTGGAACGGCTGCGCCCGGTGTGGTCGCGGATGTCGTTCTCGCACAAGGTGACGGCACGCAACCTGTTCCGCTACAAGAAGCGGATGCTGATGACGGTGACCGGGGTCGCCGGCTGCACCGGGCTGTTGTTGACCGGGTTCGGCGTCAACGACCACCTGAAGGACTTCGTCGACGAGCAGTACCAACAGATCTTCACCTACAACACGTCGATCTTCTTCGACCCCGGCAAGGACGCCGGGGCAGCCCGGGCCGACGACGACTCCGGCGTGGCCCGTGCCGTGCAGGGTGCGGACACGGTGCGTCGGTCGATGTTCTTCAGCCGTCACAGCGCCATCGCCGAGAACCCCGACGGCGATCCGGCGGACATCGCCTTCGGCGTCACCGGTGAGGCGGCTCGCACCGGTGGCTCACCGGCTGCCGAGATGCGCGCTTCGCAAGCGGACCGCCGCGACGACGGCCCGGTCAGCGGCATCCTGCGCGACGTCACCCTGATGGTGCCGGCCGACGTCGCCCGGCTGGACCAGTTCGTGCACCTGACCGACGACAAGACGCGGGAACCGCTGCAGCTGACCGGCGGCCAGGTGGTGATCACGCCCCGGCTGGCCGAGAACCTGCTGGTCGGGCCGGGCGACACCGTCGAACTGAGCCGGGACCTGGACGACGAGCCGGTGACGGCGACCGTGAGCGCGGTCGCCCACATGTATGCCGGGCACTACGTCTTCCTGGGCCCGGAGACCTACCAGGAGTTGTTCGGCGAGCCCCCGGAGTTCAACTACGTGCTGGCTGACAGCCAGGGGCACAGCGTCTCCCGTGCCGAGCAGCTGCAGGCGTCCCTCAAGGCCGGCAGCGACGCGGTGCTCAGCGTCGTGGACACCGAATACCAGGCGAAGACCTACGACGACATCAACTCGAACCTGGTGTCGCTGGTGGCGGTGATCGTGGTGGCTTCCGGCCTGCTGGCGTTCATCGTCCTGTACAACCTGACCAACATCAACATCGAGGAGCGACGCCGCGAGATCGCCACCATCAAGGTGCTCGGCTTCCTCGACAAGGAAGTCGACGCCTACGTGTTCCGCGAGACGATGGTGCTGTCGGTCCTCGGGGGGCTGCTCGGGCTGCCGCTCGGCTGGGCGCTGTGCACCTGGGCGATGCGGTCAGCTGAGCTGGACAACGTGGCGTACGGACGGGTGATCCACTGGCCCAGCCATGCCTGGGCTTTCGGGCTGACGCTGGTCTTCACACTGATCGTGATGGTCTTCCTGCGCTTCAAGCTGCGCGGCGTCGACATGGTGAGCTCGCTGAAGAGCGTCGAGTGACGCACCTCGAACGAAGTTGGGCACCCGACCCGCTTGTGAGTGAGCGCTCACTCATCTATGCTCGGGTTTCGTGTCCAGAGCCAGACCACTGCCACCGGATGAACGGCGACGAACGATCATCGAGGCTACCCGCCCGCTGCTGATCGAGCACGGCGCGGGCTTCACCACCGCCCAGGTGGCGCGCGCGGCCGGCATCGCCGAAGGCACGATCTTCCGCGTCTTCGCGAGCAAACAGGAACTCCTGGACGTCGTGATCGCTGACGCGCTCGACCCGGCCCACACCTTGCAGGCACTGGCCGACCTGCCGCCAGAGCAGACCCTGACAGCACGCGTCACGGCCATCGTCGGCATTCTGACCGGTCAGATCACCACCACCAGCGCCCTGTTCACAGCCCTGCACGCAATCAAGCCGACCAGACACTGCCCCCACGGCCGCAACGACGAGGAGCGCCGCGCGCACACCGCCGTCCTGCTGGCCGCCATCACCGAGCACCTGGCGCCCTACGCCGACCAGTTGCGGATCTCGCCCGCCCGGGCAGCCAGCTGGATCGGCACGGCGGCGGTCTCGTCGTCCCACCCGCTGCTCACCGACCAGCAGTTCACCGACCCGGTCGTCATCGCCGGGCTGCTGCTGGACGGCCTGCGCGAAACCGCCACGACCATCCCGCCCGAAACGAACATCTCGCCCGAAACGAACATTCAGGACTGACATGCTGCTGAAACTGATCAAGGACTACCTGTCGCCCTATCGTCGGACGCTGACGGGCGTCGTGGTGCTGCAGATCCTGGCCACCATGACCACCCTGTACCTGCCCAACCTGAACGCCCAGATCATCGACAACGGGGTGGCCAAGGGCGACACCGGCTACATCTGGCAGCGTGGCGGGCTGATGCTGGCCGTCAGCCTGGTGCAGATCGGCTGCCAGATCTGGGCCGTCTACCTGGGCTCGAAGGCCGCCATGCAGTTCGGCCGTGACGTGCGCGGTGCCGTGTTCGGGCACGTGCTCGACTTCAGCAGCCGCGAAGTCAACGCGATCGGAGCGGCCAGCCTGATCACCCGCAACACCAACGACGTGCAGCAGGTGCAGATGCTGGTGATGATGACCAGCAACCTGATCGTCGGTGCCCCCATCATGATGGCCGGCGGCGTCTACATGGCACTGCGTCAGGATGTCGGGCTGAGCTGGCTGATCTTGGTCTGTGTGGCACTGCTGGGCGTGTTCATCATGTTCGTGATCAGCCGCATGCACCCCCTGTTCGGCATCAACCAGACCCGTCTGGACACCTTGAACCGGGTGCTGCGCGAGCAGATCTCGGGCATCCGGGTGATTCGGGCCTTCGTCCGCGAACCAACCGAACGGGAACGCTTCGCCCAGGCCAACGCCGACCTGCGCGACGTCGGCATCCGCATCGGCACCCTGTTCGCGATGCTGTTCCCGGCCGTCAACCTGATCATGAACGTCGGTAGCGTGGGCGTGATGTGGTTCGGCGGTCTGCGTGTCGACGGAGGCCACATGCAGGTTGGCCAGCTGATCGCGTTCCTCACCTATCTGATGCAGATCCTGATGAGCGTGATGATGGCCACCATGATGGGCATGATGGCACCGCGCGCAGCCGTCAGCGCCGAACGCATCCTGGGCGTGCTCAACACCCCGTCCACGGTCACCCCCGCAGCGCACCCCGTCACCGACGTCACCGAAGCCGGCCATGTCCGGTTCGAGGATGTCGAGTTCAGCTACCCCGGTGCCGAGAGCCCCGTGCTGAGCGGCATCAATCTGGAGCTGACTCCTGGTACCACCACGGCGATCATCGGTTCCACCGGTTCCGGGAAGACCACCCTGGTGAACCTGATCCCGCGCCTGTACGACCCCACCGGGGGGCGGATCATGGTCGACGGTGTGGACAGCCGCGACCTCGACATGGATCTGCTGTGGAGCAGGATCGGGCTGGTGCCGCAGGCGCCCTACCTGTTCAGCGGCACCATTCGTTCCAACCTGCGCTACGGCAACCCTGACGCCACCGACGACCAGATGTGGGAGGCGCTGGCTGCCGCCCAGGCCGCCGACTTCGTCAAGGCCATCGACGGCCAACTGGACGCACAGATCTCCCAGGGCGGCACCAACGTGTCCGGCGGCCAACGGCAGCGGCTCTCGATCGCCCGGGCGCTGATCAAGAAACCCGACATCTACGTTTTCGACGACGCCTTCAGCGCCCTCGACGTCACCACCGACGCCCGGCTCCGCTCCGCACTGCACAAGGTGACCGGGCAGGCGGCGGTGCTGATGGTGGCCCAGCGGGTCAGCTCGATCCGCGAGGCCGACCAGATCATCGTGCTCGACTCCGGCGGCATCGTCGGACGTGGCACCCATCAGGAACTGTTGGCGACCTGCCCCACCTACCAGGAGATCGTCGACTCCCAGCTCACCGCGGAGGAAGCAGCATGAGCAACGACCAGACACCCGCGGCCACGCCTGCCACCGAGACCGCTCGCGAACACGAACGCACCGTCGCCGTCGGCCCCACGCAAGGCAAGGTGACCAAAGCCAACGTCCGCCCCAAGGACGCCCCCCAGATGGTGCACGGCCCGGGCCCGCGCGTGGTCGAGAAGGCTGTCAGCTTCGGCCCGAGCCTCAAACGGCTGCTGGGCGAGCTGCGTCCGGAGCGCGCCAAGCTGATCTTCGTGGTGGCGATGGGCGCGCTGAGCGTGCTGTTCAACGTCGTGAACCCGAAGATCCTGGGCTGGTCCACCGACATCATCTTCGCCGGTGTGATCGGCAGGCAGTTGCCCGCCGGCGCCAGCAAGGCCCAGGTCATCGAGCAGCTGCGCCAGAGCGGGCAGGACACCTTCGCCGACATGCTGTCGAAGATGGACGTGGTGCCGGGCCAGGGTGTCGATTTCGCCCGGCTCGGCCAGGTGCTGCTGTTCGCCCTGGTTCTCTACGTCGCCGCATCAGCGCTGATGTTCCTGCAGAGCTACCTGCTCAACCGGATCGTGCAGCGCTCCGTGTACGGGTTGCGCGACCAGGTCAGCGCCAAGATCGACCGGCTGCCGTTGAGCTACTTCGACAAGCAGCCCCGCGGCGAACTGCTCAGCCGCGTCACCAACGACGTCGACAACATCCAGCAGACCCTGCAGCAGACCCTCAGCCAGCTGCTCAACTCCGTGCTGACGATCATCGGGGTGGCGATCATGATGTTCTGGGTCAGCCCGCTGCTGGCCGTCATCTCGATGCTGATCATCCCGGTGTCAGGCGTGGTGTCCGCGATGATCGGCAAACGCGCCCAGACCCGATTCAAGGCCATGTGGGCCGAGACCGGCAAGCTCAACGCCCAGGTCGAGGAGTCCTACACCGGGCACGCCCTGGTGAAGGTGTTCGGACGCAAGAACGAGGTGCAGGCCGACTTCGACGCCACCAACCAGCGGCTCTACGAGGCCAGCTTCAGCGCCCAGTTCATCTCGGCGACCATCATGCCGGTGAACAACTTCATCGGGAACCTCAGCTACCTGGTGATCGCGGTGCTCGGTGGCCTGCGGGTGGCCAGCGGCCAGATGGCGCTGGGCGACGTCCAGGCCTTCATCCAGTACTCCCGGATGTTCACCCAGCCGATCAGCCAGGTGGCCTCCATGAGCAACCTGCTGCAGTCGGGCGTCGCGTCGGCGGAACGGGTGTACGAGGTGCTGGACGCGGACGAGCGCACCCCTGACGGCACCGGTTTGCTGCCCGAGCCGTTGCGGGGCCGGGTCGAGTTCCGCAACGTCGACTTCAGCTACACGCCCGAGCAGCACCTGATCGAGAACCTGGACCTGGTGGCCGAGCCCGGCCAGACGGTGGCGATCGTCGGGCCGACCGGCGCGGGCAAGACCACCCTGGTCAACCTGCTGGAGCGCTTCTACGAGATCCAGGGCGGCCAGATCCTGATCGACGGGGTCGACATCACCACCGTTCCGAGAGCTGAACTGCGTAGCCAGCTCGGCATGGTGCTGCAGGATTCGTGGCTGTTCGGGGGCACCATCCGCGACAACATCGCCTATGGCAAGCCCGGCGCCACGCAGGAGGAGATCATGGCGGCGGCCACCGCTGCCTACGTGGACCGTTTCGTGCACACCCTGCCCGACGGTTACGACACGGTGATCGACCAGGACGCCACGAACGTTTCCGCCGGCGAGAAGCAGCTGCTCACGATTGCCCGGGCGTTCATCGCCGAACCGAACGTGTTGATCCTGGACGAGGCAACCAGCTCGGTGGACACCCGCACCGAGGTGCTGGTGCAGCGGGCGATGGCCAAGCTGCGACAGAACCGCACCAGTTTCGTGATCGCGCACCGGTTGAGCACCATCCGCGACGCCGACCTGATTCTGGTGATGCAGCAGGGCGCGATCGTCGAGCAGGGCACCCACGAGCAGCTGATCGCGGCTCGCGGGGCCTACTACGACCTGTACGAGAGCCAGTTCGCCGACCTGGACTGAGCTGGGCTGGGTGACTGCCCCATTCACCGCAGGGGGTCGTGAGTGGTTCGGCGACCCGACGCCGAACCGCGCCCGTAGTCCATCTTGAACCACCGGGCGACGAAGGCATCGATGATCCACTCGGGCAGTCGGGCCTCGACCTTCGACAGGAATGGGGTCCTCGAGATCAGGTACCGGGGCCGCGGGCGGCGCGCCGTCAGGGCGTCCGCGACGATCCGGGCGGCGTCGTCCGCGGGCATCCCCTGGTTTCCCGGCTCGACGAAGTTCTTCTCGAACAACTGCAGGCTGTCGCGGTACTTGTCGGAGACGAACGAGAAGTCCTGTGTCTTTGACTTGTCCCAGATCGGGGTCGCGACCGCGGCTGGTTCCACCAGGATCGTCCGGACCCCGAACGGGTTGAGTTCGCGCCGCAGCGAGTCACAGAAACCCTCCAGGGCGAACTTGCTCGACGCGTAGGGAGACAGGAAGGGCAGCGCCACCCGCCCGGCCATCGACCCGATGACGACGATCCGGCCGCGGCTTGCCACCAGTTCGGGGATGAATGCCTGAGCTATCCGCACCGCGCCGAAGAAGTTGATCTCGAACACCTCGCGGAACAGCGACATCGGCAGGTCCTCGACCGGCCCGCCGAGGGCCACGCCGGCATTGTCGACGACGGCCGCCAAGGAATGACCGGAAGCGCACAGCCCCTTGACGAAAGCGATGAATGCCTCGACATCCGCCGGCACGCGCAGATCCATCCGGCACGCGTGGACCCCCGACACTCCTTCGAACGGATTCGACGTCAAGTAGGAGACCGCCACCACGTAGCCGCGCCGGTGCAACAACTCAGCCAGGCTCAATCCGATCCCGGAGTCGCAGCCGGTGACCACCACCAGAGCGCCCCGACCCTGCTCCGCAGCGCTCGCCCCGCCCGACACCCGAACACGACGCCCCCTGCCTGACCCCATGCCCGTGCCCATGCCCGTGCCCATGACCTGAGGCTAGACCACGAGGATCCCGTCGCGGCCTGCCATTCTGTTCGTCACAGGATTCCACCGGGAACCGCAGCAGTTCCTCTGGTTCCTCTGGTTCCTCTGGTTCGGAATCGGCACGGCAAGAAAGTACACCCTTTAACGATTCCAACATTGGGACGGCAACCTGGACCATTCCATGGCCTACCTGCTGCGCGACGACAAGCCTCGCGATACCGTCGCGCCATGGACGCAGCAACCCTTTCGAGGTGGCAGTTCGGCATCACGACTGTTTACCACTTCTTCTTCGTGCCAATCACGATCGGCCTGACCTGGCTGATCTGCATCCTTCAGACCAAGTGGGTCCGAACCGGTGACGAGAATTGGCTCCGGCTCACCAAGTTCTTCGGGAAGCTCTTCCTGATCAACTTCGCGGCCGGTGTCGTGACCGGCATCGTGCAGGAGTTCCAGTTCGGCATGAACTGGTCGGAATACTCCCGGTTCGTCGGCGACATCTTCGGCGTCCCGCTGGCACTTGAGGCCCTGATCGCCTTTTTCGCCGAGTCGACGTTCATCGGGCTGTGGATCTTCGGCTGGGACCGTCTGTCGAAGAAGCTGCACCTGGCCACCGCTTATCTGGTTGCGCTCTCCAGCACCTTGTCGGCCCTGTTCATCCTGGCCGCCAACGCCTGGATGCAGAACCCGGTGGGCGCCATCTACCGCAATGGGCGTGCCGAGCTCGACAGCTTGGGTTCGATCTTCCTCAACCCCTTCTTCCTGTCCGCCTTCCCGCACCAGATCGCCGCGTCCCTGATGGTCGCCGGCGGGCTGATGGCCGGCATCGGCGGCTGGTGGCTGGCCAAGAACCGCAAGGCCCGCGTCGAGTCCGAGACCGGTATCGAGACACCGGCCCAGCGGGACGAGAAGCGCGCCTGGAAGTCGTCCATCCGGCTCGGGGCGTGGGCCTTGATCATCGGCGCCCTCGGGGTCAGCATCACCGGCCACGCCCAGGCTCAAGAGGAAACCAGACGCCAACCAGCCAAACTGGCCGCATCCGAAGGGCTGTTCGATTCCACGACCCAAGCACCGTTCAGCGTCGTGGCGATCTTCACCGCCGACGGCACGCAGGAGGTCTGGAGCTTCCAGGTGCCCTACCTGCTGAGCATCCTGGCCTACAACGACCCCAATGCGAAGGTGCTGGGCATGAATGACATCCGCGCCGACTTCCGGCGGCAGGGTTTCACCGCGGACGACGGTACGCGCAATGCCCTGCAGGAGGCCTACCAGGTGCACGTCGACAACGCGAACCTCAACCCGATCCCCAACGTGTGGGTCAGCTACTACTCGTTCCGGTTGATGATCGGGCTCGGCATGCTGGGAGCTGGAATCGGCGCACTGCTGCTGTTCTCGATTCGGGGCGACAACGTGCCTGCGCCGACCAAGGCGTGGGACATCTGTTTCAAGGCGCTGCCGTTCCTGCCACTGTTCGGCAACTCGTTCGGCTGGATCCTCACCGAGATGGGCCGCCAGCCGTGGATCGTCTACGGCGTGCTGCCCACCTACTCGGCGAACTCCCCGTCCGTGTCCTCGGGGCAGGTGCTGTTCACCATGGTCGGCTTCACGCTGATCTACGGCGTCATCGCGGTGGTGGTTCTCAAGCTGTTCACCACCTACATCGCCAAGGGGCTCCCGGCGGTCACTGCACCTGACCAGCTGGAAGCCAACGAGCCCCTGCACTTCGCCTACTGAGAACGGGAACTGAACAATGCTGACACTGATGCAAGCGCAGCCGACAGCCCTGCAGATCCTGTGGTTCATCCTGATCGCAGTGCTGTGGATCGGCTTCTTCGTCCTCGAGGGCTTCGACTTCGGAACCTCGATGCTCTACCCCATCATCGGCCGCAAGGACGCCAAGGAACGCCGCGTGATGGTGAACGCCATCGGCCCCCACTGGGACGGCAACGAGGTGTGGCTGTTGACCGCCGGTGGCGCCACGTTCGCGGCCTTCCCCGGCTGGTACGCCACGATGTTCAGCGGCTTGTACACCGCGCTGTTCCTGGTGCTGTTCGGCCTGATCATCCGCGGTGTCTCGTTCGAGTACCGCAGCCTGATGCCGGACGACCGGTGGCGCGACACGTTCGACCTGTGTGCCACCCTGGGGTCCTTCATAGTGACCCTGGTGCTGGGGGTCGCCTTCGCGAACTTCGTCAAGGGGCTGCCGGTCGGCTCCGACCTGCTGATGACCACCGGCCTGTGGGGCCTGTTCACCCCGTTCACCCTGCTCGGTGGGGCGATGCTGGTGGCGCTCTTCCTGCACCACGGCGCCAACTTCCTGTCGCTGAAAACTGCCGGCGCCATCCAGCAGAAGGCCCGCAGCTGGTCGTTCAACGGCGGCCTGGTGGCCCTGCTGCTGGTCGCGGCCTTCGTGATCTGGCAGAACACGGTCTACCCCGCGTCCGCGAACAGCTGGCTGCCCAGCTGGGGTGGCCCCGCTGCCTGGGCGGCCGGGATTGTGGCGGTGCTGGCGGTGGCCGTCAGCGTGTTCGCGGGCAAGGCACACCGCGACGGCATCGCCTTCCTCGGTACCGCAGTGGCGATCCTGACGTTGTTCGTCGGCATCTTCCTCCGGATCTTCGGCACCCTGGGCTTCATCTCCACCGACCCGGCCAATCCGCTGGACATCACGACGGCTTCCAGCTCCGCCATGACGCTCGGCCTGATGCGCATCTTCGCGTTCATCATGGTGCCGATCGTGCTGGCCTACACGGCTTGGGCCTACTGGGTGTTCCGGAAGCGCCTCACGGTCGAGAACATGCCACACACCCACGGCTACCCCAGCCCGTCCGGTGCGGTCGAAGCGCCGGCCCGGGCGGCTGCGGAGTAACCGTTGCGTCCACTTGATCCGCGTCTGCTGCACAGAGCCACGGCGGCCAGGTTCTTCCTGGTCGCCGTGGCTGTCGTCGGCTTGGCGACCGCGCTGCTGGTGCTGGCCCAGGCCTGGTTCCTGTCGCAAGCGGTGGCCTCCGTCTTCGACACCCACGCCACCGCGCTCGCCAGAAGTTCGGTGCCCGTGCTGTTGGCCATCTTCGCTGCCCGTGGCCTGCTCAGCTGGGCCAACAGCGTGCTCGCCCAGCGGGCGTCCGCGCAGGTCAAGTCGCAGCTGCGCACCGACGTTGCTGCCGCCCGACTGGCCCGTCCCGGTGACACCAGCGTCACCTCGACCTCGGTGTCCACCCTGGTCAGCACCGAGCTCGACGCCCTGGACGGCTACTTCGCCAAGTACCTGCCGCAACTGGTGCTGGCCGTCGTGGTGCCGGTGGTGATGATCGTCGCAATCGCCCTGCAGGACTGGCCCAGCGCCCTGATCATCCTCGCCACCATCCCGTTGATCCCGGTGTTCATGATCCTGATCGGCTGGACCACCAAGGAGCAGGTGGCCCGGCGTTTCCGGGTGCAGAACCGGCTGGCCAACCACTTCGCCGACCTGGTCGCGGGGCTGCCCACCCTGCAGGTGTTCGGACGCGCTCGCGGCCAGCTGAAGGGCCTGGCCGCCACCGAGGACGCCAGCCGCACCCAGACCATGGCGACCCTGCGGATCGCCTTCCTGTCCGCCGGGGTGCTCGAGATGGCCGCCACACTGTCGGTGGCCATCGTGGCCGTCACCCTGGGGTTCCGGGTGATCGACGGCGGCATGGACCTGGCCACCAGCCTGTTCGTGCTGATGCTGGCCCCCGAGGCCTACCTGCCGATCCGGCAGGTAGGGGTGCACTTCCACGACTCGGCGAACGGGCAGGCAGCTGCCGACGCCGCTCTCGCCGTGATCGAGGATGCCGACGCCCATGCCGGCACTGGCACCGGCACCCCGGCGAGTGGGCCGGACGTCGGCGCTGCTGCTGGACGACGTGTCGTTCAGCTATCCCGGCGCCGACCTGCCGGCGCTCAGCCACCTCAGCGTCCGGGTCACCCCGGGCCGGGTCGTGGCCCTGGCCGGCCCCTCCGGCGGCGGCAAGTCGACGGCCCTGCAGCTGGCGATGGGTTTCCTGACACCGACCCGAGGGCCGGGTCCTGGTGGGCCCGGACGACCTGGCCACCCTGGACCACACCGCCTGGCGCCGTCAGCTGGCGTGGGTGGGTCAGGATCCCGGCATGGTGCGTGGCACCATCGCCGACAACGTGCTGCTGGGCCACCCGTCGGCGTCCGCCGCCCAGGTGCGTTCCGCCCTGGACCGCGTCGGGGGCACCCTGCTGGCAGCCGACCGTCCGGTGGGCGACGACGGCGAGGGACTGTCCGCGGGTGAGCGCCGACGCGTCGCGATGGCTCGCGCCCTGCTGCGGATCGAGCTGGGCGGTGCCCGGCTGCTGGTGGCCGACGAGCCAACCGCCGGCCTTGACCTGGCGACGGAGGCCCAGGCAATCGAGACGGTGCGCGCCACCGGCGCGGCGGCCCTGATCGTCAGCCATCGTCCGGCGGTGCTGGCCATGGCGGACGAGGTCATCACGGTTGCGGTGCCGGCTGGAGTCGTCCCCGCCGACAAGGAGGCAGACCGATGAGTGCGCCGCAGCGCCGGCTGAGCGCGGCCGCCGACCACAGCCTCTCGGTGTGGGAGGACGCCGGCGAGCTCCAGACAGCCGACATCGGCAACGTCGGCCAGCTGGTGCGACGGCTGCTCGACTCGGTGCCCAACGGCCGCGCCCGGCTGGCGCTGGCCCTGCTGCTGGGCGT
The DNA here is from genome assembly GCA_963730005.1 of uncultured Actinomycetota bacterium. Lineage (GTDB taxonomy): Bacteria > Actinomycetota > Actinomycetes > Propionibacteriales > Propionibacteriaceae > CAVSPO01. Next base: position 18,814 of record CAVSPO010000027.1, read on the forward strand.
GCTGGCCACCGGCTCCACCGTCGCCTTGATGGGCGTGTCGGCCTGGCTGTTGTCGCGGGCCGCCGAGCACCCGCCGGTGCTGTACCTGCAGGTGGCCGTGGTCGGCGTCCGGTTCTTCGGCATCGGGCGCGGCGTCTTCCGTTACCTGGAGCGACTGGTCGGCCACGACCTGGCGCTGCGGATGCAGCGCGGCCTGCGGCTGGCCAGCTACGACAAGCTCAGTCGGACCACCCTGCTGGGACGGCGGCGCGGCGACCTGCTGGTGCGCGTCACCGCTGACGTCGAGGCGATCATGGACCTGGTGGTGCGGGTGGTGTTGCCGTTCTGCAGCGCCAGCGTCGTCATCCTCGGCACGTCGGTGATGATCGCCTTCTTCAGCCCGGGCGCGGCCGCCGTGCTGCTGGCGACTTCCCTGCTGGCCGGGATCCTGCTGCCGGCACTGGCCCGACGGCTGTCTGCCGACGTGGATGCCCGGGCCGTGGTGGCTCGCGGTGAGCTGGCCGAACGGATCAGTGAGCTTTCTCGTTGCAGCGTCGACCTGGTGGCCTACGACGCCGCCGACGACCAACTGGCGCGGTTGCAGCAGGCCGACGCCGAACTGCGCAGCATCGAGAAGCGCGCGGCCTGGACTCGGGGCATCGCCAGCGGCGGACAGGTGTTCCTGGCCGGCCTGGCGGGCGTCGGCGCACTGGTGATCGGCGCCGACCTGGTGTCCTCCGGCGCCATGCTGGGCCGGGACCTGGCCGTCATCGTGCTGGTGCCGCTGGCCCTGCACGAGTCGCTCAGCGACCTCACCAAGGCCGCCCAGACCCTCACCCGGGCCCGCACCGCGCTCGGCCGGGTCGTCGAGCTGTTGCAGGCGCCCGCCGTGGGCAGCGGTGACCGGCCACTGCCGAGCCAACCGGCCGACAGTGCCACAACCGGCCCCCGGCCCGGCCCCCAGCCCGGCCTGCTGGTGCTCGAGGACGTGGACGCCGGCTGGCCGTCACCCGTGGGGGAACCCCAGCTGGTGGTCCAGGGTTTCAGCTTGACCGTCCAGCCGGGCCGGTCGGCTGCCCTGACCGGCGCGTCCGGGGCGGGCAAGACGACGCTGGCCGCCACCATCCTGGGGCTCATCCCGCCGCTGGCCGGCCGGCTGCAGGTGCCCCAGCGGATCGGCTACCTCGCCCAGGACGCCCACGTGTTCGCCACGACCGTCGCCGAGAACGTGCGGCTCGGCAACCGGGACGCGACCGACGAGCAGGTGCGCGAGGCACTGTCTCGCGCCGGGCTCGACCTGGATCCCGACCGCGTGCTGGGCGAGGACGGCTCCACCCTGTCGGGCGGCGAGGCCCGCCGCGTGGCGCTCGCCAGGGTGCTGGTCAGCGAGCACCCCGAGCTGGTGATCCTGGACGAGCCCACCGAGCACCTCGACCACGAAACCGCCACGGCGCTGCTGGACGACCTCTGGCAGGCCCTGCAGGGAACCACCCTGCTCGTCATCACCCACGACCCGAACGTCGTGGCACGCTGCGATTCCGCGACCCACCTGACGGCCCTCAACAGCTGACGGCCTCCACCACCTGACTTGGGCAATGTTCAGGCAACGACGAACGGCGCCGCCGCGGGACTTCCGCGGCGGCGCCGTTCCGAGTTCGGTTGTGTGCTTGACGTGGCCGAGCCGGGGTCAGTCGGCGTCCCGCTCCGGCGCGTCGGCTTCCGGGCCGTCGGCCAGCAGCCGATAAAGACTGCGCTTGGCGTCTGCCAGGACGCCTGCAGCGGCAGCAGCCAGGGCGGGGTCCCCCGCCTGCTCGATGGCGCGTGCCGCGGTGTCGAGCTGGTGCAGCGAGTGCCGCAACTCGTCTCCCCCGCGACGGGACTGCGCCGCTGCGGCCAGTTCCCAGGGCTTGGGTGCGGCGTCGCGTGCGGCGACGGCAGCCCGCCCGGCTTCAGTGGTGCGGTATGCCTTGCGACCCTCGGACTCGACGGGCTCCACGAGCCCCTCGTCCTCAAGCTGCGCGATCGCCGGGTAGATGGCGCCCGAGCTGACGCTCCAGGCTCCCTCCGAAAGCTCCGTCAGTCGCTGCATGATCTGGTAGCCGTTCATGGGCTGATCGTCCATCAGCAGCAGCGCTGCCAGCCGGACATCGCCACGCCGCGCGCGAGGGCGAACGTCCTCACCGGGGCCGAAACCACCGCGCCGACGTCTACCGGGGCCGAAACCGCCACGACCACCCAGGCCATCGCACTCGCCGGGGACTTCAGCGCCGCAGTCAGCCGTCATCTCGGGCCGGGGGCCGCCCCGGCCACGTCGGCCGCCGCCACGACCGCCGCCGCCACGACCGCCGCCGCCACGACGACCCTCGCCGCGCGTCTCTTGCGCGAACTCATCGTTGTACAGGTGATTCATCACGTTGTACTCCTTCCATGCCTGCCACTCGGCGGGCATGAATGAAGCATAACGCACTATCTCGATACTATCAAGACATATCTTTATTAACTTCCAGCTTCGTCCCCAGCTCCTGAACGCACCATGTTGATCGCCTTGCCCCGAGGAAGGCCATGGTCCGGCTGGATCTCAGCACAGTGCCGGGCCGCAGTTCGTCGATGAACAGGTGCCGGTCGATGGCGGGGTTGGGACAGATCACCAGCACGGCGGTCCGCCTCCGTGGTCAGGCAGCAGCATCAGGCGGGCCGGAACCGCTTGAGGCGCAGCGAATTGGTGACGACGAACACCGAGCTGAACGCCATCGCTGCCCCGGCAAGCATCGGGTTGAGCAACCCGAGGGCGGCCACCGGAATGGCGATCACGTTGTAGAAGAAGGCCCAGAACAGGTTCCCCTTGATGGTTCGCAAGGTGGCGCGGCTGAGCTGGATGGCGTCCACCGCCAGGCCGAGGTCGTGCCGCATCAGCGTCAGGTCGCTGGCTGCGATCGCGACGTCAGTGCCGCTGGCCATCGAGATCCCCAGATCGGCCTGGGCCAGCGCTGCCGCGTCGTTGACGCCGTCGCCCACCATGGCCACCTTGTGCCCGTCGGCCTGCAGCCCGGCGACGACCTGCACCTTGTCGGCAGGCAGCACCTCGGCGTGCACGTCGTCGATGCCCACCAGACGGGCCATCTGAAGGGCAGCCCGCCGGTTGTCGCCGGTGAGCATCACGGTGGTCAGGCCGAGCCGCTGGAGGCGGGCCACCGCTTCCGCGGAGCCCTCGGCGAGCTGGTCGTTGACGGTGACCAGGCCCTGCACGCGCCCGTCCCAGGCCACCAGGACGTCGGTGCTGCCTTGCTTGGCGGCGCGCGACGAGGGCTGCACCAGCGAGTACGGCACGGGCAACGCCAACTCCTGCATCAGTGCAGGGCTGCCGGCAACCGCTGGCGCGCCGCCCTCGCTGAAGCCGGCCACCAGGCCCTGGACGCCGCGACCAGGCAGGTTGCCGAACTCGCTGACGGCCGGTGGCCGTTCACCGGTGCGTTCGCGATGGGCACGCACGATGGCCCGGGCGATCGGGTGTTCAGAGGCGGACTCCAACGCGGCGGCGACCGCCAGCACGTCGGCGGGGTCGGAGCCGGGTCGGTCCGATCGACGGGCCGGGGTGACGCGGCTGGCGCCCAGGACGTCCTGCACGGTCATCACACCGGTGGTGATGGTGCCGGTCTTGTCGAGCACGATGGTGTCGAGGTCGTGCGCGCGCTCCAGCGCCTCGGGGCCACGGATGACGATGCCGAGCTGGGCGCCACGGTTGGTGCCGGCCAGCAGGGCGGTGGGGGTCGCCAGGCCCATCGCGCAGGGGCAGCTGATGATCAGCACCGAGACCGCGGCCGTGATCGCCAGCGTCGGCCCGCCGCCGATCAGCAACCACACCGCCAGGGTGACCAGGGCAATGACGATCACCACCGGCACGAAGATGCCGGCGATCTTGTCCGCCAGGCCCTGCACCTGCGTCTTGCCGGTCTGGGCCTGCTCGATCAACCTGGCGATCTGGGCCAGCTGGGTGCCCGTGCCGACGGCGGTCGCACGGACCGCCAGCCGACCGTCGGCGTTCACCGTCGCGCCGACCACGGTGGAGCCGGGGCCCACCTCCACGGGCACCGATTCGCCGGTGATCATGGAGGCGTCAACGGCGGAGCGGCCCTCCACCACGACACCGTCGGTGGCCACCTTCTCGCCGGGGCGCACGACGAAGACGTCGCCCACCTGCAGTTGCTCGATGGGGATGGTGGTTTCTTCGCCGTCGCGGACGATGGCAACCTGCTTGGCTCCCATCGCCAGCAGGGCGTGCAGGGCCGAGCCGGCCGCGGTGCGGCTGCGGGCCTCGATGTAGCGGCCGGCCAGGATGAAGGTGATGGTGCCGACGGCGGCTTCGAAGTAAACGCCGGTCAGATTCGGGTCGCGGACCAGGGCGAAGCTGAATTCGTGACGCATGCCGATCATGCCGGCGTGGCCGAAGATCAGGCTGTAGAGCGACCAGAAGTAGGCGCTCAGCGTGCCGACGCTGATCAGGGTGTCCATGGTGGCCGCGCCGTGGCGCAGGTTGACCAGGGCGCTGCGGTGGAAGCCCCAGCCGCCCCAGAAGACCACCGGGGTGGCCAGCAACAGGCTGACCCACTGCCAGCCCGGGAACTGCAGCGGCGTGATCATGGCCATCAGGATCACCGGTACAGCGATGACGGCGCTGAACACCAGGCGCTTGCGCAGCTGGGCTGCACGGTCGACCGGCTCGGTGTCCGGAACCGGCAGCGAGGCGTCGTAGCCCGCGTCGCGCACCACGGCGATCAGGTCGTCCACGCTGACCCCGGGGGGGGCGATGACGTGGGCTTTCTCGGTGGCGTAGTTGACCGACGCCGTGACCCCGCTGACCTTGCTCAGCTTCTTCTCGATGCGGGCCGCGCAGGACGCGCAGGTCATGCCCGCGATGTCGAGGTCAACCGACTGGGTGGCTGCGGGCGGGCCGGGCACCACGGGTTGGCCGGGTGCTGCGCCCGCCGCGCTCGTCGATCCACTCATCATCTTCTCCTTTGGGCACTGCCGTGGCCTTTGGGTACCGTCGTGGCCGGACTGCTCAAGCTGGTGTTCAGGCCTGGGCGACCTGGTAGTCGCCTGCTTCCTCGACGGCCTGCTCGATGTCTGCAAAGGCGATCGCCTGGTCGCTCTCGACGATCATCGCGCCGTCGCCGAGCTCGACGACGACACTGGTCACGCCCGGCAGGGCGCTGACCTCCTCGGTGACGTGGCGCACACAGTGCCCACAGGTCATTCCGGTGACGGTGTACTTGCTGATCATGGGTTCTCCCGGGATTCTCGGATCGGCTCAAGATCGGACCAGACGCGCAATGTCGGCACTCGCCTCGACGCCACCGCGTGGAGCACCGCGTGGGGCGCGTGGGCGGCGCACTGATTCGGGTGAGAATGAACAACCATACCCCGGCCGGGGTTGCACCCAAGAGGCCCGCCCTTACCACACGGAGCCCCGCCCATGCGCGCCCAGCGCCGGGCGTCGGGTTGTCCACAAACGGTGTGGACAGCGGCCCTTCACCGACTCGCTATAACCCCACTCCCCGCCTGCTGTCAACCCAGACGACAGCGCTTGAGAGGGAGCAGAATTCTTTTCGAATTCTCCTTCAGTCCGCAACACAACTCCTAGCCACAGCGCATTTGAAAACCATTTGTTCACCGTGGATGCACAGCTCTTCGCACAGTCTGTGGACGGCAACGCGCGGGCGTCCACACCTGTCCACCGGCGTCCACAGGGGGTGTGGACAAGTGCGTCTTGGGGCTTTGGTTCGGGGCGGGCTAGCTTGTCACGTACCGCCAGAGCACGCCGAGATGAGGCCGGCGAAGACGCCCGGAAAAAGTGTCGGTGGCAGCCCGTAGCGTCCAGAGTGACCCGGTGAGCCAGCGCAGGAGGTCGGAGAGTGTTCGAGAATCCACACGGCGAGACGCCCCGCACCGAAGGGTCCCTCGACCGCACACCCCCGCAGGACATGGCTGCCGAGCAGAGTGTGCTCGGTGCCATGCTGATGAGCAAGGACGCCATCGCCGACGTCGTCGAGGTCCTGAAGCCCGGTGACTTCTACCGCCCGGCGCACGAGCTCATCTTCAACGCCATCATCAACCTGTACGGTCGTGGCGATCCGGCCGACCCCATCACCACGTCGGCCGAGCTTGAGAAGCACGGCGAGATCAGCCGCGTGGGTGGCCAGATCTACCTGGCCGACCTGCTGGGCAGTGTGAGCATCGCCGCCAACGCCGGCTACTACGCCCAGATCGTGCACGACAAGGCCGTCCGCCGCCGCCTGGTCGATGCCTCGATCAAGATCGCCCAGCTCGGTTACGCGGGCAACGGCGACGTCGCCCAGATCGTCGACCTGGCCCAGCAGACCGTCTACGAGGTGGCCGAGGGCAAGACCAGCGAGGACTACAAGCCGCTCAGCGCGCTCCTGGAGCCCACCATTGACGAGATCGAGGCCATCCAGAGCCGCTCCGGGGCGCTGGCCGGTGTGCCCACCGGTTTCACTGACCTGGACGAGCTGACCAACGGCCTGCACGGCGGGCAGATGGTGATCGTCGCCGCCCGCCCGTCGGTGGGCAAGTCGACGCTGGCGCTCGACTTCGCCCGGTCTGCGGCCGTGAAGAACAACCTGACGGCCGCCTTCTTCAGCCTGGAGATGAGCCAGAGCGAGATCGTGATGCGGCTGTTGAGCGCGGAGTGCTCGGTGCCGCTCAACCACATCCGCAACGGGCGGATGACCGAGGACGACTGGCAGCGGATCATCCCGCGCAGCGACCGGATCAGCAGGTCGCCGCTGTTCATCGACGACTCGCCCAACCTGACGATGATGGAGATCCGGGCCAAGGCGCGCCGGCTGAAGCAGCGTCACGACCTGCGGCTGGTCGTCATCGACTACATCCAGCTGATGAGTTCGGGACGCAAGGTCGAGAGCCGCCAGCTCGAGGTCTCGGAGTTCAGCCGCCAGATCAAGCTGCTGGCCAAGGAGCTGGACATCCCGGTGATCGCGCTCAGCCAGCTGAACCGTGGCCCGGAACAGCGCCAGGACAAGAAGCCGATGCTCTCCGACCTGCGCGAGTCCGGCTCGCTCGAGCAGGACGCCGACATCGTGCTGTTGCTGCACCGCGAAGACCTGTACGACAAGGACAGCGCCCACGCGGGCGAGGCCGACATCATCGTGGCCAAGAACCGCAACGGCCGAACGGACACCATCACGACGGTGTTCCAGGGGCACTACTCACGGTTTCGCGGACATGCAGCGCTGATCATTCACGCCATGCCGACACCAACTCCGGCGACCATCGACCAGGCGGGGGCCCGGCCGTCCACCAGGACCGCCCCACCGTACCGGCAGGTCCTGCGCCGCTCCGGGCCTTGCCTTCACACACATGCTCAGTTGTCGAGAAGCAGCGAAGATTTCACAAACGTACTTCGTATGTTTCGTAAACCTCGTGTTATGGATCCCTATGGGTTTGTGTTGCCCCGGTTATCTATTCGGCGAAAGACTGATCAGTCGTGACCGCACTTCACGTTGACGCCCCGCCTAAGCCAGAGGCGCTGCGCGCGGCCATCGCGCGCTCGCTGTGGGCTCACGTCAAGGCCTACGACCTCGGCGCCGCGTGCGAGAGGCTGGGTCTAGAACCCGCCCGCGAAGGTGAGGATCCCTACCGCAGCAAGACGTCTTACGTCATGACGCGACTACAGTCCCGGGACTGGGTCGAGTTGGTCAACATCGGGCAAGCCCTGCTGGAGGAGTGGGACGACGACGAGCTCCAAGGACTCGTCGAGCGAGCAGGTGCTCGTGGCGCCACCGGAGAGATGAGGAACCTGATCTTTGCCTCCGTGGGACGCAAGCCCCAGATCGTGCTTCGCGACGCGGTCGCAAACGTCATCGAGGTCACCGAAGGCGCGGATCGCTGCCTCATCTACGACCGGCCCTTGCCCAACGATGGCCTCACTTGGTCCGAGCTCGTCAACTGGTGGGCGACCGAGGTCCTGCGTGAGAGAAACACCGACGCCGCAGCGCGCCACCTCTGGTCCCGTCTTGCCCAGAGTCTGGAGAGCGAGCCCGAACGGATTCTCTTTCGCGCATACACTCAGAGGTACGGGCAAGACACGTCAGTCCCTGCCCTCCTCCCTCAGGTCTGGCTGCACTACGACCCCTTCACCCGCCGACCATGGACTCCACGACCCGGAGCCGTCATCCGGCAAAGGATGGACTTCCTACTGCTCTTGCCCAACCGGCGCCGGGTCGTCCTTGAGGTCGACGGCAAGCATCACTACGCCCGTGAAGATGGTCGCGCCGACCCAGCGCGGTACGCCACCATGGTCTCGGAGGACCGTCGGTTGCGTCTCGCCGGCTATGAGGTCTACCGCTTCGGCGGAGCCGAGTTCAGCCAAGACGCCCACGCCGAACTCTTGGAGAGATTCTTCGACGATCTGCTTCGCCCATCGCCGAAGTCGCATCTATAGCGTCGGCGCGCGCAGGCCATGCTCGGCGATGAGGTCTGGTCGAGTCGCCAGCATTGCTTCCAGTTGGCTGTCCGGCCACATCTCGATCAAAGGAATCTTGCCTTCGTGATTGTGCTTCTCGATCACCCCCACGGCATCCGCCGTGAATCTCGAACTCGTTGCTATCACCAGGCTACGGACCGCAGGGGGCTCCCACATGCTCAGGGCGGCCAAAGCCTCCTGAACATCGACCGGGCGAACAGACTTGCTTGTCCAAAGTGTCGCCTGCACGATCACACGCTCCGTGCGCACCGTACCTGCAGCATCGGCTATCGCTCGCTCAACCGAGAGGTCCCTCCCGCGATCTGGCGCGCGGGTCTTCATGAGCCACTGCACGTTCTGGTAGCCATCAAGTCCTCTGAGAAGGTCGAACAGCAGCCGCTCGAAGCCATCATCGTCGAGGCGACACAAGTCGATGCTTATTGAAACTCCGCCTTGAGGTTTGGAGGATGCGGCAAGCCCAAGATCGAAGTCGTCGACGGGAAGGGGATCGAACTCATCCATGGCTGACGTCGCGAGTGTCGCTTTGATATCGGGCCAGTCGAGCTCATGGATGTCGTTCCAGTCGTGCGGTTGACTGAATCTGAGGTGACGTGACATGTCCCACCATCGACCGCGGCGCTCGGTGGTCCCGGGTTGCCTTGCGACGCGCTTGGGCCAGCCGAAACCGGTACTCATCGAGCTGGCGTCCTGGCTCTTCAAGGTCATTTTGAAGAGCGAAGGGAATCTCATCGATCTCGAGGTAGTCGATGAAGGCACGACCAGCAGCGTCGATGTCAGGCAGTTGTTCAGTGACGGTCCATCCATCGATCGGTGGTAGTCCCTGAAGCAGCGCCTGCCAGTGACGACAGAGGTCGTCGTACTCCCGATTGGATCCGGCCGACGGACCCGTCGGTATTTGAGGCTGCGCTCGATTCCACGCCTCATCCAGTTTCGCAAGGTTTGCCGCGGCTCGGTCCATGCTCCGGAGCAACACCTCGGGAATCCGCTCGGGCAAGGGCCGACCCGGCAGTGCAATCACGACCTCACAGCGATCACTGCGGCGCCTGCCTCACTGGCTGTCCTGGCGACGCAGGCGCGGATCGACTTGGCCCTGGCCGTCGAGCACGTCACTGTGCTCGGGCAGCCGGCCGAGCCCGCGGCATACCTGGCTGATCTGCGCCACCTGACCACCCTGCCCCTGCACCTCGCCGGACAACCCGGCGCCGACTCCGTCGACCCCTGGGTCTCAGCCTTGGGCGCCGTCGCTGCGGGCCGCACTCTGGCCCGCGGACCACGCTGGGGCCTGCGCCCACCTGACGATCCCCGCCTTCGCGGGGCAGCGCTGGCGACCGCAGACGCGATCCTCGCCGCCGACGACGTCAACACCGCCGCAGGGCTGTTGACGCCGTGGACCGAGCTCACCCCGACCACCAACGACGGCCCGCTCGGGTGGCTGGCCGACCGCACCGTCATGACCCCCACCCTCACCCGCCTGGTCATGGCCGCGCGCGCCCCGCACCGGCGTCTGTCCCACCAACTCGACGCCCAGGAGCACAGCATGACCATCGACACGCGCGGCATACCCCAAGTAATCCCCGCGCCGCTGTTCGAGGAGCACCTCACTGGCGCATCGGCCTCGCCCGAGGCGACCGTCCGGCTCTTCGCCTCGTTGTCTTTGGCCAGACTGGCGCCAGCGGTGACCTCGTGGGCGAAGGCGGCAGAGACACTCGGACTTCCAGCATCCATGGGCATCAACTGCGCCAATGCCTGCTCGGCGAGCATGATCGTCGACCCAGCCGATTGGACACAACGCCTCGAAGCCACATGGGAAGGACTGGCCGACCCCTACTCGTCAACCGGCCGCTGGAACTACCGCGCCATAGAAGCCAAGCTCCACCGACGATGGCAGTCCCATCGCTGGTTTGAAGAATGGGTGCGCGCAGTCCGGCCCAACACTCGATGGGGGTCTCGCGGCTACGCCCTGACCTGGCAGTGGATTCACCGCGGCCACGCACACATCGACACCTCCCCCGCCTGGGAAGGACAGCGGCCCAACGCCGCGCAGCGGGCGCACTACCGACAGTTCGCAGCCACCCTCGACGACGCGCAGCAGCGGGAGCTCGGCTATGCCTTCACCAAACGCGCCGGAGGGGACAGTCGCAACTGACCTGGGCGAGTAGCCTGTCACGCGTGAAGTCAAGTGATCTCAGCTACAACCTCTTGTCTAAGAGAGTCGCCCGCGTCGCTGAGCGGACGGGGCTTGGAGAGTCGGCCTCGTTCCTCGTGTGGTTCCTTGAGAACGTTTACAGGCTGGAGGAGACTGACGCGCGGGACGCCGTGTGCGACCACTCGAACGATAAGGGTATTGACGGGATCTACGTCGACCACAATAACGAGGAGATCCACTTCCTTCAGGCGAAGATCCGTCAGAGCGACACGGGCAGGATCGGCGACGTCGGCCCGAAGAACCTGATGGGCTCGGTCGCTCAGTTCAACGCGGCCGACAACGTGAAGACGATCCTTTCGGGCAACGCCGACGACGAACTGAAGCGCCTCATCGTCCGAGTCCACTTGGCCGACATGGTTGCAGCCGGCTACCGACTGGTGGGCGTCTACGTCAGCAACGAGTCGCACAATACCGACTCTGAGGGCTACGCGGCGCTCACGCCAGATTTGTCGATCTTCGACCGCGAAGAGATCGCCGCACGGATGGTCGAGGTGGACACCACCGAGGGCAAGAAGGGTGCGTTCACCTTCGACACCTCTTACGTCGACCCGCTAGAAATGAAGGTCGGCGCAGGCAAGGACGACCCAGTGATGTTCGTGTTTCCCGCGAGGGCACTCCAGCTGGTGCACATGGAGGGCATCGCAGATGGTTCGCTGTTTCGAGAGAACGTGCGCTACGGTCTCGGCAACACGAGCGTCAACAAGGCAATCCGCGGTGCCCTGACCAACAAGTCGGGTCACGCAAACTTCATCCTTGGGCACAACGGCCTGATCATCCTGTGCGCCTCCGCCGACAAGTCCAAGAGCGGGGAGCTCACGATCAAGGACTACTCCGTGGTGAACGGTGCGCAAAGCCTGACGAGCTTCTACAACGACAAATCCAAGCTCACCGACGACCTCCGGGTGCTGGTGCGAGTTATCGAAGTCCAGGACGACGCGCTGGCTCGCCGGATCACCGAGAACAGCAACAACCAGAACGCCATCAAGCCGCGCGACCTCCGCTCGAACCACGCCATCCAGCTCCGTCTGCAGAAGGAGATGAACGACGCGAGCGGGGACTACTTCTTCGAGATCAAACGGGGCGAGAAGGCGCCAATAGGCGCAAAGGTGATCACCAACGACGAGATCGGACGTGCGTTCCTGGCGTTCGACGTGCAGGAGCCATACGTCAGCCCACCAGATCTACAAGGTTTTCGATGAGAAATACGCCGAGATCTTTGGACGCCCGGAGGTCACCGCGCAGCGGGTGATCTTTGTGCACCGGCTGATGGGTGTAGTCGACCAGAGCCTGCCGAAACTCAAGAACCGGCCGATGGCCTCCTATACGCTGACTCGCTATTTCATGCTGTACCTGCTCTCGGAGATCCTCCGCGACAACGACGCTTCGAGTCCCTACGTCGCGAATCCGGCTTTGCTGACCGAGCCGCAGATGGAGGAGTTCCTAGGCAAGTGCGCGGAGATCTTGAAGACCGTCGTGGTTGACCTCAATGTCGAGTCCAAGGTCGTTGACTTCGACTACAAATCAATCCTTAAGAGTCCCAGGCAGGGCGGGGAACTGGCGCAGGCGATCTTGGCGAGCTATGAGAAGGACGTCGAGCGAGAGAAGGCCGAGACGTTCACCGATTGGACGCCGAGCTAAGGCGGACAACCGTGGGACCTTCCACTCGTACTCGGGATGGGCCATAGGAACTCTCGATCCCTCGGTCCCCAGGGTGCGATCGCGCCGCGGATTGCCGCGGCGAGGACGTGTCGTGCGGGGACGTCCGACCATGCCGCATGCAGCGCGTGGCGTCTTCGGACGGGTCGGGCCGATACTGCAAGACCTCCCCGAGCGGACCTACTTCAGCAAAGTAGCCGCTCAAGATCGTGCAATCTTGACTGCATCTCGACATCAGTGGCCCCTGCGAATGCTCAGTGGCCCCTGCGGAAGGCACTGCCGGCGAGGGACTACTGAGCAGCCGCCTGGGCGGCCAGGATCGCTTCCTTGAAGCGACGAAGCCGCCGGATCTTGAATCTGCGCGCACCATCGAGGGTGTCCACGATGAGGCTCCCGTACTCCAGGCCCAGTAGCGGGGTCACCGCCTGGACCCGGGTGATCCGCTCCAACGGAAGGCTGAGCTGCTTCTTCGCGCCCAGCCCGCCACAGACGAGGACGCGCTCGCTGGTCACCACCAGCAGTCCGTTCACCGGCATCGCGGACAGGAACGCCAGCTCGTGCACCGTCTCTGCCGGGTTCAGCCGCGACTCCAGACTGCGGATGGCCGCGTCCGTCCCGACCTTGTAGCCCATGCGTAGCACCGCGGCCTCAATGCTCCGCCCGCAGCGGGGTTTCGTCCTTCGCGCCAAACATCGTTCGGTCTCCTCGTCAGCGCTCATCCAAGGTGCCTTCACGGAACAATACCGGCTCGTCAGCCAGGTTGGCGGGCCGCACCACCCGACCGGCTCAACGAGCGACGTCGCTTCGCGCCGGTGATAGCCGCAACTGGAGCCCGCGGTCGTCCAGCGGCCCGGGTCGTCCAGGGTCGCCATGCTCACCTCGACGCCTTCCCTG
>CAVSPO010000028.1:0-342911 GCA_963730005.1 uncultured Actinomycetota bacterium
TACTCGTAGTTGAGCGTGGTGGGTCGTTGACGCAAGGGCTCGTGGCCTTGCGCTGGGATGGGTGTTGCGAAGCATCCAACCGGACAAGGACCACGAGCTGTGAACGAGCCTACGTGCTTGCAGCGTGACGCTGCCAGCGTGATCTTCAACCTGCCCGACTACCGCGTGATCGACGCGATCGACCTCCCCCTGGGCGGCAGACGCGTGATCGTCCAGGCCGACGCCATCGAGGCAGGCTGTCCCGACTGCGGGGTTGTCTCTGACCGGGTCCACGCGTGGTGTCGGCAACGAGTCAAGGACATCCCGCACGCCGGCCGAGTGGAGGTGGTCGTGGTCAAGCCCCGCTTGGTGTGCGTCGAGCGTGCCTGCCCACGCCAGACGTTCACCCAGACCACACCCGAGTTGCCGTTGCGGGCCCGCTGCACCACCCGGTTACGGCGGGGCGTGTTGGAGGCAGTCATCGACCACGGCCGGCCCGTCGCCGGTGTCGCAGCCGGGTTCGGGGTCGCCTGGTGGACTGCCCAGAAGACCGTCAACGCCGCCGTCGACGTACTGCCTGACGTCGACGACCTGCACGTGCGCCACTTGGGGATCGATGAGCACCGCTACCGACGGGTCCGCTGGTTCCGCGACCCCAACACCCACGGGTGGCGGCGAGTCGAGCCGTGGATGACCACCGTAGTCAACGTGGCCTCCGGGCAAGTGCTCGGGATCGTCGAAGGCCGCGACAGTGCCGCCGTCGAAGGCTGGCTGAACACCCGCAGCCAAGCGTGGCGGGACCGCATCGCCGTCGTGGCGATCGACCCGTCGGCAGCGTTCAAGAAGGCGATCACCACCAGCCTCCCGCACGCGAAGATCTCGGTCGATCCGTTCCACCTGGTCCAGCTCGCGAACCTGTGCCTGACCCGCGTGAGGCAACGCCTCGTCCAGGAACATAACCAGCGCCGGGGCCGGAAGATCGACCCGGCCTGGGCCCACCGCACCCTGCTGCTCCGCGGCTACGACACCCTCTCGCCTCGGGCCCGCCACCGCCTCGATGACGTGTTCGCCAGCGACGACCCCACCGGGGAACTCGGCGCCGCCTGGGGCGTCAAGGAAGGCCTCCGGCTCGTCCTCGCCAGCCGCAGCCTCGACGGGGCCCGTGCCGCCAAGGAGCGGCTCGAAGGCTGGGTGACCAGCGCTGACACTGACGAGACCCGCCGACTCTGGGACACCCTGAACGCGTGGTGGCCCGCCGTCGAAGTGTTCATCACCACCCGCGTCACCAACGCCCGCACCGAAGCGGCGAACACCGCCATCAAGCACATCAAGCGGACCGGGCGCGGCTACCGCAACAACCAGCACTACCAAGCCCGTATCCTGCTACGCAGCGCCCACAGGGCGCGGCAACACCGTTGACCAGCCAAGGCACCACGGTCAAATGCGAATAGCCGGGTAGGGCCCACCCCCCTGGCCTTATGCTTGCCTCTCGGATTCGTCGGCGCGATCAAGGGGGCATTCCGGCATGACCGAGTTCATTCTCACCGGGGCAAACGCGCTGGGCCGCGGCGTCCGTGACTTGGGCGTGCGCGACGGCGTGCTGGTCGACCCCGCCGCCATTCCCGGTGCACCACGCATCGACTGCTCGGGGCTGGTTGCGCTGCCCGCCCTGGTCGACCCGCACACGCACCTGCGCGACCCCGGCCCGGGCGACGCCGAAACCATCGCGTCCGGTTCGCTCGCTGCGGCCCGCGGCGGCTTCGGTGCCGTGTTCGCCATGGCAAACACCGATCCGGTGGCCGACACCGTCGAGATCGTGGAGTACGAGCTCGACCGCGGTCTCCAGGCCGGGATGTGCGACGTCCACCCCGTGGGGGCTGTGACCGTGGGGCTCGGCGGCGAGACACTCTCCGACATCGCGGGCATGGCTGCGTCACGCGCCGGCGTCCGCCTGTTCTCCGACGACGGCAAGTGCGTCGCGCGTTCGGACGTGATGGCGGACGCCCTGGTGGCGATCAGTGCCGTGGGCGGCATCCTGGCCCAGCACGCCCAGGACCCGCTGCTGACCAAGACCTCCCAGATGGACGACTGTGACGTTGCGATCGAGCTCGGCCTGCCGGGCTGGCCGGGCATGGCGGAGTCGTCCATCGTGGCCCGGGACGCCATCATGGCCGCCTACCTCGGTGCCCGCGTCCACGTGTGTCACGTGTCGACCGCGGCGACCGTCGAGGTCGTGCGTTGGGCGAAGTCGCAGGGCCATCCGATCACCGCCGAGGTGACGCCCCACCACCTGACGCTGGACCACGCGACCGCGCGCACCAGGGATGCGGTGTTCAAGGTCAACCCGCCGCTGCGGTCGCTCGCCGACGTCGAGGCGTTGCGGGAGGCCCTGGTGGACGGGACGATCGACTTCATCGGAACCGATCACGCGCCGCACACCCCGGCCTCCAAGCACCGCGACTGGTGTGACGCACCGATGGGCATGCTCGGGCTGGAGACCGCGCTGGCCAGCGTCGGCGACCTGCTCGTCCGCTCCGGACGCCTCACCTGGGCCGAGCTCGCCGACCGGATGTCCACCCGGGCGGCCACCCTGCTCGGCATCGCGGACGACCACGGTGGCGACCTGGGCGTGGGACGTCCGGCATCGCTCTGCCTCGTCGACCCTGACCGCCCCTGGACCGTGGAGCCCGAGCGGCTGGCCAGCCTGGCCCGCAACACCCCCTTCGCCGACCGCGAGTACCACACCCGGGTCGTGGCCACCCTGCTGCGTGGCCGCGTCACCCACGATCTCGACTCACGGTTCTGAGCTGACCGCACCAAACACCGAAGGATTCAGCATGGGCAACAAGACGCGGACCGAGCACGACCTGCTGGGTTCCCGTGCGGTGCCGGCGGACGCCTACTACGGCATCCACACCGTGCGCGCGATGGAGAACTTCCCCATCTCGGGGGTGACCATCAACTCGGTACCGGCGCTGATCCGGGGGATGGCGATGGTCAAGAAGGCGTCCGCCCTGGCCAACGCCGAGCTGGGCGTCCTGCAGGGCGACATCGCCGAGGCCATCGTGCGGGCATGCGACGAGATCATCGCGGGCCGCTGCTCCGACCAGTTCCCGATCGACGTCTTCCAGGGTGGTGCGGGCACCTCCGTGAACATGAACACCAATGAGGTCGTGGCCAACCTGGCGCTGGAGCTGGCGGGCTTCGACAAGGGTCGCTACGACGTGATCAACCCCAACGACCACGTCAACAAGTCGCAGTCGACCAACGACGCCTACCCGACCGGCTTCCGACTGGCCGTGTACGCCAAGGTCGAGGAGCTGGTGGCTGCGGTGGCCGCCCTGTCGGCGGCCTTCGCAGACAAGGGCGAGGAGTTCGCCGACATCATGACCATGGGACGCACCCAGCTCCAGGACGCCGTACCGATGAGCCTGGGCGGGCAGTTCCGCGGCTACGGGGTGAACCTGGGCGAAGAGATCAAGCGGCTGCGGATCAACGCCGAGCTGCTCCTGGAGGTGAACCTCGGTGCCACGGCGATCGGGACGGGGCTCAACACCCCCGAGGGGTATGCGCAAGTCGCCGCAGGCGCGCTCGCACGGGTCACCGGCCTGCCGATCGTCTCGTCGCCCGACCTGATCGAGGCGACGAGCGACAACGGCGCGTACCTCGCGGTCCATTCGGCGGCGAAACGGCTGGCCACCAAGCTCTCGAAGACCTGCAACGACCTCCGACTGCTGTCGTCGGGCCCGAGAGCCGGACTGCACGAGATCAACCTGCCCGAGGTGCAGGCAGGGTCGTCGATCATGCCGGCGAAGGTGAACCCGGTGATTCCCGAGGTTGTCAACCAGGTCTGCTTCAAGGTGATGGGCAACGACGTCACCATCACCCACGCGGCCGAGGCCGGGCAGCTCCAGCTCAACGTGATGGAGCCGGCGCTGGCCCAGGCGATGTTCGAATCGCTCAGGTTGCTGCGCCGCGCCTGCGACGTGCTGCGGGAGAAGTGCGTGGTGGGCATCACGGCCAACCGTGAGGTGTGCGAGAACTACGTGCTCAACTCCATCGGGATCGTCACCTACCTCAATGAGCTCATCGGTCACGCCAACGGCGACGAGGTGGGCAAGGAGTGCGCCCGAACCGGGAAGTCGGTGCGCCAGGTGGTGCTGGAGCGGGGTCTGCTGACCGAGGCCCAGCTGGACGCCGTGCTGAACCGCGAGCAGTTCCTGCACCCGAAGTTCCGGGGGCGCCGCTACGAGCCGTCCGACCGGGGGCTGCCCGCCTCGCCGCGCAGCTGAGCTGCCTCACCACTGGGTCACTCCGGCGTCAACGAGATCTTAACTTGTGCCTATTCGGTCGGGATGGGTCGTATGGGTTGGTCCCGACCGAATAGGCACAAGTTAGGCGGCGCATCGATCTTCGTCTCCTCGGCAGAAGGGAACAGAAATGTCCGATTTGCTGGTCATCGTGGTGTTCGCCCCCCTCACCCATGCGGACGCCGTCCGCGAGGCGTTGGCGGCCGCGGGCGCGGGGCAGATCGGTGAGTACTCGGCGTGCAGTTTCTCAGCCCCCGGAGAGGGACGGTTCCGGCCGTCCGAGCTTGCCGAACCGCACATCGGCACGGCCAACCAGCTCGAGGTAGTGCCCGAGATGCGCATCGAGTGCGTCTGCCCGCGGGATCGGGCGCGTCAGGCCGTCACCGCGATGCTGGCTGCCCACCCCTACGAGGAGCCCGCCTACCACTGCTACCCGGTCTTCACGCTCGCTGACCTGTGACGGGCGTCAGCTTTCGGGCCCTGGCTCGGCGGCGGGCTGGCTGCTCTCGGGCTCGGTCGGCCCCGCCGGGGCCTTGCGATCCTGCGGGCGTGGCACCAGCAGCAACACCCCCAGCACCGTCAGGCACGCGGCACCGTAGAGCAGGTACAGGTTGCGGAATCCGGCGTTGAGGCCCGTCTGGAAGGTCTGCTCTATCAGGGGCGCCCGCTCGTTGATCTGCGTGAGGTAGCTGGTCAGCCCCTCGTCGAAAGCGGCGGGCACGGCGTCGCGCAGCTCGACCATCTTCGCGGACGTGTCCACCAGCTCGGCGCGGGTCTGTCCCAGCTCAACGCGGGCGTCCCACAGTTCCACACGGCTGGCGTACAGCTCGGTGCGGTTGGCTGCCAGCTCGGCGCGGGCCTTGGAGATCTCCGTCCGCCCGGTCACGATGCCCGCGCGTGCTTTCTGCAGCTCGGCGCGCCCGGTACCAAGCTCCTCGCGGGCCGCGACGAGCTCCTCGCGCTGGGTTTGGAGCTCTTCGAGCTGCCCTGCGATGTCCTCGGCCTGGGTGGCCAGCGTCTCCCGCTCGGCCAGGGCAGTGTCGCGCTGCCCCTCGAGCTCCGCGATGGCCGCGGCCAGCGCGACAGCCTGGGCCTGCAACTCGGGCACCGGCGGTGTGCCGGGGGGCAGCATGGCCAGCTGGTCGAGTTGCGCCTGGATCGCCGCCAGACCCGTCGCCTGCTCGCTGAGGCCCTGCTCCATCCCGGCCAGCCCCTCATCGATGCCGGCGAGGCCCTCGTCCATGCCCGCAGCCGCCTCCTCCAGACCCGCGATGCCGGCGTCCATGCCGTCGATTCCCGTGGTCATCTCGGTGATGCCGCTGGCCATCTCGGCCAGATTGGCGTCCATCTGCGCCAAGCTGCGCCCCATCTCGGCCAGCTGGTCGTCCATGGCCGCCAGCCCGTCGTCCATGCCGGCGATCGCGTCGTCCATCTCGGCCAGTCCGTCGCCCATCTCGGTGGCTGCACTGTCGACCTCGGTGACCGCGGCCTGCAGGCCGTCGACGCCCTGCTGGACGCCGGACTGGATGTCGGCGACGACGCCGGGGGTCTGTTCGGCGAACATGCGCTCGGCGACGACCTGCGTCCGCGCCGTGATGGTGGTGACATCGGCGGTGGACAGCAGCTTGACCAGGTCGGCGGGCAACTCGCTGTCCCCTTCGCCCATCGCGATGGTGACGGTGGTGCGGTCCAGGTCGGAGACGTCGACGTCACCAAGCCGATCGGCCAGGTCCGGGTCGGTCTTCCAGGCCTCGATCCGGTCCTTCAGGACAGCCGCGTGCGGCAGTGCGGGGATCGAGACCTCGGCGGGCAGCTCGGCGGTGATCGAGCTCTGCAGCGACGCCCCCGCATTGGCGAGCAAACCCACCATCAGGGCGGGGGCGATCGTGGTGCCCAGCGCCCGGACCAGCGACAGGGTGCCCAGCGCCGAGGACGACTCGGCCTTCGGTGTCCGCTCCAGCATCATGTAGTTGAGCGGGGAGCCGATCACGAACCCCAGCCCCAGGCCCATCAGCAGCAGCGCCACGACCACGTTGAGCATGGTCGGTGCGGGAATGACCCACGCCACCACGACCGCTGCGGCCACAGCCGAGGCCACCGCGCCGAACCCGAGGACGGCCTTGGGGCCGTACGAGTCCGTGAAACGACCCGACAGCGGCGCCCCCACCCCGGACGCCAGACCGAGGATGATCACGAAGTAGCCGCCGTCGCCGGCCGGAATCCGCAGGGCGTTCTCCGCGAACTGGGGCACGAAGATGACGGCCATCAGGATGAACCCGCTGAGGAACGACAGCAACAGCACGAGCGCGATGCCGCGGTCGGTGAAGTAGCCCAGGTTCAGGACGGGGTCGACAGCCCGGCGCTCGGCCAACACGAAAAGCGGCAGCAGCACGGCGAACCCCAGCAGGAAGGGGTAGACGTCGCGGCCGGCCAGGCTGGCCGACAGGTCGAAGAAGTCGAGGTTGCGCAGCCCGTACAGCAGCGACAGGATCATCACGACCAGCAGCAGGGTGCCGAGCAGGTCGATGGGCTTCACCACGTTCTCGCGGTGGTCGGGCAGGAACACCCATCCGGCGGCGAGAACGAGGACGGCGATGGGCAGGTTGACGTAGAAGATCCACTGCCAGTTGTGGGAGCCGGCGATGTCCAGGATGAGGCTGCCGGCCGAGGCGCCGAAGATGTTGGCGATGCCGTAGACGGCGCCCACCAGCCCCAGCGCCATGCCGCGCCGCTCCTCGGGCACCCCGGTGCCGATCTCGGCGGTCGCGATGGGCAGGATGCCGCCGCCACCCACGGCCTGGATCGCGCGGGCCGCGATCAGCATGCCGAAGCTGCCGACGTCCTGGGAGAGGCCGCACAACAGCGAACCGACGCCGAACAGGAAGATCGAAACCAGATAGACCCTCTTGCGGCCGATCCGGTCAGCCATCTTGCCCATCACCGGGATGCTCGCGGCGTAGCCGAGCGTGTAGATGGTGATCATCCAGATGCCGAGCTGGTCGTCCACCCCGAGGTCGGTCTGCACGATCGTGCGGGCCGGCGTGATGATGCCGGTGTCGATCGCCCCCATGAAGATCCCGAGCAGGTAGAGCCCCATCACCAGCGGCCAGCGGCTCGGGACGGGCGGGCTGACCACCGTGCCGGCACCCGGGATCAAGGTGGGGGCTGGGGTGCTCTGCGTCACGTGCTCTCCTCCGGGCGGGGTGGGACGCCGCTCATTCCGCCCGGCAGCCTATCAGGCTGTTTCAGTAGATGAAATACTTTCGGGTTGGTCCGCGCTCAAGGACTCGTCGAACCTGGCAAGAGCATCGAGGACGGCGGCAAGCACCCGCAGGGCGATCTCCAACTCGGCGGGGCTGAACGAGGCCAGTGCCCCGGCGTGGGCCTGCCCGAGCGGCCCGAAGAACTTCCCGGCAACTTCGCGCCCATGGGGGGCGAAGCGCAGCAGCGTCTTGCGACGGTCGCTCGGGTCCGGCTCGCGGCGGACGTGCCCCGAGGCGACCAGCCGGTCAGCGGCGTAGGTGACGGCTGCCGGACTCAGGTCCAGGAGCCGGGCCAACCCGAGCGGCGAGAGCGGTTGGCCGCGCTGGTCGGCCTGAAAGATGTGGATCAGGGCGCGCAGGTCGGTCGGATGCAGCTGTTGCCGGGCGGAAAAGCTGTGGCCGATCCGCTCTGAGGCCAGGCCGATGGACTGCACCTGCTCGACGAGGGCGCGCACCAACTGGGCGTGGTCGCGACCCTCGCTTTCCATGCACTTCTCCTTCGTCAAGCGGCAGCCTGGCCGGACGCGAACCGGAGCCCAGCCAAGGCATCCCCCAGCGGCCCCAGCTCCAGCCCCGACGGATCAGGCAGTCGTCCAGTGGTCGCCTTCCGGCAGCAGCCCGGTGACGATGAAGACGACCCGGCTGGCGATCAGAACGGCGTGGTCAGCGATCCGTTCGACGTAACGCCCCAGCAGTGCCACGTCGACAGCCGCCTGGACCCCGTCGGCCCACTCGTCGGAGAGAATCACGTCGAACTGCTGGGAACGCAGCTCGTCGGCCTCCTCGTCGTACTGCGCCATGCTCTCGGCGGCGGAGACACTGCGCTTCTCCAGCATGGCGGTGGCCATGCCGGTCATGTCCTCGGCAATGCGGCACAGGCGTTCGAAGTTGGGGCGAATCGACGCCGGCACTGCCTGCTCGGGGTAACGCATCCGCGCGATCTTCGCGACGTGCACCGCCAGATCACCCATCCGTGCGAGATCCCCGACCATGCGGATCGTTGCGACCAGGGTGCGCAGCTCACCAGCAACCGGCCCCTCGGTGGCAATCAGGTTCAGGCAACGGGTGTCCAGATCTTCACTCATGGCGTCGATCTGGGGATCCCCCGTGATCACGCCCTCAGCGGCGCTCAGGTCAGCCTCGAGCAGAGCCTTGTTCGCGCGCTGCACAGCGACCCGAACCATGTTGGTCAAGACGACAACGTCGTCAACAACCGCACCCAGGTTCTGTCGGTAGCTCACTCTCATCTGTTCCATCTGTTCCTCCGATTCGCGTCACAGTGGGACGCGTCATGTTCGCAGCCTTGGTGACAAGGATAAACAGTTGATTCTACCAGCCACAGCCCTGCCGCCCCAACGATGCAGCCAAGACGCAAACGCAACTTGTGTCCATTCGGTCGGGAATGGCCCATAGGAGGCTTCCCGACCGAATAGGCACAAGTTGGGAATGCAACGGCTCCACCTGCAGGGCGACGAGGCGGTTTCGCCGACGCGAAACCGCCCCCTCACCTCACCCGCGCGGCCCCCGACCACCACCCGGGCCACCGCCCATGCCGCCGCCCGTGCCCTGCCCAGCCGTGGCCTGCACGCTGGCCGACCCTGCCGCCACGGTGTACTGCTGGCCGGATTCGATCTCGCCCGAGCTGTACACCACGTTGGCGAATGTCTTGGGCGGGGTGAACTCGGCCAGCACCGTCGTCCCGCTGAGGATGCGCACCGTGGTGCCCGCCTGCCCCGTGACGGCCGCCTGCACCCAGCCTTGGGTGGACGCCGCATCCGGCGCCTCAGCCATCCCGGCCGAGCCGGCCGCGAACAGGCTGCCGCCACTGATGGTGAAGGTGCCGTTGACGTCCAGCGCGCCGTTGCCGTTGTTCGTCGGCCCGTAGACGACCACGCTGCCGCCGGTGATCGTCGCCGAACCGTTGGAGTCGAACCCGTCTCCCCCGGCGTCGATGGTCAGGACGCCGCCGGACACGGCCAGCGTGCCGGGCGCCACCGCGTTGCCGCCACCGCCGGTCGCCGTCGACAGATTGACCCCGTCGTCGGAGGACACCACGCTCACGTCACCGCCACTCAACGTGATGGCCGCACCCTCGATGCCCTCGTAGGAACCGGTGACGTCGACACTGCCCGCGGAGATCGTGACGCTGGCCTCGCCGTGCACGCCGTCGTCACCGCTTGCTGCGGACACCTCACCCCCCGTGATCGAGACGACCGAGTTGGAGTGCAGTGCATCGTCGGCCGAGTCGACCTTGACGGTGCCCCCGCCGACCACGAGGTTGGTGCCGGCCTTCAGGCCCTTCGCCGAGGCGTCCGCTGCCACCTGGCGGCTTGATCCCCCACCGGTGCTGCCGGTGATCGCGCCACCCGTGACGATGACATCGCTGCTGGCTGCCAGACCGTCCCCGCCTGCGGTGAAGGACACGCTGCCGCCCTGGACCACGATCCAGCCCGAGTCGGCGTCGGTCTCGTTGTCGGACTTCAGGGCGTCCCCTCCGGCGGTCACGTCGAGCGTGCCGCCGGACACCAGCAGGTGGTCCTTGCCCCGGATGCCGTCATCGGCGGCCTCGATCGTGATGGTGCCCCCGGCGACCACGACGCCGTCCTTGGAGGCGATCCCGTCCAGGCCGGGCGCGGTGACGCTCAGCGCCCCCTGCCCGCCAATGGTCAGGTCGGCCATCGAGAACAGCACCGCGTTGGGCGCGTCCTGGCTTGTGGTGTCGGCGAAGGCGGACGGCCCGGTGAGGCTGTTCCGGGTGCCGTCGGCCAGCACCACGATCGCTTCGTCGGCTGCGGTGATCGCGATGGCGGCGCCGGTGGCCGACGCGATGTTGGCGTCGCTGAGCACGATCTGCACGTCGCCCTTCGCCGGCGAGGCCACCACCACCTGCCCCGCCAGGCTGCCAGTGAGGACGTAGGTCCCGGGCGACGTGATGGTGACGGTGTTGGCGTCGACGGTGACCCCGGCCCCCGACGCGGTGGCGGTCGAGCCATTGAGCGTGACGGTGACCGCGGAAGCGGCATCCCAGGTGGTGTCGCCGGCCTGGGCGGTGGAGTTGTCGGCCATCGCCTGCTCTGCGGTGATGCCACTGGTGCCGGCCACCACGACTGCGGTGCCGATGGCCGACGTCGCCGAGCCTGCGCCGGTGCTGGTGGCGGGGCCCATGGCCGTGCAGCCCGTCAGGGTCACGGCAACGGCCAGGGCAGCCAGGGAGGCCAACGAGGTCAGAATGCGGGGTGAATGGTTCATGGCACAGTGCCTTTCGGTGCTGATGATCAGGTGCGCGGGTCGGGCGAAGAGGTCAGGCGAAGAGGTCAGGCGAAGAGGTCGGCGAAACGGTCAGTTGGATTCAGGGGCCAGACGGGTGAGAAGCCGATGCCAACGGTTGTGCGGCAGGTTGGGGTGCAGCGCGGCCAGGCCGACGGCGTACTTGGAGATCCGCTGCGGCCGGTGGCCGTGACGCCAGAGCAGGCGGTCGAGCTCCGAGGGGGTGCCTGCCGACTTGGTCTCGAACACGACCCGGTCACCGAACCCCATCCAGGCCCCCGTTTCCGGGGCCGTCCAGACCAATCCCAGGTCGAGCGTCGCCCGGGTGCCGGACCCCAACAACAACGTGCTGCGGCGGTAAGTCGTGACCAGCGCTGGTGCCAGGGTCGAGGCGTCCAGCACGACCCCGCAGCTGCGCAACGAAGTCTCGACGAAATCACGGCCCGCGGTTTCGAGCTCCATCGGGTCGAGCCGCATCGGGTCGTGCCACGGGATGCGTTCCTTCACCGTGGTCGTCCTCCGACGGGTCTTGACCTCCAGGAAGTCGCCGCCGGTTTCGTAGCTGCGGGTCCGCACCTTCCAGCGGCGCCGCCGGCGGTGTGCGGCGTCCAGGTAGGACGTCAGGGCAGGGGTGTCCAGATAGGTCGAGGTGTAGCCGACGCTGCGCTGCCCCTCGATCTCAAGCGCCCGGGTGTGCCGCGGGAGCTGGCACCACAGCTCGTCCAGGTCGCTGGTGGTCAGCACGTACTTGCGGTCGACGCGGGTCAGCAGGGCGGCCGACGCGGTGATCTCACCGAGCGAAACGGCCGGCAGCGCGTCAAGCCCGGACAAGGCCTGCCCGGACGCGGTGTGCCCGGTCATGGTGAGCCCCGTCATCGTGCGGCCTGCTTGTCGTACTCGGTCCTGCCCTCGGGAGTCCCCACCGCAGTGGCCGCCGTGCCCTCCCGGAATCTGACGTCCACGGTCATCGTGTCGTTGACCAGGTCGAGCTTGATCGTCTGGGCCCCCAGGACGCGCACGCCCAGCCGGGTCTCCAGAGTGGCCAGCAGCATTTCCTGGTCGATGATCGCACGATCCAGCACCAGCAGCTGCCGGCAGTAGCCGCGCAGCACCGAGGGATGGTCGGCCACGAACAAGGTCGCGACCAGGCAAAACATCAGGAGCGCCGACGTCGTGATGTCACCCCCGAGCCCGCCGATCAATCCCAGCGCCAGGGCTGCGAAGTAGTACGCGATCTCGTGCTGGGACAGCTCGTCGGAGCGCAACCGGATGATCGACAGCACCCCGAACAGGCCCAGGCCCAGGCCGGCACCCACCGAGGTGGACAGCAACACCGAGCTGACCGCCAGCACCCCCAGGTTGACGCCGATGTAGGCCACCACCAGGTCGCGGCGGCGATGCCGTGGGAAATAGACGCCGACAGCCAGCGCGAGGATCGCGACGACGTCGAGGGCGAGAAGCAGGGCGGTTGCAGCCATCAGAGGCTCCCATCGGTTGCGGAATCAGGTTGTTGAGACCATTCCGCCGGAGCCCGCTGTGCGGTTCCTGTGACGCCCCCCGTCGCTGCCTGTGAAGGCGATGAACACCCGTCCGGGCGCAGCAAGAGCCCCGGAGACTGGGCAGTCCCCGGGGCTCTGTCGGCTCCTGAAGCGGGTGGGATCAGCCACCCTGGGTCAGAACGCGGAGGCCTTCGCCTTGTAGCCCGCCTTCTCGACGGCCGCGACCAGGTCGGCGACGCTCTGCCGGGAGTCGTGGTCGATCTCGACGCGCGAGGAGGCGAAGTGCACGGTCACGTCCTGCACGCCGTCCAGCTTCTTCAGCTGCTTCTCGACCTTGGAAACGCACGACGGGCAGGTGAAGCCCTCGGCGCGAAGGATGGTGTGGGTGTTCTGGGCCTGGGTGGTCATCTGATGGTTTCCTTCCGAACGTTCTTGCCGGTTTCAACGGCCATCGACATCGACTATAGGCAGGGCAGCCAGCGGGGTCCTTGACGCCGGTCAAGCGACCTCGATGACGGTCTTTCCGGTCGCGTGCCCCGACTCGACCAGGGCGAGCGCCTCGGCGGCCCGCTCCAGCGGGAACGTGGCGGTCACCCGCGGATCGACCAGCCCGTAGGACACCACACCGGTGATCTTCTCCAGCGCTTCGGGGTCATGAGCGCGCGTGACACCACCCAGCTGTGTAACGCTGAAGTCCGCCGTCGACACCACGTGATCAGGGGACTTCGCCAACGGTGCCGCCCCGCGCAGCGTGTCACCACCCACGAGGTCGACGACCAGGTCGACGCCGTCGGGCGCGAGCTCGCGAACCCGATCAGCAAAGCCCGCACCGGAGGCGACGAACGTCGCCCCGGTGGCCTCGACCAGCGCACGCTTGGCCTCGCTGGCAACGCCGATCGTCCTGAACTGGTGCACCTTGCCGATCTGCGCGGCCATCAGGCCGACGCCACCGCCAGCCCCGATGATCAGCATGCTCTGGCCGGGCTCGAGCTCGATCTGGTGGGTGACGTCATAGGCAGCCGTTCCAGCGACCGGGAGTGCTGCGGCGACCGTGAAGCTCACGTTGTCTGGCTTCGCCACCGCCTGGGCGGCCTTGACGATGGTGTGCTCGGCGAACCCCCCGTTGCCCAGTGGCACGTTTGCGAGCACCGCGTCACCGACCGCGAAGCCCTCGACGTCGTCGCCGACGGCCTTGACCACGCCGGCGGCCTCCAGGCCGAGGCCAGCGGGCAGCGGGAAATCGGTGCCGAACTGCCCGGCGCGGAACTTCCAGTCAGCGGGGTTGACCCCGGCCGCCTTGACCTCGAGCAGCAGCTCGCCCGGCCCGGGCTGGGGGATCTCCCGATCCTGCAACTCCTGGCACTCGGGGCCGCCCCACGCGGTGCAGACGAAAACCTTGGACATGTGCTTCTTCCTTCCCTTGACGGATTCTGACTACTTCGGTTGGGCGCGCAGCAGGCGCATGGCGTTGATGATCACTGCGAGCACCGAGAACTCGTGCACCAGCATGCCGACCGCCATGGTGACGCCGCCGAGCAGTACGCCGGCCAGCAGCACGGCCACGGTGACAAGGGCGATCACGATGTTCTGGCGCATGTTGGCCACGGTGCGCCGCGCCAGCCGGACCGCCTGTGGCAGCTTCAGCAGGTCGTCCTTCATCAGGGCGATGTCGGCCGTTTCGATGGCGACGCCGGTGCCCGCGGCCCCCATCGCGACGCCGATGTCGGCCGTGGCCAGAGCCGGCGCGTCGTTCACGCCGTCACCGACCATGGCCACCACATGGCCCTGACGCTGCAGCTGGGTGACGATGTCCAGCTTGTCCTCGGGGAGCAGCCCGGCGTGGATCTCGTCGACACCCACCTGGGCGCCGACAGCCTCGGCGACGCGCTGGTTGTCGCCGGTCAGCATGACGACCTTCCGGACGCCGTTGCCGTGCAGGCGGCGCACCATCTCGGCGGCGTCCTGCCGGATGGTGTCCGCCACGGCGACCACACCGATCAGGTCCTGGTCGCGGGCGATCACCATCGGGGTGCGCCCGGCGGCGGCGAGCTCGTCGACGACGCCGGCAGCGCCGCGGATGTCGATGCCCTGGTCGGTCAGCAGCTTGAGGTTGCCGACGAGCACCCGATGGCCGTCCAGCGTCGCGATGATGCCCTTGCCGGGGACCGGCTGGGTGTGGGTGGGCAGGCCTGTCACGTCGAGGTTCGCCTCTGTCGCGGCTTCGATGATCGGCCTGGCCAGCGGATGCTCCGAGCCCGCCTCGGCACGAGCGGCCATCAGGAGCACCTCGTCCCGGCCCACCGTGTCGTTGAGGACGACGACGTCGGTGAGCCTGGGCTTGCCCTGGGTGAGGGTGCCGGTCTTGTCGAGCGCGACCGCCGAGATCCGCGCCGAGGTCTCCAGGAACTCGCCGCCCTTGATCAGGATGCCGTCGCGGGCGCCCCGTCCGATACCGGCCACGATCGACACCGGGATCGAGATCACCAGCGCGCCCGGGCAGCCGATCACCAGCAGTGTGAGGGCCAGGGTGACGTCGCGGGTGAGCAGGCCGACCACCAAGGCCAGCAGGATGATGCCCGGGGTGTACCAGCTGGCGAACCGGTCCATGAACTTCTGGGTCTTGGCCTTGGCGTCCTGTGCCTCCTCGACGCGGTGGATGATGCGGGCCAGCGTGGTGTCGGCGCCCACCCCGACGGCCTGCACCTGCAGGAACCCGCCATTGGAGATGGTGCCGGCGAACACCTGATCGCCGACGGCCTTCTCGACCGGGATCGACTCGCCGGTGATGGACGCCTCGTCCAGCGCCCCCGTGCCACCGATGACGACGCCGTCAACCGGCACCTTGCTGCCGTTCTTCACCAGCACGGTTTCCCCGGGGGTCACCTCGGCCGCCCCGACCTCGACCTGCTGGCCGTCACGCAGCACGACGGCGACGTCGGGGGCGACCGCCACCAGTTCGGCCAGCGCCGACCGGGTCTTGTTGAGCGTCGCGTTCTCCAGCGCGTGGCCGATCGCGAACAGGAAGGTCACCGCGGCGGCCTCCCAGTACTCGCCGATGACCACTGCCCCGACCGACGCGATCGACACCAGCAGCTCGATGCTGACCACCTGCGCCAGCAGCGCGCGGACGGCCTTGACGACGATCGGCGTACCGGCCACGACGGCGGCAGCAACCATCAACAGATCGCCCGCCAGCGGCTGCCCCCCGGCACGTGACGTGATCCAGGACGCCATGATGAGCGCCCCCGAAATGACGGGAATCGCCCAACCGGAGTGCAGCCAGGCCCGGAACCTGTTCATCGGTCTTCTCCTTCTTCACAACTCGTCGCGCTGTCGCGCTGTCGAGTTCGAACATACGGAGTTCGGGCGTCGCAAGGCTTGACGCGGGTCAAGCGGACACGACCATTCAACCAAACAAACAAATCTGCCGGCCCACCTTGAGCAGGCGGGCCGGCAGAGGGAAGTTGGTCGGGAACCGATCAGGTGAAGACGCTCACGCCGCCAGGGCCGACGAGCAGGCCGACCACGATGAGGACGATGCCCCACAGGAGCTGTTTCTTCAGAATTGCCCCGACACCAGAGATGACCAATATCGCGGCGAGGATCCACAGAATCGTTGCCATGTTCTCTCCTTGCTCATTACCCGGAGCTCGGACCGAGGCCCAGGACATCGGGTTCAGGTTGCGTATCCCGAGGGGTACGCCGTAAATCCACGCTAGCCCGTTGATCCTGCGCACGGAAGGGCTTCAGCGCGCGGCGAAAAGCCAACTTGGGTCCATGCGGTCGGGAATACCCCTATAGGCGATTCCCGACCAAATAGGCACAAGTTGAGAACCTGACTCGCCGATATCCGGCCGGGGTCAGGTGCGTGGGGTGGCTAACATGGGCGATTCCGACCCTCAGGAGCCCATGGGCGATTCCGACCCTCAGGAGCCCATGGGTCGATCCGACCCTCAGGAGATATTGTGAACCCGCTGGTCAGCACCCTCATCACCCTGGCGTTGGTCAGTTACACCATCGGGGTGTGGGGCGAGCGTCTGACGGGTCGACTCAAGTGGTGGCACCTGGTGTTCTTCGCGCTGGGGCTGACCTTCGACACCATCGGCACCGGCATGATGTTCGGGTTTGTCGGCGGTATGACGTTCGACGTGCACGGCATTTCCGGCCTGGTCGCCATCGTGCTCATGTTCATCCATGCAGCCTGGGCTCTGGTGGTCCTGCTCAGGAAGGACGAGAAAGCCCTCCTCAACTTCCACAAGTTCAGCGTGTTCGTGTGGGTGGTCTGGCTGATCCCCTACTTCAGCCCGATGGTCTTCGCGATCACCCAGTGAACGCGGGCCTTCTGCGAGGATTCCGCCATGGCTACTCGTCCGCCGCAGGGCCGCGCCGACACCGCGGCCGGAATGACAGTGGCCGAGATGATCGACGGCCCGGTGGGCGCCTACCTGCACGTCCCGTTCTGCTCCCGGATCTGCCCGTTCTGCCCGTACAACAAGGTGGTTCCCCGTCCGGGCCAGCCGGAGCGCTACTTCGCGGCACTGCTGGCCGAGACGCGGGCCTACCTCGAGGCGGGCGCCGCAGGAGCCGACGGGTTCACCTCGCTCTACGTGGGTGGCGGAACTCCGACGCTGTTTCCCGACCTGCTGGCGCCGATCGTCGCCGAGCTTCCGGTGTCCGGTGAGCGGGCGATCGAGGTGCTCCCCACCCATGCGACCCCGGAGCGCCTCGACACCCTGCGAGGCATGGGGTTCACAGCGGTGAGCATCGGCGTCCAGTCGTTCTCGGATGACGTGCTGCGACACCTGCAGCGTCCTCACGACGGGGCGACCGCGCACGCCGCGCTGTCCGCGGCGGTTGGCCGCTTCGGCCTGGTGGACGCAGACCTGATCCTCGACGTCGAGTACGACGACGCCCACGCCGGCACCTTCCTGCGCGACCTGGTGCAGTGCTTCGACCTCGGGGCCGACCAGATCTCGACCTACCCGCTGATGCGGTTCGGCTACACCCCGTTCGGCGCCGCCCGGCACGCGCGGCGACGCGAGCACGAGGTGCTGGCGGAGGCCACCCGCCTGGCCGGGGAGCACGGCTATCAGCGTCGCTCGGTGTGGACTTTCAACCGGCCCGCCTCGCCCAGCTACACGTCCATCACCCGCCGCCGCTTCCTGGGGCTGGGGGCAGGCGCCTCCTCGTTCCTGGGCCGCGACTTCCTGGTCAACCACTTCGGCGTCGAGACCTACATCGCTGCCGTCGAGCAGGGGCACCTGCCGCTGGCCCGACGGCTGCATCTGGGCGCTCTCGGGGGCTCCGCCTACGACGCCTTCTGGCAGGCGTACTCGGGACGTCTTCCGGTGCCGCCCGCGGGTTCGGGAAGCCGGCTGTGGCGAGCGGGGATGCGGGCCGCCGTGCCGCTGCTGGCCGCCGGCGACCTGGTGACGCGCGAACCGCAGGACGGCTGCCACGCGCTCACCGCACGCGGCTTCGACCGGTACCACGACCTCGAGCGGTGGGCCACTTACCACCTGATCGAGCCGTTGTGGGCCGAGATGCTGACCGAGCACGCCGCCGAGGGCGCGCCGGCAGCCTGGGCCACCCCGGCCGCCGCGCACCGGCGCCGGGTGTGGAACGTCGTGTCGCGCGCGCTGCAGCGCCCGGTCCCGTCAAGCGCCGGCTCCGATCAGACGAAGGTCAGGTAGCGCCGCAGCACCTCGAGCACCACCCGGGGCTCACCGCGGAAGAGCAGCGACAACTCCCCCGCGAACGCGAACCCGCACTGCTCGCACAGACCCGGGATCTCGATGCAGCGCCCGCACGTCCACTGCCGGCCGTCCTCGACGATGACGCACTGCGGGCAGGGCCGGGGGGCCGACAGGTCGGCGAGCCGAGGCAGCGCCGACGCCAGGTTGAGCACCGGCTGCCCCTGCCTGATCAGCCGCCCGATGCGCTCGCACACGTCACGGCGCTGGGCCGGGGTGAGGGTCAGGTCTTCGGTGCCCGGGTAGGGCGTGTGCAGGTTGTAGGACACGCCACGCACGCTCGGCAGCGCGGCTGCCAGCTCGGCCACCTGCTCGACGTCGTCGACGTTGAGCCGGTTCACCGCCATGTACAGGCACAGGTTGTTCGTCGGGGCAGCCTCGATGTTCGCGAGCACCCGGTCGTAGCTGTGCCCCCGGATCGCGTCGTGGTGTTCCCGAGTGCCGTCCACGCTGACCAGCACCAGATCGGCCTGCGGCAGGTCGAGCCCCAGCGTCCCGTTGGTGACGACGCCGACCAGCGGGAACCCGACCGCACGGGCCTCGGCGATCAGGTCGCCGAGAGTCCGGTCACCGTCGCGCCACAGCAGTGGCTCGCCGCCGTACAACAGCAGAATCCGCACGCCCTGGCCGTGCAGCAGCCTCAGGTCCGCCTGCAGGCGCTCGAACGGGTAGTCGACGCGGCGCAGGTTGGCCACCCCGCAGTGCCGGCAGGCGAGGTTGCACCGATCGGTCACGATCAGCGACCCGACGATCGGGTCGCGCCGCCGGAACAGCACCGTGGTCAGGCCGAACCACCCGAGTTCCAGCCACGTGCCCAGCCCGGGACCCCGTGCCCGTCGGCCGGCGGCGGTCATCCCGACCCGCCGGCCGCCTCGTCCAGGACCCGCCTCATCGCCCGGTACGCCGACTCATCGATGTCGCCGCGAGCGAACCGCTCCCGCAGGATCGCCCGGGCATGATCGCCATGATCGGCAGGACCCCCGCCACGTGGAAAGCGCGCGTCCAGCTCCCGCTTGGCGACCACCAGCGCGACGGCCCAGAAAGCCAGGTAGGCGGCCATCGACGCCAGCCCCGCGCCCCGCGACTCGCTCCCCGACAGCAGCCGATCACTCGGCCCATAGAACGGGTGCATCGCCATCACCCCCACGCTCGCTCCAGTCCCACCAGCCTAGCCGCGAGTCGATTGACGAGGCCCAACCCCGGTGGGACATTGATCAGGTCGGGACGACGACGTCCCGGCCTGTCGGGCAAGGGAGCTGGACATGACTGATCGAGCCGTGACTGATCGTGAACTGGCCGCCGGGTGGGACGCTGCACACCGACAAGCCGCCACCGTGACGTTCTTCGCCGGCCTGGTGATCATCCTGGGCTGCGTGGCGTGGTTCGGTTCGATGGAAGCCGCCGGAGCCATCCTCGAGGGGCAACAGCCGAGCGCCTTCCTGGCCACGCTGATTGCCGGAGTCCTGCTCATCGTCGACGTGGGGCTGCTGGTGTTCGTCGTGGGGCTGGCCCACGCCTTCTCGGACCGCTCGTTCGCGCTGGCCTTGACCGCCGCCGTCGCGACCCTGACGACGACCACCTCGGCCGTGCTGCACCTGTTGTGGGGGCACGCCGTCGCCACTCCCGAAGTGGCTCTGCAGGAAGGTGCCGTGGAGTTCCTGACCTGGCTGGCGCTCAACATCTGGCTGATGCCCCTGTTCGGACTGCTGGTCGGGGCAACCCTGCTGGCGCTGGGGTTTGCGTTGCGCGGGAGCGACTTCCGGCTGGCTCGACGACTGGGCCTGGCGTCACTGATCATCGGCGCCCTGTTGGTCGCGCTGGCGCCCTTCACCGGCTTCTCGCCCGAGCAGTCGCCGTTCGTTGCCGTGGCCGCCATCCTGGTGTCCACTGGGGGCATCGGTGCCCTGGTGCTCGTCGCCCTGGTGCGGATCGGTGCCCTGCTGTGGCGGACGAGGCGACCTGCTGTTTCCTGATGCTGCCAGGGAAAACTGGCTGTGCGTAAGGTCGGCATTCGAACACACGTTCGATTATACTTGAGGCATGGCCACCTCCATCTCCAAGATCTGGGCAGACCCCGAACCCTCGGAAGGCACAGCGCCGTTCGAGCACCCAGCTGACGCCGGCGAAGCGTTCGCGGCGCTTGACCACGCCCACCAGCAGCTGGTGGCCTGCGAGGTCGCCGAGCTCGTTGCCATCACGCAGGCTGCCGACCTGTACCAGATGGACGACGACGCGGTGGGTGAGGGGTTGGAGCGGCTGATCCAGCCTGGCCGGGCCGGCACTCCACTCGTCGGCGAGTTCCTGGCGTTGGAGATGGGCGGGCTGCTGGGCATCTCGCCGGGTGCCGCGCTGGAACGGGTGGGGGATGCCCTCGACCTCCGGCACCGCCATCCGGCCCTGTGGAAAGCGGTGCTGGGTGGCACGGTGCGGGTTTGGCAAGCGGCGCAGGCGTGCCGGCAGGCCCGGGGGCTGTCCGTCGAAGCCGCAGCCCGGTTGGACAAGAAGATCGCGCACGCGCTCGCGCAGCTGCCGTGGGGCCGGGTGTGGCGGGCGCTGCCCGGCTGGGTCATGGCGGCTGACCCCGAACTGGCTGCCGAGCAGGCGGCCGTGGCCGCCCAGGCCCGGCAGGTGTACGTCGCACCGATCCGGGACGGTCACGTCGAGTTCCACGGGCGGGTCAGCCCTGTTGACGGCGTCTTCTTCGACCACGTCCTCGACCAGCTCGCCCAGACGCTGCCGGTCGACGCCGGGGTGGGGAATGATCTCCAGCAGCGGCGAGCGGCCGCGGTTGGGGTCCTCTGCCGGCAGGCGTTCGGGCAGGACGTGCTGCCCACCCACACCCTGGTCGTGCACATCAACGCCGGTGATCCCGCCCTCACCGCCACCGCTGAGGCGGCGACGCGGCCGGTGACTGCGGTGGGGTGGCGCGGGTCGAAGGGTGGGGGCCGCTGCTCACCCGGGCGCTGCCCGCGTTCCTGGCCCACTCGAAAGTGGTCGTCCGGCCGGTCGTCGACCCGGCCCGGTTGGGTGCGGTCGACGGCTACGAAACTCCCGACACGATGCGGTTCGCGCTCGAGCAACGCAACAGGTTCGACGTCTTCCCGTGGGGCACCAGACGCGCCCGCAGCTGTGACGCCGACCACACCGTCCCCTATTCGCCGGCGGGCCGGGCGCAGACCGGGCTGCACAACCTCGGCCCGCTGTCCCGGTTCACGCACAGGGCCAAGACCCATGGGAACTGGTCCCTGACCCAGCCGACGCCCGGCGTCTACCACTGGACCTCCCCGCACGGCTACCGCTACCTGGTCACAGCCACGGGAACCATCCGGCTGCACATCCCCGAAGCCCGCAAGCGGCTCGTGGCCGCAGACCCGCTCCGGGCCGCGGGCAACCTCAGGTTCCCCGGCCGGCCCGATGCCCGGACTGTAGCCTTGCCGAGTGGTGATCCTCGCCGGCCTGCGTGAGGTTCAGGCCTTCCTGCGGGCCTCCCTGCTGAACGTGACCTGGGAGCCCACTCCCGATCACGGGGCAGCCCTGGTGCGCCGTTGGATAGTCGTCGGCGTCTCACTGGCCCTGGGCGCGGCCGCGCTCGGGGGCGCCTTGATGGTGACACCCGGAGACCCGCTTTTCTACGCGGCGACGCTGGGGGTTGCAGCCATCTGGGTGGTCGGGGCGTTGGCCTCGGGGCCCATCAAGCTCGGCCGCGGCCGGGCGAGGGCGGGCCACGAAAGCCTCGGCGTGCTCCAGGGGTTCATCCTGGGGGGCATGCTGCTGACGGCGTTCCTCGCCGGGGCCCTCGTGGTCGCCCGCATCCCGCCCCTCCTCGGTCCCGTCAACGACCTGCTCGATCACGCCCGGTTCGGGTCCTTGTGGGTGGTCGCCGTCATCACGGCTGCCACCGGCGCCGCAGAGGAGCTCTTCTTCCGCGGCGCCATCTTCTCGGCCATCCCCGGACGGTGGGCCATCGCCGCTTCCACTGCGCTGTATGCCACGTCCACGCTGCTGTCCGGGGTCTTGTTGTTGACCTTCGCCGCCATCTGCCTCGGTCTGCTGACCGCCGCCCAGCGCCGGGTGACCGGCGGAGTGCTGGGGCCCATCACCTCGCACCTGACGTGGTCGCTGGGCATGCTGTTCCTGTTGCCGCACGTCCTCACCCTGGGAGTCTGACCATGAACGATCGCATCGCCCTGGTAACCGGCGCCACCGGCGCCATCGGCGAGCGTGTTGTGCCCGCCCTGCTGGAAGCCGGCTGGTCCGTCCGGGTGCTGAGCCGCTCCCCCAAGCGGCTCGACGCGCAGTGGCGGGACAAGGTGGACGTCGTCGTCGGCGACGCCACTGATCCCGACGCCGTCCGCAAGGCGATGGCCGGCGCCACGGTCGCCTACTACCTGCTGCACTCGATGGACGGCCGCGGCGACTTCCTGCCCCGCGACCGGCAGCTCGCCCACACCTTCGCCGACGCTGCCGTCGCCACCGACGGCCTGCGTCGCATCGTCTACCTGAGCGGCCTGCACGACCCTGCTGCCAAGCTGTCGCCGCACATGGCGTCCCGGGTGGAGGTCGGCGACATCCTGCTCGCCTCGGGGGTGCCGACCGCGGTGCTGCAGGCCGGCGTCGTGCTGGGGGCGGACTCCGCGTCCTTCAAGATGCTGCGCCACCTCTCCGAACGACTGCCGGCGGCGATCGGGCCCAAGTGGTTGAGCAACCACATCCAGCCCATGGCGATCGACGACGTCGTCCACTACCTCGTGCAGGCCGCCGAGCTGCCTCCCGAGGTCAACCGGACGCTGGACGTCACCATGGACGAGGTGCTCACCTACGCCGACATGATGCGCCGCTACGCCAAGCTCGCCGGTCTGCGGCGCCGCCTGATCGTCACGGTCCCGATCCTGACCCCCAACCTGGCGTCCCACTGGGTCGGGTTGGTGACCCCGGTCCCGGCCGGCATCGCCCGACCGCTGGTCGGCAGCCTCATCCACGACGCCGTCCGGCACGAGAACGACATCGCCGCACTGCTGCCTGAACCGCCGGGCGGGCGGGCCGGTTTCGACGAGGCCGTGCGCCGCGGGCTGGTCGACGTGGACCCGACCCGCTGGCAACGCACGCTCACGGGAGTGGCCCTGGGGGTGGGCGCGGCAGCTGTGGCGGGCTCGGTCCTGACCGACGCCAGCAGCGGCTGGTACCAGCGGCTGCGCAAACCGGCCTGGCAGCCCCCGGCGGCCGCGTTCCCGATCGTCTGGACCAGCCTGTACACCGCCGTCACGCTGGCGGGCGCCGCGACCATCGCCGACCTCGGCGAGAAGGGCCGCGACGAGCAGGCGACGAAGTTCGGCCGGGCGCTGGCCGCCAACCTGGCGCTGAATGCCACCTGGAGCGGGCTGTTCTTCCGCCTCCACCAGCTGCCGGCGGCCACCGTCGGGGCTGCCGCGCTGGCAGCCTCCGGGGCCGACCTGACGCGTCGGGCAAGAGCGGCCGGAACATCCCGGGCCGTCGCCTTCGGTGCCTACACCGCCTGGTGTG
This sequence comes from uncultured Actinomycetota bacterium, assembly GCA_963730005.1. Taxonomy (GTDB): domain Bacteria; phylum Actinomycetota; class Actinomycetes; order Propionibacteriales; family Propionibacteriaceae; genus CAVSPO01. The sequence goes on from CAVSPO010000028.1 coordinate 23,592, forward strand.
CGTTCGCGACGGTGCTCAGCGGCACGGTCGCCGCACTCAACCCGCAACCGGCACCTCGCCGCGGCTGAGCACGACGTGGCTCGCTCGATCCTGTGGCTGCGCCGCGACCTGCGCCGCGCCGACCACCCGGCCCTCGCGGCCGCGGCCGCGGACGGTGACGTGCTGCCGCTGTACGTGCTCGACCCGCGCACGGCGCGACGACCCCATCGCGCCGCGGCGCTGGGCCGCGCCCTCGCCGCCCTCCAGGACAGCTACGAAGGGGCACTGGTCATCAGGACCGGGACTGCCGAACAGATCGTGCCAACGGTTGCGCACGAGGTGGCAGCCGTGGCAGTGCACGTGACCCAGGACTTCACCCCTGCCGGGCGTGCCGTCGACCGGGCCGTCGCCGACGCCCTCGACGGCACCCCACTGGTCACCACCTCGACGCCGTACCTGGTGGCGCCGGGAATGGTGCGCAACCGCAGCGGGGCGCCGTACCGGGTGTTCACCCCGTTCTCGCGGGCCTGGCGGGAACAGCCGGTCGAGGCGCCTGCCGTCGAGCCGTCGCAGCTGCGGTTCGCCCGGGGTGTCGACTCCGAGCCGCTGCCCACCCCGCCGCCATCCCCGGAGCAGACCGAACTGCCGGTCACCGAGGCCGAGGCCGCTCACCGCTGGGCCCAGTTCCGTGCGGCACGGGCTGGACGACTACGACGAGGGCCGCGACCGGCCCGACCTGGCCGCCACCAGCCGTCTGTCGACCGCCCTGGCACTGGGCACCATCCACCCCCGGACGCTGCTGGCCTCACTGGGCGGACGCGACGACCCGGGCGCGCAGCGGTTCGTCACCGAGCTGGCCTGGCGGGAGTTCTACGCCGACGTGACGTGGCACCACCCCGGCTCGACCGTCACCGACTTCAACCCGCTGGGCATCGAGTACGCCGACCCGCAGGACCCGGAGGTCGCTCCCGATGTCGACGCCTGGCGCCAGGGTCGCACCGGTTACCCGCTGGTGGACGCCGGGCAACGGGAGTTGGCCGCCACCGGCTGGATGCACAACCGGGTTCGCATGGTGTCGGCGAGCTTCCTGACCAAGCACCTCAACGTCTGGTGGCGGGTGGGGGCAGACCACTTTGCGGCGCAACTGGCCGACCACGACGTCGCCTCCAACAGCCACGGCTGGCAGTGGGTGGCGGGGACGGGCACCGACGCCAGCCCGTACTTCCGTGTCTTCAACCCGGTCACCCAGGGGCTGAAGTTCGACCCGGACGGCAACTACGTGCGCCGGTGGGTGCCCGAGCTGCGCCACCTGCCCGGAGCGGCGGTGCACCGTCCCTGGCTGGCGGCGGACGGCTATCGGCACGGGTACCCGGCACCCGTCGTCGACCACAACGAGGCCCGCAGCGCGGCGCTGGCCCGCTACCAGTCACGAACCAAGCCGGTCACGGGCGGGCTGACCAAGCAGGCTGCCCAGCCGGTCGGTCAGCCGCGACCGTCGCCCACCCGATCACCGAGCAGGGCGGCGAAGCTGTCCTTGGCAGTCTCGAGGCTGTGGCCCAGCCGCACCACGGCCGGGTTGTCGATGGCGTCCTGACAAGCACCGCCGACGCCGATCAGCAGCTGCGGGAACGCGTGGAGCAAGGTTCGGACCAGCCGGTCGGCGGGCTCGACGTCGGTCTCCATCGGCACGGCAGTCACCACGGCGGTGGCATGGTGCTGGCGGACGGCATGGCCCCAGGCGCTGTCGGGAAGGTCCGCGCCCAGGTAGACGGCCGTGCCAGCCCGCCCGGCGCAGCACCGTGGCGAAGGTCAGGATCCCGATCTCGTGGCGGGCACCAGCCGGGAGCCCAGTCAGCACCACCGGGACGGGCCGGGGCGCCGGAGCGGCGTCGCGGAGCAGGCTCAACTGGCCCATGATGGCCGCGGTCAACAGGTGCTCCTCGTCCACGCCCACGCGGCCTGCGGCCCAGTCGTCGCCCACCAGCTGCAGCATCGGCATCAGCCAGTCGTCAGCCATGGCCGCCAGGTCAATCGCGCCCAGGGCGGCCTGCAGCTGGGTGCTGAGCGCCTCGTAGGACCAGTTGCCAGAGCTGAACTGCTGCGCGAATTCCTGAGGCGCTGACGACGGCACCGGCGGATGCTCCCCCAGTACATGCCGCGCGGCGTAACGGGGAGGCATCCCCACCCGCACCAGACGGGCCATCCGGTGCAGCAGGTCGGCGTGTTCCTGCGAGTAGGAGCGGTAGCCGTTCGACTCGCGGCCCGGGCAGGGCAGGCTGTAGCGGCGCTCCCAGGCACGCAGCGTCTGCTGCGTGATGCCGCACAGATCTGCGACCTGGCCGATGCTCAACGCCACCGCAGCCCCCTGTCAGCGCCCGTTTCCGCAACCTTTGATGAACCTTGTACAAATATCGCGCCTTAGGGCAGGGTAAGGGCCGTGACCTCTCCATCGCCTGATGACCCCGCTGACGTGGTGGTCTTGGTCGATGAGACAGGGCAGGTGCTCGGCACCGCAGACAGGCTGCGGGTGCACACCGATCAGACTCCGCTGCACCTGGCGTTCTCCAGCTACCTGTTCGATCCAGCGGGGCGGCTGCTGATCACCCGGCGCGCCCTCGGCAAGAAGACCTGGCCAGGAGTGTGGACGAACTCCTGCTGCGGGCACCTGCGCCCCGGCGAAAGCCCGGTGCAGGCCGCGACGCGCCGGATCGCCGAGGAACTGGGCGCGCAGGCCACCGGGCTGCGAGTGGTGCTGCCGGATTTCCGGTACCGGGCCGTGGACTCCGGGGGCATCGTCGAGAACGAGCTGTGCCCGGTCCTGGTCGGCCACATCGCCGAGGACATCAGGCCGGATCCGGCGGAGATCGCCGAGCACGACTTCGTCGAGTGGGACGCCTTCCATGCTGCGGTCGGGGCCACCCCGGCGGTGTTCAGCCCCTGGGCGGTCGCCCAGCTGGCCGAACTGGGTGCCGACCATCCGCTGGCCACCGCGATCGCCACGGACTCGGCCGGCTTCCTGGCTGCGGTCGACGCCGAACTGGCTGCCTGTTTCGACCGCCTGGACACCCAGTGGAGCGAACTCTGCGGGCCGAACAGCCTGGACGTGTTGCCGTCGGACCTGCCGACCTGGGCGCGCCGGCTGAGCAGGGCCGGGGGCAAGCGCATCAGGGTTGCGATGGTCTGGTGGGGGTTCGTGTCCGGGGGCGGACGGCTTCGGCCCACCGGCCTGCCTGACGCTGTCCGGGCAGCGACGGCGCTCGAACTGCTGCACCTGTTCGCCCTGATCCACGACGACGTGATGGACGACTCGCTGTTGCGGCGCGGGCTGCCCGCGGCCCACGTCGAGGCTGCGGGCTGGCACGCCGAGGCCGGGGCCCATGGCCCCGCCGGCCAGTTCGGGCTGAGCATGGCCGTCCTGCTCGGTGATCTGGTGCACACGCTCGCCGACCAGATGGCCGACCAACTGCCGGCCGGGATGCGCGCCCGCTGGTACGAGCTGTGCATCGAACTCATCGCCGGGCAGCGCGCCGACCTCACCGCCTCGGCCGCCCGGCGACGCGAGTTGGCGCTCGCCCGCCAGGTGGCTGACCGCAAGTCGGGCGCCTACTCGATCTCGCGGCCACTGCTGCTCGGGGCTGCCGCCGCCCACGCCAGCCGGGAGTGCGAAACCACGCTGGCCCGGTTCGGCAATCATCTCGGCCTGGCGTTCGCCCTGCGCGACGACGAGCTGGGCGCCTGGGGTGAGTCGCAGCGCACCGGCAAACCCGCCGGGGACGACCTGCTCACGGCCAAACCCACCGTGATCGCGGCACTGGCCGGCCAGCGGTTGGCCCCCGAGGCGCTGCGCCGGTGGGACGCCATCATCGACGGCGACGCCGCCCCCGCCGGGGTGACCGCAGTGCAACAGGAACTGATCACCACCGGCGTGCGCGCCGAGCTGGAGTCGATGATCCGGGCCGAGGCCGACGCCGCGGTTGCCGAGCTCAACGCACCATCCATCAATCCCGAGGCCGTTGAAGGTCTGCGCGCCGCGGTCACCGCCATCGCCTGGAGGACTGCATGAGCGAAATCATCATCATCGGGGCCGGCCTGTCCGGCCTGAGCGCGGCCTGCCACCTGGCCGGTCGCGGCTATCAGGTGCGGGTGATCGAACGCGAGCTGACGCCGGGCGGACGCTGCCTGCGCGTGCACCGCGACGGCTACACCTTCGACACCGGCGCCACCGTGATGACCGTTCCCTACCTGCTGGACAACGTGCTGCAACAAGTGGGCGCCAGCGTGGACGAACTGGTGCCGATGACCCGCCTCGACCCCGGTTACCGCTCCCACTTCGCCGACGGTTCGACGATCGACACCCGCGCCAGCCTGGACGACATGCGCGCCGAGATCGCCAGCAAGAGCGGCCCCCACGACGCGCAGACAGTTCGATCCGTTCGTCGACTGGCTGCGCCGCCTGAACGACGTCGAGATGGCCCACTTCGTCGACCGCACCTACAACTCGGTGCTCGACGTCTTCAACCCGTTGTCCGCAGGCCTGGAGATCCTGAAGCTGGGCGGGACACGTCGGCTCGGCAACGCGATCAGCAGCTTCTTCGACGACGACCGCCTGCACCGGATGTTCACCTTCCAGGCGCTGTACGCCGGCATGTCGCCGCAGCGGGCCCTGGCCATCTACGCGGTGATCACCTACATGGACTCGATCTCGGGTGTCTGGCACCCGCGCGGCGGCATGGGTTCGGTGGTCGAAGCCATGGCCACGGCAGCCACCAGGGCCGGCGTCCAGATCGACTACGGGCGCACCGTCACCGGCCTGGAGCGCGGCGGCCCCGACAACCGGGTGCGCGGCGTGCGCACCGAGGACGGCGAACAGCTGGCCGCCGACGCCGTGATCAGCACGCTGGACCTGCCGTTCAGCTACAGCCAGTTGCTGCCTGATCTGAAACCGCCCCGCAAGGTGGTGCGCGGCAGCTACTCCCCGTCGGCAGTGGTCTGGCACCTCGGGGTGCGCGGCGATCTCCCCGACGACGTGATCCACCACAACATCTACTTCGGCGAACAGTGGGCCGAGTCGTTCGAGGCGCTCACCCAGCGCCACGAGCTGATGCCCGACCCGTCGCGGCTGGTCAGTGTCCCGACCGTCAGCGAACCGAGCCTGGCTCCCGAGGGCGGGCACGTGCTGTACGTGCTGGAGCCGGTGCCCAACAACAGGTCCGGCATCGACTGGAAGGCGGACCGCGAGCCGTTCCGGCAGGGCCTGCTCGACTTCCTGTCGGCCAACGGCTACCCAACCGACATCCAGACCGAGCTCTGGTACTCCCCCGATGAATGGCAGAACGCCGGCATGGCCTGGGGCACCCCGTTCGCGCTGTCCCACGTGCTGTCGCAGACCGGGCCCCTGCGCCCCAACAACATCGACCGGCGGGTGCCGGGCCTGGTGTTCGCCGGCTCGACCACGGTGCCGGGGGTGGGCGTGCCCATGGTGCTGATCAGCGGCAAGCTGGCCGCCGATCGGGTCGACGAGCTGGGCGGGCGATGAGTGAAGCCGACGAACTGGCCCGTGGCTACGCCAGATGCGGCGAGCTGACGAGGCAGTACGGCACCACCTACTACTGGGGTGCGCGCATCCTGCCGCCCGGTCAGCGTCGCCACGTGTTCGCGATCTATGCGCTGTGCCGGTTGGCCGACGACATCGTCGACGCCGATGACGCCACCACCGCGGCTGAGGTTGCGGCCACCACGGCGCGGATGGACGCCTTCGAAACCCGCTTCTACTCGGCGCTGGACGAGGGCGCCGCGCCCGGCGACGACGAGATGGCGGCGATCCGCAACACCGTCCGGCTCACCGGGATGCCCCGGGAGTACTTCGAACGGTTCTTCGGCGCGATGCGGCGTGACCTGACGTGCACCAGCTACGCCACCTGGGACGACCTGGTCGACTACATGGAGGGATCGGCCGCCGTCATCGGCGAGATGATGGTGCCCGTGCTGGACGCCCAGGTGCCTGACGGGGTCGAGCCCGCCCGGGCGCTCGGCTTCGCCTTCCAGCTGACCAACTTCCTGCGCGACGTCGGGGAGGACCTGGACCGCGGCCGCGTCTACCTGCCCCAGGAGGACCTCGACCGCTTCGGCGCCGACCCCGCAGCACGTCGGGTGGACGACAACTGGCGTGCCCTGATGCGCTTCGAGATCGAACGCAACCGTGAGCTGTACCGCCAGGCCGACAAGGGCCTTTCGCTGATGCCTCGGCCGTCGGCTCGCTGCGTCGCCACCGCACGGGTGCTCTACTCGGGGATCCTCGGACGCATCGAGAAGCGCGATTACGACGTGTTCACCGGCCGCGCCCGGGTCGCCCTGCCGGTCAAGATGGCCACCGCTGTCCGCGGCTTGTCCAGCAGACACCCCGAGGTCTGGGGGGCCCGGTGACCGGGCTGTACCTGGCCGCCCTGCTGGTCTCGATCGGCTGCGAGTTGCTGATCGATCGCCGGCTGCGGCTGTTCTGGTGGCGTGACCCCCGCTCGGCCGCCATCACGCTGGCTGCCGGGCTGGCCTTCTTCCTGGTCTGGGACCTGCTGGCCATCGGGCAGGGCATCTTCGGGATCGGCGACAACGACCTGATGCTAGGCATCGAACTTGCTCCGCACCTGCCGATCGAGGAGCCGTTCTTCCTGGTGTTGCTGATCCAGACGGCCATGATCTGCTACGGCATCGCCCGCAGGCAGGTGAGCAAGTGAGCTACTGGGGGCTGTGCCTGATCATGATGGCCATCGCGGCCGTCGGCGCGGGCTGCTGGCGGCGACGGGGGCACGTCCGGGGTGGCGTGCGGTGCTGATCGGGCTGGCTGTGCTGTTGGCGCTCACTGCGGTGTTCGACTCGGCGATGATCGCCGTCGGGTTGGTTGCCTACGACCCGGACACCCTGTTGGGCATCCACCTCGGCCCCACCCCCATCGAGGACTTCAGCTACGCGGTGGTGGCAGGCGTGGGCGCGCCAGTGCTCTTCAGCTGGTTGCGACGCAACCGCCCCGACGAGGAGGGACGATGACTCGCATGTTGGCAACGCTGCGCGACCTGGCGCTGGCCTCCCGGCCGCTGTCGTGGGTCAACACCGCCTTCCCCTTCGGGATGGCCTGGCTGCTCGCCACCGGACGCGCCGACACGGTCTTCTGGGTGGGCGTGCTGTTCTTCCTGATCCCCTACAACCTGTTGATGTATGGCGTGAACGACGTCTTCGACTACGAGTCCGACCTGCTCAACCCCCGCAAGGGTGGCGTCGAGGGTGCCTTGGTCGACCGGTCGCAGCTGCGCGTCCTGCTGTGGACGTCGGTGCTGCTGCCGGTGCCCGGGATGATCTGGCTGCTGGCCCAGGGCGGTCTGGTCGCGGGTCTGGTGCTGCTCGTGGTGCTGTTCGCGGTGGTCGCCTACTCGGCGCCGGTGCTGCGGTTCAAGGAACGCCCGGTGCTGGATTCGGCCACCTCGGCCACCCACTTCGTCGGCCCGGGCCTCTACGGCTGGGCGCTGGCCGGCGCACCGTTCACCCCCGCGGTCACGCTGGTGCTGTTGGCGTTCTTCAGCTGGGGCATGGCCAGTCAGGCGTTCGGAGCGGTGCAGGACATCCGGGCTGACCGGGAGGCCGGGATCGCGTCGGTGGCGACGGTGCTGGGGGCGCGGCGCACCGTCCGGCTGGTGCTGGGCCTGTACCTGCTGGCGGCAGTGTTGCTGGTGCTGGCCGGGCCCAAGGTGGCCTGGACGGCGGCCCTCGCGTTGCCCTACCTGCTGATGGCCTGGCCCTTCCGCAACATCACCGACGCAGACTGCGAGCAGGCCAACCGTGGCTGGCGACGGTTCCTGTGGATCAACTTCCTGGTGGGTGCGCTGCTCACCATGGGCACCCTTGCAGTCCAGCTCTACTGGAACTGACGACGTCGCCAAGGCGGCGCCACAAACATGCTGATGGCCCCCGGCCGAGTTGTGCACTGGTGGTGCACTCGGGCCGGGGGCCATCTGGAATCTTGTTGGGACCTGTCATTCAACCGGGCGTGCCTTGACGCTCCTCGCCGTCCAGGTCATGGAGTTGTCGCCGTCACAAGTTTGCGACTGCGACGAGCTTTTCAGGCCTTGTTCGACCGCTGTCCGGAAAAGTGATTGTCGACGAACGAGCGAATCTTGCGGTTGATCATCAGGCCCAGGTTGTAAAGGCCCTCACCATTATCGATAAACATGTTTTGCCTCATTTCCAAATATCTGAACACACTGCCCAGCACAACACTCATTTGACTGCTCTGCTGTTCCGTCTGCCGGGATCCTTTGATCCCTTTCGACATTTGAAACATTACCGCGACCAAACCGGAAACCAACCCGAACTCGCTTCCACCAGCTGCCACAACATGGCTCCGACAAGCGGGAAAGCGTGATCATGATTCGCTGCCAGACTCAGCCGCGACCGCCCGTTGGGGAGGTGTTGAGGCCGTACCTGGCCTGGTAGGCCGAGATGTCACCCGCATTCAGCTGGCCGAGCAGCTCGGCCGCGCGGTCGGCGTCGATGATGTCGACCGACTGGCCGGAAACGGTGCCGAACCTGGCCACCGGCAGCATCGCGGAAGCAACGGAATCGCGCGTCATGTCAGCGACCTTGGGGATCAACGCGACAGCGTCCTGCGCCACCAGGCCGCCCGGGCGGACCTTGCTCCACAGGTTGACGGCCAGTTCCGCCAGCCCGTGGTCGTCCGCACGTGCCAGCTTCCCGAGCCGATCGACGATCCCGGTCAGGCAGGCGCGGTGACGCTCGGTGCGGTCAAGGTCGCCGTTGGGCAGCCCGTAGCGCTCGCGGGCGTACGCCAATGCGTCATCGCCCTGCAGAGTCAGCCAACCGGCCGGGAAGACCGGCCCCAGTTGGCTGGACGAAATGCGGTTGTCGACGGTGAAGCCGCCCAGCATCATGCTCAGTTCGCTGAACCAGGTGAACCCGGTCTCCAGGGTGAAATGGATCGGCAGACCATCCAGCCGCCCGGAGACGGCCTCGGCCAGCGCCCGGATGCCACCGATCGAGTAGGCCTCGTTGATCTTGGACGACCTGCCGCTGGGCATGGTGGCCACCGTGTCGCGAGCGATCGACACCAGGTTGATGCGGGTGCGATCGGCGTTCAGCTGGGCAACACAGATGACGTCGGCGCGGGCGTTGTCGTTGAGGTTGTCCGTGCGCGAGTCGGAGCCGGCGATCAGCACGTTGACAAGGCCTTCGGGCAGATTGGGCGCCACCGGCCAGGGCGTCGGGGTCGGTGTTGGTGTCGCGGTCGGCGTCGGCGTGGGCGATGGGGGCGGGGTTGGAACCTCGCTCGGCGGGCTCGAGGCGGGGCCCGGCTGGACCCGCGCGCAGCCCGCCAGCGCCACCAGAGCTGCCGCCGAAGCCAGCAGTTGCCGCCGATTCGCCTTTGATGTCATGACCTGCCCCCGATTCGCTCGATTGCTTCACCCTAGCCACGGAGGCCGCAGCCACCTGGTGACATCCCCGCAGCGAGGCCGTATCGGCCTTCAGACCCGTCAGCCCCGGCTGGGCGCCGCTGGCTCACCGCGTTGCCCCACCACTGGCGCTCAGCTCAGGAACGACGCTCAGCAGGTCGCCGACCTGACAGCCCAGCGCGTCGCAGATCGCGGTCAGGGTGGAGAACCTGATCGCCTTGGCCCGGTCGTTCTTGAGTACCGAGATGTTCACCGGCGTGACCCCGACGGCTTCTGCCAAGGCGGTGACTGTCATACCTCTGGCCGCAAGCAGGTCGTCCAGGTGGCAGACGACCCGGTGCCCCTCCTCCGGCGGCATCAGACGAGCCCGTCGAGGTCCTCGCGCAGCCGGATGCCCGCGGCGAACGCCTCGGCCACCGCGGCCACCAGCAGCCCGGCGACAATCCACGCCGGAGTGATGTTCACGCTGAAGACGGTGGCCCCGTCCGCCCCGGCAGCCCCCAGGGCGACCGTTCGAGCGATGCCGTAGAGCACGTCGGCGACCAGCGGAACGACGATCAGCAGCAGGCCGATGATGCGCATTCGCGTGACGTTGGCGCGGACGAAAGGCTCGCCGCGACCCAGGTCGGTCAGGAAACGGCTGAGCAGCACAGCCCCCCAGATGGTGGCCGCGACGACCAGCACCATCGGCAGCAGGATCAGAAGGAAATGGGTAGCACCGACGTCCCCGAGCAGCACCTCGGCCTCCGCGCGGCCGACGACACGCCCCGGCCCGACAGCACCCTCGGTCACGTCAACCGGCACGCCCGTCAGGGCCACCTCGCCCCGCAAGAACCAGCGAACCGAGAGGAGCAGCGGGAGGGCGACGGACACGCCCACCGCCAACCACAGCAGCACCGCAGTGACGATGCGATCTGCGCGGTCGAACCTCAGCCAGTCGCGCGACGGTGCGCGCCCGGGTGAGGGTGCGGCCGAGAAGTTGGGTGAGAGGGTCATGAGGGGCTCCGTTCAGGTCAAATTCAAGTCTTCCTATCGTTTGTCGATGCTATCGCTAAACGATAGGCAACACAAGGGCGGGGGTAGCACGCAGGGTCGACGCACTGACCGGCGACCTGCGACGCTGGGTCCGACCGAAGGGACTGCAGGAATGAGAAGTTGTCTCGCAAGCCGGGTGTTCACCGGCCATGAGGTGTTGACGCCCGGACTGCTGAACGTGGACGCCGCGGGCCGCGTGCTCAGCGTCGAGAGCGGGCCGGGGCTTGGCGAGGGGCCGGTTGTCGACCTGGGCGATGTGACGCTGGTGCCTGGGCTGGTGGACGTGCACAACCACGGGGGTGGCGGCGCGTCGTTCGCCGACGACCCGGAGGTTGCCGGCACAGCGCACCTGGCCACGGGGACGACGACGGTGGTGGCATCGCTGGTCACACAGTCGTTGGACGTGCTGGAGGCACAGGTGCGCCGGCTGGCCCCGCTGGTGGCGGCGGGAGAGCTGGCGGGCATCCATCTGGAGGGGCCGTGGCTGGCCGAGGCGTTCAAGGGCGCCCACCCAGCCGAACGGTTGCGCGACCCGGCGGCCTCCGAGGTGCAGCGATTGCTGGATGCGGGCGGCGGCGCGGTTCGGATGGTGACCATCGCGGTGGAGTTGCCGGGGGCACTGGCAGCCGTGCGGCTGTTGGCTGGGCAGGGCGTGGTGACGGCGCTGGGGCACTCGGACTGCACGTACCAGCAGGCGCGGGAGGCGATCGAGGCGGGAGTGACGGGGGCGACGCACCTGTTCAACGCGATGCCGCCGTTGCATCACCGGGCGCCGGGGCCGGTGCTGGCGCTGCTGGCCGATCAGCGGGTGTGGTGTGAGCTGATCGCGGATGGTGTGCACCTGCACCCGGATCTGGTGGCCTGGGTGATGGGCCGGCTGCCGGAGCGGGTGGTGCTGGTGACGGACGCGATGGCGGCGGCTGGGCAGCCTGATGGTGACTACAAGCTGGGTGACTTGCCGGTGCAGGTGCGAGGTGGGGTGGCCCGGATCGCAGGGACGGACACGATCGCGGGGTCGACGCTCACGCTCGCGGCAGCGGTCCGGAATGCGATCGAGGCCGGGGTCCCGTGGCCGGACGCCGTGCGTGCGGCCACGCTCAACCCGGCCCGCTACCTGAGCTTGCCCGGGGTGGGCGAGCTGGTGCCGGGCGCCTGGGCAGACGCCGTGGCGTTCGACGCCGATTGGCGGCCAGTGGCGGTGGTGAAACGGGGCGTCCGAGTCTAGGTTGCTGCCATGAGCCCGAGGTCAGCCCATCCAGTCTCTGCCGGTCCACGTCACCGCGGAGTCCTCGCTGCCGCCGTTGCGTTGGTGTGTGTCTTCCAGTTGGGCGCGTGCGCCCAGCGACCCACGCCGCCGTCGGCGTCGTCCTCGACGCCGACCCCCAGCCCGACGGCAACTCCAGTGGCGGTGCTGCTGCCCGAGGGCCAGGTCCGCAGCGAACCGGGATCAGCTCTACAGGGCCCGGCTGCGGTGCAGCGTCTGGTCCTGCTGGCTGGGCAGCCGGACGCCACCGAGCAACAGCCCTGCGACAACGTGCCGTACGTCTTCACCACGTGGGGCGACCTCACCTACGGGCACCTTGAGGGCGCCGACGCTCCCTTCATCCCCGCGTTCTGGATCCTGTCGGCTACCGATGGCGGCACCCCGGCACTGCCGAAGGGGATTCTGCTGGCCGGTGGTCTGGACGTTTCGATGACCCGCCAGCAGGTGACGGAGCAGTTCAGCGTACGAACCATCGATGACGGGATTGGCATGGTCGCGGTCGACCTCGACGGTGTGGACGACGACTACCGGGTCACCTTCAGCGGCACCGCGCCGGACGCGACGATCACCCGGGTCGGGCCCTACGAGCCCTGCGCCTGACCCTGTTGCGGCCGATACTGCGGGGCCACAAACCCAACTCGGGTCCATACGGTCGGGAAGGTCCGTAGAGGCCATTCCCGACCGCATGGGCACAACTTGGAAAACTGACTCACACCGCCGAGCGCTGCCTCCGTGTACAGGGCTGCCGGCATCGGGGTCTCGAGGCGCCACGTGATCGCGATCGGCCGGTCCCCGGTGTGGCTCACGTACGTTGCCGGGCCGAGATACGTGTACGGCAGGGGGCCGAAATCGCCCGTCTTCTGCTGCCGGACGAACAGCAACACCGTGCTGGCTCCGCTCAGGTACCGCTGCCCCGTGGGCGAGGCCACCGAGGTGGTCGACTGCGACTCCCAGTGGAACAGCGTCGGGCTGAGCGCGTAGTCCCGGTAGCGGGTGCTGGGCGAGAAGTCGGCCTCCGACTTCTCCAGCGTCACGAGGAACACGTCCACCGGGTGACCCTCCACCACGACGTTCAGGACACCCTCCCGGAAATGCTTCGGCACCACGGTGCTGCCGAGCGCGGCGAGGATCTCCTCCCGCAGGTAGCTGCCGTGCAGGGACAACGGCCGGCCCTGGGGGTCCGGACGAACAGCCGCGTGGCGCGTGGCGTCGAAACCGAGCTCGATCACGGCACTCAGATCGTCCCGGACGGAGTTGAGGTCACCCAGGGTGCGCAGCCCGGACGCCACGTCGGGGAACCCACCGCCGTCGGGCCACAGCGAGTTGAAGAGCATCGTCCGGAAGCGTTCGTCCCCCGTCCCCCCGGGGTCGGCGAGGATCCGGAGGTAGGCCTCGACTCGGGGTCTGTCGTCGACGTGCGCGAAGGCGCGCACCCTGCGCAGCAGCCGTCTCCTCGGCCTCCGAACGATCCCCCGGCAGCAGCCCGGCCGTCGCCCGCAGCTCGGTCCAGGAGTGATTCCTGATCACCTGCTCCAGATCGGCACCACTGTCGTCGAGGAACTGCGCCAGGCTGTCGGTGGGGTGACGCCGCAGCTCCCTGACCAACTCCCGCCACCCGACGAACTGGCGCACGCTTGCCAGCGCCGCTTGCTGGGTGATCTCGTCGAGCACGATCTGGCAGCCCGACGGCAGGAAGGGGAAACCGCGCGTGAGCTGCCTCTCCAGGCCGCTGCGGGTGATCCCGGTGAGCGCACGAAACCGCAGGTCATAGCGGTACTCCTTGCGGTTGTGGCCCACGAAGTCGAGCACCGTGAGGACGTCCTTGCCGCCCGCCAGCCGCAGCCCGCGGCCGAGCTGCTGCAGGAACAGCGTCGGACTCTCGGTGGGCCGCAGGAACAGCACCGTGTCCACCTCTGGAATGTCGACGCCCTCGTTGAACAGATCGGCGGCGAACAGCGCCGCCAGGCGCCCGGCCCGCAGGTCGGCGATCGCCTGTGCCCGCTCGTCGGCCGGGGTTGTGCCGCTGACGGCCCGAGCCGGGATGCCTGCCTGCACGAAGGAGGCCGCCATGAACCGGGCGTGCGCCACGCCGACACAGAAGCCCAGGGCCCGCATCCGGCTGACGTCCATGATCTGGGAGCGCACCTGTTCCACCACGAGCGCGGCGCGGGCCGTGTTGCCGGTGTAGAGGTTGGCGAGGTCACCCTCGTCGTAGCGGCCGCGCTCCCACCGGACCTGGGTCAGGTCGGTGTTGTCGCTGACACCGAAGTAGTGGAACGGGCTGAGCAGCCCGGCGTTGATGGCGTCCCACACCCGCAGCTCAGCGGCCGTCCTGCCGTCGAAGTACGCCCGGACGTCGGACCCGTCCCCGCGTTCGGGCGTGGCGGTGAGACCCAGCAGTTCGACGGGACGCAGGTGGTCGAGGATGCGCCGGTAGGTGGGCGCCTCGGCGTGGTGGAACTCGTCGATGACGACGACCTCGAAGGCGTCCGGCGGGATCCTGGTCACGTCGTAGGAACTGAGCGACTGCACGCTCGCGAAGACGTGCTGCCACCGCTCGGGGCGGGCACCGGCGTAGTAGCGCTCACCGAAGGCGCCGTCCCGGAGCACCTCGCGGTAGGTGCGCAGGGCCTGGTCGAGGATCTCGCCGCGGTGGGCCACGAAGAGCAGCGAGGGACGCCGGCCGTCCGTGCACAGCGACAGGTAGTCGAGCGCCGCCATCACGGTCTTTCCCGTGCCTGTGGCGGCGACGACCAGATTGCGGTGCCGGTCATGGTTGACACGCTCGGCGGCGAGCGCATCCAGGATCACCCGCTGGTACTGGTAGGGCGCCACCGCGAGCCCGGAGACCAGCACCGGCGCCGACCCCTCGCGCACCCCCTTGGCCTGGGCGAGGGCGTCGTCGAGACGGTCCCGGTCGGTGTCGGGGAGGTAGGGCTCGAACTGGTCGGACTGCCAGTAGCTCTCGAACGTCCCGGCGAACTTGTCCAGCAGTGCGGGGGTCGCGACCCGAGACAGTCGGACGTTCCACTCGACGCCATCCAGCAGCGCCGCTCGTGACAGGTTGGACGAACCCACGTAGCCGGTGTCGAACCCCGAGCGGCGGTGGAACAACCAGGCCTTGGCGTGCAGACGTGCTCGCCGCGGGTCGTACTGGATGCACACCTCGGCGCCAAAGTCGGCGACCAGACGGTCCAGAGCCGCCCGTTCCGTACCTCCCAGATAGGTGGTGGTGACGACGCGCAGCCGGCCGCCGCGCTCCCTGAGGTCGCGAAGCCCGGGTTCGAGCATGCGCAAGCCCGTCCACTTGACGAAGGCCATCAACAGGTCGACGCTGTCGCTGGTGGAGATCTCGGATCGCAGTTCGGATCCGACCGATGGTTCGCCCCTGGCGTTGGTCAGCAGCGCGGCCTCACTCAGCGGGATGACTGGACGGTCGTCCAGGCCCGTCCAGGGCAGCACGCCCGGGCTCCCCGGCCGGCGCAGCGCGAGCAGTTGCCGCGCCTGTTGGGGCGATTCCTCGGTGGCGTCCAACAGGTCGAGGATGGCGGCGGCCAGCGCCAGCCGATCCCCTGGTGTGCGGCGCCCGGAGAATCCTCGGCGCAGCGCCGGGCCGAGATGCTGGGCCAGCACCTCCGGCAGGTCGGCGTTGTCGACGTCCACACATTCGGCTTCGAGTCCGGTCAGGCGATGCAGCCGGTCCAGCAGCGCGTGGGACAGCACGCTCTCGTACAGCCCCTCGGCCAGGTCTGCGTCGTCCCCCACCTGCCCAGGCTTGCACATCCGGCCGGGCCGCGGCCGATATGGCGGGGTCACAAACCTAACTTGGGTCCATACGGTCGGGAAGGCCGCTATAGGCGATTCCCGACCGTATGGGCCCGAGTTGGAAACCTGTCCGCCGGAAAAGAGCGCGAAAAAGGCCTTGGCAGCCCCCGTTTCAGCCCGTCGGCGACTCGGGCAGCAGACAGTGGCCCCCGAACCCGGCCGGCGGGACACCCAGGCCGTGGTTGAACCGGGCCCAGTAGTTCACCGACGCGACCGTCGAGGCAAGCACCACCAGCTGGCGCTCGTCGAAGGCCCCGACCATGTCCGCCAGAAGGTCATCGTCAAACCCCAGCGGTGTGGCGGACAGCGCCCGGGCGTAGGCGATGATCAGCCGCTCGGCGTCACTGAACCCGGGCTCGGCGTCCTCGGCTCCGTCGCGCAGCGCGCACAGCTGGCGGTCGCTGATCCCCGCTTCCCGGTGGCCGTGCGCGTTCATGTCGATGCAGAAGGCACAGTTCACGACCAGCGACGCGGTGATGCGGGCCAGCTTGAGCTGGCGGGCATCGAGCCCCGGGATGGCGTGGGCGGTGGTCGCCTCCAGCGCACCGGCACCCACGGCGGTGCGCGGTGACCAGGCCAGCAGCCGGGCGGGCACCGCCCGCCGGCCCATCACCCGTTCGGCGACGAGAATGCCCAGGCGCAGCAGCGGGTTGATCCGCCGGGGCTCAGGGATGATCGGACTCACCGACGCCACCCGATCCAGCGCGGGACCCGACGCCGGTACTCCCGGTAGTCGTCCCCGAAACGTTGCTGCAGCGCTTCTTCCTCGGGGCGGATCTGGACGGTGGTGAGGATCGCGGTGAAGGCTGCGACCGGCGGCACCGCCCGCAGCGAACCGAGCCAGGCCGCGTTGGTGACCAAGGCCCCGGTCAACGCGAGGTACATCGGGTTGCGGGTGTAGCGGTAGATCCGGTCGGTGACCAGCACACTGGCGTGCTCTGGCGTGCCCGGGTGGACGGTGGTGCCGCGCTGGACGAACTCGTACACCGCCGCAACCCCGACCCCCGCACTGACCGTGCCGACAATGCCGGCGGTGAAGAAGCGCAGTGGGCCGGGACGACGCCGGTAGCTCGGCCGGCCCGCCAACAGCCACTGGGTCACCCCCAGGGCGGCCATCCACACCGGCGGCGGGACACGGGTGTCCAACGGAGTTGCCATCAGCCGTCTCTCCTCAGGAATCGTCCTGCTGGTCGGGCGGGTCCCGCGGCCAGGCCACGGGCCGATTGGTCAGTCCTCGGTGGGAAGCTCCGCGTACTCGTCGGCGTCCAGCAGCTCGTCGTCCAGCTCGGCGACCTCGATCTCGATCAGCCAACCCTCGTCGAAGGGAGAGTCGTTGACGATCGTGGGCTCGTCGATGACGGTCTGGTTCACCGCGACGACCACGCCGGTCGCCGGCGAGAACAGTTCGGAAACAGCCTTGGTCGACTCGATCTCGCCGATCTGCTCGCCGGCGGTCACCTCGGCGCCCACCTCGGGCAGTTCGACGTACACCAGCTCCCCCAGCTGGTCGGTGGCCACACTGGTGATGCCCATGCGAGCGGGCGATCCTTCCGCGACGATCCACTCGTGTCGGGATGTGTAGAGCAGGTTGTTCGAGAAGTCGGTCATGCGGGTCTCCTGATTGGTCGTCGGTGATCTGGAAACAGGCGTCAGGCGTTGAGACGGCTGTAGAACGGCAGCACGGCGACGCGGAAGGGCAGCCGCTGCCCCCGCACATCGACCGTCAGCTGGGTCCCGGGCGCAGCAAGCCGACCGGGCAGGTAGGCCATCGCGATGGGGTGGCCGAGGGTGGGGCTGAGCAGCCCCGAGGTGACCGTGCCGACCTGCTCGTCGCCGTGGAACACCGGGTAGCCCTGACGGGCAGCGCGGCGTCCCTGGCCCACCAGGCCCACCAGCTGCGGCAGGCCGGCGGCCGTGGCCTCGTCCGCGTACGCGGCCTGGGACGCAGCCATGGCGTCGCGTCCGACAAAGCTGTCCTTGGTCTTCAGCGCGACGATCCGCCCGATCCCGGCGGCGAAGGGGCTGGTGTCCAGCCCCAGTTCGTGGCCGTACAGCGGCATGCCCGCTTCCAGCCGCAGGGTGTCGCGGGCGGCAAGCCCGGCAGGCTCCTGCCCGTACGGTTGACCCGCCTCGGCGCACGCCGCCCACAGCTCTGCTGCCTCGTCCGAGCCCACGAACAGCTCGAAGCCGTCTTCGCCCGTGTAGCCGGTGCGGGCCACCAGCACCTCGATGCCCGCCACGGACAGCGGCGCGCAGGCGTAGTACCCCAGGCCGGTCAGCAGGGGACGCTGCTGCTCGTCCACCAGCCCGGCCAACACGTTCACCGCCTTGGGTCCCTGCACCGCGATCAGGGCGGTGAGCAGCGTCTGGTTCCGGACATTCACGTCGAAGCCGGCGGCGGCCCGCTCGAAGTGACTCCAGACGACATCGGTGTTGGCGGCGTTGGGCACCACCAGGAACTGGTCATCGGCCAGCCGATAGCTGATCAGATCGTCGACGATTCCGCCGTCGGCGGTGCAGAGCACCGAGTACTTGGCCTTGCCGACCCGGATCGTGGAGATCTTGCTGGCCAGCAGGTGATCGAGCAGCGCGCCAGCGTCGGGGCCCTTGACCTCGATCTCGCCCATGTGGCTCAGGTCGAACATGCCGGCGGCCTTGCGCACGACCGCATGCTCCGCGAGCGCGGAGCCGTAATCCAGCGGCATCCACCAGCCGGCGAAATCGGTCATGTGAGCGCCCAGGCCGCGGTGCACATCATCCAGCGGCGTCAGGCGGGGGGTGGTCTCGCTCATTCGGAGGTCTCCTGTTCGGCGTAGTCGGCGACCGGTGGGCAGCTGCACACCAGATTGCGATCGCCGTACGCGTTGTTGATGCGCCCCACCGGGGGCAGGTAGGTGTCGGACTGACGCGCCTGTACTGGCCGCACGGCCTCGGTCCGAGTGTAGGGGCGGTCCCAGTCACCGAGCAGGTCCGTCAGGGTGTGCGGGGCGCGGGCCAGCGTGCTCTCCGCCAGCTCCCACTCCCCCGCGGCGACCCGGTCGATCTCGGCGCGGATCGTGCGCATCGCGTCGACGAACCGCTGCAGCTCACCCAGGGCCTCGCTCTCGGTGGGCTCCACCATCAGCGTCTCGTGCACCGGGAAGGACAGCGTCGGGGCGTGGAAGCCGAAGTCGACGAGGCGTTTGGCGACGTCCTCGGCAGAGACCCCGGTGTCGTGCTTGACGGCACGCACATCGAGGATGCACTCGTGAGCCACCAGCCCGTTCGCCCCGCGATACAGCACCGGGAAGGCGTCGTCGAGCTGGTTGGCCAGCCAGTTGGCGCTCAGCAGCGCGTTCTCGGCGCAGGCCCGCAGCCCGTCGCCGCCGGTCATGGCGATGAAGGCCCACGAGATCGGCAGCACCCCGGCCGACCCGTGCAGGGTGGCCGCCACCGGGATGCGATCCGGCGCCGGCGTGGCGTTGGGGTCACCGGGCAGGTAGGGCGCCAGGTGTTCGGCGACACACACCGGCCCGACACCGGGGCCGCCACCGCCGTGCGGGATGGCGAAGGTCTTGTGCAGGTTGATGTGGCTGACGTCACCACCGAACTCGCCGAGCCGGGCCAGCCCCAGCAGGGCGTTCAGGTTGGCGCCGTCGATGTAGACCTGCCCCCCGGCCGCGTGCACCTGGTCGCAGATCTCGCGCACGTCGGCGTCGAAGACCCCGTAAGTGGACGGGTAGGTGATCATGATCGCGGCCAGCTCGTCGCGGTGCCTGTCGACCTTGGCGCTCAGGTCCGCGGCATCGATTGAGCCGTCGGCGTCGTTCTTGACCGTGACCACCCGCAGCCCGGCCAGCTGGGCGGACGCGGCGTTGGTGCCGTGGGCCGACTCCGGGATCAGGCAAACCCGGCGCTGGTCGTCGCCGCGGGCGTGCAAGTAGCCGCGGATGGCCAGCAACCCGGCCAGCTCGCCCTGGGACCCGGCGTTGGGTTGCAGACTGATCGCCCGGTAGCCCGTGACCTTCAGCAGCCAGCCCTCAAGCTCGGCGATCAGGGCCTGCCAGCCGGCGGTCTGGTTCGCGGGCGCATAAGGATGGATGCTCGCGAACTCGGGCCAGCTCATCGGTTCGATCTCGGCTGCGGCGGTCAGTTTCATGGTGCAGGAACCGAGCGGGATCATGCTGCGGTCCAGCGCCAGGTCGCGGTCGGCGAGCCGGCGCAGGTAGCGCATCATGGCGGTTTCGGTGCGGTACTCGCGGAACACCGGATGGGTCAGGTATTCGCTGCGGCGCAGCAAAGCGTCGGGCAGGCCGAAGCCGGGGACGTCGCCGGGGCCTGGGGTTGGGGCCGCCTGCGTGACCGCGGCCACCACCAGGTCGAGATCGGCTGCCGTGGTGGTCTCGGAGCAGGCGACCGCGACCGTGTCGGCGTCGACCAGACGCAGGTTGACGCCGCGCCGCTCGGCGGCGGCCACCACATCGACTGCCCGACCGGGAACCTGCACCCGAACCGTGTCGAAGAACGACGAGCAGGCCAGTTGGTGGCCGCGACCGGCCAGCTCGGTGGCCAGCGCGACGGCGTGGCCGTGCACCTGGCGGGCGATCGCGGCCAGGCCCTCGGCACCGTGCCAGACGGCGAAACAGGCAGCCAGCACGGCGGGCAGCGCCTGCGCGGTGCAGATGTTCGAGGTGGCCCGCTCGCGACGGATGTGCTGTTCACGGGTCTGCAAGGCGAGTCGGTAGGCGGGCCGGCCGGCGGCGTCCCTGGACAGCCCGACCAGACGGCCCGGCAGTTGACGCACCAGCCCGTCGCGCACGGCCAGATAGGCGGCGTGCGGGCCGCCGAAGAACAGCGGCAACCCGAACCGCTGCGTGCTGCCGAGCGCCACATCGGCACCCAGCTCGCCGGGCGGGGTGAGCAGCGTGAGGGCCAGCAGGTCGGCTGACACCGCGACCATCGCGCCGCGCGCCTTGGCGTCGGCGATCACCGCACGCAGGTCGCGGACCTCACCCGAGTCGCCCGGGTACGCCAGCACCAGGCCGGCCAGCTCACCGTCCGGCAACCCGGCGGAGCAGTCCGCGACGACCACCGGGATGCCCAGGGCCGCGGCCCGGCCGGTCGCCACGCTCAGGCACTGCGGGAACAGGTCGGCGTCCAGCACGATCGGACCTTTCGCCTTGCTGACGCGGTGCAGCAGCATCACCGCCTCCGACACCGCGGAGGCCTCGTCCAACAGTGACGCATTGGCCACCGGCAGCCCGGTGAGGTCCTCGACCATCGTCTGGAACACCATCAACAGCTCCAGGCGCCCCTGCGAGATCTCGGGCTGGTAGGGGGTGTAGGACGTGTACCAGCCGGGGTTCTCGAGCACGTTGCGGCGGATCACCGCAGGCGTGTGGCTCGGGTAGAAGCCCTGACCGATCATCTGAGTGCGCGCCACGTTACGGCCGGCGTAGTCGCGCAACTTGGCGGTGGCCTCGGGCTCGGTGAGCGGGTCGGGCAGGCCGAGCGGGCCGCACCGGATCTCGGGCGGGACGGCCGCGTCGGCGAGGGCGGCGGTGCTGGCGTAGCCCAGGGCGGCCAGCATGACGGCACGCCCGTGCGCGTCCGGGCCCAGATGACGGTTGCTGAAATCCACGCAGGACAGCTTGGCACGCCCCACCGACACGTTGCTCATCCGTGTTCCTTACGTCGAGGAGGACGTCGGCACTGGCGGCCCAACCACGAGGCATCCCGACGGGTTGGTCGTCCGACTTTGCTGTGACTGCCTCGCCGTCCGGGCGCCCCTCCAGCCTGAATTTTTGCACAGCCGGGCTGACGCGAACAGCCCGCGCCAGTACGCGCCCGAACTGCGCCCTGGACCCTGAACCCACCCCCAGCCGGCCCCCAACCAACTCCGGTGGCCGGGGAAAGGCGGCGCAACGCGGCTAGCCTTGAACCGACCCTGCCCACAGAGAGGAACGGCGTGGCTCCGACAACCGGGTTCGAGTTCTTCCCGCTGACCGCGGGCGACCCCGCTGTGCTGGTTGCCGAGACCACGGGTTCCGGCAACATCCGCCTCCAGCACCGGCTCAAGCCGGGCAGCAGCGGTTTCCAGGACGCCAAACTGGTCGGCTTCTTCGGTTACGACCAGGCCGGGCTGCCGGTGGTCGTGAAAGTGGCCCGTTACCCGGCCGCCGACGTCGAGCAACTGCTCGACAACGAACGACACGGTTCCGCCTACAGCCGCTGGGGCCGCGGCCAGGGGTTCCAGTGGGTGAGCCGGCCCTACGTGCCCGGCATCTCGCTGGAGCGCGCCGCCCGCGAACCGGACTTCCGCGGCACCCTGCCCACCCTCACCAAACTGCTGCTGCGCCAGATCGCCACAGTGCACAAGTCCGGCCGCTACCACGGCGACATCAAACCGCAGAACGCCATCGTGGTGGGCTCGCAGGACAACCAGTCCACCGTCCTGATCGAAGCGCCCCCACCGGCCGAGGACGGCACCGCAGTGCTGCCACCTTTGCCCGCCGGCAGGCCGGCCGCAGACGTCGACCTGTCCGACCCCCAGGTCAAGCTGATCGACTTCGAGGCCGGCGGCACCGACAGCCGGCACGGCACCCGGCAGGCCACCTACCGGTACGCAAGCCCCGAACAGCTGGACCAACGGCCGGTGGGGCAGCCGTCGGACGTGTTCAGCTGGGGGCTGACCACCCTGGCCGTCTTCGCCCCCGACGCCCACCCTTTCCTGCCCGCCGGCACGGAGCTGAGCAGCCACAACATCGCCGCTGCGATGCGGGTCCCGGCCCCGCAGCTGAACACCGACATCCTGCAGGCGGTCCCCGACGACGCCCTGCGGGCAGCGGTGCAGCGCGCCCTCACCGTCGACCCGGCCCATCGTCCGACAGCCGAGGAACTGCTTGCCGACCTGTCGCTGGCCCCGTCCGAGGTGGCCGACGTGGCGACCCGGCTCAGCGACACCGTGCTGCTGCCGGCTGCCGGGCCTGGGTCGGACACCAGGTTGCTGGTGGACGCGCCGTCGGCCCAGGGACACCTGGTGGTGGTCGAGCCGCACCTGCCGGACGACTGGCAGCACCTGCTGCGCCCCGCCGGCCCGCTCGGCAACGCAGAGCTGACGATGACCGACCGGGCGATCATGGTGGCCGTCGTGACGGTGGCCTCCTTCCTGACCGCCCTGGTGGTCTTCGTGCTGGTCAGCGGACTGATCGGAAGGGTGTCCTGATGTACCGCGCTTTCGACGACTACGACGCCGAACGCCGCCGTGACCTGGAGTCGACCCGGCGCACGCTGCGGTTCAACAGGCGCGCCGCCAGGTTGGGGCTGCTCTACGGCGTCCTGACCGTGGTGTTCCTCATCCTGTTCATCGTCTACTGAGGCAAACATGGCGACCTACCTGTGCCCGATGTGCGTGCGCCGCTACCAGGCGGCGCAGTTCCGCATCCACGACCGCAACGGCGAGCCCTTCGAGGCGCCCCGCCCGCCGTTGTGGCGGCAGTTGCGGCGAAGCGATCGCGACGAGGACGAGCGGCTGGCCAACCTGGACGCCCTGGCCCGTGGTTTGCATCCGCGCTGCCCGCAGGGCCATCCCATGCCCCGCTCGTTCCTGGAGCGGCCCACCCTGGTGATCGGCCTGATCGGCGCCGCTGCGGTGTCGAAGAGCACCTACCTGGGAGTGCTGTTCCACGAACTCACCCACAGCCAGCCGTTCGCCGCGCTGGGCCTGAACTTCTTCATCGATTCCTACTGCGAGAACGACTACCAGCGCATCTACGCGTCCCTGCTGGCCGACAACCGGGCGCCCCTGATCACGCAGGTGCCCGAAACCGTCCGCCGGCCGCTGGTGTTGCAGGTGCGCGACGAGAACCGTGGTGACCACAACCTGTTCATCTTCGACGCCGCCGGCGAGGCCTTCCGCAACGAGCAGCTGGTGGCCCAGCACAACCCGTACCTGGCTGTGATGGACGCGGCGATGGTGTTCTACACCCCGGTCGCCCTGGACCCGGGCCTGATGGCCCGGGCGGGGTTCCGGTTGCCGCCGGGCACCGAGGAGGCGGAGAGCACCGACTACGGGCCCGGCGCGACCCTGACCGCCCTGCAAAACGTGCTGGCCGTCCGTTCCAAGCGCGCCGAACCGATCCCGGCCGCCTTCGTGCTGGCCAAGTACGACGAGCTGCTGCCGCTGGAATCGTCACTGGCCGACCTGCATGCGCTGCGGGCCCAGAGCGGGTTGCCTGCCATGTCGAACGTGCTGCCGTCGCGCGAGGCGCTGCGGCTGCGTTCCCGGATCGCCTACGAGATGACGGCCCGTTTCGGCCCCTCGATCGTGCAGAATGCGCGGTCGTTGTCGCTCAACCACCAGTTCTTCGCGTTGTCGGCGATGGGTGGGCGGCCGAACATGAACGGTTACTTCGCCGGGGTGCACCCCTTCGGCATCTACGATCCGCTGCTGTGGATCCTCGACGAGCTCGGCAGGCTGGACTGAGAGGCGACGATGAGTATCCAGTGTGAGCAGGCCCTCATCGGCTGGGGGCCGCGCAGCTCGGGCAAGAACGTGCTGGCCGTCAGTCCGGGCTGGCCCGAGGACGACTACCCGCGGGCCCGGCTGCTGGCCGACACCGGCCGTTTCCTGCAGGAGGGACGGGAGGTGGCCAACGGCCCGCACGGGCAGTTGGCCCGCGCGGTCGAGTGGCTGCCGCGCCCCGGCGGCCCGCTGCTGCTGGGCAAGGCCTACCTGCCCAACACGGCGCGCAGCGGCACCTTCTACGTGCACGTGCTGCTCGACGCCGCCAGGAAGCTGTCCCCCGCTGCGCTCGGCCCACTGACCCGCGCCGGCAAACTGGCGACCGCCGCCGTGGCACCCGATGACGCCGCCGTGGGCACCCTGACGCTGCGGCCCGCCGATCTGGTCCCCGTCAGCACCGGCCCCGGGCCCGCCCCCGACGGCTTCGTCCTGGTGGCGGCTCTGGTCGGAGCGATCAGGCGGGGCCGGGCACTCGTCATCCGGGCGGAAAACCTGGATGACGCCCTGGCGCTGGTCGAGCAGGCGGCCGGCCTGGTGCCGCCCGGGATCGGGCGTCTGCTGCACTGGTCCACCCTGGTGCCGGACGCCGGCGCCCCACCGGGCCCCGGGCTGGCTGTTGCGGTGCCACCCTGGTCGGCGAACACCGAGGCAGCAACGCCCGTCGACCGGCTGACGGCCGGCGAGTCCGACCGCTTGATCGCTCGTCAGCTGCTCGCGCCCAGCCAGGCGCTGCCCGGCTTCAGAACACTTGATGAGGTGCTGGACTGGTTCACCATCGTCGGCACCGACGTCGCCGCCCTGACCCAGGAGCAGTTCGATCGCGCGCTGGCCACGCCCTGGGCTGCCAGCATCGTCGACAGCTGCCCCGTCACCCGGGCCGGGTGGCAGCTGCTGCTGAACGCGATGACCAACGGAACCCTCGACGAGCAGCGCTGGCGGGCCATCGGCAGCCTGCCGCCGGGCACCGGCGACGCGTTGCTGGAGCCCGGCTACTTGAGACTGCAGGACGCGTTGGCTGCGACCCTGCCTGACGACCTGCTGCGCGCGCTCGTCGAGCAGCCGACCCAGCCCAGGCACGTCGTCAGCACGGCGCTGGCTGACCGGCTGGCCGCGCTCGGCTACAACCCCAAGGACTTCGTGTGCCGGGCCGGTACCTCGCGCTGGAGCCCGTGGACCGACGAGGTGCTGAAGCGACACCAGCAGGGCCTCGAGGTTTCGTCGGACCATCTGCAGATTTTGTGCGCCAAGCCCGCCACCGCGGCCAGGCTGGCGCGCTGGCTGGTCAGCCACAAGGTGTTCGCCGCCGACGACGGCCGGGACTTCCTCGGTCGACTGCCCGCCGGCACGGTGGCCCCGCTACTGAAGGCGATGGTGGAGGTCGAGAAGGTGCCGGCTGCCGGCGTGTTGACACTTGCCGAACGCCTGCCCCAGGCCCAGCTGCTCGAGTTCCTCACCGAACACTGGCCGGCCCTGGCGCTGCGGCTGGGGATCCCGGCCTCGATCGCCGAGTTGCTGGTGGTCAGGCAGCGCGAGCCGGGCGGCTTCTGGAGCGGGTTGCGTTCCCGACGCGGCTGAGCCCGCCGGGACGGCTGGTGCCGCAGAACCCACGAAAGGCCACGGGAGCCCCGAAGTGCCATGAAGGCCCCCGCCTGAACAGGCGGGGGCCTTCACAACCAGCGCGCCCGGAGGGACTCGAACCCCCAACCTCCTGATCCGTAGTCAGGTGCTCTATCCATTGAGCCACGGGCGCTGCACCCTTGCGGGCAGTCACCTACTGTAGTCGGGTTCCACCCAAAAGACGAAATCGCGGCGAGACTGACGCGCGATGCCTCGCAGGAAGGCGGGGCTGCACCTTCCGACGCGTCAGATTGGTCGGCGAGAACGCGCCCGGGCATTGACCCGCCACCGGGCCTCGCCCGTATCATTGGCCCTTGGCCCTTGGCCCTGACAAGGAGGTCACATGACACGTGATGAGCAGCTTCAAGAGTATTCGGATGATCCCGAGTACCACCTGCCCGAGCACCACAACCCCCTCCCGGAGCTCGACCATGTCGGGCCTGCCAAGCAGGCCATCCCGCAGGACGCCTTCCGCCAGGCTCAGGCCTCCGGGCAGTTCGTGGAGCTGAAGAAGGCCTTCCGCGGCTTCGCGTTCCCGATGACCGCGGCCTTCCTGATCTGGTACTTCGCCTACGTGCTGCTCTCGGTGTACGCGCGTGGCTTCATGGCGACCCCAGTGATCGGCAACGTCAACCTCGGCACGATCATGGGTCTGCTGCAGTTCGCCACCACCTTCCTCATCACGTGGCTGTACATCCGCCACATGAACAAGAACGTCGACCCCATCGCCCGCAGGATCCGCGAAGAGCTGGAAGGAGCCTCCCGGTGATCGTCCTCGAGTCACTCGGCAACCCCCTGGTCAACATCAGCATCTTCGTGCTGTTCGTCGTGGTGACGCTGACCATCGTCATCAGGGTCACCGCGAACCAGACGAAAGCCGCCAGCTCCTTCTACACCGGAGGCGCCCAGTTCAGTGGCAAGCAGAACGGCTTCGCCATTGCGGGCGACTACCTGTCGGCCGCGTCCTTCCTCGGCATCGTCGGCGCAGTGGCCTTCTACGGCTATGACGGCCTCCTCTACTCCGTCGGCTTCCTGGTGGCGTGGCTCGTCGCGCTGCTGCTGGTCGCCGAGCCGCTGCGCAACACCGGCAAGTACACCCTCGCCGACGTGCTGAGCTTCCGGGTCAAACAGAAGCCCGTCCGCACCGCTGCGGCCATCTCCACGTTGGCGATCTCGTTCTTCTACCTGCTGGCCCAGATGGCCGGCGCCGGCGGCCTGGTCTCCCTGCTGCTCGGCCTGGAGGGCGAGATGGCCCAGAACATCATCATCGTCATCATCGGTGGCCTGATGATCGCCTACGTGCTCATCGGCGGCATGAAGGGCACCACGTACGTACAGATGATCAAGGCCGTCCTGCTCATCTCGGGTGCTGCCATCATGAGCGTCTGGGTTCTGGCCAAGTTCGGGTTCAGCCTGTCCGAGGTGATGGGCGAGGCCGTCCGCGTCAACGACGACCCTGCGAACGGTCTCACGGAGAAGGCCGGCTCGCTGCTGCTGCCCCCCATGGGCAAGTACGGCTCCAACCCGGTGGGTTTCATCTCGCTGGCCATCGGCCTGGTGTTCGGCACCGCCGGCCTGCCCCACGTGCTGATGCGCTTCTACACCGTGCCGACCGCCGCCGAGGCGCGCCGCTCAGTCACCTGGGCCATCGGTCTCATCGGCTCGTTCTACGTCATCACCCTGATCCTGGGCTTTGGCGCCGCGGCCCTCATCCCCGGCGGGCAGCAGGCCATCTACGCCCTGCCCGGCAAGGCCAACGCAGCGGCTCCCGCGCTCGCGTACTGGCTGCCCGGCGGCGGCCCCGGCGGCACCGCTTTCCTGGCGATCATCGCGGGCGTGGCCTTCGCCACGATCCTCGCGGTCGTTGCCGGGCTGGCGATCACAGCGTCTGCCTCCTTCGCACACGACATCTACAACGCCGTGCTCAAGGACGGCAAGGCCGATCCCGCGGCCGAGGTCAAGGTCGCTCGCACCGCGATCATCGTCATCGGCGTGATCGCCATCATCGGTGGCATCTTCGCCAAGAGCATGAACATCGCGTTCCTGGTGGCTCTGGCGTTCGCGGTCGCGGCGTCGGCCAACTTGCCGTCCATCATCTACTCGCTCTACTGGAAGCGGTTCAACACCCAGGGCTCCCTGTGGAGCATCTATGGTGGACTGATCACGGCCCTGGTGCTGATCATCTTCTCCCCGGCTGTCTCGGGTTCCGCCAGTTCGATGTTCCCCAACGTCGACTTCCACTGGTTCCCCTACGACACGCCTGCCATCGTGTCGGTGCCCGTCGGATTCGTGCTGGGATGGCTCGGCACGATCCTGAGCAACGAGCAGCCGGACCTCGACAAGGCCGCCGAGATGGAAGTCCGCTCCATGACCGGCGCCGGCGCGGAGGGCGCCATCGCCCACTGACAACGGACGGCATGACAGTGAGGCACGGGAGTCGGGCTAATCCCCGACTCCCGCTCACGAGAGGGCTCCAGTCGCGGTACCGTGCAACCAGAGGCGCGGAGCGCAGCAGCACAGCGCAGTGCGCGGCAACCGAGAAAACGAGCGCGACGACGTGACTCGCGCTTGCTGGCCTATGACGTCCAGGAGTCACCGTGACCGAAGCAACAATCCAAGAAGTCCCGAACATCCCCCTCACCGGCCATGTCCCGCAGCATGAGGGCCTGGTCAGTTGGGTCAACAAGGTTGCGGCACTGACTCGCCCGGCCAGGATCCACTACTGCGACGGTTCCCCCGAGGAATACCAGAAGCTGATCGACGTGCTGGTCGAGAGCGGCACCGCGGTTCGTCTCGACGAGTCGAAGAAGCCCAACTCCATCTGGGTTGCCAGCGATCCGGACGACGTGGCACGCGTCGAGGACCAGACCTTCATCTGCAGCGTCAAGGAATCCGACGCCGGCCCGACCAACAACTGGATGGATCCGGTCGAGATGAAGCGGATCATGACCGGCCTCTACGAGGGCGCCATGGCCGGGCGGACGATGTACGTGATCCCGTTCTGCATGGGCCCGCTGGATGCGGATCACCCGAAGTTCGGTGTTGAGCTCAGCGACTCCGCCTACGTGGCCGCCAGCATGCGGATCATGACAAGGATGGGCGACGCTGCGGTCGCCGAGATGATCAAGCGCAAAGCGGATTTCGTTCCCTGCCTGCACTCGGTGGGCTTGCCGCTGAGCCCCGGCATCAGGGACGTCCCGTGGCCGTGCAACGAGGTCAAGTACATCTGCCACTTCCCCGAGACGCGCGAGATCTGGAGCTACGGCTCCGGCTACGGAGGCAACGCACTGCTGGGCAAGAAGTGCTACTCACTGCGCATCGCCACGGCGATGGCCCGCGACGAGGGATGGCTGGCCGAGCACATGCTGATCCTGAAACTGACCAACCCCCAGGGCAAGGTCTACAACGTCTGCGCCGCGTTCCCGAGCGCCTGCGGCAAGACCAACATGGCCATGCTGTCGCCGACACTGCCGGGTTGGAAGGCCGAGACGCTCGGCGACGACATCGCGTGGTTGCGCTTCGGCAAGGACGGCCGCCTGTACGCGACCAACCCCGAGAACGGCTTCTTCGGCGTCGCTCCCGGCACTGGCATGGACACCAACCCGAACGCCATGCTGACCGTCGAGAAGGGCAACTCCATCTTCACCAACGTGGCGCTCACCGATGACGGTGACGTCTGGTGGGAGGGCATGAGCGAGCCGCCGGCCGAGCTGACCGACTGGCGTCGCCGCCGCTGGAGCCCCGTGACCGGCCCCGAAGGCGGGCGCCCCGACGAGAAGGCCGCGCACCCGAACAGCCGGTTCTGCACCCCGGTCGACCAGTGCCCGATCCTGGCACCCGAGATCGACGAGCCCAACGGTGTGCCGATCGACGTGATCATCTTCGGTGGTCGCCGCCAGAACACGATCCCGTTGGTGAACGAGGCCCGCAGTTGGCGACACGGCGTTTTCCTGGGCGCCACCTGCTCGTCCGAGACGACCGCCGCTGCCAAGGGAGCGGTGGGCGTGCTGCGCCGCGACCCGATGGCCATGTTGCCCTTCATCGGCTACAACGCCAAGAAGTACTTCCAGCACTGGCTCGACATCGGGGCCAACGCACCCGATCCCGCGAAACTGCCGCGGATCTTCTACGTCAACTGGTTCCGCAAGGATGGTCGGGGCAACTTCCTGTGGCCAGGTTTCGGTGAGAACCTGCGGGTCCTGAAGTGGATCACCCAGCGGCTGGAGGGCGAGGTCGACGCGGTCGAGTCGCCCATCGGTGGGCTGGCCAAGCCCGAAGACATCGACGTCGGCGGCCTGGACATCGACCAGCACTCGCTGATCGGCGTGACGTCATATCTCGACCACGAGTGGGTCGACGAACTGCCGCGGATCGCCAACTGGTTCTACAGCCTTGGCGAGGACGACCTGCCACAGCAGTTGCTCGCCGAGTTCGGGGGGCTCTCCACCAAGGTCGGCCACGTCGCCGAGCAGAGCCGCATCGCGATGGCCAAGTGGGACGCGAAGATCGAGGCCGCAGCCGCGGCAGCAGCCGCAGCGGCTGCAGCTGAGGCCGCAGATCTCTGGACAACGGAGGATGGAGCCGATTCGATGAGGCCATGGACGTAGAACTCGCCGAGATCCGTGACTTCCTCGCCCAGCACGAGCCGTACAGCACGCTGCCGGCGGCCGTGTTGGACGCGCTCCCGCGGCAGCTCACGGCCCGGTACTACCGGCGCGGCACCACGCTGGTGGCCGTGGGCCAAGAAAACAGCATCACCTACATCCTGCGCTCCGGTGCGGTCGACATCTTCGACGAACTCGGCGCATTCAACGACAAGGCGGGCCCGGGTGACTCGTTCGGTATGTCGAGCGTCCTGGCCGGAGCCCCGATGCGCTACACCCTGTACGCCAGCGAGGACTCCCTGTGCCTGCTCATGGAAGCCTCGCTCTTCCACGATTTGATGCGGACTCAGCCGACGTTCTCGCAGTTCTTCCTCGAGAAGCAGGCCGGACGCATGCGAGCCGCCGTCCAGACGGTCCATGTCAGCGACGAGGGCAGTGCGATCATGCGGACCCGGGTACGCGAGACGGTCCGCAGGGAGCCCATCACCACCAACCCCGAGACCAGCATCCACGACGCTGCAGTGTTGATGACCCAGAACAACGTCTCCGCGTTGCTGGTGATGCAGGGCAGCCGGCTGGTCGGGATCGTGACCGACCGCGACGTGCGCAGCAAGGTCGTCGCCGCGGGCCTGGACCCTTCAGCTCCGGTGAGGAGCATCATGACGGAGCGTCCGATCACCATCGACGCCGACAAGCTCGCCTTCGAGGTCCTTGTCGAGATGACCCAGCGCAAGCTCCACCACCTGCCCGTCACCGAGGAGGGGCGGCTCGTCGGCATGATCACCGCCGGCGACCTGATGCGCCTGGAGCAGGCCAGCCCCGCCTACCTGGTCTCCCAGATCGTCAACCAGACGACCATGGAGAGCCTCAAGGCGACCGCGGCCCGCGTCGGCACCGTCGTGGAGCACCTCGTCGCCCAGGACGCCACCGCCGACGACATCGCCCGCGTCATCACCGCGATCGCCGACGCCACCTGCCGCAAGGTCATCAACTTCGTCGAGGCCGAGATCGGGCACCCGCCCGCGCACTACTGTTGGGTCGCCCTCGGCTCGCAGGGCCGCATGGAAACAGGCCTGCAATCCGACCAGGACAACGCGATCATCCTCCACGACGCGGTCCTGCCCGAGCACCGTCCCTACTTCGAGGAACTCGCCAGGAAGGTCGTCGACGGCCTGGCCGAGTGTGGCTACCGCCGCTGCCCCGGCGACATGATGGCGAGCAACCCGCAGTGGAACCAGCCGCTCAAGGTGTGGGGCAGCTACTTCAGCCGCTGGATCAACGAACCCACGCCCGACGCCCTCCTCAATGCCCAGACGTTCTTCGACATGCGGCCCGTGTACGGCGACAACCAGCTGTTCGCCCAGCTGCAGGGGGCGGTCGCGAAGCGGACGCCGAACGCCACCCGCTTCCAGACGCACCTGGCCACCCAGGCCCAACGTTTCCAGCCCCCGCTCGGGTTCTTCCGGGACTTCGTCCTGGAGCACGAGGGCGAGCACCTCAACACCCTCGACGTGAAGGCCGGCGGGATCACCGCGATCGTCCAGATGGCACGGCTCTTTGCGCTCGCCAACGGCGTACGGGAAGTGAACACGCTCGCGCGCCTGAGGTCCGCGGCGTCGCTGGGCGCGCTCAGCGAGGAGAACGCCGCTGACCTCGCGGACTCCTTCGAGTTCATCAACTACGTGCGGATCCGCCACCAGGTCCGTCAGATCAGGGCCGGCCAGCAGCCCGACAACCACATCGCCCCCAGCGAGCTGAGTTCCTTCGAAAAGCGGCACCTGCGAGAGGCCTTCACGATCATCCGCAAGATGCAGGGCGCGCTGGGCTTCACCCACCAGACGCACCTCACCTCATGAGGGGCGAGCTGATGCGCAGACTCTTCACGCCAAGCCTGGAGCATCGCTGGGCCAAGGCGCGTGCCAGAGCCCGCGGCCCGCTCGCCGAGTACTACTCCGGCCGGCTGCCGACGAACAGCACCAGGGTCGAGGACCTGCGCCTGCTGGCGATCGACACCGAGACCACCGGGCTCGACCCCAACCGGGACCACCTGCTCAGTGTCGGCTACGTGCCCGTGGACGGCACCACGATCATGCTCGGGGGTGCTGCCGGGTTCGTCGTCCGCACCAGCCGAGAGGTCGGTCAGAGCGCCACCTACCACGGTCTCACCGACGACATCGTGGCCGCGGGCACCGCGCTGGAGGAGGCCCTGCCGGCCACCCTTCGCGCGCTCACCAGCCGCGTCCTGCTGGCGCACTTCGCGCGGATCGAGGTCCACTTCCTCTCCCGGGCCTGCGAGCTGCTCTACGGGGCGCCGCTGGTCGTGCCCGTGGTGGACACCCTCGAGGTGCAGAACCGGATCGTGAACCCTGGCTTCGACGACGAGTCCAAGGGCAATCAGCTGCGGCTGTGGAACGCGCGCAGGCACTACGGACTGCCGCGCTACTCCGCCCACGAGGCGCTCACGGACGCTCTGGCTTGCGCCGAGCTCTACCTCGCACAGGTCTCGGAGCTGGCCCGGACCGGACCGGTCACGTTCAACACGCTCAGGACGGACTGACCGGCCAGACGAAGGCTGAACGAAAGCGTCGCCCGGGGCTGGGCCCCGGGCGACGCTTTCACTTGACTGGCGGAGGTGGCGGGATTTGAACCCGCGAGAGGGTTGAAGCCCTCAACCCGCTTAGCAGGCGGGCGCCATAGACCGGGCTAGGCGACACCTCCAGTCGGTGATCGAGCTTATCGGTTTGCCGCTCGGACAGCAAAAGCACTGCCCCGTCATGCTGCCAACGTCCGACAAGTCGGGTCGCCAGTCGGACACGTCGACGACCCAGGCGGCACCGGTTTGGCGGCCAAGCTGCGTATCCTGAGAGTCATCCGATGCGAGGAGGGGAAGATCGACGGGAACGAAGTGCACGTGCCACGCCGCGCCCTGACCGACAGTGCGACTCAGAGTTCGTCGGCAGCTGCCGACGCGCAGTCATGGCCGAAGTACGCTGACGCCGCGGCCCCTTGGCGGTTCCGAAAGAGCCTGCTTCGCACCGCGGCGAGCGCCTTGCTGCCCGGTTCCGGCTTGCTGGGGACCCGGGCCAGACGCTTCGGCTGGCTCGTTCTGGTGCCGTTCGTGAGCTGCCTGATTGCCCTGGCCGTGCTGGTGGTCGTCCGAACGTCGACCCTGGTGGCGTTCGCGCTCGATCCCGTCTTCATGCGCAACCTCGCCGTGGGTTTGCTGGTGCTCAACCTGGCCTGGGTGGCTCAGCTGCTGATCACCTACGAGGTCACCCGCCCCTCAGTCCTCTCCCACGCGCAGCGGAGCCTGGGCGCGGTGGTGGTCTTCGCCCTGAGCTTGATGGTCTCGGTGCCGCTGTCCGTGGCGTCCAGCTACGCGTACACCACCTCTGACCTGGTGGCCGAGATCTTCGCCGATGGCGGCACCAACTCGTCCAAGACCCTCCCCTCAGCCAACCGCAAGAACCCGTGGGCCGGGAAGAGCCGCATCAACATCCTGCTGCTGGGTGGCGATTCGGGCATCGGCCGCGACGTCAAGCTGGGCATCCGCACCGACACGATCATGATGGCCTCCATCGACACCAGGTCCGGCGACACGGTGCTCGTCCAGATCCCCCGCAACATGGCCCGCATTCCCTTCCCCGAGGGCAGCGAGTTGGCGGCGGCCTACCCGAACGGTTTCTACGACGGCTACAACTCCGACGATCCCGAGTATTTCGCCAACGCCATGTGGGACAACGTCCCACGCAAGCACCCGGAGCTGTTCACCGACACCGACCACCCCGG
The DNA here is from genome assembly GCA_963730005.1 of uncultured Actinomycetota bacterium. Lineage (GTDB taxonomy): Bacteria > Actinomycetota > Actinomycetes > Propionibacteriales > Propionibacteriaceae > CAVSPO01. Next base: position 57,663 of record CAVSPO010000028.1, read on the forward strand.
TGCCGACGCCTTGAAACTGGGCATCGGCGAGGCGATGGGCGTCGAGATCGACTACTTCGCCCTGGCCAACATCGACGGCCTGCAGCAGCTGATCGACGCGCTGGGTGGCGTCACCGTCAACATCAACTTCGACCTGGGGCTCGGCAACACCCAGGACGGCTGCATCACCCGGGGCGTGCTCGAAGCCGGCCCAGACCGGCACCTGGACGGCACCGACGCCCTGCACTACGCGCGCAGCCGCTGCAACGACCCCGAGGGCGACTACGGACGGATGAAGCGCCAGTCGTGTCTGATCAAGGCGATCGTCGACCAGGCCAGTCCCGCCGTCATGCTCACCAAGTACGAGGGTGTCGCCAACGCCGGCAAGGACATGGTGATGACCGACATCCCGCAGCAGCTGCTGCCAAGCTTCGTCGACCTGGCCATGCTGGTCAAGGAAGCCAAGCTCAACCGGGTCACCTTCCAGCACGGTCAGGACGGCTTCGACACCACCGATCCCGACTACGACGACATGGCGGACCGGCTGCAGCAGGCCATCACTGAGCAGAAGGCGACACCCGCGCCCGCCCCGGCGGCCAGTTCGGCCCCGGCCACCAGCGCAGCTCCGGCCACCAGCTCGGCCCCGTCCAGCGCCCGTGGCTCGTCCGCCAGGTCGACGAAGGCCACGCCCACTCCGTCGCAGGCCGCCGAAGACCTGAGCGACGCCTGCGCGTACCGTCCAGTGACGCGTTAGCGTCGGGCCGTCCAGTGACGCGTTAGCGTCGGGCCGTCCAGTGACGCGTTAGCGTCGGGCCGTCCCGTGCAGCAGTGCTGGCACGTCGGCCGGTGCCGCGCGGGCGTCAGGACCCTGCGGTCACTTCGCCGGCCAGGCGCTCCGAGATCGCCCTGACGAGCGCTTTCATCTGGGGGTCATCGCCCCCGCGAGGGCACTGCAGGTGGGTGCGCCGCACCTGTCCGTGGGCGATCACCATGTGCGAGCCATCCGGGGTGAGGGCCACCTTGGAGACATCACTCCAGAGCCCTTCCTTGCGCAAGGAGGGCCCTTCGACCCGGTACCCGTCATCGTCGATCTCGACGTGGACGGCCATCGTCCTCATGGTGTAAACCACCACGCCCAGCAGACCAACGCCGACGACAACGAACAGCCAGCCAAGAATCATCACAGTTGTCGTCCACCCCAGGCCACCGGACAGGGACACCAGCAGGATGCCCACAACCAAGCTGACGCCCCCGGCCACTATTGCGCGCTGGGGAGTGCGCGGCCGCAGGTCGAAGCTGATCGTGTCCACGGTCGTGTCCACGGTCATGTCCGCTCCTCGCTGCACCGGATTGCACTGCACTGCCGACCCGCCTGCCTGGCTTGACCTGTCCTGAATGAATTCGCTGCTTCCTGCCCCGCCTGATCCGACCGCCGTCTGGAAACAGTCGGCGTGGCCGCGGTGGCGGCGAGGGTGGGATTCGAACCCACGGAGCTTTTACGCTCGGCCGCTTTCAAGGCGGCTGCACTAGACCACTATGCGACCTCGCCAGCCCCGAAAACCGGGACGCCTCCATGGTACCGGCAGCGCGGCCTGACGCCGCGCGGACACCCGGGCATTGACCCCAACAGGGGGTGTGCCGGTGCAGACGCCGGTCGGCCGCTTCGGCAACGAGATGCGGAATACTTATTCCCCCCGCAAAATACTTTCAGGCCCCCACGGGCGTGGATGGACGATTCGCGTCGCATACTTTTTCGGCTTATGCTTTCCGCGTGTCCAAGGTACTGAGCTCCCTTCCCATCGGAGAACGTGTCGGCATCGCCTTCAGCGGCGGGCTCGACACCTCAGTCGCAGTGGCCTGGATGCGCGAGAAGGGTGCCATTCCCTGCACCTACACCGCGGACATCGGCCAGTACGACGAGCCTGACGTTGCCGCTGCGGCCAGCCGAGCCCTGCAGTACGGCGCCGAGCTCAGCCGCCTGGTGGACTGCCGGGAAGCACTCGTCGAGGAGGGGCTCAGCGCCCTGGCCTGCGGGGCGTTCCACCTGCGCGCAGGCGGCCGGATGTACTACAACACCACCCCCATCGGCCGCGCAGTCACCGGCACCCTGCTGGTGCGCGCCATGAAAGAGGACGGGGTCAACATCTGGGGCGACGGCTCCACCTACAAGGGCAACGACATCGAGCGGTTCTACCGCTACGGCCTGATGGCCAACCCGCAGCTGCTGATCTACAAGCCTTGGCTGGACGACGGCTTCGTGCGCGAGCTCGGCGGGCGCAACGAGATGAGCCAGTGGCTCACCCAGCGCAACCTGCCGTACCGCGACTCGAAGGAACGGGCCTACAGCACGGACGCCAACATCTGGGGCGCCACCCACGAGGCCAAGACGCTGGAGAGCCTGCACGTCGGCATCGAGACGGTTGACCCGATCATGAGCGTCAAGTTCTGGGATCCGTCTGTCGAGATCGAGCCCGAAGACGTCACCGTCACCTTCGAGCAGGGCCGTCCCGTAGCGATCAACGGCGAGACCTTCGAGAACGCTGTCGCCTTGGTGCTCAAGGCCAACGAGATCGCCGGCCGGCACGGTCTGGGCATGAGCGACGAGATCGAGAACCGCATCATCGAGGCCAAGAGCCGCGGCATTTACGAGGCCCCCGGCATGGCCCTGCTGTTCATCACCTACGAGCGGCTGCTGACGGCCATCCACAACGAGGACACCATCGCCAACTACATGACCAGCGGGTTGCGACTGGGGCGTTTGCTGTATGCGGGCCGGTGGCTCGACCCGCAGGCACTGATGCTGCGCCAGTCGATCCAGCAGTGGGTGGCCTCCGTGGTGACCGGCTCGGTGACCCTGCGGCTTCGTCGCGGCGACGACTACTCGATCATGGACACCTCGGGTGACGCCTTCAGCTACCACCCCACCCGGCTGTCGATGGAGCGCGTGGAGGGCGCCGCGTTCGGCCCCACCGACCGTATCGGCCAGCTGACCATGCGCAATCTCGACATCTTCGACACCCGCACCCGGCTGGAGCAGTACGCCGCACAAGGGCAGCTCAACGGCTCCAAGACATCGCAGCTGGTCGGCGAGCTGGAGCAAGGCGCTGCAGCGCGGATTGCCGATCGCCTGGTGCCGGTGAGCGATGAGGATCATCTCCTGGATGCCGCCGCCATCGACTTCGGCGTCGACTGAATCGTCTCTGCACGGCGCCTCTCTTTGGCGCGCCATCCCGCCTGCGGTGCGCCGCTGACTTCTTTCCGGCCGCCGCGGGCGACAGCTTCGCGAACCCAGGGTGTTCGAATGCCGGTGGTATGGTGAGAGTTTCCCTGCGCGACGTCCAGCTGGAATGCCGCGTTAACGGAATCGTCACTGATCCACGAAAGTTTGTGTTCATGGTTTTTCGTCCCCAATTGGTAGCTCTCGACATTGATGGCACCCTCGTCGACCGGCAGGGCAACCTGCCTTCCGAGGTGCATGCCGCGGTCGGGCGCGTCGTTTCTTCGGGTACCCCGGTCGTGGTCGCCACCGGGCGTGCCTGGCTCGACACCCGCCCTGTTTTGCAGCAGCTGCAGCTGCCGCCCGGCCCCGTGGTTTCCTCCAACGGCGCGGTGTGCGTCGAGTTCCCGCCGCTACAGGTGCGCCAGACGGCCACTTTCGACCCCGCTTCCCTGATTTCGCACTTGCACGACCTGGCGCCCGACGCCTGCATCGCGGTGGAGGACATCGGCCGCGGTTTCCGTCTCAACCGGCCGTTCCCGGCGGGTGAATTGAACGGTCGGATGACACTCGAGTCCATCGATGAGCTGGGCTCGCGGCCGGCAAGCAGGGTGATTCTGCGCGACCCGAACGGCAACTCGGCTGATTTCCAGCACCTGGCCCAGAAGCTGGGGATGCACGGAATCAGCTACTCGGTCGGCTGGTCAGCCTGGCTCGACATCGCTCCCGAAGGCGTCACGAAGGCGTCCGCGCTGCAAACCATCTGCGAGGAGTACGGCATCGACCCGGCCGACACCCTGGCAATCGGCGACGGCCGCAACGACATCGAGATGCTGCAGTGGGCCGGACGAGGGGTGGCGCTCGGCGACGCGCCCTGGGAGGTGCGCGCGGCCGCCGACGACGTGGCCGCCAACTTCGAGGACGGCGGCACGGCCACCGAGCTCAACCGCTGGTTCGCCTTCGGTGCCGTGCGCCAACGCGAGCTGCGTAGCGCCTGAACGGCGCTCACAGCGCCGGGCTGCCTTGAACGGCGCTCACCGCGCCGGGCTGCCTTGAACGGCGCTCACCGCGCCGGGCTGCCTTGAACGGCGCTCACCGCGCCGGGCTGCCTTGAACGGCGCTCACCGCGCCGGGTCGAGCGTCGCCTTGCCACCCATGTAGGGACGCAGCACCTCGGGCACGACGACAGAACCGTCTGCCTGCTGGTTGTTCTCAAGGAGAACGATGATCATGCGGGTCATCGCGCACAGCGTCCCGTTCAGCGTCGCCAGCGGGCGGACCCCGTCAGCGTCGCGCTGCCGGATGTTGAGGCGTCGAGCCTGAAAATCGGTGCAGTTGGACGTGGACGAGACCTCGCGGTAGCGCTGCTGGCTGGGCACCCAGGCATAGCAGTCGTACTTGCGGGCGGCGGACAGCCCGAGATCCCCGGACGCCACGTCGAGCACCTGGAACGGGACACCGAGGGCGTTGAGGAACTCCTTTTCGCGTTGCAGGATCAGCTCGTGCTCAGCCTCGGCGTCCTCCGGCTCGCAGTAGACGAACAGCTCCCACTTGTCGAACCAGTGCACCCGGAAGATGCCGCGGGTGTCCTTGCCGTAGGAGCCGGCCTCGCGACGGAAAGCCGAGCTGAAACCGGCGTAGTGCAGCGGCAGTTTCCCGGCATCGATGATCTCGTCGGAATGGTAGGCAGCCAACGGCACCTCGGCGGTGCCGACCAGGTACAGGTCGTCCGCCTCGAGGTGGTAGACGTCGACCGCCGCCTGCCCCAGGAACCCGGTGCCGTCCATGGCTTCGGCCTTCACCAGGCTGGGCACGATCATGGGAGTGTAACCCCACTCGAGGGCCTTGTTGAGCGCGAACTGGCTGAGCGCGAACTCCAGCTGCGCCACCTGGCCCTTGAGGAAGTAGAAGCGGGAGCCGCTCACCTTGGCGCCGCGCGCCATGTCGATGCCGTCCAGCAGCTCGCCGAGCTCCAGGTGGTCGCGGACGGTGACGCCCTCAGCCTCGAAATCGCGCGGCTCGCCGTGTGTCTCGATGACGAACAGGTCGTCCTCGCCGCCCTCCGGCACATCGTCGATCACGATGTTGCCGAGCTGCTTGTTGAGCTCGACGTAGTCCACCTCGGCCCGGCCGGCCGTCGCCTCCTGTTGCTTGACCTGCCCGGCCAACTCCTTGGTACGGGCCAACAGCGCCGCCTTCTCGTCACCCTTGGCCCCGGGGATCTGCTTGCCCAGTTCCTTCTGCTCGGCCCGGGCCGTCTCGAAGGCACTGATGGCGGCGCGCCGCGCTTCGTCAGCGGCCAGCAGGTCGTCGACGAGTTCGACCGAGGAGCCGCGGACCCGCTGGGAACGGCGGACGCGGTCGGGGTCAGTACGGACGAGCTTCGGATCGATCATGGGGTCAGACTACTGACGCGCCCGCCCGCTCGGCGAACTGATCCAGCGGTCGCCGTGAACAGCAGCCCTGACCGTGACCCGGGGCGGTCGACGCTCAGTGCCCGGCCTTGATCTGGATTCCGTTGATGGCCTGCGCAGCCTCGACCAGACTCGGCACGAACCTGTCGCCGAACCCGGCGTTGTGGGCGGCGTTCAGGTCCTCCCAGACCCCGGAGCCGACACCGGTGCTGACGTCGTGCTCCCCGGCAAGACGGTTGAAGTAGCGAACATCCTTGCGCGCGTTGTCGAGCTTGAACTTCATGGCAGCAAAGTCGCCGTGCAGGGTGGCCTCCATGATGTGCAGCAGCTTCGACTCGTAGATGCCGGCTGACAGAATGTCGACCAGCTGCTGCGGGTCGACGCCCGCCTTGGCCGCCACCGCGAAGGCCTCGCTGAGTGCGGTGCAGGTGGCCTGGACGAGGAAGTTGTTCAGCAGCTTCGTGGTGTGCGCCGAACCCAGCCCGCCGCACCGGAAGATGTTCTCGGAGTAGGCCCGCAAGACCGGCTCGAGCCGGGTGAAGGTGGCATCGTCGGCGCCCACCAAGGTGTTCACCGTGCCGGCCGCAGTGGCCTCAGGACCCCGCGTCATCGGCGCATCCACATAACCGACTCCCTTGTCAGCAGCCAGTTGGGCAAGCCGGCGGGTGCTGGACGGCTCGGAGGTGGAGGTGTCGACGATGATCAGGCCCGGCTTGGGGTCGCTCAGCAGGCCGTCGTCACCGGCCACCACCTGTTCCACATCGGATGAATCCGTGACACAGATGATCACGATGTCGCACGTTCGGCCCAGCTCCGCATTGCCGTCCACCACCACGGCACCCGCGTCGGCGAGGTCCGCCGGATTGCGACGGTGCACGGTGTAGCTCAACGGGAAACCCTTGGTGACGAGATTCCTGGCCATGCCGTGCCCCATCAACCCCGAGGCCCCCACGAACCCGATCCGCTCCATCTGCGCCTCCAAATCTGTGGCACTGGCCGTTGACTGCCAGCGATCGCTTTCGTAACTTGTGTCCATGCGGTCGGGAATGGCGTATTTGGGCCTTCCCGACCGCATGGACACAAGTTAGCGCAGTCGTGATGGCAGGGTTGTTCCTGAGGGCGGCGTCCGCCGCCCAGTGCCTGCTGCCACGGGAGTTCTCATGCAACCGGACATCGTGCCGTCCACCCCCCGGCGACTGCAGCCCCAGCACGACAGACTGGCCGCCATCGTCTACAACCCTGCGAAGCAGGCGGACGAGGCGGCTTTCCGACGCCGCGTCAGCGAAGCGCTCGGCCGGCGCGGCTGGGACGAACCGCTGTGGTTGCCCACCACCGAGGACGACCCGGGCTATTCGATGACGCGGCAGGCCATCGACCAGCAGGCGTCGCTGGTGCTGGGTTCTGGCGGTGACGGCACCATGCGGGTCATCTGCTCGCAACTGGCCGGCACCGGCATCCCGTTCGGGCTGTTGCCTTCAGGGACGGCCAATCTGCTGGCCCGCAATCTGGCCGTGCCCCTGAACGAGCGCGACGCCCTGGACGTCGCCCTGGACGGAGTCGCCCGAGCCATTGACCTGGTCAAGGTGACGATCGACGGCCACGAGGACCGGTCCGAGTACTTCGCCGTGATGGCCGGCATCGGCTTCGACGCCCGGCTGATGGCCAACACCGACGAGAAACTCAAGAAGATCGTCGGTGCCGCCGCCTATGTGGTGGCCTTTGCCCAGGAGCTCGGCTCCAAACCGCAACGGATCGGGGTGCGGATCGACGACCAGCCCGCGTTCCAACGCAAGGCGGTGCTCACCGTGCTGGGCAACGTGAGCAGCATCCAGGGTGGCGTCGCGGTGCTGCCCGACGCCAATCCCGTCGACGGCTTGGTGGACCTGCTGATCGCCAACCCCAGCGGGGCGCACGGCTGGCTACGGCTGGCCGGCCAAGTGCTGGCGAAGATCCGCCGCGGCAAGGAGATGGAACAGTTCCAGGGCAGCCGGATCACCATCTGGCTCGACCGTCCCACCCTGTACGAGTTCGACGGGGACACGCTCGGCAGGGCCACCATCTTCACCGCCGAGGTGGTCCCCGGAGCGCTGACCATCATGCTGCCGGACACCAGTCACACCGAAGAGTTGACGGAGGCTGCCGACATCCCCGGGCACTGACCGGGGAGCCGGCTGCCACCTGGCAGCAGCACCGAAGGGACCACCATGGTTGAACTGACCGACGAGCAATTCGAGCAGGCGGTTGAGAGCGCACTCGGCCTGATTCCGACCGAGCTGCTCGCCCTGGTCGAGAACGTCGCGCTGATCGTCGAGGACGAACCCCCGCCCGGCGAGGACCCCGAGCTGCTCGGGCTGTACGACGGGTTGCCGCTCACCGAAGCGGATTCCGGGTGGTCATTCGTGCTGCCCAATCGGATCCTGATTTTCCAGGGACCGCTACAGCGCTGGTGCGCCGACCGCGATGAGCTGGAGGGAGAAATCGCCGTCACCGTGGTGCACGAGATCGCCCACCACTTCGGTATGGAGGAAGACCGGCTGGCAGAGCTGGGCTGGGACTGAAACGCCCAGCTGCATCAATGCGAGCCTGGCTCTCACACCCAGTCGGAAGTCGGCAGCCGATGCCCCCCGATGGCGTTCAACCAATCGTGGGCCGCGATGTAGTCGCTGGCGTGCGCCCCGACCGGCACGTTGGGGGTCACCAGATCAGCACGCGGATAGCTGCCCAGGTAGACCACGTCCTTGCAGATGCGGTGCATGCCCATCAGTGCCTCGGCCAACCGCGGGTCGTCCAGATGGCCCTCGGCGTCGATGCTGAAGCAGTAACTGCCGAGGATCGTCTTGGTGGGTCGGCTCTCGATCCGGCACAGGTTGACGCCGCGGCTGGCGAGCTGCTGCAGGATCTCGAGCAGGGCCCCGGAATGGTCCTCCCGCATGTAGGCGACCATCGTGGTCTTGTCGTGGCCGGTGCGCGGGGTGGGCGGCCCGGGCCGGCGCACCAGGACGAAGCGCGTGACTGCGTCCGGGTTGTCGGCGATGTCAGTGGCCAAGGCATCCAGCCCGTAGAGTTCCCCCGCCACCGCGGCGCAGATCGCCGCGTCATACTCGGAGTCGGGGTTGCTGACCTCCTTGGCCGCGCCGGCGGTGGAGAACTTGTCGGCGATCGACGCCCAACCCACGTTGTCGGCCAGCCAGTCGCGGGTCTGGGCGACGGCGTGCGAGTGCGTGGCAATTCGCCGGATGTCCTGCAACTGGGTGCCAGGGCGGACGACCAGCACGAAGCGCACGCTGATGATCGCCTCGGCCATGATCTGCAGGCGCTCCACATCAGGATTCCCGAGGTAGTCGAGGGTTGCCGAGACGCCGCCTTCGACCGAGTTCTCGATCGGCACCACCGAACCGTCCACCTCGCCGGCGCGCACCGCGTCCAGCGCCGCAGCGACAGTCGGGTAGGGCCTGGATTCCTCGTCGCTGAGCGACAGCAGCGCCTGGTGAGTGAACGTTCCAGCGGGTCCGAAGTAGCCGAGCATTGGCCCAGACTAGCCCGAGGCGTGCCCCCGAGCATTCGCGACCACTGCGGGCCGGCTGCGGCTCACTTGAGCAGCTTGCTCATCCGACGATCAGCCAGCACCTTGCCGCCCGTCTGGCAAACAGGGCAGTACTGCAGCGACGAGTCGGCGAAGCTCACCTCGGCGATCGTTGCCCCGCAGACATCGCACGGCTCACCGGTGCGGCCGTGCACGCGCAGATGGGCCTTCTTGGTGCCCTTGATCTCTTTCGCGGCCAGCCCCCTGGCCCGCTCGGTGGCCTCGCGCAGCTCGGTCTTCAAGGCCTCGAACAGCGCCACCCGCTCCTGCTCGGTCAGGTTGGACGCCGGCCTGAAAGGACTCAGCTTCGCGGCATGCAGGATCTCGTCGCTGTAGGCGTTGCCGATGCCTGCGATCACCTTCTGGTCACGCAGCAACCCCTTGAGCTGCGCCTTGCCGGCAACGCGCAGGATCTCGTCGAACTGCTGCTGGCCGAAGCTGTCGTCCATCGGGTCCGGACCCAACGCTGCGACGCCGGGCACCGTTGCGGGGTCGGTGACGACGTACACCGCCAGCTTGCGCTGGGTGCCCGCCTCCGTCAGGTCGAAACCGGAACCGTCGTCCAGCCCCACCCGCAGGCTGAGCGGCCCCTTGCCGGGCCGGGCAGGCGTTTCGGGCAGCTGGTCACGCCAGACCAGCCACCCCGCCCTGGCCAGGTGGAACACCAGGTGGATGCCCTGCGCGTCGATGTCACAGAACTTGCCGTGCCGCGTCACAGCGCTGATTTCGAGCCCGATCAAGGCTTCGGGGCTGGGGTCGTAGGTCTTGAGGGCGCTGAAGGCGGCGAGCTCGACGCGGGTGATGACGCGGCCCGGCAGCCGCTCGTCCAGGAACGAGCGCAACGCCTCGACCTCGGGCAACTCAGGCACGGACCCTCCTCATCGACTCGCTGGGCACCGGCCACTGGGTGTCCGGCCGTTCCAGGGCGGCCGCCAGACGACGCAGATAACCGCGGCGGCTGATCCGGGTGGCACCCAGGCTCGCCAGATGATCAGTCAACCACTGGACGTCGAGCAGTGCCGTGTGGTCGGGCCGGGCGCGCAGTTCCTCCACCAGGCGCAGCAACGCCACCTTGGAGGCGTCCCGACCGTACTGGGGGTCGTGGAACATGGACTCCCCGGCAAACAGCCCGCCGATGCTCACCCCGTAAAGGCCACCCACCAGACGTCCCTGGGCATCCCAGGTCTCCACCGAGTGCACCTGACCTGCCTCATGCAGCTGGGTGTAGACCGACACGATGTCTTCGTCGATCCAGCCGTAGGGCCGGCCCGGGTCGGCGCAGCGGCGGATGACCTGGTCGAACGCCAGGTCGATGGACGTCAGGTACCGCTTCGCCGTCTTGGCCAGGCTGCGGGAGACCCGCAGCCTGGCCAGCTCGACGACGCCGCGCTGCACCGGGGACCACCAACCCATCTCGCCGCGGAACCCGGAGTCGTTCAGCGGCATCGGGAACACCCCCGAGGAATACGCGGCCATCACCAGACCCGCGTCGAACTCCTCGCTGAAGCCGATCAGGTCCTGGTCAGGCCAGGATTCCTCGGGCCCGAAGATGTAGGCGAGCATCTCGTCAGTGTCACACCGGCCGCGGACAGTTGTGCGGGACGACGGACTCTCTGCGCACCACCTGCCAGGCCGCCCGGCGCACTACTGACGCTCGCGTGAGGGTGTCCACGGGGTGATGGGGTTGCCGACGTAGACCTGGCGGGGACGGTAGATCTTCCCGTTCGGGTCGGTGTAGACCTCTTTCCAGTTGGCGATCCAGCCCGGCAGCCGGCCGATCGCGAACAGCACCGTGAACATGTTGAGCGGGATGCCGATGGCACGCAGGATGATGCCCGAGTAGAAGTCGACGTTCGGGTACAGCTTGCGGCTGATGAAGTAGTCGTCGTTGAGCGCGCACTCCTCCAGCTCCTTGGCGACGTCCAGCAGCGGGTCGCTGATGTGCAGCGACTCGAGCAGGTCGTCGGCGGCCTTCTTCAGGATCTTGGCGCGCGGGTCGAAGTTGCGGTAGACCCGGTGGCCGAAGCCCATCAGCCGGATGCCGTTGTTCTTGTCCTTCACCTGGTTCACGAAGTCCTCGACGCTGACCTGCTCGCGCCGCAGCCGCTGCAGCATCTGGATGGTGGCCACATTGGCGCCGCCGTGCCGATCACCCCACAGCGCGACCACGCCCGCCGCGCAACTGGCGTACATGTTCGCGTTGCTGGACGCGGCCATCCGCACCGTGGAGGTGGAGCAGTTCTGCTCATGATCGGCGTGCAGCACCAGGAACATGTTGAGGGCGTGACTCACCTCCGGGCTGGCCTCGTAGTTCTTGTAGGGCACCGAGAACATCATGTGCAGGAAGTTGTCGACATACCTCAGGTCATGCCGCGGGTAGGTGATCGGTTCGCCGATGTTCGACTTGTACGACGCCGCCGCCAGGGTGCGCACCTTCGAGATCAACCGGGCCGCGTAGTAGTGCAGGGCCTCGTCGTCATTCTCCTTGCCGATCTTGGGACGCTCATGGGTGCTGAGCGCGTTGATCATGGCCGACAGGATGGCCATCGGGTTGGCGAACTCCGGGAAGCCGTCAAAGTGCTTGAGCATCGCCTGCGGGATCGCAGAGCACTCGGTCAGCGACTCGGTGAACTTGGCTCGCTCCTCGATGTTGGGCAGGTGCCCGAAAATCAGCAGGTAGGCAGTCTCGATGAACGAGCTGCGCTCGGCCAACTCCTCGATGGGGATACCGCGGTAGCGCAGGATGCCCGTCTCGCCGTCGATGAAGGTGATGGCCGACTTGCAGGAACCGGTGTTGGAGTAGCCGTCATCCAGGGTGATGTAGCCCGTCTTCTTGCGCAGCGCGCTGATGTCGATCGCGCGCTCCCCCTCGGTGCCCACGACGATCGGGAACTCGAACACTTGCCCGTCGAGCTCGACTCTTGCCACGTCACCCATCAGCTACCTCCATCTGTCAGATCGGGGCTTACCCCGGGCGCGCGCGTAACCGGCACGCCACGCGACCTAGATCTTTCCAGATCCGGTGCCGCTTGGGCAGTCCCCCGGCAGATTCCTGTCGTGCCCGGCAGCCGTTCGGGACGCGACCGACGGCCGGTCGACCCCTGATTCAGGGGACGGGTCCGGGTCAGCCGGCCCAAGCCGGTTCAGCTCGCAGGCTACGGTTGGAGCTGTCAGTCGGGTGCGCGGCAAACCGCACCACCACACGCCGGACCACCCGCAGGAGGAACCCCATGGCGCTGGCCAGCAATCTCGGCAAGTCCCTCATCGCGGCAGTTCCCGCCGTCGCTCCCGGTGCCACGGCCCAGCTCCTGCGCCTGCTCATCGACTACTCCATCAACGGGCTGGGCAAACTCCCCGGTGCACGCGTTTCGGCGGCCGGAGCGCTGGAGCGCGCCACGGGCGACTTCGAGACCGCGATCACCAACCTCACTCGCAGCCACGTGGCGCTGGGCGGCGCCCAGGGCTTCGTGACCAATCTGGGCGGGCTGGCCACTGCGATGGCCGCAGTGCCCGCCAACCTGGCCGGTATCACCATCGTGCAGAGCCGGCTGGTGGCCTCGATCGTCCACCTCCGCGGTTACGACGTGGACGATCCTCGGGTGCGCAGCGCCATCGTGATGACCCTGCTGGGACGCGCCACCGTCCATGAGCTGATCGACAAGGGCGAGCTGCCCGCCACCCCCATGGCGGTGGCCACCGCCCCGGCCTGGGACTCCGCGCTGGAACAGCAGATCGCGGAAAAGGTCGTCAGCTCCCTGATGGCCCAGATCGGCGGCAAACAGGCCGTGTCCTTCGCCGGCAAGCGAGTGCCGGTCATCGGTGGCGGCTTCGGCGGCGTGGCGGACGGCTATTCGACGCTGACCATCGGCCGCTATGCGCGACAGGAGTTCGTCAGCAGGCGCCCCAGCATCACGGCGTGACGATGATGATCGCTGTGCCGGGAAGGTGATGACGACCGGTCACCGGGAGGCAGCGTAGGCTCCTGCCAGTTACTGGAGACTGAAAGGCCACCCACATGGCAAACACCATCCGCGTCGCCATCAATGGCTACGGCAATCTGGGCCGAGGCGTCGAGGCAGCGATCAAGCACAACTCGGACATGGAGCTCGTCGGGGTTTTCACCCGTCGAGACCCCGCCAGCATCAGCACCGACGGCTCCCCCGTCCACCGTCTCGACGAACTGGCCGGCTTCGCCGGTCAGATCGACGTCGTGCTGTGCTGCGGCGGATCCGCGACCGACCTGCAGCAGCAGGTGCCCGAAGTGGCGCAGCTGTTCAACACCGTCGACACCTTCGACAACCACGCACGGATCCCCGAGTACTTCGCGGCCGTCGATGAGGTGGCCCGCGCGAGCGGCCATCTCTCGATGATCTCGAGCGGCTGGGACCCGGGCCTGTTCTCGCTCAACCGCCTGCTCTTCGAAGCTGTGCTGCCCCAGGGCAAGACCACCACCTTCTGGGGGCGTGGCGTGAGCCAGGGCCACGGCGACGCGATTCGTCGCGTCAAGGGCGTCAAGGACGCCAAGCAGTACACGGTGCCCGTACCAGAGGCGCTGGACTCGGCCATGTCCGGTGAGCGTCGCGAATTGACCAGCAGGGAAAGCCACGTCCGCGAGTGCTTCGTGGTGGCCGAGGAGGGCGCGGATCTGGAGCAGATCCGCCACGACATCGTGACGATGCCCAACTACTTCGAGCCCTACGACACCACGGTCACGTTCATCACCGCTGAGGAACTGGAGCGCGATCACGCCGGAATGCCGCATGGCGGCACGGTGATCCGCAGCGGCGACACCACCCCGCAGAACCTCCAGGTGGTGTCCTTCCAGCTCGCCCTCGACTCGAACCCGGAGTTCACCGGATCGGTGGTGGTGGCGTCAGCGAGGGCGGTGGCCCGGATGGCCCGCGAAGGCAGCACCGGCGCCATCTCGATCCTGGACGTGCCGCCCGCCTACCTGTCGGCCAGGAGCGGGGCAGAGCTGCGCAAGGCCTTGCTCTGAGCTGCGGGCCGCAGCTCCTGGCAGCCCGTCCTCTCAACCGACGAAAGTCCTTGTCACCCTGGGCATGATCTGGGTGGTGACCTCGTAGTTGATGGTGCCGGTCAGGGCCGCGATCTCGTCGGCGGTGATCTCCTCGGCGCCGTCGCGGCCCAGCCAGGTCACCTCGTCGCCGACCTGGACCTCGGTCACGGGCTCACCCCCTTCGGGGATGCCCGGGCCGAGGTCCAGCATGGTCTGGTCCATGCAGACACGACCTGCGATGGGGTAGGACCTGCCCCTGATCAGCATCCGCCCCTGGTTCGAGGTGGCGCGACTCAGACCGTCCGCGTAGCCCACCGGAACGGTGGCGATCCAGGTGTCCTCGGGGGCCTGCCAGGAGCGGCCGTAGCCGACCGTTTCACCCCGGGAAATGCGCTTCACAAAGCTGACCCGGCTCTTCAGCGTCATGGCTGGACGCAACTCGACGGTGCGAGGGGTTCGGGGGTCCGGGTAGAGGCCGTACACCATGATGCCGGGACGGACCATGGTCAGACCCGTCAAATCGTGCGCCAACACCGCTGCGGAAGCACCGCCGTGCACCATCGGCACCGGCGGTAACCCGGCCACCGCCCGGTCGTCCTGGATCGCCGCCACCGTCTCCAGGAACAGCGCCAGCTCGGCGCGGGTGAAATCGAACCCCTCGGGCACGTCGCTGATCGGCAGGTGGGTGAACACCCCCTGCAACTCCAGCGCCGGATGGGACGCCACCAGCCGGGACAACGGCACCGCCCGGCCGGGCTCGCTGCCGACCCGGCGCATTCCGGTGTCGATCGCCAGGTGGACCTGCGCCACCACGCCCAGTCGGGACGCCGCCGCCCCGACTACCGCGATGGTGTGTGCGTCGACGACGGTCAGGGTGAGCCGTGCCGCCAGCGCCGCGTCCACCTCGTCGTCGAAGGCGTGCGAAAGCTTGAGGATCGGCATTGTGATCCCGGCCGCCCGCAGCTGCTGCCCCTCGGGCACCGTGGCGACGCCCAACCAGTCGGCAGCCCCGCTGGCCTGGATCGTCCGGCTGACCTGCACTGCCCCGTGTCCGTAGGCGTTGGCCTTGACGGCCACCAGCACCAGGCGGTCGCCGACGCGCTGCCTGATGCCGGCCAGGTTGTACCGGATGGCCGCCAGGTCGATGACGGCATGGGTCGCGTACAGCATGGGCTCAATCTAGTCAGGTGGGCCCCCTACCTGACCGGCACGACGCCAACGCGTGTCCATTCGGTCGGGAAGGCCCATACGGGCGACTCCCGACCACATGCGCACAAGTTAGTGACGCGCCGCCAGCGGCACCCCGGCTGCCGCGGCAGCCTCGCGGTAGGCGGCTGCGAGGCTGGCGACGTTCTCGTGCGCGTTCAACCCACTGGGGTTGGGCAGCACGAAGAGCCGCGCTCCCGCCAGACCCTGCGGCTGCTCCCCGACAGCCGCAGTGCGGTCACCGAAGGCCTCCCGGTAAGCGGTGATCCCCAGCACAGCCACCACCCGGGGCTGTCGTTCGGCCACCAGCCCGGCCACCCGCTCACCTCCGGCTCGCAACTCCTGGCGCCCGAGTTCGCTGGCCTTGGCCGTGGCCCGCGCCACCACATTGGTGATCCCGACGCCTTTGCCCAGCAGGTGCTCGACGTCGCGTCGGCGGTAACCCTCGGATTCATCGAACAGCCAGTCGGTGATGCCCGCCGCATGCAGAGCCGGGTAGAAACGGTTGCCCCGCTTGGCGAAGTGCGCTTGAGCGGCGGCCGTCCACAACCCCGGGTTGATGCCGACGAAGAGCAGCCGCAGGTCATCCGGCATCAGGTCGGGCAGAGTGGTGCCCGCGGCCGCTGCCAGCTGCTCCCTGGTGAACCCCATCGCCTCGTCCCTTTCCCCCGGGGGAGAATCCGGGGCTTCCAGTATGCGATCTGTCAGGGCGGGATGGCACGCTGGAGGTGTGCTCAAACGAATCGTCATCAACGCCGTCGCTGTCGCGATCGCCACCTGGCTGATCCCCGGGATCACGCTGGTGGCTTCCGACACCGTCAACATCATCATCACCCTGCTGGTGGTCGGCGTGATCCTTGGCCTGCTCAACGCCATCGTCAAGCCCATTCTGCATTTCATCTCCTTTCCCCTCATCGTGATCACGCTGGGCCTGTTCCTGTGGGTGGTCAACGCCGGCGTCCTGCTGCTGGCCTCCAGCGCCGCAGGGGCACTCGGCATCGGCTGGCAGGTGGCCGGCTGGGGGTCCGCTCTGGCCGGGGCGCTGGTCATTTCGCTCGTCAACCTGCTGCTCGACCGGGCCGAGCAGCCCCGTTTGTGAGGAAAACCGTGGACATCCCAAGCGTCATGTTCATCTGTCTGGGCAACATCTGCCGCAGCCCGATGGCCGAGCAGGTGGCCCGTCGCTGGGCGGCCGAGGACGGGCTGACTGCCCACATCGACTCGGCCGGCGTCAGCCGTGAAGAGCTCGGTAATCCGATGGATCCGCGGGCGCAACACACCCTGCGAGCCCACGACTACCCGGTGGGTGACCATCGCGCGCAGCTGATCACCCGGGCCGCCATCCGCAGCGCCGACCTGGTGATCGCCGCCGAGTCCTACCACGTCCAGCGGATGCGTCAGATCGCCCCCGACGCCCGTAACCTGCACCTGCTGACCGACTTCGACCCGGCTGCGCACCCCGGCAGCCCGCTTCCTGACCCCTGGTACGGCGGCCAGGAAGGTTTCGAGGAAACCCTGGCGGCGATCGAGTCGGCCATGCCCGGAATCCTGGCGGCGATCCGCGACTTCGGCTGAGCCGCCGCCTCCCATGCAAGCCGCCCTCGCCCGCGGCCCGCTAACCTTGAGCCATGACGATGTTCCTGGTGGGTGGCGGGCCTGCTACAACCCCCGGCCAGGCGTACGACGAGTTCGTCGCCGCGGCACGTGCCCGTGGCGGTGACCGCATCGCCGTCGCGCTGCTCGGTTCCCAGGATGAGGCGGCAGGCAATCTGGACATGTACGCCGACCCCATCACCGAGCGCTTCCCGGAAGCCCTGATCGAACCCGTCTGGCTGATCGACGAGGACGAAGGTGCCATCGTCTGGCCTGAGAACCCCGAGAATCTGGCTGGCATCGTGGTGGCCGGGGGCTGGACGCCGGGGTACCTGGATGCGCTGGCCCAGCAGCGCGACCTGCTCGTGCGCCTGGTGCGCAGCGGCATCCCCTACCTCGGCTACTCCGCCGGCGCTGCCATCACCGCCAGGCACGCGGTCGTCGGCGGCTGGAAGCATCAAGGGCGCCAGGTGGCCCCCGAGTTGGCCGGCGAGGGCAGCACCGAGATGGTCATCCGGGATGGGCTGGGCCTGATCGGGCCTGCCGTCGAAACCCACGCAGACACCCACTCGATCGTCACCCGCGCCATCGCCGCCCTGCAGATCGGGCCGATGAGCAGCGTCGTCGCCATCGACGAGGGCACGTGTCTTGCCATCGACACCAGCTCGGGCCGCACCGCGATCGTCGGCCAGGGGCAGGTCACCTGGGTGACCCGCGAAGGCGACAGCTTCCTGGTGCGGCCCGAGCCAGGCACGGCTGCGGCCCAGTGATGCGCCGGGTGGCGGCTGCGCCGGACAAGAGCGACACGTCGGAAGGTGGAAGGCTTTGACCATGCAGATCCTCGTGGTGGACGACGACCAGGGCGTTCGGGACTCCCTCGCGCGTTCCCTGCAGTACAGCGGCTACGAGGTGACCACCGCTGAAGATGGTCTGGAGGCGCTCGCCAAACTGAGCCACATGCGCCCGGATGCCGTGATCATGGACGTCATGATGCCGCGCCTGGACGGTCTGGAGACCACGCGCATGCTGCGCCAGAACGGCAACGACGTGCCCATCCTGGTGCTGACGGCACGCGACGCGATCGGCGACCGCGTCGACGGCCTGGACGCCGGCGCCGACGACTACATGGTGAAGCCGTTCAGCCTGGAGGAGTTGCTGGCCCGGCTGCGCGCCCTGACCAGGCGGTCTCGTCCCGAGCCGGCCGAGAACACCGAGACCCTGGCCTTCGACGACCTGACCCTGGACACCCAGTCCCGCGAAGTGACGCGTCGAGGCCGCCGGATCAGCCTGACCCGCACCGAGTTCGCACTGCTGCAGACCTTCATGGAGCACCCCCGAAAGGTGCTGGAACGGAGCTGGCTGCTCAACGAGGTGTGGGGCTTCGATTTCCCGACCACCGCGAACTCGCTGGAGGTCTACATCGGCTACCTGCGTCGCAAGACCGAGCAGGAAGGTGAGCCCCGCCTGATCCACACGGTTCGCGGCATCGGCTACGTGCTGCGTGAATCCGCACCCTGATCGTGGTGCACTTCCCCCGAACGCCCCAGATCAACCTGAAGAGGTTCGGCCAGTCACTGCAGGGGCGCTTCCTGTTGCTCACCGCACTGTTGGTGGCCGCCGCCGTGGCAGTGGTCAGCCTGAGCGTCTACCTGTTCACGAGCAGGTCGTTGTTGCGCCAGCTCGACAGCGAACTGATCAGTGTCGCCAGTTACATCTCCGGCCCGATCGCCAGCGACCTGGAGGGGCTGGGGGGGCTCAATGCCGCCGCGCTCAATGCCGCCAACGTGTCGTTGGCTCTGGTGAAGGCCGACGGCGGCGTCACGCACATCGTCGGTGAACGCATCACGATCGACCCCGGGCCGCCAGAGCTGGCCATCGCCCGAACCCAGCTGGGCTGGTCAGCGCGCAACATCGTCGCTTCCGACGACTCCCTGCAACGCGTGGTGGCGGTGCCCATGACGGTGCAGAACGACAACTACGCCCTGGTGCTGGCCCGCCCGACCGAGCCCATGAGCATCACACTGACGTCTCTGCAGCGAATGGTGACCACCATCAGCATCCTGTTCGTCGCAGTGGCGGCTGCGATGGGATACATCTCCGCCCGGGCGCTGGTTCGTCCGCTGCGTGAACTGGCGGCCGCGGTGGCCTATGTCACCGAGACCGACGAGCTGGTGCCGATCGGCAACCACTCCGACAACGAGCTGGGCGAGCTCAGCCGGTCGTTCGACACCATGATCAATTCGCTGGAAGTGTCCCGCGACCGGCAGAAGCGCCTCATTGCGGACGCCGGGCATGAGCTGCGCACCCCGCTCACATCGATGCGCACCAACATCGAGTTGCTGGTGGCTGACGAGAAGACGGACATGCTGCCACCCGGGGCCCGCGCCGAGATCCTGACCGACGTCGCAGCCCAGCTGGGCGAGTTCACGTCCCTGGTGGCCGATCTGGTGCAGCTGAGCCGCGAGGACGACACCAAGATCGCCAGGGAACTGCTCGACTTCTCGACGGTCGTGCGCAACGCGGTGGACCGGGCGCACCGGCGTGGCCCGCAGCTGCTCTTCGATGTCGCGCTGGAGCGGTACTACGTCGTGGGTGAGCCCGACACCCTGGAGCGTGCGGTCACCAACCTGCTCGACAACGCCGTCAAGTTCAGCCCCGAAGGCGGCACGGTGCACGTGAAACTCGAGGACGAGGTGCTGACCGTCGACGACGAGGGCCCCGGCATCGCCGACCAGGACATCAACCACATCTTCGACCGGTTTTACCGCAGCGACAAGGCCCGCAACACCCCAGGCACCGGGCTCGGGCTGTCCATCGTCGCGCACACAGTGAACTCGCACGGCGGCTGGGTGGCTGCCGGGCACGCCCCCACCGGCGGTGCCAGGTTCACCCTGCGGCTGCCACCGGCACCGCCGGAGGCGCTGGAGGGTGTCGTGCTGGAGGATCTGCCCTGATCGGTCGACCATCCCCCGGAACGCACGAGCGGCCCCGCAGTTCAGGCGGAGCCGCTCTTGCGTGTTTGACAGGTCAGGCTTCGCTGAACGCCTGCCCCTTGTTGATCAGGTTCCGCATCCGGGTGATGCCCTCCTTGAGCTGATCGTCACTCAGGGCGTAGCTCAAGCGCAGGTAGCCGGGCGTGCCGAACGCCTCACCGGGCACCACGGCGACCAGCGACTTCTCGAGCAGGAAATCTGCCAGGTCGAGCGAGCTGGTGACGGTGTGGCCGAGGATCGTCTTGCCGATGACGCCCTGCACCGACGGATACACGTAGAACGCCCCCTGTGGCGTCGGGCAGTGCACACCGTCGATCTCGTTGAGCATGTCGACGATGATGCTGCGACGCCTGGTGAAAGCCACCTTCATTTCGTGCACAGCCGCCAGATCGCCGTTCAGCGCGGCAATCGCTGCCACCTGGGCGACGTTGTTCACGTTGCTGGTGGCGTGGGACTGGTAGTTGGTGGCCGCCTTGACGATGTCCGCGGGGCCGATCAGCCAGCCGACGCGCCAACCGGTCATGGCGTAGGTCTTGGCGACGCCGTTCACCACGAGGCACTTGTCCCGCAGGGCGGGCACCACGACGGGCAGCGAGACCTGCTCGATGCCGTCGTAGGTGAGATGCTCGTAGATCTCGTCGGTCATCACCCACAGGTCGTGCTCGACGATCCAGCGCCCGATGGCCTCGGTCTCGGCCTGGCTGCAGACCGCACCGGTGGGGTTGTTCGGCGAGACGAACAACACGCACTTGGTCTTGTCGGTGAGCGCCGCGTCCAACTGCTCGATGGTGACCTGAAAATCGGTCTCCTCGGTGGTGAGGACCGGCACTGGCACCCCACCGGCCAGCTTGACGCTCTCCGGGTAGGTGGTCCAGTACGGAGCGGGGATGATGACCTCGTCCCCGGGGTTGAGGATGGCGGCGAACCCTTCGTAGATGGCCTGCTTGCCGCCGTTGGTCACCAGCACGTTCTCGGGCTTGATCTCGTAGCCCGAGTCGCGCCTGGTCTTCTCGACGATGGCCTTCTTGAGCGCGGGCTGCCCACCTGCCGGGGTGTAGCGGTGGTTCTTGGGATCCCTGCAGGCCTGAACGGCCGCCTCGACGATCGGTGCCGGGGTCGGGAAATCGGGCTCGCCGGCCCCGAAGATGATCACCGGGTGGCCCTCGGCGCGCAGCGCCTTGGCCTTCGCGTCCACTGCCAACGTCACGGACTCAGTGATCGTGCTGACGCGGTCAGCCACTCGGCTGTTCTTGACATCGCTCATGGCGGCAATTTTGTCCCTTCGCGCCACGTCGTGCTGATCAGACCAACTGGTAGACATCACCCCGCCCTGCGCCGTCGGCTGGAAAACGGTTGGTTCTGGCGAAACGACTAGGAGATTCAACTTCTTTGCGGCAAGTGGGCGCAGTCTGGCCCACGGAAGGCACGACCGGGCCTAATCTCAGTGATGACGCCGGTGCGTGGCGTCCCGAAGGAGGGAAACATGGCCGACTGGGCTGCAGACGTCAAGAAGTACGACCAGGATGCCGACGACGAGGTCATTGCCGGAATCGTGCGTCACTGTGGAATCGCCCTGCAGAAGCAGGACTCTTCGCTGGTTTCGTTCGGCGACGCGGAGGAACTCAAGCGCGTCCGGGACAGCTTCGTCAAGAAGAAGCTGGCCATCACCGACGCCGACGAGGACATCAACGAGGCGCTGGCATCGATCGCCAAGAACTTCCAGGGGCATGCGCGCAAGAACCGCGTCACCGTGTACTACCTGGTGGCCAAGCACTACGACAAGCTCGACCTGTTCAGGAAGAAGAAGGCCTGAGCGCCACAGCTGTGCAGGGGCGCCCACCGTCACGACCTGACGGTGGGCGCCCCCCTGTTGCCCCGGCGACACCGCTCTCCCTGCGGTGAACGGCCCGGCTCCCTTGACCGGTGGCCATTGCGCGACTGCGCCGAATGACCACCGGTCAACTGCGGGCGGGCCGCCGGAAACCCAGCCACTAGGCTGAAAGTACGGAGCCATCTCGAGGGGACGAACCATGTCTGACAACCCGCAGGACCCCATCATCAACAAACCGGCCGAGACGCCGGCTGCCGGTCAACCCGTTTCCACCCCCGCGCCGAACTGGGCTGCACCGCAGCCGGGCACCCAGTCGGGCGCCCAGCCCCCAGCCGCACCCCTGCCGCTGCCGCCCAAACCGGCTGGCCCGGTCAAGCAGGGCTTCGGACGAGGATTCGGTTTCGGCCTGGGCCTGAGCGTCGGACTGCTGGTGCTCAGTATCATCAGTGCCCTTGTCAGCGGGCTGTTCCTGGCCGGGACACTCGCCGCTCTGGGCGGGCCGAGCCAGACCAGCGCCGAGGCACTGGAGACCGTCTGGGGCAGCCCGTCCGCCAGCAAGAAGCTGCGGGCGATCCCGATCACGGGCGCCATCATGGCCGACGCCAGCGACGGCATGGGGCTGTCCGTCGGCACCTACGGCTACCAGGTGGCCGACGTCCTCGACGGGCTGGAGGCTGACGACGCGGACGGCGTGGTCCTGCTGTTGAACACGCCGGGTGGGTCCATCAACGGCTCGCGTGCCATCGCTGACGCGGTCGACCGCTACCGGGCGCGCACCGGCAAGAAGGTGACGGCTTACGTGCAGGGCATGTCGGCGTCCGGCGGCATGTACTCGATGGCCAACGCCGACAAGATCCTCGCCGACCATGGGTCCATCGTTGGCAGCATCGGCGTCATCGCAGGACCGTACACCTACTACGACGGTGTGCTGGCCACCAGCGGCACGCTGCTGGAGCAGGGCGTCACCACCCGCAACGGCATCACTTCCGAGTACCTCACAGCGGGCCGCGACAAGGACTTCGGCAACCCCTTACCGGCAGATGACCGCTGAGGAACGCCAGGTGATGGCGGACCTGCTCAACACCGAGTACGACTTCTTCGTCAACTGGGTCTCCGAGCACCGCGGAATCCCGGCGCAGACCATCAAGGACGACTACGGCGCCCACATCTTCAACACCGTCAAGGCGACCGAGATCAAGCTCATCGACGGCACCGCCGGCCGCGACGAAGCCTTCCGCGACTTCGCCACACTGTCCGGCCTCGACCCGAACGACACCAGGCTGGTGCAGGCAACAGCCCCCAGCGTGTGGGCCCAGTTGCTGGGTGCGGAAGCCCACCCGTGGGGTGTCGCCCCGGCTGCCCAGCCCCAGGACGGCCAGCCGCCGATCGTCACCTCCAGGCTGTGCACCGGTGCCCCCACCGGGCTGGCCTACCATGGCGACCCGATGGAGTTCTGCGGCCGCTGAGCCGTGATTCGCTCCTGGTGTGCCTGAGGCAGAGAGGAGACCAGTGGGGCTGCCTGGACGGATCCGGGGTCTGTTCGCCGACACCCGCCCCCTGCAGAAACCAGAGTTCCGCAGGTTGTGGACGGCCAACATCGTCACGGTGATCGGCGCCCAACTGACCGTGGTCGCGGTGCCGGCGCAGATCTACTCGCTCACCAACAGCTCTGCCTACGTGGGTCTGACCGGCCTGTTCGGACTGGTGCCGCTGGTGTTGTTCGGTCTGTGGGGCGGCGCGCTGGCTGACGCGATGGACCGGCGCAAGCTGCTGATCCTGACCACGGTGGGGCTCATCACCACCAGCGGCCTGTTCTGGGCACAGGCCGCGCTTGCACCTGGACAGTGTCTGGCTGGTGCTGGTGCTGTTCGCGGTCCAGCAGGCGTTCTTCGCGGTCAACCAGCCGACCCGGACGGCCATTCTGCCGAAGCTGATCCCACTGGACCAGTTGCCCGCGGCCAACTCGTTGAACATGACAGTGATGGCGTTCGGAGCGATCGCCGGGCCCCTGGTCGGTGGTGCGCTGATCCCGGTGCTCGGCTATCCCTGGCTGTACGGCATCGACACCCTGTTCCTGTTCGCGACCCTGTACGCAGTGGTCAAGCTGCCGGCCCTGGTGCCCGACCATGCCGGCGGCGACGCCAGCGGACGGTGCCCGGGTTCCGATCGATCATCGACGGCCTGCGCTACCTGCGGTTCCACCACGTGCTGCTGATGAGTTTCGTGGTCGACCTGATCGCCATGGTCTTCGGCATGCCGCGCGCCCTGTTTCCCGCAGTTGGCCCATGAGTCGTTCGGCGGTCCCGACCGAGGGCGGGCTGATGTTCGCCCTGCTGTATGCGGCGATCCCGGCTGGGACGGTGGTTGGCGGTGTCTTCTCCGGTTGGGTGTCGCGGGTGCGTCGTCACGGTGTGGCGGTGATCGGGTCGGTGCTGGTGTGGGGAGTCTGCATCGCCGGTTTCGGGGTGGCCGCAGGGCTGGCCGACGGGCAGCTGGGTACGGCCGCTGCCGGTGTGGCGTTGGCGTTCCTGGTGGCCGGCGGAGCCGCCGACATGACCTCGGCCGCGTTCCGGCAGACCATCCTGCAGACCGCCGCCAGCGACGAGTTGCGCGGCCGCATCCAGGGAGTCTTCATCGTCGTGGTCGTCGGCGGCCCGCGGCTGGCCGACGTGCTGCACGGCTGGGCCGGGGAGGCAATCGGGCCGACCCTCACCACCGCCGGCGGCGGACTGCTGGTCGTGGTCGGGGTGCTGGTGTGCGCGATGGCGGTGCCGTCGTTCACCAGATACCGGGCCGCGCTGCCACCCGGGCAACACGACTGAGCCACCACGGTTGCGTCTGTGGCCGCTTCGCCCGGAAAGGTATGCTGCCCGAAGGACAGTCGGCGACACGGACGTGGCCGGCAGCGTACCCAGCCATCGTGAAAGGCACCCCATGACTTCCATGTTCTGTTACCAGTGCGAGCAGACCGCCCGCGGCACCGGCTGCACCGACAAGGGCATTTGCGGCAAGACCCCCGAGGCGGCCGCCAGCCAGGACGCGCTCACCTACCAGCTGATGCGCTTGGCAGTCGTCCTGGACGGCAACCCCGTCAAGGAGTCCGACGCGCTGCTGATGATGGAGGGCCTGTTCACCGGCGTCACCAACGTCAGCTTCGACGTCGCCAGTTGCGACGACCTGACCGCGCGCGTCGTCGCGAACCTGCGGGTGCTGGGCGCAGCCGACACCACTCTGGAGGCCATTGCCGGCCCCGACAAGATCTTCGGCGATCCCAGTGTCGAGGGCTCCTGCCGTTCACTGCTGGTGCTCGGCCTGCGCGGCATGGCCGCCTACGCCCACCACGCCTTCGTGCTCGACTACCGCGACGCGCAGGTCGAAGCAGCCATCGTGCACCTGCTGGCCGAGTCCACCCGCCACCACAGCACCGAGGAATGGCTGGCGCTGCTCAACGAGTTCGGTCTGGCCAACTTCGCCTGCATGGAGCTGCTTGATCAGGCCAACACCGGCTCGTACGGCGACCCCGTCCCCACCCAGGTGACCATGGACGTCGAGCCCGGACCGTTCATCGTGATCACCGGCCACGATCTGCACGACCTGAAGATGCTGCTGGAGCAGGTGTCTGGCACCGGCGTCAGTGTCTACACCCACGGCGAGATGCTGCCGGCGCACGCTTACCCGCTGCTCAAGGCTTACCCCGAGCTGAAGGGCAACTTCGGCACCGCGTGGCAGAACCAGCGCAAGGAGTTCAACGGGGTGCCGGCGGCCTTCCTGTTCACCACGAACTGCCTGATGCCGCCGCGCGCCAGCTACCAGGACAACATCTTCACCACCGCGATGGTCGAGTACCCCGGCCTCATCCACGTCGACTCCGACGCCGCCGGCCACAAGGACTTCACCCCGGTGATCGAGCGCGCCAAGGAGCTGGGCGGCTACACCGAGACCCAGCACTTCACCGGGATCAACGGCGGCTCCACCCTCACCACGGGTTTCGGCCACGCCGCCGTGCTGGGCGTGGCGCCGCTCCTCGTCGAGGCCATCAAGGCCGGTCAGGTGTCGCACCTGTACCTGGTGGGTGGCTGCGACGGCATGGAGCCCGGCCGCAACTACTACACCGAACTGGTGCAGAAGACCCCGGACGACTCCCTGGTGCTGACCCTGGCCTGCGGCAAGTTCCGCTTCAACGACCTCGACCTGGGCACGGTTGCCGGTCTGCCACGGCTGCTCGACATGGGTCAGTGCAACGATGCCTACTCCGCCGTCAAGGTGGCCCTGACGCTGGCCGAGGTGTTCGACTGCGGTGTCAACGACCTGCCGTTGAGCATCAAGCTGAGCTGGTTCGAGCAGAAGGCCGTTTGTGTGTTGCTCAGCCTGCTGGCTCTGGGCGTCACCAACATCCAGCTCGGGCCGGCGCTGCCGGCGTTCGTCAGCCCTGAGGTCTACGAGGTGCTGCACACCCAGCTGGGCCTGCGGCCCATCACCACCCCGGAGCAGGACCTGGTCACGGTCTGATCCCCCGACAACCAACGACGGGCCGGTGCTGAACGCACCGGTCCGTCGTTCGGCCTCCCTGCCCGGATCGGTGCCATCGGGGAGCCTCTGGGATACTGGCAAGGTGACTGAGCCGAGAACCGGTGACTGAGCCGAGAACGATGGCCGGACGCTATGCCCTGCTCAACACCGTGGGGTCGGGCGCGTCCGGTCAGTTGTGGCGCGGCCACGACGCTTCGCTGGACAGGATCGTCGCCGTCAAGGTCGTCAACCTGGACGACCAACCCGACCCGATGGCCGAGGAGCGGTTCCGTCGGGAGGCCCGGGCGGCAGCCGGTATCCACCACCCCAACGTGGTCAGCGTCTTCGACGCCGGCGTCGACGGGAAGTCCGCCTACCTGGTGATGGAACTGCTGGACGGTCCGAGTGTTGCCACCGTCCTGCGTGACCAGGGCCCGATGCCCTGGGGCCGTGGCCTTGAGGTCATCGAAGGCGTGGCCAAAGGCCTGTCGGCGGTGCATGCGGCCGGCATCACCCACCGCGACATCAAGCCCGGCAACGTGGTGCTGCACGGCGGCGAGCCCAAGATCGTCGACTTCGGCATCGCGCGGCTGGGTGAGAGTGGCCAACAGACCCTCACGGCGCCGGCGATGGCGATCGGCACCGCAGCGTTCATGTCGCCCGAGCAGGCGCTCGGCAGCGACGTCGGCACCGCCAGCGACCTCTACTCGCTCGGCTGCCTGATCTTCGCTGTCTTCACCGGCGACGGGCCCTTCATGGCCCCGGCGGCCGTGGCCGTCGCTCGGGCCCATGTCAGCGACGAACCGCCGCGACTGTCCAGCAGGCGGACCGACACCCCGCCCGTGCTCGACGATCTGGTGGGCCGGCTGCTGCGCAAGGAGCCCGGCGCGCGGCCTGACGCAGCCGAGGTGGCCGCGGTGGCCGCCCAACTGCGCCGCAATGCCCCCGCCCCCACCGTCGCCCTCAAGCCGGCGCCCCAGGTGGCCGCCACCGGCACTCGACTGATGCCGGTGACCCGAGAGGAACCGGCTGTTGTCCCGGCGGCTCTCGTCGTCCCTGGCGTGGTCCCGTCCGGAACGCCAACACCCCCAACGCCCTGGGACGAGTCGACGCGTCCCGGCGCCGGCAAGGGGAGATGGGTCGGCGTGGTGCTTGCACTGTTGCTGGTGACCGCCTTGGTGGCCTGGGGGGTCGAGCGGTCCGGACTGTTCGACCAGCCGCCACCGACACCGGTCACCACCACGGTGACCGCCTCGGCCTCGTCTGCACCCAGGACGACGTCGGCTGCTCCGACGACGGCCCGCACCACCTCGGCACCTCCGACTACCTCCGCAGTGGCGACGACGTCTCGAACCACAGCTGCGGCCTCAGCGGCCCGCACCACCTCGGCACCACCCACCAGCGCCTCCACAGCGCCGCGCAGCAGCGCCACCTCGCAGGCCGCCACCCAGCAGCCGACGGCCACCGACTCGACGACGACTGACCGCAGTCAGGGGCCCGGGCGCGGAGATGGCCGCGAGACCCCTGGCGAAGGGCTCCCCGAGGTCAACGCCTAGCGTGGGCCCCAAGGCCTGGCCGAACGTCGGCGCCTTTGGGGACCTGTCCCCCTTGTGGTCACAATCAAGCACGCTTCCGTTGAGGTGTTTGGATAGAGCGGCGAAGTGATCTGGACAACAGAAAACGAGCCTCGCGAGAGGGATGCAAACAAAATGGCCAATTTTGGCACCAATCTGACAACTCGCCACCCGGGCGCGAGGAAACGCACCCGGCTCCCAGCCGTCCTGCTGGGTCTGCTGGGGACCCTTGTTCTTGCTGGTTGCGGCAGTGGCGCCGCCGAAGGGGAACACCAACTTGGCGGCGAAGCCAACATCACACTGCCGTCGCTCGACATCGTCTCGTTCCATGGCATCACGGGCAGCACCCTGCTGCTGATCGGAATCGGCATCTGTGTGCTGGGCCTGATTTTCGGGTTGCTGAGCTACAGCACGCTCGAGAAGCTGCCGGTGCACAAGTCGATGCGGGAAATCAGTGAGCTGATCTACGAGACCTGCAAGACCTACCTGCTGCAACAGGGCAAGTTCCTGATCCAGCTGTGGCTGTTCGTCGGCTCGGTGATCTTCATCTACTTCTACTTCCTGGCCCAGCTGGAGCTGTGGCGGGTGCTGGTGATCCTCGGGTTCAGCCTGATCGGCATGGCCGGCAGCTACGCCGTTGCCTGGTACGGCATCCGTCTGAACACGTTCGCCAACTCGCGGTCCGCGTTTGCCTCCCTGCGCGGCAAGCCCTACCCCACCTACGAGATCCCGATGCGGTCGGGCATGTCGATCGGCATGGTGCTGATCTCGGTGGAGCTGGGCCTGATGCTGGCGATCATGGTGTTCCTGCCGGGCGACCTGGCCGGCAACTGCTTCATCGGCTTCGCGGTGGGTGAGTCGCTGGGCGCCGCTGCCCTGCGGATCGCCGGCGGCATCTTCACCAAGATCGCCGACGTGGGCGCCGACCTGATGAAGATCGTGTTCGGCATCAAGGAGGACGACGCGCGCAACCCGGGCGTCATCGCCGACTGCACCGGTGACAACGCCGGCGACTCGGTCGGCCCGTCCGCTGACGGCTTCGAGACCTACGGTGTCACCGGCGTCGCGATCATCACCTTCGTGCTGCTGGCGGTCAACCCGATCACGGCCGGGGCCGGCTACGAACAGCTGCAGGTGAAGCTGCTGGTGTGGGTCTTCACCATCCGCGTCGTCATGGTGATCGCCTCGTTCCTGAGCTACCTGATCAACGAGGCCGCGGCCAAGGCCAGGTACGCCGACGTCAATGACATGGACTTCGAGAAGCCGCTGTCCAGCTTGGTGTGGCTCACGTCGCTGGTCTGCATCGCGATGACGTTCCTGACCAGCTGGTTCATGATCGCCGACCTCGGCGACGGCAGCCTGTGGTGGAAGCTCGCCATCATCATCTCGTGCGGCACCATCGCCGGGGCGCTGATTCCCGAGTTGGTCAAGGCCTTCACCTCCACCCGCAGCCGCCATGTCAAGGAGGTCGTGGAGTCCGCCAAACAGGGCGGCGCCTCGCTCGACATCCTGAGCGGCCTGGTGGCCGGCAACTTCTCGGCCTTCTGGATCGGTCTGGCGATCGTCGTGCTGATGGGCATCGCCTACCTGATGAGCATCCTGGGCCTGGGCGCCCTGATGGTTGCCCCGGCGGTGTTCGCCTTCGGCCTGGTGGCCTTCGGCATGCTGGGCATGGGCCCGGTGACCATCGCCGTCGACTCGTACGGCCCGGTCACCGACAACGCCCAGAGCGTCTACGAGCTGAGCATGATCGAGGAACTGCCCGGCATCGAGGACGAGATCCAGCGCGACTTCGGCTTCACGCCGCAGTGGGACGTCGGCAAGCGCTTCCTGGAGCAGAACGACAGCGCCGGCAACACGTTCAAGGCGACCGCCAAGCCGGTGTTGATCGGCACCGCCGTCGTCGGCGCCACCACCATGATCTTCTCGATCATCATGGCGCTGACCGACGGCCTCGAGGACGCCACCGCGGTGGCCCAGCTGTCGTTGCTGCACCCGCCGTTCCTGCTCGGCCTGATCACCGGTGGCGCGGTGATCTACTGGTTCAGCGGCGCGTCCATGCAGGCGGTCACCACCGGCGCCTACCGGGCTGTCGACTTCATCAAGCGCAACATCAAGCTGGACGCGGACGCCAAGCGGGCCAGCACCGAGGACTCCAAGAAGGTCGTCGAGATCTGCACCGAGTACGCGCAGAAGGGCATGTTCAACATCTTCCTGGGCGTCTTCTTCGCGGCCCTCTCGTTCGCCTTCCTGGAGCCGTACTTCTTCATCGGCTACCTGATCTCGATCGCGCTGTTCGGCCTCTACCAGGCCATCTTCATGGCGAACGCCGGCGGCGCCTGGGACAACGCCAAGAAGATCGTCGAGGTCGACCTCGACATGAAGAACACCCCGTTGCACGAGGCCTCCGTCGTCGGCGACACCGTGGGCGACCCGTTCAAGGACACCTCATCGGTGGCGCTGAACCCGGTTATCAAGTTCACCACCCTGTTCGGTTTGCTGGCCGTGGAGCTGGCCGTCAGCCTGAGCGGCCAGGGCTTCCGGACCCTGACCCTGGTGTTGTCGGCAGTGTTCCTGCTGGTCACGTTGTTCTTCGTCTACCGCAGCTTCTACGGCATGCGGATCGAGCCGCCCGAGCTCGAGGACGAGGACGAGGCACACCGCCAGGACGGTCTGATCCCCGCTTCCTCCGCCAAGGGTGAGCTGGACTCCCGGCAGCACGCCGGCTTCGACACTGCCGACGTCGAACCGGCCCCGGGCAGCACGGGGCTGACGACAACACGGGGCTGACGACAACACAACGCGAGGGGGGTGCCCGGACTACCGGGCACCCCCCTCGCGTCGGTTCAGGCTGCGTCGGATCAGGCTTGCGGATCCGCCAGGAAGCCCTGGCGGCGCACCGCCACCCCGACGTGGGGACGCGACTTCGCCGCCAGCGACTGGCCGCAGCGCTCGGCCCAGCTGTCCGATTCCTTGCCGTCTGGTACGAGCCCGGTAGTACTCGCGGGTTTCCTGGTCATAGCTGGCGATCAGGTTCTCGTCGACGGACTCGTCGTAGCGGTCCTGCTTGAACACGACCGGCAGCGGCAGGCGCGGCTTGAGGTCGTTGCGGCAGGACGGGTGGCCGAGGCACAACCCGAACACCGGGAACGTCAACCGGGGCAGGTCGAAGGCTTCGATGACGCGATCCGGATTCGTTGCGGATGCCGCCGATGAAGCACCCGCCCAGGCCCAGGCTTTCGGCTGCCACCATCAGGTTCTGGGCGGCCAGGGCCGCGTCGATGACGGCGATCGTGTACTGCTCGACGTAGCCGAAGACCTTGTCGTCGACGTCGAAGTTGCCCTGGGCGCGGTGCATGTCGGCGCAGCACAGCAGTAACAGCGGGGCCTGCAACACCCACGGCTGGTTCCCGGAGGCCTCGTACAGGGCGCGACGCTGGTCGGGGTCAACGACCTGGATGAAGGTGTACGCCTGGTACAAGCTGGAGCTGGCGGCCGCCTGCGCGCAGCGAATGAGGGTCTCGACGGTGTCCGGCTGGACGGGTTCGTCGGTGAACTGGCGCACGGAGCGGTGGGCCAGCAGGGTCTGGATGGTCTCGTTCATTGCGGCAAGTCTGCGTCAGAGGACACCCGGCGCAACAACCGTGTCCGCGGCGCACCTGAGACGAGTCCCCACCCGTTGTCCACAGGGGTTATCCACAGTGTGGATAATTACAGGCGTGTAATTACAGCCCTGTTGCCCTGGCTCAGTCGTCGGTGTTGTCGACGGCGCGGGCGGTGAGGCCGTCCAGCTGGGTCGCCTGGCCCGGCACCGGAACGTTCACCCCGAGACGCTGCTGCTCCACCCGGCCACCGACGCCGCGGTGGGCGACCTGTCCTTGGCCACTGTCATAGGTGATGATGCGGTGACCACGGTTCTTCGAAAAGACCATGGCCCGCGCCCACGTGTAGAGCGCGCCGAAGCGATTGCCCCAACCCACCAGGTAGAGGATGTGGATGTAGCCCCAGGCGATGAACGCGGGGACGCCGGTGAGCTTCATGCCGAACGACTCGGCGACAGCGGCCTTGTAGCCGATGGTCGCCATGTTGCCCTTGTCGAAGTACTTGAACGGCGGCGGCTTCGGTTTGCCCTCCAGACGGGCGGCGACCAGCTTGCCGACGTACTTGCCCTGCTGCATGGCGACCTGGGCCACCCCGGGCAGCTTGTCGAGCGCCATCAGGTCACCGACAGCGAAAATGTCGTCACGGTCACCCACGGAGCAGTCCGGGTTGACCGGAATGCGCCCGGCCCGGTCGACCTCCACACCCAGCTTCCCACCCAGGATCCGCGCCAACCCGGACCCCTGGACGCCGGCCGCCCAGATGCGGGTGCGGCAGGGAATCACCTCCAGAGTGTCACCGGGGCCCTTCACCGTGATCGACACCCGGTCCATGTCCACTGCCAGTGTGTTGGTCCGCACCTCGACGCCCATCCCGGTGAGCTTCTTGTGGGTGTACCGCTGCAGTTTCGGGGCGAAGGACGGCAACACACTCTTGGCTCCCTCGATCAGCAGGATGCGAGTCGAAGTGGTGTCGATGTGGCGGTAGTCGTTCGGCAGGACGACGTGGGCGAGTTCGGCGATCTGGCCGGCGAGCTCCACGCCGGTCGGACCGGCCCCGATGATGGTGAAGGTGAGCCAGCGCTTCTTCTCCGCGGGATCGGTCTCCAGCTCCGCCATCTCGTACTTGGCGAGGATGCCGTCCCGCAGGTAGCGAGCCTCCTCGATGGTCTTCATCCCCGGAGCGAACTGCGCGAACTTGCTCGTCATTGCCGAAGTAGGAGTGGGTCGCACCGGCGGCCAGGATGAGTGTGTCGAACGGCAGCCGCAACTCACTGGTGTCGGGCTTGCGGGCAAGGACAACCTTGTTGTCGACGTCGATGTCGACCACCTCGGCCAACGCGACCTGGGCATTGCTCTGGTTGCCGACGACCGTGCGGATCGCCGGCGCGATCAGACCCTCGGGAAGGATGCCGGTGGCGACCTGGTAGAGAAGTGGCTGGAAGAGATGGTGGTTGGTGTGGTCGACAATGGTCACATCCACCTTCGATTTCGCGAGAGCGTGGGCGGCGTTGATCCCGCCGAACCCGCCTCCGATGATCACTACCCGGTGTCGCTGCGCCATGTTCGACGGCTCCTTTGACTCTTCAACAGCCTTTGTGGTGCTTGACTTGGCAGTTTATCCTGGCTGCCCAGCCAGCATGTTCAGTTGAAGTGAGAGCCACAAAGAGGCAACGCCGACGCCCGAAGGCCGTGGAAGTCTTGACCAGCACTGGAGCCGAAAGCAGGCGTCAAGGCTTGTGAAAGCGAAAGAGGATTATGCCGCAGCGGGGCAAGTTAGGCTCGGGTCCACGCGCACCCACTAGGGCGCGTGATCCACAGCTGACTCAAGACTACTGGGCACCGCCCGGACAGGGAGGCATCGTGGCCCGCGTGTTGCCGTTGATTGTTCGACGACTGGTGCTGGTTTTCTGGGACGTCTGCGCCTGGGCCCTCGCCCTGACCACCTTCACCCTGGTCCGCTACGACTGGGTGCTGTCGGCACCGCGCTGGAGCAGCCTGATCGGCTACCTGACCGCCGCCATCGTCATGCAGCTCGTCCTTGGCTTCTCGCTGCACCTCTACCTGGGGCGTAGCCGGCTGGGCAGCTTCGACGAGGCCACCCTGCTGGGCGCCATCACGCTGGTGACAGGAACGTCGCTGGGTGTTGTCTTCGCGATCTTCGACCCGAACCTGCCACGGGCGGTTGCCGTGGCCGTCCCGGCACTGGCCTTCATCCTGATGGCTTCCGCGCGCTGGCTGTATCGCAGCATCAACAGTCTGGCGCGACCGAACGGCCTCGCCGAAGCCACGCCGACCCTCGTCTACGGCGCCGGCGACGCCGGCGAGCAGATCGCCCGCCTGGTCGACACGGCGATGGACGCGCCTTATCGCCTCGTCGGCTACCTCGACGACGACCCCGCCAAACGTTTCCTGCGCATCCACAAGTACCGCGTGCTGGGCACGGGCAGCGACCTGATCCAGACCGCAAAGAACCACGGTGCCGAGATGGTGATCCTGGCCATCACCGAGGCGACGGGGCAGCTGATCCAGGACCTCTCCGATCGCTGTCACCGGGCCGGGCTGCAGTTCCGGGTGGTGCCCCCGGTACGCGAGATGATCGGCGGCCAGGTCACCTTCGGGCACATTCGCGAGTTCGACGTCGCCGATCTGCTGGGACGCCGCCAGATCGAGACCGATCTGTCCAGCATCGCGAGCTACGTGACGGGCAAGGTCGTCCTGGTGACCGGGGCCGGCGGCTCGATCGGGTCGGAGTTGGCGCGTCAGGTCAGGCGCCTCGGTCCGTCCGAGTTGGTGCTGCTGGATCGTGACGAGTCGGCGCTGCACGCTGTGCAGCTGTCCCTGTACGGGCAGGGTCTGCTCGACACCGAGGACATCGCGCTGTGCTCGATCCGTGACCCTGAGGCGCTGGAGAAGATCTTCGTCCGGCACCGTCCGGACGTGGTCTTCCACGCGGCAGCCCTGAAACATCTCCCGATGCTCGAGATGTACCCCGACGAAGGCTGGAAGACCAACGCGCTGGGCACCCTCAACGTGCTGCGCTGCGCCCGCCGGGTGGGCGTCCAGCACTTCGTGAACATCTCCACCGACAAGGCCGCGGACCCCACCTGCGTGCTGGGGCGCACCAAGCGCGTCGCGGAGCGGCTGACCGCCTGGTTCGCGCAGGAGACCGGCGACAACTACCTGTCGGTGCGGTTCGGCAACGTGCTCGGCTCGCGCGGGTCCGTGCTGTACACCTTCAAGGCCCAGATCGAACGTGGCGGGCCGGTGACGGTCACCCACCCCGACGTCACGCGGTTCTTCATGACGATCCCCGAAGCCTGCGAGCTCGTGTTGCAGGCGGGTGCCATCGGCAAGCCCGGCGACGTGTTGGTGCTGGACATGGGCGAGCCCGTCAAGATTTTCGACGTCGCCCGCCGGCTGATCGAGACGTCGGGCCGGCCGATCGACATCGAGTTCGTCGGCCTGCGTGCCGGCGAGAAGATGGACGAGGTGTTGCTGAGCAGCTCCGAGCAGCCGACCCCCAGCGAGCATCCGCTGATCACCGAGGTGAGCGTCCCTCCCCTCGACCCCTCCGACCTGCAGCGTCCGATCACTGAACCTCAGCAGTCCGACGTCCTTGTCTTTGCGGAACGGCGAAGGGCCTGATGGCGGAGAGAATCCATCTCTCCCCTCCCGATGTCACCGACCTCGAGGAGCAGGCAGTGGTCCGGGCCATGCGGTCGGGCTGGATCGCGCCGCTGGGCCCGGAGGTCGACGCCTTCGAGGCCGAGCTGGCCGACTACTGCGGGCGTCGGCACGCTGTGGCGTTGTCGTCGGGAACCGCCGCCCTGCACCTGGGGCTGCTGTGCCTGGGCGTGGGCCCCGGCGACCTGGTGCTCACCTCCACGATGACGTTCGCGGCCACGGCCAACGCCGTGGTCTACACGGGAGCTGAGCCGGTGTTCGTCGACTGCGATGAGACCGGCAACATGAGCCCCGACCTGCTGGAGCGGGCCTTCGACGAGTTGGGCGATGACGGTCGACGGGTGCGCGCTGTCGCTGCCGGTGGACCTGCTGGGCAAGGTGGCCGACCACGACCGGATCGACGCGATCGCCGAGAAGCACGGAGTGCCGCTGCTGTCGGACGCCGCCGAGTCGCTGGGCGCGACCCGGGCGGGGCGTCCTGCCGGTTCGTACGGCGTGATGGCGGTGTTGTCCTTCAACGGCAACAAGGTGATGACCACCTCCGGCGGTGGCGCGCTGCTGACCGACGACGAGGCCACGGCCCGCCGGGTCCGCTACCTGGCGACGCAGGCACGTCAGCCGGTCGTCCACTACGAGCACACCGAAATCGGCTACAACTACCGGATGTCGAACATCCTGGCGGCGCTGGGGCGGGCGCAGCTCAGCCGGCTGGACGCCATGCTCGAGCGGCGCCGCCAGCTGCGGCTGCACTACCGCCGGCTGCTGGCCGACGTCGCCGGGGTGACGGTGTTCGGCGAACCGTCGGAGTCGGACGGCGGCGCCACCCGCGACAACTTCTGGCTGACGTCGATCCTGGTCGACGCGGACGAGGCCGGCTTCACTGCCGAGGATCTGCGCCTGGCGTTGGTGGCCGAGGACATCGAGGCGCGTCCGCTGTGGAAGCCGATGCACCTGCAGCCGGTGTTTGCCGGTGCCCGAGCATTCCTGGACGGCACCAGTGAGCGGCTCTTCAGGACCGGGCTGTCACTGCCCAGCGGTTCGGGGCTCACCGACGAGCAGGTGAGCAGGGTCGACGCCACCATCAGGTCGTTCCTGGCAGGTCACCGTGTCGGCTGAGCCACGAGCCTACGACCGGGTCAAGCGTGCAGGCGACGCCGTGCTGGCCGCCGTCGGGCTCGTGTTGAGCTCCCCCCTCCAGCTGGCGACCGCCGGGGTGGTGCTGGTCGCGCACGGGCGTCCGGTGCTGTTCCGCCAACCGCGCCCGGGCAAGGACGGCGAGGTGTTCGAGCTGGTCAAGTTCCGCACCATGCGTCACCCCGACGACACCCACGTCACCGACCAGGATCGCCTCACCAGGGTCGGGCGGGTGCTGCGCGCCACCAGTCTGGACGAGCTGCCAACCCTGTGGAACGTCCTGAAGGGCGACATGAGTCTGGTGGGGCCGCGGCCGCTGCTGGTGGAGTACCTGCCCCGCTACAGCCCCCAGCAGGCCCGGCGTCACGAGGTGCGCCCCGGCGTCACTGGGCTGGCCCAGGTGAACGGGCGGAACTGCCTGGACTGGGACGAGAGGCTGGCGCTGGACGTCGAGTACGTGGACACCCGCAGCCTCGCCCTGGACGTGCAGATCCTGCTGCGCACGGTCACCCAGGTGTTGCGCCGCGCGGGCATCTCCCAGCCGGGCGAGGCAACGATGAGCAAGTTCACCGGTAGTCAGCAGGCGGCCGATGACAACAAATGACCGCGTGGTGGTGATCGGGGCCTCGGGCTTCGGCCGCGAATGCCTCGATGTGCTGGACGCCATGATTGCGGCGGGGTCACCGGTTGACGTGCTGGGCGTGGTGGACGACGCACCGTCCGACCTGAACAGGCAGCGGCTGGCCGCCCG
This sequence comes from uncultured Actinomycetota bacterium, assembly GCA_963730005.1. Classification (GTDB taxonomy): domain Bacteria; phylum Actinomycetota; class Actinomycetes; order Propionibacteriales; family Propionibacteriaceae; genus CAVSPO01. The sequence goes on from CAVSPO010000028.1 coordinate 94,750, forward strand.
AGGCGTCAGCTACCTCGGAACCGTGCAGGAGTGGTTGGCCGGCGGCGATCCCGGTGTGCGGTTCGTGCTGGGCGTCGGCAGCCCCCAGGTGCGTCGTGGGTTGGTGGCGCGGCTGGAGGCGGCAGGACGACGTCCGTTCACGGCGGTGCACCCGAGCGCCACGTTCGGCGCCGCGACGACCCTGGCCGAGGGCGTGGTGGTGTGCGCGGGCGCCGCGGTGTCGAACAATGTCCGGCTGGGTCGTCACGTGCACGTGAACCCGAATGCGACCATCGGCCATGACGCCGACCTTCGCGACTTCGTGTCCGTCAACCCGGCCGCGGTGATTTCGGGCGAGGTGCTGGTCGGCGAGGAGACGCTGGTGGGGGCGGCGGCAACGGTGCTGCAGAACCTGACCGTCGGTGCGCGGACCGTGATCGGAGCCGGTGCCGTGGTCACCAGGAACGTGCCGGACGGCGTGGTCGTCAAGGGTGTGCCGGGCGTGTGGTCGTGATCACTGCCACCAGCGCCGGGAATTGCTGCATCAAACTGAAGGAACGACGGAGGGAAGGTCATGCTGAGGATCGACGAAGTGAAGCTGGGCATCATCGGCCTGGGGTACGTGGGATTGCCGCTTGCCGTGGAGTTCAGCAAGAAGTTCGACGTGCTCGGCTACGACATCAACGCCAGACGGGTTGAGGAGCTTCGCGGTGGCAGCGACCACACCCTCGAGGTGGCCGAGGAGGAGTTGGCCGAGGCCACGCGGCTGCGCTACACCGACGACGCCGACGAACTGGACTGGGCGAACGTCTTCATCGTGACCACCCCGACGCCGATCGACGAGTTCAAACAGCCCGACCTCACGCCGGTGCTGTCGGCCACCGAGAACATCGCGCATCACCTGGGCAAGGGCGACGTGGTGATCTACGAGTCGACGGTCTACCCCGGCGCGACCGAGGAGGAATGCGTGCCGATCCTGGAGCGCGTGTCCGGCCTGGAGTTCAACAAGGACTTCTTCGTCGGCTACAGCCCCGAGCGCATCAACCCGGGCGACAAGGAGCATCGCGTCTCCACCATCCTGAAGGTGACGTCGGGCTCGACGCCCGAGGCGGCCGACTTCGTGGATGAGCTCTACCGGCAGGTGATCGTCGCCGGCACCCACCGCGCCCCGTCGATCAAGGTGGCCGAGGCGGCCAAGGTGATCGAGAACACCCAGCGGGACGTGAACATCGCCCTGATCAACGAGTTGGCGCTGCTGTTCAACAGGATGGGCATCGACACCGAGGACGTGCTGCTGGCCGCCGGGTCGAAGTGGAACTTCCTGCCGTTCCGCCCGGGCCTGGTGGGCGGGCACTGCATCGGCGTCGACCCCTACTACCTGACGCACAAGGCGCAGGCGGTCGGCTACCACCCCGAGATCATCCTGGCCGGTCGCCGGCTGAACGACTCGATGGGCTCCTACGTCGGTTCCCAGCTCGTCAAGCGGATGACCAAGCAGGGCATCCCCGTGCAGGGCGCCAAGGTGCTGATCATGGGGCTGACCTTCAAGGAGAACACGCCCGACCTGCGCAACACCCGCGTGGTGGACATCATCGAGGAGCTGCGGGAGTTCGACATCGAGGTGGACGTGTGTGATCCCTGGGCCGACTCGGACGAAGCGTTGGCCTACTACGGCGTCAACCTGGTCGACGACCCGGCCGAGGGCGCCTACGACGGGGTCATCCTGGCCGTCGCACACCGTGAGTTCACCGAAATGGGCGCGGACAGGATGCGCGGGTTCGGCAAACCAGAGGGGCACGTGCTGTACGACCTGAAGTACGTGTTGCCCCGGGGAGCCTCGGACATCCGGCTGTAGGGCTGCCTGCACCAGTAGGTTCGAAATCGAAGATACGACGGCGCCAAGGTAGGATCCGGTTTGACTTCCCCAAATGGGCAACGCATGGGGGGCAATCGGTGAAGCCGGCGCGAATGGAGTTTTGAGTGACCCTGCACGAGTTCATCAGAATCCTTCGCCACCGATGGATCGTCCTCGTGGCCTGCACGGTTGTGGCAGCCGCGGTGATGTGGCTCGTCACGCCGTCCAGCGCCGACGTCACCAAGAAGATCGGTTCCTACACCGCCACGGCCACCCTGCTGGTCGGCACCAAGGCCGCACCGGCGCCCGCGCCGGCCACCGGAAGAGGGGCCACCGCCCAACCCGCCCAGCCGCAACAGCAGGGTGCCAACATCTCGTACGGGCGCATCGAGCTGTATGTGCGTAGCGGCGAGATTCCGGCTCGCGCCGCCGAGGTGCTCGGCTACAACGGCAACCCGGCGCTGCTGGCATCCGGGCTCACCGTGCTCTCGGATCCCAACTCGGCCTCGGTGAGCATCTCGGCCACCGCCTCGGACGGTGATCGCGCGGCCGAGGTGGCCAACACGTTCGCCGACGAGGCCGTCGCATTCTTCAACGAGGACCGGCCCGAGACGGGCAACACCGCGCTGTCTGTCTGGCAGCAGGCCACCCCCATCCCCAACGATCCCGGCGGCGGTTTCGTGGTGCCGCCCAATCGCGGGCTGCGCACGGGTCTGGCGGCTCTGGTCGGCCTGTTGCTGGGTCTGGGCCTGGCGCTGCTGCTCGACCGGCTGGACTCGCGCCTGCGCACCCGTTCCGAGGTCCACAAGGCCCTGCGGATGCCTGTCATCGCCGAGGTGCCGCGGCTGCCCTTGGGTAGGTCCGCCAAGGATCAGATCGAGTTCGTGCGAGAGCCACTGGGCGTCTACGCCGACGGCTACCGGGCCGCTCGCAGCGCCATCGTGCACCTGCCCAGTCAACAGCTGGTCGGCGAATGGACGACCGGGCCGGTGCCGACGGCGCCGTCACCGCGGCGCCCGCCATCGGCAGCCCGCGTGGTGCTCGTCACCTCGGCCCACGCGCAGGAGGGCAAGACCACCAGCGTCGCCAACCTCGCCGCCAGTTTCGCGGAGACCGGGCAGCGCGTGCTGGTGGTGGACGCGGACCTGCGCTCACCCGACGCCCACAACATGTTCGACGTGCCGCAGGGCACCGGGGTGTCCGACTTCGTCAGCAAGGCCGCCGGAACCTCGATCACATCGCTGATCCGGCCCACCAACGTCCCCAACGTCGAGCATCCTCACGGCCGGCACGCGGTTGGACTACCCCGCCTCGCTGGCCAGCCGGATGGGCCCGCTGCTTGCCCAGGCGCGGGAGGCAGCCGACATCGTGCTGGTCGACACGGCTCCGCTGCTCGCGGCCAGTGACGTCTTCGACATCCTGCCGATGGTGGACACCATCGTCCTGGTGGCCCGCAGCGGGCGCATCACCGAAGGTGCGGCGCAACGGACTGCGGAACTGCTCGGACGCTTCCAGGTGCCCGTCGTCGGCGTCATCCTGGTGGGTGCCCCGATGGGTCGTGCCGACGGCTACGCCGGCGCCTACGGGTACGGCTACGGCAAGGACAAGAAGTCGAAGCAGGAACGCGAGGAAGCCGAGGCCACAGCGGCAAGCGCACCAGTTCCTGCTGCTGCAACAGTTGCGGCTGCGGCGGCAGTTGCGGCTGCGGCAGCAGCTGCGCCGTCGCGGCTGCCGCGCCCGTTGCGGCACCTGCCCCGCCAGTGTGGTCAACACCGGTTGAGCCGGCACAGTCATCGCTGGCTGCCGACCTGCTGGGGCCACGGACGACGCCCGAGCCGAGCCTCGAAGCACCGGTCGCGGTTGAGCCGGACTCGACCCAGATCCTGCAAGCCGTGCAGTTCACGGCCCAGGACGGTCCAACGGACACGCCCCGCCGGGCCGACTAGGCGACAGTGACACTGCGCGGCAACCAGCTGTGGGGACTCGGCATCGGCCTGGTCCTCATAGCCGGCTATGCCCGCGTGCTGGCCTGGGCCCTGGACGATCAGTCGTACAACGTCTGGGGCGGGATGATCTGGTTCGTCGTCATCATCGCCGTGAACGGATTCCTGATCTGGGCCGCAGCCATCCGGGAGAAGGACCCCTGGATCACCAGGCTGCTCATCATCGGTTTCGTCGCCAAGATCTGCGGCGTCTTCGGCCGCTACTTCGTCGCCTTCGTCGTCTACCGCGGCATCGCCGACGCCTCTGGCTACAACTACTACGCCGCCACCCACTACCAGGCGTGGCGGCTGGGCGACTGGACGTGGGAGGTGGGCGGGAAGCAGGGCACCCAGTACATGGAGGTGATCACCACCGCCGTGTACGCCGTCATCGGCCCCTCCCCGCTGGCGGGCTTCTTCGTCTTCGGCTCACTCGCCTTCTGGGGCGTCTACCTGATCTTCCGGGCCCTGCGCACCGCGCTGCCGGGCGCCGACCACCGGCGCTACGCCGCGCTGCTGTTCCTGCTCCCGTCGATGCTGTACTGGCCTTCCAGCATCGGCAAGGAGTCCTGGCTGATGCTGTGGGCCGGGGTGGTGGCGCTGGGGGCCGCCAAGTTCTTCACCCGCAACATGATCAGCGGGTCGATCCTGCTGACGCTCGGCTTCGCCGGGCTGGCCCTGGTCCGGCCGCACATCGCGGTGCTGATGGCGGCAGCCCTGTTCGTCGGTCAGGTGGTGCAGCCCACGGACCGGCGCTCCGTCAGCATCCTGACGAAGGCCGCCGGCGTGACGGTCCTGGGTCTGGTGGCGCTCATCCTCACCACCCAATCCGCCTCGTTCCTGGGAATCGACGACCTGGGCTGGCAGAGCGTCTCGGAATCAGTGGAAGGAGCGGGGCAACAGACGGCACAGGGCGGCTCCGCCTTCACTCCCCTGCCGCTGAACCACCCGCTGGGGGTGCCCGCGGCGATCGTCACGCTGCTCTTCCGGCCCTTCCCGTGGGAAGCGAACAACATCCAGATGATCGTGCAGAGCCTGGAAGGCCTCTTCCTGCTCGCGCTCAGCATCAGGTCGTGGCCGCGGCTGCGTAGCCTGCCGCGCCTGCTGCGCCGCAGCCCCTATCTGGTGTTCTGTCTGGTGTTCACGCTGGCCTTCATCTTCGCGTTCGCCGGGTTCGCCAACTTCGGCATCCTCGCCCGCCAGCGGGTGCTCATGCTGCCCTTCTATCTCGTGTTGCTGGCCCTGCCGCTGCCCGTCAAGAGCGAGGAAGCGCCGGTCGAGGCGTGGGAACCCGACGACGACTTCGAGTACGACGAACCGAACGTGCGGGTCACCTGATGGCCGGCCGGTCGCTGCGCCGGAGCCTCAAGCGCGTCCTCGGGAGGCTGAGCGGGTGGTCGCCTGCCCGGGGAGCGACCCTGCTGATCTACCACCGCATCGGCGGCGGCAGCGCCGACGAACTCGACCTGCCGACCGACGTCTTCGCTCGTCAGCTCGACCTGCTGGCCAGCCACAAGGTGCTCTCCCTGGACGACGCGCTGGACCGTCTGGACGTGGGCGACGCCCGGCCGAGTGTGGTGCTCACGTTCGACGACGGCTTCGAGGACGTGTACCGCGAGGCCTGGCCGCTGCTGCGGGAACGCCGGCTGCCCTTCACCATCTACCTCGCCACCGACTTCATCGGCGCCCCCATGAAGTGGGAAGGGTCCACGGCCACGGGCGCCACCGGCCACGGGCTCAGCTGGGCGCAGCTCGGCGAGATGGTCGAATCGGGGCTGTGCACCGTCGGCAACCACACGCACCACCACGTGCCACCCGCTGCCCTGACGGCCGAAGAGCTCGACGAGTGCACCGCGGCCATCCGCGAGCACCTGGGCGTGACCCCCGAGCACTTCACCTACCCCTGGGGGATTCCCGTCCCGGGGCGAGAGCACCTGCTGCGGGCGCGGTTCCGCAGCGCGTCGACCGGTGAGCTCGGGCGCAACCTGCCCGACACCAACCGGCTGCGGCTGAAGCGGGTCCCGGTGCGCCAGTCCGATCCCGAGCGGTTCTTCATCGCCAAACTGGTCGGCAACCTGGCGCCGGAGCGCACCTACGCACTGATCGTGCGCTGGGTCAAGGCCGTTCGTGCCGTCACCGCGGGGTGGCCGGTCTGGTGGGCGGGCGCTGCCCGCCTCAGCGGGCTGAGTCAGCCCCGACGCCCCGCGCCAACTCCTGATAGCTGCGTTGCTGCTCTGCCACTGCGGTGCGAATGTCGTAGTCGTGGCTGTGTTCGCGCGCGGCTTCGCTCATCCTGGCCCGCAGCTGCGGGTCCTGCGCCACCGTCACCACCGCGCGAGCCAGCGCCTGGTGGTCGTGCGGTGGCACCAGCATGCCGTGGACGCCTTCGGTGACAGCCCCCGGCACCCCGCCCACCGCGGTCGCCACCACCGGCAGGCCGGCAGCGAAGGCCTCCATCACCGCCACCGGCAGACCCTCGTGGGCCGACCCCAGCACGAACAGGTCACTGGCCGCCATCAGGTCGTGGATGTCGCGGCGAAAGCCGAGCAGCTGGAACCGGTCCCCCAGCCCGAGCTCGTCGCGCAGCGACCTGATCTCGGCCTCCAGCGGGCCCTGACCGACGGCGATGAACCGCAGCCTGGGCTCCAGGGCAAGCGCGGCCTGGGCGGCGCGCAGCAGGTTGGGATAGTCCTTGTTCTTGCGCAGATTCGCCACCGTGATGGCCAGGATCTGGTCGTCGGCGACGCCCAGAGCGGCCCGCACCCGCTCACGCGTGCCCGGCTGCGGGGGCCACGGCCTGGGTGTCGATGCCGTGGATCAGCACCTGGTAGGAGCCACGCAAACGGGGCCAGACGGTGTCCTTGACCGGCTGCGACACCGCCCAGTGGCGGGCGTCGATCGGTGCGGTGAGGCGCGTTCAACAGCCGGGTGGGCGTGCGGTGGCTCGTCCACTCGTTGTGCTCGGTGACCACCACGACGGGGCGCCGCGCAGCCGGCAGGGTGAGGGACAGCAGGCGTGCCACGGACGCCAGCACCGGCGAATGTGGATGGACGATGTCCACCTCAGCGAGCATTCGGCGCAGCTCGCCGACCCAACCGAACCGCCAGCGCGACCTGGCGCCCAGCCGTTCGGGCAGCCAGGCCCAGCGCCTCGAACTCGGGCACCAGATGGGTCTTGTCCGGCCGCTGGTAGGCCAGCCGGTAGGCGAAGCGGTCACGGTCGGCGACGCGCGCCGACAGCAGCAGCAACTGCTCCGCACCACCGGGGCCGAGCCCCTTCACCAGCCACAACACCCTGATAGGATCCTCCGTCGTGTGCACTTGCGTCTCCTGGTTGGTGATCCGTGTCAGGGGTGGGGCCTAAGCTGACTGAGACTTCAATCTAGGCGATTCGGGGTGTGGTCATGGCAACTGCACGATCTGAGGATCTGGTCATCAGGGCAGCCGAGCCGGGCGACGACGCCCAGGTGGTGGCGCTGCTGCGCGCCTCGCTGGACAAGGCGGACGACCCGCACTACGAGGCCTTCCTTGACTGGAAGCACCGCCAGAACGTGTTCGGCCGGTCCCCGGCCTGGGTTGCCCTGCACGACGATCAGGTGGTCGGTTACCGCACCTTCCTGCGCTGGGGGTTCCTGGATGCCGAGGGCCGAAAGGTGCGCGCGCTGCGGGCCGTCGACACCGCAACAGCACCGGCCTACCGTGGGCTGGGGATCTTCCGGACGCTCACCCTGCAGGGGGTGGCCGAGCTGACCCTGAAGGGCGACGCGTTCATCTTCAACACCCCCAACTCCAAGAGCCGCCCCGGCTACCTCAAGATGGGCTGGAGTCACGTCCGGCGGATGCCGGTGGGGGTGCTGCCGGCGGGCCCGCTGGCACTGAAACGGATGCTGACGGCGCGCACCCCTGCCGCGATCTGGTCGGAGCCGACCGAGGTGGGGCTGGACGTCGCCGGCGCCCTCGCCAACCGGCACGTCGCAGAAGCACTCTTGCAGCATGCTCCCGACACGGGGTTTCGCACCGACCGGTCGCCCGAATACCTGGTCTGGCGGACGTCCTTCGAGCCGCTGCACTATCGCCTGCTGCTCGCCGACGACGACGATCCGGCCCGGGGCGGCATCATCTTCCGGCTGCGGCGTCGCGGCGAAGCCGTGGAGGCCGCAGTCATCGAGCAGCTGGTGCCGAACTGGGTCACTGGGGTCGGCCTGCTGCGCCGGCTGCTGCGCCAGACCGGTGCCGACTACGCGATCGGGCTGCGGACCGGATCATCCTGGGCCGGGCTTCGCCCGGGGCCCTCGGCCGGGCTGATGCCGCTTCCCAGGCAAGGGCCGTTGCTGGCAGCTCGCCCGCTGGCCGCGTCACCGCCGCCCGCCAAGGCCTGGACGCTCACCCTGGGCGACATCGAACTGTTCTGACGGCGCGACGATGAGCCTGGAGAAGATTGCGGCCGGGCTGCGGGCCTGGGCGGTCCGGGCGGCCCGCGGCAGCAGCCCGCGTCCATTCCTGCAGGCTGCCCACCGGACGGTGGTCCAGCTCGAGATCGGGGCGGCCAGTCTGTGGGCGTCCAGGCACCGGGTGCCCGCGGTCGATCCCGGGAACGTCACCCTGGTGATCAAGACCTTCGAACGGCCGCAGACGCTGCGTCAGATGCTGCGCAGCACCAGGCGGGTGTTCTCGGGGCCGATCATCGTCGCCGACGACAGCCAGGAGCCGTTCACGTGCGCCGACCCGCGGGTGAGGGTGCTGCGGTTGCCCTTTGATTCCGGCGTGGGCGCTGGCCGCAACGCCCTGATCGACGCGGTCACCACCGAGTACCTGTGGATGGCCGACGACGACATGATCCTGCTCCCCGATTTCGACCTTCGCCGGGTCCTGGGCTACCTGAGTCGCAACCCCGAGGTCGATCTGTGCGGCGGGCAGGTGGTCAACCTGCCGCAACTGCAGACGGCCAGCTACCTGAACAGCGACCTGTTCGCCTACGAGGGCCAGCCGGTCCGACCGCTGGGCACGATGATCGACGGCCTGCCGGTGGCCTACAAGGTGCCCAACTGGTACGTGGCCCGCACTGAGCGGCTGAAGGAAGTCCGCTACGACGACCGGCTGAAACGCGTCGATCACAATGACTTCTTCAGTTCGGCCTACGGCAGGTTGCTGTGTGTGCTCGACTCCCGAATGGCCTGTCTGCACGCTCACTCCTACTTCGACCCGCACTACCTGTCGTTCCGGCAGGACACTGCCGCGGACCTGGCTTACCTGGGGCGCAAGTGGGCAATCGGGCGCAGGCACCGTGTCACGCGCGGACGTGCGCCTGGACGACGAGCAGCGCTGCGCCTTGCACCATGCAGCAGTGCAGGTGGTGGCTCGTGACCTCGGCGTGGGCATCGTGCACGAGGGCCGGCCCGGCGACGCAGTGGTGTCGGTGCTGGCCACTGCGCCCGGGCGCGAACGCCTGGTTGGCGGCCTGCTGGCACTCGGCTGGCAACACGCCGGCAGCCGGTTGTCGCACGTGCTGTGGGGTGCAGGCCGAGGTCCTTGCGGCCACCGATTTCGACCAACGGCGCGACGCCGCGGTCGCAGGTGTCCTTCGCGTCGGTGCCGGGGCTGGCCGTCCAACCCAACTCCTGGCCTGCGCCGCCGCTGCACAGCGCCGACCCGCCCGACACCCAGGCCGACTGGGTTCGCTGGAGCGACAAGGTCGGTTGCGTCGACGCCGGCGACGCCGTGCTGGCGGCAGCCCTGCCCATCGGGCCCGTCTACACCCTGACCCCGCCGGGCGACCTGATCTGGGAGGCCGTCGGGGTGGATGGTGCCGAGACCGCAACGGTCATCGAGGACACCGTGGCGGGGTTCGACGAGGTGCCCGACGGCGCCGATCGCCAGATCAGCGACTATCTCGACGTGCTGGTGTCGCGCGGGCTGCTGGAGCGGTTGCAGATCAGGCGCGCTCCAGCTGGGCCACCAGCCCCCGGTGGGCACCGTAGGTGACGCTGAAGGCGGTCACCTGGCTGGCCCGCAGCGATGGGCTCATCAGCACGTGGTCGATAGCGATCAACGGTGGGTAGCGACGACCGGCAGGGAAGGTCGGCAGCCAGCCCGCAACCGCCTGCTCGGCGGCGTCCACCAGCTGGCGCCTGGCCATCAGCTGGCGCATCGGCAGGTGCTCGCGGGTGGCGTTGAAGTCACCGATCACCAGCATCGGCCCAGCGGCACCGGAGCTCGCATCGTGCGCCGCGACGGCCTCGTCGAGGGCGTCGAACCCCTGCAGCCACGGCTCGACACCCCGCGCCGGGGTGGGCAACGACACCGGCACGACCGTCAGCGGCCCCGACGGCAGTGCCACGGTGAACACCTGCTGCCTGGTGACCGGCGTGGACGCCGTCACGGGCGCGGTGGCGAACACCACCGACCCGCAGGGGTCACTCCCGGCAGCCCCCGGCTGGTCCTGCGGCACGGTGGAATGGTGCGGGAGGATTTGCCCCCAGGAGGTGCCCTGCAGTTGGTTCCAGCCTTGCTGGCTGAGGTCTAGCAGCACAACGACGTCCGGGCGTTCGCGCTCCACCACGGACGCCAGTCCGTCCAGGGCCGGTTCGTCGCAGCGCAGGTTCATGGTGAGCACGGTCAGCGACCCGTCCGCAGGCTCAGCAGTGCCTGCCGGGCCAGTAGGGCCTGGCCCAGACGATCTGGACGAGCAGACAGCCGGCAGCGACCAGCGCCAGCACTTTCATGCCGCCCTCGACCCGCGGACCCGAACAGGATGGCCGCCATCGTCCAGGCCAGGATCCCGTAGGGAATGAAGGACGCGGCCAGCGCCGTGACGCGGTGGCTGACCTGGAGCTCGGGGAACAGGTAAAGCACCATCAGGCCTGCACCGACAAGGGCACACAGCCAGCCCAGGGTCAGCAGCGAATCGTCTCACCCGGACCCACCACCAGGGCGCGGGAGCTGCCCGGACAGCTGCTCGCGGGTCGGCTGTCATCGGACTACTCCCGATGGTCGGGCAGCGTGCGGTACCAGTCGACCGTCGCCTCCAGACCGTCGCGCAGCTGCACCGCCTCGATGTCGGGGAAGAACCGGCGCAGGCGAGCGTTGTCGGCCTGGGAATCGCGGACGTCGCCCGGGCGCGTTTCGGTGTGCTGGACGGCAGGCGCGAACCCGAGGATGTCGCCGAGATCGCCGATCATGGCGTTGAGCGAGGTGCGGCTGCCGAAGGCCAGGTTGACGGGCTCCAGATCGGTCACCTTGCGCAGCACCGCGTCGGTGATGACCCGGGCCACCGTGCCCACGAACGTGAAGTCGCGGGTCTGCTCGCCGTCGCCGTGCACGCTCAGCGGCTGGCCGCGCAGCGCCGCGTCAACGAACGCGGGGATGACGGCGGCGTAGGCGTGGCCGGCACGCTGGAACGGGCCGTAGACGTTGAAGAACCGGAAGGCCAGCACCGGCAGCCCGTAGGTGTGCCCGAACGAGATGGCGTAGGCCTCGGTGGCCTGCTTGCTGACGGCGTAGGGCGAGATCGGCGCGGTGCGCATGCTCTCGCGCTTGGGCAGTTCCCGGTTGGCGCCGTACACCGACGACGACGAGGCCACGATCACCTGCAGATCGCCGGCCCGGCGGGCAGCCTGCAGCACCTCCAGGGTGCCGGTGGCATTGGCGTGGTGGGAGGCCAGCGGATCCCTGACAGACCGCGGCACCGACGGCAGGGCGCCCAGGTGGACGACGGCGTCCGCTCCGGCGAAGGCGGCGTCCAGTGCGTCCGGATCAAGGATGCTGGCCTCGACGAGCTCGATGGCGGTGCCCTCCAGGTTCTCGCGGAACCCTGTGGACAGGTTGTCGAAAGCCACCACCTGAGCGATCTCGGGGTGCGTCAAAAGCTCCCGGCCCAGGTTGCAGCCGATGAAACCAGCTCCGCCGGTGACGACAACCTTCACGTGCTCCTCCTGTGGTCCGGTTGGCGAACGGCCCGCCACTGGCAACCTATCACCGGCGGTTCCGGGGCCAGCCCATGCGTCGCGTCACCCCCCTGCCCCAGGCATCTCCGCTTGCCCCCGTGGGCACGGCCACGAGACGACCGGTGGTCTGCGCGAGCATCGCTCGGGTTATGCTCGCGAGGTGAGCAGTGACGTCGTGCCGGCCCGGGTGGGGGTGCAGTTCTCGCACGCCTGCTTGCAGGTGCTGGCCGACGATCACGGCGTCGACCTGCTGCACATCAAGGGCCCCGCGGTCGACGAAACCCTGCTGGATCGCAAGACCGTGCAGGACCCGGACACCCAGGAAAGCGTCGAGGAGACGATCCCGCGAAGCAGCGTGGACGCCGACGTGCTGGTTCGGCCCAGCCACGTCACCCGGTTGATCGAGGCGATGTCGCGGCACGGCTGGCGGATGGCCTTCGATTTCGTCGACGGCTCCGCCTTCGAGCACGCCTCCACCTGGGAACATCCCAGCTTCGAGCACGTGGACGTGCACCGCCAGTTCCCCGGCATCGGCCTGGACCGCGAGGCCGCCTTCGACATCCTGTGGAGGGCCCGGCACGCCACCCTGATCGCGGGCCTGTCCTGCCCGGTGCCCGACACCACGGCGCAGCGCCTGATCCTGATCCTGCACGCGGTTCGCGGCGGTGAACTGCAGCACTCCGACATCGCCAACTCGTGGACGCGGGCCAGTGACGAGCAGCGCCGCGACGTCGAGCGCCTCGCCGCTGACCTGCACGCCCAGGTGGCGCTGGCCGCTGCCACGGGGCACCTGGACGATTATCGCGACGCTCGGGAGTACGACCTCTGGAAGGTGCTCTCGACGGGGGACAGGTCGCGGACCAGGCTGTGGCTGGCACGGGTGAAGGCCCAGCCCACCCCTGCTGCGGGGATCAGGATGGGTCTGAAGCTGGTGCTGCCCAACCGCAACCGGATGGCGCAACGTCTGGGGCGCCGGCCGACCACGGGCGAGCTGGCCAGCGAGTACCTGCAGGCAACCAGGACCGCGGCTGGTGAACTCGGCAAGCTGGTGCGCGCCGGGTGGCGCCGCACGACCCGAAGGGGTCGCCGATGAGGTACCGCGTCCCGCCCCGGCTGGCCCACGTCACCGCCGACCACTGTGGCCGATGAGCTGCCGATCGTCCACCTGCGGCAACTGCCGGACGGCGAACCCCTGATCCTGAAAGGCGCCGGCGGGGTCATCTGGACGATCGCCGCGGAGGGCCACGACGACGTGGCCATCGCGGTGGCCGCGGCCTTCGGCTGCCCGGTCGAGACGATTGCCGAGACTGTCAGCGATTTCCTGACTGATCTCGTCCAGCGTGGTCTTCTTGAACTGGACAGTGCCCAACGCGAACAGGAGTGGGATGGCTGACAGCGCGCTCAACGTGCTCTTCGTGTGCACGGCCAACATCTGCCGCTCCCCCTACGCCGAACACCGGGCCCGGCAGCTGCTGGCTGACGCCCCCATCGCGGTAGCCAGCGCCGGCGTGCCCGGCTTCCCGGGCCACGACATGGACGATGCCATGGCCGAACAGCTGCGGGTGCGCGGTGGCGACCCCGATGCCCACATCAGCCGGGCGTTGACGTCCGACCTGGTCGACTGGGCCGACCTGGTGCTCACCTTCGAGTTCGCCCAACGGATGCGCCTGCTCGACCGGTGGCCGAGCGAGCTGCCCAAGGTGTTCGGCCTCAACCAGTTCTCGGAAAGCCTGCAGACGCTGGGACAGCGCCACGCAGGCACCCGGTTGGTCGCCCAGGTGTTCAGTGCGGGTCGCCCGGACAGCATGGCCTGGGACATCGACGACCCCTTCCGGCGCGGGGTGGCCGCCGCCAGGGCGTGCGCTGACCAGATCGACGCTGCCCTGGCGCAGCTGGTCGGGACTTTGACCGGCGGCACGCCACCGGTTGGAGTGGGCCGGGTGCCCGCCCGTGCGGACCAGCGAGCAGAGCCGCGGGGGTTCTCCCAGTTCCTGGCGAGGAAGCGGCCGGTCAAGGCCAGACGCGCCCTCGACGACCACGGACTGATCCGCCCGGTCACCAACACCTGATACGCCGGCTCCGGGCCGGCTCAGCGAACCGGATGCGGCGGCAGCAGCGAGAACCGCACCTTCCCGACCACTTGCCCGGTCTTGACGAACTGGGCGCAGCCGTCCCCCGAGCTGCCACCACGACAGCGAATCAGCGAGTCCGCCGAGTTCGAACGGTGGTCGCCCACCATGAGCAGTTCGCCCTCGGGAACCCGTATCCGGCCGAAACACCGGGCAGAGGACGGCTGGGTGGCGCAGTCGAGCGTCCCCGCAGTGAAGGCGAGGTCCTCGAAAATATAGGGCTCGTCGAGCGCCAGGTCGTTGAGCATGAGGCGCCCGGCGTTGTCGCAGCACGAGATGGTGTCGCCGCCGACGGCGATCACCCGCTTGACGGTGTGGTTGTAGTTGGACGGCCGGATGCCCACCAGGTCCCCGACGTTGCGGGCGGCGTTCACCAGGTTCGACGAGGACGGCGAACGTCTGGCGCTGTCCCAGGTGTCTCCGTGCCGGAACACCACGATGTCGCCGCGCGCCGGGGTGGCCGAATCGTAGGCCCGCACGTCCACGACCACCCGGTCGCGGGGCTGCAGCGTGTTCTGCATGGAGGACGACGGAATGGCAAACAGTCGGAACAGGAAGGACTGCACCAGAGCCAGGATGGCGAACCCGATCACCAACGTCCGCAGGACCTGCAGCCAGACGGGCCACTCTCGACGCTGCCGGGACTCTGCCATGCAGCCATGCTAACCAGAAGTCGAGCCGCGGCTGCCAGCGCTGCGCTCAGCGCAGGACGCATTCGCCGCTGGAGACCTTCGCCGAGAAGCCAGCGGCGTCATCCAGCAGCGCTTCGGTGGCTCGATCGGTCAGCACGTAGCCGGTTTCCGCGTCGAGGGTGGAGGTGGCGAACACGGTGCCGGCCACTGCCCCGTCGTTGGTCAGCAGCGGCCCCCCGGAGTTTCCGGGACGCACCACGCCGCGGATCGAGTACACCTCACGCAGCACCCCTGCGCCGCCGTAGATGTCCTCACCCGCAGCAATGATGCTGCCGCGGATCCGCGCCGGGCTGACGGTGAACTCGCCACCGCCCGGGAAGCCAAGGGCAGCCACCTCGGTGCCGTCCGGCTGGGCGCCTGCACGGGGCAGAGCGTCAACAGCCAGCCCCGGCACGGCCAGGATCGCCAGGTCGAGGTCAGGGTCGAAGGCGACCACGGTGCTCTCGTAGGCCCGTCCGCGCCCGCCCAGCTGCACGAACACCCGCTCGCCGCCAGCCACGACGTGCGCATTGGTCACCACCCGCTGCGGCGCCACCACCCAGCCGCTGCCGCTCATCGACGCCTGACAGGCCGGCGCGTGGGACTGCACCTCCACGACGCTGCCGGCCGCCGCCTGCACGGCCGGGGACTGGGCCGAGTTACCGTCCGGGGCGGGGATCGGCAGCTCGGGTTCGGGGGTCAGGCCGCCGAACACCTGCGGCCATTGCGAGCCGCGCAACGCGTCGGTGACCTGCGACGGCCACGCTGACATGGACTGCGGCACCCAGGAGTCGAGCTTGGCCAGCATGGTGGACGAGTTGAGTGTGCGGGCCCAGGCCACCGGCAGCATCGGCCGCAGCGCCGCGCCGACGAACCACAGCACGAACGCCACCACCAGCACGGCGGACACCGAGCCCAGCAGCGCGTCGAAGAAGCGGCCGACCCTCGAGCTGTTGTGCCGGCGCAGCCCAGCACCGACCCGAGCCCCCACCCACTCGCCGACCAGTGCGCCGACCAGCAGGATCGCCATCATGGCGAGCGTCTGCGCATAGCCCGCGGCGGCCAACTGAGCTCGCGCCAGCAGTTGCGGCGCAAGCCACCACCCTGCCAGGGCACCCGCCACCACGCCCACCAATCCGAGCAGGCTGACGAGCGCCCCGACCCGCCAACCGGCGAAGGCCCGTCCGATGATCAACGCCACCAGCGCGAGATCGAGCACCAGCGCAGCAGACACGTGTTCCCTTCCCGTCAGCCTTGAGGAAAAATTGCCTGGTCAGCTGCAGTCGGCCCTTCGCCAGGTTTCGGCTCGTCCGCGTTGCTGGCACCTTCCCAGCACCCGTGTACGAGTTCCGCGGCTGCCTGCAGCGCCTCCTCGGCTGCTGCCATGCTGTCCTGCGACCGGGCATGCTCGCTCCACGACAGCTGGTCATAGCTGACGGTCGACTCCTCAGCCTCGGCCGCCAACCAGGCAAGCTCGGCCAGTCGCTGACGCGACACCACAGTGTCCTGCACGATGCCCAGCGATTCGGTGACGGCCTTCCAGGCCTTGGCCCGGACGGTCGCCGAAGCGCCAAACACATCCTGACACGCCTCCCAGGCGTACCGGGCAGCCTTCGCAGCCTTGCGGGTCTCGTGGTAGAGCGCGGGGCTTTCCAGATGGTCAGCGGTCCGTGCGGCCTTCCAACGCCGAAGCACCCGCCGATCGGCCCAGCGCAGCTGCAGCGGCAGCACCAGGAAGGCAGCCTCCCGGGCCTTGCGCGCGAGGGGCGGCTCGTCCAGCAACCGCTGCAGCTCGGCCCGCAAGGTGAGGAAGCGCGGCGAGTCCAACGCCTCAACCAGCTCGGCGTGGGCGCTGCGGTGCGACGATCGCAGCTCGACCTCCAAGCGCTCGACAACGGGACCGATCAGCTTGTCGGACGGCAATTCGGCCACCTCGGACAGCAACCGCTCCAGCAGCACTTCGGCGTCACGCGGGCCACCCAGCTCCTCACCCAGCCACTTCAACTCGATGCGCAGCGGCTGGGAGCGGCCGGTGTCCAGCAGTGGTTCGAAAGTGCGCAGCGCACTGCGCAGCCGACGCGACGCCACCCGCACGTCGTGCACAGCGTCGGACTCATCGGCCCGGACACCCGGCTCGCCTTCGACGATCACACGGACCTGGCGATCGAAGTGGCTTGCCAACACCCGCGCTGCGCTTGCCTCGGACACCCCAGCCACCCCCTGATGCAAACCCCGTGATCGAGTCTAGGTCACTGTGGCCAGCCACCAGGAGCGGCAATCTCTTCACAGCCGGATCACCGCCAACTCATGGTTTCGGCGCCTACGCTTGCGCCATGTTGATCGTCACCAGCAACGAGATCCCGGGATACAAGGTCGAGGTCGTCTACGGCGAGGTCATGGGCATGACCGTTCGCTCCGCCAACATCGGCGCCAACTTCGTCGCCAGTTTCCGTTCCATCGGCGGCGGGGAGATCACCGAGTACACCAGGCTCGTCTACGACAGCCGCCAGCAGGTGATGGAACGGATGTGGGTCGAGGCGCAGCGACGCGGGGCCAACGCCGTGATCGGTTTCCGTTTCGACACCGGAGACATCGCTCAGGCCTTCACCGAGGTGTGCGGCTACGGCACGGCCGTGTGGGTCACCCCGATTCCGGAGGGTGAACCCGGCGCCACGCTGCAGAGCAAGCAGCAGGCCGCCGCGCAAGCCGCCCAGCAGACACAGGCTGCCCAACAGGCGCCGTCCGCTGCGGGACAAGCCCAGCAGGGCTTCAGCCCGGCGTCCCAACAAGCCCAGCAGGGCTACGCTCAGGATCCCGGCCCGGGCACTCAGACTGGCTACGGCCAGGAGACGCCCGGCCAGCGTGAGTTCCAGCCCCCGCAGCCGTGACTGCCGCCTGACGCAAGCGGTCGTGCGCCAGTCGTGAGAGACTCCCCTTCATGATCCAGCAACCGGGTGCGGCCGAAAGGCGCACTGCCCCACAGGTGGCCATCTACCTGCTGCATGGGCTGGGGCAGAATCCCACGGTCTGGCAGGACGTCGTCACTGAGCTGGCCCTCACGCGACCGCTGCGGGCTCCCTGGTTGCCTGGCCTGAAACCCACCGACACGACGGACTTCAGTTTTGCCGACGCCGCGGGGAGGTTGGCCACCGGGATCGAGCTGGAAGCTGCCGGGCGCGCCGACGTCGTGGGCCACGGGCTGGGGGCAATGGTGGCGCTGCAGCTGGCTGTCGACGCCCCCCAGCTGGTGCGAAGACTGGTGCTCAGCGCGGCCCGGGGACGCCCCTCGCCGAGTCAGCTGCGCGCCCAGCGGCTGGCGCTGAAGCTGACGCCGACGAACCGCCTCGCAGCCATGGGGGTGAACAAGGATCGGATGAACCAGATCCTGGATGCGTTGGAGGCTTTCGACGCCAACGATCGGCTCAGTCACGTCAAGGCTCCGACGCTGGTGGTCGTCGGCGCAGCCGACAGAACAGCCCGGCCGGCCGCTCAGCAACTGGCACGCGCCATCCCCAGCGCCCGTCTCGAGATCATTCCGCGAGCCGCGACCTCCATCCCACAGCAACAACCCAAGGAGTTCGCCCACCTGATCCGGGGCTTCCTCGACGGCGTCTAAGCCAGCGGCGCAAGCGAGTAGGTCTGGGCGTAGCCACCGTCGATGTTGGCCAGCCGCACCTCGATGATGCCATGCGGGTCGATGGTGTACGTCTCCTCGATCAGCGGCCACTGGTTGGAATGCTCGACAGGCACCTCCCGCAGGTCGGGGCGGCCCTGCAGCGATGCGTCGAACGGGAAGATGACTTCTGCGAACGGCACCAGGTCGCCCTTGGGGTCGCCGTGTTCGTTGCTGCTGGCGTATTCCACGAAGCGGAACCAGCCAATGTTGTGGGCTGCCCGGTACACCCGTTGGACCTGGACCGCCTCGGTGGCGCTGATCCGGGCATCACGGCTGAGCAACTCGTCGAACTGCAGCAACTGACCGCTCTCGCCCTCGCGGAAGACGCCGAAGCCGCGAGACAACCGATCGGACAGCGAGAAGCCGGAGGTGTCATCGGCGGCGATGGCCAACCCGATGGCTGTGCTGGCCGCCGGGTACGGCGAGCGGTAGACGCGCCGGCCGAACGTGTCGCGCAGCATCCTGCTCACCAAGGGCAGCCCGGAGGCACCGCCGACCAGATAGATGCCGGCGACGTCGGTCAGCTCGGCGTCGAGCCCACCCACCAGCGGCAGCATCGCATCGAGCGTGCGCTGCACCAGCGGGGTGACGGCCTCGTAGTAGTCGTCCACCAGGACGGTGACCGGGGTGTCGTTGAGCTCGATCACCATCCGTTTGGTCTGTGGGCTCAATCGTTCCTTCACCCCGCGGCACTCGTCGAGCAGTTCGAAGTAGCCGTGTACGCCCAGCGCCTCCTGACCGAGCCCCGCCTGCCCAAGGGCCATGTCGGCGAGCACGGCATCGAAGTCGTCACCGCCCAGGTGGTTGATGCCGGTGCTGTCCAGCACCTCGTGGGCCAAGCCCCTGACGTCCACCAGGGACGCGTCGAAGGTGCCGCCGCCGAGGTCGTAGACGATCACCCGGGTGCGCTTGCTGGTGACCGTCTTGCCCTTGCGGTGGGTGTATTCGAAGCCGGCCGCGGAGGGCTCGTTGATCATGGCCATGACGTTGAAGCCGGCACCGCGGAAGGCCTCCAGGGTGACGAAGCGCTGCGCACTGTAGGCGTGTGCCGGCACGGCGATCACCGCTTCGGCAGGCGCATCGACGGGCAGCTCGAGGCTGGAGGCCTCAGCGAGGGCAGCCCGGATGGCTTTCAGGAAGCCGGTCAGCAACTCGAGCATCGACACCTGACGGTCGCCGACCTGCACGGCAGTGTTGGCGTTCACCCACGGGTCGGCGAGCGTGCGTTTGAAGGAGCGCACCATCGGGTGACCGAGGCCGCCCGCAGCCAGGGCTTCGAAGCCGTACACCAGCCGACCGTCGACGTCAGCAACCACCGACGGAAAATAGTCGTGCGAGTCGCCGACCGTGTCATCGAAGCTCACCACTGGGTAATTGCCTCGGTCGACAGTGGCGACGATGGTGCGGGTGGTGCCGAAATCAATGCCGAAATGCATGCCTAGACCCTAGCCGGACGATCGCACGTGCCCACTTCGGTTCCGGGTTCCCCACCAGCCACCACAGGACTCCCGCTGGCTCGCGCCCGCCACCGACAAACGACGTTGGCCGGACCCAACGGGCCCGGCCAACGACTTGAAACACTGAGCCTACTTCGCAGCCACAATCTCGATCTGGATGTGGGCGTTGACGGCGTCGGTGAGCGCGATCCCGACGGTGTGCTTGCCCACGGTCTTGATGGGCTTGCTGACCGACAGTTTGCGCTGGTCGACGGCAGGGCCGCCGGCCTTCTTGATCGCCTGGGCCACCACCTTCGGGGTGACGGCACCGAACAACTGGCCGCTGTCGGCGGCCCGGGCCGCGACAACCACGTCCAGGGCCTCAAGCGCGTCGCGAACCTCGGCGGCATGCTCGTTGTCGCGGATCTGCTTGGCGTCGCGGGCCCGCTCGATGCCCTCGATCTGCTTGGCGGACCCCTTGGTCCACAGGATGGCCTTGTTCTGCGGCAGCAGGAAGTTGCGGCCGTAGCCCGGCTTCACGTCGACGACGTCACCGGCGATGCCCAGATTGGAGACGGGGGCAGTCAGAATGAGCTTCATGGTCTGTCCTCCTGTCAGCGAGAGTTCGAGGTGTAGGGCAACAGGGCCAGCTCACGAGCATTCTTGATGGCAATGGCCACCTTGCGCTGCTCCTGCACCGACAACCCGGTGACGCGGCGGGCGCGAATCTTGCCGCGTTCGGAAATGAACTTCCGCAGGGTCGCGGTGTCCTTGTAGTCGATGTGGCCGAGGTGAGTCGACTTCATCGGAACGATCTTTTTCTTGTTCACAGGCTTTCGCTGTGGACCGGCCATTGTGGTGCTCCTTTGGTTGAGCCCGGCGGGCTTGGCGACCCGTCGGAATGTGCCTGTCCCCGAGCCGTTCAGGCTCGGGAAGCGGATGGATTGTGGGACTGCGTGAGCAGTTTGTCTTCAGCTCGACTGCGTGAGCAGTTTGTCTTCAGCTCGACTGCGTCAGCGGTCTTTGATCAGAACGGGGGCTCGTCGCTCTGGGCCGTGGCCCAGGGGTCGACACCGCCACCGCGGTTGCCGCCGGCGCCTTCCTGGCTCGGAGCTGCGGACCAGTTGCCGCCACCCTGACCAGAGCCACCCTGGTTGGCTCCGCCCTGCCAGTTGCTACCGCTGCTGGTCTTGGTGACCTTGGCGGTGGCGTAACGCAGGGAAGGACCGACCTCGTCAACCTCGATCTCGAACACGGTGCGCTTCTCACCCTCGCGGGTTTCGTAACTACGCGCACGAAGACGCCCCTGCACGATCACGCGCATGCCCTTGGTCAGGGTCTCTGCAACGTTCTCGGCAGCCTGGCGCCACACCGAGCAGTTGATGAACATGGCTTCGCCGTCTTTCCACTCATTGCTCTGACGGTCGAAAGTGCGCGGAGTGGACGCAACGGTGAAGTTGGCCACCGCCGCCCCGGATGGGGTGAAGCGGAGCTCGGGATCACTGGTCAGATTGCCGACCAGCGTGATGATGGTTTCGCCTGCCATGCTGGATCCTGCCCTTCCTTGTTCACTGGCTGCTCGCGGTGTTCCTGCTGCGGTGTTCCTGCTGCGGGTGCTGGCAGCTCGCTGTCTTGACTGCTTGCCGCATCGGACTCGATGCCTGCACCGACCACTGTCCGGGTTGGGGTGCAGTCGGTTCAGGGCAAATGGACGGCTGTGGACAACCAGTCGTCCGGTTGCCCAGCTGTGGATTGGATCGAATCAGGGCTCAGCGAGCGCCCGGCGTCGGCTGCTTGCCGTCGGCCCGGAGCACCTTGGTCCGCGTGATCTGCTCGTCGATCGTCATCAGACGATCCATTTCCTGGACGACGTCCGGATCGGCAGTCAGGTGCAGCTCCACGTAAATGCCTTCCGACTTCTTGTTGATGTCGTAGGCGAGGCGGCGCTTGCCCCAGATGTTGGTGCTCTCGACGGTTCCATTACCAGTGGTGATCGTCTTCAGGTGCTTGTCGATGAGAGTCGGAACCTGACGTTCGTCGACGTCGGGGTCAACGATGACGATGATCTCGTACTTGCGCATGCGCGAACTCCACCTCCTTCGGTCTTGGCGGCCATGGGTAGTTCCCAGGGCAGGAGGGCGAATGCTGGCCGTCACGCCACGGGACTGTGGCGACAACGAGCCAAGTCGGTACTTTACCGGCAAGTCCGGCAATGACGAATTCCGGGAGCCGGCCGGCCCGGCACTACCGTTGAGCCATGACCGAACCAGTCCAGCCCGGCACCGCAGCGCTGCTCGTCGTGGACATGCAGCAGGCATCCGTCGCCGCCTGCGCCGACCCGGACGCGCTGGTCCGCGCCGTGGTCGTGTTGGTGAATCGGGCACGCCTGGCCGGTGTTCCCGTGATCTGGACACGGCACAACTCCCCGCCGGAACTCCGCATGGGCGACGACTCCTGGCAGATCATCGACGAGCTGCAGCCGGCGCCCGGCGATCCCATCGTCGAGAAGTCGGCGGCCAGCGCGTTCGCCGACACCGACCTGCACGACACCCTGCGAAGCCTGGGTGTCGGAGCGCTGTGGGTGTGCGGCGTCGCGTCCGAGGCGGCGATCCTGGCCACCTGCTGCTCGGGGATGGAGCGCGGCTACCACGTCACCCTGGTGCAGGACGGCCACGCCACGGCCGACCGTTCGTTCGACGGCAGGCGGCTGCCCGCGTCGCAGTTGATCGCCATGGTGAACCTGGTGATCGACAGCGCCAGACCCACCCAGGCCGCGGTCGCCAACCGGCGATCAGAGCATCAGGGTGGGGCAAGGCCAGCAGCCGACCTCGTCTTCCCCGACCCGGACCCCGACGATGACGAGCTGATCGCCGTCGCTGACGCAGAGGACGTGGCCGAGGACCTGGCCGACGGCGACGCCTGAGCGTTCGTCACCCAGCACACCAACCGCGGTGCGCGCCGGACACGCGCGACTACTGCCCCCTGGACGCCCGGGTCTGTTCCTCTTCGGCCCGACCGTCGGCATCAGCAGCGACCGCGTCGCCGTCGGCGCGCTGCGGACCCGGTTTCGGCTGGGCATCGGAGCGCAGATCCGTCAGCAGCGCCCCCACACCGTCAGCAGCGGCAGCAACCCGCGCCGACATGTCGTCCCACTTGTCGCCCAGATCGTCCGCAGCCTCCGTTACCCGCTCCCCCAGGTCCTGGCTGACGTCCACGACCCTGTCCCGGGCGTCGGCCAGCTTGGGGTACTTGGCGTACATGTCGTCGATCACCTCGGCGAACCGCTGCTCCACCTCGCGGCGCCGCACCTTCAGCGTCGGGGTGAGCAGCCCGTTCTCCATCGTGAAGTCCGCCCACAGCACCCGCAGGTCCTTGAAACGCTCCTGACTGGGCAGTTTGTCGGTGACAGCGCGGGCCCGGCGCTTGATCACCTCGATCACGTCCGGATCTTCCAGCTGCTCCTGGACGCTGGTGTAGCTTTTCTTCAGCTGTGCCGCGATCTCGTTGAGGTGAGGCAGCGAAGGCTTGACCAGCAGCGTCAGGTAAGGCCGGTTGTCGCCGAGCAGAATGGCCTGCTCGAACAACGGGTCGGCCATCAGCAGGCCTTCGATGGGCTGCGGGGCGACATTCTTGCCGCTCTCGGTGATGATGATGTCCTTCAGCCGATCGGTGATCACCAGGAACCCGTCGTTGTCGACGTAGCCGGCGTCCCCGGTCTTGAGCCACGCCCCCTCCGGGTGCGGGTTCTCCACGGTTCCGCCGGTGAAGGCGGCAGCGGTGGCGGTGGGATTGTTCCAGTAGCCGACCATCACGTTGGGGCCGCGGTACTGGATCTCCGATTCGTCGCCGATGCGGAGCTCGCCGCCCCTCATCACGATGCCGGCGCTGCCCACCTTGAACGCGTCGGGACGGTTGAAGCTCACCAGCGGGGCTGCTTCGGTCAGCCCGTAGCCGGGCAGGATCGGCATCCCGATCGCACTGAAGAACAGCTCCACCTCGGTGCGCAGCGGTGCCCCGCCGCAGGCCATCACCACCTTGGGTCCGCCCATCGCGTCCCGGACGGCCTTCAGGACCAGGCGATCGGCCAGCGCGAACTGGGCGCTGAGCGCCGCGGAAGGCTGGCTGCCCTTGCGATAAGCGTGCTGCATCTGACCGCCGACATGCACGGCCCACTCGAAGATCTTCTGCTTGGCCTTGCTGCCGACCACCTTGGCCCGCGCCGTGGCCAGCACTGTCTCGAAGAGCCTGGGGACGCTGGTCAGCAACGTCGGTTTCGCCTCCACCAACAGCTCGGCGACCTTGCGGGCATCCGGGCAGTAGGTGTTGAGACAACCGCGGCGCATGACGTAGAGGCTCCAGGTGCGCTCCAGCGCGTGGCTGAGCGGCAGGAAGCACAGACTGTGTTCGTCGGGACCGAAGTGGAAGATGTCGTCGAGCGCGTCCATCTCGCTGATCATGTTCTCGTGCGTGAGCATCACCCCGCGCGGGTCCCCCGTGGTGCCCGAGGTGTAGATCAGGCTGAACAGGTCATCGGGCTGCGCCTGCGCGCGCCGGGCAACCAACTCGCCTCGCAACTGGTCGGTGGCCTCGACCTGGAAGTCGCGCAGCACCGTGGCGCCGGCGATCGGGGTGTTCTCGAAGCTGACCACCCCGGCCAGCCGCCCGGTCAGTTCGGCTGCCTGCAGCACGGTTCTGGTCTCGGCAACAGATCCCGCGAAGGCAAAAACGGCGCCGGAGTCACGCAACAGATGCGCCGTCTGGGTGACGGTGCTGGTGGCGTACACGGGGACCGACACCGCACCCACGGACTGGCATGCGAAGTCTGCCAACGACCACTGCGGGGAGTTGCGACCGAAAATCACCACCCGGTCGCCGCGCTGCACACCGGCGGCAATCAGGGCGCAAGCCACCTCGTCAACGCGGGCGTCGAGCTGGCGATAGGTCTGGACGATCCAGCCGGGCTCGTCCCCCTGGGCCCCGAACGCCTCCTTGGCCCGCACCCGGGTGGCCGGTCGATTCGGGTAGGTCTCGACGACCTTCTTGAACGCCCACGCCAGGTGGCGACGTTGCGGGACGAGTGGCGGGTAGTCGGTCATCGCACTTCCTTCGGGTCGTAGGCCCTGCGGGCACAAGGCGGCCTGTGCTGCGACACCCAGACCACAGCGGCGGCGAATGGGCATGCGTAACGCAATCTAGCCGCTGTGGGCCGGCTGTGTTCACGAGATCGGTGAGTCAGCCGGGTCAGCTCCAGCGGCAGACCCCACAGGCCGTCAGTCAGCCTCGAAAGCCCCCAGGCGCTCGGCAAGCCAGGTGATGTCGGCCGCCTCGTCGGCCTCACTGCCGTGGGTTTCGATCAGCAGTGGCGCTTCGGCCGTGACGCACACCTCGAGCAGGTGCAGTGGGTCGATCGTGCCCTTGCCCAGGTTGGCGTGTCGATCGGCGCCCGATCCTGCCCGGTCGCGGGAGTCGTTGACGTGCACCAGGCCGATTCGCCCAGTGATCGCGCGGACTCGTTCGGTCAGCCCGGGCAGGTCAATGCCGGCGGCATGGGCGTGGCAGGTGTCGAGGCAGAAACCGACATGCTCGAAGCCGGAGGCGGTCGAGATGGCCGCCCACAGCCGATCGATGTTCTCCAGGTGGCGGGCCATCGCGTTCGATCCGCCGGCGGTGTTCTCGATCAGGATCGGAACGGCGAAGTCGAGGGCCTCGACGCACTTGCGCCAGTTGTCGAAGCCGATGGCAGGGTCCTCATCCTTGGCCACGTGGCCGCCATGCACGATCAGGGCCACCGCCCCCACTTCCGCAGCCGCGTCCAGCTGTTGCTGCAGCAGCTTGCGGCTGGGAATCCGGACCCGGTTGTTGAGCGATGCCACGTTCAACACGTACGGCGCGTGGATGTACACCGGCAGCCCGGACGCCGCAGCGTCCGCACGAAAGCCTGCTGCACCGCTGGGGTAGGCGGTGACCGGCTTCTTCCACCCCTGCGGATCACCGATGAAAGTCTGCAGGTTGCGAGCGCCGATCCGCAGCGCGTGGCCGACCGGGTCAGCCGGATCGACGTGGGCACCGATCTGGAACGTCATGCTTGCAGGATAGGACCTCACTACGACAGCGGTTTCCGGTAGCGTGGAGAGCGTGACCAAGTCCGTTTACATCGCAGGTGCCCAAGGTCGGGTCGGCAAGAGCGCCGTCGCTCTGGGACTGATTGAGACCATCGCCGCGCAGGGTGAGCGAGTCGGGATCTTCCGTCCGCTCGTCAAGTCGGGTGGCCTGGATACCACCGCCGCCAATCTGATCGAGCAACTCAAGCTCGACATCAACTACGAGGACGCCATCGGCGTCACCTACGAGGAGTGGGCCGAAAACCCTGACGAGTGCCTGTCGACCCTCGTCACCCGCTACTCCGACCTGGCCTCCAACTACGACGTCATGGTCGTGCTGGGCTCCGACTTCGCGGATGTCGCCGACTCCATCGAGGTCAGCCTGAACGCTCACCTGGCCACCAACTTCAATGCCCCGGTGATCGTGGTGGTCAACGCCGCCGGCCTGACGCCGGCGCAGGTGAAACGAGCCGCCCAGTACGCCACCAAGGAAATCCAGAGCATGCACAACCAGGTGCTCGGCGCCGTGGCCACCCGCGTGGCCGCCGGAGAGGTCGAGGCTGTGCTCGCCGGCCTGTCCACGATTCCCGAGCTGATCGTCTCGGCGATCCAGGAGGATCCGCTGCTGGGCGCCCCCTCGGTCCGGGAGCAGTTCACCGCAGTCAATGCCGCGATCGTGAACGGCAGCGACGAACGGCTGGATTCCGAGTCCCTGCGCGTGATGGTGCTGGGCATGTCGCTGACGAACGTGCTGCGGCGCATCCGGGCGGAGGACACCGTGGTCCTCGGCCACGACCGCGTCGATCTGCTTCCCGGCCTGCTGGCGAGCCAGTGCGACGGCTCGGGTCCCAGGCTGGCCGGCGTCGTGCTGGTCGGTGGCACCGACCTGCCGGCCGACGTGAAGGCCCTCATCGACGAGCTGGATTGCGACCTGCCGATCGCAGCCACCGAGTACGACTCGTCCACCACCACCGCCATCCTGAACCGGACCGACGGCGAGATGCTCGCCTCTGGGCGCAAACTGGGCCGGGCCCGCGAGGTCACCGCCAACCTGGCACTGGCCGAGTTCGTGCGGGGCATCCATGGCGAGCGGCGTCGGCTGCGTACCGAGTACGTCTTCGAGTACGAGATCTTCCGGCAGGCCCAGCGCGACCCGCAGACCATCGTGCTGCCCGAGAGCGAGGACAACCGGATTCTCGAGTCGGCCGCGATCCTGCTTGCCAAGGACGTCGTGAAGATCGTCCTGCTGGGCGAGGCCGAAACCATCCTGGCCCAGGCCGCCGAACAAGGCTTCGACCTGTCGAAGGCCCAGATCCTGTCGACGAGTGACCCTGAGCGTCTGGAGCGTTACGCGAAGAAGTTCGCCGAGCTGCGCGCCAAGAAGGGCGTCACCTACGAGCAGGCCGTCGAAACCATGAAGGATCCGAACTACTTCGGTTCCATGATGGTCCTCCTCGGCGAGGCGGACGGCATGGTGTCCGGCGCCGCCCACACCACCGCGGACACGATCCGTCCGGCACTGCAGTTCATCAAGACCAGGCCGGGCGTCAGCAGCGTCTCGGGTGCGTTCTTCATGTGCATGCCCGATCAGGTGCTGCTGTTCGCCGACTGCGCCGTCACCACCAACCCGGACGCCAGCACGCTGGCCGACATCGCCATCAGCTCCGCCGACACGGCAGCCGCCTTCGGTATCGAGCCACGCGTCGCCATGCTCAGCTACTCCACGGGAGGCTCGGGCGCCGGCCCCAGCGTCGAGCTCGTCGTCGAGGCCACCAAGCTCGTCAAGGAGCGTCGCCCCGACATCGCCGTGGACGGACCGTTGCAGTTCGACGCCGCCTACGACCCCACCACTGGTGCCAGCAAGGCTCCCAAGTCGCCGGTGGCGGGCAAGGCGACGGTGTTCGTGTTCCCCGATCTGGATGCCGGGAACATCGCCTACAAGGCCGTCCAGCGCACCGCTCATGCGGTCGCCGTCGGCCCGGTGCTGCAAGGGCTGAACAAGCCGGTCACCGACCTGTCGCGTGGCGCACTGGTGGATGACATCGTCTCCACTGTGGCCATCACCGCGATCCAGGCTCAGCAGGAGAAGCGGGACAGGGCCTGACGTCCAACCCGAAATCGACGCAGGGTCCGGCAGCCAGTGCTGTCGGGCCCTTCGTCGTTGCCGCCCGGCCCGAGACGGGCAACTCCGCCGGTGCGCCGAACCCCCGTTTGCACCAGAACAGTGACATCCGACGGTCCTCCGCGGGGCGGGGCGGGACGAAGTCGCGTCCGGTGCGTGATAATTCATCCATGACCACCGGAGGTGCCCGAGCGATCCAGGGCGTTGCGATCCGCAAGGCTGACGGTTCGAGTGATCTCGATCTGATCCGCGACCTGCTGCTCATCTGTGGGGTGAGCACGATCCGGGCACGCATCAGCGCCACCCTTGAGGGTTCCACCTGGTGGCTCGCGTTCCGGGACGGCATCGAGATCGGCTGCATCGGTCTCGAGTACGGCGACGGCGTGTCCCTCATCAGGTCGGCCGCAGTGGAGGAATCCGAACGCAACCAGGGTCTCGGGGATGCCTTGGTGAACACCGCGCTGGATGCCGCACGCAAACGAGGCGACAAAGCCGTCTACCTGTTCGGCCAGACCGACGCCTTCTGGCACCGCTACGGATTCCAGCCCGTTGACATGGAGGAGATGGTGGCGGCGCTGCCGGACGCCCCGCAGGTGCAGGCCGGGCTCCAGTGGGGCTGGCTCGATCGGGAGCAGGCCTGGAAGCTGGCGCTCCGGGGCTGAACCTCGTGATGCCAGGCAATGACCAGCAACTGGGGGCTGCGCCGGGGTGGACGAACTCGTATCCTTGACTGCAATTGTGCGCAAACCCCAATGACGGGGCTGTCTACCGAAGGGTCACGATGTCGAAACCCATCCTCATCCTCAACTGCGGATCTTCGTCGATCAAGTACCAGACGATCGATGTCGACAAGAAGGAGGTGCTGGCCAAGGGCCTCGTCCAGAAGATCGGCGACACGACGCCGGGCACCATCGACCATGAGGTCGGCGACGCCGAGCACCATCTCGACATCCAGCTGCCCAACCACGTCGTGGCGCTGCAGGAAGTCGTGAAGATGTACGAGCAGTACGGCCCGAACCTTGCCGACACCGTCGCTGTCGCCCACCGCACCGTTCACGGCGGCAAGATCTTCAACAAGACCACCATCATTGACGACGCGGTGATCGAGCACCTCCGTGAGGTCTCCCCGCTCGCCCCGCTGCACAACCCCGCCGGCATCGCCGGCATCGAGGCCGCCCGAGCCGTGCTGCCCGACGTGGCGCACGTGGCATGCTTCGACACTGCATTCTTCAGCGCCCTGCCCCCCGAGGCGTACAACTACGCCATCCCGACCGAGCTCGCAGACAAGTACTCCGTCCGCAAGTACGGCTTCCACGGCACCTCGCACCAGTACGTGTCAACCGAGGTCAGCAAGCTGCTGGGCCGTGACGACCTGAGGCAGATCGTCTGCCACCTGGGCAATGGCGCCTCCATCTCGGCCATCGACTCCGGCAAGCCGCTCGACACGTCGATGGGTATGACCCCCTTGGCGGGCCTGGTGATGGGCACCCGTTCGGGCGACATCGACCCCGGCATCATCGCTTTCCTCTGCAACGCCATGGGAGTGGACGCCAAGCACATCGACAACATCCTCAACAAGCAGTCCGGCCTGCTGGGTCTGACCGGTGCCACCGACATGCGCGACATCGCG
Organism: uncultured Actinomycetota bacterium; assembly: GCA_963730005.1. Lineage (GTDB taxonomy): Bacteria > Actinomycetota > Actinomycetes > Propionibacteriales > Propionibacteriaceae > CAVSPO01. The sequence goes on from CAVSPO010000028.1 coordinate 124,274, forward strand.
GACAAGATGGCCCAGGGCGACCAGCGCGCCATCGACGGAATGGCCGTCTACCTGCACCGGCTGGTGTCCTATGTCGGCGGGTACGCGGCTCTGCTGGGTGGCCTGGACAGCATTGCCTTCACTGCCGGCGTCGGTGAGAACGCCGCGAACGTGCGTCAGGCCGTCTGCGACAGGCTGTCCTTCTACGGGGTCAAACTCGACCCGGAACTCAACGCCCAGCGGTCGAAGCAGGCCCGCATCATCAGCGCACCCGATTCGCAGGTGACGGTGCTGGTGGTTCCCACCAACGAGGAACTGGCCATGGCTCGCCAGACCGTTGAGGTGCTCGGCCTGTAACCAGGCTTCTGCATTTCTGCCGTGGGAGGGGCCCGCACCCAGGTGCGGGCCCCTCCCACGTGTCCGGAAGCTGGGACCGGCGGCAACGGCAAGTGAACGGCAGTACCCCAACAGGGCGAAGCTGGGTAAATTGTCCCCATGGCACTAGCTCCGGTCCTCTGCGCGGCGTCCCGCCGGCTTCCCCCGAGCGGCAGTTCTCCGGATCAGAGGCAGCGCTGATGGCGGATTTCGGCGGTGGTAACGCCCGCTACACCAACCCCCTGAACAAGCTGGTCCGCTCCGGGGCCCAGAAGGGTTTGCTCAAGACGGCGGTCTGGGGGCTGTGTGACGTCAGTGTGCACGGGCTGGAGCACCTGACCCGAGTGCCGGACAGTAGTGCCTTCATCGTGGTCGGCAACCACTCGTCACACTTCGACGCACCGCTGATCCTGGGCGCCTTGCCCAACAAGATCTCCAGCCGACTCTCGACCGGCGCTGCTGCCGACTACTTCTTCAAGAAGTGGTACACCGCGTTGCCCACCGAACTGTTCTTCAACGCCTTCCCCGTCGACCGAAAAGGCACCCGGGGCCACCGCGGCAAGTCGAGCGAGTTGCTCGAGCAGGGCGTCCCGATCCTGCTGTTCCCGGAGGGCACCCGCAGCCGCACCGGTGGCATGGGGCCCTTCAAGCCCGGCGCAGCCGCGCTGGCCATCTCGCACAACATCCCGGTGCTGCCGATTGCCCTGGTGGGCGCTTACGCGGCCTGGCCAAGCGGCGATTCCCGCTGGCGTCCCGGACGCCCGCCCGTGCACGTGGTTCTCGGCGCCCCGATGATGCCGTCCCCCGGGGAGATCGCGCACCAGTTCAGCGAGCGACTGCGCCGAGAGGTGATCTCACTGCACGACACCACCGCCCGCGCCTACGGCATGCCGCTACAGGCCGACATGATGCGCAACGCCGCCATCGAAAAAGCACGCGCCAAGGAACAGCCGGAACAGACAAGGCAGGCTGGCCGCCCCCAGGACGATCCGGAAACTGCCGGCTGACCGGCCAGCCCCAGCAAGTGGCCCGGCCGGGTCGGTAGGGTGTCGTCATGGCCCCAGCAGTGTCGTCCGCACGCGCCCACGAACGCGTGGTCGTGGTGGTGGTGGCGTGGAACCGTCGCGACCTGCTGCGACAGACCCTTGACGGGCTGGCGTCCCAGACCCGCAGCCCTGACGTGGTGCTCGTCGTCGACAACGCCTCGACCGACGACTCCGCAGCCGTCGCACGGGCGCATCCGGTGGTCACGCAGGTCGTCACGCTGCCCACCAACACCGGCGGGGCCGGCGGTTTCGCAGCCGGCATCGCGACTGCCGTTGCCGACCACAGCGCCGGGCTGGTGTGGGTGATGGACGACGACACCGTCCCCACCCCCTCGGCGCTTGCGGAGCTGCTGGCTGTTCGTGCGGCCCACCCGCGTCGGCTGGCGTTGCTGGCCTCGCGCGCCGACTGGACCGACGGCCGGGAACACCCGATGAACACCCCACGCACCAGGCCGGCGGCATCCAGAAGGTCGCGCACGGATGCCGCCCGGCTGCAGGTGCGGCCCATCCGGTCGGCCTCGTTCGTCTCGATCCTCATCGACGCTGCAGCAGTGCTGGAGTGCGGTTTGCCGAGGGCCGCCTACTTCTTGTGGAACGACGACTTCGAGTACACCAGCCGACTGCTGCGACGCCACGAGGGCGTCTACGTGCCGGCCAGCCGGGTGCGGCACCTGACCAGGACGTTTGGTGACTCCAGCGCCGACCCCGGGCCCCGGTTCCACCTGGAGGTCCGCAACAAGGTCTGGCTGTTCACCCGGTCCAGGGCCCTGGCGCCGTGGGAAAAGGTGCTCTACGGTGGTTCGACGCTGCTGCGTTGGGTGCGCACCTTCGCCACCTCCACCGACCGTTCGGTGCTCGCGCGCGGCCTTGCCCAAGGCCTGCGGGAGGGGCTGGGCAAGCCGCCAACGACCAGTCAGGTGCTGGCCGGCACGCCGGTGGCCGCCAGCGTCGCGCAGATCGAATCGGGGGTGCCGGCTTGACGACTCCCTTCAGCGTCCTGATGGCCGTGTACGAGAAGGACGACCCCGAGAACTTCCGACGAGCACTTCGCTCGGTGTCCCGCGACCAGACCCTGCGCCCTGACCAGATCGTCATCGTCCGCGACGGCCCGGTGGGCCCGGGCCTCGCGGCCGTGCTGGACGAGGTCAGGAACGGGACGGCAGTCGACGACGTCCCGGCTGACCTGGTGGAACTGCCGACCAATGCCGGGTTGGCGCTGGCGCTGGAGGCCGGGCTGAAGGCCTGCGTGCACGACGTCATTGCGCGAGCCGATGCCGACGACATCTCGCTGCCACAGCGCTTCGCCATGATGCTGCCGGTGTTCGAGGAGCGCCGCCTCGACCTGCTGGGCGCCGCCATCACCGAGTTCGCCGACGACGAGACCCACACCGGCGTCACGCGCACGCTGCCCACCGAGCCGGACGACATCGCCCGCACCGCCCGCTTCCGTGACCCCTTCAACCACCCGACCGTGGTCTATCGCAGAAGGGCCGTGGTGGCGGCCGGCGGCTACCAGCACCTGAACAAGATGGAGGACTACTGGCTGTTCGTCCGGATGATCCAGGACGGTGCCCGGGTGGCCAACCTGGCTGAGCCGCTGGTGCTGTACCGGGTCGGGGCGGGCGCCTACCAGCGTCGCGGCGGCACCGCCATGTTGCGCAGTGAGCTGGCACTGCAGTGGCTGATGCTGCGGGCCGGTTTCACCAGCCCGCTCGACACCGTGCGCAACCTGGCCACCCGCGGTGTCTACCGCCTGATTCCGGCACCGGTGCGGCAGCGGCTGTACCGAACATTTATCGTTCGCGACAAGGGCTGACACCCTCCGTGGAGCGCCTGTGGGGTTACCGCCGAAGGTACGCCACGGCTTCGCCGATGGTGGCGTCCAGCTTGACCTGGCCGTGGTCGAGGACGACGCCACGACGACAGATCCGCTGAATCATGTTGAAGTCGTGCGAGACCACCACCAGTGTCTGTCCGCCATCACGCATCTGCTCGATGCGTGCGATGCACTTCTTCTGGAACGGCTCGTCACCCACCGACAGGATCTCGTCGATCAGGAAGATGTCGGGTTCGGAGTGCACCGCCACGGCGAACGCCAGCCGCAGGAACATTCCGGAGGAGTAGAACTTCACCTCGGTGTCGATGAACCTGTGGATCTCGCTGAAGTCGACGATGTCGTCGAACTTGCGGTCGATCTCGGCCTCGTCCATGCCCAGGATCGCGCCGTTGAGGTAGACGTTCTCGCGGCCGGTCAGGTCAGGGTGGAAGCCCGCACCCACCTCGATCAGGCCGGCGATGCGACCGCGGATCTCGACTGTGCCGGAATCCGGCAGCATCACCCCGGACAGCAGCTTCAGCAGCGTCGACTTGCCCGACCCGTTGAAGCCGAGCAGGCCCACCGACTCACCGCGGTGGATGTCGACCGACACGTCGTCGAGTGCGAGGAACGTCTCGTTGAGTTCCCCCTTGCGTCCCCGCAACGTCCAGATCACATATTCCTTGATGGAACGGCTGTGCCGAAGCGTGAAGCGCTTGTCCACATGGTCGGCCCGGGCCATCACCAGGGGGTCGACGGCTGCGGCGGGTGGTTCGTTGACTGCTGCTGGATCCATCAGAGCTCCTGCGCAAACTTGCCCTCAAGGCGTCGGAACACCCACTGGCCGAAGACCAGCAGCAGGGCGGAAACCACCAGGGCGATCGCTGTCCACCACACGAAGTTCGGCGGCATCACCGAGGCAGCGCTGGCGCCCTCGGCCACCACGCCCCGGGTGTCGACCCAGAATCCGTAACGGGACAGCTCCACGGCCACCGCCAGCGGGTTCAACTGGTACAGGGTCCACATCCAGTCGGGGACGATGGACTGCACCTGCTGCCATGAGTAGAAGACCGGGCACACCCACATCGCGACCATGGCGATCAGGTCGGTGAGGTTCTCGGCATCCCGGAACATCACGTTCCAGGCCGCGAAAGCCAACCCGATGCCCAGACCGATGGCGGCCGTCAGCAAGGTGCAGAGCACGACGGCAGCCAGGTTCGCGGGCCCTGGCCGCCAGCCGAACAACAGGGCCCCCACGATCAACACCACGACCTGCGGCACGAAGTGCACGAAAGCCACCCAGACGCTGCTGACCGGGAACAGCTCCCGGGGCAGGTAGATCTTGCCCACCAGCGCACCGTTGTTGACGACCGAACGGGTGGTGTTGCCCACCACTTCATTGAAGAAGTTGATGATGACCATGCCGCTGAACAGGTACACCACGAAGTTGGGCATCACCTTCTCAAGCCGCAGGAACTTGCCCAACGCGAAGTAGTACACCGCCAACTGCACGGCCGGCTTGACGTAGCTCCACACCATGCCCAGCACGGACCCGCGGTAGCGGACCCGCATTTCCTTCTTGACCAGCAGGCTCAGCAGGAAACGCCAGCGCGGGATGTCCAGCAGGCCGCGGCTGTGCCCCGGGGAGTGCATCCCCAGGGCAGCCAGATCGTCTGAAGCCATCAGCCCGGATCAATCCGTGACGGAATGTTTGGCGAAGGTTTCGCCCCACACCTGCGGCGAGGTGATGCGCGGCAACGCCTCCCGGTACTGCTTCGCCAGCTGCGGCCAACGGCGTGCCAACTCCAGGTGCAGCCGAGCGCCCTCCGCGATCTTCGCCCGCACTTCCTTGGGCTCACGCCGGTACAGGGACAGGCCGGTGCCGTCGGCGTTGGTCACCAGCGCCGAGTCGAGGGTCGGCAGGTAGTACCAGGTGCCGTCCGCATGCGACACGGTGGCCTCGGGGAACTCCCGCGACAGCTTGTGCGGGGGGATGAAAGCTTCCTTGATGGCCGTCTTGGCCGCCCAGGGGAACAGCGTCACCTTGTTGGGCTTGACGGTGTCCTGCGGCGACCTCGGTGGCCTGCGCCACTTCACCGGCGGCAGCGTGCCGATGTCCTTGGAGACCTTCGCGTCGGGGAAGGTGGCCTGCATCGCACGCACTTCCGGGGTCTTGGTCGGCAGCGCGTCATGCAGCCCTTCCGGGCCGGCAAGCACGTCCTGCATGGCCTTCAACACGGCGCTGGCTGCGAAATACTGCATGCCCAGCGTGTGCTTGGTCAGCACGTTGATCGACTCGCGCAGCATCCGGCCGCCGTTGGGATAGGGCGAATGCAGCAGCGCGGCGATCAGTCGGTTGCGCTGGTGGAAGTACGCCTGCCAGTCGACTGCGTCGTCCTTGTCCATCCAGCTGACGTGCCACACGGCGGCACCCGGCAGCGAGACCGTCGGGTAGCCCTGTGCGCCGGCCCGCAGGGAGTACTCGGAGTCGTCCCACTTGATGAAGACCGGCAGGGACAGCCCGATCTCCTCGATCACCTTGCGCGGAATCAGGCACATCCACCAGCCGTTGTAGTTGGCGTCCCAGCGCCGATGCAGGTTGGCGCGCGACCGCAGGCCCGCAGCAGCGAAGTCGATGCCACCCAGGCCCTCGATCGGGCCCCAGTTGAACTTGAAGGGGTCGACCACCTCGGCAAAGGCATTCATCAGGGTGCGGTTGTAGAGGTCGAACATGTGGGCGCCGACGATGGTGGGTTTGCGGCAGAAGTCGGCGAACAGCACCGCGCGCCGGATGCTCTCGGTCTCGATCCGGATGTCGTCGTCGAGCGTCATCATGTAGTCGCTCTTGGAGCCGTCCGCGCGGCCGTTGGCCACCTCGTACATGCCGCGGGCGTAGCCACCGGAACCGCCCATGTTGGCCTGGCGGATGATCCGCAGCCGACCCTTCATGGCGGCCTCGGCCGCGGCGAAGTCCGCCTCGTCGGTGACCAGCTTGTTGCCCTGGTCGACCACCAGCATCTCGTCCACCACGTCCACCAGCTCCGGCGCGCCGGCGATGGTGTGGATGTTGGCCACCGCGTAGTCCGGACGGTTGAAGGTGGTCATGCTGAGCGTCACGGTGCCCTGCCGGACACCCTCGGACGGCACCCACCAGCCGGCCTCGAGCAGGTCGAGGTCCTCGTCCTCGGCCACCAGGTCGAACCAGTACCAGCCACCGTCGTTGAAGGCGGCCAGCGGCAGCTCGAACTCGTTCTCACTCATCCCTGCCAGGCGACGCACCTCGACCCGCTGGGTGATGCCACGAGCGTTGCTGCGGTTGACGATCAGCGACCCGGTGCCCTGGGTGCGCACCCTCAGGTACACAGTCTGGACGTCGGTCCACCACCGCCAGTAGCTGGCCGGGAACGCGTTGAAGTAGCTGCCCAGCGACACCCGCTTGCCGGTGCGCACCCGCAGCGATCGGCGGCTCAGCACGTCTTCGAGATTGAGCTCGAGCTCGGCGGCGACGCCGCTGACCGTGCCGTCGTGTGCCAGGCGCTGAATGGGACCGTCGATGTACAGCGGCAGCGCGTCCTGGTCGTCCACCGTGGGGAAGACCACCCGCACCACTTCCCGCACCGCCTCCGCCGCCGTTGTCCGACGAGCCGTGACGGGCTGCAGATAGAGGTGAGAGTCCTTGGTTTCCTGGGTCATTCGTCAATTCCTCCGCTTGCCAGTGGCGCGCCTTCAGTGAAGTGCGGCTTGATCTTGTTGTCGAACATGGACAGCGCAGAACCGATGGCCATGTGCATGTCCAGATACTTGTAGGTGCCCAGCCGGCCGCCGAAGAGCACGTTCGGCTCGCCCTTGGCCGCCTCGCGGTACTGCAGGATCTTGGCCCGGTCGGCCGCGGTGTTGATCGGGTAGTAGGGCTCGTCGTCACGATCGGCGAAGCGCGAGAACTCGCGCATGATGACCGTAGCGTCCTTGGTGTAGTCCCGCTCGGGGTGGAAGTGCCGGAACTCGTGGATCCGGGTGTACTCGACGTCCAGGTCGGGGTAGTTCATCACCGAGGTGCCCTGGAAGTCCTCGACCGGGAGCACCTCTTCCTCAAGATCGATGGTGCGCCAGGTGAGGTCGCCCTGCGAGTAGCCGAAGTAGCGATCGACCGGACCGGTGTAGATGACCGGCACCTGACCGACCACGGCCTTCTTGTTGACCGGCTGAGATTCGTCGAAGAAGTCGGTGTCGAGCTGCAGTTCGATCCTCGGGTTGTCGGCCATCCGCTCCAGCCAGGCCGCGTAGCCGTCGACCGGCAGGCCCTCGTGGGTGTCGCTGAAGTAGCGGTTGTCGTAGGTGTAGCGCACCGGCAGCCGCGAGATGATCGACGCCGGCAGGTTCTCGGGATCGGTCTGCCACTGCTTGGCGGTGTAGTTCATGAAGAAGGCCTCGTAGAGCGGGCGCCCGATCAGGCTGATGCCCTTCTCGACGAAGTTGGCGGGCTCCTTGCCGCCCAGCTCGGCAGCCTGTTCCTTGATCAGCGCCCGCGCCTCGGCGGGACTGTAGGCGGCGTGGAAGAACTGGTTGATGGTGCCCAGGTTGACCGGCATCGGGTAGACGACGCCCTTGTGCCGCGAGTACACGTGGTGCACGTAGTTGGTGAAGGCGGTGAACCTGTTGACGTACTCCCAGACCCGCTCGTTGGAGGTGTGGAACAGGTGGGCGCCGTAGCGGTGCACCTCGATGCCCGTGTTCGCTTCCTTCTCGGAGTAGGCGTTGCCGCCGATGTGGTTGCGCCGCTCGACGATCGTCACGTTCAGGCCAAGATCGTTGGCCGCGCGCTCGGCAATGGTGAGACCAAAAAGGCCAGATCCCACGACAACAAGGTCAGCTGACATCAGTCACTCCGGTTCGCTGTAACTCAGGACGCTGAGGCGAGCAGGCGCCGATCACCGTCGGTTGGTACCGCCAAGATACCCTGAGTCAGCGCCGGGGCGTCAGTTGCATTGCCGGTGTCCGCAAGACCCGGCGTCCTCCGGACCGGCCGGGCGGCGCCACTGTCCAGCCCTGCGATGACGGCGGCATCCCGGCGTCCGGTTAGACTCGGCCGAGCAAACAAGCCAGGACAAGGCAGGAAACATGGATTCACGCACGCGTTTGACCACCCAGATCAGGCAGATGGTCAAATACCTGGCGGTCGGCGGCACGGCCTTCGTGGTGGACTTCGGTCTGCTGGCCCTGCTCAAGTCGGGTCTTGGTGCCCCGGCCTGGTTGTCTGCTGCCGTCGCGTTCGCGGTCTCCACGCTGGTCAGCTTCTACCTGCAACGCCGGTTCACCTTCAGCGCCGACCTGCACGTGGGGCACTCCGCCGTGCGCTACGGCATCCTGCTGGCCGCCAACATGGTTCTCACCTCAGTGATCGTCGAGACCTTCGACCAGCAGTTCGACCTCTACCTGGTGGGCAAGGTCGTATCGACCGGGTTGACCACCCTGTGGAACTACCCGCTGATGAAGTTCTGGGTGTATCCCGAGGCGAAGGAACAGGCCGCCGCTGGCCGATGACCGGCCCTGCCGGGGGCGCTGGAGTCTCGATGAAGACTTGAGTCCGTCTCAGCTCCCGACCTTGAACCTGTTCCGGGGCCTGTGGTTGGTTGGGCAGCGCAGGCAGCCGTGTCCACCCCCGAAAGGGTTCCAAGTCATGTCATTTCGTCTGGCCACACGAGCGCCACTCGCTCTGGGCGCCACGTTGGCCCTCGTGCTCACCGTCGCGCCCGCCTTCGCCGCACCGAGCACGCCCGAGCCGGTCCAGCACCTGAAGATCTCGCTGACCGCCTCCGACGGCTCCCTGACGAAGGTCGCAACCTCCGGCAAGACCTCCGATGGCACCGCAGCCAAGGACCTCCGGAGGCAGGAACCCGAAGCGGCGCTGCAGAAAGCCCCGGACGGCGAACCCGACGCGGTTGGTGACGCGACGACGGCCGCCGTCCTCACTGACGTCATCGAGACGCCGAACTTCGTGGTGGCAGGCCTGGACTGGCCGGCCGGCCAGCAGTTGCCGTCCGACGCCGAGGTGTTCTTGAGGGTGTCCGAACGTGGCCACTGGAGCGACTGGACGCCCGTGCCTGCAGAGCCGCAGAACGAGGGCGAACGGCTCGGCACCGAACCCTTCGTCTCCGGCAACGCCGAGAAGATCCAGGTGCAGGTCACCGGTGCCGCCGACGAACTCCCGGCCGATCTGCGGCTGAGCATCCTCACTCCTGGCGGCTCCCAGCCAAGCCTGAGCACGGCAACAGCGAACGCCGCCGTGGCCATCGCCGCCACCAAGGAAGGCAACACCGGACGCGCGCTGGGCATTCGTCCGCGCAGCGACTGGGCCGGCACCGCCTACCCACCGAAGGACACCCCCACCTACACCGGCTTCAAGGCCGCGGTGGTGCACCACACCGCAGGCACCAACAACTACACCCAGGGCGAGGTGCCCGGGATCCTGCGTGGCATCGCCGCCTACCACATGAACTCGCAGGGCTGGGATGACGTCGGCTACAACTTCCTGGTCGACAAGTACGGTGGCATGTGGGAGGGCCGGGCGGGGTCACTGGACGTCGGCCCCACCCAGATGGTGCAAGGCGCGCATGCCCTGGGCTACAACTCGAACACCATGGGGGTCTCGGTGCTGGGCACCTACTCCACGGTTGCGCCCTCCGATGCCTCGTTCAACGCACTCAAGACGGTCATGTCGTTCCGGTTCGATCTCGCCCGCCTGGACGCCCGCGACCGCTCCGGGATCCTGGACAAGAACGGCGCCAACATGGCGCGCATCGTCGGTCACCGCGACGTCAACAGCACCGACTGTCCGGGCCAGCTGCTCTGGAACCGGCTGCCAGCGCTGCGCGAACAGGTGGGCGCGCCCGGCTCCAGCACACCTGCGCCCGACCCAACCCTGACCTTCGCAGACGTAAGCCCTGAGACCAGCGGTTTCGTGGCCGACATCAACTGGCTTGCCGCCCAAGGCATCACCAAGGGTTGGGAAGTCAACGGCCTTTACTACTACCGGCCGGCCGAAGCGATCAATCGTGACGCGATGGCGGCGTTCCTGTACCGGCTGGCAGGCTCGCCCAGCTTCACCCCACCAGGCACTTCGCCCTTCACCGATCTCACGCCGAGCGACCAGTTCTACAAGGAAATCACCTGGCTCTACGCCAAGGGCATCACCACCGGCTGGGTCATCAACGGCCAACGCACCTATGGCCCCTTGCAGCCCATCCAACGCGACGCCATGGCGGCCTTCCTGTACCGGCTGGCCGGGAGCCCGCAGTTCGCTGCACCGGCAACGTCACCCTTCACCGACATCACGCCCACCGACCAGTTCTACAAAGAGGTCACCTGGGCGCTCAGCAAGCGCGTCACCACCGGTTGGTCAGATGGCGGCTACCACCCCACCGAGGCCATCAGCCGTGAGGCCATGGCGGCATTCCTGCACCGCTTCATGCTCAACGTGGACTGACCACCAGCTCAGGAATCTGTCTGTGGGGGGCGCCGGCAATTCGGCGCCCCCCACAGGGGTCTCAGTGGTCACGCAGCGACTGATAGCGACGCTTCAGGGCACCCGTCAGGGAAGAGCCCGCGGCCAGCTCGGTCAGCTCGAGCAGACGGGCGATCATGTCCCGCTGCTCGTCCATGCAGCGCTGCAGATGGTCGACCCGGCCCTGCAGGTGGCCAACCTGGCCGCGCAGGTCGCGCACCACCTGCAGGGTCTCGTCAGTGGCCGGAACCAGTCGGTCGATCTCCCGCTCGGTGATCTTGTTGATGAACAGCGGCAGACCCAGACCGTTGCGGTCGGTCCAGTCCTTGAAAGCCCGCTCGCGCACCAACACGTCATAGTGGTCATGTTCGGACGACTTGACGATGACGGAATTGCCCGCCGCACCCACCGCACCAGGACGCTGCCGCCAGTGGGCGAGCGCCTGCGGTTCCAGGAAGCCGAGCCGGTGCTTGGTGAGCACCCTCATCAGGAAGGTCCAGTCGCCCACCACCGGCAGCTCGTCGTCGTAACGCCCGACGGAATCGTGCAGGCTCCTGCGGTAGCAGAAAGCGATCGGCACCGTGCGATTCACCTTGATCAGGTCGAGCAGGGTCAGCTCGTGCAACTGCGGCCAGTAGGGGATCCGGTCCAGGACCTCGAACTCGTCCCCGTCCTGGCGTTCCAGCCAGATCTCGAGGCGGCCCAGCACGCCCACCTGGCCCCGGCCAGGCCCGTCGAGGTGATCAACCATTCGCATCAGGAAGCTGGATTGCCAGGTGTCGTCATCATCGTGGAGGCAGACGAACTCGGAGTCGTAGGCGTCAATGCCGATGTTTGCGGCCGTCTCCATGCCTTGGGCGACAGCGTTGTGCACCACGGTGACACGCCCCATCAGGGCGTCCGCGCGTTCGGCGACGACGCGCTCGACAGGCTCGGGGTCGCCGCCGTCGTTGACGATGACCAGATGCCAATCGGGGTACGTCTGCGCCAGCACGTCATCGAGCCCGCGGCGCAGCAACGGCTCGCGGTCCTGGGTGCGCATCACGATGGCGACCCGCGCCGGGCGACCCTGTGATGCGGGGCGCGGCAACAGACCTTCCTGGGCGGGCAGCCACGCCGACACTGCCAGGTCAACGGACTCGAACTGGGGCATCACAGGAGCTGCCACGGCCAGGCGACCCGACGCCAGGGCGGCGACCACGAAGTCCCACCACACCTCAACGTGCTTCAGCACCTGCGCACGGCGTGCCCGCACGGCGTCGCGCTGACGCTCAGCGGTGCCCATCGACTGCTCGAACCACCTTGTCAGCGTCTCCAGCCGGGCCGGATGGACGCCAGCCGCGTAGACGGCCTCGATCGGCAGCGGTTGGGCAGCCAGCCCCCAGGTGCCCAGGGCGCCGCCGATGCGCACCGCGGAATAGTGGTCGACGGTCACCGGGATGGCTGCTGCGCCGCCCGCCATCGCAAAAATGGCTGGGTGGTAGCGGGTGCTCAGCACTGCGTCGGCGCTGCGGGTGATCGTCGCCGTCTCCAGGGCGCCGAGCAGCGGCAACTCGTGGACGGGGGACGACATGGCCTCAGCGACCATCCGATGCATCAGCACGTCGCCGCCGATCAGCTCCGCAGGCTGGGCGTCCATGCCTGCACGCGCCAGGTGCGGCACCAGTGTCACGTGCCCGGCCTGGGCAGCCAGCCGGTCCAGCACGCGCGCGAACGGCTCGGCGCATTCCTCACCGTTGAAGGACCCGCAGCCGGCGGCCAGCGTCACCATCAGCCCGCCGGACGGCACGTCATCGCCTGGCTCCGCCACGTCGGGGAGCACCGTCGCGTCGTCGAAGCAGCCCGTCAGCCCAAGGTGATCGGGGCACAGCTCATGCGCCAGGCGCAGCGACGTCTCCTCACGAAGCCCGGCGGCGACGCAGCCGCTCAGCAGTTCTGCCAACACCCGCCGGTCCGGTGGGCTCAGGTCCGGGCCCAGGGTCTGTCCACTGACCATGACGGGTTTGTCCAGGCTGCGGGCGATCCACGCCACTGCGGCACGCTCGTACAACAGCCAGCCGAAGGTGGAGTTCAGGTTCCCGCCGCCGCCGATCAGGACCGCGTCCACACCCCGGAGCGCTTCGATCAGGCCGAAAACTTGATCATGGGCGGGCAAGGCGTCGTGCCTGCCCGCGCAGACGTCCTTGATCTCGCCCAGATACCGCTGCCGATCGATCGGAAGCCACGGGAAGAAAAGGGTGCGCACGCAGGCCAGGTGCTCACCGAAGCGGCGGCGGGTGTCCTCCACGTCACGCGTCAGCAACACGACGTCAATGCCGCGAGCCGTCAGTTGCCGGACCGTGCCATGCGCGATGGCCTCGTCACCGACGTGATACGACTCCTGTCCGATGTCGCACAATACGGCCACCCGCATGACATTTCCTCCTGTGTTCCTTGCCATGCTACGACTCCGACAACCCCGACACGCAGTTGGGGGGCGGCTCCCGCGGCGGCTCGCATGAACGGTCGAGAGACGGTCTCTGTGATAATGGCCTGACCCAGCCGAGCGCAGAAGCAGCTTGTCGTCACGGCTACGCAGACTGGGGTTCTGACGAGGCAAGAAAAAATGACGGACGGAGAAACATGGGCTGGCTGCAGTTGGTGCCCCTGGTCATCACCGCGATCATCGTGTTGTTCGGGGCGGGTTCGCTGGTCACCAGTGCCACCAGGTTCCCGATCTTCGCGAAAGTGGCCAGTGCTCCCGCAGCCGCCACCGCAGTGATTGCCATGACCGCCGTTGTCGCCGAGATCCTCGGTGTGCGCCTGAGCCCGACGTCGGCTGCCGTGGGCTTCGCTGTCAGCACTGTGCTGGCCTGGCTGATCCGGATCCTGATGGACCGCCACGACCGCCGGCGCGCCCCGGCCGCCGACGCGTCCCCGAACTCAGCCGCCGCGTCGGCCCCGGAGACGGCCACCGGCACGCTCCGGCCCGCGCCGCAGTGGGTCACCTGGCTGGCGTTGGGCGGCGCCTTCCTGCTCATGGTGCGCCACTGGCGCAACATCCTGGACCGTCCCGACGCGTTCTCGCAGACCTACGACAACATCTACCACCTGAACGCGGTCCGCTGGATCCTGGAAACCGGCCAGGGGTCCACTCTCGCCTTCACCATGACCGCCGGGGACGGGCCCCCCAAGTTCTACCCCTCCGCCTGGCACGACACGGTCGCGTTGGTGGCCATGATCCTGCGCAGCACTGATGTCGCGGCAGCGGTCAACGCCGTGACCCTGGTGATGATGGGCCTGGTCTGGACGACTGGCTGCCTGTTCCTGGCCCGGTCACTCACCAACGGCAGTACAGCCGTGATTCTGGGAGCAGCCGTGCTGAGCGCCAGCTTCGCGGGCTTCCCCTTCCTGCTGTTGGGCTTCGGTGTGCTCTACCCGTACTTCTTCGGCCTGTGCATGGTGCCGTCGCTGATCGCCCTGACCATTCACATCCTTGGCATCCAGTCAGGCCCACCCTTGCATCTGGGCTCGGCCATTTGCGCCGGGCTGCTGGCGCTGGGTGGGATCTCGTTGGCCCACCCCAACGCCACACTGGCCTACGTCGTCGTCCTGATGCCGATGCTGGGAGCAAGCGTCTGGAATGCGGTCGCCCGCGTACGCGAGCCCGGCGGGGCGCTGCGGCTCAAGGTCCGCACGGTGTTGTTCGTGGCAGCACTGCTGATCGTGCCAGTGGGCTGGCAACTGTCCCGGCCGAACCCCGCCGACTCCTTCTGGGGTCCGTACCTGAACATGCAAGAGGCAGTCGGCAGCGCGATCCTGTTCGCTGCCGGCCGGCTGTGGCCAGCCTGGGCGCTGGCACTGCTGGCCGTCGTCGGCTGCTACACAGCCTTCCGCTGGCAGCGACACCGCTGGCTGGTGGTGGCTCACCTGTTCGTCATCGGGCTGTGGGCAACCGCGTCCGCGATGCCCTTCGGCCCGCTGCGCTCCTACCTGGTGGGGGTCTGGTACAACGACTCCTACCGGCTGGCAGCTCTGCTGCCCCTCACCGGTCTACCGTTGGCAGTCCTCGGCGTCGAACACCTCGCGAGGCTCGCCAACGGCTGGCTGACACCACGTATGCCCTCTGCGAGCAAGGTCAAGGAGCCCGGCGTCGCCGTTGTGCTGGCTGCGCTGCTCGTGCTCTCGACCCAGAACACCGTCTACCTGAATTCCGCCATCGACCAGTTCTCGGAGTCCTTCCAGCTCACCCCTGACTCGCCTCTGGTCTCGACGGACGAATACGCCGTCATCCGGGTGGCCGAGACGACGGTTCCCGACGACGCCATGGTGGCCACCGATCCCTGGAACGGCAGTTCGATGGTGTTCGCGCTGGCGGGGCGGCGCAGCACCACCACGCACGTCGCCTACGACCTGACACCCGACCTCGAGACGATCAACAAGAGGCTGGACGAGGTGGGCGCTGATCCGAGCATCTGCCGGGCGGTCAACGACCTGAACGTCAGGTACGTTCTCGATTTCGGGCGCCGCGAAGTGCACGGCGGTGACCATGACTATCCCGGCCTCGACCAGCTGGACGGAGCCCCCGGCTTCAAGCTGGTGGTGCGCAAGGGCGACGCCGCGCTGTACGAGGTGACGGCCTGCAGATGACCTGCCCGGGCACGACCGCGGCCGGCCGGCCGAGCGGGCCTGGACACGGAAAAGCAGCTGGCAGGGCGGTTGACACCCCCCTGCCAGCTGCAGTCACTGCAACCAAAGAACAGATCAGGCCGGGCCGAGGACGTTCAGCTTGCCCTCCGACGCGCCGTCGGCAGCAGAAGGCTCACCGGTGTCCACCGCGCCGATGACATACACCGCGCCAGTGCCGGGGTCGACAGCGATGCTCTTCAGCTCCTGGTCGATCGCGATGGTGCCGACGACTTCCCGCGTGACGGTGTCGAACACCCGCACCGACCGACCCGTCACCACGTAGGCAGCACCTGCGCCGGTGTCCACGGCCAGATCAGCGGCGCCGGCGCCGAGCGTGACGGTGGCAGCGATCTGCATGGTCTTGATGTCGATCACCGACATGGTGCCGTCGCCGGCGTTTGTCACATAGACCAGATCCGTGTTCGCGTCCACGGCCACACCGACCGGGTCACGGCCCACACTGACGGTCTCTCGCACCGTGTTGGTGGCCGGATCGATCACCGAGACCGAGTTGTCGAACCTGTTGACCACGAACACCGTGCCGTTGCGTGGATCGGTGGCCACCCCGGCTGGCCGCTCACCCACCGCAACCGTTGCGACGACCTCGTTGGACGTGGTGTCGATCACCGAAACCGAGCTGGCGGTGCTGTTCGTGACGTAGACCGTGGCGCCGCCCGGCGATACCGCCAGGCTCAGCGGGCGTTGGCCCACGGTGATGGTGCTTGTCACCTTGGCCTCAGCCGTGTCCACGACCGCGACCGTGCCGTCAGCCGTACTGGCCACATAGGCCGTTTTGCCGTCCGGGGAGACGACGATGCCGGCTGGTGAACCGCCCACGCCAACAGAGGCGACGACCTTCTGTGCCTCGATGTCACCGATGGACATTGTCCCGTCGAACCGGTGGGTGACGTAGACGAGCTTGCCCGACGGGGCTACTGCCACGTCCACCGGGTGCTTGGCGATGGTGTAAGAGGCGACGATCTTGCCAGCGGGCTGCCGCGAACCTCTGCTGGGGATCTCGGTGGGTGGGTTCTCGCCGCTCGGCGCGGGGCCGGCGGTCTCGTTCAACGGCGCTGGCGTGCTGGCTGATACCGAGGCGCCGGGCTGGCCATCGACCGGCCCGGTGCACCCGGCTGCCACACCGGTCAGCGCCAGCAGGCCCGCCAGCAGGGCAAGCCGTGGCCTCCTGCTTGACAAGGCATCCAGGAACTGCCCCCGTTCGTTCGCAACAGCTGATGATTCTTCCGGGGCTCGATGCAACTGCGAGTCAGACATCTTGCCACCGCCTTCCTGTTGGTGTCTTGCAAGTGACTGCGGTTGAGTCAAACGCCGAGCGGGCCGGAACTGTGCCGGTATCAGCACGATTCCGGCCCGCCATGGCACTGGACTGGATCAGCGCAGAATGGGGTCCTCGTCGAAGTACACCACGCCCGGCCTCGGGGTGTAGCCGAGCAGCTCCTCGACGGTGACCAGCGTGTAGCCCTGGGCCTTGAGGTCAGAGATGATGCCCGGCATGGCGGTCCTGGTCGCAGCGTAACCGTCGTGCATCAGGATCACGCTGTCCCTGCGCGCCATGTCGACGACGTCGTTGCGCAGGTAGGTCGCGTTCGTGTACTCGTAGTCCCACGCGTTGTCGGTCCACATGATGTTGGCCATCCCCAACGCACCTGCTGCGCTGTTGACCGTGTTGTTGTAATAGCCGTACGGCGGACGCATGACATTGGGCCAGTGTCCGGTCGCACTCTCGATGGCCAGACCAGCGGCCTCGAAATCGTAGTGGATGTAGTTGTAACCGTAGTTGGTGTAGTAAAGATGCTGCCAACCGTGCACGCCCACTTCCATGCCCGCCTGGTAGGCCCACCGCGTGGCTGACTGATCGGCTTTCGCCCGCTCCCCCACCAGGAAGAACGTCGCCTTGGTGCCGGTGGTGTAGAAGGCATCGACGAGGTTGTTCGAGTACTGGAGCGGGCCGTCGTCGAAGGTGATGGCGATGCAGTTCAGCACGTCGCAGTTGCCCTCACTGACCTTGAGGCTGAGTGTGCGGGTGGCCTTGGCGCCGTTGGCGTCAGTCACGGTGAACACCAGTGAGCGGGTGCCCAGCGACGCCGGGCTGCCGTGCAGCCAACCGTCCGTGTCCAGGGTCATGCCGGACGGCACCCCGGTGGCAGTCCAGGTGTAGGGAGCGGTCCCGCCGGACGCGGCCAGATTGAAGTCGTACTGGCCACCGGCGAACCCCTCCGGCAAGGAGGCGGTGGTGATGGCCACGGACGTCACCACAAGGTTCATTGTCTTGGAGGCGCTGAAACCGGCGTTGTCGGTGACCTTGACGGTCACCGCAGTGGTGCCGTTTGCGGTGGGCTTGCCGGTGATCACACCGGCTGTCGACATGGTCAGCCCGGCCGGCAGGCCGGTCTGGGTCCAGGTGTACGGCGCCACGCCACCGGAAGCGGCGAGAGACGCGTTGTACGTGGCTCCCACGGATCCGTTCGGCAGCGAAGAGGTGGTGACCGAGACGGACGTCACGGTCAGGCTGATGGTGCGCGATGCAGTGGCGCCATCCTTGTCGGTCACCGTCACGATCACCGAGCTCGCGCCAACTGCCGTCGGCTTGCCGGAGATGGCACCAGCCTGCGACAAGACCAGGCCCGCCGGCAGGCCGGTCTGCGACCAGGTGTACGGCGCGGTTCCGCCGCGGACGTTCAACGTCGCGGCGTAGGCGACTCCTGCGACCCCGTTCGGCAGCGTCCGGGTGTCAACACCAAGGGCGGTGTCCGACTGCGCCAACCCGTACATGAAGGTGGCCATCATCTGACGGGTCACCACCGACCACGGATCGAACTTCTGGTTCACCACCTGGGCGATGCCCTTGTCTGCCGCCCAGCACATTTCCTTGTAGAACTGCGTCGTGGGGGTGATATCGGTGTAGGGCGACGTTGCAGGCGGCGTGTAGGCCGGTTGCCCCGCGACGCGGTACATGAAGGCGGCCATCGCGTCCCGGTTGGTCGGAGTCCACGGCCGGTAGGTCTTGTCGGACCAGCCGGTGGTGATCCCCGCGCTCTCCAGCCACGTCATTTCCTTGTAGAACTGGATCGAAGGCGAGATGTCCGTGAACGGCGACGTGGCCGGCGCCGTGAAAGCCGGCTGGTTCTTGTAGCGGTAGATGAAGGCCGCCATCGCGTCCCGGTCGACCTGCTGGGTGGGGCGGTAGGTCTTGTCGGACCAGCCGGTGGAGATGCCCGTCTCGTACATCCACGAGATCGCCTCGTAGTAGGGGCTGGTCGTCGCCACGTCCGTGAACGGGGACGTCGGCAGCGGCTCGTAGGCTCGCGCCGGTGCGACGCCCATCGACAGCGTCAGCGAGAGCACCCCCACCAGCAGCACGTGGAGACCCCGAAGGGCGCGTCTTGTTCTGATCATTCAACACCTCGATCTTTTACAGATTCTGTTCTCGCAGATCCTGAAGATTCCTGTGCAGATCCGACATCTCTCTGCAGGTTCACGATGAAGCCCGAAAGCTCCATCCACACCACTGTAACCGGGCGCCTGCCCGGGAGCCATACCTCGGCGTGGCGTTGGATTGCGCTGACAGGCGATCTCACCTGAACCTGTGATCGAGACCCGCGGGCCGATCACTGCCGGCCCTGGAACGCAGGCCCCGGCGTTGCGGCCCGCAACGACAGAGCCGGCCTAGCCCTGAGCGCCCGACGAGTCGGGCCGGGGTTCGTCCCCCGCAACCGGGACTGCAGTGGCCGGATCGGGCGCCTGACTGATGGCGACCGAGCGGGCCAGCTCCGTGAGTTGACGCGACAACGCGGTCGACCGCATTTTCTCGGTGACCGAGTGCCCGAAGAACAGCACCACCAGCACATACAGCACGAGGTCGGTGCCGCGGCCGACGCCGACCAGGGCCGCGAGCCTGGACAACCACTCGGGGAAGATGACCGCGAACACAGCCACGACGATGAGCAGCAACGTCGCGAGCCGACGAATTGCCAGATCACGCGTCCCCTGCCGCGGCAGCACCAGGATCAGCCCGACGATCGCGAAACCTGCGATCAGCAGGATCTTGATGACCAGTTGATTCGTCACAGCGTTGGTCCTAACCGAAGATCAGGTCGTAGATGATGTTGACGGAGTTCCACAGCGACTGGCCCTTTGCCCTGGAGTAGTCGGTGTAGACGATGTGTACCGGGAACTCCTCGTACCGCAATTCATGGCTCGCGATCTCGCGCAGGAACTCCGACCCGTGTGCCATCCGGTTCTGCCTGAGATGGATCGACTGGGTGGCATGCCGGTTGAGGGCCCGCAGCCCGTTGTGGGTGTCAGTGACCTTCATGCGCGTGGTCAACCGTTCGAAAAGCACGGCCGCCTTCAGGAAGATGCGTTTCAGCAGCCCGGCCTCGATGGGCTCACCCAGGAATCGCGAGCCCAGCACGACGTCGATGTTGCCGGCAGTGCGCAACCTGTCGACCATCCGTACGGCGTCTGCGACCTGGTGCTGGCCGTCGGAATCGAACGTGACGAAGTAGTTGGCAGCCGGGTCACGCAACGCGTAGCTCATGCCGGTCTGCAGCGCTGCGCCCTGCCCCATGTTGATGGGATGCTCCACGACGACGGCGCCGGCTGCCCGGGCCACGGCTGCGGAGTCGTCCGTCGAACCGTCGTTGACGCAGACGATCTTGGGAAACTCCTGGCGGGCGCCCTTGATCACGTCACCCACCACGCTGGCCTCGTTGTACAAGGGCACGATGAGCCAAGTATCAGTGATCATGGACAATGCTTCCTGGTCGGGTACTACCCAGCATATCGGCGCACCGATTTTAACGGCCACTTGCACACAGCGTGGCGCCGATCGCCCCGACATCGCTGCAGGCCACGCGGCAGGTGAGTGTTGATGCCGACGCCGGTCGCCGGCGTCCTCAGCGCACCCGGAAACCGCTGTGCGCGTCCGGCTCGCAGCTGTTCACCTCGAGGGACTCCACCCGAGCGAAGGTGGGCCCGTCGTGCAGCCAAGCCAGCATGGCGTCGACCGCGGCCGGCGACCCTTGCACCTGCAGCTCGAGCGCGCCGTCGCCGCGGTTGCGCACCCAGCCGGCGACGCCCAGCAGGGCCGCCCGGTCAGCAGCGCTGCGCCGGAAACCGACGCCCTGCACCCGGCCGCGCAGCAGCACGCGCACCGCTTTCACGTCGACCCCTTTGTGTGAACCCTCCAAGAAATGGCGCGAACGTTACCGCATTTCAGCCCAAGGCGTGGGTATGCCGGGCAGTTCTTTTTGGGAATCGGGTCGATCTCTTCGTACTCTGAAGAGGAACTGTGCGGTTGCTTCGCACACCCCGAACGAAGGGTCGAAGGTCAATGCTGTTTGATCGCCACGCCAGAACCGCCCACGTGGTTGTCGGTGTGCTGACAGCCGCTGCGCTCGTGTTCGGGATGAGCGGTTGCGCCAGCGCCAACGGCTTGGGTTCCTCAGCCGGCGCCGCCCGGACGCCGGCCATTCCGACCCCCACAGTGACGCCACTGACCGTCGTGGTTGCCCCCGAACATGGCACCGACGTCGCTTGGCCCACAGACAAATTGATCCTCAACGTCAGCACCGGCGAGGTCGGTGACGTCACCGTCACCAGCGAGGACGGCGAGATGACGATCAAAGGCACGCTGGAGGCCAACACCTGGACGCCGGACCGGACCTTCCTGCCGCAGACCCGCTACCTCGTCGCGGTCACCGGCACCGACTCAGCCGGCAACCCCAGCTCCGTGATGTCCGAGTTCAGCACCATCAAGCCCAAGATCACCGCCACCTACTCGATCATGTACAGCGGCGACAACCGCGGCATCGCGACCCCGGTCAGTGTCCAGTTCGACTCCGCCGTCGCCACCAAGGAGCAGCGCGCAGCCGTCGAGAAGGCCCTCACTGTCAGCACCAGCCCCGAGGTTGAGGGTTCCTGGGGTTGGGTCGACAACCGCGTCGTGCAGTGGCGTCCCGCCGAGTACTGGGCACCGGGCACCACCATCAAGGTCGACGCCCCGATCGGTGGCCTGCAGACCGGCGAGGGCAAGTTCGTCGGCAACGACTCGTCGGCCACCTACAACATCTCCTCCAAGAGCCGGATCGTCAGGGTGAACACGCAGACCCACCAGGCGCAGGCCATCGAGAACGGCGTGGTCGTGAACACCCTCCCGGTCACCACCGGCAAGCCCGGCATGGTCAGCCGCGCTGGCATCAAGGTGATCTCCGAGAAGCTGCCGTCCATGGTGATGGACTCCTCCACGGTCGGTGTCCCCGTCGACAGCGCGGACGGCTACAAGATCCCGGTCAAGTGGGCTCAGCGCATCACCTGGACGGGTGAGTTCCTGCATGCCGCCGACTGGTCGGCCGGGTCGCACGGCTACGCCAACGTCAGCCACGGCTGCACCGGCCTGACCACCTCGCGCGCCAAGTGGCTGTACGACTTCACTGCGATCGGCACCCCGGTGGAGTACACGGGCAACAACGACGTCGTCGAGCAGCACGAGGGCGTCGCCCTGTGGACGCTCAGCTACGCCGACTGGCAGGCGCGTAGCGCCTTGGCCTGATGTCGCGCGCGTAGCGCCTTGGCCTGATGTCGCGCGCGTAGCGCCTTGGCCTGATGTCGCGCTTCGTTGATCTGCTCAGCGTTGCGTCCTTGCCGGTGATTCGTCCCGGCAGCGGGGTCAGATGGTGCCCAGTAGCAGCGGATCAGAGCGTGCCTCAGCGACAGCTGACTAGAGAGTCGTCGTCAAACGCCCCAGCGCCCGGTCCCAGGCGCCCCGGGCCCAGTCGGCGCTCTCTGCGTTGGCGACACCGGTCTGGGTCACCGACACGCGGGTGCCATTCCCGGCCGGCTCCAGGTTGAACACCAGCCGGCGTTCGACGTCAGCCGGAGAGTCCCCGCTCACCGCAATCCGCTCGTCGGAGATGGCCTTGTCCAGCCATTCCATCTCGAGCAGGAACGGCTGTTGCACGTTCGTGTAGGTGCCATCCAGCTCGAACTCGTTGGGCACGTGGACGCGGAAGGCACCCCCCCGCCGCACGTCAGCGACCACTTCGCATTCGGTGTCGGGGCTGGGGCAGAACCACTGCGCCAACCTGTCGACGTCGGTCAGCGCAGACCACAGACGATCGGCAGTCTCGACGATGTAACGCTCGATGTGCAGGGACTCAGTCATTGCTGTTCGCTCCTTCGCGGGACCGCTTTCAGCCTAGCGGAGCGATGAACGGGGCCCGAATCGGGGCTCCCACCCACGTTTGCAGAGTCAGCCGGTGGCCGTGTTGGGCAGAGAAGTGTCAGAGCAGCTGACTAGTGTTTGGGCCATGGGATCCCGGTGCCGCAGCGTGGTTTGTCCGTCCCGACGTGGACGCCCGCGCCCTGCAGTGTTCCTGGGGCAGTTCAGCCGTCCCCGACAGTCGTTCAGTCCACTCGCCGCGCTGGCGGCGCTGTGCCTGCTGGTCAGCGGGTGCTCCGCCAACAACCCCGGCCGGCCCCAGGCCGACCCCGTGGTTGCGCAGCTGGTCGCCGCGCTGAGCAACGGCAGCTTTGACGGGCTGCCACTGGCCGGCGACCCGCAGGCCGCCATCGCCGACTACGAGCAGACGACTGCGGGCCTGGACGGCCTGCTGCCGAAGGTCGAAGCAGGAGCCCCCAGCTACAGCCGGGAAAGCTCCACGGCCTCCGTGCCGTTGGTCCAGCACTACGAACTCGGCGCGGCCACCTGGACCTTCAACACCACGGCCAGTCTCAGCTTCGCGGATGGGCTGTGGCGGGTCGACTGGGCGCCGAGCCTGCTGCACCCCGACCTGACGCCGGCCACCCGGCTGGTGCACGAGCGCACCCCCGCCCGCCGCGCCGACATCCATGGCGCGGATGGGACGGCCATCGTCTGGCAACGCCCCGTGTACAGGGTCGGCATCGACAAGACCCTGGTGCCGCCGGAGCTGGCCGAGACGTCGGCTGCCCGGCTGGCGCCCCTGCTGGGCATCGACGTCGACAACTACGTCACCCAGGTGCGCAACGCCGGCCCCAGGGCGTTCGTCATCGGGCTGACCGTGCGTGAAGGGCAGGTGCCGGTCGAGATCGACGACATCCCCGGCGCCCTGGCTCAGCCAGGCGTGATGCCGCTGGCCCCCACCAGCACGTGGGCGTCCGGGGTGATCGGCACGGTGCGCGAGGCCACTGCCGACGACATCAAGGCGGGCCAGGGGGCCGTCGCCGCCGGCGATTTCGTCGGCCAGTCCGGTCTGCAGAAGAAGTACGACGAGCAACTGCGCGGGGTTCCCGGGCACACCATCTGGCTGAGCCCCCGGCCAACCGCTGCGATCCCGTCGGCCGGGCCTTCTGCTTCGGCGAGCGTTTCTGTCCCGTCCACCCCGAAACCGACAGCCAGCGCGCCGCCCCGCAAACAGCTCTTCACCCTGGCCCCGGTCCAGGGCCCGACACTGAACACAACCATCAGTGAGCCGGCTCAGACCCGGGCGGAAGAGGTGCTTGCCGACGTCGGGGGCATCGCAGCGCTGGTGGTGCTCGACGCCCGCACGGGTGCCATCCTGGCGGCGGCCGATTCGCCCGCGTCCGGTGCGAATGGTTACGCGCTCAAGGGGCAGTACGCGCCCGGCTCGACCTTCAAGGTGAGTTCGACGCTGGCTCTGCTCCGCAAGGGGCTCGACGGTGCCAGCCCGGTGAGCTGCCCGCCCACCGCCACGGTTGACGGCACCACGATCAAGAACGTCACCGGGTACTCCCGCACCGGCACCATCTCCCTGCTCGAGGCGGTGGCGTACTCGTGCAACACCGCCTTCGTCACCAGCGCGGTCGACACGCTGGGCAACCGCGATCTCGGGCAGGCAGCCGCCAGCCTGGGCATCGGCCTCGACTACGACGGTGGGTTCGACGCCTTCTACGGACGGGTTCCGGACGCTGACAGCGCCACCGCCCGGGCCGTGTCGGCCATCGGGCAGGGCAAGGTGCTGGCGTCGCCGATGGTGATGGCGGCCCAGGCCGCCTCGGTCAGCCAGGCTCGCACGATCGTCCCCTACCTGTTGACCGACACGGTGCCCACCTCGTCAGCCGCGCCGCTCACCGAGGCGGAGGGCGCCCAGCTGCAGTTGGCGATGGAGGGCGTCGTCAACATCGGCTCCGGGGCGAGCCTGCGTGGCCTGGTGACGGGGGCCAAGAGCGGGACCGCCGAGTTCAAGGACAGCTCGGGGGCGGACAAACAACACGCCTGGATGATCGCGTACAACGATCAGTACGCGTTCGCGGCCGTCGTCTACGACGGTGAGTCCGGCGCCAGGAGCGCAGCACCGCTCATCGCGGCATTTCTGGAGTGACCGCACACCACAGGGGTGTGGGTTGGATCAAAGTCACGCCGTGGGGCGTGAGAAAGGCCGGCTGTGGAGGAAGTACTCAAGGACCTGCCGGTGAAGTTGCTGCACGTGGCGTTGATCGTTGCCATCGCACTGGTCGCCCGCTTCCTGTTGCGGAAGACGATCGCCACCGCCGTGCGTCGGGCCGAGACCAGACAAGAGGCCCGCACGGCCCAGCTGGACGCCCGCGCTGCGCAGGCCATCGCCGCCAGCGGGTCGGTGGGGACTGCCCGGGAGGCCCAACGCACCAAGGCGCTGGGCTCGGTCCTGCAGTCGATCACCGACATCACGCTGGTGACGATCGTGGTGCTGACCGTGCTGGTCGAAATGGGGGCCAACGTGGGTCCGGTGCTCGCGTCTGCCGGCATCGGCGGCGTGGCGATCGGCTTCGGTGCTCAATCGTTGGTCAAGGACCTCATCAGCGGCGCGTTCCTGGTGATGGAGGACCAGTTCGGTGTCGGCGACTGGGTGACCATCGGCTCGCTGTCCGGCACCGTGCAGTCGGTGGGCTTTCGGGTGACCCGCCTGCAGGATGCCCGTGGCGGGATCTGGTACGTCCGCAACGGAGAGATCGTCACCCTCGGCAATCAGACCCAGGGGTGGAGCACCAGCTTCATCGAGTTGCCGGTCAGCATCAAGGAAGACCCGTTCAAGGTGCTCGACGTGCTCAACACCCTGGTCGCCGAGCTGGACGACGACCCGCAGTGGCACGACCAGATGCTGGAGGCACCGACGGTGTTGGGGTTGCAGTCGTTCGACAGTTCAACCATGACGTTTGTCATCGTTGCCAAGTGCCCGGGCAACCAACAGTGGGACGTGGAGCGGGCCATCCGGGCGCGCGCTGTGCTGGCCTTCCAGGAGAACCACATCCTGTCCCCAGGCCTGCTCGTCGAGAACGTGACCGGCCAAGACCGATCAAAGCAGGACACCTCCGCTGCCTCTGCACCGTCAGTGGCCTCACCCGGCGCTGATCCGACGCCGGCAACCGTTTCGTCACTGCAGTCCAACGCCCATCGCGACCCCAATGAACTGATTGTGCACAACAATCAGCCGATGGATGAGGACTGAGCCGGACAGGCCTGTGCGCGCAGTACCCTCACCGGGTGAGTCCGGACCAGCGCAGACACGACGGCATCGGTTTTGCCTTGGCGTGCGTGCTGGGCTCCATCATCAGCACCCAGGTGGGTGCTTCCTACGCAAAGACGCTGTTCGCCTGGGTGCCCCCGGTCACAGCCGTCTGGTTACGGACCGGCTGGGCTGCGGCCTTCCTGATCGGGCTGTACGCCTTCCGGCGCCGCACCCGCCGGTTCACCACCCGGCGCCCGTCGTGGCGGGAGCAGCCGCGCGAGGCGAAGCTGGTGGCCATCGGCTACGGCGTCGCCCTGATCGTCATGAACTGGACCTTCTACGAGGCAATTGCCCGGCTGCCGCTGGGGATCGCAGTCACCCTGGAGTTCCTGGGGCCGCTGACGGTTGCCATCATCGGTTCCCGTCGTCCGGTGGACGTGCTGTGGGTGCTGATGGCCGGCGCCGGAATTGCCTTGTTGGGCCTGCGGCCGGTGGCTCTCGACCCGGTCGGGGTGGCGTTCGTGCTGCTCGCCGGGCTGTGCTGGGCGTTCTACATCGTGTTGGGTTCGCGGGTGCGCCGGCACTGGGATGGCGGCAACGTCCTGACGCTGGCTTGCACCGTCGGCGCCATCGTCCTGACGGCACCCGCAGTGACCGGCGGCGGCGCGGCCATCCTCGAGCCACAGGTGCTGCTGACCGGCTTGATGGTCGGCTTCCTGTGCTCGGCACTGCCCTACTCGCTGGACATCCTGGTGCTGGGGTCGATTCCACCCGCCCTGTTCGCCATCCTGACGAGCTTGGCCCCGGCCATTGCGGCCCTCAGCGCCTGGGTGGTGCTGGGCGAGCAGCTCGGGGCGACAGACTGGGTGGCCGTCATCTGCGTGGCCGCGGCCACCGCGGGTTCAACGCTCAGTCACCGCCGTTGACCGGTGGGCATTCGTCGACTACGCGCAATGCCCACCGGTCAACGCCAGCCAGACAGCAAATGACGCCGGGATGGGGTGCCGCACCGGCGGCCCACTAGACTGAGTTTTCGTGCCGCGCGGCTGCGCGACTCCAGTCAGGGCACAGCAGACCCGGCGACGACGAAAGCCGAAGGAATTGTCAGACCTTTCCGTCAAGCAGTTGAAGGCTGTGCAGCAGCTGCTGCGCATCACCCCGGCCGCGAGCGAGCTCGGTCGGCTGTTCGCCGACGCTGGGCACGAGCTGTACCTGGTGGGGGGGTCGGTGCGGGACGCACTGCTGGGCCGTCTGGGCAACGACCTCGATTTCGCCACCGACGCACTCCCTGACGAGTCCGAGGCTCTGCTGCGCCGCTACTCGAACACGGTCTGGTCGATCGGGAAGGACTACGGCACCATCGGTGCCGCCAAGTACGTCGCCGGCCAGGAGTGGAAGATCGAGGTCACCACTTTCCGCGCCGACAGCTACCGCCCCGAGTCACGCAAGCCGGTGGTCGCGTTCGGCGACCGCATCGAGGACGATCTGGTGCGTCGCGACTTCACGATCAACGCAATGGCGCTGGACGTCACGCCCAACGAGACCGGCGCGCCTGCACTGGTCGACCCATGGGACGGCCTGGAGGACCTTGCCGACCATCTGCTGCGCACCCCGTCCACCCCGGAGCAGAGCTTCACCGACGACCCGTTGCGGATGATGCGAGCCTGCCGCTTCGCGTCCCAGCTCGAGTTCCTGGTCGTGCCCCCGGTGCGGGCCGCCATCAAGGACATGGCCGAGCGGATCGACGTGATTTCCGCCGAGCGGGTGCACGACGAGCTGGTCAAGCTGCTGCTGACCGACCAGCCGGCGCACGGTCTGGACCTGATGGTGGAGACCGGGTTGGCTGACCGGATTCTGCCCGAGGTCGCGGCGCTTCGGCTCGAAGCCGACGAACACATGCGGCACAAGGACATCTACCAGCACACCTTGACCGTGCTGGAGCAGGCCATCGCGATGGAGAAGGCGCGTGGGCACCAACCTGACATCGTGTTGCGGATGGCCGCGCTGCTGCATGACATCGGCAAGCCCGCGACCCGTCGCCTCGAGGGCGGAAAGGTCACCTTCTACCACCACGACGTGGTGGGCGCGAAGCTGGCCCGCAAGCGGCTGAAGGCGCTCAAGTTCAGCAAGGCCGACACCGATGCCATCTGTCTGCTGATCGACCAGCACCTGCGTTTCCACGGTTACGGCGAGGCGGCCTGGACCGACTCCGCGGTCCGCCGCTACGTGCGCGACGCCGGCGACGAGCTGGAGCGGCTGCACATCCTGACCCGCAGCGACTGCACCACCCGCAACCAACGCAAGGCTGACAAGCTGCGACGCGCCTACGACGAGCTGGAGTACCGGATCGAGGAACTGACCCGTCAGGAAGAACTTGACCGTATCCGGCCCGACCTGGACGGCACCCAGATCATGGCGATCCTGGGCATCGCACCGGGCCGTGACGTGGGGGCCGCCTACAAGTTCCTGATGGAACGACGCATGGAGGACGGGCCGCTGGGCCAGGAGCGGGCCACCGAAGAGCTCAAGGTCTGGTGGGCAGCCCGCCAGGGCTGACCACCACAGGTTTGCTTGCGTGGGCAGCCCGCCAGGGCTGACCACCACAGGTTTGCTTGCGTGGGCAGCCCGCCAGGGCTGACCCCTGGGGCGGGCCAGCCGCGGCGTACCATGAGCAAGCGCCCCGGCCAGTCGGTCCGGAGGGCGCGTGGCGCCACAAACGACGGAGCACAGTGAAGAACCCCAGAAACATCATCAAGGGCTACGGCACCGACCGGGTGTACAGCCGGGTGAAGATTCTCTTCGTGTTGCTGCTCCAGCTCGCCATGGCGTTGATGGCTGTCAGCTCCATCAACGTGGCGTTGCCCAGCATCGAGGCGGGCCTGGGGGCCACGGACTCCGACCTGCAGTGGGTGCTGTCCGGCTATGCCCTGACGTTCGGCATCACCTTGGTGCCGGCCGGGCGCGCCGGCGACCTGCTGGGGCGGGGCAGCTTCTTCGTCCTCGGTGTGGGGCTGTTCGCGCTCGCGTCGCTGGCGGCCGGGCTGGCCCCCAACCCCGGGGTGCTGAACCTTGCACGGCTGGTGCAGGGTGTCGGCGCCGGCATCTCCAGCCCCCAGACCACCGGCATCATCACCCAGTATTTCTCCGGCGGCGGGCGCGCCAAGGCCTTCGCCCTGTTCGGGCTGGTGGTGTCGGCATCGGTGGCGGTCGGGCCGTTGTTGACGGGCGTCATCATCCAGTGGTTCGGCTCCCCCGGCTGGCGCTTCAGTTTCCTGCTCAACTTCCCGCTCGGCGTGTTGGCCGTGGTGCTGGGGCTTGTCTGGTTCCCGTTCAACAGCGAACGCAAGCGCAAGGCGGACCGCAAGGCCGGCGTCGCCGAGCACCTCAAGGTCGACCTCGACCCGGTGGGCGCGACCATGCTGTGCCTGGCGGTGTTGTGCGTGATGTTGCCATTCATGGTGAAGACCGGGCCGTCGTTCCTGCTGCTGATCGTGGCAGCTGCGCTGGTGGTGGGCTGGTTGAAGTGGGAGGAACGCTACAAGGACCGCGGCGGGGCGCCGATCGTGGACCTGGTGCTCTTCGAGTACCGAAACTTCAGCTACCAGACGATCATCTCGGGAAGCATGTTCCTGGGCAGCACCTCGATCTTCGCGCTGTTGGCCATCTACCTGCAGAGCGGCCTGCACATCGACGCGCTGTCGACGGGCCTGATCGGTCTGCCCAACGCGCTGGCGTCAGCACTGTTCTCGGTGCTGGCCGGGCGCCGGGTGATGCGGCAAGGGCACTCGCTGGTGGTTGGCGCGCTTGCTTCGATGGTGCTCGGAATTGTGTCGAGCATGCTGATGGTCTTGCTGATCGCCGATCAAGGGCTCAGCTACTGGTGGCTGGCGTTGCCGCTGGTCCTGATCGGCATCGGCCACGGCACCATGGCGTCGGCGAACCAGACGCTGAGCATGGCCGACATCCCTCCGTCGGCGGGAGGCACTGCCGGTGGCATCAAGCAGACGGGTGAACGCATCTCCACAGCGGTCGGCAATGCGATGCTCACCGGCGTGCTGTTCGCCCTGGTGCCCATCCTCGGCTGGACGGCGGCCTTCAACACGGCCTTCGCGGTCACGGCGCTGATCATCAGCATCTCCCTGGCGGTGGCCATCAAGGACCGCCGCGATCAGGGGCCCGGGTTGCACCGCGAGCTGGTCGCCCCGTAGCCGGTGCAGCTGGGAAACGTCGTGCGGCCCGTTCGGGGCCGGTGGCCTCTGGCGGGTGTCGGTGGGGCATGCCAAGCTGTCCCCAGCACACCAGTGAGAGGAACCAGCATGGCGCGACCGGTGCATTTCGAGATCCAGGCGGACGACATCAAGCGCGCCCGCGCCTTCTATGCCGAGGCCTTTGGCTGGACGTTCGAGGACTACAGCCAGTTCGTCGGTGCCCCCTACTTCGGTGTCATCACCGGCCCCGACAGTGAGCCCGGCATCAACGGCGGCCTGCTGCCACGCCCCGTTCCCGCTCCGGCACCCGAGCAGGGCACCAACGCCTGGGTGATGACGATGGGCACCGACGACTTCGACGCCACCGCAGCCAGGATCATCGCTGCCGGCGGGCAGGTGGCGCTGCCGAAAATGGCTCTGCCTGGCATGGCATGGCAGGGCTACTTCATCGATACCGAGGGCAACACGTTCGGCCTGCACCAGCCCGACCCGAACGCCGCCTGACAACGCAGCCTCAGGGCAGGCGGCACGACGTCAGCGGTCGGCGCTGTCGTCCGGGGCGTGCAGGCGCCGTGCGGCCTCTGCGAT
The DNA here is from genome assembly GCA_963730005.1 of uncultured Actinomycetota bacterium. GTDB lineage: Bacteria > Actinomycetota > Actinomycetes > Propionibacteriales > Propionibacteriaceae > CAVSPO01. The sequence goes on from CAVSPO010000028.1 coordinate 154,903, forward strand.
CGAACCGCTGATCGACGGGTAGACCGTGAAGGCAAGCGTGGCCTGGTCGACCGTGAGCCGGCCTGTGACGCACAACGAGATGGCGTAGATCAACTCACCCGCGCCGGGGGCCACCACCACGCCCCCCACGATGATTCCGGTGATGGGCAGGCAGAACAGTTTGATGAAGCCGTCATGGTGGGCCTGCATCTTGGCGCGGGCGTTGCCACGCAGCGGCACCTGGATGGTCCGCACGGCGATCTCGCCGTTGTCCACCTGCGTCTGGGTGATGCCCACCGTGGCGATCTCGGGGGCGGTGAAAACATTGGACGAGACGGAGCGGATGCTGAGTGGCTTCACCGCATCACCCAGCGCGTGCCAAACCGCGATACGGCCCTGCATGGACGCCACCGAGGCCAGCGGGAAGACCCCGGTGACGTCGCCGGCTGCGTAGACCCCGCGCGCGGAGGTGCGCGACATCCGGTCGACCTTGATGTGGCCGGACGGAGTCAGCGCCACGTTGCTCTCGGCGAGCCCCAGGTCTTCGGTGTTGGGGATCGACCCGACCGCCATCAGCAGGTGGCTGCCGAGCACGGTGCGACCGTCGGCCAGGGTGAGCTCGACCTGGTCGCCGATCCGGCGAGCCGATTGCGCTCGTGAGCGCGACATGATCGTCATGCCCGAGGCCTCGAAGACATCCTGGAGGACGCGGGCCGCATCGGCGTCCTGGGTGGGCAGCACCTGCTCGCGGGAGGAGACCAACACGACGTCGACGCCGAGCTGGTTGTAGGCGCTGGCGAACTCGGCCCCCGTGACACCGGAGCCGACCACGATCAGGCGTTCGGGCAGTTCGGTGAGGTTGTAGAGCTGCGTCCAGGTCAGGATGCGTTCACCGTCGGGCAGGGCTTCCGGCAGTTCGCGCGGACGCGTCCCGGTGGCCACCAGCACCATGTCAGCCTGTAGCCGGATGTCGCCCTCGTCGGTCGCGGCGAGGACGGTTTCGTTGTCCAGCAGCCGGCCGCGTCCCCGGATGATGGTGACTCCCTCGTGCACGAGCCGGCTCTCGATGTCGCGGCTCTGCTGGTCGGCCAGCGCCAGAAGGCGCTTGTTGATGGCAGCCAGGTCGACCCGGACAGCGTCCTTCAGGTCACTCAAGGCGGGGTCGACCGGCACCAGTCCCAACTCGTGGCTGCTGCGCACCCTCGTCATGACCTCGGCGGTGGCAATCAGGGACTTGGAAGGGACCACGTCGGTGAGCGTGGCCGCACCGCCGATGCTGTTCGGGTCGATGAGGGTGACCTCGGCCTCGAGTTGCCTGGCGACCAGGGCCGCCTCATAGCCGCCGGGGCCGCCACCGATGATCACAACGTTCGCCATGAGCCTATTCTGACCCTTTCTGCCCCTGTTGTACCGGGGTTCGGCCGACCATTTTCACGGCCGTCGCCGCGACTCGGCCGGGCGCAGGAGATCACACGGCACTGCGGGCCCGGGCCGCGCCCTCCATCACCTCCTGCAGCAGGGTGACCATGTCGTCGGCCAGGTCGACGCCCAGCAGCCGGGCCTGGCGCGTGACGTGCAGCACCAGCCGCTCCACCTCGGCTCGGTGACCGGCCGCGTTCTCGGTCTGGATGCGCAACATCATCAACAGGTCGTCCTCGGGCGCCGCAACCAGCGCGCGCGAGGCTGCCCAGCGAGCCAGATCCAGATCGCGCACAGCCAACGCCCGGCGCCCGAGGACGACGCCGATGTCGCGCACCGTGGAGGCCATGTCGGTGCGCAGTTCCTCAGCCCAGTGCCACATGCCGGGCGCGGCGTCGGCGAGCGGAGCACCGCGCACCAGCTCAAGCGCCTGGCGCAGCGCCGAGTCGGTGGCCCGGTTGACGCCCCCGCTGATCAGCACGTTGAGCTGTTCCCAGTCGGAACTGACCGCCGGGTGCAGCCCGATGTGCCCGGAGTAGGCGTCCGGCAGGTAGGGCTCCCCCGCAGGAGTGCTGCCCAGCCAGCTGCGCAACCGGCTCATGTTGGACCGCCGGGTGGTCTCGGCCACCAGCAGGGAGCGGGTCATCTGGGTGGCGGTGGCGCCGGGGTGCTGGAGAATCCAGGCGCAGTACTCCTCGCACTGTTTTCGCGCCCGGGTCGGGTCCTCGCCGCGCGTTGCGGTCAACTCCACAGGCCCGAGGAGCAGCAGCCGCGGGTGGGTGCTGGTCGCGAACGTCGGTTCCACTGCTGCCTCCTTCCGGGGCTCGGGGGTTGGTTGATTCGGCCGGACGTGATCGCCTGGTGGGGCAGGATCGTCGTCCCACCACGGGGCATGGTCGTACTCGGTGGCATTGGTTGTGGTGAGCAGCTCCTGCAAAGCCCGCCGCGCAGGCGGCAGCACCAACTGAGCCTCGAACCGAGGCCCGTGCCGAAGCCAGGCTTCCTCATCGCCGAGGGTGATGACCTGACCGGGAGTCGGCCTGACCAACGCTTCAACATCGGCCCGAACCGCGTGCGACGCGGAGCCCAGCAGGGTCGAATCCTCGGCAGCCACCACGATGCACACCCCGGTGGCTGACAGCTCGGGCTGCAGATAGCCCAGCGGCTCCGCAGCGGGCGGCCTGTCGAACAGCGCCACCAGTGGGCGCCAGGCCTCGCTGGTGTCGGGGGACGACCGCAGTTGAGCCAGCGAGTTGCCCAGCGCCTGCTGCCGATCCTGAACGAGTCGCGACACCAGCGCCATTCCCTGTGGAACGTCCGTCGCTGTGACGTCCGGATCATCCACAGCAGCGAGCCAGTGCAGCGACTGACCAGCCAGGATGATCTCCGGTTTCAACTCTTCTTCAGCCCGTCCCCACAACTGCAGGGCAATCGAGGCCAGCAACCCCGCGGTGTCGTCAGGGGAGCCCTCGACAACGGTGACCGTGGCCGTGGCAAGGTCGAACAACAACGGAGCTCCGTCAGCGATGCCCAACACCACATGGGTGGTCGAGGCACCACGTTGGTCTTGGCTGAGGGCGCCCAGCCGATCCAGGGCCGTCTCGAACTGCGTCGCGTCGGGGCTCAGCCCCAACAGTCTGCGTCCAAGGGGCCGTTCGCCCAGCTGAAGACGACGCCGCAACAACACGCCCCCCAGCACGCTGGCGGCCAGGCCAGCCCCGATCGGCCCCAGGATGTCGCGGATCTGCGCCTGCACCTCAGCGATGGCAGCGGGGTCGCCGGCGTCACTCGCGTCACTGACAACAGAATCCTGGTGGTCCACGGACTCCTGACGGTCCACGGAATCCGGACGGGCAGCAGAGCCGGACGGACCAACTGGGACGGCCACGACGTTGGGGCCGTCAGACGTGGCGGCGTCGGCGGTCGCCGGCGCACTGTTGGACGCAGGCTGGTCGGCGCTGGCAGCGGACGGCGCTGCCGCCAACGACCCAGGCAGGCGCAGCTCCCAGCCGGGCTGCAGCAGGTCGGGATCACGGATCTGGTCCTGGTTCGAGGCTGCCAGCTCAGGCCAACGCTCCGGATCGCCAAGATGGCGATCGGACAGCGCCCAGAGGGTGTCGCCCTCGGCAACCGTGACACTGGAGACGACGCCGGTGGGCTCAGCGGGCTCGGCGACCTGCGCGGCCGCTGGGGTCTCGACCGGCACCTGCAACACGGTGCCTGCCCGCAGCTCTGCGGTGGCGTCCAACAGCAGAGTGTCGTTGACAGCCACAATTTCGCGCCACCGACTGCCGTCACCCAGATAGCGCACCGCCAGCGACCACAGGTCATCACCAGGCACAACGGTGTGGGTGGCCAGGTTGCCGGCCGGGGCGACACGAGCCTGGAACGCGAGCGTGGATGGCGCGTCCGACGCTGAGTCGGTCGTCGACGCGGACACTGCAGCACTGGGGGTGGCCGCTGCCGTGACAGGGGCAACCGGCGCAACCACGGCGGCCACCCCCAGCCCGGTGAGCGACGCGAGCAGGGCAGTGCTCGCCGGCCTGAACCACGCAGTGCCCGGCAGCCGGAGCCGGAACCGCCCGCTGGTGGCAACCGCCACGACCTCGCTGACCAGGCTGGCCACGATCAACAGCCAGGCCACCCAGCCGACGACGGTCAGCAGACCCAGCAGCAGGGACCCGTCGTCGGGTGTGACGAGGACACGCCGCCAATCGATTCGGGCCAACGCGTCGATACGACCCAGCCGGGTCAGCGCCAACGGGGCCCCCAGCACCAGTGCGCCGATAGCTCCCAGCGCCAGCAAGGCCTTGAGGATTCTCATGACAACCGCTCCCGGAAGGTGTCGACGCGCTCGACGGCCGCGCTGGTGACGGTGATGGTGCCGGGCACGCCGGGCAACAACAGATCGCGCAAGTCGACCTGGCAGCTGACGGTGACGCTGACCTCGCCGGTGATGCCGGGGGCCTTGGCCAGGGCCGCATCGTCGACGTCCACGGACGACCCCGCGCACACGACGCCTGACGTGGTCAGGTCAGCGTTCACCAGCGCGGTGGCCTTCGTCCGGGCGACACCGGGGCTGTGTTGCAAGGAGACCAGCCGGGCCGCGCCGGACGCCGCGGCGGTGACCTGGGAATGCGCCCACCACACCCGCCAGCCGCCCAGGCAAGCGGTCAGCAGGAAGACCAGCAACGGGATCAACAGCGCCGCCTCCACAGCGGCGGCACCCCGTTCGTCCCCAGACCCCTTCATGCCCCTCAACCCTCCCTTGGACGCGACGCCGTGGCCTGCACGACCTCGCGATCGACGTCGATCACCAGTGGCACCCTGGCCGCCACCGTCACCGTCACCGTCTCTGCCCCACCACCGGTATGCACGGTGACCGCAGTCAGCCCTGCGTCCTCGGCGATCCGGGTGGCGACCCCTTGGGCGGAACCAGCGCCGGAACCCTGCATCGCCTGCACCTCGGCGGCAGCGATCGCGGCGTTGGTGACCGCATTGCGACCGTGCAACCAGACGGCACCCTGGATGGTTGCGAGCAGCGTCAACAGGATCAGGGGCAACAGCAGCGCCAGCTGCACGGACTCGGAGAGCCCGCGCTCGTGGTCCAGAAGGCGCCGATGACCGTTTGACACTGGAACCTCAGCCCAGCCCTTCAAGCTTCGACCTGACATAGCTGGTCACGATCGTGACCACAAGCACTGCGATCGTGACCGCCCCGGCAAGCAGCACCGCCTGCTCGGTGGACTGCGACAGCCCGCGTTCGCCGTTGCTGGAACGTGACGGGCGGCTTTCGGCAGCAGCGGTCAGCGCGATCAGCCAACCGATCACCACGTCGAGTTTGTTCATGGCTCCTCCTTGTTCGATTCTGCAGCGGATTCCAGCGAGTTCTTGCAGTTGTGCACAGCCTTTTTTGGTCAGGCAAGCCCGACCAGACGCAGCAGTGGTGGCGTCAGGAAGATCAGGGCGAAGACCATCACCGGCAGCACCATCCACAGGGTCATCCGCTCCGACACCTCCTGGGCGGCGATCTTGGCGTCCATCAGTTGCGCGTCCCGCAGTTCCTTGACGCGCGCCTGCAGGGCCCCCGACAGCGCGGCACCCTGCTCGTCCAGGGCCATCACGTCGGCGATGTCACCCAGCGCCGGCAGCCCCAGATCGCGTCCGAGCTGGCGCAGGTCACCCCAGGGTGGGCGCTGCTGCAACCGGGCGTGCTCCAGAGCCCCCCGGATCCGGACGAACAACGGGGCGTCGGACAGCGCGGCCGCCGCATGCAGCGACTGGGTGCCCGACATGTTCGCCAGCCTCTCCAGCGTGACCAGGTCGAAGAAGGCGGTCAGCGCCTCGGCGGCGTCGCTGCGGGTGTCCCTTGCCTGACGCCGCAGCGTCAGGTCCGGCAACATGAACCCGACCACGCCACCCAGGATCGACCACAGCAGCGGCAGCGGACTGGGTGCCTCTCCCAGTGCCAGCCGCAGTAGTGCCACCAACAGGGGCAGCACCAGGCCGGTGGTCGCCAACAGCAGTTTCTCGGCGAAGAAGTCGCCGATGGAGCGTCCCTTCAACACCAGCTGGGCGGCTGTTTCCTCGCTCAACGGCAACCGACAACGGTTGTAGACGCGGGCCCCGAGCTGCTCCAGACGGCTGTCCGGATCGTCCACCAGCGAAGCAGACCGCCCGCGGGCCGGGCTCGCCGGTGCGCCGTCCAGCAGCTGCAGCGCATCATCAAGCCGCACCGGGCGCAGCAGCAGACCGCAGATGACAAGCCACACGCCGGTCAGCAACGCCGCGCCGAACGCCACCATGGGGGCGTTGACAAGGTCAGCCATGAGCGGCCTCCAGCAGCGGAACAGGCCGGCGTTGCAGGATGCGGTCGCGCTGGCGGGTCGCCGCCATCCGCCGCAGCATCGTCAGCGCAGCCAGATACAGCGCGGCGAGCAACAAGGCGATCAGCTGGCCGATGCCGTGCGTGAACGGCGCGAAGTACGTCGGGTTGGTGATCAGTGCCGCTCCCAACGCCACGATGGTGACGCCAGTGACCTGCCGGACAACGATCCTCGGCTTGGCGCGTTCGGCCTCGATTTCGCGAGCAGCCGCCAGCCGGTTCTGGACGCTGTCGCCCAGGGCCGTCAAGGTCACCGTGGCCCCGGATCCGCCGCGCTGGGCAGCAATGATCAAGGCCGCGAGCACACCGTCCGCGTCGGCCGACCCCAACTCGTCAGCCATCGCGTGGAGCGCCTCGGTCAGGGTCCAGCGCTCGTCCAGCCTTGCCACCAGCAGGTCGATGCTGGGTCGCAGGATCTCGGGGGCGCTGGGGCGGGTGCTGCGGATCGCGTCAGCCACCGACTTGCCGGTGGGCATGGAGCTGGCCAGCGCGCGCACCCAACGGTCGAGAGCCTCCAGCAGCTGGATCTCCCGGTTGGGTGGATCCAGCAGCAATGACGGCAGCAGCAGCACGACCGCCGGCACCACGACCAGCGCCAGCGCCCAGCGGGTGATGGCGAACAGCACGACCCCGGCGGTCAGGCCTACCGCGAGCAGGATTCGCTGCCGGCGGGGCCGGCCCACCCACCAGGACCCGGCTTGGGTGCTCCAGGATGGTCTGGACGGGCCAGGCACGGCGTCAGTGACCCGACGGGCACCAGCGATCACCAGGAAGATGCCGGAGACCAACATCGCGGTACAGAGCCCTGCCAGAGCCGCCGTCATGGCCGGGACCGAGTCGTGGCAGGGCCTTCGAACTCAGCCAGCTCGTTCATCAGCGCGGCGTCAGGGAAGAAGCTGCCGGGATGGTTGCCCGTGCCCGCCTGGTAGCTGAGATGGGTGATGGGCCGATCGCTTTCCACCGCACCGGTGAGCTGCCGGATCTCGGAGATGAAACGCCGCCGTTGGCCACCGCGCCAGGTGTCATCGACCAGCTTCACGTGCACGAGCAGATGGATGTTGTGGGCGATCTGGCGGTAGGCCTCCGGCACCGTCAGCACGCCACCCTGGGCGACGCGGCTGGCCAGGCGGTCCATGGCCGACTCGGCAGAGTGGGAGTGCGTCGTCGACATGGTGCCAGCACCGGACTGCATGGCCTCGAACATGGCGCCCGCCTCCGCACCGCGCACCTCGCCGACGACCAACCGCGACAGGTTCTGCCGCAGCGCCTCCGGGATCAGGTCGGCGACGGTGTACTCACCCACCCGGCGGTCTCCCTGCCACTCCCCCAACCCGACCTTGGCCTGCAAGGCAACCATGTTGCGGCGCCGCGGCTGCAGATGGGTGAGCAACTCATAGTCAGTCTCCAGGGTGCCGAATCGCTCGGTGCTGGGGATAGCGTCGATCAGGGCTCGCAGCAGCGTGGTCTTCCCGGCGCCCTGATCACCCGAGATCACGATCGACTTGCGGGCCAGCACACACAGCCGCAGGAAGGAGGCCACTTCCGCCGGCATCATGCCGCCGCCGGCCAACTCCTCCAACGTCACCGAAGTCAGCAGGTGCTGGCGAATGATCACGCTGGGCCGGTCGGCCAGCCCGAACCCGATCGCGTGCAACCTGAACCGCTCACCGAGTGCCACCGTCATCATGGGGTGCGCGTCATCGAAGGGGCGCGGCGGGTTGGCGGTGTCGCCGAGGAACCGGATGGCCTCGATCAGCTCCTCGTCCGAGTCCGCAACGGGCGGTCGCTCCTCGCGGTGGCCGTCGCCGAACTGGACGAACACCGAGTCCCAGCCGTGGATCTCGATGTTTTCTGCGTCCGGGATGTCGAACAGCGGTTGCAGCCGCCCGTAGCCGAAGATCGCGTTCTCCACGGCGGTGGCGTAGGCCCGCTCCAGGTCAAGAGACCACAAGGCCTGTCCGGTCCGGTTCAACTGCTCGGCGTGGTCGCGCACCCGTGCCCGGATCACCGAGCGTCCCATCAGCCGGCGGTCGTCCTTGCCCATCGGGGCACCGTGCTCGCGCGCCCAGTGGCTGAGGTTGTCGCTGATCTCGTCGGCAGCCAGGCGGCGCAGCCGCACCACCAGCCCCCAGTCGACCCCGCGGGCAGTGGACGCCGGACCAGCTCGCCGGGCACCCTGCGCGGGCAACGGCTGGGGCTCCTTCGAGACCGGTGGGGTCGTCGCCACACGCGTGGGAGGCGGGTCACCGGCGGGACTGTGGGAGCGCGGCTGCCAGGTGGGGACCTGGGTGAGGGGCCCCAGCGCGTCGAAGGCGGCGACCAAGGGTGACGACGTGGACGTTTCAGTCATGGTGGGCTCCTGCCAGCAGCCCGCCCCGGCGCTGCGATCCGGTTCCGACGATCTGGCGTTCCCGTTCCTCCAGCCGGGACACTGTCGAGGACGCAACCGCCCGCAACGAACGCATCAGCGGCCGATCGGCGAATCGTCTGGGTGGGACGGCACCTTCGCACAGCACGTCCGCGTCGCAGTCGTCAAAGGCCACGTCGCCCCACACCGGGAAGCTGAAAGTGCGTTCGATCTCGCGGTTGGAGTACGGCCGGTCGGGCCCGACCACCAGCAGCCCGACTGTTGGCTGGCCAGGCACCGCCGTCAGCTGATCGTTGAGCCCCTGCAGGTAGAGCCGGGTGGCCGCCAACGAGCGCAGCGTCGAACGGACCACCAGCAGCACGACGTCGGCCTGGCTGACCAGGGCGTTGGCCAGCCCGTCAGCCCCCAGCCGGCCGGCGTCGACGATCACGTCCCGGTCCTCGTCACCCAGCGATTCGAAGGCGTTGACCAGCTCCGGCCAGACCTGGTGGAAAACCAGCGCGGACCCCGGGTGGGTGAAGCCGGGAAGGAAGTCGCGTCGCGGGGCCTCTTCCATGGTGAGGGGCACGAGCTGGCGCGGCAGTTCAGAGCGCAGATCCTCCTGCTCGCGGTGGGCCTTCGCCAGAGCGTTCAGGCCCCTGCCGCCCGGTTCGGTGCCACGCAGGTAGCCGGACAGCACGGTCTGGGACGGCGCCTGATCGCAGTCGGCCAGCACGACGTCGCGCGGCCAGGTGAGCGCCAGGCCGAGGGTGGCCGTGGTGACCCCGGGAGCCCCGGTGGCCGACGCTGCGACAACGATCCCCATCACTGACCGCCCTTGCGCACCACGACCACCCGGTCGGTGGCAGCCAGCACCGCCACGTCGGCGGCCGCGGACTCCGGAACCGCCACGTCGAGCGTCCAGGACTGGCCGTCAGGCAGCAGGGTCGGGGCAGTGACCACCTGCGCCTCGAGCTGGACGCGGGGTTCGGCGCCACTGCTGGCTTGGGCGGCGTTGCCGGAAGGCACCGAAACCAGCAGCACCCTGGTGCCGGCCGGCAGCTCGCCGCCGGGCAGGCGTCCGGCGCCCACCTTGAGCCCCAGCTGAGCCTGGCCGAGGGGCAGCGTGACGGTGCCGACGGACGACTCCCCCAGCACCGAACCCCTCGGCAGGTCAACCAGGGCCTGCTGACCGACCAGCTCAGCCAACCGGCCGGACGGGACGGTCGAGACGCCGGGGGCCGACCCGATGCTGGTGACGCCCAGATCATCAGCCCCGATCACCTCGCCACGCGCCACCGGCTGCTGGACGACGATCACCGCATGGGACTGCCCAGCCTGCTGGTACGCCATGGCGCCACCCAGCCCGCCGACGCAGGCACACAACACCCCGACGGCGATCAGTCGCGGGTTCCGGCGAGCGCGAAGCTGCACCTGACCGGGCCGCAGCTGGTCGGAGCGCGGCTGTTCCGGCCGCGCCGACGGCACCGAGGTGGCTGTTCCGCGGGCGGCGGGCGCCCTCAGGTCAAGGCTGATGGCCATGGGAATGGTCCATTCTGATCGGGGGTGTCCAGCAGGCAGAGGGGTGCTGCCAGGACTTGGCGTCCTGCCGACGATCCGCTGCCATTCGAGTGTCCGCTGGTCAGGTGAACAAAACAGAGGTTGTCCACAAGGCAAGTTGGTCGGCTACCGGAGCGACCGGGACGGGTACCCTGCCCCCGACACGGTCCTGTCTCCTCTGGCCAGCCACCCAGATTCGGGCCGGCACTCCCGTAGAATCGAAGGGACTCACCGACACCGCGTCCGGGGTCCCCTGACATCGAGGAGAAGTCCATGAAGGCCTGGCAATTCGTCGGAACCAACAAACCACTGGTGCTCAACGAGGTCCCCGAGCCCACGGCCCGCCCGGGAACCGTCGTCGTCGACGTCAAGGCGGCTGGCGTGTGCCACTCCGACGTCAGCAGCTTGACCGACCCGGGCTGGATGCCCATGTACCCCGTGCTGCCACGCACCCTGGGCCACGAGAACGCCGGCATCATCTCCGAGGTCGGCGAGGGCATGGAGCACTGGAAGGTCGGCGACCGCGTCGGCCTGTCGCCGATGATGTCCGACGGCCAGGCCCTCGGCTACTTCGACTGGGACGGCGGCTTCGCCCCGAAGCTGCTGGCCACCGACGACAACCTGGTGCGGCTGCCTGACGAAGTGGGCTTCGACCTCGGCGCCATGGCCACCGATGCCGGCCTCACCTCCTACCACGCCATCATGGCGGTCGGCGGCGCAAAGGCGGGCATGAAGGTCGGCGTCATCGGCCTCGGCGGCCTCGGCTACATCGGGGCCCGCGCCGCCGTCCTGGCCGGGGCCGAGGTGTACGGCGTCGACGTCAACCCGGCCACCCGCGAGCTCGCCGACGAGATCGGCCTGGCCGGCGTGGCAGAGTCCATCAACGACTTCAAGGAACTCGGCCTCAACCTGATCGTCGACTACGCCGGCTTCGGCGCCACGACGTCCGATTCGCTCAACGTGCTCGCCGAGTTCGGCAAGCTGGTTGTGGTCGGGATGGGCAAGCTCGAGTCCACCATCAGCACCTACCCGCTGATCATCAACCAGCTGACCATCCAGGGCTCGAAGTCCGGCACCAAGGAAGACCTCGCCGGCATCTACGAGCTGATGCGGTCGGGACAGCTGAACCCGCCGATGAACCTGATCACCCACGCGGAGATCCCCGAGGCCATCGAGAAGCTGCACCAGGGTGGCGTCATCGGGCGCTTCATCGCCATCTACGAGTGACCCGGACGGTTCCGATCCGACGTCCGTGAGCTCTTGACCGGTGGCCATTCGTCGACTGCGACGAATGGCCACCGGCTTGAGCGGACAGCATCACCCCCAGCAATCAACCCGTTTGTGAGGATGCCGCTGTGACAACAGCCCTGCTCTACGTCCCTACGCTGGTTCTGGTGGCGGTGCTGGTGGTCAGCGGCGTCGCCAAGCTCCGCAGCCCTGAGGGCAGTGCGGAAGCGTTCATGTCGCTGCGGATGCCTCGCTGGCTGCTGCCCTGGGCTCCCGCGCTGTTGCCGTGGGGTGAGCTCGTCCTCGCCCTCGCCTTGCTGGTGCTCCCCGGGTGGTTGAACGTGGCAGCCTGCGTGGCGGCCACGCTGCTGATGCTCGCCTACCTGGTGGTGATCGTGCGTGCCCTGGGCTTCGACGAACCGGTGAGCTGCCATTGCTTCGGCGATCTGGGCCTCGGCAGCGTCGACCGCCGCACCGTGGCACGCAACGCCATCCTGTCGACGATGGGGGTGCTCGCCGTCATCGCCGCCTTGGCAGACCCGCGATCAGGGGCGACGCGGCTCATCCAGGCATCTGCCGACACCTGGTGGTGGCTGCTGCTGCTGTTGCTGAGCAGTGTGCTGACCGTCCTGATCGTCAGCCCGGGAGCCCCGTCCGCAGCGGCGACGGCAACCGCCGTCGTTGACGGCGACGAGGGTGTCGAGGGTGATTACCAGCGCCGCCCGACGCCCTACGTCGCGCTGAAGACCAGCGACGGTTCCACCGTCTATCTGCGTGAAGAAGCCCGCCAGCAGGCCCGGCTGCTTGTCTTCGTGTCGCTCACCTGCGGGTCCTGCGTGCCCATCCTCGAGCAGATCCCCCAGTGGATCCTGGATCTGGCGCCCTTGGTGGACGTCCGGCCGGTGATGTTCGGCGCGCCCCGAACCGGCGAGCAGCTCGCGAGTACGGCCGTCTACGCGTCGGTGCCGCGCGAAATGCTCGACCGGGTGTGGTTCGACGAGGACGTCTCCGTTGGCCGGCTGTTGGAGTGCCACGGCACGCCTTCGGCCGTCCTGTTGGGCTCCGACGATTTACTGGCCGGAGGCCCAGTGGTGGGCCCGGATGCGGTCGTCGAACTGGTTCAGGACATCAAGGAGGAGTTGGCTGAGCCGCTGGCCGCTGCCAAGGGTGCCGTCGCTCCCTCCACTTGATTGGCTCGCGTTGATTGACTCGCGTTGATTGACTCGCGTTGATTGGCTCGCGCGACTTGATTGGATCTGCAGTCAAGACTTCGCCGCCGCCGCTTGTCGCCCGCCCGTCCCGCGGGCGACGATGGGGGTGTGGCTGTCGCCGGGGCGAAGGACGCGCACGGGCCGGAGAAGGATCTCTGGCGGCGTGCCGAGACGATACTGTCCAACGCCCAGACGCTGGCCGACCAGTTGAGGCAGGAGTCCGAGGAAGCAGCCGAACAGTTGCGCGCCGCGGCCACCGCAGACCGGGCCGCCGCCAGCGAGCTGCAGGCCGCAGCAGCGCGTGAGCACCGGGCAGCTCTTGACGTGCGTGAGCAGGCCGAACGCCGTCTGCAGGCCGCGCACGTCGATGTCACAACGATGCTCGACGACGCCGCCCAACAGGCCGCCGAGATCACCCGGGGCGCCGACAGCACCGCGGCCCAGGTCGTCGCCGATGCCCGCACCCAAGCCGGGCAGCTGCTGGCCGACGCGCGGCAGCAGGCCGAGGCACTGACAACCGCGGCCCGGGACAGGGCTGCACAGCTGAGCCAGCAGGAAGCTGAGCTTCGGGCCCGCCTGGAGCAGGAGTTGAGCGCGGCACGGGAGGTGGCTCTCAGCCAGATCAACGAGAGCACCAACCTGGCCACCATCGAGGCCGACCAAGCAAGACTGGATGCAGCGACAGCAGCTGACACCATCCTGTCCCTGGCGCGGCACGAGGCCGAACAGGCCCGCGACGCCGGCCAGGCGGCGCTCACCGAGGCGCGCGAGCAGGCAACCGCCCTGCGCCAGGACGCCGAGGAGCAGGCTGCAAAGCTGGCCGTCAGCGCCCGGACAAGCCATGACGCACTGATGGCACAGGCACAGGAGCATCTGGACTGGACGAATTGCACGATCCAGCAGCTGTTGACCCAAACCGAGCGGGAAATCACCCTGCAACGCGACCGGGCCCACCACCGCAACAGTGAACATCTGCGGTCGATCAGGCAGCGGTTGCAGGTGCTGCTGGCGACCCAGGCCCACCGGGTCCGCACCAGCACGGCGCAGGCCCGTAACGCCGCGGCCGAGCTGACCGCTGAAGCCCAGGCGCTGCTGGAGGCCGCACGCCGGGACGCCGCCACCACGGCACGCCAGGCCGACGACGACGCCCGCCGCATTCGCTCCCTGGCCCAGCACCAGGCCGACGAACAGACCGAGCGTTCGCAGCTTCGGCTGTCGGAGGCCGAAGAGGGCGTCCGGCGGCTGCGGGAACGCACCACCGCAGATCTGGACGCGCTGCGCCGACAGACGCTGGAAAGCACCCGGGCCATTCGCGAGGAGGCAGTGGGGCTGCTGACCGAGGCCCGGCTCGAGGCCGACGAGGTGCGAGGCTCTGCGCAGGCCATGCTCGATCAAGCCCGAGTGGAGGTGGCCGGCCTGGCCGGCCGGCGCGACGCCATTACCCGGGAACTGGAACAGCTGTCGGGCGTCATCGACGCCTTGACGGTGCCCGACCCACCCAACCCCGACCTCGAAGCCGCCCTGACCGCGCCCAACCCTGCAGCGGCCGTCACGGGCGTCGCCTTCGCAACGGCGGCCGAGGCTGCCGCCAGCAGTCCCGACGACGGCGCGCCTGAGCCAGCAACCATGCCCGAGCCCGAAACCATGCCTGCACCACACGCCCGCGTCCAAGGAGCCCTGCCATGAGTCAACCCGTCTTCCACTTCGTTCGCCGCGGCTACGACCCCGGCGAAGTCGAGCAGCTGGTGCAGCAACTGCAGGCGAACCTGGAGCAGGCCCGCCAGGAAACGGCCGGTCAGACTGTGCAGGTCACCAAGCTCAGCACGCTGCTGGACGAGCAGGAAGCCGAGATCGCAAGGTTGCGCGCCGAACTGCAGCAGACCCAGGAGGCGCCCGGCAAGCAGGAGCCGGTGAGCTACGCGTCGCTCGGCGAGCGGATCGCCCAGATGCTGACGCTGGCCCGGGAGGAGGCAGACGGTCTGCTGGCCGAGGCCCGCGCCCAGGCCGACAAGGCAGCTGCCGACGCGACGGCGAAGGCCGAGAAGCTCACCGACGACGCCAGCAGAAGCGCCGACGAGGTCACCTCGAAGGCGCAGGCGGACGCCACCAAGACGGTGGCGGACGCCAAACGCCAAGCTGACTACCTGATCGACCAGGCCGGTCAGGAAGCCCGAGCCCGGCGCGAGGAGGCGGAGGCCTTCTACGAGAACCAGCGCGCCATCGCAGCGCAAGCGGCGGCCGACTTCGAGCGCACCCTGGCCGAGCGTCGCGACCGCTCCACCGCCGACTTCACCCGCCAGATGGCCCAGCAGGAGCAGACCCTGAAGGCCGCCCAGGAGGCACTGATCGCGGCACGAACCGAGGCCGAGCAGCTCAAGCAGAGCGCGCAGGATGAGTCCGAGCAGCTGCGCAAAGAAGCCCACACCGAGGCGGACAACTTGCTGCGCACCGCCAAGGACCGCGCCGAGGGCATTCGTCAGAACTCCGAGCGCGAACTGGCCGCCGCCGTCTCGCGACGCGACGCCATCACCGCCCAGCTCAGCAACGTGCGCCAGATGCTGGGCACCCTGGGCGGGGTCGGCGGCCACGGCGTTGCCGCCGGGGCGGGGGGCGATGTCGCGGACCAGGCTGGCCAGGCGGACGCGTGGGTGACTGCTGGGCAGCCGGAAGGCGGTTCCCCCGAGCCTGCAGCCGACGCAGACCTGAGCGGGGAGACGTCCGAGGCAGACGACGAAACGAGGGTCGCAGTGGGCGAGCAGGCTCCGGCCCAGGCCTGAGCGACGCGGCACAAGCCCTACCATGGGCAGCGTGACGAGCACTGCGACCGCTGCAGCCGCGCGGCTGCTCCGGCTGCTGTGCGGCCTGCTGCTCCTCGTCGCCCCGCTCACACTGCCTGGCCCGGCCGCCCACGCCGCCGAAGCAGCCGTCACGGTCACACTCACGTCGCTGACGCCGAGCACGATCCAGCCCTCGGGCAACCTGGTGTTCACCGGCGAGGTCACCAACACCTCGTCGGCGCCGATCAACAGCGCCAAGGCGCGGCTGTGGCGCTCCCGGCCGCCCATCACCAACCCGGACGCCATAGCCAACGCCGTGGCCACCCAGCCCGACTCCCCGGTGGGTGCCGTCGTGAGGAGCGAGGCAGCCACCGCCGACCTGACGGCAGAAGGCCCGCTGGGGCCCGGTGAGCGGCGTGCTTTCACCGTGGCCGCCTCCTTCGACTCTGGCGACGACCCGCTGCGACTGACCAGCACGGGCGTCGCCTATCTCGTCGGAGTGGTCGTCCAGACCGGCGGCTACTCATCCGAGGTGCTGGGCCGCGCCCGCGTCCTGATGCCCGCCCCCGACCCCGCGGACCCGGTCCAGGTCGGAACGGTCGTGCTGCTGACGTCGCAGCCCTCGCTGCAGCAGGGGGCGTCGATCATCCGCCGCGAGCCGACCCCGGTCCTGTTCACCGACGACCACCTTGCCGACGAGCTGACAGGACGGCTCGGGTCGCTGCTGACACTGGCGGAGGCGTCCGGCAGCACAGTGGTCATCGACCCGGCGCTGTATGACGAGGTCACCGGGATGGCCGGGGGCTATGCGGTGCTGAACGCGGACGGCTCCACCACGCCGGGCACCGGTCAGGCAGCGGCCCGGGCCTGGCTGCAGCGGGTCAACCGTCGCCTGGAGCTCCCGGATGCCTACCGCTGCCTCTTCGGCAACCCTGACGTCAGCAAGGCCCAGGCGAGCGAGCAGCCCGGGGTGCTCGCTGATGCCACGGCTGCGGTGGCCGGCCATCCGCTGGCCGCCTTGCCACTGGCAGTCATCCCGGCCGCCAACACGACCGACCCGGATCTGCTCGACTTCCTGGCCCCTGCGACACCCGCGCTGGTGTTCGCCGACACCATCGGCACCAGCCGCCTGCTGCAGCGCAGCGGCAACACCAACATGATCGGCCTCGCGCCGGACAGTTTCGGTGGCGGCCCGGGGCCGGAGCCCGCCACGACCGCGGTCCAGGTCGCCGGCCGCCACGCCTCGCAGCAGGTGGTGAGTTGGGCGCAGGGCTTGCCCGCCGTGTCCGTGGTCAGCACCGATGCCGAGGTCGCCGCAGAGCTCGACGACGCGCCCTGGCGGATGCGGGTGGGCCTGACCGAGCTGACGGAGCGACGCCCGGCCGCGGATGTCGCCTTCAAGGAGACCGACGACGCCAAACCCGCTGATCCGGCGTGGCTGCAACGCCTCGCTGACGTGGTCTCCGGCTTCCAGACGGCCAGTGAGCTGACCGCCGAGACGAATGAGACCAACCGCGACACCCACCAGTTGGTGGCGAGGGCCTGGCACACCGCCTTCAGCTCCGACCCGGCGGCAGGCACCCGTTGGCTGGACGCGGTCGATGCCCCGCTGCGGCAACTGGTGCACGGCACGGGGGTGCAGCTGCTGCTTGCCGAGAACTGGGTGATGAGCGCGGACACCCAGGAGCTGCCGATCACCCTGACCAACAACTTCGCCGTGCCGATCAAGGTTCGGGTCACGTTCGAGTCCGAATACCCCCAGCGGCTGCGCATCGACCCCACCGAACTGTTGTCGTTGGGAGCCGGGGAGTCCGTCACGGTCAAGGTGAAACCCCAGGCCTTCAGCAGCGGCAAGGTGCAGCTGCAGGCCCAGGCGGTCACCGTGACAGGCACCTCGGTGGGTGCTCCGGTACGCCTGACTGTCAGTGCGACGTCGTCGGGCCGCGTCGCCTGGCTGATCATCGTCGGTTCAGGCGTGGTGTTGCTGGCGGCGACTGCGCTGCGTGTCACCCAGGTGCGGCGCACCCGGGCCGCTGCTGCTGGGCCGGCGCCGGCGCCGGCGGACGTCGCTCAGCTGCTGCCCGGCAGGAACACCAACGAGACCTGGAACGACCGGAACACCGGGCCGGACGCCGCAGCCGACTGACCCCAGCCAGGGGTGGGGGCAGGCGCCGAAACCAGGCTGCTACGGTGCAGTTGGCGCGCCCCGCCGTCCCGACAGGGCAGACTGGGCCGCAGCAGTTTTCGCCATCCGGATCGAGCCCCCCATCCAGCCAACGAGGTGACATGGACGACGTTGCGCAGCCCGACCGGCTGCTCCAGGGCTCGTCGGACCTGCCTGCAGACTCCGAATCCCACGATCGTCTGCAGCCGATCGCGCCCGGTCTGTTGCTGGGCAGCCGCTACCGGCTCCAGGAGCTGCTGGTTGAGCGTGGCCCCACCAGCACCTGGAAGGTGTGGGACGACACCCTCTCGCGGGTCGCGTTGGCCCACGTGCTCCCGGTTGCCGGCGAACGCACGGAAGCCGTGCTGCGAGCGGCGCGAGACGCCGCCACCGCCACCGACTCCCGGTTCCTGCGGGTCCTGGACGCGGTCGAAGCCGGCCCCGGCCAGGCGGCCAGCTACGTCATCTGCGAGTACGCCGAGGGTGCCTCCCTGCAGGAGATCCTGCACCTGGGGCCGTTGAGCGGTCTGAGTGTGGCCTGGCTGGTCCGGGAGTTGGCCGACGCGCTGGCCCCGATGCACGCCAAGGGCCTTTTCCACGGGCGGCTGAGCCCCGACACCGTCATCATCACCAGCAGCGGCAACATCAAGATCGTCGGTTTCCTGATCGACGCTGCGCTCTACCCCCTGCCCGGCGACGAGGAACTCACCTGGTCCGAGCGTGAGGCCATCGACGTCCGATCCTTGGGCAAACTGCTGTACGCCGGCCTGGTCGCGCACTGGCCGGTGACCGCCGACCACACCGGGCAGCAGGTGTGGGGTTTGCCGGCTGCGCCGCGCAACGGGCTTGGGCTGGTGCCGCCGGCCAATCTTCATCAAGGCGTCTCACCTGTGCTGGACGCGATCACCATGCAGGCCGTCGAACCTCGCGCAGACTCGGTGCCGTTGCGCACCATCAACGAGGTGGCCACGGCGCTGAGCAGGGTGCTCGGCAACGCCGAGGCCACTGACGAGCTGGAGCACCGGGTGCAGGCGGTCGTCACGCACTCCGGCGCCCGTGCTGCCGCCTCCAGTGTCCCCGATCTTGACGACCACGACGCCGGCTCCACACCGCCGACCAGGCCAGACCGCACGCTGGAGTTCCCAGCGGTCGTGACGACCAGCCCGACCGACGAAACGGGCTCGATCGGGAGCCCCGCCCCGTACGAGCCCGACCAGGACGCCACCACCGCGCTGCAGCGGGTTGCACCGGCGACCCCCACGGCATTCAGCAATCCCCGACCGGTCCCCGCCTCGAGCCAGCAGGCGGCCGGCCCCGGCCACCGGGTTGCGCAGCCCAAAAAGGGCACCCCCTCCCGCGCCCAGGGCCAGGCCCCCGGCAACCTGCGCAGCCGGCGGCTGCTCGTCGCTCTGGTGGCGTTGGCACTGGTGATCACCTTGTTCTTCAGTCTGAAATCGTGCGGCGGCGCGACCGGGTTGGGTGGCCGGACGCCCGAACAGGTGCCGATCACCGCCGCACGGGTGTTCGATCCCCCGGCCGACCAGGGCGACGGCAAGGAGAACGACGCGGAAATCCCGCTGGCTTTCGATGGCAACGCCGAAACGATCTGGCGCACCAGCACCTACCTGAACAAGCCGACCATGGCCGGGCTGAAACAGGGTGTCGGGGTGGTGTTCGACCTCGGCAAGGAGATCGACGTCCGCGAGGTGCGCCTCGTCCTGGAGGGCTCGCCGACAGCGGTGCAGATCAGGGTGCCGGCCACCGGAGCCGACGGCGACAACCCCCCGATGAACCGGGCCGACGAGTGGGTCACCGTCGCCGAGAACGCCGCGGCCGAGCCTGCCACCACGCTGACCCTCAACGAGCCTGCCGCCACCCGCTGGGTGCTGGTCTATTTCACCTCACTGCCCAACATCGGCGGAAACAAGTACCGGGCCGGGCTGGCTGAGATCGTCGTCCTGAGCTGACCTCGACGGCTGGCTCTCAGCTCCGGGGGCCGGCCCCCGGTGCCGGTGGCCGGGGCGGCATGACCCAACCGGACGGCGGTTCGTCGGGAAGCGGCAAGGTCGGCTCCGGCTCATGAGGGGAGCCCCACTGCGCGGTCGGCCCCGGGACCCCCGGGCCTGGTGGGTAGGGCCCCTGAGGCTGGCCTGGTGGGTAGGGCCCCTGAGGCTGGCCTGGTGGGTAGGCCATGTTGGCGGGCGTTGGGCCAGGCCCGTAATACGGCAACTGACCTGGCGGCACCCCGAACGTGCCCGGCCGCCCCTGATCCCACGGCGCCCCCGGCTGGTACTGCTGCATCGCCCCGGGGTAAGGCTGCTGGTACCGGGAGTGCGGCGGCGCCACGCCAGCGCGCCGGGAGCGACGACGCGACACCAACACCACCGCCACGACAAGCACCGACGCTGCGACGCCGGCCAGGATCCAGGGCAGCAGCGCCAGAACCGGATCGCGATCCTTGCCTGTGGCGTGCAACCCCTCGGCACTCAACAGATCGTTCGGACTGGTCCAGGTGACGGTTCTGTTGCTGACCGTGCTGGAGCCGTTGTGCGTCAACACCTCACCGGGAAAGGTCACGTCCACCCGGAAGGAGTCGAACATCATGCCTGTCACCGACCCAAGGTCACCAGGAGCTGAACGGTAGACCCAGACCCCGTCCACCAGTTGCAGCGTGTCCCCCATGCCCGCGTTGCTGATCACCCCATCGTCCAGGGACCCGGCTGCTGTGATCCGGCAGCCGGTGTAGGCGTCGTCAGCGTAGGGGGTGATCGTGATCTTCGGACCGGCGCTGGAGCTGATGTCCTGGCAGAACTCCTCGGGGCTGGTCGGCATGCCACCCAGCCCGAGCGAGGACGTCTGCATCGCCACGTCGACGTTGACGGTGATGTCGTCCTTGGACTTGATGTCGATGGAACTTTGGTAGCGCACGCAGGAGCTCAGCAACACGACCAAGGGCACCAGCAGCAACCCCAGCAGCAGGCGTGAAGGGCCGCAACGCCGGTGACCGACCGTGAATCGCCTCATGCCCTGAAGGCTAACGCGCTCGACCGACAAGAAACTGCGTATCGAAGGGCCGTGCCGACACACTGAGGACAGAATGGGAACAGAATCCCGCAACGCAGGGTTGAGTCGGGGACACTCGACAGGTGGGCGGTCGCCCCCAGGAAAACGCAGTACAGGAGCAGACATGGCAGCAGAGGTTCGCGACGTCATCATCGTGGGGTCCGGCCCCGCCGGCTACACCGCGGCCATCTACGCTGGTCGCGCCGGGCTGAAGCCGTTGGTGCTCGAAGGCGCAGTCACCGGCGGTGGTGCGCTGATGAACACCACGCTGGTCGAGAACTATCCCGGGTTTGTCGAGGGCATCCAGGGCCCCGAGCTGATGACCAACATGCGTGCCCAGGCCGAGCGGTTCGGCGCCGAGTTGGTCACCGATGACGCCACCGCCGTTGATCTGGTCGGCGACGTCAAGACCGTCACCGACTCCATGGGCAACACTCATCATGCGAAGACGGTCATTCTGGCCACCGGTTCCGGTTACCGGAATCTCGGGCTGCCGGCCGAGAAGACCTATTCCGGCCGAGGCGTTTCGTGGTGCGCAACCTGCGACGGATTCTTCTTCCGCGACAAGGACATTGCCGTGGTAGGGGGTGGTGACTCGGCGCTGGAGGAAGCCACTTTCCTCACCCGTTTCGCGAAGAAGGTGTACGTGGTGCACCGTCGCGACGAGCTGCGAGCGTCCCGCATCATGCAGGATCGAGCCGCCAAGGATCCCAAGATCGAATTCGTCTGGAACTCCCAGATCATCGACCTGGGCGGGGAGCCCACTCTGGAATGGCTGACGCTGCGCAACGTGCACAGCGGCGAGACTCGTCAGCTGGCGGTGAGCGGCTTGTTCGAGGCGATCGGCCACATCCCGCGCAGCGAACTGCTGCTGGGTCAGATCGACGTCGACCCGGAGGGCTACGTCGTCACCCAACCAGACAGCACGGCTACCAACGCCTCCGGTGTCTTCGCCTGTGGCGACCTGGTTGACCACACCTACCGGCAAGCGATCACCGCTGCCGGCAGCGGCTGCCAGGCAGCCCTGGACGCCGAGAGGTATCTGGCAGCACTCAACGACTGACTCCGGCGGCTCGACACCCGCGACCGGTTTCTGGGGCTGACGACCAGATCGTTCTGGTTCCTTCAGCAACTTCTTAGACACGCCGCCACCGCAACGTCCGTCCAGATGACTGCGCCGCGAACTAACGTCTCTCGTAACTGTCACACCGTCGACGCTGATCGTGTGGGCAGGGTTCCTTTGGATTCGAGAAACGGTGGCTGCTCATGAGCACAGAAACTATCGATGAAGTTCCAAAATACTCACCAGAAGAAGAGGAGTACATCCTTCGCAACAAGGCGGGAGTCCCCGTAGGCACGAAGCCGCACGAGAAGTGGACCCCGCTGAAGGTCGCCATCTGGGTCGGGGTCGCCCTCCTGGGTGGCCTCGGCTGGACAATGCTGGCGATCGTCCGAGGCGAGGAGGTCAACACGATCTGGTTCGTGGTCGCCTCCGTCTGCACGTACGCCATGGGCTACCGCTTCTACGCGCTGTACATCCAGCGGTCGATCATGCGCCCGAACGACCGCAGTGCGACTCCCGCGGAGCGCATCAACAACGGTCGCGACTTCGAACCCACCAACCGCGTGGTCCTCTACGGCCACCACTTCGCCGCCATCGCCGGCGCTGGGCCCTTGGTCGGCCCCGTCCTCGCGTCACAGATGGGCTACCTACCGGGCACCCTGTGGATCATCTTCGGCGTGCTGGTTGCGGGCGCCGTTCAGGACATGCTCGTGTTGTTCTTCTCGATGCGCCGCGGCGGCCGCTCGCTCGGCCAGATGGCGGTCGACGAGATCGGCAAGATCGGCGGCACCATCGCCACCATCATCGTGTTCTTCATGCTCATGATCGTGCTCGCCGTGCTCGCCATGATCTGCGTCAACGCCCTGGCCGAAAGCCCCTGGGGCGTCTTCGCCGTCGGCATGACGATCCCGATCGCCCTCACCATGGGTATCTGGCTGCGCTTCGTGCAGCCGGGCAAGATCGGCCCAGTCTCCCTCGTCGGCTTCCTGGCCCTGATGGCCTGCATCATCGGTGGTCGTTGGGTCGCCCAGAGCCCCCTCGGTGACAGCCTGCACCTGAGCCCCACCACGCTGGTCTGGGCGATCGTCATCTACGGCTTCCTGGCCGCAGTGCTTCCCGTGTGGCTGCTGCTCACCCCGCGTGACTACCTGTCGACCTTCATGAAGGTCGGCACCATCGTCGTGCTGGCACTCGGCATCATCCTGGTGCGGCCCATCGTCCAGATGCCCGCCGTCACCGAGTTCGCCACCAACACAGCGGGTCCGGTCTTCGCCGGCACCCTGTTCCCGTTCCTGTTCATCACTATCGCCTGCGGCGCCCTTTCGGGCATGCACTCCATGGTCGCTTCCGGCACCACTCCGAAGATGATCCAGAAGGAGTCCCAGGCCCGGATGCTCGGCTACGGCGGCATGCTCATGGAGTCCTTCGTGGCCGCCATGGCGCTGGCAGCAGCCGTTTCCCTCAACCAGGGCGTCTACTTCGGCATGAACATGTCCAAGGCCACCATCGACGGCTTGGCCGGCACCAAGGTGGCCGTCACGGCCGGCGTCACCCCGCGCGAGGTCGCTGAGGCCGCCGAGATCGCCATCAGCAAGATGGGCGTCACGGACACCAAGGGCCAGCAGATCACGGCGGTGTGGGAATCGCACGACGCCGATGGCAACCCCGCCACCTACCGCGGCGCGGACGCCTACATGAAGGTCGCCGAGGACGTCGGTGAACCGAGCATCGTCTCCCGGACCGGCGGTGCCCCGACCCTGGCTGTCGGCCTCGCCAACATCCTGCGGAATCTGGGTGGTGGCCCAGGGATGATGGGCTTCTGGTACCACTTCGCGATCATGTTCGAGGCGCTGTTCATTCTGTCCGCGGTTGACGCGGTGACCCGGGTGGCGCGCTTCCAGTTGTCCGACGCGCTGGGCAACCTGATCCCGAAGTTCAAGGATCCGTCATGGCTTCCTGGCTCCCTGGTCTCGACGGCAGTCGTCGTCTCCGCCTGGGGTTCGGTGCTGTTGATGGGTGTGACCGACCCTCGCGGCGGCATCAACACCCTGTGGCCGCTGTTCGGCATCGCCAACCAGTTGATCGCCGCCGTCGCGCTGACGGTCTGCACGGTGGTCGTGGTGCGCAAGGGCTTGGTGAAGTGGGTCTGGATCCCGCTGATCCCGCTCGCCTTTGACACTGCCGTGACGTTCACTGCCTCGTTCCAGAAGATCTTCTCCACCGACAAGGCCATCGGCTACTGGCAGCAGTGGCGCAACGCCAATGCCGCCCTTCCCAAGCTGACCGACCCGGTGCAGATCCAGAACACGGAGGCGGTGATCCGCAACACGTTCATCCAGGGCACCCTGTCCATCGTGTTCGTGGTCTGCGTTGCCCTGATCATGCTGTTCGCAGCACTGCGGGTGTACGTCACGCTCAAGAACAACGACACCAAGACGTCGGAGGACCCCTTCCAGGAGTCGAACCTGTACGCCCCCACTGGCATGATCCCCTCCGCACTGGAGTCGAAGTTGATCAAGGAGTACGCGATCGTCGGTGATCCGAACCTGATGCACGCCAGCAAGCCGGCATCAAGAAGGACATCGAGGGAGCGTACGACGACGGCGGATTCATGACGCCATGACCGTTCCGTCACGCAACATTCCCCAGTCCGCTGTGGTCCTCGCCAGCCTCAAGTCCTGGCTGGAAACCGTCCGCTGGTGGTTCCGGGAGTTCTCGGGGGAGACGGCCTACGAAAAGTACGTCGCCCGTCATCGCCTCGAGCACCCCGAACACGAACCCATGTGCGCGCGGGACTTCTGGCGACAGCGGGACACGGACGCGGAGCACAACGTCCAGGCGGGGTGCTGCTGACCGTTCCCCACTCGGAGCCCCGGTGCATGGTGCACCGGGGCTCCTGTTGTGTCGGGGGGTGGGCCACGCGCGACATCGCTCGCAGTCGACTCCCGACGGTCGAGGACATACGATCGGGTGGCACCGGGGACGAGCCCCGTCCGCCGCAACTACCGGGAGAGTCACTTCATGTCCGAAGTCATCGATGTCACCGACGCCACCTTCGCCGCCGAGGTGCTGCGTTCCGACAAGCCCACGTTGGTGGACTACTGGGCCGACTGGTGCTCCCCCTGCAAGCAGCTCTCCCCGATCATCGAAGAACTGGCCCAGGAGTACGCGGGCCGCATCAAGTTCTGCAAGCTGGACACCAATGCCAACCCTGCGGTGCCCGCAGAGCGCGGCATCCTGGCCCTGCCCACCCTCCAGCTGTACGTGGACGGCGAGGTCGTCCAGTCGCTGCAGGGCGGCAAGACGAAGCGCGCCCTGATCAAGTTGCTGGACGACGTCCTCTAGGAGGCTCGCCTCAGCGCTGCGAAAGCAGGGCGTCGGCCCAGCCCGGCAGGTCTCCCCGGGCGTGATTCGCGGGCTGCCGCTCGAACAACCCGAGGATGCGGTCGAGGTCGTCCTCACCGGCAAACTCGATGGTGATCCGTCCCCGCTTCTTGCCGATGGCGACCTTGACCCGGGCGTCGAAACGGTCGGCCAAGGAGCTGGCCACCTGCTCGGCACGCGGGTGCTGCGCCATGCCTCGTGGGGCTAGCTGGGCGCGTGGCGTTTCCAGCCGGTCGCGCGCCACCAGTTCCTCGGTGGCTCGCACGGACAGCCCTTCGGCCACGATCCGTTGGGCCAGGCGCTCCTGCCCGTCCTGGTCGTCCAGGGCGAGCAGCGCACGAGCGTGGCCTGCCGACAGCATCCCTTCGGCCACGAGTCGTTGCACCGAAGCGGGCAGCCGCAGCAGTCGAACGGTGTTGGCAATGTGAGACCTGGACTTCTTGACCCGCTGGGACAACTCGTCCTGAGTGCAGCCGAAGTCGTGCATCAACTGCTGGAAGGCGGCTGCCTCCTCCAGGGGGTTCAGTTCGGTGCGGTGCAGGTTTTCCAACAGGGCGTTGGTGAGTAGTCGATCGTCGTCGGTGGCCCGCACGATCGCCGGGATGGTTTCCAGCCCCAGCCGCTGATGCGCCCGCCAGCGACGCTCACCCATGATGAGCTCGAACTTGTCGTCCCCAGCCTGGCGGACGACGATCGGCTCCAGCAGACCGACTTCCTGAATGGACTCAGCCAGCTCTGCCAGAGCGTCCTCGTCGAAAACCTCGCGGGGCTGTCGCGGGTTCGGCGCAATGGCGCCGACCAGGACCTCCTGGTACCAGGACCCATCCCCCAGCGGTCTGGAGCGCCCGGGGTCGGGTGCGTTCTCCTCGCCCGTTTCCATGTGCACCTCGACTGCAGCGGTGTTCTGGAACAACTCACCCAGGCCGCGGCCCAGACCACTTTGACGCGCCACCATCAGTTCTCCTCGCTCGCTGCGCCACGTCGCGCAATCTCGGCCGCAGCCCGGCGGTAGGCCTTGGAGCCGACCGAGAGCGGATCGTAGGTCATCACTGTCTGGCCATAGCTCGGCGCCTCGCTGACGCGAACCGAGCGCGGAATGATCGCTTCCAGGGTCTGCGTGGAGAAGTGGGCGCGGACTTCCTGCGCCACCTGGGCGGACAACTTCGTGCGGGCATCGAACATGGTGAGCAACACGGCGCCGAGCTGGAGCCGTTCATTGAGATCGCCCTTGACCAGGTTGATGGTGTGCATCAGCTGGGTCACCCCCTCCAGGGCGTAGTACTCGCACTGGATTGGGATCAGGATCTCGTCCGCGGCGACCAACGCGTTGACAGTCAGCAACCCCAGCGATGGCGGGCAGTCCAGCAGAACGTAATCAGTTTCATGGTCGCGCAGATAGCTGCGCAGGGCCTTGACCAATTGCCGTTCACGGGCGATCAGGGAGACGAGCTCCAACTCCGCTCCGGCGAGGTCGATCGTGGCGGGGAGGACCATCAGGCCGTCCGCCTCCGGCGAGGCGACGACGTGCTCCGCGATGGGTGAGCCCTGGAGCAGCACTTCGTAGCTGCCGGCGACGCCCATCTGGTGCGGGATGTTGAGCGCGGTCGAGGCGTTCCCCTGCGGGTCGAGGTCGCAAAGCAGCACCTTCAAACCGCCCTGCGCCAGCGCGACCGCCAGATTGACGGCTGTGGTCGTCTTGCCGACGCCGCCCTTCTGATTGGCGATGACGATCGTCCGTGGACGGGCTGGGCGCGGCAGCGCGGCGTCGAGCGTTGTTTCACGTGAAACATTCGCCGATTCCGGCTGAGGTGGGCGGCTGGCTGTCACAACTGCCGGGTCCATTGGCGCGTTCACCTGCTTTGACTCCCTTGCGTCTTGCTGTGTCTTCGTGGTGTCGACGTCGTCCAGGCTTCGCTTCGGCCCTCTGCGCGGCCGTGCCGTCGGGAGTGCTGGAGCCTCGGCACCAACTTCTGGATCGGTCGTCTGCGCCGATGTTTCACGTGAAACATCGTGTGCAGCTCGGGTTGCTCGCCGCGGATAGCCGAGCATGCCCGACAGTTCGGATCGATCAGCAGACCCGGGAAAGCCCAGGCCAGTGGCGCCAGCCATTCTCCTCCTCGCGACTCGAAGCGACACGTCAGTCTAGCTCCGAGTTCGGGCGGCATCGCTCACCCCGACGTGGCCGGTCAGTGAGTTCCCGCGCCGACAAGCGCAGCTCCACACAACCGCGCCCGACGCGGCTTCTTACCGAAGTCGCGGTGAGGCCGAGGCTCAACTGCGACTTGCGGCGCGAGCGTGGGGGAGCATCTTGGCAAGGTGGACGATCGAGTAGTCACCTACGGGCGTGCGTCCCGTCTCGACGTACCCGCTGCGCTCGTACAGGCGGATATTCGCGCTTGAGCGCTCCCCGGTGAACAGCTGCATCTCTCGAGCCTCCGGAAAGGCCTTTTCGGCCTCGCCGAGTAGGAAGCTGCCGATACCCTTTCCCTGGCGATCAGGCGCCACGGTCAGCCGTCCGAGTTCGACAGTTGAACCGATGCGACGGAGGCGAACAGCTGCGATGAGGCGGCCTTCCTCGCGGACGCCGAGCGCGACAACGTTTGACCCGCCGAGCTCGGCGCGTAGTTCATCGAGACCTTGCGTGAGCGGCGGCAGGTGGAGGTCATTGTGCGCTTGAGCCTCGGTAACGTAGGCCGCCCGCTGGAGCGTCATGATCTCCCCGGCGTCAGCATCACCCAGCACGGTGGCCCTGTAGAGGCCCGTACTTGTGCCGCTGCTCGCGTCATCGTTCATCACACACCAATCCTCAGATGCGGCCCACTTGCACAGGCGAACCCAATTCAGTATACGGATCGCGCCTCTGCCACAGTCGTGATCATGCCCTTCGGGACTCGCGGCAGGCCGGAGGTGTGCGTCACCAGTGAGCGAACATCGACCGCGATTGAGGCCACCTTGTCTGACGGTTTCGATCTTCACACGTGGCGTACGCAGCTCTTTGGAGCCTGAGGAGAGGACCGGCATCCCTCAGAGTCAGCGGTCTTGTGGTGTGGGACGTGGGCAACCTTTTGGGTGCCCGCCTCATTGGGGGCGGGCGCCCTCTCCAGACGGCAATGTTTCACGTGAAACAACAGCGCCCGTTCGCAGACTGGGGCTCTGGTCAGCCGCGCCGGACCCGGATGACGTTCGTGGGCTCGCTGCCGGGCGTGGCCCGCACCACCAGCACCTCAGCGGTGAGGTGTTGCCTGGCGAGCAGCTGCTCGGCCGCGTGCACCTCGTCGGCCGCGGACTCTCCCTTGAGAGCCAACAACTGGCCGCCGCGTCCGATGAGCGGGGCACACCAGCCCAACAGCTTCTCAAGCCGCGCGACGGCGCGGGCGGTCACGACGTCGTACGTCGCTTTCGTTTCCTCCGCCCGGCCACGAAGCACCGTGACCCGTTCACCGAGACCAAGCTCGGCCACTGTTTCGTTCAGGAACGTGTACCGGCGCAACAGCGGCTCCAGCAGGGTCACCCGAAGGTCGGGGCGCGCAATCGCCAGCGGCAGGCCGGGCAACCCCGCGCCAGAGCCAACGTCGATGACTTCGGCACCGTGGGGGATCAGGTCGCACAACGCGACGGAGTTCAGGATGTGCCGCTCCCACAGCCGATCGGCCTCACGCGGGCCGATCAGCCCCCAGTCGATCCCTTTGGTGCGCAGAATCTGCACGTAGTGGCTGACGATCGGGAAGCTTGCCCCGAAGAAAAGTTCAGCTTCCCGCTCAGACTCCATCTCTCAGTTGGCCGGTCGTACAACCACGCGCCGGTTGGGCTCCTGGCCCTCGGACTCGCTCACCAGGCCGGCTGCCGCAACCCGATCGTGCACGATCTTGCGTTCGAACGGGTTCATCGGCGCCAGACGGAGCGGGTCGCCAGTCTGCTGGACTTCCACGATGGCTTCCTGGGCCAGCGCCTGGAGTTCCTTGCGGCGCTGTTCCCGGTGCCCGGCGACGTCAAGCATCAGACGACTGCGGTGCCCGGTCTCGGTCATCACTGCGAGGCGGCAGAGCTCCTGCAAGGCCTCCAGCACCTCGCCATCACGGCCAACCAGGACGTTTGACTCGGTGACGATCGAGACGTGGGCGCGGTCGCCCTCGGCGTAGGTGTCGATGTCGCCGTCCAGATCGGCGATGTCCAGCAATTCCTCCAGATAGTCCGCGGCGATGTCACCCTCGGCCATCAGGGTGTCTGCTCCGCCGGATGTCCCAGCTTCCGAGTCATCGCCGTCGTCGGACTCGTCATCATCATCGTCGTCGGACTCGTCGTCATCATCGTCGTCGTCATCATCGTCGTCGTCATCATCGTCGTCGTCCGACTCGTCGTCATCATCATCGTCGTCATCGGACTCATCGTCGACCAGCTCCTCGACCCCGGCCGCGGGCCAGTCCGATGGGTCGTCAGCCAGTTCCTCGGCCGGCGCCTCAGCGTTGACGATCTGGTCGTCTGTCACGTCGTCGACCGTCGCGTCAGCGCGACCCAGGTAAGCGCTCTGGTTCTCGCCCATGTGGTTCTCCTTGGTGTGGCCGGACAGTGCGCCGGCGTGTTGTCGGGCCTGCAGCCCGGAAGACTGGGATTACTGCGGCTTCTTGCGCTGGGACCGGTTCTGCTGCTTCGGCTGGGCTCGCTGGACGATCTGCTTGCCACCGGTGGAATCCTTGCGCACCACCTGACGAGCGGCACCCTGGCGCTTCACGATCGGCGCCACCTCTTCGCTCCCAGGCTCGTCAATGCTGACGTCCGTGGCGGGCACCGGCTTCTTGCGGCCCTTGTTGACGCGGTCGTGCTCGATCTGACGCGGATCTTTGCCCTTGGCCTTCATTCGCTCTTCCCACTCGATGTAGGCAGGGGTTCCGGGCGTCGGGTAGCTGCGAATGACCCACCATTGCTGCACCATCGTCCACAGGTTGCTGGTGGCCCAGTACAGCAGCACGCCGATGGGGATCGACGGACCAACGAAGACGTAGGTCAAGGGCATCACGTACAGCATCATCTTCATCTGCTGACCCATCGTGCCTTCAAGTGAGGCCGGCGGGGTGTTGCGCTTCAGCATGTGCAACTGCTGGAAGAAGAGCGCACCCATCATCAGGATGAGCAGCACCAATGCCACCGCCTGGGTGCTGCCGAACCCGGACTCGGGGAACGGCCACATCCTGCCTGACAGCTCGGCGCCGAAGATGCTGGCCTGGCGCAAGGAATCGCCCAGGACAGGGTTGTTGACCAGCCAGTAGCCCTTGGGTGTTCCCCGCGCTACGCCGTTGAGCACGTAGAAGAGACCCAGGAAGATCGGCATCTGAACCAGCAGCGGCAGGCAGGAGGCGGTGGGGCTGACGCCCTCCGACTCGTACAGCTTCATCGTCTCTTGGCCGAGACGCTCCTTGTCGTCCTTGTACTTGTCCTGCAGCGCCTTCATCTTGGGCTGCAGCGACTGCATGGCCCGGGAGCTGTTCAGCTGCTTGGTGTACAGCGGGAGAATCAGGATGCGCACGACGGCAGTGAGCAGCAGGATCGCCAGCGTCCAGGTGATTCCGGAGTCGAAGCCAAAAACCGGCGACAGCAGCTTGTGGAAAAGCACCAGCAGACCAGAGACAGCCCAGTAAATGGGCATCATCAAGGTGTTGGCGAAGTCCGCAAAAGCGTTCAGCGGCAAGAGCGTGGAGAGATCCATCTGACTACCTATCGTTGTGCGCGGCCACGCCTGGACGGCAGGACCGTGCTGTCATTCTCGCATCTGTCCCGGCCGGAGGCGTTGTGGCGGTCCCGGCCGACTGCTCAGCCGCCCACTCGGCCGCGTAGGCGGAACCCGGCACCGGGTCGATCCCGCCGTGAGACCAAGGGTTGCAGCGCAGCAGCCGCCAGATCGTGAGTGCACTGCCCTTGACGGCGCCGTGCACCCGTAAGGATTCCAGCCCGTAGGCCGAACAGGTCGGGTAGTACTTGCAGACATCCCCGTATAGGGGAGAGATGAGCTTGCGCCACAGCTTCAGGAAGCCGATCAGCAGGTACTTCACTCACCCTCCCTCGTCCCGGGGCGATTGAGTCGATCAATCACGGCAGTCCAGGCCGACTCGAAGTCAGACGTCAGTCGATCAGGCTGACTGGCCGCCGCAGGGAGCGCCCGCACCACGATCTGCGCGTTGACCGGCACGCCATCGAGCCGCAGGGCGACCAAGTGCCGGAGCCGACGCTTCACGCGGTTGCGTGTCACTGCATTGCCGATGGCCTTGGAGACCACAAAGCCCACCTGGGCGGACGCTGCGGAACGCGGCGGATGCTCGCCCAGCGGGCTCTGAAGGATTGCATGGACCACCAGGGTCGGACGCCCAATTCGGGCGCCACGCCGCGTCGTTTCACGAAACTTCCGAGATGAACGCAACCGTGCCCTGGCAGGGAGCACGACTTTAGGCGGACAGTTCTGCGCGCCCCTTGCGGCGACGCGCGGAAAGGATCGAACGGCCGGCGCGGGTCCTCATCCGGGCACGGAAACCGTGCGTGCGGCTACGACGGCGGTTGCTGGGCTGGTAGGTGCGCTTGCTCACGGGACTAGCTCCCAAGTCTGATCGAAGTGGAAATCACAAGCGCCCAGGAGGGCGCAGGGCAGGTACCGCTGACAGCCAACGGCTCGCCCATGTTAGCCCGACGAGCAGTCTGGAGCAAAAGGGGCCGCGGTGCTGCCATGTGTGTGCGTCAGCAGAGCCCGCTGGCGTGCTCCTTCCAGCCGGGGGTGGCCGGCATCAGCGAAGTCGCGGACCGCTACAGCTCCCGACTCATTCTCTGCGCACCCGCTGGAATCTGACAAATCAGTGAACATTCTGCAGTGCGGGTCTACTCCCGGCGATTCTGGAAGCTTTCGGGTGGGTGCCAGGGGTTGTTTCCGGCGAGGCAGTCGTCCAGCCATTCCCGGTGGAGACGCGCCTGGTGTTGGTCCGGATCGAATTCCTTTGGCGGTGATTCGTCCATTTCACCGCCGTCAAGTGGCGGTTGCATCGGGGTCAGGGAGAATCGTTGGTGTCGCCTTGGTTTGCGGTGTTTGTCGACGAATCGGGGTGGCAGTAATTCCGGCACGCCGTCATCACTGATGCGGACTTGCCATTGATTCGCTTGATCGGTGGGCCGGGGTTCGACGATCCGGTGATGGTGGGGACACAACAACACCGCATTGCCCAGGTCGGTGCGTCCACCGTTCCACCACGGTTGGATGTGGTGGCCTTCGCAGATAGTTGGCGGCGCGTTGCAGCCCGGGAACACGCAGCCTTGGTCGCGTAACGCCAGCGCTTGGCGGGTGGGGCCGGTGAACAGGCGGTTGCCGCGGCCCAGATCAAGGATCTGGCTGCTTCCCCCCAACACGGCGGGGATGATGTCGGCGTCGCACGCCAGGCGGCGAACATCGCCCGCAGAGAGGGCTTCACCCGACGAGCACAGCGTGCCCATGCCGAGCCCGCTGCGCAGCGCAGCCAAGGAGATGGTGACGACAACCCGCGGCCGGTCACCACCCAGGGTGGGAGCCTGCCCCGACGCGGCGTAGGCACCGACGATGTTCTTGAGGGCATCAGCCTGACGCCGCTGAATGGGCACCAGCTCGCCCAACTCATCGGTGACCGGCAGGCCGGCAGTGACAGCGGTCACCAGCGCGACCAGGGGTTCCGCGTCGACGATCGGCAACTGGCCGCGGAAACGCACCGACCCGAACCCGTCGCGGGCCCAGGTGAAGGACCGGTCACCACGAGCCCGTGCTTCTTCGCGGAGCAGG
This sequence comes from uncultured Actinomycetota bacterium, assembly GCA_963730005.1. Lineage (GTDB taxonomy): Bacteria > Actinomycetota > Actinomycetes > Propionibacteriales > Propionibacteriaceae > CAVSPO01. The sequence continues at coordinate 187,765 of CAVSPO010000028.1, forward strand.
GCGAGGCGGTCGGCTTCCTCACCGACCCCCGGTGCGACGACGGTGACGACGTGGTGGCCGAACTGTTTCATCAGGTCCGGGTCGAACTCATGCACGTGGGCCAGCATCGCCTGTTCGCACGCGTCGACGGTGGGGAGGTCGAGCTCGCAGGGCAGGCGGCGGATGCTGTGCACGATCGCGGTGGCCTGGTCGAACCCGACCCGCCCGGCCAGCGCCTCGGCCTGCACGTCGGGGCGCGCGGCCAGCTCCACAGCCGCCCGCACCTGACGGCGCGCATCCCCCAGGGTGGACCAGTTCGTCGCATGCAACCACTCACTGGTCCGCACCCCATGCCGGGTGGTGGTGGCGCCGCGGGCCTCGATCTCGGCGACCCGACGGGCGGTCTCGGCACGAAGCCGTTCCAGACACAACAACAGATCCCGGGTGCCCGCCAACAATTCACTATCACCGGTACGCCACAAATCCTGGGCGTTCAAATCATCCAGCACACCAGCAAGCACACCCACCACGTCAGCGCACCCGGCAACCATGCGCGTCATTTCTGCCGGTGGCGCCTGGATTGCTGTGTGCATAAACCAACTCTAGACACCCCCACTGACAAAACAGATCCCAGAAAGTCTCCTGTGGAAAAGAAATCCGGAAAGAATTCCCCTTGGGGACATCGAGGCCTCCGTGGCACAGGAATGAGCAGGCGATTTCCTTCCTCGATTTCGTGTCACCCCTGCACGGCGGGCAGTGCCGATGCTGATCGGTGCCGTCCGGTGGGGCCGAGCCAGGACTGCGTCGCCGCCAGCAGCAACGAGCTCACGAGTCCAGCCGACACGCCGATGATGGTCAACAAGACAGCTCCCTGACTTGCGTGTCGGCGCACCAGTGACTAGTTTCCACAACTGGAACCACCGACCTGACGTGCATCGCCAGCACTTCGGGCACTTGAGTTTTCCCCGACTGTGGATAACTCTGTGGAAGACTGTTCTTTCCGATGTCGTCCGATGGGGATTGAGGCGCACCTCCTCAGCTTTCATTGTTTGCGTAGCGCTGGCCGAAGGCGGGTCGGGATTGCTGGCCAAGTGGGACTGGTAACGGAAGTGGGAGTGGACTTGACTGACAACGCACCATCTCCGGCAGGTTCAGCCCACTCTGTGGAGGACGCCTGGAAGCACGTGTTGGCGCAAGCAGAGGTCTCCGGGCGTCAGTGGTTGAAGACCACCAAGGTGCTCACCGTCCACGAGTCGACGCTGATGGTGGCCGTCCCCAACGAGTTCACCCGCGAGCACATCGAGACTCGGCAACGGGACGCCATCGAGGAAGTGCTGAGCGACTATTTCAAGCGCCCCATGCGCCTGGCGATCACCATCGAGCCGGACCTGGAGCTCAACCTTGAGCCGCCGGAGCGTGTCGTTGAGCCCGACCTGCCACCGGCCACGTTCATCCCGAAGTCCGACGTCCAGCCCGGGCAGTTGCACGCCGTCGACGCGGCGCTGCCGAAGCGCGCCGCCGATCCGATGCCACAAGACGATGGTGACCGGCTGAACCCCCGGTACACCTTTGACAACTTCGTGATCGGCCCCAGCAACCGTTTCGCACACGCTGCCGCCGTTGCCGTGGCCGAGGCGCCCGGCAAGGCGTACAACCCGCTGATGATCTACGGCGAGTCCGGGTTGGGCAAGACGCATCTCTTGCACGCCCTGGGCCACTATCTGCGCGCCTACTACGAAGGGGTACGGGTCAAGTACGTCAGCACCGAGGAGATGACCAACGAGTTCATCAACGCGGTGTCCGAGAACCGGATGAGCTCGTTCCGGCGTGACTACCGCGAGATGGACGTGCTGCTGATCGACGACGTGCAGTTCCTGGAGTCGAAGACCCAGACCCAGGAGGAGTTCTTCCACACCTTCAACACGTTGCACAACGCCCAGAAGCAGATCGTGATGACCTCGGACCGCCCGCCCAAGGCCTTGGCGGCGCTGGAAGAGCGGTTGCGCAGCCGTTTCGAGTGGGGCCTGATCACCGACATCCAGCCACCCGACGTGGAGACCCGAATCGCGATTCTGCAGCGCAAGGTCCGGACCGACAACCTGCAGGTGGGGGCTGACGTGCTGGAGTTCATCGGCAGCAGGATCCAGACCAACATCCGCGAACTCGAAGGCGCTCTGATCAGGGTGGCCGCCTTCGCGAGTCTCAACAAGCAGGAGCCTGATCTGGCGCTGGCGGAGAAAGTGCTGCGGGATCTGATTCCCGATGGTGCGGGCACGCAGGTGTCGCCGCAGATCATCATCACCGAAACCGCACGGTACTTCGGCATCAGTGTCGACGACGTGGTGGGCACCAGCCGCACCCAGGTGTTCGTGACGGCACGCCAGATCGCCATGTACCTGTGCCGGGAGTTGACCGACCTGTCCCTGCCCAAGATCGGCACCGAGTTCGGGGGCAAGGACCACACCACGGTGATGCACGCTGACCGCAAGATCCGCCAGCTGCTGCGCGAGAAGCGCAGTGTCTACAACCAGGTGACCGAGCTCACCAACAAGGTCAAGCAGCGCGCCGCGCAGGCGTAGCTCCCCTCGACCAGCCCGCTCAAGCGGGCCGGTCCAACAGCGCCAGGATTGGCGTCTGCGCGCCTTCTCGCCTACCCACAGGGTGTGGATTGGCTGTGTACAAGGTGGTGGGCAGTGTCGCTTCGGATGAGCATGAACCGTGGCACAACCCTGTGGACAACTCTGGGGATTGGGTCTGCCAGGTGTGAATTGGTGCGGACAACCGCGCCGGTGTCCACAGCGCGCCAACAATACCGGTGGCGTCACCCACAGCTTGGTCCACCGTCTTTGAAACCACTGCGGCAAGGGGTTACGCACTGTTTTCCACAGGTTCCACAGTTGCTACTACTACTACGAAATGGATATAGATCAATGAGGAGTAACAGAGGCGGCGCAACATTCCTGTGCACAAGGCAGGTCCAGCACCGGCATGCAATCGCCCCCGTCTTACCGCATTCGGCCAACTGGGCGGCAAGATGGTGTCATGACCAAGCCAGCGTTGCCGCACGACCACGCTGACATGTCAGCACCCAAGCCCACCGACGAGATCCGCCCGCCCGCACCGGTGGCCGGCGGGACCCCCGGCGACGTGGTGACGCCCGACGGTGTGGTGCCCAGCAGGGTGCCCGAACACGTGTCACCGGAGGCTGAGCAGTACCTGCACGGGTCCCATCGTCTGGACGACCCGTCGAGCCTGGTCGAAGCACAGGATTCGGAGGCGGATGACGTCGGTCTGGATGAAAAGAAGGACGTCGATCTGCAGGAGGAACCCGCGGAGCAGCAGAACCAGGCGGGCGCCTATCGATTGGCGCAAGCCATGGTGGCGCTGTTCTCGGTGATCCTGCTGGTGTTGTTCTTCCTGATGTTCGTCGACGTCATTCCCGGCGTCCCCCGTTGGGTGCGCTACGTGGTCGTGCTCCTCGGGCTTGGCGGCCTGGCCATGATGATGCTGCCGCGTCTGACGCAGGGCGTCGCCGACTCGGTGCAGCCGGGCAACGACAGCAGTGACGACTGACTCCCCTTGATCGGCCCTACTCCCGGTTGGCCCGAATCATGGTTGGCCCGAATCATGGTTGGCCCTGTGCTCAACCTGGGCGTGGCCGGATATGATGCCCGTGCGATGATGCGCACTGTGGGCGCGGCGCAAGATCTGTTGGCCCTGCTGGGGGCAATGGCGGACCCAAAAGCGATGGGCGTGAGGATTCAGGAGACGCTGTGAAGATTCGTGTTGAGCGCGATGTGCTGGCCGAGGCAGTGGCGTGGGCGGCCCGCAGCCTGCCGACTCGTCCCAGCGTCCCGATTCTGGCCGGCCTGCTGATCAAGGCCGACACCGAGGGCGTCACGTTGTCGAGTTTCGACTACGAACGCAGCGCACGCGTCACCATTCAGGCCGAGATCGTCGACGAGGGCGTCGCCCTGGTCAGCGGCAAGCTGCTCTCCGACATTGCCCGCTCCCTGCCCAATCGCCCGGTGGAGTTGACCACCGACGGCTCCAAGGCGGAGTTGGTGTGCGGATCTGCGCGCTTCACGTTGCAGACGCTGCCGGTCGATGACTACCCGAGCCTGCCCGAGATGCCGCCTGCTGCCGGCGCCGTGTCGTCCGACGACTTCGCCAGGGCAATCGGTCAGGTGGCCGTCGCCGCCGGGCGCGATGAGCTGTTGCCGGTGTTCACGGGCGTCCGGATGGAGGTCGAGGGCGATACCCTGTCGCTGCTCGCCACTGACCGGTACCGGATGGCGTTGAGGGAGATGACGTGGCGTCCCAGCAACCCGGCCGTGTCAGGCGCTGCGCTGGTTCCGGCCCGGGTGCTGCAGGAAACCGCCCGCTCGATGGGGCCGGGTTCTGACATCACGTTGAGCCTGAACACCGGCACCACCGGTGAGGGCCTGATCGGTTTCGAGGGTGACGGCAATGGCGGCACCCGTCAGCTGACCACCCGGTTGCTGGACGGTGAGTTCCCCAAGGTTCGGCATCTGATGGACATCAAGCCGACGGTTTCCGTCCGCGTCAAGACCGAGGACCTCGTCGCGTCGGTGAAGCGCGTCGCTTTGGTGGCTGAGCGCAACACACCGCTGCGGATGCTGATCAACGAGGACAACATCGCGTTGGAGGCAGCGACCGGTGATCAGGCCAGGGCCTCCGAGGCGGTGGAGGCAACCGTCACCAACCACGTCGGCGGTGAGCTGGCGTTGACCGCTGCCGGCTTCAACCCGCATTACCTGTCCGACGCGTTGACTGCGCTCGACACCCCCTACGTCTTCTTCAGCTTCACGGCTGCCGGCAAGCCTTGTCTGGTGCAGGGGCTCGGTGACATCGACGGCGACCCCGACGTCGATTACAAGCACGTGATCATGCTGATGCGGCTGCCCAACTGAGCAGCTGTGGTCGGGGGGTGTCATGTTCGTGCACGGCCTCCAGCTGATCGACTTCCGCAACTACGCCTCGGTCGACATCGACCTGAACACGGGGGTCACCCTTTTCGAGGGCAGCAACGGGCAGGGCAAGACGAATCTGGTGGAGGCGGTCGAGTACATCTCGACGCTGAGCAGCCACCGTGTCAGCAGCGACGCCCCGCTGGTGCGTTTCGGTGCCGAGCAGGCGATCATCCGGGTTCACGTCACCGCAGGCATCAACGATCCTCGCAAGCTGCTGCTCGAGATCGAGATCAATCCGGGGCGGTCCAACAGGGCACGGATCAACCGGACGGCCCAGAAGCGTCCCCACGACCTGTTGGGCGTTCTGCGCAGCGTCACGTTCACCCCTGACGACCTGGCCGTGGTCAAGGGGGATCCCAGCGACCGGCGCGGTTTCCTGGACCAGCTGGTGATCAGTCGCTGGCCGCGGATGGCCGGCGTGAAGAGCGACTACGAGCGGGTGCTCAAGCAGCGCAACCTGCTGCTCAAGTCCCTGTCGCCGTTGGCTGCGCGCCGGGAGCCACGTGGGCAGGGCGACCTGGAGTCCACCCTGGAGGTGTGGAACGGGCAGCTGGCCAGTTTCGGCGCCGAGCTGCTGGCTGCCCGGCTCGACACGCTGGTCGATCTGATGCCGCTGGCCTGCGATGCCTACGCACAGATCGCCCCGGTCAACAATCTGGCCGCAGCTGATTACAAGACCACCCTGCCGATGCCCGAGCAGCGTCCCGACGAGCAAGGATTGGCGCAGTTGTTGCTGGCCGAGATGGCGGTCCGTCGCCAGGAGGAGATCGCTCGTGGCGTTTCGCTGATCGGGCCGCACCGCGACGACGTGACGTTCACGATCGGCAACCTGCCTGCGAAGGGCTACGCCAGCCATGGTGAGACCTGGTCGTTGGCATTGGCGCTGCGCCTCGGTTCGTTCGGGTTGCTGCGGGCCGACGGGGTGGAACCGGTGTTGATTCTCGACGACGTGTTCGCCGAGCTGGACGTCATCCGCAGGGAACGTTTGGCCGAGGCCGTGCTGGACGCCGAGCAGGTGCTGGTGACTGCTGCGGTTGGTTCCGACGTGCCGGCCATGTTGGTGGGCCATCGCTTCCATGTGGGCGGGGGCAACGTCTGGCCGATCCCGGCGGCGGGTGCCCAGCCCGTGGAGATGGCCGATGTCTGAGTGGAACAGCTTCCCTGACCGCGACATCCCCGAGGACCCGCTGCCGCCGTCCGAAGCTGGCGGCCTCGTGCCGACCGGCAGCCCTGACCCGCACGTCGATGCCGACCTGGTGGCCAACCATGACCCGGAGGGTGTGGAGATGGCCACCCAGGTCGCGCACAGCTTCCAGACCCAGTTGCCGCCGCCGCGGGGCGTCAATCCCACCCCTCGTCGGCCCCGTCGCAAGGTGGTGGACGAGACCCGCAGCGGCGCCCACCCGGATGAGCGGGATCCCAAGCCGATCGGCAAGGCCCTGGGCAGGCTGATCGCCGATCGGGGCTGGACCACCCAGGTCAATCTGCACATGATGCTGACGCGCTGGGCCGATCTGGTGGGCGAGGCCAACGCCGAGCATTGCCAGCCGGAAGGATTTCGGGACGGCGTGCTGACGGTGCGGGCAGACTCCACCACCTGGGCGACGTCCTTGCGCCTGATCGCCCCCAGTTTGGTGGCCCGGCTGAACGACCAGCTGGGTCAGGGGTCCGTGACGCGCGTCGAGATCAAGGGTCCGGCCGCGCCCAGCTGGAAGCACGGCCGCAGGTCGGTGCGTGATGGCCGGGGCCCCCGCGACACCTACGGGTGAGTAGCTCACACGGATCAGCCACGACTGCTGATGGGCCGAGGATACTGAGGGGGGTATAAGCTGGGGTTGTGTTCCTTCGCCGCCTCGCACCCGTGATCCTTGCGCTGACCCTTTTCGGGGGCTGCACGTCCGCCGCCACCGGCCCGGCCGAGCCAGCAGTGTCCGCTTCGAGCCAGGCGAAGGTGAATCTGGACGCCGCCGAGTTCGCCGCCTTGGTCGCCGAGCCCGGGGTGATCGTCCTGGACGTGCGCAGCCCCGCCGAATTCGCTTCGGGTCACCTGGCAAACGCCCAGAACATCGACGTGCAGGCGGCCGACTTCGACGCCCGTGTCGCCGCGCTGCCGAAGGACGGCAATTTCGCGGTCTACTGCCGCTCAGGCAACAGGTCAGCCACCGCACTGAAGAAGATGAAGGCTGCCGGGATCACCCGCGCCGCTCATCTCAGTGGTGGCATCGGCGCCTGGCAGGCGGCCGGCTACCAGGTGGTGTCCTGACCCGCTTGCTGGACGGTTGATTGGGGTTCGTCAGTCAGGCGTGGTCTCAGCTGGCGAGGTATTCGTCCAGCGCCCGTCGCATGATCTCTGAGGTGCGCGTGTGCTCGCGCTTGGCTCGTGCCTGCACGGCACTGATGCGCTCCTGGTCCAACCTCACGGTCACGGTCTGCGCCGGCTTCCGGCCGACGGTGCGCGGACGGCCTACTGAGCGGAAGGTCGCGCCGGGGAAACCCTCTTCGGCGTCCCTGACCACCTCATCGATCACATCATCGGTGACGGGAACGCCGCCAATGGTTCCCCACACGCCATCGGCGGGACGTGCTGCCGTTTCGAATGTGTCACTCATCGCGTTCTCCTCTCCGTTGCTTTCAATGAGACCGGCCTGGCTTTCATCGCGTGGATGATGAGCGCCCGTTCCTGGTCGAAGACCAGCGCTACGAGCTCGATCGGTCGTCCGGCCTGATCGGTCCCCACCCGCAGTATCCGCGCAGGGTGGTCGTCCTCGAGCCTGACTTGGCGCTCTTCCCCCGTCGTCCAGGGAACAGCGAGGCATGATCGTGGCATGGCTGAAGAAGGCAATACCCTCGACTCACATGCCAAGGTGCAGGCGCTGTTCGACCAGATCGCGCCCAGCTACGACCAGGGCGGTGTCCCGTGGTTTGGCCCGATCGCCGCACGCCTGGTCGCACTCCTCGCTCCGGCAACCGGTGAGCGCGCACTCGACATTGGAGCGGGTCGAGGCGCCGCAACCTTCCCGCTCTGCGCGGCTGTCGGAGAATCCGGCCACGTCACCGCCTTCGACCTCTCACCCGTCATGTGCGACCTGTTGCGGGCAGAAGCGGACGAACGGGGCATCACCAACCTCGACGTGCGCCGGGGCGACGGCGTCTCCGATCCGCTGGCGCGAAGGAGGTTCGACGTCGCGGCCGCCTCCCTCGTGCTCTTCTTCAATCCCGATCCTGGGCGGACGTTGGGCGGCTGGGTCGGGCTCGTGCGTCCGGGCGGCAGGATCGGGCTGACGAGCTTCGGCCCGATCGACCAGGCGTGGCAGCATGCCGAGGATGCCCTGTTGCGACACGCTCCCCTTCACCTGCTCGATGCACGCACGAGCGGCAGACAGGGGCCGTTCGCCACCACGGCTGCCATGTCTGCGCTTGTGGCGGCGTGCGGCGTCACCGATGTCGACTGCCACGATGAGCCGCTCAGCGTGGTCCTGCCGGACGCCGCGGCGTGGCGTGCATGGACCAACACCCTTGGGCTGAAAGCGGTTTGGGACGCCGTGCCGTCCGATCAGCTCGACGACGTCATGGAGCAGATCTCAGACGCCCTCGAGGCGGACCGCAACGAGGACGGCGCCCTGCACCTGACCCAGCAGGTCCGCTACGCCACAGGCCGGGTTCTGTGAGTTGGCGCTGCACACCCCAGCCTTGACATCAAGCCGCTTGACTGAAGCGCCTGCAAGCGTCGCAACACCCGCGACCGTCGTGCGGCCGAGGTCATTGCCGCCTGCGCCGAGGGACGCGTGATCGCACCGCTGGCGTCCGCCCCGACCCCCGGATGGGTGCTCCGGACCACTGACGGCCACCCCCTGCCTCCAACCACGGGACCCTGATACTGGACGTTGCCGCCGCTGAAGTGAAGATGCGGTCGCCCGCATGGCGTGGTGGGATGAGGCACATGAACCTGCACGCAGCGGGCACGCGGCTGGCCGCGTCGGCGGCGGTCGGCGCCGGTGTGACGGTGGGCCTCGTCCCGGTGGTCAATCCGTGGCTGGCAGGAGTCGCCGGCTGGATTGCGCTGGCGGCCACCTTCTCCCTGTGGACCTGGCTGGTCGTCGGCCGCCTCGATGCCGCGGAGACGCGCCGCCATGCCACTCAGGAGGACCCCACCCATGCCGTCAGCCGCGCGGTCCTGGTGCTGGCCTCCCTGGCCAGCCTGCTCGGGGTCGGCGTCCTCTTGTTCGCTGGTTCGGGGGGCGCCAGCGCGGTCCCCTGGGAGGCAATGATCGGGGTGGCGTCGGTGGTGGCGTCCTGGGTGCTCGTGCACCTGCTCTACATGCTCCACTACGCAAGGCTCTTCTACACCGACGGGGTGGGCGAGGGCATCGACTTCAACGGTGAGGGTGACCCCGATTACCACGACTTCGCCTACCTGGCTTTCACCGTCGGCATGACTTACCAGGTCTCGGACACTGCGTTGGCGGGCTCGCAGGTGCGGCGGGCCGCCCTTCGACACGCGCTGCTGTCCTACCTGCTCGGCGCCGTCGTGCTGGCGGCCATGATCAACCTGGTCGCGCAACTGGCTGCCGCCGGGCGCTGACCCCCAGGCGGCGCCGACTGCGTTGGGTCACCACCGGGTGTGTGCGTAGAAAGCCTTCTTGGCGATCTCGGCAGCCACCACGTACAGGCAGGTGATGCCGACCAGGGCGGCAGTCAGCCACAGCGGGAGCGGGGTGAAGCCCAGGAAGCCGGCAATCGGCAGGTAGGGCAGGGCCAGCGTGAACACCCCCACGGCCAGTGTTGACACCCAGAGCAGGGTGCCGGGACGGCTGCGGAAGAACGGCTTGCGGGTGCGTACCACCAGGGCGATCACGAGTTCGGTCAGCAGTGACTCGATGAACCAGGCGGTCTGGAACTGTTCCTCGGTGGCCTTCACCACCAACAGCAGGAGTCCGAAGGTCGCGTAGTCGAAGACCGAGCTGACCAGGCCGAAGACGATCATGAACCTGCGGATCATGCGGATGTCCCAGCGGTGCGGACGCTCCATCATGTCCTGATCGACGTTGTCGCCGGCAATTCCGACCGCGGGGATGTCCGACAGGAAGTTGTTCAGCAGGATCTGTTTGGCCAGCAGCGGCAGGAACGGCAGGAACAGCGACGCCCCGGCCATGCTCACCATGTTCCCGAAGTTGGCGCTGGTGGTGGTGAAGATGTATTTCAGCGTGTTCGCGAACGTGCGGCGGCCTTCCTCGATGCCGGCGCGCAGCACCCCGAGATCCTGGCGGAGCAGCACGAAATCGGCAGCCTCCTTGGCGACGTCGGTGGCCTGCTCGACGGAGATGCCGACGTCAGCGGCATGCAGGGCCGGCGCGTCGTTGATGCCGTCGCCCAGGTAACCGACCACGTGGTTGCGCTTGCGCAGCGCCAGAATGATGCGTTCCTTCTGATTGGGGTCCACCTCGGCGAAGATGGTGGTTCGCTCGGCCATATGACACAGCGCCTCGTCATCCAGGGCTGCCAGCTCGTCGGCGGCGAGGATGGCGTCAGCGGGCAGCCCCACCGCCTCAGCCAGGTGCCGGGCGACCAGCCGGTTGTCACCGGTGATGACCTTCACCTGGACACCCAGCTGCGACAGCGATTCCAGGGTCTGTTTCGCATCGGGTTTGGGCGGGTCGAAGAACAACAGAAAGCCCACGAAGACGAGGTCGCGTTCGTCGGCCTCGACGCTGTACTCGGCTTGGCGTGCGACGTCGCGGATCGCCACCCCGAGGACGCGGTAGCCCTTGCCGCTCCAGGCCGTGAAATGGGCGTCGATTGCGGCGCGTCTCGCCGGGTCAAGCGGGGCTGTTGCACCAGCCACCCGGACGCTGCTGCAGACGTCGAGGACGTGGTCGAGGGCACCCTTGGTGATGAGCACAGGGTGGATGTCGGTGCCCGGATCGGAGTCCACCACGACGCTCAAGCGCTTGCGGGTGAAGTCGTAGGGGATCTCCGCCAGCTTGTCCATGCCGGTCGTGTCCGGATGGGGCACGGCGAGGATCGCCTCGTCCAGGGGGTTGGGCAGACCGGTCTGGAACCCCGCATTGAGGTGGGCCCAGCGCAGCACGTCGGGCGACGGCTGCCCGTCCACGTCCAGCGCCCCGTCCAGTCCCACCACGCCTACCGTGAGTGTCCCGGTTTTGTCGGTGCATAGCGTGTCCATGCTGCCCAGGTTCTCGATGGCGTTGAGCTGGCGGACGATGACGCCGCGCTTGGCCATGTTCTGCGCGCCCCGGGCCAGGTTGACGGTCATGATCGCCGGCAGCAGCTCTGGCGCGATCCCGACGGCCAGGGCGATGGCGAACAGCAGGGAGTCGATCGCCGGTTTGTCCAGGATCACGTTGATCGCGAAGACCCCCAGCACCAACGCGGTCATGATCTGGGTGAGCAGCAGACCGAACTTGCGGATGCCGCGTTCGAACTCCGTCTCGGGTGGACGCAGGGTCAGCCGCTCGGCGATCTGGCCGTAGGCGGTGCCTGGGCCCGTCGACACGATCAGCGCCCGCGCCGTGCCACTACGCACGCTGGTGCCCATGAACACCATGTTGAGCCGCTCGGCAATCGACGACTGTGGGCTCACCGGCCCGGTCCGCTTCTCCACCGGGAAGGTCTCGCCGGTCAACACAGCCTGATTGACGAAGAAGTCGTTGGCTTCCAGCACGATGCCGTCGGCCGGAATCAGACTGCCCGCGGCCAGCAGCACCACGTCGCCGGGTACGAGCTCCTCAACGGGCACCGACCGCGCCGCACCGTCTCGCAGGACACTGGCCTTGATCGCAGCCTGCGCACGCAGCTCCTCCACCGCACGGCTGGCCGAGTACTCCTGCCCGAAGCTCAGACCGGCACTGGCCACCACGATCGCAACCACGATGGCGGCGTCCGTCCACTCGCCGACAAGGGCTGAAACAGTGGCGGCGAACACCAGGATGAGCACCAGCGGGCTGGTGAACTGGGCCAACAAGGAGCGCCAGGCGCTGTCGCGCCGACGTGGCTTCAACACGTTGGCGCCCACTGCCTGGAGACGAGTGCTCGCCTCAGCAGCGCTCAGACCCGTCGACGTCGACTGCAAGGCGGCCAGCAGGTCATCGCCCGTCCGGCTCCAGGGACTGCTCAGGGGCCCCTGGGCAGCCGAGGCCGCTGTGCCCTGCCCGTCACCGCCGGACGTACCGGCTTGTCCTCCCGACCGAGCTGCCCGCGCTGGCATGGCGAAAACCTAACACACCACCGCCGCGCTCATTCCTCGCTGCGGCGACGCCGGCGGGAGGCCTCGCCCGACGTCAGGAGGCGCCCGGGTCGCCGCTCGGAATCTGCCCGTGGAGCCCCCTTGGGGGGTGCAGGTCAATGGTGGGGTGCATTCGCTGGCCACCAGCGGCTCTCAGACGTCAAATCAGCGCGTTCAGGGGGAAACACGGCCTGGCACCCCCTGCGAAAATGGGGGGATCAAGCTCCGGATGGTAGAATTTTGGAGTTGAGGTGTGGGCGAGGTTGATGACAGGAGCAGTTTGTCCGTGAGCGATCAACAGGGTGAGAGCAGGAACGAACACGACAGCGAACTCCTCGACGTCGATTCTGTGCAGGCGGTTGCCGGCGAGGAAGCCGACTACGTCCTGACCAGCGAGGGCAGCACGTCCGCGGTCGCGGAGGGCAACTACGACGCCTCCGCGATCCAGGTGCTGGAGGGTTTGGAGGCGGTTCGCAAGCGCCCCGGCATGTACATCGGCTCCACCGGTGAGCGCGGTCTGCACCATCTGGTCTACGAGATCGTCGACAACGCAGTGGACGAGGCCCTGGCCGGTTACTGCGACCTGATCACCGTGGAGTTGCTGCCCAACGGCGGCTGCCGGGTCAGTGACAACGGCCGTGGCATCCCGGTCAAGGAGCATCCCACCGAGCACGTCAGCTCGCTGACGCTCGCGCTCACCAAACTGCACGCCGGCGGCAAGTTCGGCACCGGTGGCTACAAGGTTTCCGGCGGCCTGCACGGTGTCGGCAGTTCGGTGGTGAACGCCCTCAGCGAGCGGTTCATCGCCGATGTCTGGCGCGACGGCCACCACTGGCGGCAGGCCTTCCTGCTGGGCACCCCCACCCGCGACATCGAGCGGTTGGAGGAGTCCGAGCGCACCGGCACGACGATCACCTTCTACCCCAGCGCCGACATCTTCGAAACCACCACCTTCTCGTATGAGACCTTGTCAACCCGATTTCGTGAGATGGCCTTCCTCAACAAGGGCCTGACCATCGAGATCGTCGACCTGCGCGACGGTCACGTCGACGAGGACGGCGGTCAGCTGCGCGAGACCTATCGGTTCGACGACGGCCTCGTCGAGTACGTCAGGTTCCTCAACGCCAGCAAGGACCCCTTCACGTCGGTCATCGACGTCGAGGCGCACGCGCCGGAGAGCGGCATGGGTGTCGAGCTGGCCATGCAGTGGAACACGGGCTACCAGACCAGCGTGCACACCTTCGCCAACACCATCAACACCCAGGAGGGCGGCACCCACGAGGAGGGCTTCCGGGCAGCGCTGACCACCACCATCAACAAGTGGGGTGAGAACTGGGGCATGGTCAAGAAGCGTGAGGACCGGGTGGCCAACGAGGACATCCGCGAGGGGCTCACCGCGATCATCTCGATCAAACTGTCCAACCCCCAGTTCGAGGGCCAGACCAAGACCAAGCTCGGCAACACCGAGGCCCGCGGTTTCGTCCAGCACGTCGTCAACGAGCTGCTCGGCGACTGGATGGAGAAGAACCCCAACGAGGGCAAGACCATCGTCCGCAAGGCGCAGGCGGCGGCGTCGGCCCGGATGGCGGCGCGCAAGGCGCGCGAGATCGCCCGCAACCGCAAGGGTCTGCTCAGCGCCGGCTCGTTGCCGGGCAAGCTGGCCGACTGCCAGTCCAACAACCCGGTGGAGTGTGAGGTCTTCCTGGTCGAGGGCGACTCGGCCGGTGGCTCCGCGAAGGGCGGCCGCGACCCGCGGATCCAGGCCATCCTGCCGCTGCGCGGCAAGATCCTGAACGTCGAGAAGGCCCGGCTCGATCGCGCGCTCAACTCGGAGGCCATCGAAACCATCGTCTCGGCGCTCGGCACCGGTGTGCAGGACGATTTCGACGCTGCGAAGCTGCGCTACCACACCGTCGTGCTGATGGCCGACGCGGACGTTGACGGTGCGCACATCCAGGTGCTGTTGCTGACGCTGATCTTCCGTTTCATGCGTCCCCTGATCGACGGCGGCTACGTCTACCTGGCCAACCCGCCGCTGTACCGGCTGCGCTGGACCAACGCCCCGCACGAGTTGGCCTACACCGACGAGCAGCGGGACGCCATGCGCGAGGCGGGTCAGTCAGCCGGCAAGAAGCTGCCCAACATCAACCCGATCCAGCGTTACAAGGGTCTGGGTGAGATGGACGCCGAAGACTTGTGGGCCACCACCATGGATCCCGACCGTCGGGTGCTCAAGCGCATCACCCTCGACGACGCGGTGGCCGCCGACCGGGCCTTCCAGGTGCTGATGGGTGAGGACGTCGAGAGTCGCCGTCGGTTCATCCAGCGCAACGCCAAGGACGTCAGGTTCCTGGACGTCTGATGACACCAGCGGGTGGCCGAGCAGGCCAGAGAACTCAACGAACGAGCATTTGTCGTAGTGGCGACGGGTACGGTCCCGGAGCCGGAAGGACGTCATGACTGACACACCACAGGGCCCCGGTCTCGGCACGGACGGCGAGCCGGCTCAGGTCAAGACCGGCGCCATCAAGGACATCGAGCTGACCAGCGAGATCCAGTCCTCCTACCTGGCCTACGCGATGTCGGTCATCGTCGGGCGGGCCCTGCCGGACGTGCGTGACGGCCTCAAGCCCGTGCACCGCCGGGTCATCTATGCCATGTACGACGGCGGCTACCGCCCTGATCGCGGCTGGAACAAGTCGAGCCGCGTCGTCGGCGAGGTGATGGGCCTCTACCACCCGCACGGTGACGCCTCCATCTACGACACCTTGGTGCGACTCGCCCAGCCGTGGGTGATGCGCTACCCGCTGGTCAGCGGGCAGGGCAACTTCGGCTCGGCCGGCAACGATCCTGCCGCCGCCATGCGGTACACCGAGTGCAAGATGGCCTCGATGGCCATGGAGATGGTGCGCGACATCGACCAGAACACGGTCGATTTCCAGCCCAACTACGACAACCGGGACACCGAGCCAACCGTGCTGCCGGCCCGCTTCCCCAACCTGCTGTGCAACGGTTCCAGCGGCATCGCGGTGGGCATGGCCACCAACATCCCCCCGCACAACCTGCGTGAGGTCAACGACGCCGTGCAGTGGGCGCTGCAGAACCCCACGGCCAGCCCCGAAGAGTTGCTGGCGGCCTGCATGCAGCGGATCAAGGGCCCGGACTTCCCCAACGGTGCCCTCATCGTCGGCCGCCAGGGCATCGAGGACGCCTACCGGACCGGGCGTGGCCTGATCACGATGCGCGCCAAGGTCGACATCGAGGAGGACAACCGCGGCCGCAACATGCTGGTGATCACCGAGCTGCCCTACATGTGCAACCCGGACAACCTCGCCCAGAAGATCGCCGACCTGGTCAACACCGGCAGGCTGCGTGGCATCGCCGACATCCGTGACGACACCTCCGCCCGCACCGGCCAACGCCTGGTCATCGTCCTCAAGCGGGACGCCCAGCCGCGGGTCGTCCTGAACAACCTGTACAAGCACACCCAGCTGCAGGACACCTTCGGCGCGAACATGCTTGCCCTGGTGGACGACGTCCCGCGCACGCTGCGCCTGGACCAGTTCATCAGCTACTGGGTGGGCCACCAGCTCGAGGTGATTCGCCGGCGCACCGCCTATCTGCTGCAGCAGGCCGAGAAGGACGCCCACATCCAGCGGGCGCTGGTCAAGGCGCTTGACGCGCTCGACGAGGTGATCGCCCTGATCCGGGCGTCGCGGACCACCGAGGAGGCCCGCGAGGGCCTGAAGCGCCTGCTCGACATCGACGACGTGCAGGCCACCGCGATCCTCGACATGCAGCTGCGCAAGCTGGCCGCACTGGAGCGTCAGAAGATCGTCGACCGGCTGGCCGAGCTGGAGCGGATCATCGCCGACATGTTGGACATCCTCGCCAACGAGGGGCGGCAGCGGCAGATCGTCGGCACCGAGCTGCAGGAGATCACCGACAAGTACGGTGACGAGCGGCGCACCCGCATCGTGATGGCCGAGGGTGACTTCAGCGAGGAAGACTTCATCCCCGATGACGACATGGTCGTCACGTTGACCCGCGGTGGCTACGTCAAACGAACTCGTGCCGACCAGTACCGGGTGCAGAAGCGGGGCGGTCGTGGCATCAAGGGCGCCAAGCTGAAGGCGGACGACGAGGTGCAGGCGGTGTTCACCGTCAGCAACCACAAGTGGATCCTGTTCTTCACGAACATGGGCCGGGTGTACCGGATCAAGGCCTGGCAGCTGCCCGAGGCCAGCCGCGACGCCAAGGGTGGCCATGTGGCGGGCCTGCTCAACTTCCTGCCTGATGAGCGCATTGCCCAGGGCATCTCGATCCCCGACTACGAGTTCACCAAGTACCTCGTGCTGGCCACCAAGAAGGGTCTGGTCAAGAAGACCGAGCTGGTGACCTACGACTCGCCGCGACAGGCAGGCCTGATCGCCTGCACCTTCCGCACCGACGACGACGAACTGATCGGCGCCGAGCTGTGCAACGACGACGACGACATCCTGCTGATCAGCAGGAAGGGCCAGGGCATCCGGTTCCGTGCTGATGACGAGCAGCTGCGCCCGATGGGCCGCACGGCCAGCGGTGTGCTGGGCATGAAGTTCCGGGGCGCCGACGAGCTGTTGAGCATGTCGGTGATCCCGGCCGGCACGGCTGAGGACGAGCAGTTCGTGTTCACCGTCACCGACGAGGGCTACGCCAAGCGCTCACCGGTCAGCGACTACCGGGTCCAGGGCCGGGGCGGTCTGGGCATCAAGGCGATGAAGCTGAACGAGGAGCGTGGCCAGCTGGTGGGGGGTCTCGTGGTGCGGGAGCAGGACGAGGTGATCGCCGTCAAGGAGTCGGGGCAGGTCACCCGTTGCCGGGTCGACCAGGTGCCCGCCAAGGGCCGGACCACGCTCGGGGTGCGTTACGTGAAGGTGGGGCCGTCGGATCTGGTCGTCGCCGTCACCCCGAGTTTCGAGGTGGATGCCGAGGAATGCGCGGCCACCGAGCCGGTCGCCACTGCCGGAACGGCCGAGGACGTGCAGAATGGTTCCGTCGAGGTCGAGGTGGACGACTACGCGCCCACCGAGGTCACCTTCGACGAAGTCGAACCGCAGGAGGACGTGGATGAGTGAGCCGAAAGTCACCGGGGAGGACCCGGACGTGACGCGCGTGTTCGAGCGTCCGTCCGCGTCCGGCGTCGACCCGGTGACAGCCCAGCTGGACGACGCGACCCTCATCTCCGATCCTCTGCCGGACGGCCGGCTGGTCAGCCCGCCCGTCCCACCGGTGCCGCCGGAGGCCGCGGAGGCTGCGGTGGCAGCGGCCGGAGCGGCGGGTGCAGCTGTCGCGGCCAGCCCCGAGCCGACGGGTTGGCGCGCTCGGATGGGCGACGTCAAGATGGCACTCTCCCAGGCCGACGCGATGGTGCCCGACGGCCCGGTAGGGGCGCGGCCTCAGGTGACGAGAAAGGCGCGGCTGCGGGTTTCGCGGCTGGATCCCTGGTCGGTGATGAAGACCTCGTTCATGTTCTCCATCGCCTTTGCGGTGGTCACCTTCGTGGTGGTCTGGGTGATCTGGGGCATCATCGACGCCTCCGGCGCCCTCGACTCGCTGCAGAGCTCCATCGATGCCCTGGTCGGCACCCCGGACAACACGTCGGCTTTCCAGGTCAGTGCCTTTGTCGACCTGTGGCGGGTGTTGGGCTTCACGGCCCTCATCGGAGTGGTCAACGTGGTGCTGCTCACTGCCCTGGGAACGCTCGGTGCCTTCCTGTACAACCTATCGGCGACGCTGCTGGGCGGCATCGAGATCACGCTGGCCGAGGACTGAGGAATCACACTGGCTCGGTATCCGGTCGATTTGAGGCCGGTGCTCGGGTTGCTATAGAGTGATTTCTCGTTGCAGGGGTTGTCCCCGGCAACGGTTCGGGCCTTTAGCTCAGTCGGTTAGAGCGCTGCCCTGATAAGGCAGAGGTCACTGGTTCAAGTCCAGTAAGGCCCACTCAGGGCTCAAAAGTGACGCCGCGCTCGGCCAGCCGGGCGGCGAAATCGTCCAGGTCGCGGGGACGCGGGATCCCCACCAGGAAGACGTCCCGGTCGTCGACGGCTACCTGCAGTCGTCGCGGCCGTCCGTCCGCCCAAGCCTGGTAACTCTCGCGGTCGGCTTCGTTGCGGAAGGTCAGCTGCTGATTGGCGGTGGCGACCAGGGGGTCGGTGCCCGGGTTCGCTGCTGCGTAACGGCCGGTGACGATGACCGAGCAGCGGTCCAGCAACGCCGCCGCACGCCGGCGGGCCGTCACGAGCGGGTAGCCGGTGAACAGCACCACGTCCGGTTCGGTGCCGAGCTGGGTGGCGAGCTCGTCGAGCAGGGATGTGCAGGCCGAGGCCTGCTGCAGCGGCTCGCCGCCGGTGAGGCTGAGCCCGTCCAGCTGGTCCCGGCGGATCTGGTCGGCGAACTTGGCGGCGAGGTCGACGACCGTGTGCTGTTGGCCGCCCGCCGGATCCACCACTTCCGTCTCGTGGGCGGTGCCGGTCGGGGGCGTCTCGCCGTCGGCGAGAGGGCGGATGCCGAGGTTTGACGTGAACACGATCAGGCATTCGCTGAAGTGGACGGTGCTGCCGCTGCCATCGGTGAGCCGCCCGTCGCTGAGGATTTGCAGGAACTTGTCCATGATCCGTGGGTGCGCCTTCTCGATCTCGTCGAACAGCACCAGCGAGAACGGACGCTGTCGCACCGCATTGGTGAGTTCGCCTCCGGCGCCGTGGCCGACGTAGCCGGGCGGCGAGCCGATCAGACGGGCCTCGGTGTGCTCCGAGGAGAACTCGCTCATGTCCAGTCTGATGTAGGCGCGCTCGTCGCCGAACACCATCCGTGTGATCGCCTTGGCCAGCTCGGTCTTGCCGACACCGGTCGGGCCGGCGAAGAACAGGATGCCGCGCGGCCCGCCGCCGGCTTCCTGCCGGTAGGCCTGGGTCAGTCCCATGCTCGAGCGGGACAGGATGTCGACCGCGTGGTCGATGGCGCGGTCCTGACCGAAGACCTGCTGTCGCAGCGTGGCCGCGGCGGATCGGATCCGTCCGCGCACCTCGGATTTGGCCCACGGGTTCTCCAGGACGCCGATCCGATGTGCCCGCACAGCGTCGGTGACGCCGTCGGGGCCCAAGCCGCGGTCGTTGCAGAGTTGCACCACCTGGACCATTGCCTTCAGGGTCATGCCTTCAGTGGCGTCGGCGAACGGTTTGACCGCTTTCGTCTGCGCTTGTGCCAGGGTCTCTTGATCGCCTTGGGTGATGCCTCGGGTGAGCGCCTGCGCGGCGTCCGTGCGGGCCTGCAGGTCGGGCATGGGGACGGGAACCTGCCGGATCCCGTCGCTGCCGCCGGTCAGCCAGGTCGGCAGGTCGCCGGGGCGGTCCACCAGCCAGAAGACCGGCTGGAACAGGGCGGACGGTCGCGGTCCGTCGGCCACGGGATATGCCTGAACAGCATGGGCGCGAGCCAGCGCGGCCAGCATCAGCGCGTGTTCCTCCGGGGACGGTGGTTCGCCGGCGGGACGCCACTGTGACACGTAGTCGAGCGCAATCGCGCCGTGCGGCAGGGCGGGCTGGCCGGCCTGGACCGGGGCGCCGAGCCGCTGCAGCACCGCCGGCAGATCGGCGACGGTCATCCGTGCGGGCAGTTGGGAGGTCTGGACGCCGAGCACCCGTGCTGCAGCCGATCGTGCCGCCGCCCCCTGCTGCGGGTTGTCGGGCAGGATCCTCAGTCCTGCCGGGGAGTACCACAGCAGGAAGGAGTAGCCGTTGGCCTGGAGGCAGCGCCACAGCGCCTCCTCCAGCGGAATCGGTTGTGCCTTCAACAGGTGCAGGTCCCGCAGGTTGCCGTGCAGCACGTACTGGGCGGTGACCGGCAAGCTCGCGTCTATGGTGGCAAGCCAAGCCGGGAATCCGGTCATCCGCGGGTGGATGTCGTTCACAGCGCCTGCTCCTTCGGTTGGGCAGCGCGTCGTCGTTTGGCGCGCCTCGGCCAATGCGCGCTCGCCCCGGTGCCTTTCGATCTCCCGGACGATGCTGTGCTGGGTCGCGTCCAGCAGCGCGGCTGATTGGGTGTCGGTCAGCCCGCCGAGCCGCTGCTGGAGGCCGAGGAGTTGCCGGCTGGGCTCGGGCCCAGCCTCCGGATGGGTGGCTACCAAGGCGGCGAGCGCGGCAAGCCGGCGTTCCGCCGTGGATGTCTCAACCGCCCTGGCAGGCGTGGCAGCGAGCGTCCGAGTGGTTCCGGGGTCGTCGATCGAGATGGTGATCTGGCTGATGGCGGCGGCGATGGCCTGCCGCTCCGCCTGCTCGCGGGCTCGGGCGAGCGTCGACTCCGCCCGGCTGATCGACTGTGCGAGCTGTTCTGCGTGTCGCTGCAGGGCGTCGAGGTCTTCGCCCAAGTCGGACGGCGCGGACGACAGCAGTTGCGCGACCTCGCCCCGGGCGGCCGGCCAGGCGTCCGCGCGGGCGGCGAGCATCTCCAGTTCGGCGCGGCGGGCACGGATGGACGACTTCGCCGCTGCGATCGCCCGCCGGCGCTGCTCCTCGGGAGAAACGACCTCGTAATGAACGCCCTTGGGACCACTCACGGAACGACCCCCTCGTCGGCTGTGATTGGTCAGCGGTGTCCGATACCGGCAACCGGCTCGATGCTACGGCAGAATCGTTCGCGCGCCGGGCTCATCCTGCACGTCAGAATGCGGCGGCCAGGCTCACTGCCTCCAACCGCAATGCGGGCATTTGTAATTCTGGGCGCCGTAGGAAATGTCGAACGTGCCGCCGCACTTGGAATTCGAACACTGACGGCGGATGTTGGTGTTGCCCGACGGAGACGAGCTGGCGGTGTAGGTGAACGGCATGTGGTGTCCTTTCGGAATTGGCCCAACCTGTCTCAACCGCTGAGGTCAGGCGGTTTGGTGGGCCGGCGAGATTCCAACTTGGGCCTATACGGTCGGGATGGGCCCTATGAGCGGTTCCCGACCGAATGGACCCGAGTTAGCGGGGTGCACCTCTCCGGAGGGTGCTCGGCGCGGCTTTCAGCCCTCGCGTGTTCAGAAGCCGGCGATCCGGGCAGGGCCAAGGCCCCGCCCGGATCCGTGGCGTCAGCGGAGAGCCGTCAGCGCCGGGTCTCCCACTTGTTGCACCACACGAGGTCGTTGGCCGTGCCCTTGAACTCGGAGTTGCCCATGATCTTCTGGATCGTCTGACGGACGACCTCGCGCGTGTTCTTGTACGCGTTGATGTAGGTCTTGACCATCGGGACGTCGGTCAGGTGCGTGGTGTAGTTCAGCGACACGAAGACGACCGGCTTCTCCCACACCTGCCACGGGATGTCGGCCGACATCGGGTTCGCCCAGCGGATGCGGTAGTTGTTCTCCGAGGCGTAGCCACGGAAGTCGGCGAAGGTGAACGTGGCGTCGAAATCGCGGTTGTAGTCGGACACCTTGCCGCCGATGCGCATGTCGCCATGTCCGACGGTGACCTTGAAGCCGACAGCCTCGAGCTCCTCCTTGATCATGTCGAGGGCCCCGCCGCCGGTGTAGATGGCGCCGGCTTCCTCGGCGCTGAGGTAGCGCAGCTCGATGCTCGGGTGCGTCTCGGGCCGGATCGGCAGCTCGTTCTTGGTGTTCTTGACGAGCGTGATCGACTTGTCGGCGGCGTCCGCGGCCAAGTCGAGGTGCTGCTGGCACCCGACCACGGCCAGGCCCTCCTCGGTCGGGGTGTGTTCGCCCTTGTGCAGGCCGATGGCAGCCTTGAGACCCAGGATCCGGCGCAGCGCATCGGTGAGGCGCTCGGGGGTGATGACGCCGTCGCGGTAGCCCTGCAGCATCGACTCGAAGTCCTCGTCCTCATCGCGGAAGAACAGGAACATGTCGCAGCCGGCGGCGATGGCGAGCGGCACGGCGTCCTTGCGCTTCATGGCGGCAGCCATGCCGAGCATGTGCGAGGCGTCCGTGAGCACCAGGCCGTTGAAGTCGAACTGGGTTTTCAACAGCCCGTTGATCAGCTCGGGGGCCAGGGTGGCGGGCATGATGTCGTCGTAGCCCAGCTCCGGGTTGAGTTTCTTGCTGTATTCGGGCAGCGCGATGTGGCCGGCCATGATCGAGTGCAGGCCGTCGGCGATCAGTCCGCGGTAGACCTTGCCGAACGAGTTCTCCCACTCCTCGACCGAAAGCTCGTTGACGCCGAGCACCAGGTGCTGGTCGCGTTCCTCGGTGCCGTCGCCCGGCCAGTGCTTCACGCAGGTGGCCAGCTTGGACTCGCGGACGCCGCGCAGGTAGGCGCTCGTCCACTTCAGCACCTCGTCGGGGTCGTTGCCGTAGGCGCGGGTGTTCACGATCGTGTTGCGCCAGTTGAACAGGACGTCGACGCAGGGGTCGAAGTTCCAGTTGACGCCGATGGCCTTGCAGGTCTCGCCGGACACCAGACCGGCGTTGTAGGCGACGGTCTCGTCCTTCGAGGCGTCGACGGCGGCACCCGTGGCGATGTAGACGCCGTCGGCGCATGCGCCGTCACCACCGTTGTCGCAGTTGGCGGCGACGAGCATCGGGATCTTCGCCACCTGACGAAGGCCAGTGATGAAGTCGAAGACCTCACGGCTGTAGGAGCCGGAGTCCTTGTACCGCTGGCCGCCGTAGTGGTACCTGGAGATCTGCTCCTGCGCTTCGTCGACGTCGAGACCGCGGTTGTGGCTGATGAACAGCTGGCCGATCTTTTCCTCGTCGGACATGCCTGCGATGGTCTGTTCCACCCACGCGACGTCCTCGTCGGACAGGTAGTACGGCATCGCCTTGAGATCAACGAACTCGCCCATGGCTCCTCCTCGAATGATTGGGATGCGCCGGTGGGCATCCTGGCCAAAAATGCTTATCAGCGACGTTAACAGCCCTCAGTTCGCCCCGCCCCCGATCGGGACCAGCCGGGGTGCCCCAGCCCACGAGCCTCACCTGTCGGCGGACGATTTCCTACTCTGAGGCAGTATGCATATTGAGTTAGAGACTCTTAGAAAGCCCGATCGTGGTTGGGCGAAAACGCAACTCGTGCCTATTCGGTCGGGAAGGCCCCCAGGGGCGGTTCCCGACCGAATAGACCCGAGTTAGTGGCGCGCCTCAACCCTGCAGGGGGCGGCGGGGCGGCCACGACTCGCGTGCCCCGCCCCGCCGCTCCGTGCCACGGGCTGACCGTCACTCAGCGGTGATGACCACCTTGAGTGCCTTGGTGGTCGCTGCGGCGCCGAAAACGTCGTACGCCTCCATCATCTGGTCGAGGGTGAAGTGGTGGGTGGCGAGCTTGCCGGCTGGGAGCTTGCCTTCAGCGATCATCTTGAGGAGCATCTCGCCGGTCACGGCGTTGACGAGGCCCATCGAGATGCGGATGTTGTCGATCCACTTCTCGTTGATCTTCAGCTCCACGGGCTTGCCGTGCACCCCGGCGTTCGCCACCTGCCCGCCGGGCCGGACGATCGCCATGCACGCATCGAACGTGGCTGGAATGCCCACCGCCTCCACGGCAACGTCGACCCCGAGGCCGTCGGTGAGCGCCTTGACCTGGTCCATCCAGCCGGCGTCGCCCGAGTTGACCGAGTGGGTGGCGCCGAAGTCGCGTTTGGCGAGCTCGAGGCGGTTGTCGTCGAGGTCGACGGCGATCACCCGGGAGGCGCCGTGCAGGCCCGCGGTCATGATGGCTGCGAGGCCCACTGGGCCGGCGCCCACGACGGCGACGACGTCGCCCGGCTTGACACCGCCGTCACGAATGCCGATCTCGTAACCGGTGGGAATGATGTCCGAGACGAAGATGCCCTCCTCGTCCGAGACGCCCTCAGGGATCCTGTACAGCGAGGTGTCGGCGAAGGGGACGCGGACGAACTCGGCCTGGGTGCCGTCGATGAGGTGGCCGAAGATCCAGCCGATGCCGCCAACGGTCTGGCAGTGGCTGGGCAGCCCCTTGCGACAGTAGATGCACTTGCCGCAGTTGGTGATGCAGGAGATGATGGCGCGGTCTCCGACCTTCCAGTCCTTGACCGATTCACCGACCTCGACCACCGTGCCCACGCCCTCGTGCCCGAGGATCCGGCCGTCGGTGACGGCAGGGACGTCGCCCTTCATGATGTGCAGATCGGTGCCGCAGATGGTTGTGGTCTCGATCTTGATGATCACGTCCGTCGGGTCCTGGATGACGGGATTCGGGACCTCTTCCCAGGCCTTCTGGCCGGGACCGTGGTAGACGAGTGCCTTCATTTGGTGGCTCCTTTGCGTCGACAGCCGTTGGGTTTCGCTGGCAGTTCCAGCCTATCGGCGAGCGACCCGCGCCGGAAGGGGCGAGAGGGTCCGCCAGCACGGGGGCACGTTCGCCAGTAGGGAAGCGAGTTTGGGGATTCGACGGCACCAGTCCGAAATCAGTCCGGCTCCTGGTCCACGAACCTGATGCGGACGTGCGTCGCGTCGCAGAACGGCTGGTTCCTGGACCTGCCGCACCGGCACAGGGTCATCCTGTTCCGCCTCTCATAGACGTGCCCATCGGCGGACTCGAGCTCGATGCCGCCCTGGACGAGCACGCCCGAGCTGACTCCTTTCTCCGGGTCCTGGAGTATCGCGACGGACGGCTCCAGCTCCGGCTCGACCAGGTCGCCGTTTTTGAGCAGGGCCGTCAGCCGGCCCGTGGGACACTCGCCGGCAGCCTTGATGGCTGCGTCGCGCACCTCGGGGTCGCCGGATTCGTCGACCATCTCCCAGACGTCTCCGCGGTCGGTGTGGCAGAAGCGTGCGAAGGCGCAGCGGCCGTCGTCCAGCAGGTCCACCCCGGGGCCTTCCAGCACATCAGCCCGATCCTCATACAGCGCCCGCGATGCCCGTTCGGTGCCGTCGAAGGCGAAGTCCTCATGCGCGTCGTCGCAGAACGGCTGCTCTTTCGATTTGCCGCAGCGGCACAACTCGTAGTCCACGAATTGCGGAAGCTCGCGTCCGGCGCGGTATTCGTAACCGTTGCCGACCCTGACGATGATCTTTTCCAGCAAGGGGACGTTTCCGGTCACGTGGTAGGGCCCGTTCCTGATCACGCGGATTCTCATTCGGTCACTCCTGCCGGAGCGTCGGACAGGCCGAACAGCGATGCAAACGGGGCGATCACCCGCTCACGGGCCTGCTCGGCGTTCAGGTGTTTCTTCTGGAAGTTCACCTCCACGTCCAGGACGATTTCGCCCAGGTCCTGGCTCTTCATCCCCCGCAACCAGCGTGAGAAATCACCGGCCCGCAGATGCTTCTCGAGCACCGGAACCGGCGCATCGGCCAGGGTGGCGGCGAACTCGTCCACGTTGCGGGCTGTGTGGTAGGTCCTGCCGTCGGGCCAGTTGAACCAGAACCAGTGGTTCTCGGGCAGGTTGGCCCCGAAGTACTTGTGCCAGTGCCGAACGTGCCGGGTGCGCCGGTCGTCGGGCAGGAACGGCACACAATCATGGTCGGCATCGCTGATCAGCACCTGACGGCGCTTGCCGGCATCGCGCGCAACGGCGGTCAGGACCACGTCGAAGCGGGAGTCGTCGAGCTTCGAGAGCCCTGCCGGCTGGTAGGTCACCAGGGCGAATCCGGTGTCCCTGAGCCTGATGCCCTTCATGGGGCCGCGTCGTCCGAGCGGGACGTGCGCCTCGTCCAGCACCACCCAGTGCGGCATGCCACACGCCTCGCGCAGGCGCGTGATCATGCCGCCGAGCTGTGCGAGGTACGCCCGTGTCTCGTCTGCGTCCATGGTCGACAGGTCGAGCACCACGGACAGCCCACCCCAGCGCAACAGCGTGCCCAGCACCTTCTCGGAGGGCAGTTCGCCAGCACCCAGCACCACCACACCAGGCAGTTCGCCCAGACCCACGTAGTCGCCCTCGGGGTCGATGATGAGCACCCGGTAGGCAAGCCGGTTCCAGCCTTCGACCAGCAGCCCGGCCAGTGTGGACTTGCCGGCGTTGGATGCCCCGCGGATCAGCACGTTGGCCATCGCCGCGGGTACCAAGACGTGGCTGCCGTCGGCGAACTGGCCGATCTGCATCGACTTGGGGGCAGGATCCAGCGGTCCCCACTTGCCCACAGCACGTCCACACACCAACTCGGCGACTCCCTCGCCACCGGGACGGTCCAGGACCACGTCCGCACAGGACTTGACGTAGTCGACGGCATTGCCCACTGCCACACCCGTCCCTACCGCGTTGAACATGTCGACGTCGTTCTCGGCGTCCCCGACCGCGATGACGTTGTGGGGCGAAAGACCCAGCTGGTACAGCGCCGCGTTCAGCCCGGACGCCTTGCTCACGCCTGCCGGCAGCACCATGACGCGTCCGCGATTGGGCACCACCTGAAGGTCCAGTTTGAGTTGGGCGATGGTGTCCGTGACGTCGCGCACCCGCGAGATGTCGCAGGACAGGATGCAGTCGCCGAGTTCGTAGTCGACGCCGAGCTTGGTCAGGCGGGCGCTGAACTCAACCGGCAGAACCGGCGCGAGGCGCAGGATCGAGCCGCGGACGGCCAGCAACGCGCCGTTCTCGGACACCACCGCGTCGAACAGCTCCTCGCTCTGCGGGAAGATCCGGTGCATCTCGGGCGCCCGACGCCCGGTGACCAGCAGCAACATCAAGCCACCGGCCCGGGCGTCCGCCAACGCCTTCCGTGCATCGTCGGTGACGCGGCCGTGCAGTGCCAAGGTCCCGTCGTAGTCGAACGCGACTGCTTGTGTCCAGCCCTTCATGGTTGCCTCCCGAACTGTCGGTCAAGCGATCCGGAGCCTTCCTGAACGTACAACCCCGCACTTCGTCACAACATTCCCCCCCGGCGCGTTTCTCCGTGGCAGCGAGATGGTCGGGCTCCCTTCTTTGGTGGGTGTGGGGTGGGTCAGCGGGCGAGGGCCTGGTCGATGTCGGCGACGATGTCGTCCACATGTTCGATGCCGATCGAGAGCCGCACGAGCTCGGGAGCCACACCCGCCTGGCGAAGTTCGGTGTCGGTGAGCTGACTGTGGGTGGTGGACGCGGGGTGGATGACCAGCGACTTGGCGTCCCCGATGTTCGCCAGGTGCGACAGCAGCTCGAGAGCCTCGACGAACTTCGAGCCTGCTTCGCGTCCTGCCTTGAGCCCGAAGGAAAGGACTCCGCCGTAGCCGCGACCGGTGAGGACCCGGTTGGCGACGTCGTGCCAGGGGCTGGTTTCGAGGCCGGGGTAGTTCACCCACGCGACGGCGGGGTGGTCCTGCAGATGACGGGCGACGGCGAGGGCGTTGCTGCTGTGACGTTCGAGACGCAGCGGCAGCGTCTCCAGGCCCTGGAGGAACAGCCAGGAGTTGAACGGGGTGATTGCTGCCCCGGTGTTGCGGAGCAGGACGGTACGCGCCCGGGTGATGTACGCGGCGGGGCCTGCGGCGTCCGTCCAGACGACGTCGTGGTAGGCGGCGTCCGGGCCGGCGAGGCGCCCGAAGCGATCCGGGTGGGCAGTCCAGTCGAAGGTGCCGGCGTCCACGAGGATGCCGCCCACGGATGTCCCGTGCCCGCCGATGTACTTGGTGGCCGAGTGCACCGACACGTCCACACCGTGGTCGAACACTCGCGCCAGATATGGCGTGGCGACGGTGTTGTCGATGATCAGCGGCAGGCCGAGGGCGTGGGCGGCCTGCGACCAGGCGTCGAGGTCGAGCACGTTGAGCTGGGGGTTGGCGATGGTCTCGCCGAACACGAGGCGGGTGCGGTCGTCCACGTACCGGGCCAGGTCCTCGGGACGGTCCGGGTCGACGAAACGGGTCTCGATGCCGAACTGCGGCAGGGTGTGCGCGAACAGCGCGTAGGTCCCGCCGTAGAGCGTGGAGGCGGCGACGATGTTGTCCCCTGTGCCGGCTAGGGTGAGGACGGCGTAGGTGATGGCCGCTGCACCGGACGCCGTCGCGAGCGCTCCCACCCCACCCTCGAGGGCGTTCACGCGGGTCTCGAACACCGACTGGGTCGGGTTCATGATGCGGGTGTAGATGTTGCCCGGCTTGCGGAGCGCGAACAGGTCGGCGGCATGTTCGGTGTCGTCGAACACATACGACGTGGTCTGGTAAATCGGCACGGCGCGCGAATTCGTGGTGGGGTCGGCCTGTTCCTGGCCGGCGTGAATGGCCAGAGTTTCGGGGCGTTGGGACATGGTGGTTCCTCCTGGAGAGAAATGCTGGATTTCGATAAAATGGGTGCGCAAAATGGCGAATTGATGTTTCGCAGGAATAGGGGTGCGCCAAGCGTCACTGGAACAATCGAAAGAAGGGCCAGCGAAAGGAGAGACGTGCTGCTCAGCGCCCTGCCCGCGTCATTGACGTCGGGGGCTCAGCCTGATCAGGCCGGCATTCGGCAGCTACGCATGCACATGCACATCATGGCGCGGGCAGCTGCAGAAGCGCTTCCGAGGGCCAGGAATTCGATGTGCATGGTGATGAATATAAAGGACCTCTCACCCAAAGCCAAGTGTGCATCCGCATTCTGGGATGGCGATTCGCAGTATCGTGACTTCCACCCATGGTGGTCCAGACAGCCACGTGCGCGGCCGAGGCGCCTCGGTCACTCGATGACCACAGGAGGCCCCATGCCCTCAAACCCGGTTTCCGACAACCTGCGGCCGCGGAAGGCCTGGTGGCTGCTGCGTGGCGGACTCATCGCCCTGCTGGCGGTTTTGGTTGGGGTTGGGTACTGGTACTTCTGGATCGCAGTGGCCGTTCCCGACGTCGAGGGCAAGACCGCTGCGCAGGCCGAAGCTGCTCTGGACGAGGTGGGACTCGTCATGGGCGAACTGATCTACGCGCCGCAGGCCGAGGGCGTGCGGGGCACCGTCATTGCGTCGCAGCCATCGGCGGGCAAACACGTCCAACCCCAATCCACTGTGGTGTTCACCATTGCGGGAGCAGAGATCCTCACTGTGCCGTCTCTTCAGGGTCTGACCCGGGACGAGGCGGCGTCCGCCCTGGAGGCGGCCGGTTTCGTCGTGGGCGACGTCACCGAGGACTTCCACTCCACGGTGGCTGCCGGGTCGGTCGTCGCGCAGAATCCTGAGCCGCAGGCACGCGCGGACAGGGACTCGGGAGTCGGTTTTGTGCTTTCCAAGGGCAAGGACATGCGAACCGTGCCCGATGTCGTGGGCCTGACGAAGACCGACGCCGAGCAGGCTCTGAAGACAGCGGGCTTCACCGTGACGGTGTTGCCGGTGGAATCCAGCCAGGTGGCGGCGGGCGGTGTCGTCTCCCAGTCGGTTGCCGCGGGCGAATCGGTCGAGGTCGGCACGGTGATCGCGCTTGAGGTCTCGCAGGGGCCGGCTCGCGTCCGGGTTCCGGCTGTCACGGGGCTGTTCCTGACCGATGCCCAAGCCAGGATCAGGGCGGCGGGACTCGTGCCGAAGGACGTCTGGCACTACGGACCGCCGGCCAACGCGCTCGGTATGGGCTACATCTACGATCAGAGCCCCAACAGCGGCGCGAGCGTGCCCAAGGAATCAGTCGTCAGCATCTACACCTGGGGCGAGTCGCAGTAGCAGCGCGGGTGAGCCTGGGTGAGGTGACCCCAGACGGTGAGGCAACTCAACTCAGACGGTCTCGTCCCTGGTTCAGGAACAGGGCCAGCGACGTCCGGTCCTGGTGCCCCAGCTTGCGCAGCAGACTGGACACGTGGTTCTTCACCGTCCCCACGGACAGCACGAGGGCGTCGGCGATCTGCTGGTTCTTCAGGCCGTCGGCCAACAACTCGGCCACTCGCCGCTCCGTCGGGGTGAGGCCCTCCAGAGGATCGTGGGTGGTCTGCCTCCCCAGTGCTGTGGCGGCCACGCGGGGATCGATGGTCACCTGCCCCAGGCTGGCGGCCACGACGGCCTGCGCCAACTGCTCGGGGGAGATGTCCTTCAGCAGGAAGCCGGCAGCACCGGCCCGCATGGCACTGACGACGACGTCCTGGTCGTCGAACGTGGTCAGAATCAGCACCGGCAGGCCCGGGTACTGCTCGCCCAGCCGACGCGTCAGTTCGACGCCACTCATGCCCGGCGGCATCCGGGCGTCGCTGAGGACCACGTCCGGAAGGCCGGCTGACAGCATGACCAGCGCCTGCTCACCGGAGTCGGCCTCTCCCCAGACCTCGATCTGTGGTTGCGTGCTCAACAACAGGCGCAGACCCCGGCGCAGCAGTTGCTGGTCGTCCACGATGAGTACCGACGTCATCTCACACACCCTTGCTCTCAACCGACACGTCATGCCCCAGCGGCAGCGCGGCGCGGATCCGGAAACCGCCGGCCGCTGCTCCGGATGACTCGAAGGTGCCCCCCAGCTCGGCTGCCCGCTCTCGCAGCGCCCCAAGGCCTGAGCCCTCGGCCGGCACGCCGACGGCACCGCGGCCGTCGTCGCGCAGGCTGAGGACGAGCTCATCGCCTCTCACCTCGGCCCCCACCCACACCCGGCCAGCTCGCCCATGGCGCAACGAGTTCGTCAGTCCTTCCTGCACGAACCGGCTGACGTAGAGGTCCTGGCGGCGTCCCAGGACGGGCTTGTGGGTCGGCACCCGAACCTCCACGGCCAGGCCCGTCCCGCGGAAACTGGCAGCCAGATCGTCGAGACCTGCCAACCCGACCTCGGACGACCGGTGGGCCGGGTTCATCGCTCGCACCCAGGCACGCACATCGCCCAGGGCGGACCCCTAGCGCCGAACGCGCAGCCGCGAACTCGGCCACGGCGCGGTCGGGTTGGCTGTGCGCCACCTGCTGGGCGTGGTCGATCGACACGGCCGACGCCGCTGAGTTGGTGGCCAAGGCTGTCGTGCAACTCACGGGCAGCCCGGGAGCGTTCCTCGGTCAGTAACAGGTCCTGCTCCAGCAGGGATTGTTCCGCCAGAGCGTGGTTGGCCTCCGTCACTTCCGCGTTGGCTGCGGCCAGCTCCTGGACCGAGGATTGCAGCCTGTCAGCGCGACGCCCAGCACCACCGGCACCGCGAGGTGGCCGATCGTGCTCACCATCGGGAAGACGGTGTCGACCCAGTACCGGCTCGGGTCGAGATGGTCCATGACCAGCCAGCCGAGCTCGATCGCCACCAGCGCGATCAGTGCGCTGCGCACGCCGACCCTGACCCCGTGCCGGATCAGCACGATCAGGATCGCGACCCCCATCAGCTGCGGCACCTGGATCAGCAGGGCCACGTAGGCAACCAACCAGAACGCCACCAGGACGACCACGTGGTCGTTGTTCCGCAGTATCAGCCAGCAGAGCGCAGCCGCCGTCGCCACTGGCCCGACTACGCGCGGGTCGGCTCCCGCATCGGTCGGCAACCAGCCGGCCGCCAGCAAGGCGACCAGGCTGACCACGAAGAGCAGGTCCAGGATGCGGCGAACCAGGGGCTGGATCTGCCCCGTCTCAGCCAACGCGGGCCCCGGCCCAGCCGGACGTCAGCGGCAGGCGTGCCTGGATGGTGAACCCCACGTCGGTGACCGACGCCACGAACGCACCGTCCAGTTCCTCGGCCCGCTCCCGCAGCGAGCGCAACCCGAACCCCTCCTGGATCTGGCTGGGACCTGCCCCGTCATCGGCCAGCTGCATCACCAGGGTGTCCTCTTCCACCCGGACGCCCAGTGTCACGTGCCCCGCCCGGCCATGCTTGAAAGCGTTGGTCAACCCCTCTTGGGCGAACCGGGTGACGAACAGTTCCTGGCGGCGTCCCAGGGCGAGCGGCACGGCGGGCAGGTCGAGGTCGATCGTCATGCCGGGATGGCGGAAAGCCCTGGACCAGCGCCGACAAGCCGGCCAGCCCCAGGGCGCGGGTTCCCACCGGATGCAGAGCCTGCGCCCACGAGCCGGATGTCCGCCGATGCCTCGGACAGGGCCCGCCGTGCAGCCGCGGCCTCCGCCAGCGCCGCTTGCGGCTTGGTCACCAGGGTGCGCGACGCGAAGTCGAGCGACATCCCGGCAGAGGTCAGCTGGTGGCCGAGCCCGTCGTGCAACTCGCGCGCCGCCCGGGTCCGCTCCTCGGCGAGCAGGAGGTCCTGGTCGAGGGTGGCCTGGGCGCGCAGGTCGAGGGTGGCCTGGCCCAGTTCCGCGTTGCTGGCGGCCAGTTGCAGGGACGCCTCGACGTAGCGGCGCAACACGTAGCCCAGCAGTGCCGGGGTGGCGGCCGACAGCACGAAGCGGAGCAGGATCTCGAACGTCCTGGCGGTCGTCCATGAGCCCGGCACCAGCAGCAGCATCCCGTAGCCGGCTGTCGAGGCACCCACGAAGACGTGACCGGCCCGGCGCCCCAGGTAGACGTACACCACCACGATCGCCATCACCAGCATGCTGAACTCGTCCATCAGGGTGCCGAGCAGGCTGAGGAGGCAGAAGGCCACGATCCAGCCCGTGGTTCCCCAACGGCGCACCGCCAGCCACAGGCCGACGATGACCATCGCCCAGCCGGTGCGGGCACCGACCAGGACCGCGATCTCGTCGGGCTCCCAGATCCGGAAGTCGTTGATGTAGCTGGGCGTCAGGTAGAGCCAGAGGTTGGCCGCACACAACGCGTCCATCAACGCCCGGACGGGGCGGGGGACGGCGGTGAGCCTGGTGGTCACGAGGGCCAACCTAGCTGGCGAACGGGCCGGTCACGCCGGGCGACTGGTCGCTGGACGCCCAACCCATGACCACAGTCACCCCCAGGTGTAGCCAAGTCATGACCGGGGCGACTGCCCGCAAAAGGCACACCGGCCTAGCGTCGAGTCATGACCAACCCCGCCAGCGTGGCCTCGTCGCTCTCGCCAACCGTCCCCGCCGAGGGCGACCCCACGGCCACCCAGGAACGGGTGCGGGTGCCCTATCCGGTCCGGGTGCTGCTGGTCGTTGTCGCGATGCTGGTGAACATCATCGTCACCCCGATGGTCCTGGGCATCCCGCTGCAGTTGGCTTTCAATGCCAGCGGCAAGACCTGGCCGGAGTGGATCCTCGTGGCCACCGGCCTGATCATGCGGGCGACCCCCACGCTGGGGGCGATCGGGCTTGTCTGGCTGTTGATGAAGTACATCGACCATCGCCCGGTGCGCGAGGCCGGCTTGGTGGTCTCCCGGCGCAGCCTGCCCCTGGCCCTCGTCGGGATCGCCTGCAGCCTTGTTGCCATCGTCCCGGCCGGTCTGGCTCTCACCAACGCTGGGTTGCTGCGTCCCGAGACCGGCTACGTGGACGGCGGCAGTCCGTTGGGGACTTTCCTGACGGTCGTGGTGTTGGGCCTGCTCACGCAGGGTTTCCCTGAGGAACTGCTGTGGCGCGGGTACGCCCTGCAGACCATGCGCCACCGTCCCCGCACTGCCCTCGTCGTCTCTGGCGTGGTGTTCGGGGCCATGCACTTCATCTCACAGGCGGGTCAGCAGAACGTCGCCGAGCACTTCGTCTACGCGAGTTCCGCGATGGCCTTCGGTCTACTGGCCGGAGCCTTGGCCATCGTCACCCGATCCTTGTGGCCGGCCGTCGGCGTCCACTTCGGCGTCCATCTGGCCTACTACGTCGCGTCCCTGTTCGACATAGGCACCGGCCCGTGGCTGTGGGCCAGCGAGGCCCTGCTCTTCGGGTTGATGGCAGCGATTGTGGTGCTCGTCTTCCGCCGCTCGTTCAGCACACCCATCGATCTGGGGTCAGCAGGGCAGCCCGGGCGCGCTGCGCCCCCGGCGTCGCGGTGAGCCGCCCGGCCAGGTCGGTGAGCCGGGCGCGGGCGTCGGGCTCGAGGCTCAGCAGCCGGACGACCGCCGCCCGCAGGTCGTGCGGGGTGGCGGCGTTCGGGTCGAGGACCTCGCCGAAGCCCGCGTCCTCAAGGGCCGCCGCGCCGGCGAACTGGTCGGTTGACAAGGGCAGCAGCAGCAGTGGGACGCCGGCGGTGAGCGCCTCGGTGACGCTGTTGTTGCCCCCGTGGGAGACCGCCAGCACGGACGACCCGAGCAACGTGACCTGCGGCAACTCGGCGCGCACCAGCCAGGACGGCGGCACCTCACCGAGATCGTCACGCGGCGTCGAGCCGGCAGCCAGCGCCACCCGCACGTCCAGCCCGCGCAGTGCCTCGGCGATGCGGGCCAGTACGTCGGAGCGCACCGACAGGAAGCTGCCGAGGCTGACGTACACGACCGGGGCGTCGCTGGAGGCCAGCCAGGCGTCCACCTCGTTGTCCGGGTCTTCGGTGCGCACGGCCGAGCCGAGGAAGGCGTGACGGCCCAGCAGGGCCGTCCGTGCCGGCGGGTGCAGCTCCCCGGGGTAGTTGAGCAGCAGCACGTCGCCGGTCTCGGCGAAGGCGTCCGCGCTGGCGGGTGCTGACGGGTCGAGGACGGCCAGGGCGTCGTTCCACTGCGCGGTGAAGGTGTCGCGGACCCGTTCGCACAACCGGCGCAGCTCGGCGAGCGCGGCGGCGTCCGGGTGCAGGCAACGCGGCCACGCGGGCGGGTAGCCGTACACCTCGTCGCCGACGGTCAGCGCCGACGGGTGACCCAGCACGACGTCGGCGTGCCGCACACCCGCGCCGGTGAGCGCCAGCCGGGCACTGAACGCGAGGTGGTCAACGATGACCTGGTCGGGACGCACCCGGTCAATGATCCGCTGCACCTGGCGGGCGAGGTTGAGCGGGTCCCACAGCAGGTCGTCGCCGCGGGCTGCGGCCTGGAACGCGAGGGTCTCGACAGCCCCGCGACGGGTGGCCTCGAAGAAGCCGCGCAGCGACTCGTCCTCCCCGCGAGGCTGGTCCTCGGCGCGGATCACGCCGGGGTTGGAGCCGCGACCCAGCTGCAGGTGCTCGCGCTCGAAACCGAACCGGCGCACGATCGCGTCCGTGGCAGGGCCGGTGGCCACCACCACCCGCTCGCCGGCGTCGCGCCAGGCGGTCGCCAGCGTGGCCAGGGGATACAGGTGCGAGGCGTAGTCAGGACTGATGACGAGCAGCGTCATGGTCGACCTCCGCGTAGATGGTGGCGAGGGCGGACGCCATCGTCGCGATGCTGAAGCGCTCGGTCACCAGGCGCGTGGCGTGTTCGGCGCGCTCGGGGGCGTCGGGCGCGGCGGCCAGGTCGAGCGCCGACGCGACTCCCTGGGCCAGGGCGCTCGGTGAGCCGGTGTCGACGAGGAAGCCCGTCACCCCGTCTTCCACGTAGGTCGCCGGCCCGCCCTCGACCGGGGCCACCACCACGAGCCCGGACCCCATCGCCTCGAGGATGGCGATCCCGAACTCCTCCTTCAGGCTCGCCGACACGTAGACGCCCGCGGGCGCGCCAGCCCGGGACGGCCGTGGCGGACGGCGGCCAGCCAGACCGCCACCGTCGCGTTCGGCCGGTGTCCGGCGAGCAGCAGGCCACGCGCGGGCCCCTCGGCGCGCGGGACCACCTCGTCGATCAGGCTCAGCTGCTCGGCCTCTGCGTCGGTGGGGTGCGCCAGGTCGCCGCCCACGACGAGCAGGTTGCAGCGGTCGGCCAGGGCGGGGTCGCGCGCCCAAGCCGCCACCAGGGTCGCCATGCCCTTCACACGGTGCAGCCGGCCCACCGTGATCGCCAGCGGCAGCGCCCGGCGCTCGGGGGGCAGGGCGGCCAGCACTTCGTCCAGCGCGGCGAGGGCGTCGGCGGTGTCGGCCGGGACGGGGGTGCCGCTCGCGGCGTCCTGGACCTCGCGCCCGGCGCGCTCGAGGGGTGCCAGGTCGATGCCCTCGGCCAGCACGGTCACCCTTCGAGCGCGGTCCGCAGGATCGAGGTGGAGCAGGTCGCGCAGGTCCTTCTCGAGGTCGGGCCGCGGGAACACCACCAGGTGGGCTGCCTTCTCGGCCAGGTCGCGCAGCAGCCGGACGCGGAAAACCAGGTGTTCGGCGTGGTCGGCGGCGCCGAAGTTGGCGCGGGTGAGGGTGCCGGACGCTTCGCGCGCTGCGATGGAGGCGTGCGGGTCGGGGGCGAGGGTGAGGACCACAGGCGTGCCGAGCTCGCCGGCCACCTCGGAGGCTGCCCAGGAGCCGACGTCGGCCATCCGCAGGTGCAGGATGTTGACCCGCCCAGCCGACCGGAGCGCTTGGCGCAGGCCGCGGCGGGCGGCCCGGCGCAGCGTCCAGGCGTCCGCGGAGTGCGGGAGTGGCGCTGGGAGCGGCAAGGACAGGTAGTGGTGGCCGGGGGCTGCGACGTTGTCGGGGGCCCGGAACTGGCCCGGACGGCCACCGGAAAGGGTCAGCACCCGGTCGACCCTGCCTGTGGCCAGCAGCGCGTCACCGAGGTGCACCAGCAGCGTGGCGATGCCGCCCGTGTCACCCCGCCCGGCGTGCGCGAGGCTGCCGTCGATGTCGGCGTGCAGGAACAACTGCCCAACGGTCAGCTCGGGGTCGACGACCCCGCCGGGCCCGTCGTCCTGTGGCTCGGTGTCCTGTGGCCCGGTGTCGTCCTCGGTCGGGGCGTCCCCCCACGCTTCGAGGGTCGCCTCGGCAAGCGTCCCGGCGAAGTCGCCACTCGATGCCAGGGCGGTGAGCACCGGCACGGCTGCAGGCAGGCGTGGGGACGCCGCCAGCGCCCAGGCAGCATGCTCTCGCAGGTGCAGGGCAGCGCCGGGGGCCAGCAACGGAAGCACGATCCCGGACGCCGTGGCTGCCCCGGCAGCGCAGGCGGCGTGTACTGCTGCGATGGCGGTCAGCTGGTCGTCCGGGTCGGCAACGGCGTGCAGCAGCAGAGGCGCGGCCGAGGGCCCGTCGGCTTGCGCTGCGGCGCGCAAAGCGTCGAACCGGTCGATGGCTTCGAGCAGCGAAGGCGCGTTCCGGACCGCCTCAAGAGCGTCCCGGGTGGCCAACTCAGCGTTGCGCCTCATACCCGGATGTTAGTTGAGGTCGACGCCGAAGGCGTTGGTGAAGGAGATGCCGTTGTCACCCTTGAGTTGGGCCCGGACGTAGTTGTCGACGTCCTTGCCCACCTGGTCGAGGTCGATGGTGGCACCCGTGGCGACGACTTTGCCGTCAGCGATCCACTCGATTGTGTCGTAGTTGGCGCCGGTGATGGTGATGCTGTCGGCCTTCTGGTCGACCGTGATCCTGCTGATCGTCGGGGCCGGCCGGGTGCGGTCGCCCTTGAAGTCGCTGCCGAGCTCACGCTTGGCGACCAGCGCGGTGGAGTACCAGGCGCCCGACTTCATGGTGTCGTAAACAGCCTTCTCGGACAGCTCCGGCATCAGGAACTGGTTGTAGTCATAGCCGACGGCGGCGGTCTCGTGGGCGTCGTCGTTGCTGAAGCCGAAAACGTTTCGTGCGGGCATGGTCTCTTCGAGGATGTTGTCCCACAGGATGCGGTCTGAGTAGGAGTCCCCGTCGTCGACCTTGTTGACGATCTCCATACCGACCAGCGTGTCGGGGTACTTTTCGAACAGGCCCACGTAGCGGGCGACCTTCGCCGGGTCGTTGGCCGCAGTGGTGCCGGTCATGAGGTTGCTGCCGCCGTAGTAGCGGCCGGGGTGGTTGATGTGCATCACCGGGTCGGGCTGGCCGGTCATGGCGTCCACGTGCGCGATCTTGGACTCCAGGGTGGCCCCCTCGGAGTTGCTCCACGGAGTCCAGAAGGTGTTCAGGTGGTCCTTGACCGACTGCTCGCTTGAGTTGGGCACGCCGAGCAGGCCGGCCTGACCATCGCGGCCTTCACCTGCGAACATCGCGTCGATCTCCGCCTGGGTGAAGTAGAAGTTGGCCTTGTCGGCCTTGCCCTCGGGCGCGCCCGGCAGGTGGCTGCCTACCCAGCTCTCGGTCACCACGTTGTGGTCGGTGGCGGCGTACACGTGGTAGCCGAGGCCGTAGGCGGTGTCGACCATCTCGCGCAGCGAGTTGTCACCATCGGACTTCGTGGTGTGGAAATGGAAACCGGATTTGTACTGGGTCCAGGTCCAGTCGACGGACTCATACGGGCTGTCTACCCGGTAGTCCAGCTCGGTTGTCCGGTCCGGCGCCCTCGTCAGCGCGATGGCGGTCCAAGCCAGTCCACCAGTGAGGACGAGGGCCGCAAGGCGGAAAGCGAGGGACCGCTTCAACTGCAGACCTGCCGGTCGTCTCTCGAGACGACCGGCAGATCCGCCGGCTGCCAGCGCCAACCATGTGAAAGGTGGAGGCTCGTCGAACTGACTCAGACGCCTTGGCGAAGGTCGGCGACCAGTCGTCCCTGGACCTCACCTCGGCGAAGCCGGTCCAGACCCTCACCGATCTCGTGGAAGCGGATGGTCGTGACCTTCGGCGCGAGCTTGCCGGACGCCATCAGGTCGTAGACCCCGGTGAGGTCCTCCACGCCGCCGCCCATCGAGCCCTTGAGGTCGATCTGGTTGATGATCAGCACGTTCGTGTCGATCTCTGCACGCAGCCGGCCCATGCCAACCTGGATGACGCGACCGCCCGGGCGAACCGTGGTGACTGCCCCTGCCGTGGTGGTGCCGAAGCCGGCGAAGTCGAGAATCACGTCCAGGCCCACGTCTGCCAGTTCCGAGATGTCACTGACGCACCTGACGACTCCTAGCGACTCGGCGAGCGGCCAGACGTCCTCCTTGATCTCCGCCGCGTAAACCTCTGCACCAAGGACGACGGCGATACGCGCTGCCACTTGGCCCAGGCCACCGATGCCGATGATCCCGACTTTTTCGCCCGCCTGCACCTGGCCGCGGGTGACGACGGCGTGGTAGGAGACATTGCCCGAATCGGTGCCGGCGGCAGCCATCACGAAGTCGAGGCTGTCGGGGATCTTCACGACGGCATCGGCGATTGCCACGGTCTTCTCCGCATAGGCGCCGTCGCGCACGTAGCCGGTGTTGTTCGGCGGCCCTGAGGGAACGCCGACCCGGTCGCCCACCTTGAGGTTGGTCACGCCCGCCCCGATCGCGGAGACGATGCCCGCAGGTTCGTGGCCGAGCACGATCGGGGTGTGGGCGAAGTTCACCGCCCAAGCTGGGTCGTCGAGCGCCGAGACGTCGGAGTGGCAGAGCCCGGTGGCCTGGATGTCGATCACAACCTCGCCCTCGCCGGGTGTGGGGTCGGGAACCTCAGCAAGCTCGAGCGGTTTCCCTGTTCCGTGGAAGAGCCAAGCCTTCATGGAGAATCTCCTTCGCTTCTTTGTCTGCGTGCAGTTCCTTCAGGAAACGACGTCAACGCACCGGTTGCCCGGCATGGGTTGATTCAACCACGGGTTGCTGACAGCGGTTCAGTGCGATTGCTGCTGTCGCCTCGGCATCACCTGGCCACCGGAATACCCAAGGGGGTATGTGGGTTGTAGTTGTCATCCAGGCCAGCAAGGCCCCTGAGCCCTCCAGTCCTCGCGGACACACCAATCAAGGAGAATGTCATGTCACTGCATCTGGGCGATGTCGCCCCCGACTTCACCGCCGACACGCAGCTCGGCGAGATCAGCTTCCACGACTGGAAGGGTGATTCCTGGGTGATCTTGTTCTCGCACCCGGCCGATTTCACTCCGGTGTGCACCACCGAGATGGGTCGCTTCGCGGAGCTTGAGGACGAGTTCACCAGCCGTGGAGTCAAGCTGCTGGGGCTTTCCGTGGACACCGTCGAGGAGCATCGCAAGTGGATCCCCGACATTGAACAGTTCAAGGGCGGCACCAAGGTCAATTACCCGATCATCGCGGACGCCGACAAGAAGGTGTCGCTGCTCTACGACATGATCCACCCTGCTCAGGGCGATTCCTCGTCTGTTCGTTCGGTGTTCGTGATCGATGGTGAGCACAAGATCCGCCTGATGATGGTTTACCCCAAGTCGACGGGCCGCAACTTCGACGAGCTCATCCGCGTGGTGGACGCGCTCAAGAAGGCCGACTCGGACGCCTGCGCGACCGGCGCGGACTGGCGCCCCGGCGACAAGGTCATCGTGCCGCCCACGGTTCCGACCGCCCAGGCCCGCGAGCAGTTCGCCGACGTGGACGAGATTTACTCCTACCTGCGCTTCGCGAGCGGCCGCAAGTAGTCGCTTCCGCCAGCTGTGCCTGTCGGTTCGTGTGCAACCGGCGCAAGGCCCGGACGCCCTCGTGGCGCCCGGGCCTTTCTGGTTCCTGCGTTTGCCGCTCCCGCGTCCTCTCCAGGTACTGACCTTGGCGGCTCGCTATCCACCGGTGAATTATTTCCGGATTTCTTTTCCACAGGAGACTTGCTGGGATCAGTTTTGTCAGTGGGGGTGTCTAGGCTTGGTTTATGCACACAGCAATCCAGACGCCACCGGCAGAAATGGCTGCCGGGTCGGGTGCCGGCTGTGCTGATGTGGCCGGCGTGCTTTCCGGTGTGCTGGATTCACTGAATTCCCAGGATTTGTGGCGTGCCGGTGATAGTGAATTGTTGGCGGGCACCCGGGA
This sequence comes from uncultured Actinomycetota bacterium, assembly GCA_963730005.1. Classification (GTDB taxonomy): domain Bacteria; phylum Actinomycetota; class Actinomycetes; order Propionibacteriales; family Propionibacteriaceae; genus CAVSPO01. The sequence goes on from CAVSPO010000028.1 coordinate 228,300, forward strand.
TCTGTTGTTATGTCTGGAACGGTTGCGTGCCGAGACCGCCCGTCGGGTGGCCGAGATCGAGGCCCGCGGCGCCACCACCACCCGGCATGGGGTGCGGACCAGTGAGTGGTTGCATGCGACGAACTGGTCCACCCTGGGGGATGCGCGCCGTCAGGTGCGTGCCGCGGTGGAGTTGGCGGCCCGTCCGGTGGTGCAGGCCGAGGCGCTGGCTGGTCGGGTCGGGTTCGACCAGGCCACGGCGATCGTGCACAGCATCCGCCGCCTGCCCTGCGAGCTCGACCTCCCCACCGTCGACGCGTGCGAACAGGCGATGCTGGCCCACGTGCACGAGTTCGACCCGGACTTGATGAAACAGTTCGGCCACCACGTCGTCACCGTCGTCGCACCCGAGGTCGGTGAGGAAGCCGACCGCCTCGCCCTGCTCCGCGAGGAAGCCAGGGCTCGTGGCGACCGGTCCTTCTCCTGGGCCCGTGACGGTCTCGGATCCGTCCGTTTCCGCGGCCAGCTGCCGATCGTCGACGCAGAACCGCTTGTCACCCTGATCACCGCCGTCACCGCCAGCCTGCCCGGTCACCGACGAGCTCGGTGAACTCATTCCCATCCACCGCCGCCAGGCCGATGCCCTCAAGACCATCGTCGGTGCCTACGCCGCGTCGGGGCAGGCTCCCACCCTGGGTGGTGACCGGCCGCGGGTCGTCGTCACCATCAGCCTCGACGGCCTGCGCGCCGGGCTCGGCATGGGCACCTTGTGCTCGTCGGGCGAAGCCCTGTCCGCGGGTGACATCCGCAGGTTGGCGTGTGACGCCGACATCATCCCCGCGGTGTTGGGTGGCGCCAGTCAGATCCTTGATCTGGGCCGCCGCAGCCGGCTGTTCACCGGCGCGACCCGCCAGGCGCTGGCGTTACGGGACCGGGGCTGCGTGTTCCCCGGCTGCAACGCCGGGCCCACGATCTGTGAAGGTCACCACATCCAACCGTGGTGGGCCGGTGGGCGCACCGATCTGGGCAACGCGGTGTTGTTGTGTCCCCACCACCACCGGATTGTGGAACCCCGCCCCGCTGATACCGAGAATCAATGGCAAGTCCGCCTCGGTGCCGATGGAATACCGGAATTGTTGCCACCCCGATTCGTCGACAAACACCGCAAACCAAGGCGACACCAACGATTCTCCCTCACCCCCGCACAATTACCACTCCACGTCGGTGATTCAGAGGATGCGGTCAGGGACGAATTTGATCCGGACCAACACCAGGCGCGCCTCCACCGGGAATGGCTGGACGACTGCCTCGCCGGAAACAACCCCTGGCACCCACCCGAAAGCTTCCCGAAGGGCGACTAGTGTTGGGTCAACACGAAAGGACGTGGCAGCCATGTTGAAAGAGAAGAAGCGCTGGAGCGAGCTGTCGCCTGTGACGCGCGCCGTGATCGTGAAGTTGGCGGTGCTGGACATCGGCCTCAAGGCTTGGGCACTTGCCGATCTGGTGAACCGCCCGCAAAGACAGGTCAAGGGCTCCAAGGCCGGCTGGGCAGTGGCGCTCACCCTCGTGGGTTCCGCCGGTGTCGTCCCAGCCACGTACCTCGCGTGGGCCCGCCGGTGAGCCTGAGTGCCGTTTTCTGATCGAGCAACCACGGTGTCCGGTTCGTCCCAGAGGTCTCGTCTTCAGTAACTGGTCCACTGACAGTCCCGATTGCGTACCGTGAGGAGCACCCGGCCTCCCAGCCGGGTCTGGATCCCCTGAGGAGGAGACCCCATGAGCACGAACACGACAGCCGCCGGCCCGGGACGGATCGTGGTGGGCGTTGATGGCTCGGCGGCCGGCGACGAAGCCCTGCGCTGGGCAGTCCGTCTGGCGCCGACACTGGGAGCCACGGTTCAGGTCGTGAGTGCCTGGGAGTTGGAGTTCGAGCCGGCCAGTCGTGACATCGTGGACGAAACCATCCGCCGAGTCTTCGGTGGCGCTGCGCCGGACGGTCTGGACGTGCTCGTGAAGGCGGGCAACCCTGCGCGGCTGCTTCTGGACGCTGGGCGCGGTGCGACCATGATCGTGGTCGGCAGCCGCGGTGTCGGAGGCTTCACCGGGCTCCTGCTGGGGTCGGTCAGCCGCAGTGTCGCTGAGCACGCCACCTGCCCGGTCATGATTGTGCGCCAGCCTCAGCCCACCCAGGAGTGAACCGACCGCTCCAGGCCTGACCACGCCAGTGCCGAGCGGCGCCTGCGGTCTTTTCACGGTCCGGGCGTTGCCCGGTCGCTTCGCCCGGATGTGAGATTGTCTAGCTCGTGTTCACCAACAGTGTCCTGGATCTCATCGGCAACACCCCCATGCTCAGCCTGCGGGCAATGACTGGACGCAACATCCTGGCGAAGGCCGAGTACCTCAACCCCGGCGGCAGCATCAAGGATCGGGTCGCCAAGCACATGATTGAGCAGGCCGAGGCTCGTGGGGTCCTGCGCCCGGGGATGACCATCATGGAGCCGACGTCGGGCAACACCGGCATCGGCATCGCCCTGGTCGGCGTCCAGAAGGGCTACCGGGTGGTCATCGTGATGCCCGAGAACATGAGTGACGAGCGCAAGAAGATCATCCGTGCCCTCGGCGCGGAACTGGTCCTGACACCTGCCGAGGAGAGCATCGACGGTGCGGTGCAGGAGATGGAGCGTCGGCGTCGCCTGGACCCGTCCATCTTCGTGCCGCAGCAGTTCGAGAACCCGGACAATCCCCGCATCCACCACGACACGACGGCCGCTGAAATCTGGGAGCAGCTGGAGGGCCAGGTGGACGTCTTCGTTTCCGGTCTGGGTAGTGGCGGCACGTTGCAGGGGGTGGGCAGCTTCCTCAAGGAGCAGGATCCGCGCATCCGGGTGGTCGCCGTCGAGCCCAAGAACGTGTCGGCGCTGTTGGGACACGAGCCGGGCCTGCACCGGATCCAGGGCATCGGCGACGGCTTCATCCCGCCGGTGCTGGACACCAGCATCGTCGACGAGGTGGTCGAGGTCACCGACGAGGACGCCATCGCCACGGCGCGGGCGCTGGCGCGGCAGCTGGGGATCCTGGTGGGCACCTCAGCCGGCGCCAACGTGTGGGCGTCCATGGAGGTCGCCAAGACCTGCGCGCCCGACCAGCGGATCGTCACCATCCTGCCCGACCGCGTGGAGCGGTATTTCAGCACCGCGCTGATCTGAGGATTCGACCGGGCCGCCTTGATCCTGGGCCCGATGACTTTGACCCGGATCACACAGTGAAGGCCTGCCGATGGGCAGGTTCCCGGCGTCGGTGGCGGTGGTCGCCAAAGCATCAGCGTCGCCAGAACCGGTCAGCCCCTGCTGTCGACTCAGCCGGCACTTTCGCAGTAATGTACTTGCTGGATTCATGAAGTCGAGAGGTCTTGCGTTGCCTGTTCCCCTGTACCAAGCGAAGGCTGAGCTCTTCCGCACCCTGGGTCACCCGGTGAGGATTCGCCTGCTCGAGCTTCTGTGCGAGGGGGACCACGCCGTCCACGAGCTGCGCGCCAAGGTTGCGGCCGAGCCGAGCGCTGTCTCCCAGCAACTGGGGATCCTCCGACGCGCAGGCCTGGTGCGCCAACAGCGCATCGGGGGCGAGGTCGTCTACGCGCTGATGGTGCCCGAGGTGCGTGATCTGCTGGCTGCGGCGCGGACGACCCTGTCGGTCCTGTTGGCCGGCCAGACACAGCTGCACGCCGCCCTCGAGGAAGAGGTGTCCACCATGGATGGAGCCAACGCATGAGTATCGGACGGCTCCTGAGGCTGATCATCCGCACCGGCCGTGTCGCCGAGCCCGTCACCGACGGTGTCGACCACGGCCTCCAGATCCGGGACGGCTTCACCCCGCCGCGTGAGCTGCGTGGCAGCGCCCAGGTCCGCCACGTCGATGCCGGCTCCTGCAATGGCTGCGAGATCGAGATCGGCGCCGCCTTCGGGCCCGTCTACGATGCCGAACGCTTCGGCGCCCGACTGGTCGCCTCCCCCCGTCACGCGGACGTGGTGACCGTCGCCGGGGTGGTCACCCAGAACATGGCAACCTCCCTCGTCAACACGGTGGAAGCAACCCCGCAGCCCCGCGTGGTGGTCTCCATCGGCGACTGCACCAGAGGCTGCGGCCTGTTTGCCGGCTCCTACGCCGTGGCCGGGTCCGTGGACGACTTCGTCGAGGTGGACGTGCACGTTCCGGGCTGTCCGCCAACGCCCGAGGCCATCGCCGCGGCGCTCAGGAAAGTAACTGGCCGATGACTCCTGAACGACTCGCCGCACTGGTGGACGCCGGGCTGCTCGCCCAGACGCTGCTCGGGGCGCTGGCCGTCCTGCTGGCGTTGGTGGCGCCCCCGCGCGTCCGCAACCTGGCGGCAGGTGTCGCACTGATGGGCGTCGGTGTGGGCGGAGCGATCACCGGCATTGCCGCCCTGCTCGGCGGGCAGGCGGTCCGGCAGATCCCGCTCGCACTCCCGCTGGCCGCCCCGCTGGAGCCGCTGTTGCTGGCCCCCGACCGCCTGGGCGGGGTGTTCATGGCGATCGCCGGTGTGGTGGTGGCACTGTCGGCCCTGTTCGGCATCGGTTACGCCGAGGGAGCCGCCGCGTCCCGCACCGGTTGGACAGGCTTCGCTGTGTTCGCTGTCGGCCTGCAGCTCGTCCCGGCCGCCGCGGACGCAGTCACCTTCCTGCTGGCCTGGGAGCTGATGGCCGGCGGGTCCACCGTGCTGCTGCTGGCCGATCACGCCGTTCGGGAGCCGGTGCGGCGGGCCGCGATCTGGTATGCCGTCATGACCCATCTGAGCTTCTTGTTGCTGCTCGTCGGTTTCGGCGTGTTGACTGCCGCCGCTGGGGGCACGTCCTGGGACACCATGGCTGCCGCCGGAATCGAGGGCCCGGTCGCCGCTGCGGCGTTCGTGCTGCTCACGGCCGGTTTTGCCACCAAAGCCGGCCTGGTGCCGGTGCACGTCTGGCTGCCCAGGGCCCACCCCGAGGCTCCGAGTCACATGTCCGCCGCCATGAGCGCCGCGATGGTGAAGATGGGTGTGTACGGGATCATGCTGGTCGTGCTGCGGCTGCTGCCCGGCGGGCCCAGCTGGTGGGCGGTGCTGCTGATCGTCCTCGGTGCCGGTTCGGCGCTCTACGGGATCCTGCAGGCGTCCGTGCAAGCCGACGTCAAGCGTCTGCTCGCCTACTCGACGACGGAGAACGTCGGGCTGATCGTGGCCGCCGTCGGCGTGGGCGTGTTGCTGCGCGGCTCCGGCCAGGGCCCGGTGGCCGACGTGGCTCTGCTGGCGGCCCTGCTGCTGACGGTGAGCCACGCCGCGTTCAAGACCGTGCTGTTCCTGGGCGCAGGCTCCGTCCTGCACGCCACCGGCGAGCGCGACCTGGACCTGCTGGGTGGCCTGGCGAGGCGGATGCCCTGGACGGCGGTGACCTTCGGCATCGGCGCGATGGCCGCTGCCGCGCTGCCCGTGACGTCCGGTTTCGTGGCGGAATGGGCGCTGCTGCAGGCCCTCGTCCACGCCGACACCAGCGCAAACACGCTCCTGGCCGTCGTGCTGCCAGCCACCATGGGCGTCGTCGCGCTGACGGTCGGGCTCGGCTTGCTCACCTTCACCAAGGCGCTCGGCATCGGTTTCCTGGCCCGGCCTCGCACCCAGGCAGCTGCCGACGCCCACGAGGCGGGCCCCGCCATGCGTGCCGCGTTGGTGCTGGGATCGGCGCTGATCCTGCTTCTCGGGCTCGCTCCCGGGCCCGTGTCGGTGGCCCTGGCCGGCGGGATCCAGGCCGGCGGGGTGTCCACCGTCGCCGGCACCGGCCTGGTGCTGGACGCCGTTGACGTCGTGTTGCACCCCGCCGCTCTCACCCTGCTGCTGGTGGTGATCATGGTCCCGCTGGCCCTCGTGAACCTGGCGTTGGCGCGACGTCGTCCCCGCCGTGACGTCGCGTTGGCCTGGGGATGCGGATCCGAGATCAGCACCCCCCGCACGGAGTACAACGCGACCAGCTACACAGAGCCGCTGGCGCGGGTGTTCAGCTCCTCACTGCAGGTGGCCCGCGACGTCCAGGTGGTTCGCCATGAAGACGCGCCGTTGCTGGTGGCCGAGATGTCCTTTGCCCAGGAGACTGTCGACGTGGTTGAAGAACGCCTCTACCTGCCTGCAACCCGCTGGACCGAACGACTCGGTGATCGCGCCCGCAAGATCCAGAACGGCAGCATCCATCGCTATGTCGGGTTCTCGTTCGCCGCGGTCCTCCTCGTTCTCGCTGTGGTGGCGCTGTCATGACCGGCGCCGTCTCGATCAGCTCCGTCGTGGTCATCGTCACCCAACTCGTCTTCGCGATCGCGGTGACGCCACTGCTCATCGGCGTGATGCGGACGACCCGCTGCAGGCTTGAGGGTCGGGTGGGTGGCGGCGTCTGGCAGCCCTGGCGCGACGTCGTGAAGCTGCTCTCGAAAGAGTCACTGCGCGCCCCCGGGTCGACGCCGGTCCTGACGATGGCGCCGGTCCTGCTGGTGGCGTCCAGCCTGCTGCTGTGTGCGCTGATCCCGCTGGTCAGCACGCTCTCGATCGCCAGCCTGCCCGGCGACCTGTTCGTGGTCGTCTCGGTGCTGCTGCTGGGCACCGTGGCCCTGGCACTGCTCGGCCTGGAGTCGGGCACCGCGTTCGGCGGGATGGGCTCCAGCCGCCACATGATGATCGCCGCCCTGGTGGAACCGACGATCCTGCTGAGCATCTACGCGCTCAGCATCCCGACGGGCACCTCCGAGCTGGCGTCCATCGTCCAGGCCCGCAGGGGCGAGCTCACGATGCTGCTGAACCCGGTGAGCCTGCTCTCGATCGTGGCGCTCATCGTCGTCGTGATCGCCGAGACCGGACGCCTGCCTGTCGACAACCCCTCCACCCACCTGGAGCTCACCATGGTGCACGAGGCGATGATCCTCGAGAGCGGTGGCCGGGATCTCGGCTGGCTCGAGCTCGGGTCCTGGCTGCGCCTGACCGCCCTGCTCGGTCTGGTCGTCAACCTTGCGGCGCCCTGGTGGGTCGCCGCCGGGGCGGCACCGCTCGACCTGCTCCTGGGCCTGGCCGCCATCACCGTCAAGCTGCTGGTCGCCGGCGCGCTGCTCGCCGCTGTCGAGGTGTTCCTGGCCAAGCTCCGCCTGTTCCGCGTCCCGGAGCTGTTGGCCGGCTCGTTCGTGCTGGCGTTCCTGTCAGTCAGCTCCTCCTACCTGGTGTATGCGGGGTGATGGCGATGTCGACAGAGCTCTACCAGCAACTTCTGACCACCACCACCAGCCTGCTGCTGCTGACCGCCGTGTTGCAGGTCTGGGGACGCTCGGTGCGTCGGTCCATCGCCCTGCTCGCCATCCAGGGAGCTGCCCTGGCCGGGCTGGCCCTCCTCGTGGGGCTGCAGGCCGGCGAGGCCGAGGCGCCCTTCGTGGCGGCGTTGGTGCTGGTCGTCAAGTCGATCGTCGATGCCGTGGGCCATGATTCGCACGGCCGGCCTGATCGGTGAGCGTCACGAGCGGGGCGCGCGGGTGGGCAAGGCTGTCGAGCTGCTCGGTGCCGCGGCGCTCACCGTGTTCGCCTACGCCGTCAGCGGCCCGCTGATGGGCACCAGCCCGGACGCCGCCGCCGGCGCCGTGCCGGTGGGGCTGTCGCTGGTCCTGTTGGGCTTCTGGCACCTGTTCACCCGACAATCGGCGGTGACCCAGCTCGTCGGGTTCCTGCTGCTCGACAACGGCATCGCCACGATCGCCTTCCTCACCTCGGGTGGTCTGCCCATCGTCATCGAACTGGGCGTGTCGCTGGACGTCCTGCTCGTCGTGCTGATCCTCGGCGTCCTGGTGGTGCGCATGCAGCAGGTCCAGGGCCACACCGACATCACCGAGCTGAAGGAGCTGCACGACTGATGAACGCCGTTGTGTGGGTTCCGCTCGCTCTTCCACTGCTGCTCGCCGTCGTCAGCAGCGTGTTCCGCACCAGGTCGTGGGCCGTGTGGGTGCCCGTTGCGGCCGCCGCCGGCCTGCTGGTGACAGGCATCGTCCTGGCGGCAGGCGTCCACTCCGGTGGCGCGATCGAGGTGGGCCTGCTGCGCGTGGACGCCCTGACCGCCTGGATGCTCACCGCCGTGGGCGTCGTCGCGGTCACCGCGATCTGGGGCGGGACGCCGCACCGTGAAGACCGAGGGCCCACCCAAGGCAATTTCGGGTCCCTGCTGTGCGCGTTCCTGTTCGCGATGAGCCTGGCACTGCTGGCCGACAACATCGGCCTGATGTGGGTGGCCATCGAGGCGACCACCATCACGACCGCCTTCCTGGTCGGCTTCCGCGGCGGGCGCGGGGCTCTGGAGGCGGCCTGGAAGTACGTCGTCCTGGGCTCCGTGGGGGTCGCTGTCGCCTTCCTCGGCGTCGTCCTGCTGTACGCGGCCAGCCGTGCCTCGGGTGAGCCTTCGCTGTCGTGGGTCACCCTGGTCGCCGAGGCCAAGCTCCTCGACCCGCAGCTCGTCAAGGTGGGCGGCGCCCTCGCCGCGTTGGGTTTCGCCACCAAGGCCGGTCTTGCCCCGATGCACTCCTGGCTCCCGGACGCCCACAGCCAGGCCCCGGCCCCCGTCAGCGGCCTGATGTCCGGCGTCCTGCTCTCGGTGGCGCTGTACGCGATCCTGCGCGTGCAGGCCATCACCGACTCCGCCCTGGGCCCGGAGCTGATGCGGACCCTGCTGGTGGCAGCGGGGCTGCTCTCGCTGCTCGTGACTGCGGCGCTGGTCGTCACCCAGCGCGACTACAAGCGTCTGCTCGCCTACTCCAGCATCGAGCACATGGGCCTGATGGCGCTCGGCGTCGCGGCGGGTGGGCAGCTGGCCCTCGTCGCCGTCCTGCTGCACGTGCTGGGCCACGGGCTGGTGAAGTCGTCCATGTTCGTGCTGGCCGGACGCATCCTCGGTTTCACCGGCAGCCACCGGGTGGCGGACGTGCGCAACCTGTTGCGGACCCGGCCGGATCTTGCCGGGCCCTTCCTGCTGGGCGGGGCCGCCCTGCTCGGCTTCCCACCCTTCGTGACGTTCTTCACCGAGGTCGCCATCATCGTCGCCGGCTTCCAGCGCGGTCTGGTCTGGCCCATGGTCGCCGCCTGCTTCCTGTTGCTTGTGGTCTTCGCCGGTGTTGCCCGTCACGTGCTCGACATGACGCTGGGCACCGACGAGACACCCGTGCGCACCGAGGAGTCCGAGGCCCTGATGCCCGACCGTCCGACGCCGTGGCGTCAGGTCCCGGTCGCCATCGCGCTCGGCCTCGCCGCCGTGCTCGGCTTTGCCGCGTGGCCGCTGGCGGGCATCCTGACCGAAGCGGTCGCGTCCTTGGGAGGTGTGCGATGAGCCGTCCGGCCGCACCGCAGAAGATCGTCGTCGACCGCGATGACCTGGTGGCTGCCGTCGCCCACCAGCTCGACCGCGGGCTTCGGCTGGCCCTGGTGGCCGCCCACGAGGAGGTCAGCAGCTTCCGGATCGTGCACGTCTTCCTGGGTGACGCCGGCGAGCGCGTCGAGGTCGTGGTGGCGGTGCCGAGGGACGACGCCTGGCTGCCGACCCTGGCCCGCATCTCCTACCAGGCCGGCCGCTTCGAGCGCGAGATGCATGACCTGTACGGCATCGTCTCGCGCGACCACCCACAGCCTTTCCGGCTGGTCCGGCACGGGCACTGGCCGGCCGGCTACTACCCCATGCGTCGCGACGCCATCGACGCCGACGTTCAGCCGCGAGTGGTTCGGCTTCCCCTTCGTGGAGGTGTCCGGGCAGGGGGTCTACGAGATCCCTGTCGGCCCGGTGCACGCCGGGCTGATCGAGCCCGGCCACTTCCGGTTCTCGGTGGTGGGCGAGACGATCCTGCAAGATGTACCAGCGTCTGTTCTTCGTGCACCGCGGCGTCGAGAAGCTGTTCGAGGGACGCCGGGTCGCCGACGGTATCGCGTTGGCCGAGCGGATCAGCGGCGACACCGCAGTCGGCCACAGCCTGGCCTACGCGATGGCCGTCGAGGACGCGCTGGGCATCGAGGTGCCGGAACGCGACCGGCTGGTGCGGGCGCTGCTGCTGGAGTGTGAGCGCCTCCACAACCACATCAGTGACATCGGCGCCATCATCAACGACGTCGGCGTTCGGCATCGTGAACCAGCACGCCGGACGCCTGCGGGAGAGCCTGCTGCGCCACAACGCCCGGCTGACGGGCCACCGCCTGCTGCGTGGCGGGATCCGGATCGGCGGGGCTGAGCTGCAGGCAGCCCCCGACCTCGCGCTGGTGGCGTCCGTCGCGGCCGAGGTCGCGGAGTTGGCGGCAATCTCGACCGGGCACGGCATGGTCGAGAACCGGCTCGACACCACCGCCATCCTGCCGACGGACCAGGCGCGCCGGCTGGGTGTCCTCGGCTACGTGGCGCGCGCGTCCGGCCTGGCCATCGATGCCCGAGCCGATCAACCGTTCGTCGACCTGGGTGATCGGTTCAGCGTCGTCACACGCACCACCGGCGACGTCCGCGCCCGCTTCGATGTCCGGGTGGACGAGGTGGCGGTGTCCGCGGGCCTGATCGCCGACCTCACCGCGCGCATCGTCGCGATTGACCTCACCCAGCCGGTCGGTGCCACGACGGTGCCCCCGCGCACCGGGACCGGGGCCGGGCTGGGTGTCGTGGAGGCTTGGCGCGGCACCCTGGTGCACCGCGTCGAGGTGGACGCCCACGGCGTCCTCACCCGGGTCAAGGTCGTGGACCCTTCGTTCTGCACGTGGCCGGCGCTGCCGGTGGCGCTCGCCGACACGATCGTCCCGGACTTCCCGCTGGCCAACAAGAGCTTCAACATGTCCTACGCCGGCAACGACCTCTGACATCCCGGTCCGCGGTCGGCGTGTCCGCGAGTGCGTCATTGCTCTGCCGGTCGGCACTCCGACCGTCTGACCGGTTCGCCATATCGGCGGGTGCTAGCGTTTTGACTCGCGTCGCGGTGTCGCGGTCGCATTTCCCATCGGAGTGAGAACCATGAAGTCCAGAGACGTGTTTCTCGGGGCCGCCGCCGTTGCTGCCCTGTTGCTGTCCTCCGTTGCCACGCCGGCGGCCGTGGCCGTACCGGCGGCTCGGCAGGTCATCCATACGGCTGCTCTTGCCTGCAAGGATGGCAGCCCCTACCTGTTTGCGGCTATCTCTTCCCCTGATGGGTCGGGTAGTGAGGTGGACTTGTTGGTGGGGACGGGGACGCTCGCGGAGCGGGGCCCGGTGATCCTGAAGTACACGTTCGTGGTCAGGGATGCCCAGCCCGTCCTGGTTCGGGTGCCTGCGCCCGTCGGCGAGCCGTTGACGATCGACACCACAGCGTGGATCGGATACGACGGCTATGAACTGCCGGCGGTGACCTGCGGCGCTGCGGGGGCCGTGCTGCCCCAGGAGTTCAGTGACGTGCCGGTCGGCACCCAGTTCTTCGCCGAGATGGGTTGGCTCGGGGCCATGGGGATCTCCAACGGGTGGGACCTTGGCGACGGGACGCGCGAGTACCGCCCGCTGGTTTCGGTCAACCGGGACGCGATGGCGGCGTTCATGTACCGGCTCGCAGGTCAGCCGGCCTTCACCCCTCCAGCGGTCTCACCGTTCGTTGACGTGACCACGGACAACCAGTTCTACACCGAGATCACCTGGCTCAACGCGCGGGGCATCAGCACCGGCTGGGACCGGGGCGATGGGACGCGCGAGTTCCGCCCGGTGACCCCGGTGAACCGGGACGCGATGGCGGCGTTCATGTATCGCTTTGCGGGCGAGCCCGCCTTCACCGCCCCGGCCGGGTCCCCATTCGGAGACGTGGCCACCGACAACCAGTTCTACCGCGAGATCTCGTGGCTGGCCGAGAGTGGCATCAGCACTGGTTGGGACGATGGCACCTTCCGTCCCGTGCAACCCGTGGCGCGTGATGCCATGGCCGCCTTCATGCTGAGGTTTGCGAACCTGACCGCAGCAAGGTTGGATGCCCCCGGCACCCTGCACCTCGACTGAAGTCCAACAAACACGCAAACGCCCCCGGGCAGGGGAATGGGCCGGTTCGCACCTCGCCCACGTCTGGCCTAGCCTGTCGTTCGCAAGCCCGCCATCCTGGTGGGCCGAACGGAGAAAAAAACTTCATGAAGATTCCCCCCATGAGCAAACGACTGTGGGCAGAGTTACTCGGCACCTTCTGGCTGGTGCTCGGCGGCTGTGGGTCGGCCGTCCTGGCAGCCAAGGTGCTCGCCGAGCCGGGCGTGAACATGGGCATCGGGTTCGTCGGCGTGTCCCTCGCCTTCGGCCTGACCGTGCTCACCGGCGCGTACGCCCTCGGCCACATCTCGGGCGGTCATTTCAACCCGGCCGTCACCCTCGGCTGCGCGATCGCCAAGCGCGTCGAGTGGGCTGCGGTCATCCCGTACATGGTGACGCAGATCGTCGGCGCCTCAGCCGCCGGCGGCGTTCTTTTCCTGATCGCGTCGGGCAGGGACGGCTTCAATGCCGTTGAGTCCGGCTTCGCGACCAACGGCTACGGCGCGCTGTCGCCGAACGGCTACTCGATGCTCGCCGCACTGGTGACCGAGATCGTGCTCACCGCGGTCTTCGTGTGGGTCATCCTCGGCGCCACCTCCAAGAAGGCTCCTGCCGGTTTCGCCCCGCTCGCGATCGGCATGGCCCTGACGCTGATCCACCTCATCTCGATCCCCGTGACCAACACCTCGGTCAACCCGGCCCGCTCCCTGGGCGTCGCCTGGTTCGCCGGGCCCGCCGCACTGGCGCAGGTCTGGTTGTTCATCGTCGCTCCGCTGATCGGTGCGGCCATCGCTGGTTTCACGTACGCCACCCTCACCGGCGACGAGGACACTGAGCCCGAAGAGGAGGAGGCCCGCGTCGGAGCTGAGGCCTACGTCATCTCTTGACCCGAAGGCCTTCGCCGGCTACCTGACCCAGAGGGGCCCTTCGTCCACGCGGACGAGGGCCCCTTTTCGGCTGTCATCACGGGGCGTTCGGCAGGTTGCGGTACCAACAATCCGACATCGGCGTTGGTGATGGCAGCGAGCGGCCGGTCTTGGAAGGGCGTCCTACCAAGCGCCGTTGCCGCCCAGTACGCTCATGGCATGAGCACCGTGACGGTCGACAGCGTTTCGTTGCGAGCAGCGATCGCGGCGCATCGTGATGCTTTGGACGTCATTCTTCGCCGCTACAAGGCGACGAACCCCCGCTTGTTCGGCTCCGTTGCGCGAGGCGACGCCACTCCCGGCAGTGACATCGACCTGCTGGTCGACCTGTTGCCGGGCGGTGGGAACGACTTGCTGCGCGTGGCTGGAGTCGCCGAGGAGCTGAGTCAACTCATCGGGACGAGGGTCGACGTGGTGGCTACCTCGCTGTTGCGTGATGAGGTTTCGTCCAGCGCTCTCGCCGACTCGGTGGCCCTGTGACCCGATCCGACCAAGAGCGGTTCGCCGACATCCTCCAGGCGATCCAGCGGTGCCAGGATTACGAGCGCTACCTCCGGTCCGACGAGTTCGCGTCGATGGCCTACGACGCTGTCCTTCGCAATCTTGCGGTGATCGGCGAGGCTGTCCGCTCCCTGCCGAGCGAGACGCGCGACCGCATGCCCGATATTCCGTGGGCTGCGATCGCAGGCCTTCGTAACATCGTCGTCCACGAGTACTTCCGCGTGAATCCCGACCTGATCCTCGACTTGGTCGATCACCAACTCGCCCCGCTGGCCGAGCGGCTACGCCACGCCTGAGCCGCAAGAAGGCGACACACCCGACTCACGTGCCACGCATTTCTGCGTGCGCGAGGCCGACCAGCTGCGCCGCCGCCCGGATCGTGGTGGACGCCAACCAACACTTCGGTGAACCCGGCCCGCTCGCTGGGCGTTGCCTGGTTCGCCGGGCCCGACGCGTTGGGGCAGGTCTGGTTGTTCATCGTCGCTCCGCTGATCGGTGCGGCCATCGCTGGTTTCACGTACGCCACCCTCACCGGCGACGAGGACACCCACCCTGCGGGAGGTGTGGACCATTCGGGTTAGAGTGCAGTGAGCCCCAAGGAGAGGTCGGCGTGGACGTTTTCCGTGTGCGTGACAAGGTCATTGACGACTACCGGTCGTTCACGACCGCGGTCATCGACATCAAGGACGCCCGGCTCAAGGACTTCTACCAGACCGAGCTCGATCGCGACCGGCAATGGCCGGAGCCCTGGATCTCGCTGAATCCCGCCTTCGAGACGGGCGGCCGAATCGACGAGCTTGTCCGCGAGGGGCTGCTGCACCCTGAGTGCGATCGCATTTTCCGGGTGAAAGACCACCTTGAAGACCTTGGCCGGGCGCCGTTCACGATGCACCGCCACCAGCGCGCGGCCATCGAGGTGGCCAGGACCGGCGAGAGCTACGTCCTCACCACCGGCACGGGGTCGGGAAAGTCGTTGGCCTACATCGTCCCGATCGTCGATCACGTGCTGCGGCAGCCCCGCACGCCCGGCGTGAAGGCGATCATCGTGTACCCGATGAATGCGCTGGCCAACTCCCAGCGCGGCGAGCTGGAGAAGTTCCTGCGCAACGGTTACGGCGACGGACGCGAACCTGTGACGTTCGCCCGCTACACCGGCCAGGAACGGGGTGAGGAGCGCGACCGCATCCTGGCGAATCCGCCCGACATCTTGCTGACGAACTACGTGATGCTCGAGTTGGTGCTCACCCGCCCCGACGAGCGCGCCCGCCTGGTGAAGGCCGCGAAGGGGCTGCAGTTCCTGGTGCTGGACGAGCTGCACACGTATCGCGGACGCCAGGGCGCCGACGTGGCGATGCTGGTGCGCCGCGTCCGGGAGGCGTGCTCGTCGCCGCACCTGCAGTGCGTCGGCACGTCGGCCACCATGTCCAGCGGCGGGTCAACCCTCGACCAGAAGCGCGCGGTCGCCGAGGTCGCCACCCGCGTTTTCGGCGCCCTGGTGACTTCCGACCACGTGATCGGTGAGACCCTCACCCGGGCGACCGCAGCGCACACTGGCCGCGACGCTGCCGCACTGACCCAAACGGTCAGGTCCGGGCACCTACCGGACGACTACGCACAGCTGGCGGCGTCCCCGTTGGCGTCCTGGATCGAGACGATGTTCGGCCTGACCACCGAGGAAGCAACGGGCCAACTGATCCGGCAGGTGCCCCGCCGGCTCCGCGAGCACGCCGCCCCCGCCCTGTCGGGGCTGACCGGCCTGCCTGTCCAGGACTGTCACGACGCGATCCGGAACGCCCTGTTGAAGGGTTCGCGGGTGCTGCACCCAGAGACCGGCCGCCCGCTGTTCGCGTTTCGGTTGCACCAGTTCCTGTCGAAGGGTGACACCCTGCACGTGTCGCTCGAGTCGGAGCAGGATCGGTTCATCACCTCGAAGTACCAGGTCGCCGTTCCCTCATCGCCGGGCAAGCTGCTGTTCCCGCTGGCGTTCTGTCGCGAGTGCGGTCAGGAGTACGCGGTCGTGAAGGCGATCACTCGGCAGGGTGAGACGACCTATGCCCCCCGCGCGTCCCGCGACGTCACCGCCGGCGATGCGGTGGACGGCTACCTGTACGTGTCGACCCAGCTCCCGTGGCCGGCCGACCCGATCGCCGAGGGACGCCTTCCCGACTCGTGGGTGGGCCCCGACAACCAGATTCTGCCCAACAAGGTGCGCTACCAGCCCCAGCGGGTTCGCGTCGACACTGCCGGCCACGTCGTCCCCGTCGGGGGCACGCCGGCGGCGTTCATCCCGTCGCCGTTCACGTTCTGCCTGTCCTGCCAGGTCAGCTACGAGCAGACCCGGGGCCGTGACTTCTCCAAACTGGTCACCCTGGACGCCGAGGGCCGCAGTTCGGCGGTCTCGGTGCTGTCGACCAGTCTGGTTCGCGCCCTGCGCGAGGTGCCCGAGTCCGAATTGCCCGCCGAGGCCCGCAAGCTGCTGACCTTCGTCGACAACCGGCAGGACGCCAGCCTGCAAGCCGGGCACCTCAACGACTTCGTCCAGGTCGCCCAGTTGCGCGGCGCCCTGCACACGGCGATGAGGTCTGCCCCGCACGGCTTGAGCCACGAACGCGTCGCCGCCGAGGTGGTGGACGCCCTGGGGCTGCACTTCGCTGACTTCGCAGCGTCGCCGGACGCCGTCTACAACGCCAAGGCCCGCACCGAGCGGGCGTTGCGCGACCTGGTGGAGTATCGCCTCTACCTCGACCTGCAGCGCGGCTGGCGCATCACGATGCCGAACCTCGAACAGACCGGCCTGCTGCGCGTGGGCTACGAGTCGCTGGCCCAGATCGCCGCCGACCAGTCCCTGTGGGCCAAGGCGTTGCAGCCGATCCGCGACGCCCGGGACGGTCATCGAGAGGAGTTGTGCCGGATCGTCCTCGACGAGTTCCGCAAGGTGCTCGCCGTCGACGTCGACTGCCTCACCGAACCCGGGTTCGACCGGATCAAACGCCAGTCGTCGCAGGAGCTGACCGGGGTGTGGGCGGTGCCCGCCAACGAGGAGGTCACCGCTGTCGGCACCGTGTTCGTCTTCCCCGGTCAGCCGGGCAAGGGCCGCAACGATCTGCACCTGACCGGACGCTCCGCGCTGGGCCGCTACCTGTCGCGTCAGTTCACTGGCCCCGACAGGCTGGGAAGCGACGACGCGCAGCGCATCATCCAGGACATCCTCGCCGTGCTGACCCGCGCTGGGCTGCTCACCGAGGTCGACGGCAGCCATGGACGCCGCGGCTACCGGCTCAAGGCGTCCGCCCTGGTCTGGGCGGCCGGCGATGGCACCAGCGCGGCACCCGACCCGATCAGAAAGACCGTGGACGCCGACACCGGCAGCCGGGCGAACGTCTTCTTCCGCACCCTCTATCAGGGGGTGGCCCGGGAGTTGCGCGGCCTGTCGGCGCGTGAGCACACTGCCCAGGTCGGCCCACGGGAACGCGAGGAACGTGAGCACGCCTTCCGTAGGGGCACGCTGCCGCTGCTCTACTGCTCACCGACCATGGAGCTCGGCGTCGACATCTCCAGCTTGAACGCGGTCGGCCTGCGCAACGTCCCGCCGACCCCGGCGAACTACGCGCAACGTTCGGGCCGGGCTGGCCGATCGGGGCAGCCGGCGCTGGTGCTCACCTACTGCGCCAACGGCAACTCCCATGACCAGTACTACTTCCGGCGTTCGGCTGACATGGTGGCCGGTTCGGTCGCCGCCCCGCGGCTCGACCTGGCCAACGAGGCGCTGCTGCGCAGCCACGTCCAGGCGGTGTGGCTGGCCGAGACGGGTGAGAAGCTCGGCTCCCGGATGACCGACCTGCTGGACGCCGAGGGCCTCACCCCGTCCCTGGTCATGAAGCCCCAGAAGCAGCAGGCCTTCGCCGACCTGGACGCGATCCGCCGGGCCACCCGGCACGCGCAGGCGATCATCGAGCCGATGCTCCCGGAGCTGCAGGCCACCGCCTGGTGGAACGAGAGCTGGGTTGCGGACGTCGTTGCCGCCGCACCACGCACGCTGGATGAGGCGTGCGAACGGTGGCGTCGCCTCTACTGGGCCGCCCTCGCCGACCAGGACGCCCAGAACCGGATCGTGCTGGAGAGCCACCTTTCCCCGCGGGCTCGCCTGGCAGCGACAATTCGTCGTCGCGAGGCCGAGAACCAGCTGCGGTTGCTGCGCAACGAGGACGAGGAAGCGGGCAATTCCGATTTCTACACCTACCGGTACTTTGCTTCCGAGGGGTTCCTGCCGGGCTACAGCTTCCCGCGGTTGCCGTTGGCCGCGTACATCCCCGCCGTCCGCGGGTCGGCGGGCACACGTGACGGTGGCGACTACCTGCAGCGCCCACGGTTCCTGGCGATCTCCGAGTTCGGCCCCGGAGCTCTGATCTACCACGAGGGCGCCCGCTACGAGGTGAACCGCATCCAGGTGCCGCTGTCCCCGTCAGGCCAGGCGGTCGTGGACACCACCCAGGCTCGTCGTTGCGAGGCTTGCGGGTACCACCACGACCGGCGAGCAGGCCTGGACGTGTGCGAGAACTGCGGTGAGCAGCTGGGCGCCACCACCTACGGGCTGATGCAACTGACCACCGTCTACACCCGCCGCCGCGAGCGGATCTCGTCGGACGAGGAGGAGCGTCGTCGCGCCGGCTTCGAGTTGCAGACGTCCTACCGGTTCAGCCAGCACGGCGACCGTTCTGGCAAGCTGGCCGCCGAGGTGCTCACCGACGGGGCGCCACTGGCCGAGCTGACGTACGGCGACTCGGCGGAGGTACGGGTCACCAACCGCGGGCGTCGACGCCGCAAGGACGCCGCCGAGGTGGGCTTCTACCTTGACCCGGTGAAGGGGCAGTGGCTGTCCGACAAGGCCGGCGCTGACGCCGAGACCGAAGACGGCGCTCCGACCCCGAGGAAGCGAACGCGGTCCGCGTCATCCCCTATGTGCGGGACAACCGCAACATCCTGGTGCTTCGACTGGCCGACGCCGTGCCTGACGAGCTCGCCACCACCCTGCGCTTCGCACTGGAACGGGGCATCGAGGCAGCGTTCCAGCTGGAGGATTCCGAGCTGGCGAGCGAGGCGCTGCCCGACGACCAGCACCGCGGCCGGATGCTGTTCACCGAGTCCGCCGAGGGGGGAGCCGGTGTGCTGCGTCGCCTGCAGGCCGAGCCGGACGCCCTGGCGCTGGCCGCCCGCACAGCCCTGGAGATCGCCCACTTCGACCCGGACACGGGCGAGGACCGCAGCCACGCCGAGGCAGGCAGCGAGCGCTGCGAGAAGGCCTGCTACGACTGCCTGCTGTCCTACGGCAACCAGCTGGAGCACACGGCCATCGATCGTCATCTGGTGCGTGACCTGCTGCTGCGGTTCGCGGGGGCCCGCACGAGCGTCTCGGCGTCCGACCTGCCGCGTGGCGAACATGTCGACGAGCTGCTGGCCGCCTGTGACAGTGATCTGGAGCGTGACTGGCTGCGCGCACTGGTTGCGGGCGACTTCCGGCTGCCGGACGCCGCGCAGCCGCTGTTGGAGGCGGCGGCTGCCGGCCAGACTTCCTGTATTCCGACGCCGGGCTGGCCGTGTTCATCGACGGGCCCGTTCACGACCGGCCGGACAAGAGCGCAGAGGACGCGGCGGTGCAGGAACGGCTGCTGGACGCGGGCTACAGCTACGTCCGCTTCGGGCACGACGATGACTGGGCGACGAAGCTCCGCGGACGGGCGGACGTGTTCGGGACAGGACGTGGGGCGTGACGAGCTTTGCAGTGGGCAGCCTGGTGGCGGCCCGCGGCCGGGAATGGGTGGTGCTGCCGGACAGCTCGGCCGACTTCCTGGTGCTGCGCCCGCTCGGCGGCGCCGACGACGACATCGCCGGGGTGTTCCCGGCCTCGAGCCGGTCACCACGCGTCCTTCCCGCCGCCGGCCGCTGACGACCTCGGCGACCAGGCCAGCGCCCGGCTGCTGCGCAGCGCGCTGCGGATCGGGTTCCGGTCCAGCGCCGGGCCGTTCCGCTCGCTGGCCGGATCGCCGTCGAGCCGCGCGCCTACCAGCTCGTGCCGCTGCTGATGGCGCTGCGGCAGGACACCGTCCGGCTGCTGATCGCCGACGACGTCGGCATCGGCAAGACCATCGAGGCGGCCTGATCGCCGGCGAGCTGCTGCGACCGGGCGACGCGCCGCGGCTGGCGGTGCTGTGCCGCCCGGCGCTGGCCGAGCAGTGGCAGGGCGAGCTGCGCGACAAGTTCGACATCGACGCCGAGCTGGTGCTGCCGACCACGGTCCGCGCGGCTGGAGCGCAGTGCATCGGCCGGCGAGTCGCTGTTCGAGCGCTACCCGTTCACCGTGGTCTCGACCGACTTCATCAAGTCGGACCGGCGCCGCGACGAGTTCCTGCGCACCTGCCCCGACCTGGTGATCGTCGACGAGGCGCACACCTGCGTGCGCCGACGGCGGTCCGGCGGCACGGCCCGCACCCAGCGCTACGAGCTGGTCCGCGCGCTGGCCGCCGACGCCGACCGGCACCTGATCCTGGTCACCGCGACCCCGCACAGCGGCAAGGACGCGGCGTTCCGCAACCTGCTCGGCCTGCTCGACCCGGCGTTGCACGACCTGGACCTCGACCAGACGACGGGCCGCGAGCTGCTGGCCCGGCACTTCGTGCAGCGCCGCCGCGCCGACATCCGCCAGTTCCTCGACGAGGACACCCCGTTCCCCCCGACCGGCAGTCCAAGGAAGCACCTACAAGCTCTCACCCGAGTACCGCGACCTGTTCGACGACGTGCATCGCCTACGCCCGGGAGACGGTGCGCACCGCCGACGGCGCCGCGCGAGCAGCGCGTCCGCTGGTGGTCGGCGCTGGCGCTGCTGCGCGCCCTGGCGTCCTCGCCCCGGGCAGCCGCGCAGACCTGGCCACCCGCTCGGCCGCCTCGGCGCGGCGACGACGCCGCCGAGGCCGACGCGCTCGGCCGCTCGGCGGTGCTCGACCTGGCCGACGACGAGACGCTCGAGTCGGTCGACGTCGCCCCGGGCGCTGACGCCGGCCGATCGAGTCCGGCGACGCCCGCAGCAACGCCGGCTGCGCGGCTTCGCTCAAGCGGGCGCAAGGCGCTCGAAGGCGCCGGCGACCGCAAGCTCGACGCCATCACCACGCAGGTCAAGGAGCTGCTGGCCGACGGCTACGACCCGATCGTGTTCTGCCGCTTCATCGCCACCGCCGAGTACGTCGCCGAGCACCTGCACCCGCAAGCTGGGCAAGGCGCACGACCGTGGCCGTGCGTCACCGGCACCCTGCCGCCCGACGAGCGGGTGGCCCGGATCGCCGCACTGGCCGACGCGCGACGGGCCGGCCGGTGCTGGTCGCCACCGACTGCCTGTCCGAGGGCGTCAACCTGCAGGACCAGTTCGACGCCGTCGTCCACTACGACCTGGCCTGGAACCCGACCCGGCACGAGCAGCGCGAGGGCCGGGTCGACCGCTTCGGCCAGCAGCGCGACGTCGTGCGTGCCGTCACCTTCTACGGCCAGGACAACCGCATCGACGGCATCGTCCTCGACGTGCTGCTCCGCAAGCACGAGGCGATCCGCAAGGCCACCGGCGTCTCGGTGCCGGTGCCCGACAACAGCGACGCCGTGCTCGAGGCCCTCATGGAGGGCCTGCTCCTGCGCGGCGGCGACCACCGCCAGGACACCCTCGACTTCGAGCTCGACGCAGAAGGCCGCCGACCTGGACCGGGAGTGGCAGTCGGCCGCCGAGCGCGAGAAGGCGTCACGCACCAAGTACGCCCAGCGCGCCATCCAGCCCGACGAGGTCGCCGCCGAGGTCGCCGAGATCCGCGCCAACCTCGGCACCCACGCCGAGGTGCGCGCCTTCACCGAGACAGCGCTGCAGGCGCTCAGGCCGACCATCAGGACGACCCCGCGCGGGTTCACTGCGTCCACCGGCCCGCTGCCCGGCGGCCTGCGGGACGCCCTGCCGCCTGGCCGCGAGACCGGGCTCGGTTTCGTGGACGACTTCCCGGTCGCCAAGGGCGAGAACGTGCTGCACCGCACGGACGCCGCTGTCGAGGCGATCGCGTCCTACGTGCTCGAGTCGGCGCTCGACCCCGCCCTGCCCGCCGACGCCCGGCCCGCGCGGCGGTGCGCGGTCGTCCGCACGGCTGCCGTCGAGACCCGCACCACGCTGCTGCTGGTGCGCTACCGGTTCCACCTCACCCTGCCGTCCCGGGCGGGGGAGCGCACGGCCGTGGCCGAGGACGCCGCCACCCTCGCCTTCACGTCCCGCGGCGGCGTCCTGTCGTGGCTGGAGCCGACGAGGTCAGCGCCCTGCTCGACGCCCCGCCGTCGGGGAACGTGGGCAGACCCCGGGCAGTACCTCACCTCGGCGCTCGGCCAACTGGCGCAGGTGCAGTCGCACCTGGACGCGCACGGGGAGGCGCTCGCCGAGCAGCTGCGGGCCTCGCACCGGCGGGTGCGGGCGGCGTCCGGCGGCGTGGTGCGCGGGCTGGGTGTGCGGGCCGAGAGCCCACCCGACGTGCTGGGCGTGTACGTGTTCCTTCCGGTCCCGAGGGGTTGAGAGCCATGGCAGCCGAGTCGTTCGTGGGCGTCCGGGTGGCCGGCGGCCTGCTGCCCGCCGACCTGCTGTCGCGCATCGCGGCAGGCGGGCTGGGCGGGCAGGCGTCCGGCGACTACCACCTGGCCCCCGGCGAGACCGTCCGCGAGGCGGCGAACCGGGCGTGGGCGTACCTGACCGGCGTCTGGGCGGCCTACCGGCAGGCGGCGGACAAGCTGCCGGAGTCGGACCGCGGCACCACCCTGACCCGGGAGCGGTGGCTGCTGATCCTGCTGCGCGAGCTGGGCTACGGGCGCGTGTCCGACCACCCCCGCGGGCGGTCTGGCCGCCGGCGGCAAGCAGCTGCCGGTCTCGCACGTGTGGGAGCACGTGCCGATGCACCTGCTCGGCCACCGGATCGAGCTGGACCGGCGCACCCAGGGCGTCGCCGGCGCGCGACCTCGTCGCCGCAGTCGATGGTGCAGGAACTGCTCAACCGCTCGGACGCCCACCTGTGGGCGCTGCTGTCCAACGGGCGCACCCTGCGGCTGCTGCGCGACTCGACCGTCGCTGGTCGGCTCGGCCTACGTCGAGTTCGACCTCGAGGCGATCTTCGACGGCGAGCTGTTCGCCGACTTCGTGCTGCTGTTCAGCGTCTGCCACCAGTCGCGGCTCGAGGTGCGCGACCCCGAGAAGGGCGCGGCGTCCTGCTGGCTGGAGGCGTGGCGCACCGAGTCGCTGGAGTCGGGCACGCGGGCGCTCAACCAGCTGCGCGACGGCGTGATCCAGGCGATCACGACGCTCGGCACCGGCTTCCTCGCCCACCCGGCGAACGCCCACCTGCGCGACGGGCTCGCCGAAGGCAGCCTGCGCATCGAGGACGTCAACCACGGCCTGCTGCGGGTGGTCTACCGGCTGCTGTTCACCTTCGTCGCCGAGGACCGCGGCCTGCTGCTCGCCCCGCGACGCCGACCCCCGAGCCCGGCAGCGCTACCGCGACTACTTCTCGACCGAGCGCCTGCGCCGCACGGCCCGCCGCCGGCGCGGCACCCGGCACGCCGACCTGTGGCGGGCGCTCAACCTGGTCGTGGGACGGCCTCGGCTCGGTCGACGGACGCCCCGAGCTCGGCCTGGCCGGCATCGGCGGCCTGTTCGAACCCGGCGCGCTCGACCTGTTCCGGGGCTGCGACCTGTCGAACGAGGCGCTGCTGCGGGCGGTGCGGCACCTCAGCCTCGTCGACCGAACCCGGCTCGAAGATGCAGCGCGTCGTCGACTACCGCAACCTCGGCGCCGAGGAGCTCGGCACCATCTACGAGGCGCTGCTCGAGTTCGTGCCCTCGCTGCGACGCCGGCCGGCGGGTCTTCGAGCTGCTGTCGGCCGCCGGCAACGAGCGCAAGACGACCGGCTCCTACTACACGCCCACCTCGCTGATCGACTGCCTGCTCGACTCCGCCCTCGACCCGGTGCTCGACGCGCGCCGAACGCGAACCCGACCCCGAGGCGGCGCTGCTGGCGCTCACCGTCTGCGACCCCGCCTGCGGCTCGGGGCACTTCCTGGTCGCCGCCGCCCGCCGGATCGCCAAGCGGGTCGCGGCCGATCCGGACCGGCGACCCCGAGCCGCCGCCCGAACGGGTCCGCGAGGCGCTGCGCCGACGTCGTCGGCCGCTGCATCTACGGCGTCGACATCAACCCGATGGCGGCCGAACTGGCCAAGGTGTCGCTGTGGCTGGAGGCCCTCGACCCGGGACGCCGCTCGCCTTCCTCGACGCCCAGATCAAGGTCGGCAACTCCCTGCTCGGCGCCACCCCGGCGCTTGCTCGGGCAGGGCGTGCCGGACGAGGCGTTCACGGCCCTCGAGGGCGACGACAAGAAGGTCGTCGCGGCGCTGAAGAAGCAGAACAAGGCCGAACGCGCCGGGCCAGGACGACCTGTTCGGCGACAACGCCGTGCCCGTCCTGGACGCCGGCGTCGCCGGGCGAGCTGGGCGACGCTGATCGGCAGCGGCCGCCCGCGTCGCCTGGCCGACGTCCACGCCCGCCAGCAGCGGCTCAAGGCGCGCTGCAGGCCAACCCGGCGCTGCAGCAGCAACGCCTGGTCGCCGACGCCTGGTGCGCCGCGTTCGTCTGGCCCAAGCAGCCGGGCGGACCCCAGGCGGTCACCGACGGCAGCCTGCGGGCGCTGGCAGCGCGGCGAGGCCGCTGCCCGCAGGCGACGGCCGCGCACCGTCCACGAGCTCGCGCGCCGAGTACCGGTTCTTCCACTGGCACCTGGAGTTCCCGCACATCTTCCGCGCCCGGTGGGCCCCGCCGAGCCGGCCCGGGCTGGAGTGGCGGCTTCACGTGCGTGCTCGGCAACCCGCCGTGGGAGCGGGTCAAGCTGCAGGAGCAGGAGTTCTTCGCGGCCCGAGACCCCCAGATCGCCGCAGCTCCCAACGCGGCCGCCCGCAAGCGCCTGATCGCAGGCCCTCGAAGCGTCCAACCCGGCGCTGCACGCAGGCGTACCTGGGCGCACTGCGTCGCGCTGCCGGCGAATCGCACTTGCTGCGCGGTGTCGGGCCGCTACCCGCTGGCCGGGCGCGGCGACATCAACACCTACGCGGTGTTCGCCGAGGGCAGCCGCGTTCTCATGAGCGAGCACGGCCGGATGGGCATGATCCTGCCGACCGGCATCGCCACCGACGCCACCACGCAGTACTTCTTCAAGGACTTGGTCCAGCGAGGCAGCCTGGCGAGCCTCTACGACTTCGAGAACGCCAAGCCGCTGTTCGAGGGAGTGCACCGCTCGCTTCAAGTTCTGCTTGCTCACCCTGACCGGCCGGGACGAGCGCGTGCCTCAGGCGGAGTTCGCTTTCTTCGCCCATGACACGTCCGACCTGCTCAAGGAGAACGCCCGCTTCGAGCTCACCCCCGAGGAGATCCAACTCCTGAACCCCAACACCGGCACCTGCCCGATCTTCCGGACCCGCCGGGACGCCGAGATCACCCTCGGCATCTACCGCCGCGTGCCGGTCCTCATCAACGAGAACGACCCGGTGAACGGCAACCCGTGGGGCATCAGCTTCATGCGGATGTTCGACATGTCCAACGACTCGCACCTCTTCCACACCCGCGACGAACTCGAGGCCGACGGCTGGACGCTCAACGGCAACGTCTTCGAGCGCCAGCTCGAGCCTTTCAGAGAGAGAGAGAGAGACGGGCTTCGCCGGGTGGAGCGCATGATGCCGCTGTATGAAGCCAAGATGATCCACCTCTACGACACCCGCTGGGCGACCTATGAGTGCGACGGGTCGATTCGGCCGATGACCGAGGACGAGAAGGCGGCGCACACCAGTCCGATGCCCCGGTACTGGGTGGCCGAGGATGAGGTAGAAGACTCGTGGGGAAGCCGTAAACCGACGGGTCCATACTTCGCCTGGCGCGGGATTGCGCGAACGAGCGACGTGCGCACCGCAATTGGCACCATGATGCCCGGCGCCATCCCAGGCGGTGGGAACTTCGACATGGTGTTGGGGTGCGATCGCAAGGTATTGCCCGGATTCGCTGCGGTCTTCTCCAGTTTCGTTTTCGACTTCGTCGCCCGCCAGAAGCTCAGCAACATGCATCTTCAGTTCAGCGTGGCCAAGCAACTTCCAATGGCGACGTCTGGACAATTGGGGTCGTTGGCCTTTCCTTTGGATCGCTCGCTTCGGTCGTGGATTGGCCTTCGAGTCGATCGCCTCAACGGCTGGATCGCCGACCCCATCGAGCGCGCGCAGGTTCGTGCCGAACTGGACGCACTGATGTTCCACGTCTACGGCCTCACGCGGCCGGAAGTGTCGTACGTCCTGGACACCTTCCCGATCGTGAAGCGAAAGGACGAGGCGGCCTTCGGCACGTATCGTACCAAGGACCTGATCCTGGCCGCCTACGACGCCATGAGTGAGGCGCAGGCGACCAGCATTCCCTACTGCGCACCCTGGCCCCAGGAGGTTTCTTCATGACCGAGACCGTCGAACGCATGCTTCCCCTCTACGAGGGCAAGATGGGCCTGCTCTACGACCACCGTTACGCGTCCTTCAACGGGGCCGGGGACACGGACATCGAGCCTAATCAGGAGCGTCAGGACGATTCGCTCGTTCTCCCGCGCTACTGGGTTCGCGAAGAAGTGGTGGCCGATCGGGTCGCCAGACGCACTTGGGGCTCCGAGGCAGCCCTGCTCGGCCACCGCCGGGTCGCGCGCAACACCGACGAACGCACGATCATCGCGAGCTTCATCCCGTTCGGTGCGGCCTCCTATGGGTGGATCATCAGCGCGGGTCCGGATGCGCGGGCGCTTGCACTCTTGATCGCCCAGTACAACTCGTTCGCGCTCGACTACATCCTTCGTCAGTTCTTGTCGCAGCCGTCGATCCCTCAAGGCACGTTCGGCCAGTTGCCTACTCTGCCTCCTGAAGCGTTCGAGAGACTGGACGCGTTGGTCGGGAACGGAGCTGACTGGGTCGTTGATCGGGTGGCCATCCTTGTCGGCTCGGGCACCGAAATGCACCCGCTCGTCCGCGAGCTAGGCCGGGACGACTTGCTCCCCGTCGAGTGGGCTCAGGAGCGCCGCGCCGCGTGTCGGGTGGAGCTCGACGCAGCGATATTCCTGCTCTTCGACATTGAGCGAGGCGACGTGGAGTACATCATGGACACCTTCCCGATCGTGAAGCGCAAGGACGAGGCAGCCTTCGGCACCTACCGCACCAAGGAGCTGATCCTGGAGGTGTACGACGCCATGCAGGCTGCTATCGATTCGGGCACCCCGTACCGATCGCCGCTCGATCCTGGCTCCGACCAAGACCTCGCGGCGCGGTGACCATCAGCGTCCTGTCCAAGCGGTGTGGAACGTCAGCGGTCGTTGTAGTAGGTGAAGACCGGCTCCTGCAGTGCCGCTCCACGCTTTGGCTCACGTCCCGGTCGGTGGCTGCCAGTGGCGGTCTGTCGGTCGCCAGTTGTGGTCAGTGGTGTGGCCACTCAGGGCGGGGTCGGCGAACGCGATGACTGCTTGGAGAACCTCGTTGAACTGCTCGGGAAGTTGGAGCATCTGCTGTTTGCGGCGCCATGCGGCCCACTTGCCCTGTGCCAGGGCTGGGTAGCCAGCAAGGACGTCCTGGAGCCGAGCCAACACCACACCTCGATGGTCAGCGACGACACGCAGAGCGGTCTGGAGGTCGTCGCCGTTGACCGGATGGGTGCCGGACAGGGTCCATACGTCAGCGAAGTCGCGCCAGCGAGTGTTGACTGTCCCGCGTTGAAGTGCGGTGATCAGCTTCTCGGCGTGAACCATGGGCAGGGGGTAACCGGACAGCGCGAGGGCGTCACCGCCGAGGAGGCGTGGCACGCTGACGAGGCTGGGGGGAGGCCAGACGGGGTCGCCGACGTTCACGTCAATGTGGAAGGTCAGGAGGGCTCGGGCGAGGGTGGCGGTCATCGTGACGCGGACACCGCTGTACTCGTCCTCGTCGCGAATCGCCTCAGCACGCGCCGCTTGGGTGTTGAAGATGAGCCCATCGCTCAAGTCCATCCCGGCGACCTCGACGACGACCGCGCTGACGGTTGCGGTGTCGTTGGCGAGATGGAGGGCCTGGAAGTCGACGTCGCGGGTCGGTCGGCGGGTACCGAACGCTGAGAGCAGCACCCCACCTTTGAGGACGAATCGGTCTCGATGGGGGCTGGCGGCCAGTCGTGCCAGGAAGCCTTCGAGCACGTACAGCTGCTGCAGTTCTGCGTTGGGTCGTCCCTCTCGTCGCGCCTTGTTCTGCAGGTCGAGATAGACGCCGCCCTCGACACTGTCCCGTGTCGGGCTGCTCACAGCAACACCTCCAGGGCTCGGCGCAGGGCCGGCATCGCCCGGGGGAACGACGCCGCCACCGCAAGGAGGGCTGCTGGTTGACCGCCCCGGCGAAGCCAACGTCGTAGCGCTTGGTGACCCACGTCGGGTCCTTCCAGATGGGCGAGCCGGTAGACGTCGACGATGGACCGTTCCGGTGAGTACAGGCCGATCGTCAACCCTGGCGTGATCTCCACGGGGGTACGGCCGATCTCGAAGGTGGCCCGGTCGAACTGGTGCCACACGACCGGCGCTCGGGTGAGCGGCGTCCAGGATTGCCGGGGGACAGCAACGTCGATCGCGGCAGGATTCTGATCGCTCAGGTCGTGGCGAGCCAACGCCGAACCCAGACAGAGCGTCGCCGACCCGGATTTCAACACGATGTCGGCCAGATCGTCATCAGCGTCGACGGACAGCTTGCGGTACGTCCCGTGTCCGATCTGCACAATCAGGCCGGCCTCCACCAAGGCCCTGAAACGCCGCTCGCCCACCAGCCGGCACGCGTCTGTGTACCGAAAGTAGGCAGGCAACGACCTCATCGCCACTGCAGCTGGATCTGTCGTATCCACGAGCGTTACCTCCAATGATGAAGGTAATCCTACACAGATGATGGGTATCTGCACAGAATCAGCTCCGCGAGTCCGGTCTCTAACTGTGCTTGCTGCGTACGCACTACATAAGTACGTTATTGCTCGACCTCACACATAAGCACCAACACCAGTGGAGCGCTGTCATGTCTGCCAAGACCGAAAGAATGAACCTGCGTTGCAGCGCCGAGACGATCGCGACGCTGCGTGAGGCCGCTGAACTGCAGGGTCAGGACCTGACGTCATTTGTGCTCGGCGCTGCCCTGGATCGGGCCCGGAGTGTCTTGGCTGAAGACCGCATCCTGCGCCTCGACCCGGTTGAAGTGCTTCAACTGGAGAAGGCACTGGACGCCGAGCCGTCCGTCATCCCCCAACTGGCTCGATTGTTAGGCAGTGTGCGAGCTCGAGAAACCGTGCAGGGCTGAGCGGCCGAGGACTCCTCCAAACCGTCGGGGCAGGATCGCAGATTCCTGTCGGACGCGGACCCTACGATCAACCAGTAGAGGCGTTCTGTGTAGTCAGGCGCGCGCAGCAGAAGTGAGCAGGAGATCCCGTGACAACAGAGACAGTCTCGTCGAACCAACCCGTGCGGTTGCCCTTGCTGTTCCGGACGCTCTTGGTGGTTCTCGACGAGGCTGGGGGGCCGGTGAGGCGCGCTGAGGCACTCGTGCTCGTCGGCAAGCGGCTCAGTGGTCAGCTGACTGACTACGAGTTGTCCACATTTCGTGAGGGCGATTCCCGCAAGAGGTGGGAGAACGTCCTGACGTGGGAGACGCTCAGCATGACGGCGGCGGGTTGGCTGGAGAAGAGTCAAGCCGGATGGCGGCTCACCGACGCGGGTCTGGCGGCGCTCCAAACCCACCCAGAAGACGGGGTCGCACTCCTGGCCGAGGCCAACCTCTTTTACCAAGAACAGCAGAAGGCAAAGAAACAGGCCATCGAGCCGGACGCTGGATACTCGGCCGTGTTGGAAGCGGCACTGTCCTACGTTGAGCCGGGTCAGTGGACGACGTTCAGCGAACTGGCTTCCCTTGCGGGGACCCGCCCCAATGTGGTGGGAAGGTGGGCATGGGATCACGCGTCAGAGGCAGTGCACAGGTTGGTCAGCGATGGCGGCCGTCTGCTGTCGAATGACTACTTCGGAGATATCACTCAACGTGAGCGCCTTGAAGCCGAAGGGGTCGCCTTTGAGCCGAGCGGCGCGGCGAGTGAGGCGCATCACCTGAGAGTGGGAGACCTGCGTGAATACCTTGAAGCGAGCGGAGTGCTCAGTCCGCTCCCTCAACGCGCGTGGCTTGTTCGCGGTTCCTCCGTCGATGGCCACGACCTGATTCCGATGTGGCGACAGGACGGGTATGCGTCCCTTCGGGCGTCGCGGCTGCGCGAGGTGGATGCGGGTGTCGACCGCCAGCAGCTGAAGGCGATCGTCGAAGAGGACTACTCGCAGACCTCGTACGCCGCGAAGGCCGCCAAGCTGGACGAGTTCTACGCGTTCCTGTCCCGGATGCAGGTTGGTGACGTGGTGGCCACCACCAGCCAGGGCAAGTTGTACCTCGGCACGATCACGGGGCCGGCCGAGTACCTGAAGTCGGCCGACGGGTTGTCGAACCTGAGACGCAGCGTGGAATGGGCCCCCGAGGGCTTCGACTACGCCGATCTGGCCAGCGAGATCAAGGCCCGGCTGCAGGTGCAGTACGACGTGGTCGAGATGACCCAGCAGCTCGACCTGCTGGAGACGATGCTGGCTGTGGTGCCCGCCGAACCCGAGGAGCCAGCCACGCTGGTGGTCGTGCGCGAACTGGTGCTCCCCGACGCCACCGACGAGCTTGACGAGGCTCTGAACGTGCCCCGAACCTGGCTGCAGGAGTGCATTGACCTGCTGCGTGATCGTCCGCAGTTGATCTTCTACGGCCCGCCGGGCACGGGCAAGACGTTCATCGCCCAGGCGTTGGCCCGGCACCTGACGGATGAGAACAACGTGCGTCTGGTGCAGTTCCACCCCGGGTACTCGTACGAGGACTTCTTTGAGGGTTACCGGCCGGTGAAACAGGGCGGGTTCGAGTTGAAGCCGGGCCCGCTGCGCAAGACGGTGGACGCCGCCCGTGACAACCCGTCGACGCCGTACGTGTTGATCATCGACGAGATCAACCGCGGCAACCTGGCGAAGATCTTCGGGGAGCTGTACTTCCTGCTGGAGTACCGCAGCCAGAACGTCGACCTGCTGTACGCCACCGACGACGACAGTGGCTTCACCCTTCCCGAAAACGTGTTCATCATCGGCACCATGAACACCGCCGACCGGTCGATCGCCCTGGTGGACGCCGCGATGCGCCGCCGGTTCGCGTTCGTGTCGCTGCACCCATCCGAGCCGCCCACCAGTGGCGTGCTACGCCGGTGGCTCGCTGCCAGGCCCCAGCTGGACCCAGGGGTTGCCGACCTGCTGGACGAGCTCAACAGTCGCATCGACGACCCGGACTTCAAGATCGGCCCGTCCTACTTCATGCGGAACGCGGTGCACGAGCCCGACGGTCTGGAGCGTGCCTGGCGGACGGCAATCCTGCCGCTGCTGGAGGAGCACCACTACGGCGACGGCACCGACGTCCGCGCCCGGTATGGGCTGGACCCGATCCGGGCCCGCGTGGCCGGGCGTGCGGCCTCCCAGCAGGTGGGGAGCAGTGGTGGTGAACCCGCTGATCCTGCGTGAAGGCGACCCGCCTCGGCTGGTGGAGCTGCGGCGTGATGTCGCGGACGCCCTCGCCGGCGCAGGAGTTGTCCAGGTCAAGCTGACTGACCGTCCGGGCTGGTGGGAGGTCGCCGCCGGCACCCAGGTGGGCGTGGTCGCCGTCGGTGGGCTGCAGGTGGTGATCGAGCCGAAGATCGGCATCAACCGGTTGGTGTTCCTGATGGGGTACGCCCGGCGTCCCGACTTCTGGCGCGACGACCGGGTGCGCTTGGACGACGACGCCGACCTACCTGAAGCGCTCGCGGACGCATTCGTGCGGTTGGCCAACCGGGCGTTGGAGCAGGGGCTGCTCAAGGGGTACCTGACGGTCGACGAGACTCTGGCGGTGCTGCGGTGCTGCGGGGCCGCGTCCGGGAGGCTGACCAGCTGCGCCGTCGGTGGGGGCGCAGCATCCCGCTGGAGGTGCGTTACGACGAGTTCACTGTCGACATCGCCGAGAACCAGGTGCTGTTGGCGGCGGTGGAGCAGTTGCTCCGGACACCGCGGGTTGGCGCCCGGCATCGGGCCGGGCTGCAGCGGCTGCGGATGCAGTTGGGTGACGTCTCCGCACCGCCGCGGGGCGGTCGGCGGCCGCTGTGGCAAGCCAGTCGGCTCAACGCCAAGTACGTTCCGGCCCTCGAAATCGCCGAATTGATCCTTGACGGACGTTCCTTCGAGCAGCGGGTCGGCGACCTGGTGGTGTCGGGCTACCTGTTCAACATGGCGACGATCTTCGAGGACTTCGTGACGGTCGCGCTGCAGGAGGCTTTGAAGCCCTTCGGCGGTCGGTCTCGGCTGCAGTACGCGTCGCACCTGGACGAGGCCGAAGCGGTGCCCATCCGTCCCGACTTCGTCTGGCTTGAGCAGGGCCTGCCACGGATCGTGGTGGACGCCAAGTACAAGGCCGAGAAGCCCAGCGGTTTCCCTCAGGCCGATCTGTACCAGTTGTTCGCCTACTGCACGGTCCTCGGGCTGCCGGTAGGCCACCTGGTGTATGCGAAGGGAAACGAGGACGCCCGCGAGCACGTGGTGCGGAACTGCGGGGTCGCGATCATCGCGCACACCCTGGATCTGGAGGAGCAACCCGAGGGGCTGCTGGAGTCGGTTCGGGCACTCGCCGAGGGGATGATGTGCCCTGTCGCGGCCAGCACCTGGGGTGAAACCCTCCTGACGACCTGGTCAGCCGATCGTCGCGGGCGGTGAAGCCTCTGAACAACTAGTAGACATGGCTAACTAGTTGGGTATATGTTCTAGTCATGAATTCGAACCAGTGGCCCAGTGAGTGGCTGCGCGGTGTCTTGGGGGTCTGCGTGTTGCGCACCCTCCTCGACGGGCCCAGTTATGGCTACGCCATCACCCAGCGCCTCTCCGCGGCCGGGCTGGGAGAGATCAAGGGTGGCACGTTGTACCCGCTCCTCGACCGGCTTGAACGGGCCGGTTTGGTCGAGGTCGAGTGGCGGCCCGGCGACGGCGGCCCGGGCCGCAAGTTCTTTGCCCTCACCGACTCGGGCCGCGCCAATGCCCGGCAACAGGCCGACGACTGGGCCCGGTTCACCACGATCACTCGCGCGCTGACCGACGGCGCGCTTTCCCCTGAAAGGGCAACATCATGAACGACACGGTCCGGAGATCAGGGCAGAATCCTGCCACTCGCAACCCCGCAGACCTGGCCCCGAGCGTCGAGCGGGACTGGTCCGAAGCGTTCATCCTGGAGCAGCGTCTGCTGGGCGTGTCGGGAAGGCGCATCGGCGACGCTCTGGTCACCGTCGAGGCGCACGTCGCTGAGTCCGGTGAGAGCGCCCGGGAGGCCTTCGGGGACCCCACCGCCTACGCGCGCGACCTCGCCGACGGGGCCGAGAAGGTCGGCAAACTGACGTCGGGGTTCATAGCTGCTTCAGTTCTCGGACTGATCGGGCTGCTCGTCATCAGCCGCGCCACCAGTGCCTGGTTGGCCGGGGAATCGGCTGTCATCACCATCGGAGTTCTCGTCGGGGCCGCCGCGTTGCTGGTGGCCGTTGGCGCCTTGCTGGCCGCTCCCGAGACCGTCCTGCGCCTCCTGCTCGGCAGGCCCTGGGTGGGAGGCCTGGTCGCCGCTCTCGCGTTTGCTGGCTCCCTGCTGGCCGTGTTCGCGCTGCCGGGTGTCGTGCTCAGGGTGGCCCCGCCGTTGCTCCTGGGTCTTGGCGTCCTGCTCATCGCCGCCTCCACTGTCCTCTACTGGATCGACCATTCCGGCGACGACGCCATTCTCGCCCCGGGTGAGGATTCGCCGCGGGGGTCTTCCGGCCGCCTGCTGCTGGTGGCCTCGACGCCTCTGGCTGCCCTCGTCGTTGCAGCGCTCGCCTGGGTGATCCACGTCCTCATCTGAGCCCAGCGCGGAGCCGTTCCGGTGGCATTGTGCATGAGCAACGCCAGCGCCGCCGCAGCACGCCTGGGGCGTGGCGTCCTGACGGTGGTCCCCGTCGCCAGCAACACCACGCGGCTGTTTCCCTTCCAGGTCCTCCTCTCCGCTGATGAGACAGGCCTCCCTGTGGATTCGAAAGCTCAGGCTGAACAAGTCCGCTCGGTTTCGGTGGAACGCCTCGGTCCCGTCATCGGCCGCATGCCCACCCACCTGATGACCCAACTCGACGACGCCCTCCGCCTGCATCTGCAACTCTGACAACACGCCCGGTGGTTGATCTCGTGGAGACGTCAGGCGCGGTCCGGGTCTGGCACCCACTGGAGGAGGTCGCCCGGTTGGCACTGCAAGACCTCGCACATGGCCTCCAGGGTGGTGAAGCGCACCGCCTTGGCTCGTCCGTTCTTGAGCACCGCCACGTTCGCCGGGGTGATACCCACACGTTCGGCGAACTCACCGACTGACATCTTCCGCTTCGCCAATTCGATGTCGATGCGAATCACGATGGGCATCAGATCACCATCTCCATGTCCGTGCGCAGCGTGATCGCCTGGGCAAGGAGTGCTCGCATCGTCCAGACGAGCAGGGCCAGGGCAACGCCGGCCAGGACTCCGGCCCACAGGGCCAGCATCCACACCGGCGGCCCGGCCACGGTCAGCGATTGGTAGACGATGGTGGCCAGGCACACGGCGCTCGCCCCGATGAAGGCGGCGATCAGGCCGTCCACCCATCGGAACGCGGCCGGTGTGAACACCCGCCCATCCCTGATGAACCCCAGCAGTCGAAGCGTGCACACGATGGCGACCTGGACGCACAGCAGGCCCAGGATCGCCAGGGTCAGGATCGGCCAGCGCATGTAGGCCTCGGCGGGAAGTTCCCTGGCCATCTCTTTGGAGAGCCACGGCAGGAGCACCGCCTGGGCCGTGGCGATGACAATCACGGCAAGGATCAGCAAGAAGCGCAGGATGTTCACCACGAGACGGTTGTTCATGTATCGACTATCGAGCTATATCTATCGAATGTCAATAGTTCACGCGAACGGCCTTCTTTGCCCGCGTCTGTGACCGGATCCTCACTGACGGACGGCGGGGCCCAGCTCCGGAGGCACTCCTGGTCGCGGCATTGCCGTTGGCGTCGCCATGATGCACGCTGAAGCTCTCATCCCGGGCGGAGGGCTCCATGGGCAAACTGATCTACGCAGCCAACATCTCGCTCGACGGATTCCTGGAGGACGAGTCGGGTTCGTTCGACTGGTCCGTGCCTGACGAAGAAGTGCACGCCTTCTGGAACGAGCACGAGCGGCACATCGGCACGTCGCTGTATGGGCGACGCATGTACGAGACGATGCGCGTCTGGGAGAGCGATGACTGGTTGACCGACGAGCCCCCGGTGGTGCGCGAGTACGCCGACATCTGGCGCGCCGCGGACAAGATCGTCTACTCCTCGACACTGTCCGGCGTCTCGACCGCGCGAACCACGCTCGAGCGGACGTTCGATCCCGAGGCGGTGCGACGGCTCAAACAATCCTCAGCCTCGGATCTGAGCATCGGTGGTGCGGGGATCGCGGCGGAGGCCTTCCGGCATGGTCTTGTCGACGAGTGCGTCCTGCTGCTCTGCCCCGTGATCGTGGGCGGCGGCAAGCCGGCACTGCCTCGGGGCGTCAGGCTCGACCTCGAACTGCTGGACCATCGACGCTTCAACAACGGCGTGATCTACGTGCGCCACGCGGTCCGCAACACCACTTGACGTTCAGGATGACAAGGCGGTGGTGACGAAGCCCGCGTCAACGATCGCCTCGGCATAGGCCAGTTGGCCGGCCGGGGTTGGGTGCAGGCTGGAGGGCAACGGCGCCTGCGTCGTCGGGTGGAACGCGGGCGGGAAGATGTAACTGGCTGTTCCGTCGCACAGCCCGTGGCCGCCGAACGCGTCGTCGCCGGTCACGTCGACGTACCCGATGATCGAGCCTGTCGGGTCCAGGCCAAGAATGACCCCCGCGATCACACCGTTGAGTGCGCTGGTGACCTGGTCGGCTGCGTACAAGGCCGCGGCGTCATAGGCCGGCAGGACGGGGCACGAGGGACCCGACGCGGTCACCTCGGGCTGGAACAGGAGCGGGTAGCCCGTCACGTAGATGTGCGCATCGGGTGCCTTGGCGCGCAGCGCGGTCAGGACCGCCGCCAGCTTCACTGGCAGGGCTTGTTGGCCGGCCAGGGCCGCGGCCTGCGCTTGGGCGCAGGCGGGCGTCTGCATGCCTGCGGCGCACGCGAGTGCGAGACTCGCGAAACCGAGGTCGTTGCCGCCCACAGTCAGCGTGATCTGCCGTGCCCCACCGGGAATGTTCGCGACCTGCGCCAACACGTCGGTGGTTGTGGCCCCGGTCGCGGCTGGGAACGTGACCTTGTTCGTCTTGCCGGCCAGCAGGACCGGGTAAGCATCGGCTGACCGCAGGGAGGCCCCGGCGCCTGGCAACACACGGTTCCCGACTCCGGCGGCAAAGGAATCACCCACCGCCGAATAATGGCCTCGGTTGACCTGAACGGGCTGAGCTGCGGAGGCGTTCGTCACTCCGGCGGCGGCGAGGGCGAGGGCTGCGGCACCGGCCAGCACTCCCTTGAGCAGTTGACGCACGGGCATTCCCTTCTCATCAACGCGATGCCGGTCTCTCACGGGACGCGGCCATGTCGCTTCACTCACTCAACCTACTGCCGGCAGGTGGGTCATGGACAAGGGGTTTGGGCCACCAAAACAGGGCCAGATGGTTGTGGCCATCACGGGACGGTGATGACTACGGCTCCCGTTCTCGCGCCGTTCTCGGCGTAGCTGTGGGCTTGGGCCGCCTGCTGAAGGGGGAAGGCCTTGTCCACGAACGACCGGATCATCCCCGTCGCGAGCAGGCCTTTGACGAGGACGAGGTCGTCGGGTTTCTCGTTGACGAGCACGCACACGACCCTCCTGCCACCCACCACCGATGTCAACAACATCTGGAACAGCTGTTTGGTCTTGAAGCTGCCGAAGATGAGGCGTCCGCGCGGCGTGAGCGAGCGCTTGCTCCGCCGAAACGAGCTCTTGCCCAGGATGTCGATGATCACGTCGTAGGTCTCCCCGCTGTCGACGTAGTCCTGCTGGGTGTAGTCGATGACGTTCTCGGCCCCCAAAGCTCGCACGTGGTCGACGCTCGACGTCCCGCACACTCCGGTCACGTGCGCCTCGAACTGCGACACAGCCAGCTGCACGACGGCGGTGCCGATCCCGCCGGAGGCTCCGACAACGAGGAGGCGCTGTCCCGGCTGGATGCGCGCACCGCGGAGCAAGCCCAGCGCCATGATGGCGCCATAGGGGACGGCAGCGGCCTCCGCGTCGGTCAGTGTGCTCGGTTTGGAGGTCATCACCACGTCCTCCCGCACGCACAGGTACTCCGCGTAGGCACCCATCTGCGGACCGGAGTAGCCGAAGACCTGTTCGCCCACCTTGAACCGGGTGACGTGCCGCCCCACTGCGACCACCTCGCCGACGAACTCGCTGCCCAGCACGGTGTTGCGCGGCTTGGTGAACCCGAACGTGGCCTTCCCGATCAGCCAGAACAGGAAGGGCATGTGGAACTGCCGGGGAGAAACCGCCTTGAAGTTGCGTACCAGCGTGTCCCCGAAGTTGACGGTGGTGGCACGAACCCTGACCAGGACGTCGCGGTCGCCGGGCACCGGCTCAGGCATCTCCGCGACATGGAGGACCTCAGGAGGCCCGTACTCGGTGAAAACGGCGGCCTTCATGGGTGCTCCTCCCAGCTCTGGCACCAGAGTCCTCGGACCGGGACGTCGACCGCTCCGGGGCTACGAGGTGGCTGCTTGCGATCCTAGGTCGGCTCAGGGGGCTCGGTGTCGATCCGCGAGGACAGGCGCCGGTCGTTTCGCACCGTTCCTCCTGGACCCTGTGGGTGGCCGAGCTGCGCGATCTCGGATCATGCTGGGCAGCGCGAAGGGGGCGGCCGGACCGACCGCCCCCTTCACCAGGCTCAGCCCTTGAGGAGCCCCATGACTGAGGGCAGCCACATCGACAGGGCGGGGATGAATGTCACGACCAGCAGGCCGCCGAGCAGGGCCCAGAAGAAAGGCCACAGCTTGCTGATCAACGCTTCGATTCTCACGTTCGCCACTCGTGCCGCGACGAACAGGTTGTTACCGATCGGCGGCGACACGTTGCCCAGACACATGTTGTAGACCATCATCGCCCCGAAGTGCACCGGGTGGACGCCCAGCTCGGTGACCACCGGCAGGAAGATCGGCGTGAAGATCAGGATGGCGGGTGTCGGGTCCATCACCGTTCCGGCCAGCAACATCACGACCATGATGATGAGCAACACGACTGTCGTGTTGTCGGAGACGCCGAGCAGGCCGGACGTCACCAACTGCGGGATGCGTGCAAAGGCGAGCACCCATCCCAGGATGCCCGACATGCCGATGAGCAGCATGATGATGCCGGTCACCTTGGAAGCCTCGAGGATGATCTGCGGCAACTGCCGCACAGGCAGGGTGCGTTGGATCAGGCCCAGGAGGAACGAGTAGACCACTGCGATCACGCCCGACTCCGTCGCCGTGAAGATGCCGCTGAGGATGCCACCGATGACGATGAAGATCATCAGCAGCGCCGGCAACGCCTTGAGGAAGACGAGCACTCCTTCCTTGAACGTGGGGCGCGCCGCGGTGCTGCGCAGCTCGGGATGTTTGCGTGCGTACAGCGCCACCATGAGGACGCAGATGAGAGACCACACCAGGCCCGGGCCCACTCCTGCCATGAACAGCGCACCGACGGACGTCGCCGAGACCAGTGAGTACACGATGAAGGTGTTGCTGGGGGGAATGAGCATTCCCGCCGGCGACGACATGCCGTTGACCATGGCGGCCCAGGCGGGGTCGTAACCCTCTTTCTTCAGACGCGGTGACAACACGGTTCCGACCGCAGCAGCGGAGGCGACGGAGGCACCCGACACCGCGCCGAACATGGTGTTCGCCACGACGGTGGTCTGGGCGAGCGACGCAGGCATCCGTCCGGCGATGAGCAGGGCGAAGTCGATCAGCCTGGTCGCGATGCCACCCGTGTTCATCAGGCCGCCGGCCAGAATGAAGAAGGGAATGGCGAGCAAGGCGAAGGAATCGCTTCCCGCGACGACCTTCTGGGCAGCGGTCAACGCTGACCCGTTGAAGTCACCCAGCAAAACCAGGATGGCCAGCATGGAGGGCAGGCCCATCGAGATCGCGACCGGGACACCGATGGCGATGCCCAGCACCATGCCACCAATGAGAACAAGGCTGGCGAGAGCTATGGGATCCATCTAGATCGCCTCCCCCATCTCCTCGGCGGGAACCGGAGCTTCGACGCCGGCCATGACCTCGATGATGTGCACCAGTTCGTAGAACAGGATGATCACGCCCGCGATGGGCAGCACCAGGTAGACCTGGCCGACCGACATTGGCAGGGTGGCAATGTCCTGGTTCCAGGCATTCTGGGCCATGAGCGAACCACCCAGGATGAACACGGCAGCGAAGAAGAACGAGACGATCAGCTGAATCACGATGACCACCACCTTCTGAGGGCCGAGGGGCAGCTTCTCCAGCAGCATCTCCACTGCGATGTGACCTCTCTCCGAAAAGACGTAGGCCGCGGCGAAGATGGCCAGGACCACGAATGTGTTGCGGGCGGCCTCCTCCGTCCACGGTGCCGAGTTCTGCATGATCTCGCGGGTGAACACCTGCCAGGCGACGATCACGACGAGCATCACGAACAGGACGACGCAGATTGCTGCGAGTGTCTTGTCAACGACCCCGCGGACCGCGTTGAGGCCCTTGATGAGGCCGCCCCAGCGGACGGACTCGACGGGTTGGGATTGGCTTGACACGTTCCCTCCTTCCTTTCCTCCTGACCGAGAGCGCCGGTTGCCGTCGTCCGAGGATCAACGGCAACCGGCGCTGGGTCAGAAGAAGACGGTCACTTGGCGGCTTGGATGTTCGCGAGGAGCTTCTTCTGGGCGTCCGTCGTCAGGAACTCGTCCTGCAGCGGCTTCAGCGCCGCGGCATAAGCGGCCTCATCCACCTCGGCGAAGGTTGCTCCACCGGCCTTGGCGTCGGCAACGGCCTTCTCGGTGTTCGTCGTCCACAGTTCGGTGTGCTGGGTCCAGGCGGCGTCCCAGCCCTTGTCGAAGGCTGCCCGATCCTCTGCCGACATCTTCTGCAGCGTCTTGGTGTTCATGATCAGGAAGTCGGCGCCCACAAGGTGGCGTGAGTAGGCGTAGTACGGAGCGACCTCGTAATGCTTCTGCGTGACGTAGGAGATCTCGTTGTTCTCAGCGCCGTCGATCACGCCGGACTGCAGCCCGGTGTAGACCTCGGAGTACGCCATCGGGGTGGGCGACCCGCCCAGCGCCTTGATCATGCTCAGGAACACCGCACTTTCCTGGACGCGGATCTTCTTGCCAGCCAGATCGGCCGGGGTCTTGGCGATGGCGTCCTTGGTGTAGATGTTGCGGGTGCCCTGGGTCAAACCGCCCACGACGGTGAGGTTGTTGCTCGCCTCAAGGGACTTGTAGAGGTCGCCGACGATCTTCTCGTCGGACAGGACCTTCATCTGGTGATCGACGCTGTCGAAGACCTTGGGAAGGCTGAAGATCACGAAGTCCTTCTGCAGGTTTTCCAACTGGGGAGCGGAGACGATGGCCATGTCGACGACCCCGGTGCTGACGGACTGCAGATATTCCTTCTGGTCGCCCAGCGTCGAGTTCGGGAAGACCTGGATGTCCCAGCGACCACCGGTGGATTCCTTCAGCGTCTTGCCGAACTGTTCGAGCGCGATGAAGGACGGGTGCGTCTCGGTCTGGTTGAGCGCGAGTTTCATGGTCGTGGGCGTGGTGCTGCCGCCGCTGGCGCCGGATGTTGCGCCCCCTCCGCCACCGCAGGCCGCAAGCCCGAGGGTTGCGACTGCAGTCGCCGCGATGACGGCGAGTCGTGTCTTCTTCAGCATGCTTGTCTCCTTAATTGAACTCTGTCGCCGACGAGGACCGCGGGTGCGGCTGCTCCGGGGACGGGGTGAGCCGGCGTCTGTGCCGACCACGGGGTTGTGCCGTCAAGGCAGACGGTCCTCGACACAGTAATTCATCTCACATCGGAGCCCGCGAAGATGCAGGATTCTGGAAATCGTGACTAGGACGAGGTGGCTGCTTCCGCACCGCCTGTGGCGCTTGCGACCTCGGACCGGTGCTCGTCACAATTGACTCACACCGCCGCAACCAGCCCGGGATTCGGTCTTTGACGACAGGATGAAGCAGGCGCCTGCCGGGGTGGGGGGTGACGCGTTGTGAGCAAGAAGACCCCGCGAGTGGCGGGCCCCCTTCGCCAGTCCTCAACCACCGTGAGAAGCTCTGGACGACTGGGTGGCCGCGGTGACGCCGGCGCAGAGCAACTTCCGGTTCACGCTGTACTGGCTCACCATCAAGGGGGCAACCGTTACGGCTATCAGTCAGTAACACGTCCCGTAGCCGGATTCACCAGATTCTGGACGGTTTCCGGTGGGTGCCACGGATTCTTACCGGCCAGGCATTCTTCCAGCCATTTCTGGCGGAGCTGTGCCCGATAGTCTTCAGGATCGAATTCATCCGAAGGTGGCTCCGATTCCGAATTCTTGGCGTCGAGTGGTGGCTGTATCGCGGTGAGGGAGAATCGTTGGTGTCGCCTTGGTTTGCGGTGTTTGTCGACGAATCGGGGTGGCAACAATTCCGGTATTCCATCGGCAGCTATTCGGACCTGCCATTGATTCTCTTGATCGGTCGGTCTGGGTTCGATGATTCGGTGGTGGCAGGGACACAACAGCACGGCATTGCCCAGATCGGTGCGTCCACCGTTCCACCACGGGGTGATGTGGTGGCCCTCGCAGATCGTTGGCGGCGCGGTGCAGCCGGGGAACACGCAGCCCCGGTCGCGTAGCACCAGCGCTTGGCGGGTCGGGCCGGTGAACAGCCGGTTGCCGCGGCCCAGATCGAGGATCTGGCTGGTGCCACCCAAGGTGGCGGGGATGATGTCGGCGTCACACGCCAACCTGCGGATGTCGCCGGCCGACAGGCATTCACCGGACGAGCAGAGGGTGCCCATGCCGAGCCCGGTGCGCAGGGCGTCGAGGCTGATGGTGACGACAACCCTGGGCCGGTCGCCACCGTGGGTGGGGGCCTGCCCGGACGCTGAGTAGGCGCCGACGATCTGGGTGAGGGCATCGGCCTGGCGGCGGTGGATGGGGATGAGTTGACCGAGCTCGTCGGTGACGGGCAGGCCGGCGGTGACGGCGGTCACCAGCGCGACCAGGGGTTCCGCATCGACAATGGGCAGTTGGCCGCGGAACCGGACCGATCCGAAACCGTCACGGGCCCAGGTGAACGACCGGTCACCACGCGCCCGAGCTTCTTCACGCAGCAGCGCGAGCCGGTCGGCTTCCTCGCCGACCTCGGGGGCGACGACGGCGACGACGTGGTGGCCGAACTGTTTCATCAAGTCCGGGTCGAACTCGTGCACATGGCCGAGCATCGCCTGTTCACAGGCGTCGACGGTGTCTGTGTCGAGTTCGCACGGGAGGCGGCGGATGCTGTGCACGATCGCGGTGGCCTGGTCGAACCCGACCCTCCCGGCCAACGCCTCGGCCTGCACCACCGGACGGGCCGCCAACTCCACAGCGGCCCGCACCTGGCGGCGGGCGTCACCCAGGTTGGACCAGTTCGTGGCATGCAGCCACTCGCTCGTCCGCACGGCGTGGAGGGCGGTGGTGGCTCCGCGGGACTCGATCTCGGCCACCCGGCGGGCTGTCTCGGCACGAAGCCGTTCCAGACACAACAACAATTCACGGGTGCCTGCCAACAACTCACGGTCGCCGGTGCGCCACAAATCCTGTGAATTCAACGAATCCAGCGCACCGGAAAGCACACGCACCAAATCACCGCCAAACCCAGGCAAATCACCGCCGCCGGGCCGGGCCAGCATTTCTGCCGGTGGTGTCTGGATTGCTGTGTGCATAATCCAACCCTAGACACCCCCACTGACAAAACTGACCCCAGCAAGCAGCCTGTGGAAAACAATCTGAACAAATTCTTGCCTGTGAAAAACCCCACCTTCTGTGCCGAGGAATCCGGCTCGAATCGGCTGACCCGGCCGCCTCAACCGTCTTCAACCGGTT
This sequence comes from uncultured Actinomycetota bacterium, assembly GCA_963730005.1. GTDB lineage: Bacteria > Actinomycetota > Actinomycetes > Propionibacteriales > Propionibacteriaceae > CAVSPO01. The sequence continues at coordinate 271,077 of CAVSPO010000028.1, forward strand.
CAACCTGGTGGTGCTGCACCAGGACAAGGCCTTCGTCGAGTCATCCGACCCCGTCGAGGTGCCCAGCCGGTAGCGATCCGGTGTGAGGACAGGGCTGTAGGCTAATGTGTTGGTTCATGGCCGTGCGAATTCGGCGGCCACTTCTATGAGGAGAGTTTTTCGAATGGCACTGTTCGATTTGTCCGGCAAGACCATCGTGATCACCGGGGCCGGCTCCGGTATCGGCCGCGCTACCGCTGAAATGATGGCCGCAGCCGGCGCCACCATCGTGGTCTCTGATATCGCAGACACGGCTCACGAGACCGTCAAGTTGATCACCGACGCCGGGGGCAGCGCTCGCGCCGTCGTCGGCGACATCTCCGACGAGGCAACTGCCGACGCGATCATCGCCGACGCCATGAAGGACGGCCACATCGACGGTCTCGTCAACAACGCCGGCGTGATGGACCTGTTCGCAGGTGTCGGCGAAACCGAGACCGCACTGTGGGAGCGCGTCATGCGGGTCAATGTGACCGCGCCGTTCTACCTGATGCGTGCGGCTGTGCGGCACATGGTCGAGGCTGGCACCGGTTCCATCGTGAATGTCGCGTCCGAGGCAGGAATCCGGGGCGCTGCTGCAGGTGCCGCCTACACCTCGTCCAAGCACGCCATGGTCGGCCTCACGAGGAACACCGCCTTCACCTACGCCAAGACCGGCGTCCGCTGCAACGCGATCTGCCCGGGCGGTGTCGAGACGAACATCATGTCCTCGATCGACCCGACGAAGATCAACCAGGCCGGCATGGGCGCGCTCGGCCCGGTGCATGCCACCTCCATCCGCATGGCGAAGTCCGAGGAGATCGCTTCCCTGGCGCTTTACCTGGTTTCCGATGAGGCGGTCAACGTCAACGGCGCGATCATCCCGAACGACGGCGGCTGGTCCGCCGGCTGATCCCGACTCGACGCCCGTCCCGGATCGTCCCGGGGCGGGCGTCGTGCTTTCTGCGCAGAAGTCGATCGCGGATTCTCGGCAATTCTTGCTTCGAAGACAGAGAACGAAATAGAACCCGATCCGGCAGTCCACTTTGAGCAACGGTCGACGAGAACGATGGCCCCGACCGGCTGGTCGCAGTGCGGCGTCAGAACAGCAGTGCCAACTCCGGCGACTCAAGGATGGTCGACACGTCAGCAAGGAACTTCGAGCCCTGCTCCCCGTCGATGATCTGGTGGTCGAAGCTGAGCGCCAGCGTGGTCACCCAACGCGGCTCGATACGCTCGTCGTCACCTTGACCGACCACCCAGGGACGTCGCTTGATGGCTCCCATCGCCAGGATCGCGGATTCGTCGCCGTTGATGATCGGGGTGCCGGTGTCGACGCCGAACACGCCCACGTTGGTGAGGCTGAAGGTGCCGCCGGCGTAGTCAGCGGGCTGGAGCTTGCCGTCGCGGGCCGTCGCCGTCACCAGGTTGATGGCTTCGCACAGCTCGATCAGGTTCATCTTGTCGGCGCCCTTGATCACCGGGACGAGCAGCCCGCGCGGCGTGGCCGCCGCGATGCCGAGGTTGACGTCATCGTGGTAGACCATCTCGCCGGCCTCGGAGTCCAGGGTCGCGTTCAGCTCAGGGTTGCGGGCCATCGCCAGGCAGACCGCCTTCGCGTGGATCAACAACGGTGACACGTGCAGGTCGCGGAACTCCCGGCGTCCCTTGAGGGTCGCAATCAGCGACATGGTCGCTGTGACATCCACGGTGTTGAACTCGGTGACGTGCACGTGTTTGGCAATCGACTCGGCGACGTTGTGGGCGGTCGCCTTGCGGACGCCCTTGATGGCGACGCGCCGGCCTTCGCCCGCTAGCCCGAGCCCGGCGGCTGCCAGCACGTCCTCGCGGCTCACGGTTCCTTCCGGGCCGGTCGGTTGCACCGCGCCCAGCGGCACGCCCAGGTCGCGGGCGAGCCGACGCACCAGAGGCTTGGCGAGCACCTTGCCGACAGCTGTGGTCTCAGCGGTCTGGACGGGCGCGGCAGTGCTGGCAGCCGTGGGCTGACTTCGCCGTGTCGTGGGTTCGGGGGTCGGGCCGGACCCGACCAGGTTCGCCGGGGGTTCGTCCGGAGTGGGCTGTGACGAGATCTCCTGGTGGCCAGCTTGTTCGTCTCCCTGCGAGGCGTCGGGGCCGGGGCCGGCGCCCGAACCGTCGTCGATCTCGATGATCGGACTGCCCACGGCCACCGTTACACCGGGCTCGGCGAGCAGCCGCAGCACTGTGCCCGAGACCGGGCTCGGCAGCTCGACCAGCGACTTGGCGGTCTCGATCTCGACGAGGGTGTCGTTGACTCGCACCTCGTCACCGACGGCGACGTGCCACTCCACGATGTCGGCCTCGAGCAGCCCCTCACCCGGATCGGGCAGCGCAAACTGGAACATTTGGTTCTTCCTTGCCTTGTCAGAAAGCCATTGAACGGTCGACTGCGGTCAGCACCCGGTCGAGGTTGGGCAGCCAGTCGGCCTCCAGGCGGCTGGGCGGATACGGGGTGTCGTAACCCGTCACGCGCAACACCGGCGACTCCATGACGTAGAACAATTCCTCCGACAAGCGGGCTGCCAGTTCGGCGCCCGGGCCGTAGCTGCGCGAGGCCTCGTGCACCACGATCGCCCGGCTCGTGCGGCCGACCGACTCGAGGATCGTCGGCATGTCCAGCGGCGACAGGCTGCGCACGTCCAGCACCTCGATGTTGCGTCCTTCGTTCTCGGCAGCGGCAGCGGCGTCCAGACAGGTGCTCACCATCGGTCCCCAGGCCAGCAGGGTCAGATCCGCGCCGGGACGGACCACCGCGGCCTGATGCAGGCCCAGTTCGGGAGGCGTCGGTGCGCACCTGCACCCTTCTGGTGGTAGCGGCGCTTGGGTTCGAGGAAGATCACCGGGTCGGGCGAGGCCACGGCCTGCTGGATCATCCAGTAGGCGTCGTGGGGGTTGGACGGACTGACGACGGTGAGGCCTGGCGTGTGGGTGAAATAGGCCTCGACCGATTCGGAATGGTTCTCGACACTGCCGATGCCGCCGCCATAGGGGATCCGGACCACGACCGGCAGGCCCACGCGCCCGTGGCTGCGGAAACGCAGCTTGGCCAAGCTGCTGGGTGATCTGGTCGAAGCCCGGGAAGACGAAACCGTCGAACTGCAACTCGACGACCGGGCGGTAGCCGCGCATCGCCATGCCGATCGCGGTGCCGATCAGTCCCGACTCGGCGAGCGGCGAATCGAGCACCCGGTCGGCACCGAATTCGGCCTGCAGGCGTTCGGTGACGCGAAAGACCCCTCCCAGCTCACCGATGTCCTCCCCGTAGAGCAGCACCTTGTCGTCGCCGGCCATCGCGGCGCGCAGGCCGGCGTTGAGCGCCTTGGCCAGCGTCAGGGTTGTCGGTTGGGTGGCAGTCTGCGGTTCGCTCATCGGGCCCCCTCGGCGAGGGCCGCCTCCTGTTGCCGGGTCAGGTCGGGCGTCATCGACGCGTAGACGTGCTGGAACACCTCACCCAACCGGGGCACGCTCACCCGATCGACGGCAGAGCGGACCTGGGCGCCGAACGCTTCGGATTGCTGGTCGAGCCGGGCCTGCCGAGCGTCGTCCCAGACCCCGGCTGAGCGCAACCATGCCTTGGTGCGCTTGATCGGGTCCTTGGCGCGCCACTGCTCGCCCTGCTGTGCCGCGCCATACTTCTTCGGGTCGTCGCTGGTGGTGTGGGCACCCATCCGGTACGTGTAGGCCTCGATGAACGTGGGCCCGGCGCCGTTGTGCGCCCGCTCCAGGGCCCAACTGGTGACGGCGTGCACGGCCGCCACATCGTTGCCGTCCACCCGCACGCTGGGGATGCCGAATCCCCAGGCTCGTTGGTAGAGGGGGATGCGACTCTGACGCTCGACCGGCTCGCTGATCGCCCACTGGTTGTTGACGCAGATGAAGACCGCCGGCGCCTGGTAGCTGGCCGCGAAGATGTAGGCCTCGTTCACGTCGCCCTCGCTGATGGCGCCGTCGCCGTGGAAGATCACGCTGGCACCCGGCTGGGTGTCGCCGTCGGACGCGGCGTCGCGGGCCTGGGCCATGGCGTAGCCCACCCCGTGCAGGGTGTGGGCGCCGATCACCATGGAGTAGTAGTGGAAGCGCAGTTCCTCGGCGTCCCAGTCGCCCATCTCGGCGCCCTTGAAGACGCCCAGGATCCGTTCGATCGGCAGCCCCATCAGCATGGCCAAGCCGTGCTCGCGATGGGTGGGAAAGACGTGGTCTGCGGCTGTGAGCGCTGCCTTGACGCCCACCTGGATCGCCTCCTGGCCGAGCAGCGGCGCCCACAGACCGAGCTGTCCCTTGCGCTGCAGGGCGGTGGCCTCGACGTCGAAACGCCTGATCATCGCCATGTCGCGCAGCCACTCGACAGCGTGGGCCGGCTGGACGAGCGGCCTGTGGTCGGGGTCGACGACGAGGTTGCCGTCCGCGTCCACCAGGACACCATGGGGGTTTCGGCCGGGCGCGGCGGGTCGAACCTGCCGTGATCGGGCGAGTTGATGACCCCGCTGGGGTGATGCCTGGGTGTCGTCTCGTGCACCGTGCCTCCTGGCCTTGGTGAAGCTAACCTACACAACCGTAGGTTGTTCACTGACGAGGTTACGTCGGCGGGGGTGCCGGGCGTGAGCAAGAAAACTACGGAACCGTAGGTTTTTGTCTGTCGGGTTCCGACAAATCGCCCACCGGAGCCCTTGACACACGGTGCTCGCTCCGCCGCCGAGTTGATTGCCGTTTCTAAGAAACTCTTGCGTCAGAGATAGAAGCAGCTACAAAGCACCATCGGGCAGCGCCTTGCCCGAGGGGCTGGCGTCGAGGGGGCAAGGATATCCCTGCTTCCCGAAAGATACTCTGCTTTGGGCCATAGACGTGGAACACAGACACCATTACTGTCAGGCTCCACGGGGCCGACGGGGCTCCGCCGGCCACCCAGGAGTGCCCACATGACACCTACCGGCAGTGGACCCAGCCCCCAGCGAGGCTGGTCCGATCCGAACGACGATCCCGAATTCCACCTGCCCGAGCACCACTCGCCGCTGCCGGAACTCGTGCACACCGAGGCACCCCACCCGGCGTCCGACACGGCGGCCTTCGTGGCGATGTCCCTGACCCCCGAGTACGCCAAGCTGCGGTCCACCTTCCGCAACTTCGCCTTCCCGATGACGATCGCGGGTCTGTCGTCCTACTTCGTCTACGTCCTGCTGTCCATCTACGCGACGGACTTCATGGCCACGCCGCTGATCGGTGCCCTGAACATCGGCACGGTCCTGGGGCTCTTCCAGTTCGTGGTCGTCTAGACCTGGACGGCCCTCTACGTCAGGTTCGCGAACAAGCGCCTCGACCCCGCCGTCCGCCGCCATCAAGTCCCGTCTCGAGAAGGGCGTCCAGGCATGATCCTGCTGCAGACCTACGGAAACCCGATGATCAACATCGCGGTCTTCTCCATCTTCGTCGTGGCCACCATGGCCATCGTCATCGCCGTGACCCGCCAGAAGTCCAAGGCCTCGGACTTCTACACCGGTGGCGGCGCCTTCTCCGGGCGCCAGAACGGCCTCGCCATCACCGGCGACTACCTGTCGGCCGCTGCCTTCCTCGGCGTGACCGGTGCCATCGCGATCTACGGCTACGACGGCCTGCTCTACTCGGTCGGCTTCTTCGTCGCGTGGATCCTGGCGCTCTACCTGGTCGCCGAGCCCCTGCGCAACACCGGCAAGTACACGATGGCCGACGTGCTGAGCTACCGCATGAGCCAGAAGCCGGTCCGCACCGCCGCCGCCACGTCGACGCTGGTCATCTCCTTCGTGTACCTGCTCGCCCAGATGGCCGGCGCGGGCGGCCTCGTCGCCCTGCTCCTGGGAGTCTCCGACCGCGCCCAGCAGAGCCTCGTGATCGCGCTCGTGGGCGCGCTGATGGTCGCCTACGTGCTCATCGGCGGCATGAAGGGCACCACCTGGGTGCAGATGATCAAGGCCGTCCTGCTCGTCGTCGGGGGCGGGGATCATGGCCGTGATGGTGCTGTTCGGCAAGGGCTTCAACCTGTCCGAGGTTCTGCACGCAGCCCAGGTTGCGGCTCTCGACCCGGCCATCGGCAACGGCAAGGACCTGCTCAAGCCCATGGTCCAGTACGGCGCCACCGAGTGGACGAAGCTGTCGTTCCTGTCGCTGTCCATCGCCCTCGTGGCGGGCCCCTCGGGCCTGCCGCACGTGCTGATGCGCTTCTACACCGTGCCCTCCGCCAAGGAGGCCCGCCGCTCGGCCGTGTGGGCGATCGTGCTCGTCGGCGCGTTCTTCCTGATGACGCTGGTGCTCGGCATGGGCGCGGCCTACCTGGTCGGCCAGAAGGCGATCCTGGCGGCCCCGGGTGGCGCGAACGCCGCCGCACCGCTGCTGGCGTTGACGCTGGGTGGCGAGGTGTTCATGGGCATCATCTCGGGCATCGCCTTCGCCACGATCCTGGCGGTGGTGGCCGGCCTGACCATCACGGCGTCCGCGTCGTTCGCCCACGACGTGTACAACGCGATCCTCAAGGACGGCAAGGCCGACCCGGAGCAGGAGGTCAAGGTCGCGCGGATCACCTCTGTCGTCATCGGCGTGCTGGCGATCCTCGGCGGCATCGCGGCCAACGGCCAGAACATCGCGTTCCTGATCTCGCTGGCCTTCGCGGTGGCGGCCTCGGCGAACCTGCCGTCGATCCTCTACACGATGTACTGGCGCAGGTTCACCACCCGCGGCTCGGTGTGGAGCATCTACACCGGCCTGATCAGCTCCGTGGTGCTCATCGTCTTCTCGCCGGCCGATCTCGGGCCGCAAGACGTCGATGCTCGGCGAGGCCATTAACTTCGCGTGGTTCCCGCTCACCAACCCGGCGCTCGTCTCGGTTCCGCTGGCCTTCCTGGCCGGCTGGATCGGCACCGTCACGTCGCGCACCGGGGCCAACCAGGAACTGGCGGCCGAGATGGAGGTGCGCTCCATGACCGGCGCCGGTGCTGGCGAGGCCGTCACGCACTGAAACTGCAGGATCGGCGTAGCTGACAAAGTGGCGGCCACCCCCGTCGGGGGTGGCCGCCCTTTGTGTGAGCGCCTGCTCTGTGCGCTCAGCGGTTCGTGATTGCCTCGTGGCGAAGCAGCACGCGGTGCGCAGCCTCGGCGTGCAGGTTCTCGATCATTCGGCCCTGGAACATGGCCACGCCGTTGCCGGCCCCCAACTCGGCCTCGTAGGTGTCGATCAGGGCGCGAGCGTCGACAACCTCCTGTTCGGTGGGAGTCCAGATCCGGTTGGTGATGTCGATCTGATCCGGGTGGATCAAGGCCTTGCCGTCAAAGCCGAAGTCGTAGCCCTGCTGGGCCTCGTCGGTGAACCCGGCGGTGTTGCGGAAATCGTTGAACACTCCGTCGATGGCCTCGATCCCGTGAGCGCGGGCCCCCATCAGGAAGACGCTCATGCCGCCCAGCAGCGGTTGCCGGCCAGGAACGGTTCGGCAGCGCAGTTGCATGGCCAGGTCGTTGGTGCCCAGCATCATCACCGTCAGGCGCGAGGTGACCGAGGCGATGGCGTCCAGATTGGTGAGGCCGGCAGCGGTTTCGATGCCCGCCCACAGCTTCGTCCGTTCAGGTGTGCGGCGTGCCAGCAGGTCCTCGACGACCGTGCGCAGCTCCTCGGCGTTGTTCACCTTGGGGGCGACGATCGCGTCCGGGGCGGCCCTGGAGACCGCGTCGATGTCTCGTTCGTACCAATGCGAGTTCAGTCCGTTGACCCGGACCACGAGCTCGCGATCGCCGTAGTCGCCGCTGGTGACCGCGGCGCAAGCGGCTTCGCGGGCTTCATTCTTGACGGAGGGGGCGACGGAATCCTCAAGATCGAGCACGATCACGTCGGCAGGGAGAGTCTTGCCCTTCTCCATGGCCCGCGCATTGCTGGCGGGAATGTAGAGGACGCTGCGATGCAGCCGCAGAGGTGTTTCGGTCATGCTTTCACGCTAGCGCCCCTTGCCCAGCCTGCTGTGCCCGCCCACCCAGCGGGCCCGCCGTCGCCCTGGCCACAAGCTCGTGCAGTCGATCCGTGGCGGGTCGACGAGTGAGACCCCCTCGAGGGAAATATTTCTGAATCTAAGAAGAATTACAGAGAAGCCCAGATTCCTGCAGATGGGTACCGTCGGTAGGTGCTAGCTGGCGACCATCTGGTTCTCGGTGACGGTCAGCTCAGCGATGGTTCGCTCGACCACCGAGGGCAGGTCCTGCTGAAAGATGATGGCGATGATCACCTGCTCGGCGTCCTCCTCGGAGGTGTTGCAGGCCAAGGCAACTTCGGTGCGCAACGGCTTGATCACCTGCGTCAGGAGGTCTTTCTCACCCAACGAAATACCCTGCTCCTGCTGACGGCGGGTCAGATCGCGCACAACGCCAGCCATGGTGAACAGATTCCCGGTGCGAGCGCGCTCCATGTTCTCCTTGAACCGGCGCGACCAACCCTGTGCCTGGGACGTGCTGGTGGGCGCGCCGAGCACATCGATGAGCAGCTTGAGCTGCTCCGAACCGGCAACCGGGCGCAGCCCGACCTCTTCGGCGCTGGCCACGGGCAACTGGATCTCGAGGTTGCTCTTGTGCACCTGCAGACGCAGGTACTGAACGTCATGCCCGCGCAGCTTTCGGGTCTCGATCGCAGTGATGGTCGCGGGGCCATGGTGCGGGTGAACAATGATCTGCTCGGCTTCGAATTGCATTCGACGAGACTCGCTTCTGTGAGAAATTCGGCGTTCGGGGGAGGCCCGGCCACCAACCCGTCCCCGACCCATGGATGGCAGATGACGCGTGGCTCGAGCTTCGCCGTCCAAGGGTGTCCGACGACCCCTGACCCCGGCTTGGGCCTGGGCGGGAGACGTCGCGAACCACCCCCATTCTCTCACATCAGATTCACAGGTCGGCTGCCGGGGTGCCCCGCCTCCCCAGGCTCAGAAGCTCGCCAGCTTCACCCGCTCGGCGATGGCCTCCGCCTTCTGGTCGCCCTCGCGATAGAGCACGCCCGGCTGCCCGGGGGGAGTGGGAAGGTTGACCTCCTGGCCGCCCTGGTACTTCAGGCGCGTCCAGGCGCTGACCCACGTGCCTGGCGGCGGGGTGACGCCGCGGCCGCGAATCGACCCGAACACCGGCGCAATCAGGAAGCGGTCGCCGAAGAAGTACTGGTCATCCCGCTGGGCGGCCGACGTGCCGGGGTAGTGCAGCCAGCAGTGCCGCATCGCCGGAACCCCGTCCTGGCCGGCCTGCTCCAACACCTCCTGACGGTAGTCCGCCAGCGCGGCATACATCCTTGTGAAACGAGCGAAGTCGGCCACCACGTCGTCGTCGAAGACCTGGGCGTGCAGGTCCGGCAGATTGCCCTCATGAGTACGTAGCAGGGGCGTCCACACCGACCACTCCGCCCAGCGCTTCAGCAACTCGGGCGTGCGGATGATCTGCAACGGATCACGGGCGATCCCCAGGTAGCCACCGACGTCGGCGTGGTTCAGCGTGAGGCCGCTCACCCCGCCGGACAGCATCCCCAGCAGTGCGCTCAGCATGCCGTCCCGGCCGTCGAAGTTCGTCAGCTGGTCGCCCGCCCAGAACATGCCCACCTGGCTCGGTGCACCGCGCCACGACGAGCGGTGGAACACCAATCGGGCGTCGTCGCCCAAGCGACGTTGCGCGCTGCGGTTCAGGTCAGCCCACAACCGGGGCCACTGGTTGTGTTTGACGGCGGGGGTTCCGTCGCGCAGCACGGCATCGAACGGCAGCTCCTCACCGAAATCGGCCATCCAGCCACCGCCACCGGTGGCCGCCACCTGAGTGACGATGACGTCGCGGAACCAGTGCCACGCGTCGGGGTTCGTCAGGTCGACCAGACCTGCGTCAAAACCGCCCTGGTCGAGCACATAGGGCACTCCGTCGCTGTTCTTCACCAGGTAACCGGCCCGTTTGGCCTCGGCAAAGAGGTCGCGGCGCACCCCACCCGGTTTGGCCGCCGCGTCGACCAGGAACGGGTTGACGTAGCTGAGCACCCGGATGTTGCGTGACCGCAACTCCTCCGCCAGCCCGTCCCACCCCGGGTAGTGCTGCTCGTCCAGTTCCCAGTTCCACCAGGTCCGCTGCCCGTCCGCGGTGGTGCGTTGCCCCGTCCAGTCCCGCAGCCACACCCCGGCGATGGCCGCGCCCTGTGCTGTCAGCGCTGCCACCTTGCGCCGCACCTCGTCGGTGCCGCCCTGCAGCCCCACGATCGCGCCGTCGCCGGTCCAGCGGGGTGGTGGCTGCATCTTGCCTTGCCGCAGGCCTTGCTGGTGCAGCAGTGTCGGGGGGTCGTCCGCCAGGTCGAGGCGGGCCTGCAGCCGCTGTGTCCACACCTGGACGTCGAGCCGGTTGGTGGTGCGCAGATCCACCTGGGCGACCTCGTCGTTGGTCCAGCTGAGCCCGCGGAACGAATCGGTGACCAGCGCCGGCATGGGGGCATAAGTGGACGTGACCGAGCCGCCCACGCCCTGGGTGACCTCGGCCAGCATCGTCAACGGCTGGGTGCCGCGACCCACGCCCTGCTCGCGCGTCACCAGCAGCAGGGCTTGCCCGCGCAGGTCGAAATCGGTGAACTGCGCGCCGCAGCCGTGAACCCCCTCGTCCGCGCCCAGCTCTGCGCGAAAGGCGACGAATCCCGCCCCAGGGCAATGCAGGTCGAGGTCGAGCCCGCGCGAGTCACCGGTCATCGCCAGGACGAACTGCTCTGCTGTGCCTGCGCCGCTGGCCACGCCATGCACGGTCACGGTTGAGCCATCCACCAGCGCGTGACTCACCGCAACGGTGTCCTGGAGATCGTCCAGCCGGGACTTGGCTGTGAAATGCCCGCGTTTCTGGGTCCAGTGGAGCCGGCCGGTGCCGCACAGCAGGAAGGGCCCGCTCACCGCCCAGACGGTTCGAGTGCCACGAGTGACCGCGAAACGGCCGCCGTCGATGACGAGACGAAAGTCGCCGAAAGTGACGTCAATGGCCTTGTCGACGCGCAGTGCCCCGGTCGGGAGCGGACGCCCCGGCATGTACGGGCTGACGACGTTGACACCCACCGCCGTCAGAGCGCCGATGGCCGCCACTCCGCCACCCAGGGCGAGGACCGTCCTGCGCTTCACCGGCACTCCTGTTCGATCGGGGCGCCCAACTCGGCCGCCGATGGCGACCGCAGACTTGGGCGAGCGCCACGTGGCGCCTCACGTCATTATCCGGCTTTGGCGCCACGGCCACGAGCCGGGTAGAGTTTCTGACGCACTAGGGGCATTAACTCAGTTGGTAGAGTGCGACCTTTGCAAGGTCGAAGTCAGGGGTTCGAGTCCCCTATGCTCCACCGTTTGCGTCGCTCGCTGACGCTCGCGCGCGTGAAGGGGAGGCCCCACACCCCCACCGGATGCACTCGCGGCTGCGCCGCTCTGCGTGAAGGGGAGGCCCCCTACACCCCCACCGGATGCACTCGCGGCTGCGCCGCTCTGCGTGAAGGGGAGGCCCTACACCCCCACCGGATGCACTCGCGGCTGCGCCGCTCTGCGTGATGTCAGATTCCGCGGGGATGTCCTCGGCGTAGCCCAGCTCGGTCAGCGCGGCACGGATGCGCTCGGTGTTGGCCTCCAACTCGTCGGCGGGCACCGACGCTGCCGCGTTCGCGAAGTTGAGTTGGGCCTCGCCCCAGGCGGGCATCACGTGGATGTGCAGGTGGTCGACTTCGAAGCCGGCGATCATCAGCCCGGCTCGCGGAGCCTCGAAGGCGCGTTCACAGGCCTGTCCGATCCGTTTGGCCACCCACATCAAATGGGCCAGCAGCGCGTCATCGGCATCGGTGAAGCGCGCCACCTCCTCGCGTGGCACCACCAGCATGTGCCCGGGGGTGATCGGGTTGATCGACGCGAAAACCGCGCATCGGTCGTCCGCCCAGGCGAAGCTGCCCGAGAACTCGCCGTTGATGATCTTCGTGAAGACGGTGCTCATGCTCCCATCGTCCCACGGCAAACCCAACGAGCGACGCACACCGGTCTCGGGGGCACGCTTCACGCGGGTGAGCGGAGCGAGCAGCGCATCTTCGGATTTCCAACTAGGGTCCATTCGGTCGGGAGGGGCTGTATCGAGGGTTCCCGACCAAATAGGCCCGAGTTGGCGGAGTGCCCTCGCCTACAGTGGTGGCATGAAGCGCCGCCCACTGATCACCGTCCTCGCCGCGATCGTCGCTCTGGCTGGCCTGAGCGCGTTCCTGGCGCGTCGTGACGCTCGTCTTGAGGCCGAGCTGTGGGCAGCGGCCACTGACCGGATCGGCTGATCCGGGACACCCCGGTCAATGCCGCTCGGTCTCGGTCCGGGTTCGGTTCCGCCAATCCAGATGCAGGACGCGGCTGCTGGACCGGATGGTCAGCTCGGTGGGGTTTCGCTCGGCTCGCACCCAGTGGCAGTCGTAACGCGGGTAGTCGGAGCTGATCGGCTGCCCACCCAACCTGAATTCCTGGTTGTAGATCAGGTCGTAGCGCCCGTAGGGGGTCACCAGGGTCAGTTCGGTGCCGCGCAGTGACAGCAGGTGTTGCTTGATCTGCCGCACGAAGTCGTTCATCGATGTGAACTCCTCCTCGTTGGACAGGATGACGGCATAACCGAGCAGGTCACCGCGCTCTATCACCTCGCTCTCGCTGACGAGCTCGAAGGTGCCGGTGCCCACCACCCCGATGTAGCTGGTGGCGCGCCGGCCGGCGAACCAGTTGGGGCCGAAGCGGGTCTCGTCGAAGTCGACGCACGGGAAGTGCAGATGCACGTAGGAGTGGCGCTGCCCCTCCAGATAACCCTTGCGGCTACGCAGGTCGTACAGCGCCAGCAGGACATTGTCATGCTGGGCGATGTCGGGGTTGATGCCGTTGCCGACCCACTGCGACGGCGTGTCGGGGCGCGCGTCGGTGCCCAGGGTGCTGCCCGGATGGGTGCCGAAGACCCGGATCCCGCCCGGCAAAGCCGCCTGCCACAGCAGTTGCTCGTGGCCGAACTCACCTGGGTGGTAGTGCTGGACGCTGCTCAGTGAATAGCTGTGGGTGCGAAACGTCTGGACGTTGGCGCGTTGCAGTGCAGCGCCGGCGGTGATCGGATTGAGCGCCCGCACGGTCATGGGCAGCAGGCGCCGCGGCACTCTGGAGAAGGAGGCAAGCGGCGCCAGCACCCGGTGGTCGTGCAGGTTGAAGGCCTTGATGATGGCCATCGAGTCGGCGATCGTCTGCTGCGTCGTGATTGCCCTCATCCCCCAGCAGAATCGGGCGACGGAGCTCTGGTCGGTGCGCGGCCACTCCGGGTCGTCGGCCAACTCGGCGCGCACCTCGGAGACGTCCAGGCCCTGCGAGGTGAGAACCCGGCGCACGTGGTTCCCGTTCGCGATCTCACGGAGGGCGTGGGGAACCTGATAACGAACCCGGGTGCGGAAGATTGAAGAGATGTCATCGACGTCCAGCGCCTCGGTGTCGGCGCCGAAGGCGCTGACCAGCAGGCTGGTGAAGTCCGTCCGGCGCGGTTGGACCGAATTGGGCGCGTGGCTTCGTCCACGGCTACCGGCCTGGCCGCCGTCGAACGAATGCAACGCGAGGTCCAGCAGCACCACGTCGAGCACCAGCCCCGCCTGAGCAGCCAGGGCCTCGTCCTTCGCGTGGTCGACCAACAGACAGAGCGCGGCCGCTTCGATGCGTTGGTAGTTGGGGGAGAGCCACTCGCTGAAGCCGTAGCGGAAGCGGTCGTGCAGCCACACCGTCAGCCGGTCGAGGGCTCGTCCCTTGTGCGCCTTGCCGCTCTGGCCGTCGTTGGTGAACACGGCCTCGTCGCCGAACAGCATCGCGGTCAGGTACTCGCAGGTGGCGAACAACAGCTGGTGCGACTCGCTCCAACCCAGCATCGAATCCTCACCAGGCTCGCTGAGCCCGAACCGGAACCCCAGCAGGGATGTCTTGGCCAGCTCCTTCGACTCGGCGTCGAAACAGTCGGCAGTGGCCAGCCAGGTCTTCAGCAGCAGCAGTGCGTAGTGATCAGACAGGTCGACCCTGGAGTCCACGAATTCGGCGAGACGGCGCACGTAGGCGGCGTCGCAGCCCCCAGTGCCGAACGTCGGCCACGTCCGACGTGCTGTGGACTCTCGTCCCGTCCAGCCCGGGAAGGCTGCCGTGCTTGGCAAGATGGCTCACTTTACAAGGGGTCGAGGCCGAGATGCACGGGGTGGTGACTCGCCGGGTCTGCTGAGAATTTCTTTGCTACTTATTCTCCACTTCTTGGGTGCCGGAGACAATGGCGTTGGCCACGTGTCGTCGCTTCGCCAGCACTTCAGGCTCAACTTGCCCCGTTCCGGAGGCGAATTATCCGACCACCTTCGACTGGGGGCTGACGACGGGGAACGTAGGCTTGGGAGCGATGTCCCTGCCTTCCGCACTGCGGCCTTTCGGCGACCCCGACTCGGAGTATCCCGTCGGGGATCTTGCGCTGGCCGCCTCCTGCACGTTGCTGCTGGGGTTCTGGGGCGACATGTACGTCACCTACCCGATGGTGTGGGCTCGAGTGCTGGTGATTCTCAGCAACCTGGGTCTGACCGTCCCGCTGGCGCTGCGGCGTACTGATCCGATGTTGATGCTGGCCATCATGGCGGTCTCGGGGACTCTGCAGGCGCTGTTGGTGCACGGGCCGCTGCCGTCGATCATGGTGGTGCCCATCGCCGCCTACTCGTTCGGCCGCTGGGTGCAGCGTCCCCGATCTCGCGCGGTGCTTGCGGTCGGGCTGTACGCGTCGGTTCTGGCTCCGCTCAGTTGGCTGGCGATGACCGGCCCGGGCACCCGGCTCGCGACGCTCGGCCTGTTCATGATGATGATGGGCGTCTGTCTGAGCGCGGTGGTCGTCCCCTACCTGCTCGGACGGCGGGTCCGCGAGCAGGAGGAGGCCGACCGGGAGCGCACCCTGACGGCCCTGCAGCGCTACGAGATCGACCTGCAACGCCGCGAGGAGCAGGCCGGAATGACCGAGGCTCGGCTGCGCAACGAGATCGCCCGCGAGTTGCATGACGTGGTGGCGCACTCCTTGAGCGTGATCATCGTGCAGGCCCAGGGCGGCAAGGCGCTGGCCACCAAGAGGCCTGACCAGGCGATCGAGGTGCTGGACACCATCGCCGACACCGGACGGCAGGCCCTCACCGAGATGCGGCGCATCGTGGGGGTGCTGCGCGAGGGTTCGCCAGACCCTGATTACCGTCCGAACCCGGGATTGGCCGAGATCCCGGAGATGGTGGCCCGGGCCGGCGAGCGGGTGCTCCTCGAAGTGCGGGGGACAGCACCGCAGGTGCCGCCCTCGCTGGCCCTGACCGTGTACCGGGTGGTGCAGGAGGCGGTCACCAATTTCCTCAAACACGCGGGCGCGCAGGCCATTTGCCAGGTGCGGCTGAGCTACCTGCCGGTCGAGATCAGCATCGAGGTCTCGGATGACGGTCTGGGTGCCGGTGTCAGCAGCGACGGGCGTGGTCAGGGCCTGCGCGGGATGCGTGAGAGGGTCACGTCCATGGGGGGACAGCTCAGCGCCGGCCCCGCGCCCGACGGCGGTTTCCTGGTGCGGGTCAGCCTGCCGTTGTTCGCGTCCGGGCAGTCGACCCAAACGGGGCCGAACGGCCCGTCCGAGCCGTTTCCCCACCCGCCGGATGCCCAGCCAGAGCAGGAGACATCATGACCGATGACGCCACGTTCCGAACCCGGCCGCGCCCAGATCGGCTGCGGGTGTTCCTGGCCGATGACCAGTCGTTGGTGCGCAGCGGCTTCCGGATGCTGATCGAGGCCGAGGACGACATGACGGTCGTCGGCGAGGCAGGCGACGGTGCCGAAGCCGTACGGAAGCTCACGGAGCAGCCTGCTGACGTCGTGTTGATGGACATCCGGATGCCCCTGATGGACGGCGTCGAAGCCACCAGACGGCTGGTCGGCTCCGGATCGCCCACCAAGGTGCTCGTGCTGACCACCTTCGACCTGGACGAGTACGTCTTCAGTGCACTCAAGGCGGGCGCGGCCGGATTCCTGCTCAAGGACGCCCGGCCCGATGACCTGCTGAACGCGATCCGGACCGTTGCCGCTGGTGACGCGGTGGTGGCGCCCAGCGCCACCCGGCGGCTGCTTGATCACATCGTGCCGAGCCTGCCCGACGTCCCCGGCACACAGGACACCCGACTCGACGTGCTCACCGACCGGGAGCGTGAGGTACTGGTCGAGATCGCCCGCGGCGCCACGAACTCCGAGATCGCCGAGCGGCTCTTCATGGCGGAGGGCACCGTCAAGACCCATGTCGGCCGGTTGCTCAGCAAACTGGGGTGTCGGGACCGCGTGGGTCTGGTGCTGCTCGCTTTCGAGACCGGGCTGGTGCGCCACCTGGGCTGATCCGTCAGGTTGCCAGCTGGCGCGACCTTCGCGCTCCTGTTGCGGGCCCCTCGCCCATAGGCTGGCAGGCATGGCTGACCTGACGATCCTGCACAACCCCCGTTGCTCCACCTCGCGCGCGGCGGTGGAGGCCGCTGAGGCGGCCGGGGTGCCCTTCGACACCGTCCTGTACCTCAAGCAACCGCTTGACGAGGCTGCGCTGCGGGCGCTGGCCGCGAAGTTGGAGGACCCGATCACCGATCTGGTGCGCCGGGACACCAACTTCAAGGCGCTGGAGCTGAGTGAGGACGACGTCGCGACCGAGGACCAGGTGGTGGCGTTGCTGGCGGCCCACCCGGAGCTGTTGCAGCGCCCGGTGCTGATCCACGACGACAGCGCCATCATCGGACGTCCCAAGGATCGGGTGGCGGCCTTCCTGGCCTGACAAGGGCGTCTGCCCGGTCTTGCTACTGCCAACAACCTTCGCTGGGGCGACAACACCCGTGTCCGCTCGGACAACACCATTGACAACGGCCGTTGAGGATCGTTGAGACACCGGACAGTCGAGTCGGAGGGAGCCGGTGCCATGACGGCCAGGGTGGTGCGCTCGCAGTGGGCGACGCAAGAGTTTGATCAGGATGAGCGGACGGGCCGCGAGGTGGCCTTCGCTCGCGGTGGTCGCAGTCTGTATCTGGTGCCCGCCACGTCTTCGCCCGGGGAAGCGGTGGCTCTGGCGTCGGGGCTCGACCGCGAGTGGACTCAGCTGGGGCTGCGTCCGGGCTGTTGGCAGGGTTCACTCGCCTTGTGGGCGCAGCTGTGCACCCCCCTGACGTGGTGTCAGAGCCTCGACCACGTGCTTGCGGTGTGTGAGCTCGACGACGTGGCCGGCTGCTTCCTCGTCGGGCGCGCCCAAGGCGGCGATCAGCTGGCCGGTCGCGTGGTGCTGCAAGCCCTGTTGCCGCGGCTGCGCACCCAGGCGCGGCTCGACCCGGCGCACTGCCTGGGCGACTACGTGGCCACCGCTTGGGAGCGCATCATGGCGCACCCGGTCGCCACCAGGCGCCGTGAGCTGCTCGTCAACCTGGCTCTGGACTGCCTGAAACAGCTCAGCCGCGCCGATCGTCACCGCAGCCGCGAGCTGCCGTCGCCGGTGCTGGCCGATCTCCACGTCCGGCAGCCGGCTGGCCCGATTGCCGGCGACCTGATCGACACCGCAGTGCGGCAAGGCTGGATTCCGGTGGCTTCGGGTGAGGTGCTGCGCAGCGTCTACGCCGACGGGCTGAGTGGACGGGAGGCGGCGCAGCGACATGGCATCAGCGAGCACATGGTGCGTTATCGCTGCAGCTCGGCAGTGCGTCAGCTTCGGGGCCACCGGGACGAGCTGGCGCTGCTCACGAGCTGAGCCGGCGTGTGTGGAGGAAGGGCGGGTGTTTGGAGGAAGGTAGTGTCAACACCGAGGGGGCCCTTGCCGGCCTGCCTGCGCCACCGGTGAGGGAGAGTTTTGGAGTTCATCGCACGTCTTCGCAGGCTTTGGCGCCACGCAGCGTTTCGGCGGCTGCTGAGGGTCCGCGTCGCCGCTCAGACCGGCGACGGCATGGTGCAGATCGGGATGGCGTCCTACGTGCTGTTCAGCCCGCAGAATGCACCGGATGCCTGGGCAATGGCCGCGGTCATGGCGTTGATGTATCTGCCTTTCTCCATCATCGGGCCGTTTGTCGGCGTCGTGCTCGACCGCTGGCCGCGCCAACGGATCGCCATCTTCACGGACATCACCCGAGCCCTGCTGTGCGTGGGGGTGGGCGCGGTGATCGCCAGCAACTCGCACACCGCGGCCATGACGGTGTTGCTGTACACGCTGCTGCTGGTGGTGCTCGGCCTCAACCGGTTCATGCTGGCTGGTCTGGGTGCCGGCCTTCCGTTCACCGTCAACAAGGACGAATACCTGGACGCCAGCTCGATCATGCCGATGGTCGGGCCGCTGTGCCTGATGGTCAGCGGGGTGGTGGTCACCGTCGTCCGCAACCTGCTGCACAACGTGATGGCGCTGTGGTACGCGGACGGCATCGTGTTCTGCCTGGCCGCGGGGGTCTTCGGCTTCTCGGTGTGGTCAGCCTCCCGGATCGGGCGTGACGACCTGGGGCCGAAGCGGAAACACCTCGCCAGCATGCGTCAGGCCTGGCGCGGGCTGGTCGACGGGGTGACCTACCTGGCCACCGTCCGTCCCGTGGTGCTCGGGCTCAGCGTCATCGCCGTCCAGCGCATCACCTACGGGGTGCTGATGGTGTCGACGATCCTGGCCTACCGCAACCACTTCCACGACGAAACCGACCTGGGGCTGGCGATGGTGGACATGGGAGTCTGGTTCCTGGCTTCCGGCGTCGGCTATGCCCTGTCGGGCGTCGTCGCGCCGCTGTTCACCCAGCGACTCGGGGTGCGGCGAACCATCGTCGTGTTGCTGGCCGGCTCAGGCGTCGTCCAGTTGCTGCCGGGTTCGATCTTCGTCCGGCCCGCTCTGGTGACGGCCGCCTTCCTGTTGGGTGTCGCGGCCCAGTCCATCAAGGTGTGCGTGGACACGCTGGTGCAGGCACACGTGTCCGACCTCTACCGCGGCCGGGTCTTCATCCTCTACGACATGATGTTCAACACGTTCCTGGTCGTCGGCGCCGCGCTGGCTGCCTTCGTGGTGCCCGACATCGGTCTGAGTCTGCCGGTCTACGTCGGGATGGGCGTCACCTTCGGGTTGCTTGCCTGGTGGTTCCAGACCGCGAGCCGGGGGCTTGGCGAGGAGACCTTCAACCGCGGGACCGAGCTGGACGCCCAGCACGGCGTTCGGGGTGGCCCAGCTCGACGGAAGTGATTTGGGTCCGGTCACCTACCCTTGAAGGGTGTGGTCGAAGCGGCAAGAGGTGAGCTATGCACTGCAGCGCCGGCATCGGTTGCAGCTGTTGCGTCAGCCCGATCTGGCCCTCATCGAGGGCGATCCATGTGATGCCGATTCACTTTTGATCCGGTCGGCGCTGCATCATGGTACGGATGCCGGGGCGGAATGCCCGGTCTGTGCCTCTGGGCGCATGAAGAACCTGAACTACGTGTTCGGGGAACAACTCGGTCAGTTCTCGGGGCGTATCAAGAGCACGAGCGACCTGGCTGAGATGGAGAACGAGTTCGGCGAGTTCAAGGTGTGCGTCGTCGAGATCTGCCCCGACTGTGGGTGGAACCACCTGACCACGACATACCTGTTGGGCGACGGCAGGAAACGCAGGCCGCCCCGCCGGCGACAGACAGTAGAGGACATTTATGGCTGAAAAGGCCGCATCAGCGAGGAAGAAGAGCCAGCCCGAGCGAGCAGCTGGGATGGGATCTCGCATCCGAGCCGCCGGGGTGGCCCGGGTCGTGGCTATCGTCGTCTGCCTGGGGTTGCTGGCGGCAACCCTGGGGGCCGGCATTTTCTACGGGGTCACCAAGCTGCCGGACCCGAATGCCGATTTCCAGACCGAAACCACGCTCATCTATTACAACGACGGCGAGACACCGCTGGGGACGCTCGCGGTGCAGAACCGCCGGTCGATCCCCTCGTCCGAGATGCCGCAGGACCTCAAGGACGCTGTGGTGGCCGCCGAGGACCGGACGTTCTGGACCAACAAGGGCATTTCGCCGAGCGGCATGCTGAGGGCGGCGTTGGCCATCGCCCGCGGCGGTGACGTGCAGGGTGGCTCCACGATCACCCAGCAGTACATCAAGATCCTTTACCTCTCCAGCGACCGGACCATGAGCCGCAAGTTCCGTGAGCTCGTGCTGGCCGTGAAGATGGGCCGCGAGGTGCCCAAGGACGACATCCTGCAGGGCTACCTGAACACCATCTATTTCGGTCGCGGCGCCTATGGGGCCCAGGCGGCGGCGACGACCTACTTCGACGCAGACGCCCAGAATCTCGATCTGTCGCAGTCGGCCTTTCTGGCGTCGGTGCTGAACAGCCCCGCTCTCTACGACCCGTCCAACGCGGACAACCTGCCGCGGCTCACCGAGCGTTACCAGTACGTGCTCGACGGCATGCTGGAGGCCGGCACGATCACAGCTGAGGAGCACGCGACCGCCTCCGCCGCCCTGCCCGAGTTCCCCGAGATCCGGGTGTCCGAAACATACCGGGGTCCTCAGGGGTATCTGATGCGGATGGTCGAGGACGAACTGCTCGCCAAGGGCTTCACCCAGGAACAGGTGAGCGGCGGTGGCCTGACGGTCACCACCACGTTCGACAAGGCCATGCAGGATCAGTTGGTGAAGAGTGCCCAGAAGTACGAGGCGCAGGGTGAGGCGAGTGCCAAGACCTACGCCGCCCGGGTCAAGGACTACACGTACACGCCTGGCCAATTGCATGCCGCGGCTGCGTCGGTCGAGGTGGGCACGGGGGCCATCCTGGCTGCCTACGGTGGCCCCGACAACGTCGATTCTCCGCAGAACTGGGCCACCACTGCCCGGCACGCCGGTTCCTCGTTCAAGCCCTACGCCTTGGTCGCAGGCCTGCGCAACGGCCAGGGGCTGGCCACGATGCTGCGCGGCGACACGTTCAAGCCGGTGGGTGAAGGCGTCCCGGTGCGCAACGCCGGCAACGCCTCCTACGGCACGGTGTCATTGCTGAAGGCCACCACCAGCTCGATCAACACCGCGTACGTCGACCTCGTCATGAAGATCAAGGATGGGCCGGACGAGGTCATCAAGGCGGCCAACGACCTGGGCATCCCGACCGGCACCGACTGGGATGCCAACAACCGCATCGCGCTGGGAATGCCGCACGTCAGCCCGGTGAAGGCTGCATCGGCGTACGCGACGTTCGCCAACAACGGCGCCCGCGTCGAGGAGCACGTGGTCAGCGAGGTCACGGACTCCAGCGGCGCGGTGCTCTACACCGCTTCCGACGAGGCCACCCAGGTTCTTGAGAAGGACATCGCCAGGGACGTGAACTACGCCCTCAAGAGCGTTGTCCAGAGCGGTACCGGCACCGGAGCCTCGGCGCTGGGCCGTGACGTCGCGGCCAAGACGGGGACGGCCGCTGGCAACGAGATCGTGAACGGCCAGTACCCGGGCCTGGCGGCCTGGTTCGTCGGCTACACCAAGCAGGTGTCCACCGCCGTGATGTTCGTGGCCGGGCCCGAGGGGACCAGCGACCTGAACCCCTACGCGGGTGGTGGCCGCGCCAGCTTCGCCGGCAGCGCCTTCCCGCTGAGCGTCTGGCTGGACTACATGAAGGTGGCCAGCAAGGGCATGCCCAAGGAGACGTTCGACCCGCCGGCCTACGTGAACAAGGGTCGCCCGGTGACCACCTCCCAGAACAATCAGGGCAATCGGCGAAACACCAGGACGACTGACGCCCAGTCCGATCAGTCCAACTCGGACGCCAACGGCAGCAATCCCGACACCGGTCAGACGGCCGGGCCCGGGCAGACCCAGACTGCGCCCCCGGACCCGACCCAGGCGCCGAATGAGGCGCCAACAGCTGCCGCGGACAACTCCCCGACGCGTCCCGGCCGCGGCAACCAGGGTTGACGACACTGGCGAGCCCTGATCGCATGCCAGCAGAGATCATCTCCCTGACCGGGCGTCTGGGTGGCCCCCTGGGCCGCCACGTCCGGCCAGGGGGTCCCTGGTTCAGCGCCGCGCGCTGGGCTTTCCTCACCTCGACGCTGGTGTGGATCGTCCTGATGCTGCGCCAGCTGCCCTGCCGCCAGACCGAGGTCGGAGCGCCCGTCAACGCGTTCCTGCGCACCTGCTACACCGACATGACTGTCCTGTACCAGGGGCGGGAGATGGGTCTGGGCGGCCAGCTGTACGTGGACATCCGGCTGGAATACCCGGTGCTGACGGGTGCCTTGATCGGCTTCACGCGCTGGGTCACCGGCCTGCTCGGCGGGGTCGTCGGCCCTGACGCGAGCGGGCAGCAGCAGCTGGACGCGGCCAACATCTTCTTCGTCGTCAACGCGGTGGTGCTGTTCGTCTTCTTCCTGCTGACGGTCACGGCGCACCTGAAGATGGGCGAGGAGCCTCGCACCAGGACACCCGCCCGGTATCCGGCCGGGCCCCCCACGAGTTCGGAACGCAGCTGGGACGCGCTGTTCATCGCCGGCTCACCGCTGGTCATCCTGAGCGCCCTGATCAACTGGGACATGCTGGCGTTGGCCCTGACGGCGTGGGGCATGCTGGCGTGGGCGCGCAGCCGCCCGACGGTGGCCGGTGGGCTGATCGGCCTGGCTTTCGCCGCGAAGTTCTATCCGGCGATCCTGGTGCCGGTCTACTTCCTGCTCTGCCTGCGGGCGGGCAAGCTGCGCGACTTCGCCAAGTTCGTCGCCGCCGGGGTGGGTGCCTGGCTGGCCGTCAACCTGCCGCTGATGCTCGGGTCCTGGTCCGGCTGGAGCTACTTCTTCACGTTCAACGCTGACCGCGGCGCCGACCTGGGCAGCCTCTGGTACGTGTTCAGCCTGATGGGGCTGCAGATACCCAACGTCAGCGTGGTCGGTTTCGTCTGCATGGCGTTGTGCGGGCTCGGCATCAGCTGGCTGGTGCTGAACGCGCCACGCCGCCCACGAGTGGGCCAGATCGCGCTGCTGGTGCTGGTGACGTTCCTGGTGTTCAACAAGGTCTATTCGCCGCAGTACATGCTGTGGCTGTTGCCGTTCGTGGTGTTGGCCCGGCCGGTGCGCCGCGACGTACTCATCTTCACGGCATCCGAGGCTGTGTACTTCTTCGCCATCTGGGGCTTCCTGGAAGGCATCCTGGGGATCGGCACCGGCGCCGACTCCCTCTACTGGCTGGCTGCTTTCCTGCGGGTGGGGGTGCAGGTCTGGATCGCGGTGCGTGTCGTCGATGATGTGCTGCATCCCTGGGACGATCCGGTCCGCCAGCCGTTCGTGGACGACCCGATCGGTGGCGTCCTCGACCATGCGCCGGACGCCGCCTGGATGCTGCGCGGCGCCCGTCAGGCTGCTCGCGAAGCGCCGGTTGACCAGCCCTCCGGCAGCCGGTGATGACTCGCCGGCTGCGCAGCCTGGACGACGATCCGAAGCTCGTCGCCCAGGTGTGGCTGGCGACCCGGCTGGTGCTGGCCTTGGTCGCGGTCTTCGTGATGCGCCGCTACGAGCTGAGTTTCGTCGAGGTGGTGCGCCGCTGGGACGTTGAGCACTTCCTCGGTGTTGCGCGCAACGGCTACGCCAATCCGCTGGACGTGGCGTTCTTCCCGGGGCTGCCGGCGCTGCTGCGCGGCGGCATGCTGGTGGGGCTGGCTCCGGAGGTGACCGGCGTGCTGCTGGCCCTGGTGGGCTCGGTGTTCAGCACCTGGGCGATCTATCGGCTGGGCGGTGGCGTCGCTGCCTGCCTGTGGCTGATCGCCCCCACCACGATCTTCACCGCCGTGCCCTACACCGAAGCGCTGTTCTGTGCCGCTGCCTTCTGGGCCTGGGAGCGCGCCCGGCAGGGGCATTGGGCAACCGCCGCGGGGTGCGCGGCGCTGGCCTGCACCTTCCGGGTGTCCGGTCTTTTCCTGATCGGTGCGCTGGTGGTGATGGCGATCACCGAGCCACCCCTGGGTCGTGCGGACACCCGCAGCGGTCGCTTGCTGAGGCTGGGCTGGCTGCTCCTTCCTGCCGCCGTGCTGGCCGGCTACGCCTACTTCCTGAACGGACTGACCGGCAGCTGGACGGCCTGGTTCGACGCCCAGACCCGTGGCTGGTCGCGCAGTTTCACCACACCGTGGCAGTCCCTGCAGCACACCCTGACCGCAGCCAGTCCCACGGCCTGGCCGGGCCGTCCCGAGGTCGCGTGGGTCTTTCGAGCCGAGATCGTGTCGATGGCCGTCGGGCTGGTGACCACCATCTGGTGCCTGACGAAACGCTGGTGGGCGGAGGCCAGCTGGGTGGGCATCCAGGTGCTGGCGTTCGGCATCTCCTACTGGTTCATGAGCGTCAACCGTGCCGTGTTGCTGTGGTTCCCGACGTTCATCCTGGCGTCCTGGTTGCTGCAGTGGCGTCCCCGCGGCAACGCGGGCCTGGTCCTGTGGCGGTTGCTGGGTGCGGTGCTGCTGGCGATCGATCTGGTTGTCATGGTGGTTTGGGCGTGGCTGTTCCTGAGCGGCCGCTGGGCCAGCTGAGGCTCCGGGTGGTGCAACCGGTCCACTGAGTCGCGGGTCGGTGACGGGTCCAGCACGTGGCATGCCAATGACCACCCGCGCTGGGCGGCGTAATCTCAGCATGCTCGTCAACTGATGCGGAGGATTACGTGAGCGCACTCACTTGGCAGGGGATCACCATGGTGATCTACCTCGCCGGCATGCTTGCCATCGGCTACTACGCGTTCAAGCGCACCGCGGACACCATGGGTGACTACATGCTGGGCGGACGCTCCCTCAGCCCGGCAGTCACCGCCTTGTCCGCCGGCGCCGCAGACATGTCCGGCTGGTTGCTGATGGGCCTGCCCGGCGCCGTTTTCGCCACCGGCCTGATCGAGGCCTGGATCGGTGTCGGTCTGACGATCGGCGCCTGGCTGAACTGGAAGTTCGTCGCCCCCAGGCTGCGCGCCTACACCGAGGTCGCCCAGAACTCCATCACCATCCCGAGTTTCTTCGATCGCCGGTTGCGGGACGACAGTCGGGTGCTGCGTATCGTCGCAGGCCTGGTCATCCTGGTGTTCTTCACGTTCTACGTGTCCAGCGGCATGGTGGCCGGCGGCGTGTTCATGCAGAGCTCGTTCGGCACCGACTACCGCGTCGGGCTGCTGATCATCGCGGGCGTCACCGTGGCCTACACGCTGGTCGGTGGGTTCCTGGCCGTCAGCTACACCGACTTCGCCCAGGGTCTGCTGCTGTTCGTGTCGTTGCTGGCCGTGCCGATCGTCGGTCTGATCGTGGTCGGTGGCCCCGGCGCCGTGCTGGACGGTGTGCGCGCCGTGGACGCCGCCGAGGGCATCAACCGGCTGTCCCTGGTGCAGAACGCCACCCTGATCGGTGTGGTGTCGGCGCTGGCGTGGGGCCTGGGCTATTTCGGCCAGCCGCACATCATCGTCCGCTTCATGGCCATCCGGTCCATCAAGGAAACCGTCAGCGGCCGTCGCATCGGCATCGGCTGGATGATCTTCACGCTCTGCGGGGCGATCGGGACCGCACTGGTGGGCGTGGCGTACTTCCACCAGCACCCCGAGCTGACCATCACTGATCCCGAGACCGTGTTCATCGCGCTGGGAAGAATTCTCTTCCACCCGGTCCTCGCCGGCTTCATGCTGGCCGCGGTGCTGGCAGCCATCATGTCGACCGTGTCCAGCCAGCTGCTGGTCAGCGCGTCCGCGCTTGTCGAGGACATCGGCTCGGTGTTCATGCGCAACCCCACGCAGCGCTACAAAGTGCTGCTCAGCCGCCTCGCGGTGCTGACGGTCAGCCTGATCGCCGGAGTGCTGGCCTGGGAGCAGGACAACTCCATCCTCAACCTGGTCGCCTTCGCCTGGGCCGGGTTCGGCGCGGCGTTCGGCCCCACCGTGCTGCTCAGCCTGTGGTGGCGCAAGCTCACCGCTGCTGGCGCCATCGCCGGCATGATCACGGGAGCGGCGGTGGTGGGCATCTGGGGCAACGTCTCCGGTGGCCCCGGTGGCCTGTTCGACTTCTACGAGATCATCCCCGGCTTCCTGGCCAACCTGCTGGTCGCCGTGGTGGTGTCGTTGGCCGTCTACAAGCCCAACGCCGAGATCGAGGGCGAGTTCGACGAGGCGTCGCGGCGCGTCGCCCAGATGCACGACAACCGCAGCGAGGTCGGGCCCGAGGCTCCGGTCGTCGCCTGAACTGTCGCCTGAACTGTCGTCTGAACCGAAACACGATCTGGCCCGGCGCTTGCAAGCGCCGGGCCAGTTTGCCGTTCGCAGGTGGGGCAGATGCCGTTCCCGGGGCCGGGGTCAGCTGAGCATGGCGTGGTACTCCTGCAGGCTGCGGACCCCCTCGCGGGCTTGTTGGGCGGCCAGGATCCCCTGGGCAGCCGCCCAGGCAGCCGTGGTGGTGGTGATGTAGGGCACCCGGGCCCGGATGGCGGCCTTGCGGATGTAGGAGTCGTCGTGCTCGCTGGCGGCACCCGCCGGTGAGTTGACCACCAGCTGGATGTCGCCGTTGATGATGGCGTCCTCGATGTTGGGCCGGCCCTGGTGCAGCTTGAGGATGGTGTGGGACTCGATGCCGTTGGCGGCCAGGAACTGAG
Source organism: uncultured Actinomycetota bacterium (assembly GCA_963730005.1). Lineage (GTDB taxonomy): Bacteria > Actinomycetota > Actinomycetes > Propionibacteriales > Propionibacteriaceae > CAVSPO01. The sequence continues at coordinate 297,718 of CAVSPO010000028.1, forward strand.
CGGTGCCACCGGTGGCGCGGATCGTCAGCCCGGCCTGCACGAAGCCGCGCACGGCGGCGATGATCCGGCCGGCCGGGGTGCCCGGGTCGGAACCTACCCGGTCCATGGCGGCCAGCGTCACCAGCACCGCCCCCTCGGTCGGCAGCGGCGCATTCGCGGCCTCCTGGGCACGGAAATAGGCCACGCCGGCGGTGCTGCCGATGCCCAGCACCTCGCCGGTGGAGCGCATCTCCGGCCCGAGCACCGGGTCGACCTCGGGGAACATGTTGAACGGGAACACCGACTCCTTGATGCCCACATAGGGGATCTGGCGGTGCACCAGGCCGAGCTCGCTGATGCTGGCGCCCAGCATCACCCGGGTGGCCAGGCCGGCCATGTTCAGGTTGCACACCTTGCTCACCAGCGGCACCGTGCGCGACGCCCGGGGGTTGGCCTCCAGCACGTACACCACACCGTCGTCACCGATCGCGTACTGGATGTTCATCAGGCCGACCACACCCAGCTCGACGGCGATCCGCTTGGTGTAGTCCTCGATCAGTGCCAGGTGCTCGGGGCTGATGCCCTGGGGCGGGATCATGGCAGCGGAGTCGCCGGAGTGGACGCCGGCGTACTCGACGTGCTGCATCACGGTGGGCACGAACGCGTCCGTGCCGTCACAGATGGCGTCCGCCTCGCACTCCATGGCATTGGCCAGGAAGCGGTCGATCAGGATCGGCCGGTCGGGCGTGACGCCCACCGCGGCCCTCATGTAGCCGGTCAGCGACTCAGGGTCGTGCACGATCTCCATGCCGCGCCCACCCAGCACATAGCTGGGCCGCACCATCACCGGGTACCCGATTCGCGCGGCCACCTGCTGCGCCTCCTCGACCGTGGTGGCCATCCCCGACGGCGGCATCGGAATCTGGAGCTTGTCCATCATGGCGTTGAACTGGTCCCGGTCCTCGGCCAGATCGATGGCGGCCGGGCTGGTGCCAAGGATCGGGACGCCGGCCTGCTCCAGGGCGCCGGCGATGTTCAGCGGCGTCTGCCCACCGAACTGGCAGATCACCCCGGCCGGCTTCTCCTTCTCGCAGATCGCCAGCACGTCCTCAACCGTGAGCGGCTCGAAGTAGAGCTTGTCGCTGGTGTCGTAGTCGGTGGACACCGTCTCGGGGTTGCAGTTGACCATCACGGTCTCGATCCCGGCGTCGCGCAACGCATAGGCGGCGTGCACGCAGCAGTAGTCGAACTCGATGCCCTGACCGATCCGGTTGGGGCCGCCGCCCAGGACCAGCACCTTGCGACGGTCGCTGACCTGCACCTGGTCGTTCTGGTGGTAGCTGGAGTAGTAGTACTCGGCGTCGGGCACCCCCGACACCCGAACGGTCTGGTAGCCGTGGCGGATGCCGAGGCGTTCCCGCTGCTGCCGGATCGCGGCTTGGGTGGTGTCCAGGATCTCGGCCAGGTAGCCGTCGGCGAAGCCGTCCCTCTTGGCCTGCCACAACAGCCCGTCGGGGATCGGCTGGCCGCGGAAGGCCAGCAGCTGCTCCTCCACGTCCACCAGCTCGCGCAGCTGCTCCAGGAACCACAGGTCGATACGGGTGCGTTCGTGCAGCTCCAGCACGGAGGCGCCCTTGCGCAGTGCCTCGTAGAGCACGTACTGACGTTCGCTGCTCGGCTCGGCCAGCAGCGTCATCAGCTGGTCCAGCTCCAGCTCGTGGAAGTTCTTGGCGAACCCGAGGCCCAACCGGCCGTTCTCCAGTGAGCGGATGGCCTTCTGGAAGGCCTCCTTGTAGTCGCGGCCGATGCTCATCACCTCGCCGACGGCCCGCATCTGGGTGCCCAGCACATCCTTGGCGCCGGGGAACTTCTCGAACGCCCAGCGGGCGAACTTGACCACCACGTAGTCGCCCTCGAGGGTGTACTTGTCCAGCGTCCCGTCGCGCCAGTAGGGGATCTCGTCGAGGGTCAAACCGGCAGCCAGCAGGGTGCTCACCATGGCGATCGGGAAACCGGTCGCCTTGCTGGCCAGGGCGGACGAACGCGAGGTGCGCGGGTTGATCTCGATGATGACGAAGCGGTCGGTGTGGGGGTCGTAGCCGAACTGGACGTTGCAGCCGCCGATCACCCCCACCTGCGAGACGACCCGGTAGGCGGCCTCCTGCAGTCGGTCGATGACGTTCTGTTCGACCGTGAGCATCGGGGCGACGCAGAAGGAGTCGCCGGTGTGCACGCCCATCGGATCGACGTTCTCGATGGTGCAGACGGTGATCATCTGGTCCTTGGCGTCACGCACCACCTCAAGTTCCAGCTCCTGCCAGCCCAGCACCGACTCCTCGACCAGCACCTGGCCCACCATGGACGCGGCCAGGCCTCGGGCGCACACCGTGCGCAGCTCCTCGATGTTGTGCACCAGGCCGCCGCCGGTGCCACCCATCGTGTAGGCGGGCCGCAACACCACGGGGAAGCGCAGTTCGCGGGCGACCCGTTCAGCGTCCGCGACGTTGGTGACGGTTTCGCTGCGCGGCATCTTGATGTCGAGCTCGGCCATCAGCTCCTTGAACGCTTCGCGGTCCTCACCCTTGGTGATGGTGTCGAACTGGACGCCGATCAGCTGCACGCCGTACTTGTCGAGTACACCGGCCTCGGCCAGTTCGCTGGACAGGTTGAGGGCGGTCTGGCCGCCCAGGTTGGGCAGTAGCGCGTCGGGGCGGGTCTTGGCGATGATCTCGGTGAGCGTGGCGAGCTTGAGGGGGGCGATGAACGTCTGGTCGGCCATCACGGGGTCGGTCATGATGGTGGCTGGGTTGGAGTTGACCAGGACCACTTCGTATCCCAGCCGGCGCAGTGCCTTGCAGGCCTGGGTGCCGGAGTAGTCGAACTCGCAGGCCTGGCCGATCACGATCGGCCCGGAACCGATGATGAGTACCCGGTCGATGTCGTCGCGTTTGGGCATTGCAGGTCCCTTCGACGTGGAGGCGACCAGCCTGGTTGGTGGCCTGCGTCCCTCGGGGAGCGACGTTACTGGCTGCGCGCCACGAACACACGGGCCTGCGCGCAACACGTACCCAATGCCGGCCAATTCGTCAGGCCCGGCGGGAAGCCCGCCCGGGCCGGGTCAGGTCAGCTGAGCCCCGGCGAGGCGGGTCAGGGCGGCAGCGGCAGCGCCGATCACCACCACCAGCAGGAACGGCGCACGCAACCGCAGCGCCACCACCGCTGCCACCAGGGACGCCAGTCGGGCGTCCAGCGCCAGCTGTTGCCCACTGGCGAAGGTGTTGGCCATCACCAGCGACGCCAACAGGCCGATCGTCAGCGAGCTGCTGATCTTGACCAGCATCGGGCTGTCCAGCAGCCTCTGCGGCACCAGGTACCCGGACAGCTTGAGCAGGTAGCAGGCCGCCGCGCCGGCCAGCAGCCACCACCACAGGGCGCTCATCGGGGGCTCTCCACATCGACCGGGTCGTCCTTCTCGCGCACCTGCGGGTCGCCGCGGTGTTGGGTCCAGCCCAGCACGCCGGCGACCACCGCGGCGACCAGGATCGGGATGCCGCCCGGCAGCCAGGGCGTCACCAGGACCGTCACCAGGCCGCACACCACGGCAACCGCCCAGGCGTCCCGGTTGACCAGGCGCGGCCAGAGCAGCCCGATGAAGGCCGCGATGGCCGCCCCGTCCAGACCCCAGCGTTTCGGGTCCCCGATGACCTCGCCGGCCATCGCACCCACCAGCGTGAACAGGCTCCACAGCACCCAGGTGCCCACGCCGGCGGTCCAGAAGCCGCGGCGCTGCTCGAGTGGCTCGGTCTGCGCGGTGCAGGTGGCCATCGATTCGTCGATGGTGAGGTGGGCCATCACCGCCTTCCTCGCCGCGCGCGGACGGGCGAGCCGGTTGATCTGGACGCCGTAGAGCCCGTTGCGCAGCCCCAGCAGCGCAGCGGTGGTCAGTGCCGCAACGGGCGCACCCCCGGCCCCGATGACGCCCACGAAGGCAAACTGGCTTGCCCCGGTGAACATCAGCAGACTCAACGCCATGGCTTGGGCCACCGACAGCCCGGCGGCCACCGCCAGCGCACCGTACGAGATCCCGTACAGCCCGGTGGCCAGGGCGATCGACAGCCCCATCCGGGTCGCTGGTGTCGAGATCACCCGGACAGCCTAGGACAGGCGCTGCCAAGGACCCAGCGGGCTCAAGGCCACCGTTCAGCAGGGCACCCCTCGTTGACCGGTGGCCATTCCCCGACTACGACGAATCGCCACCGTTCAACAGGGCCGACCTCTTCCTTCCGGTGGGGCAACCCTGAGAGAATGCGTCCAGGCGGCGACGCCGACCTGGCCCCGTCGCAGCCGTTTCATCGCAAGGGAGCACCGATGACGAAAATGAAGGCAGTCCAGTACGCCGAGTACGGCAAGGGAGCGGTCGTCAACGAGGTTGACAAGCCGACCCCGGGCCCCGGCGAGGTCCTCCTCAAGGTCACTGCGGCCGGCGCCTGCCACTCCGATTCGTTCATCATGGGCGCGCCGGAGGGCGCTTTCCAGGTGCCCCTGACCCTGGGCCACGAGGGTGCCGGTGTCGTCGCCGAGCTCGGCCCGGGCACCAGGGGCGTCACGGTCGGCGAGGCGGTGCTGGTCTTCGGGCCGCAGGGCTGCGGTCGCTGCCACGCCTGCGCCTCGGGCAACGAGAACAACTGTGAGAACTACATGGACGCCCCCGGCATCAACCATGACGGCGCCATGGCGGAGTACCAGATCGTCAAGGACACCCGTCATCTGGTGCCGCTCGGCGATCTGGACCCGGTCGCGTCCGCCTCCCTGACTGACGCCGCGCTCACGCCGTACCACGCGATCAAGCCGTCGATTCCCCGTCTGATTCCCGGCACGACAGCTGTGGTCATCGGTGTGGGTGGCCTGGGCCACATCGGGGTGCAGATGCTCAAGGCGCTCACCGCCGCCACGATCATCGCGCTCGACGTCAGCGACGACAAGCTCGCCTTCGCCAGGCAGAACGGTGCGCACCACGCCTTCCTGTCCAACCCGGACGCGGTCGACGAGGTCAAGAGACTGACCAACGGTCGGGGCGCGGACGCCGTCTTCGACTTCGTCGGCGCCCAGCCCACGCTCGACCTGGCGCACCAGCTCGTTGCCGTGATGGGCGAGATCGCGATCGTCGGGGTCGCGCAGGGTGCCATTCCGGTGGGCTACCTGACCATGAAGTTCGACACGTCGGTCCGGGTCTGCAACTGGGGCACTCGCGCCGAGCTGATGGAGTGCGTCGAGATGGCACGCCAGGGTGACATCAGGATCCACACCGAGTCGTTCAGCATCGACCAGGCGCCGCAGATCTACGAGCGGATGCATGCCGGCACCTTGAAGGGCCGTGCGGTCATCGACATGTCGAAGAGCTGACTGCCCCGAGTCGTCACCGGTCAAAGCGTCATCAAAGCGTCAGAAGCCCACCAGCACCGCGACCAGACCGCCCACCATGAACACGATCAGCGCGGTGCGGCTCAGCCTCGACCCTTCGGCGAGCGCGCGCTCCCGATCGTCCTTGTCCTTGATCAGCAAGGCGCTGCGGTCGTGCAGCCCGCTGGCCATCAGGAACCCTCCGGAGACCACCAGCACGACGGCCACGACGGAGAAGAAGGCCGCCTGCTGGGCGCGTCCCAGGTAGAAGATCGGCACTGCCGCGAAGACCGCCAGGAAGCCGAAGACCAGCGGCGGTACCCCACGAAACCGGCGCATCCGGACCCCCTCGGTCGAGCAGCCCCGGTCGATCTGAGTGGCCCGGGAGTCATCAACTGCTTCGTAAGACTACCGATCGCGCCGCTGCGCTTTGGGGCTTGGCCGTCCATCTGGTGCGATGGGGGCATGGACAAGCCGGAACCCGCCCACGAACCACCACTTCTGATGGCGTTGCTGACGGGCCTGGTCGGGACGATGACCGGCTTGCCCGCCGCCCTGCTGTGGATCGGATTGCTGATGCTCGGCCGCGGCCAGGACCTCGGCTACCCGCCGCCGCTCTCGGGGCCCTTGCTGGCGGTCAACGCGCTGTTCGTGCTGATTCTGGTGGTGGGCCCACCTGCTGTCGCCTATGCGATGTACCACGGATACTGCAGACCCAGGACGGGGATCCTGCTGGCTCTCGCCGTGCTGACGGGCGCCTGGGTGGTGCTGCTGCGGGCCTGACGGGGGCGTTCAGAGGTTGACGGGCAGCCCTCTGGAGGCGAGGTACTCCTTGACCTGGCGGATGCTGAAGGTGCGGAAGTGGAACACCGAGGCGGCCAGCACGGCCGTGGCATGCCCCTGCTCGACTGCCTCGAAGAAGTGCTCCAGCTTTCCGGCGCCACCGGAAGCGATGATGGGCAGCTTGACGGCGTCGGCGATGGCCCGGGTGAAGGGCAGGTCGTAGCCGTTCAGGGTGCCGTCACCGTCCATGCTGGTCGGCAGGATCGTTCCGGCGCCCAGCGCCTCGCACTGGCGTGCCCACTCGACGCAGTCGAGCCCGGTGCCGCGCTGGCCGCCGGCCACCACCACCTCGAAGCCGGACGCCATGGTGTCGTTGCGGCGGCCGTCGATGGCGACGGTGATGCGATCAGACCCGAAGGTCTTGGCGCCTTCGCTGATCAGATCGGGGTTCTTGACCGCGGCGCTGTTCATCGACACCTTGGCGACCCCGACGTCGAACAGGTCGTTCATGTCGCGCAGCGAGCTGATGCCGCCGCCCACGGTGAGCGGGATGCCGGACAGCACACCGGCCACGGCGCGGGCCCACTCGATGCGGTTGGCGCGGCCCTCGACGGTGGCCGCGATGTCGAGCATGGCCAGTTCGTCGGCGCCCTCGGCCTGGTAGAACTGGGCGTTCTGCACCGGGTCGCCGGCGTCGCGCAGACCAACGAAGTTGACGCCCTTGACGACGCGGCCGTCCTTCATGTCCAGACAAGGGATGATCTTCACCGGCTGCATTGCCGGCCTCCTCTCGGGTTGGTGCAGACGAGCCTAGCCCTGCTGTCGGACACCGCAGCAATCAGCCGGTCACGCGCAGTTGCCGCCCTCAGCTGCGGCACGGGCAGGCTGGGGGTGGTCATGTTCCACGTGAAACATTTCGTGCGGCACACCTCGTGCGCAGCGGGCAGTCGTCTACAGCCAGGCGTCGGCCAGCAACTGCAGCGACCTGTGGCGAACGGCCGGGTCGTAGGCGTAGCTGACGGCGATGATCTCGTCGGCGCCGGTCTGCTCGACGATCCGCTGCAGCTGGGCCCGTGCAGTGGCCGGTGAACCCACGGCCTGGAATCGTAGGTGGTGGTCGAGGGCGTCGACGAGTCTGCGGGGCATCGTCGCGGCGAGGTCGTCGACCGGTGGTGTGAGCGGGCTGCGTTGCGCCGTCGGGTCGAACTTCCAGGCGTTGAGCGCCAGCGTGCTGGTGAACTCGCGGCGCGCCTCGGCGTCGGTGTCGGCCACCAGGACGTTGACGCCCACCTGCACGTGGGGTTTGGTGATCTGGGCAGTAGGTCGTTTCGAGCTGAACAAGGAGCGGTAGGTGGCGATCGACTTCTGGGCTGTGTCGGCCGCGAAGTGGGCGGCCACCGAGAGAGGCAACCCCAGCTCGGCACCGATGGCGCCGCCGTTGCCGGTGGAGCTGAGCATCCACATCGGGACGTTCGTGTCCCGGGCGACGCCGGCCTGGATCGGCAGGCCGTCCGGCTGCCCCTGGGGCCCCATCCACTGCTGCATCATGAGCACCGCTTCAGCGAACGCGTGCGGCTCGGCGGAGGTGCGGTTCAGCAGGCGTGACGTCAGACCGTCGGTGCCCGGGGCGCGGCCCAGGCCCAGGTCGATGCGGTCGCCGTGCAGTTGAACGAGGGTGCCGAACTGCTCGGCGACCACCAGCGGCGAGTGGTTGGGCGCCATGATGCCGCCGGAGCCCACCCGGATGGTGCTGGTGACCGACGCCGCCCGGTCGATCAGCACCACCGTTGCGGAGGATGCGATCGAGGCCGTGTTGTGGTGTTCGGCGAACCAGTAGCGCGTGTAGCCCGACTGCTCGGCCAGCTGCACTGCCTCGAGTGACGCGCTGATGGCGTCCCGGAAGGATTGTCCCTGGGAGACGGCGATCAGGTCGAGGACGCTGAGGGGCACCTGCGTGGCGTTGGGCATGGCAGGACAACGTGCCCGTCCGGGATCGTATTCCGCCCCTTGTCAGCGTGGGCTCAGAGTTCGCGGACCACCCGGGCCGGGTTGCCGACGGCCACCACGTTGGCCGGCAGGTCGCGGGTGACCACCGCCCCCGAGCCGACCACGGTGTTCTCGCCGATGCTGACGCCCGGGTTGACGATCACCCCGCCGCCCAACCAGACGTTGTTCCCGAGCGTGATCGGCTTCGCCCCTTCCAGCTTGTCGAGCCGTTGCTGGGGGTCCAGGGGGTGGGTGGGGGTGAGCAACTGCACGTTGGGGCCGATCTGGCAGTCGTCACCGATGACGATCGGTGCCACGTCCAGGGCCGTCAGCCCGTAGTTGATGAAGCAGCGGGCACCGATGCTGATCTGGGTGCCGTAGTCGACGTGCAACGGCGGCCGCACCTCGGCGCCTTCCCCGACGTGACCGAGCAGCTGCGTCAGCAGCGCCGCTGCGTCAGGGTCACCAGCCTCGAAGGCTTGACGATAGGCGGCAGCCAGCTCGACGGCCCGCCGTGAGTCCTGGGCCAGCTCCGGATCATCGGCACTGTAGAGCTCACCGGCCAGCATCCGTTCCCGGTTGCTCCGGTCGTCGGCCGGGAAGGGGTTCGTCATGGGTTCAGTCTGCCTGCCGTTCAAGGGTCGCGCTCGGTGCGCCAGTCATCACGAGCGCGCGGTGCGCCAGCCGATGCGCTGCCAGGCGCAGTCCTCTACAGTCCGGCACATGAGGATGTTCGCAGCGATCAGACCCTCGTCCGCCGCCTCGCAACACCTGGACGCCGCCTTGCTGGCGGTGGGTCTGGGCTGGCCCATGCGGGTGGTGCCCGCAGAACAGCACCACATCACCCTGGCGTTCTACGGCGAGGTCCCTGACGGTGCCGCCGACGACCTGGCGGCCGCGTTGGCCCAGGGGCTGGCCGCCGCGGCATGGCGCAGCGGCCCCGAGCCGTTGACACTGGCGTTGGCCGGTGCGGGCTGTTTCAGCGGACGATCGCTGTGGGTGGGTGTCCGTGACGAGCCGGCGGGCGCCCTGCGCATCCTGGCCGAGGCGGCAGGCGAGGCGGCGACCAGCTGCGGCCTGCGGCTGCCGGACGGCGATCGTCCCCGTTTCCGTGCCCACCTGACGGTGGCCCGGATGGGGGCCCGGGCGGCCGCTCGGGCCGAGCAGCGCGGCGGTCGTGGCCGGGCGTGGCAGGGACGCCGGCGCGGGGGTTCCGAGCCGTCGCCGCTGGACGCGCTCGCCCAGGCCCTGGCCGTCTATCGGGGGCCGTCGTGGGAAGCGGACGCGGTGGAGCTGTTCTCGTCGAAACTGGGTGCAGGGCGTTCCGGCGGGCCGCTGTACGAGACGGCGGCGCGCCTGCCGTTGTGAGAGGCACCCGCGCTTGACCGGTGGTCATTGTTCGACTTCGCCGAATGGCCACCGGTCAACAGCGCAAGGATGGGGCCGGGAGACCCCGGCCCCTTCCTTGACGCTCAGCAGGTCAGAGCTTGGCCTGCCACTTGTCGGTCCAGACCAGGTCGTTCGGGACGCCCAGGAACTCGGACTTGCCCTCGAGCTTGTCGATGGTCTGCCGGACGATCTCGGGCTCGCTGCCGTACGCGTTCACCAGGCATTTCACCATGGTGGCGTCGTGCAGGTGGGTGGTGAAGTTGTGCGAGACCATGAACGTCGGGACCTCCCAGACGTACCACGGGCACTCGTTGCTCATGGCGGTCTTCCACTGGATGCGGTAGTTGTTCTGCGCACCGTAGCCGGCGACGTCCGAGACGATCAGCGCGCAGTCGACGTCCTCGCGGTACTGCAGGGTCGGGCCCTTGATCCGGGTGGTGCCGTCATTGACGGTGACCTCGTAACCGCGAGCCGACAGCTCGTCGATGTAGTTCTGCACCAGCGAGTTGCTGGCGCCCGCCGTCAGGTCGCTCTTCTCACCGGTCAGGTGGTAGAGCCGGATCCGCTTGTGATCTTTCGGGTTCAGCGGCAGCTGGTCGAGGGTGTTCTTGACCAGGGTGATGCCCTTGTCGGCCGCGTAGGCCTGCATCTGCAGGTGCTCGTCACACCCGACGACGGCAAGGTCTTCCCTGGTCTTGATGATGGAGCCGTCGGCCTGCTGCTCGGGCAGCCGCAGCTTGGCCTTCAGGCCCAGGATCCGGCGGCAGGCGTCGTCGAGGCGCTCGGCGCTGATGACGCCGTCGCGGTAGCCGTCGAGCATGAAGCCGAAGTCTTCCTCCATCACGTTGAAGAAGAGGAACATGTCGCAGCCGGCCGCAATCGCCAGCGGCACGTAGTCCTGACGACGCATCGCCGAGGTCATGCCGAGCATGTGCGAGGCGTCCGTGATGACCACGCCGTTGAAGTCGAGCTCGGTCTTCAACATGCCCTGCAGCAGTTCCTCGGCCAGTGTGGCGGGCAGGATTTCCCAGTCCTGCAGCGCCGGGTTGAGTTCCTTCTGCAGTTCGGGGGCGGCGATGTGGCCGACCATGATCATCTCGATGTTCTTCTCGTCGATCAGGTGCTGGTAGACCTTGCCGAAGCTGGCGCGCCAGTCGGCCGGGCTCAGGCTGTTGATGCCGAGCACCAGGTGCTGGTCGCGTTCCTCGTCACCGTCACCGGGGTAGTGCTTGACGCAGCAGGCGACGCCGCTCTCGCGCAGACCGTCGATGTAGGGGCTGGTGTACTTGATGACGTCGTCGGCGGTGGTGCCGTAGGCGCGCGTGTTGACGATCGTGTTGCGCCAGTTGGTCAGGATGTCCACGCACGGGTCGAAGTTGAGGTTGACGCCGATGGCGCGTTCCTCGCGACCCGACACGTACCCGGCGTCATGGCTGACCTTGAGGTCCTGGGACGCCTCGCACTGGGCGCCGGACGCGATGTAGGTGCCGTCCTTGCAGGCGCCGTTGCCGCCGGCGTCACAGTTGGCCGCGACCAGCAGCGGGATCTTGGTGTCGCGCTGCAGGCTGTTGAGCAGATCCTGTACCTGTTCGGCGGTGCCGCCCTGGTAGCGCACGCCACCGATGTGGAACTTCTCGAGGATCTGGGCGTTGGTCAGGTTGTTGCCCGAGAACTCGTCCCTGCCGAAGAAGAAGAGGCTGACGAACAACTGACCGATCTTCTCTTCATCGGTCATGTCCGCGAGCGTGTTCTCGACCCAGGCCTGCTGGCCCTCATCGAGGTTGTAGGGCTGCGCCTTGAGATCCACCAGTCGTGGCATCGAAACTCCTTCGTTGGTATGCCTGCCAGTCGTTCGCGACCGTGCACCGCAGGGGCTGCCTTGACGGCGTCCGGCGTGCTCGGTGAGGGTCGTTGGCCTGATCAAAGGCTAAGGCGCAACGCCTTTCATTTTTCGGGCTGCGTCGAAATCGACGAGCTCCGCAGGGCCACCGGTGCTGGCCAAGGGTGCTCAGCCTTCGGTCTGGTGGGCGCGCAGATACTTGCCGAAGTGCGGCACGGTGAAGCTCACCTTGCCGCGTTCGGCCGAGTAGACCAGCCCCTTCTTGAGCAGCGCGTCGCGCGCCGGTGACAGCGACTGGGCCTTGCGTCCCAGGTGGTCCGCAACCGCGGCGGTGGACACCGCCTCGGAGCCGTCCGCCTCGCCACATTCCGCCATCGCGCGCAGGTACTCACGCTCGGCAGGGGTGGCGCGCTCGAACCGGCTGCCGAAGAAGCCCACGGCCAGCTCCTCCTCGGCGTCGGGCACGGCGACGGCGACGTCGGCGGCGGTGATCGGCGAGGCGGGCGCGGTGTCCCAGACGCTCTTGCCGTAGGCCTGGATGAAGTAGGGGTAGCCGCCGGTCACCTCGTAGAGGGCGGCCAACGCCTCGTCGGTGTACTCGGCGTCCTCCTCGGCGGCCGGTGCCTGCAGCGCCAGGTCGGCGGCCTCCCGGCTCAGCCGGTCGATGCGGGAGTAGCTGAACAGCCGCTCCGAGTAGCTCTTGGACGCGCTGAGCACCGCAGGCAGATGGGGCAGCCCGGCGCCGACGATGATCAGTGGCAGGCGTTGCTGGCTGATCTCGTGGGCGGCGGCGCACAACGCCGACACGTCGGCGGGTTCCAGGTCCTGCATCTCGTCGATGAAGATGGCCACCCCGACCCCCTTGTCAGCGGCCAGCCCGCCGACGTCGGCGAACAGTTCCACCAGGTCGATCTCGATGTCGCCGGAGTCGGCGCGCCCGACGGTCGGTGCCACCGGGATGCCCGGGTTCCAGCGTTCGGCCAGTTTCGCGCCCGGTTTGGCGTCCCGCTCGATGAACGCCCTGACGGTGCCGAGCACCTGGGTCGAGTCGGGGTGGCTGAGCTCCCGCACCGCCATGTGCAGGGCTGCCCCCAGCGGGCGCCGGATCGTCTGGCCGGGACGAGCCTCGAACTTGCCGGTGCCCCAGCCCGCCCGCACCGCGCTGGACCGCAGGGCGTTGAGCAGGACGGTCTTCCCGACGCCCCGCAGCCCGGTCAGGATCAGGGAGCGCTCGGGGCGGCCGCGGGCGATGCGCTCCAGCGCGATGTCGAAGCTCTTGAGCTGGTCGTCGCGGCCGGCCAGCTCGGGCGGACGCTGCCCGGCCCCGGGGGCGTACGGATTGCGGATCGGGTCCATGCGCGGAGCCTATGAGGAAATCTAAGCTTCTCTAGCAAAGCGCGCCGAGTTGCGTAGAAAAGCCAAGTGGTCTGGAGAAGCCGAGGTGTTCAGGGAGCTGCGATGTTCAGAAAGCGCAAGAACCCGCTCGCGGTGACTCAGGCGGATGGCACCTCGCGCAGCCAGCCCCTGGTGTCCTCGGCGCGGCCGAACTGGATGTCGGTGAGGTGCTTGCGCAACGCCTGCGTGCGCGGGCCGGGCTCGCCGTCACCGACGGTGGCCTCCCACTCCGGGGTCTTCAGGCCCACGACCGGGCTCACCACGGCGGCCGTGCCGCAGCACAACAGCTCGGTGATCTGGCCGGAACCCAGCCCCGCCTTCACTTCGGCCAGCTCGATGGGGCGCTCGACCGGGGTCAGCCCGTGCTCACCGGCCAGCTGCAGCAGCGAGTCGCGCGTGATGCCGGCCAGGATCGTCTTCGAGTCCAGTGACGGGGTGACCAGCTCGTCGTCGGCGGTGACCATCAGGAAGTTCATCGTGCCGGCCTCCTCGACGAAGCGCCGGGTTGCGCTGTCGAGCCAGAGCACCTGGCCGCAGCCGTGTTCGTGCGCCTCGGCCTCGCCCACCATGGCAGCCCCGTAGTTGCCAGCGCACTTGGCCGTGCCGGTGCCGCCGACCGCGCTGCGGCTGTAGTTGGGCGTCACCCACAGTGTCATCGGCGCGTTGTAGTAGGGGCCGACGGGGGTGGTGAGGACCATGAACTCGTACTCGTAGGCTTCGCGGACGCCGATCAGCGTCTCGGACCCGATCATGAACGGCCGGATGTACAGGCTCTGCTCACCGACGCCCTCGGGCACCCACGCGCGGTCGAGGTCGACGAGCTGGTAGACCGCATCCAGGAAGTCCTCCTCGGGCAGCGCCGGCATCGCCATCCGGGCGGCGCTGCGCGCGAACCGGGCGGCGTTCATCTCCGGGCGGAACAGCCACACCGACCCGTCCTGGTGCCGGAACGCCTTCATGCCCTCGAAGATGGACTGGCCGTACTGCAGGGCCGCCAGCCCGGGGTTCATCGGGCGATCGCTGTGTGCGACGATCCGGCGATCGTGCCAGCCCTGCTCCCGGTTCCAGGCAGCCAGGGCCAGATGGTCACCGAAATACCTGCCGAAGGCAGGCGCCTTGAGCGCTTCGGCGATTTCGGCGGCAGGGGTCGCACCGACTGGTGGGGTCGACGGCGAAACGGGTCATGGAAGGCATGCTAGCCGGGTTCCGCACCCGTCTGGATGCAGGGTCACGCACGCGCGGCGCTCACCGGACTGGTGGGGCGAAGCTCAGGCAGCTGACCGGTTCCCGACATCGTTTTCTCAGGGAACTCTCATACGACTACCATGATGATGTCGTCCTTCAACGGGCGGCCCGGACGGGGGAGTTCATGACCAGGAGACGTGTGGCGGCCTTCGCGCTGACGCTCGCCTGTGCCGTGAGTCTGGGCGGTTACTCCGCCACCCAGAGCCAGGCCCAGCCCGCCCAGCCAGCGATGGTGGCGAGCGCGCCCGCTGCCGTGGCTGAATCATCCTCCATCGCAGCCATCCGTGCCCGGGTGCCGGGGTCGCAACCCACTGCGAGCCCGGAGGCGATGGCCGAGGAAACCCCGGCCGCCCCAGAGCCGTCCCCGCTCCCGACGCCCCCCGCCGAAGTCGCCACCGCTGCGGTGCACCTGCCGGAGGCGCCGGCGGGTGTTCCGGAGGCCAGCCACGGCGTCGGCATGACCGGCCCCTGGTCCGAAGGCACCTACATCGCCTGGATCAAGGACCAGAACCGCGCCTACTTCGTGCAGGACAACGTCATCATCAGGGTGGCGATCATCACGGACAACGACGCCAAGACCCCTGTCGGCGACTATTCCATCTACACCCACGACGAGTGGACCTTGTCGGTGCCCGGCCTGCGGGCACGCCTCAACCACTTCATGGGGTTCTACCGGCGCCCCGGCGTGGTGGGCAACATCGGGTTCCACCAGATCGGCGTGCTGCGCGACGGCACGAACGTGCAGGACCCGAAGACCCTGGGCATGGCCGGCTACGTCAGCGACGGTTGCGTCCGGCTGACTGCGGAAGACGCCGAGTTCGCGTTCGACTTCGCCACCATCGGTACGCCGGTCATCGTCCGCTGACGGCACCCCGACACGACAAGGGCGGGCACGGGGCGACGAGGTTCCCGTCGCTCCCGCACCCGCACCGGGCCGAAAGTCTTTCAGCCGACCGCCCGGCTCACTTGGCGATGGCGAGGTGCTGGCTGATCGTGCAGGACTCGCCGGCGCCCAGCTCGACGGCGTCGTCAAGGGCGTTGGCTGCCTCGACGCAGACCATGCCGGGCCATTCCTGATCGCCGTAGTCGGCCATGGCAGCGGCCTTGGCGATCCACGGATTCCAGACCACGGTGTTCTTGGAGTTGGTCTTGCTGACCAGGATCGTGCGGCCACCTACCGGGTCCTCGACCCGAACAGTGGCGGTGGAGTCGTAGACGCGGTCGGTCTCGCCGGTGAAGACGACGTCGCCCTCCTGCACCCGACGCTCGCCGGCGACCTTGTCGAGGAAGTCGGCCCCGTCCAGCCCGACAACCCTGACCTGGCCGATGTCGCCCACGGCCAGGTAGGTGTGCATGGCCTCCTCGAAGTCGATGGGGGCGTCGCCCGCAGTCACCTCGAAGGTGACGTCGAGCTCGGGGCCGAACACGACGGTCAGGTCGGCGGTGAAGTCGGCGGTCCAGCTCTCGGCGCCGGCCACGCCCCTGCAGTCATCAGCGCTCAGATGGAACCCCAGCGTGGCGACGCCGGCGTCGTCCACCTCGGCCTTGGTCAGTGTCCACTGCGCCAGGCGGGCGAAGCCGTGGCCGGGGGCCAGGTTGCCGGGGCGGCCGGGACCGAACCAGGGGAAGCACAACGGGATGCCGCCACGCAGCGGCTTGCCGGCCTCGAAATCGCTCTTCTCGCTCATCCACAGCACTGGCGCAGCCCCGGCTGGTGTCCACTCGGCGACGTGCGCGCCGTTCAGATAGACCTTGCCGTGCGCGGCTGCGGTGTCGACGTTGACGGCTGGGATCGGAGAACTTGACGTGGTGATGCCCTCGGGCAGAACAAGATCGGTCATGTTCTGACGCTACGAGGGATCAACCCGACGCGCCGGAATTGCGCGCGGTTGGTACACCCGACTGCCGGGTCGCTCAGAAGAGCCCCTCCGGCTGGGCAGGGGGGGCGTAGGCGGGGTCGACGTCCAGGAACATCTTGCTGATCGAACGTCCGTTGTGGATGCGCTCGATCGCCTCGGCGAACAGGCCAGCGACGCTGAGCGCCGCCAGCTCGGGCCAGTCCGGCGGCCGCGGCACGGTGTCGGTGGTGACGACCTCGGCGATGAAGGAGTTGCTGCGCAACTTGGCGACGGCGTTGCCGCTGAACAGGCCGTGGGTGCACGCCACGGTTGCCTCGATCGCACCGTAGTCACGCAGCCGGCGGCACAGCTCGTCGATCGAGCCCCCGGTGGCGATCTCGTCGTCCAGCACGATGGCCCGGCGGCCTTCGACGTCCCCGACGATGCTGTCGATCACGACCGTGTCGTCTGACAGCCGGCGCTTGCTGCCCGCGGCCACCGGCAGCCCGAGCAGCCGGGCGAACTGGGTGGCGTTCTTGGCGTTGCCCAGATCAGGGCTGACCACGACGTGATTGGCCAGATCGCGCCCGGCGAAATGATCGGCGAGCACTCCCAGGGCGGTGAGCTGATCGACCGGCACGCTGAAGAAGCCGTGCACCTGTGGGCTGTGCAGCTGCATGGTGAGCACCCGGCTCACCCCGGCGGTGCTCAGCAGGTCGGCCACCAGCCGCCCGCCCAACGAGATCCGGCTGGCGTCCTTCTTGTCGCTGCGGGCGTAGGCGTAGTGCGGGATGACGGCGGTGATCTGGCTGGCCGACGCCCCGCGGGCGGCGTCGATCATCAGCAGCAGCTCCATCAGGTGCTCCTGGGTGGGCGGCACCAACGGCTGGACGATGTACACGTCGCGCTGGCGCACGTTGACCAGCAGCTGGGCCTGCAGGCAATCGTTGCTGAAGCGGCTGAGCCGCACCGGGCTCAGCTTCAGGCCGAGCTGGTCGCAGATGTCGTTCGCCAGGGCCTGGTGCGCCGATCCGGAGAAAACAACGATGTCCTTCACGGGCTGCCTTCCGATGTCGTCCATTGGCTTTCAGGGTAGTGCGCGCGGCCCGGATCGATCGCCAGGTCCGCAGATCCAGGCGGTGGGCGACGACCGGTCAGGTCAGTCCTTGCGATGCACCACCAGCACCTGAAGCCCCTGCTCGCCGGCGACGACCAGGACGTCCTGCCCGTCATGGCCGTGCAACTTCTCCAACACGGACTCCTCGTCCCAAGCCGGTGGCACGGGCTGCCCTTCCGGGCCAGCGGGTGCGGTGTCGAGGCGTTCCCACAGGTCGACCCGGGCGCCGGTGGCCGCCCGGACGGTCCTGGCCAGTGTCGGGTCGTCGGGGCCCACCAGCACGACAGACCGGGGCCCGACCGCACGGCCCGGCACGCCCGCCGTGTTGTCCTGCCGGAAGATGGCGCCGTGATACGCCGACACCGCGGCGCTGGCGATCAGCACCCCCAGCCCGTAGCGCATCGAACGCAGCGTCGCGGCGCTCAGCTGGGAGTCGACCAGGTCGCGGAAGAACATGTTGCCCACCACCAGCAGAGCCACCACGGCTGCGACACCGGCGACACCGAACAGCAGCACCAGGTAGATGCGACGGGTCAGGGCCGGCACCTCGTGGGTGGTGTCCGCCGTCACGGCTGCGCGAATGCTGCGCCAGTGCAGCCACCAGACCGGAACCCCCACCACCAGCAGGGTCACCGCAGCAAGCAGGGTGTTCATCGTTGTCATACCGACGTCGACACCAGGGGTGGCCGCTTCGATGAGGGCCACCAGGATCGTCCCCACCCCCGCCGCAGCTGCCACCAGGGCGATACCGGCGACGAGGTACTCGTAGACGCGTCGCACCTCGCTGCGGGTGACCGCAGCCTCGCCCAGCACCGACCGATGGAACCACCACACCAGACCGCCGATCACCACAGCAGCGCTCTCGACGGCGGCGGTGTCGAAGTGCTGCGTCATGGTTTGGTCGAGCCGGTCACCCAGGAACCAGACGAGCACGCTCCACAGCAGCCGGCTGGCGGCGACGATGGCCATGATCAGCCCGCCACCGACCCCGATCACCAGGACGTAGGCCAGCCAGAGGGTTCGGCGGGGAAGACGCGCCGCCGCCGTGGCCCAGTACCTCAGCCACACCAGTGCGCCTGCCACCAGCAGACCGCTGCTCTGTGCCAGGCCGGCGATCGTCGGCACCACCGCGCCCGGACGCAGCAGCATGTCCAGCGAGGTGCCCAGGGTCATCACCAACCCGGCCGCTCCCAAGGCGAGACCGACCAGCGATCCGAGCAGCAGGTGCGGGGTTGCGCGGCCGTCGTCCAGGACGCGGCGGGCGACCACCCAGTGCCCGGCCCACAACGCGCCCCAGGCCAGCAGTTGCCCCGCGGCGTCACGGTTCAGGCTGCTTTGGTCAATGAGCTGGAAGACCACGGCCTGCACCGCGACGGCGGCCATCACCAGGCCCGTCAGCGACGCCAGCGTCAGGTAGGCCGTGAACAACGGCGATGCTGTCTCGGCAGGATTCGCGCGGTGCATCCGCCGCGTCCACCAGGCCATGGCGGCGGCCAAGGGTGCACCCACCAGCACGAACGCCAGCGACTGGGCCAGCACGGTGGAATCGTTCTCCCACTCGGCGGCTTTCGCGCCCAGCAGGCGTCCCACGAGTTCGGCCGCACCGACGGCCACCACCACGAACAGGGCGAACAGCAGCGCGTACTGGAAGATGCGGCGGACGCTGCGGGCGTCCATGCTGCCGGTGGTGGCCCCGTGGCGGCGTCCAGCATTCACGGCCAGCGCAAACAGGCCCAGCAGCACGGCCAGCCCGATGATGCTCGCGATCATGGCATTCCTCACTTGTGGGGTCGGGCCTCACTTGCAGCTGTAGACGGGCCAGGGATTGCCGGTGATCATCCAGCCCGAATCCCGTCGGACGAGGTCGTACACCTCCCGGTGCGACCACGAATCGAACGGTCCGCCGCCGTACTCGGTGACGTCGAGCACGACGGTGGCCTTCGGTTCGGTGGTCTTGGTGCTCGCCACCGTCAGCGACACCCTGGTTGGCCGGTAGACGTCCCGCAGCGGTGCCTTGCAGCCCAGGCTCGGGTCGAGGAAGGCGACGGCGGTCTCGTCGTCACCGTCGATGAAGGCCAGGACGAACGTCTGGACAGTGCCGTCGGGGGTCGACACGTCCAACTGCGGCGGTTCGCGTCGCAGCGTCAGCAGCCCGGCGACCACAGCCAGCACGATCACCAGGCCGGTCACCGTGGCGAGAACCACATTCGGACGTGAAGTCATGCCTCAAGGGTGCTCTGCTCGCCCGCGCTTTGAAAGGGCCCCCGCCGATGTTCAGGAAAGCTTTCGGCAAGCCCCGCAGCGCGGAAGGACAAGGGGTTCCAGCCCACCTGGTGTCAGGCCCGCCGCAGGGCGTCCCGCAGCGCGGCCAGAATCAGCTCGACCGATGCCGGGTTGGCGTTGGGGCCCATCAGGCCGATCCGCCACACCTTCGCAGCGAACTGCTTGACGCCGGCGCCGAGCTCGAGCTGGTAGCGGTCCAGCAGGTAGGCCCGCACCCGCGCCGAGTCGACGCCCTCGGGCACCTTGACCGTGGTCAGTTCCGGAAGCCGGTAACCCTCGGCCGCGAACAGCTCCAGCCCCATCTCCTGCAGACCGGCCTGCAGCTGGTCGCCGGCCGCCTGGTGACGGGCCCAGACCTGGTCCAGTCCCTCGTCCAGGATGCGACGCAGCCCGGCCTGCAGCGACAGCACCATCGCCACCGGGGCGGTGTGGTGGTAGGTGCGGGTCGCGCCCGACGCCTCACCGGCGTAACCGCCCAGCATGCCGAGGTCGAGGTACCACGACCTCGGGTGTTCGACCCGACGCGCCCAGGCGCGCTCGTTGATGGTGAACGGCGCCAGCCCGGGGGCCACGCCCAGGCACTTCTGGGTGCCCGCGTAGCCGATGTCGATGCCCCAGTCGTCGGCGCGCAGCTCGATGCCGCCGATCGAGGTGACCGCGTCCACCAGCAGCAGCGCGTCGCCCTTGAGTTCGCCCAGCGCGGCGATGTCGGAGCGCACCCCGGTGGAGGTCTCGGCGTGCACGGCGGCGATCACCTTGGGGTTCGGGTGGGCGGCGACAAGGCGTTCCGGGTCGACGGGCTGACCCCACTCGAAGTCGACACGCACCACCTCGGCGCCGCAGCGGGCCGCGACGTCACACATCCGTTCGCCGAAGAGTCCGTTGACCCCGACGACCACCACGTCGCCGTCCTGGACGACGTTGACGAAGGCCGCCTCCATGCCGGCCGAGCCGGTCGCGGACAGCGGCAGGGTGCGGCGGTTCGACGTGCCCCAGACTTCCCGCAGGCTCTCGCAGGTCTCGTCCATCGCCGCGATGAACGCGGGGTCGAGGTGGCCCAGCAGCGGGCGGCCGAGCGCGAGAGTGGCCTCCGGGTAGGCGTTCGTCGGGCCCGGGCCGAACAGGTAGCGGAAGGGAATTGAGCTCATGGCGCCACTCTCTCACTGCTCCGCCGGGTCTGTCACCCGCCCGCCAAGGCCGGGGCGGCCACCGGCGCAGGCTGCGCCCACGTGCCCAGCAGGGCTGGATCATGGGAAGATGCGGGCCATGGGTGTTGCCGTTGCTGACGTTCCTGAGTTCACCAAGCACTATCAGCCGGGGGTGCCGGCGCGGATCGAGCTGCCGACCGAGTCCCTGGTCGAGATGTTCGAACGAAGTTGCCGGCAGGCCGGAGGCCGGACCGCCTGCGTGTTCTTCGGCGCCGAGACCAGCTACCGGCAGCTCGGTGACCAGGTGAACCGGGCTGCGGAAGGGCTGCGGCGCCTCGGCGTGGTGCGCGGCGATCGGGTGGCCATCGTGCTGCCCAACTGCCCGCAGCACCTGGTCGCCTTCTACGCGGTGCTGCGGCTGGGCGGCATCGTCGTCGAGCACAACCCGCTGTTCACCGGGCGCGAGCTGGGCGAGATGTTCGCTGACCACGGGGCCCGGGTGGCGATTGCGATGGACACCGTGGTCGACAAACTCGCCGAGCAGCCCGACTACACCCGGCCCCGCCACATCGTCTCGGTCAACCTGCTGAAGGCTTTCCCGCGAGTCAAGCAGCTGGCGCTGAGCCTGCCGCTGCCGAAGCTGAAGCAGACCCGGGCCGCCCTCACCAACGGCGCCAAGGGCACCCTCAGCTGGGAACAGCTGCTCAACCATCGCCCCGTCGGCAAGCGGGTGCCGCGGCCCAAGGTGCATGACCTGGCGGTCATCCAGTACACCAGCGGCACCACGGGCGAGGCCAAGGGCGCCATGCTCACCCATTACAACCTGTACGCCAACGCCCGGCAGGGCGCGGCCTGGATGATCGAGGCCCGGACCGGCGAGGAAACCCAGTACTGCATGCTGCCGATGTTCCACGCCTTCGGCATGACGTTGTACCTGACCTTCGGGGTGCTGAAGCAGGCCCGGCAGGTGCTGTTCCCCAGGCCCGACGTCGACCTGGCGCTGGCCGAGATGAAGAAGTACCCGCCGTCCATCTACTGCGCGGTGCCGGTGATCTACGAGCGCACCGCCAGCAAGGCGGCCGAGCAGGGCATCAGCCTGCGCTCGATCAGGTGGTGCATCTCGGGGGCCGTGACGTTGTCCGAACACACGGTGCAGCTGTGGGAAGAGGTGTCGGGTGGGCGTCTGGTCGAGGGCTACGGGCTGACCGAGACGTCCCCGGTGGCGCTGGGCAACCCGTTCTGCGACTCCCGCAAGACCGGGACCATCGGTATCCCTTTCCCCAGCACCCAGATGCTGGTCGTCAAGGCCGACGACCCCACCCAGGAGGTGGCCCAGGGTGAGCCCGGGGAGTTGCTGCTCAAGGGCCCGCAGGTGTTCCAGGGCTACTGGAACAATCGCGCCGAGACCGAGCGGGCGCTGTTGCCCGGCGGCTGGCTGCGCACCGGTGACATCGTCACCGTCGACGAGGACGGCTTCGCCACCATCGTCGACCGGTTGAAGGAGATCATCATCACCAGCGGCTTCAACGTGTCGCCGAGTGAGGTCGAGCAGGAGCTGCGCCAGCACGAGGCGATCGCCGACGTGTCCGTGGTGGGCCTCAAACGCGAACAGGGCGACGAGGTGGCCGTCGCCGCCGTGGTGCTGGCCGAGGGCCGCCAGCTCGACGAGGCTGCGCTGCGGGCCTGGGCGAAGGAGCGGCTTGCCGCCTACAAGGTGCCGCGGCACTTCGTCGTGGTGGACGACCTGCCCAAATCGCTGCTGGGCAAGGTGCTGCGCGGCCAGGTGCGGGCGGCCATCGCCGACCGGGTTCCGGCAGCCCGCACGGAGGCGTCATGACCCGGGCACTGGCTCATCGCCGCACCGGAACCCCGTCCGGGCTGCCGCTGGTGCTGTTGCACGCGCTGCCGCTGGACTCGACGATGTGGGGCGACGTCCGGGCCGCCCTGGGCGACCTCGACGTCATCACCGTGGACGCGCCCGGCTTCGGCGGCTCACCGTCCGGGGAGGAGCTGGCGCCTGGGGTCGAGCCGTCGCTGGCCGGCTACGCGGACGCCCTGAAGGCCACCCTGGACGCGTTGGGTGTCGGCCCGGTCGCGCTGGCCGGGCTGTCGATGGGCGGTGCAGTGGCCGCGGAGTTCACCGTTTCCCACCCCGGGCAGGTGAGGGGCCTGGCCATCATCGACTCCAACATCGGCGCCGACACCGACCAGGCCCGCGCCAACCGGCTCCGCAACGCCGAGCGGGCCGGCGCGGGTGACGGCTACGCCACCGTCAGCGATTGGCCAACCACCATGCTCGGGTCGGCCGCCGACGAACAGGTCCGGGCTGGTCTTGACGCCCGGCTGCAGGCGCTGCCCGATCAGGGCCTGGCCTGGCTGCAACGCGCGATGGCCGGCCGGCCGGACCGTCGCGACGCGGTCAGCCTGGTGGACGGCCCGGTCTACCTGATTCGAGGCGGCGACGACCCCACCTGCACCGCAGCCATGTTCGACGACCTGGCGGCGCGCGCCGTCCGGCCCACACTTGTGGAGCTGGAAGGCGTGGGGCACTTCAGCGCCCTGGAGGCTCCCGACGATCTGGCCGCCGTGCTGTTGGAGTTCCACCGGGACGCTGCCCGCTGACCTGGTCGCGAAGGATCGAGTCACGAATCTCTTGCCTTCCGGGGCTTCAAGATTCAGCCAGGGCCAGCCGGATTCCGCCGATGATGGCCGGGACATCGAGTTCCAGGGTTCGGCGGACGATCACGGGATCGACCAAGAGGTAGCCGTGGGCAATACGGTTCCGCATGCCCCACATCAACGGCCAACTGTCACCGAACAAGCCGTCACGAACGTCGGGCTCCAGCCTGTTGAGGACCTCCAGCCCCGCAGACAGCCGTAGGCACACCGCGTCGATGACCAGTTGGTCGTTCGTGTCGCCCAGCGCGTAGTCGAGCATCATCTCGAAGTGGATCAACGCCTCGGCCAGTAGCTCTCTGGTCGTCCGGCTCACAGGACCACCGCCTCGGCCAAAACGCGCTCACGCAGGTCTGGGCGGAGTGTCGCGTCTGGGACCAGATCCACGGGGGCGCCAATGGCTTCAGCCAGCCGCTGTTCCAGCCGGCCCAGTTCCATCAGGCTGAGCGGCTGACCCATCGTGAACAACAGGTCCACATCCGAATCCGGCCCGTCCTCGCCGGTAGCGACCGACCCGAACACCCGAACCCGGCTGCCGCCGGCCTCGGCCACGAGCTTTCGCACTTGACCGGCGCTGCGACGCAGTCTCATCGCGAGCGGAGAGGTGCCGTGGAACCGCAACAGCCGCGACACCTCGGGTTGGCTTCGCCCTACCTGGCGGGCGATCTGAGCCTGAGTCATCCCTTCGGCTGCCGCCTGCCGAATCGCACGCACCAACTCCGCACGGGCGCGAGCCGTCACCTCGTCTGTGATCCGCGCGACCTCAGCCAAGTTCGTCATGAGCCAAATATAGCAAGTACTAATAGTTCTCTGAGGGCAGTCGAGGGCCAGTCTCGCCTTCGCCGACGTGGGGTTCAGGTCACCCACCCCTGGCCGAAGCCCCGTTCGCAGCAGCGCGCGCTTTCGTCGTGCACCGGCAATCCTTTTAGACTGGGCGCACGACGACTGGCGCGGGTGGGGGACCACCGGGGAGTATTCGGCTACGCATCGACCGCCTGGGTGCGAGCACGCTGAACAAGGGAGCCGTCATGCGCTATGGAATGAACCCACACCAGCAGGCCCGTGTCGTCGGGGAGCCCGAACAGCTTCGGATCCTCAACGGTGGCGCGTCCTACATCAACTACCTGGACGCGTTGAACGCCTGGCAGCTGGTCTCCGAGGCCGCAGCAGCCACCGGCAAGCCTGTCGCCGCGTCCTTCAAGCACGTCTCGCCGGCCGGTGTCGCCACCGCCGGCAAACTCGACGACGTTGCCAACGAGGTGTGGGGCACCAGCAGCGAGGACGACGACACCCTGCTCAGCGCCTACGTCCGGGCCCGCGACGCCGACCCCAAGTCGAGCTTCGGCGACGTCATTGCCGTCAGCCACCCCGTGGACGCCCAGCTGGCCGATTTCCTGAAGCGGGTGGTGACAGACGCCATCGTCGCGCCCGGCTACGAGGAAGGCACGATCGAGACGCTCAGCGCCAAGAAGAAGGGCAACTTCCTGGTGCTGCAGGCCGATCCGAACTACCAGCCCCCCGAGTGGGAGAGCCGCGAGGTGTGGGGCGTGCTGCTGGAGGAACAGCGCGACTCCGCGCCGATCACCGCCGACCTGATCAAGGGCGAACCGATGGACGCCCAGACGCTGGAGGACGCGCTGCTCGGCCTGGTCACCCTCCGGTACACCATGAGCAACTCGATCTGCTTCAGCCGTGACGGGGTTGCCGTGGGCATCGGCGCCGGGCAGCAGAACCGCGTCGACTGCGTGCGGCTGGCCGGCAACAAGACCATGACCTGGTGGCTGCGCCGTCACGACTTCGTCCGCAACCTGCCGGCCGTCGAGGGCATGAGCCGCCAGGACAGGGTCAACTGGCAGGTGCGGTTCGCCGAGGGCAGCTTCACCGCCAGCCAGATCCCCGAGTTCACCAGGCTTTTCGGTGAGCAGGCGCTGGCCGACTACAACGACAACTCGTGGCGCGAGGCGTGGAAGGCCCAGCTCACCGGCACCACGATGACCTCCGACGGCTTCCTGCCCTTCCGCGACAACGTGGACGCCGCCTCCGAGTTCGGGGTGTCGACCATCGTCGAGCCTGGTGGCTCGATCCGCAGCGACGACGTCCGCGAGGCCTGCGCCGAGCTCGGGATCGCCCACTACGAGACCGGTCTACGCCTCTTCCATCACTAGTGCGTGGCTCGCTGCGCTCGCCCGCGTGATGGGGAGGACCCCAACGCCCCCATGGGGTGCGTGGCTCGCTGCGCTCGCCCGCGTGATGGGGAGGACCCCAACGCCCCCGTGGTGGTGCGCGGCGGGGTCACGTTACCAACTTGGGTCTATTCGGTCGGGAAGGCCTCTATGGGCGCTTCCCGACCGAATAGGCACGAGTTAGATTTCCGACCGCCGCGTATCAGGGCTTGGGGCTCGGGTCGTGCTCGACGTTCAGCAGCTGCAGGCTTTGCCGCAGGTAGGCGTCGGCGTCGAAGCTGCCCACCAGCCGGCGCTGGGCGACAAACCCGAGCAGCAAGCCGAACAGAATCTGACCCCTGCCCTGCACCATTTCGGGGGGCAGGTCGTTGACGAGAGCCCAGTTGTGCAGGTCCTCCTGGACGGCCTCGGCCAGCGGCGTGAACTCGTCGCGCAGGTGACGACCGAGCTCGCCGTCGGTGGTGGCACCGGCGCCGAGCTGCACCAGCAGGTCGCCCAGCTCGGGGTTGGCCTGCAGCGCCTGGGTGGCGAAGGTGAACAGCTCCGCGGGGCCCGTGGGGTTGTCCCGGTAGGCGGCCAGCGCGCCCAGCGGGTAGCGGATGACCTGGTGGGTGACCTCCACGACGATCGCTTCCTTGCTGGCGAAGTGGTGGTAGATCGAGCCGGCCGAGGCCCCGGAGAGCTTGGTGATGTCACTGATGCTGGTGGCCTGGACGCCCTTTTCCCGGATCAGCTCCGCGGCGGCGTCGATGATCAGGATCCTGCTGCGCAACCCGCGTTCGGCGTTCTTGGACGGCGGCTGCTTGGACCCGGCTTGGGCGTTCATCCACTCAGTTTAGTTGCGTCATCAGGGGCCCATGCGCCCTGGAACAGTCTGCGAACCAGCCGGCGGTGATCGGTGATCCACCTCTTTTCACCTTGTCCGACGATGACTTTTCGGGATTTGCGTCTAAACTACAAACAAACCGAACGCTCACTCTGTTTCTGGCGGGAGGTGTCCCGGCAGTGGCCCAGAGCACGTCCTGCGGCCACAGCCTGTCGGGAGTGGTCACGTGGAGAGCGGGAACATGGAAGACACGCTGCGCTTGGGGCTCGATGTCGGCTCGACGACTGTGAAAGCAGTCGTCCTGAACGGCGAAGAGATCATCTTCAGCGACTACCGGCGGCACAACGCTGACGTCCGGGGCGAGATGCGCCAGCTGCTGCTCGACGTCGAGAAGACCTTCCCCAGCCACGACTTCCGGGTCGCCATCACCGGGTCCGGTGGCCTGGGCGTGGCCCAGCAGATGGGCGTGCAGTTCATCCAGGAAGTGATCGCGTCCACAGCAGCCATCGAGAAGCACCACCCCAAGGCTGACGTGGTGATCGAGCTCGGTGGCGAGGACGCCAAGATCATCTACCTGCACCCGGTGCCAGAGCAGCGCATGAACGGCACCTGCGCGGGCGGCACCGGCGCCTTCATCGACCAGATGGCCACCCTGCTCAAGACCGATGCGACCGGCATGAACGAGCTGGCCGCCCAGTACGACCACCTGTACCCGATCGCGTCCCGCTGTGGCGTGTTCGCCAAGACCGACGTGCAGCCGCTGCTCAACCAGGGTGCCGCCCACACCGACATCGCGGCGTCCGTCTTCCAGGCCGTCGCCACCCAGACCATCGCCGGCCTGGCCTGCGGACATCCGATCCGCGGCCGGGTCATCTTCCTGGGCGGCCCGCTGCACTTCCTGCCCGAGCTGCGCCAGGCCTACGTCCGCGCCCTGGGCGACAACGTCGACGAGTTCATCACCCCCGCCCAAGCTCAGCTGTACGTCGCGATGGGCGCCGCCATGCGCGCCGAGGGCCCCGCGCTGTCGCTGCCGCACCTGGCCCGTGAGTTGGCGAAGGCCAACAACGCCCCGGTGACCAACCGGATGCGCCCGCTGTTCGCCAACGACGCCGAGAAGGCCGAGTTCGACGAGCGCCACCGTCGCGACGGGATCGAGCAGGGCACTCTGGAGGGCACCTCCGGGCCGCTCTACCTGGGCATCGACGCCGGTTCCACCACCATCAAGTCGGTCGTCCTGGACGACCAGGACCGCATCGTCTTCAGCACCTACGGCTCCAACGAGGGTGACCCGGTGGCGGCGGCCGTCCAGATCGCCAGGCAGATCCGCGCCGCGCTGCCGGACGGTGCCTGGATCGGGCGGGCCTGCACCACCGGTTACGGGGAGGCGCTGGTCAAGACCGCGCTGCACGCCGACGAGGGCATCGTCGAGACCATGGCCCACTTCCGGGGGGCCCAGAAGGTCTGCCCCGAGGTCACCAGCGTCATCGACATCGGTGGCCAGGACATGAAGTTCCTCAAGATCAGGAACGGCGTCGTCGACTCGATCGCGGTGAACGAGGCCTGCTCGTCGGGCTGCGGCTCGTTCCTGCAGACCTTCGCCGAAACCATGAACACCGACGTGATCAACTTCGCCAAGGAGGGCGTCCGGGCCAGTGCGCCCGTCGACCTGGGCAGCCGTTGCACCGTGTTCATGAACAGCTCGGTGAAGCAGGCCCAGAAGGAGGGCGCCGACATCGGCGACATCTCCGCCGGGCTCTCGTACTCGGTGGTCCGCAACGCCTTGTACAAGGTCATCAAGGTGCGCGACAACGGTGAGCTCGGCGATCACGTCGTCGTCGAGGGCGGCACCTTCCTGAACGACGCGGTGCTGCGCGCGTTCGAGCTGCTGACCGGCATCAACGTGATCAGGCCGAACATCGCCGGCCTGATGGGGGCCTTCGGCGCTGCGCTGGTGGCGAAGAGCCACTGCGAGCCGGGCGCCGTCAGCACCCTGATGCAGCGCGACCTGGACGGCTTCACCGTCACGTCCGAGCAGCGCACCTGCCGGCTGTGCCAGAACAACTGCAAGCTGACCATCACCAGCTTCGACGACGACTCCCGTCACGTCTCCGGCAACCGCTGTGAGCGCGGCGCCAGCCTCGACCGCAAGCCGCAGAAGTCGTCCATCCCCAACCTGTACGACTACAAGTACCGACGGGTCTTCGACCACTACCGCAGCCAGATCGACCGCAACCCGCGTCGCGGCGAGATCGGCATCCCGCGGGCGTTGGGCATCTACGAGGACTACCCGCTGTGGTTCACCATCCTGACCAGACTCGGTTTCCAGGTGACGCTCAGCGGGCGCAGCAACCACGACCTGTTCGAGGCCGGCATGGAGTCGATCCCGTCCGAGAACGTCTGCTACCCGGCCAAGCTGGCGCACGGCCACGTCGAGTGGCTGCTCGACCGCGGCGTGAAGACGATCTTCTTCCCCTGCGTCAACTACGAGCGGCAGCAGTTCAGTGACGCCGACAACAACTACAATTGCCCGATCGTCGCCTACTACCCGCAGGTGCTGGAGAAGAACATCGATCGGCTGCGCGAGCCGGGGGTGCGGTTCCTGGACCCGTTCGTCAACCTGAACGAGCCCGATCACCTCGCCAGGCGGCTGACCGAGATCTTCGCCGACTGGGACGTGACCGCCGCCGAGGCCCGGGAGGCCGTGGCCGCCGGGTACGCCGAGCTCGCCCAGGTGCGCAAGGACATCAAGGCCGAAGGCGACCGCGCCCTGCAGTACATGCGGGAGAACAACATGCGCGGCATCGTGCTGGCCGGCCGTCCGTACCACATCGACCCCGAGATCAACCACGGCATCCCCGAGACCGTCGTGCAGTTGGGCATGGTCGTGTTCAGCGAAGACGCCCTGTCCGGCGACGAGCCGGTCACCCACCTGGAGCGCCCGCTGCGGGTGATGGACCAGTGGGCCTACCACAGCCGGCTGTACGAGGCGGCCGCCCAGGTGGCAACCCGCAGTGACCTCAACCTCGTCCAGCTGAACAGCTTCGGCTGCGGCCTGGACGCGGTCACCACCGACCAGGTGCAGGAGATCCTGGAGGGCGCCAACGACGTCTTCACGGTGCTCAAGATCGACGAGGTCTCCAACCTGGGCGCGGCCACCATCCGGTTGCGTTCGCTGCAGGCGGCCACCGCCGAGCGGGCGCCGTCCATGGACATCGACACCACCGATCCGAACTGGAAGGTGCCCGCCGTCCCGCGCGCCGTGTTCGGCCCGGAGGAGAAGAAGAAGCACACCCTCTTCATCCCCCAGATGGCGCCCATGCATTTCCGGATGCTGGAGGCGGTTTTCGAGCGTGCCGGTTTCAACGTCCAGCTGCTCGCGCACGCCAGCAAGGCGGACGTCGAGTGCGGCCTGAAGTTCGTCAACAACGACGCCTGCTACCCGGCGATCATGGCGATCGGCCAGCTGGTCAACGCCTTCATCGACGGCGGCGCCGACCCGGACAACTCCACCGTCGCGATGAGCCAGACGGGTGGCATGTGCCGCGCCACCAACTACGCGGCGATGCTGCGCAAGGCGCTCAAGGACGCGGGCTACCCGCAGGTGCCGGTCTTGGCGTTGAGCGCGCAGGGCCTGGAGACCAATCCCGGTTTCAAGCTCACCCTGCCGATGGTGCACCAGCTGGCGCAGGCCACCACCCTCGGTGACCTGTTCCAGAACGTGCTGCTGCGCGTCCGCCCTTACGAGCGCGACGAGGGCAGCGCCAACGCGCTGTACGAGCAGTGGGACACGATCGTGGGCGAGTTCTTCCGCTTCGGCGGGTACTCGCCGACGTTGGGCCGCCGGGTCGGCTACCGCTGGCTGTGCGGTCAGATCGTCAAGGCCTTCGACGAGCTGCCGCTGCTCGACATCCCGCGCAAGCCGCGGGTGGGCGTGGTCGGCGAGATCCTGGTCAAGTTCCACCCGGACGCCAACAACGACGTCGTGGGCGTGATCGAGGCGGAGGGCTGCGAGGCCGTGGTGCCCGGCCTGACCGGGTTCTTCACCCAGTCGATGGCGACCGCCGAGTGGCGTGAGGACCACCTGGGGGTGGGCAGCAGGAAGAGCACCCGTCGCAAGGAGCTGGGCATCTGGTTGCTCAACCAGTACGCCAAGCCGGCCAACGACGCCCTCGCCAGGACCAACGGCAAGTTCACCATCCCCGAGGACATCCGCGTGACGCGGGACCGCGCCTCGCAGGTGATCTCGGTGGGCACCCAGGCCGGTGAGGGCTGGTTCCTGGTGGGCGAGATGATGGAGCTGATCGAGATCGGGGCGCCCAACATCATCTGCGCCCAGCCGTTCGCCTGCCTGCCCAACCACGTGGTCGGCCGCGGCATGTTCAAGGAGCTGCGCCGGATCTACCCCGAGGCGAACATCACGTCGATCGACTACGACCCCGGCGCCTCCGAGGTCAACCAGCTGAACCGCATCAAGCTGATGGTTGCCACCGCCTTCAAGAACTCCGGCGGCGACGGCAAGCTGCACTGGCTGGACTCCGACGAACGAGCAGCTGGTCGAGGCCGGCGTCTGAGCGCGAGCTCCGCAACGCAGAGAAGGGCCGCCCCGGTTCGGGGCGGCCCTCTTCTTTGTGTTGTTTCAGCAGGTGACGTTGGCGCGGATCAGACGATCCACATCACGATGCCCGGCACGTAGGTGATCAGGAACAGCGCCGCGATCATCGCCAGCAGGAAGGGCCAGACTTCCTTGGTGATGGCCTGGATGGTCGTTCCGAACACCCGGGCGCTGGTGAACAGCGTGATGCCGAACGGTGGCGTCAGCATGCCGATCGCCAGGTTGACACACAGCACGATGCCGAAGTGCACCGGGTCGACGCCCAGCGCCATGGCGACGGGCAGGGCCATCGGCACCAGGATGTACTGGATGGCGCCCGACTCCATGAACATGCCGGCGATCAGCACGATGATGTTGATCACCAGCAGCACCAGGACCTTGCTGGTCGTCAGGTCGAGTGCGGTGTCGAGGACGTTCTGCGGGATGCGCGCGTAGGTCATGACCCAGGCGAACAGCGCGGCAGCGGCCATGATCACCATGATGGCGGCGGTGGACAGGGCCGAGTCGCGGAAGATGCGCGGCAGGTCCTTCCAGCTCATCTCCTTGTAGACGAAGATGCCGATGATGATCGAGTAGACCACCGCGACCACTGCGGATTCGGTCGGCGTGAAGATGCCGGCGAACACGCCACCCACGATGATGATCGGGGTGCCCAGCGCCCAGGCTGCGTCCACGACGCCCCGCCACCCGGTCTTCACGTCGGCGTCCAGCGTGGTCTCGGGCACGTTGTTGAGCACGATCGCGCCCGAGGCGATCTGTGCCTCGCGCTCCTTGTACTTGCGCATCCGGGCGATGATGAACGTCGGGATCATCAGCGCAATGCCGATCAGCAGGCCGGCGGGGATACCGACCTTGTACATGTCGGCGACCGACACCTTGGCGAGCACGGCGTAGATGATGAACGCGATGCTGGGCGGGATGATGATGCCCATCGGGCTGGCTGCGCCGACGATGGCGGCAGCGAACGGCCGGCTGTAACCGGCGCGCAGCAAGCCGGCGCTCATCACGCCACCAATGGCGGCGGCGGTTGCGATGCCCGAGCCGGAGATGGCGGCGAAGAACATGCAGGCGATGATGGCCACGATGCCCAGGCCGCCGTGGATGTTGCCGACCAGCCTGCGCGCCATGTTGACGATGCGCTTGGCGATACCGCCGTGGTTCATCAGGTCACCGGCAAGGACGAAGAAGGGGACCGCCAGCAGGGGCGCGGAGTCGACGCCGGCGAACATCTTCTGGATGACGACGGTCGGCTCGATGCCGTTGGCGAGTGCGAAAACGTAGGACGACAGGCCCATCGCGGTCACGATGGGGATGCCGACGACCAGCAGCACGACGGCCAATCCGAACAGCAAGGCTGCCATCAGTTGGTCTCCTTTCGGGGGGAGTCTTCGTTCCCAATCCGCTTCGGGGACGGGTTCGTCACCTTGTCAGCGGCGGGATCCTGGTCGGCGGCCGGGTCGAGGTGATGGTGCTGGGGGCCGTCGTCCGGGAAGGAGTCGCCGGGCACCTCGAAGTCCTCGGTGGCGAGGTCGACGAGCACCTCGTCAGGCTCCTCGATCACGTCCTCGGCGCTGATGGTGTTGAGGATGAACACGATGACGTTGAACACCAGGATGCTGAAGGCGATGGGGAACATCAGGTACACGTACATCATCGGGACACGCATGTTGGTCGACACCTGGGTGCTGGCGTTGGCCATGAAGTCGAGACCCAGCTTGATGGCGATCGCGAAGAAGGTGCCGGTGACGATCTGCTGGCCGATGATGACCCACTTGCGGATGCTGCGGGGTACCAGGGCCTCGAGCACGCTGACGTTGATGTGGCCGTTCTTGCCGGCCAACATGGCCGCGCCGAACATGATCAGGGCCACCTGGCAGTAGCGGGTGAGTTCCTCGGTCCAGCGCACGCCGGTGTCGAAGGCGTATCTCAGGACGATCTGGCCGAAGTAGGCGACCGTCATGGTGACGAACAGCAGGATCAACAGCCAGCCAACAGCTTTGTTGACCCCCTCAAAGACTTTGTTCAGTACTTTCACTAGTCCTCATTTCTGTGGCAGACAAAAGCGGTTGGGGACAAGTGATGACCTGTCCCCAACCGCTTCGTTGTCTTACTTGAGTTCCTGGATGGCGTTGAAGTACTTCAGGTCGTGGGTCTTGCCGTAGTTGTCGATGACCGGCTTGACCTTGTCGGCGAAGGGCTGCAGGTTGTCGATCGTGTTGATCTCCATGCCCTTGGTCTTGAGCTCCTCGAGGACGGACGCCTCATTCTTCTGCTGGTCCTGCCCGATGGCCAGGACGGCCTCGTTCGCGGCGGTGACGACGAGCTTCTGGTCCTCTGCGGAGAGGCTGTCGAAGGTCTTGCTGCTCATCTGCAGGGCGGCGAAGGCGAAGAAGTGCTGGGTCATCGAGAGGTACTTCTGCACCTCGTTGATCTTGTAGTCGCGGATCGTGATGACCGTGTTCTCGTGGCCGTCGACGGTGCCCTGCTGCAGTGCGGTGAAGACCTCGCCCCAAGCCATGGCCTGGGCGTTGGCGCCGAGGGCCTTGAAGGTGTCGATGTAGACCTCGGACTCGGCGACGCGCAGCTTCATGCCCTGCAGGTCTTCAGGAGTGTTGATCGGCTTGGTGTTGTTGGTCACGTTGCGGAAGCCGCGGGGCATGAAGCCGAGGGTCTTCATGTTGGCCGAATCGGTCAGCGAGTAGAGGTCCTTGGCGGTGTCGGACTTCAGGAAGGCCCAGACGTGGTCCCAGTCCTTGAAGACGTAGGGGAGGTCCTGGACGG
The DNA here is from genome assembly GCA_963730005.1 of uncultured Actinomycetota bacterium. Classification (GTDB taxonomy): domain Bacteria; phylum Actinomycetota; class Actinomycetes; order Propionibacteriales; family Propionibacteriaceae; genus CAVSPO01. The sequence goes on from CAVSPO010000028.1 coordinate 331,199, forward strand.
CCATCTCGGGCACGAACTGGTTGATGTCGGACGCCGTGATGACGGTCATGTCCACGTTGCCCATCTGCATGGACTCCATCAGCTCACGGTCCACGCCCAGCTGGCCGGCCGGGTAGATCTGCACCTCGATGCGGCCGTTGCTGGACGCCTCGATGCGGCTCTTGAAATCCTTGGCCAGGTTGTCGTAGGCGGTTCCCTCTGCGGCGATGTGCCCGAGCTTGAGAACCTTCTTCTCGGTGTCAGCGCTGGCACCAGTGCCCGAGCCCCCGCCGCTGCAGCCCGTCAGGGCCAGAGCCAGCGCGGCCGTCATGGCCGCCAGTCCGCGGAGTAGCTTCTTGTTCCTCATCACTGCCTTTCGTTGATTTGGAGTGTCCGTGCACCGTGGGCGGCTGTTGCCGCGCAAGTTGGTTGTCTCACGTCCACCGACGTTTCGTGATGTTGCCCGCAGCGCCAGCCCAGAGTCTGCCCTGGAGAATGGGTGTTCGACAGATCGAACTGTGCGGTGAAATTTAGAAAAAGGTAACAAGTGCAGGAGGCAGTGTCAATACCCGGGAATAAACGCAACCACTACGGAAATCGCTCAGGCGCCGAGCTGGGCACTGAGTTGCTCGGCAGCGTGCCTGGCGATGCCCGCCCAGTGTCCCGCGGGTTCGCTCGCCCAACTGGTGGCGGTCATGGAGATCGAGACGGCTGCCACGACGTCACGGGCAGCGTTGACGACGGGGGCGGCAACGCACGCGGCGTTCGGTGTCGACTCCTCGAACTCGAGGGCATAGCCGCGTCGACGGGTCTCGGCCAGCTCGGCCTTCAGCGCGTCCAGGTTCGTGATGGTGTTGGGCATCAGCGCCGGCATCTGCCCGGACGGGTAGAGCTGATTGAGCTGGCTGGGCCCCAGGTTCGACAGCAGCATCTTGCCCAGCGCCGTGGCGTGGGCGGGCAGCCTCTTGCCGACGCTGGATGCCAGGGGGAGGATCTCGCGCCCTTCGACCTTCGCCAGATAGAACACGTCGTTGTCCTCGAGCACCGCCACCGAGCACGTCACGCCGTGGCTGAGCGCGGTCTCGCGGGCCACCTCGGTGGCTGCGCCCAGCATGTTGAATCGGGCGGAGTAGGCGTTGCCGATCTGCAGCGCCCGGACGCCCAGCGAGTAGACGCCGGCGGCGTCCCTGACGAGGTAGCCGCGATGCACCAAGGTGCCCAACAGCTCGTAGACGCTGGTTCGGGGCAGACCGGTGGCCTCGCCGATCTCGACCGCGTTCAGCTCGGGCGCTTTGTCGACGAACAGGTCGATGATGTCCAGCGCCCGCATCAGTGCGGGGGTGAGTCGAGGCATGTCCAGAAGTTATAGCAGGTCTGGGTGCCGAAATATAACAGGGTTGTTCGATTTTTCGGACTGAATGCTGAAATGCGGTTCCCCTGCGACGCGGTGCCTCGGCGCCGGCATACCAGCAAGGGGACTGTGGCAGCGTGGTGGCTGTGAGCATCGAGAGCCTGTCATGGACGTGCTGATCCTCGCCGGGGGTGGTGGCAGACGCCTCGGCGGGGTCTCCAAGGCCGACCTCATGCTCGACGGGCGACGGCTGCTCGACCACCTTCTGGACGACTTGGCCCAGCTGACGGCCGAGGGCGTCCAGATCGATCGTGTCGTGGTGGTCGGACCCGCCTCGGTGGCGGTGCCACCAGGGGTTGTGCGCACTCTGGAGGATCCCCCGGACGGGGGGCCGGCTGCCGGCCTGGGGGCTGGGCTGGCGGCCCTCGACGAGCCTGCGGACGACGGGCTGGTGGCGGTGCTGAGCTGCGACGCGCCACACGCCGCCCGGGCGCTCGTCCTGCTGCGCGCCCGTTTCCGGTCGGACGGGGCGGTGGCACAGTCGGCCGACGGACGCCCGCAGCACCTGCTGGGCGTCTACTCACAGGCGGCGCTGCGTCGACGAATCACCGACGAAGCGGGCGCCCGGAACATGGCGGTGGCCCGGTTGGTGGCGCCACTGGCACTGACGGTCGTCGAACTGCCCGCGGGCTACGACCGCGACGTCGACACCTGGGACGACCTGGCAGCGCTGCGCCACCACGCCCGCCAGTAAGCTTCGGTGCATGCCCCGCCCGCCGTTGCGTGACGCCCAGGGCGTCGCCCACTACCGCCACGAGGCGATCGCCGTCGTGTTGCAGGTGCGAGGTGTCGGCACTGACGCCCGGCTCGGCGTGTTTGCCTGGCAGCGGCACCGCGACCCCTACCAGGGGTTGTGGGCGTTGCCCAGCGGCCCGGTCGAGGTGGACGAGACGCTCGACGAGTGCCTGCAACGCCATCTCGCCACCAAGCTCGACCTGGACGACCTGAAGCACCTGGAGCAGCTCGAGACCCTGAGCGACCCGGCACGCGACCCTTTCGAACGCACCATCGCCACGGCCTACCTGGCGTTGGAGCCGTGGGACCCGGAGCCGGCCACGCTGTCCAACGCCAGTTGGTTCGCCGTGGACGACCTGCCGCCCCTGGCCTTCGACCACGCCCGCATCGTTGCCGCCGGTGTCGACCGGCTGCGCAGCAAGCTCTCCTACACGAATCTCGGGTTCGCTCTTGCCCCAGGGGAGTTCACGCTGGCCGGCCTGCGGGACATCTACGCCGCGGCCCTCGGCTACGGCGTCTCGGTGACGAATCTGCAGCGCGTCCTGGTACGGCGCGGTCAGCTCGAGCCCACCGGGGAGATCTCCGCCACCGGGCCCCAGGGTGGACGCCCCGCCCGCCTGTTCCGGTTCACCGACCAGAGCCTGACCATCACCGACCCCTTTGCTGTCCTCCGGCCGTAGGGGGTAGGGGAGTCACTTTTCTAACTCGGGTCTATTCGGTCGGGAACCGCCTATATGGACCTTCCCGACCGAATAGGCACAAGTTAAAAACCTGCCGGCGGCAGAACCGGGCCGATCAGCCCCTCATCTCGTCGGTGACCTCGTCCGTGCCCGCATCAAAGCGCGCGGGGCGCAGGATCGACCGCGCCACGTTGTAGTAGCCGAAATCGTCGAGCATCTTGGCGGCCTCTTCGTCGGTCAGCCCGTAGGCGTGGGCGAGCATCCGCACGTTTTCGGTGTAGAAGGCATGCAGGCGGTTGACCCCCCGCAGGAAGTCCAGCCGTTCGGCCATGGTGTCCCCTTCGTCGGCCCCGATTTCCTGACTGTTCCGTTGGCCGGTCCTGTCGTCTCCAGTCTGTCGCATCGGGAACGGAAACGCTCAGCGGTTCGCACGAAACGCTCTTCACTCGGGAGTTGACCAGGCCGGTGTCCGGTCCCCGGCGCGGGTTCCCGGGGCCGCGCCATAATGGGGGTGTAGTGCCTGCCGCGCGGCGGGCAGCCGTCGAGGTGGGGGGAGGGTGGCGTCGTGAAGTTCCCGCTGTTCGGCCACGCCACCACCGACCACGGCGACCAGATCCGTGGCCTGTTGGCCCAGGCCGAAAGCCTTGAAGGTCCCGAGAAGATCCCGTTGTTGCGCAGGGCGGTGGCACTGGCGGACGACAGCCACGACGAGGAGCTGGGGGTCGCCGCCCGGCTGCCGCTGGTGCAGGCCTACCAGTTCACCGGCCAGCGACGCATCCTCGTCGAGCCGCTGTTGTGGCTGCTGTCCTGCTGGGATCGCGAGGACACCAAATGGTGGACCCAGGAGCAGACCTTCCAGGTGCTCTGGCAGAACAAGTGGCTGATCTCGTCCATGATCGCTTCCCCTGACTTCTCCGCGACGCGGATCCGGCAGCAGTTGCGGGCGATGTCGCGCCGCTACGAGCGGGCCCACGTCGGCCTGGAGCCGGTGCTCGCCATGACGTGGCGGGTGGACGCGCACGTGCACGGCCACGTCGCCAGTGAGGGGTCCTTCGAGGCTTGGGTGGCCGCTGAGCGCACCCAGTTGTCCGATTGCGCCGCCTGCGTTGCTGCCGAGCGTGCCGACCACCTGGCCCAGCTCGGGCGGCACGGGGAGGCCGTCGATGAGGCCACCGAATGGCTGCTGCCCGGGGCGGCCGGTTGTGAGGCCCAGCCGTCGGGCGTCGTTGCCAGCGTCGTCGAGTCATTGCTGGAGACCGGCCGCATCGCCCAGGGCACGTCCCAGCACCTGCGGGGCCGCAGGCTGGCCTGGGCTGACCTGGCGTTCTTCTTCTCCGACACGGCGGCAGTGCTGCGCACCTGCGCGCGCACCGGCAACCTGCGTCGCGGGCTTCGGCTGTTCGGCCAGGCCCTGCCGCAGCTCGACACGGCCACTTCGCTGGCCCAGTTGGAGTGGGCTGGGTCGGCAACGTTGCTGTTGGGCAAGGCGTCGGCAGCGGGTCTGGGCGGCGAGCTGATCCCCGGTGACACCTCGGGGCGCACCGTCGAGCAGGAGCGGGCCAGGCTCGGGCATCTGGCGCTCGGGCTGGCCGCCCAGTTCGACGAACGCAACCGCACCCAGAGTGTCTCCCAGCGACTCCAGAGGGTCATGCAGTCGACCGATCTGCCGCGCTTGGCGCTGGACGCCGTCGAGCCGGAGGAGCCGGACGACCCGCCGTTGGCCCTCTGGAACGAGACCCCGTTCGCGCCGGGCGTCGACGACGTCGACCAGCTGTCGTTGCCCGACCTTGCTGCCCGCAGTGACGAGGTGTATCGCTGGGGAGGCTGGGCCAACCGGCAAACCGTCGTCGCGTGTTGGCGAGCCCGCCGCGAGTCCGAGCTGGCCGGCGCTGGCCGCCGCCGAACTGCCGCCGGCGCTGGCCGCCGCCGACCCGGAGCAGCTGCGTGCCGTGGCCGTTCTGGAGTACCTGCTCTACTGGGCCGGCCCCGGGCGTTCGGACCTGGCGCGGCAGCACGTGGAGGCGGCCATCCAGGCTTGCCGGGCGGCCGGCGACGAGGTCGAGGCGCAGCTGCTGGAAACGCGGCTCGCCCACGACGCCGGTGAGGACGACGCGATGGCTGCCGCCGTCGCCCGCGTCGACGGTCTGGGCGCCACGCCCGCGCAGCGGATCCGGGCCCGTTCGATCGCCCAGCAGGGCGTCGACGACGAGACCAACGTCCGGTTCGTCCGCGAGGCCCTGGCGCTGGCGGGGGATCCTCACACCCTGGACCCGCAGACCCGGATGCGGCTGGCTGTCATGTTGAGCGCCCAGCCCGTCGATTCGCCGCAGCAGGGCATCGACCTGCTGCAGCAGGCGGGCGACCTGCTGAGCCTGGGCGAGTTCCCGCAGGTGCAGACGGTGCTGATCTCCCGCGGCGCCTACCTGCGGCAGGCCATCGACCCTGAGGTGCCGGTGGAGCAGGGGTTGCGCGAGGCGCTGCAGCTGGCCCGCGAGGCCGGGGAGCCGGGCCCGTGGGGGGACGCCGCCTACCTGTTGGCCGGGGCGCTGCTGTCGTCCGACGACGAGAACGCCGAGGGCATCCGGCTGCTGCGTCAGGTGGCGCAGGCCGCGGACGTGACCGGCAGCTTTGAGCGGGCCTGCGACGCCCGCGGCGCGCTGATGGAGCAGTTGTGGTCGACGTCGGATTCCGAGCTGGCCGCCGAGGTGTTCAGCCTGGTCGGCGACGAACTGTCGGACGAGCGGATGCCTGGGCGCGTCCACGGGCGGGCAAGGCAGGATGCCCTGGCCGGCCGCGGTCGCTTCTACAGCGTGGCCGCCGAGGTGCACGACAACCTCGGTGACGTCGAGACGGCCGCCCGGCTGCACCGGCTGGCGCTGCAGGACCTCGAGGAGCTGGGCGAGGTCGACAAGGTCGCGCAGGCCCGCGCCGCGCTGGCCGGGCATCTGGTGCGCGTCGATGCGCTGGAATCGTTGCGCGAGTTCGACCGCGCCAACCAGTTGGCCGTGGGGTCTCAGGAGTTGCGCCTGCAGTTGGTGATCGCGCGGGAGCGGATCCAGGCCGTGTTGAACGCCGACGGGCCTGACGCGGCGCTGCTGGCTCTCGACGAGGCGCAGGCCGTGAACGACCGCATCGAGACCCAGCTGTTGCTGGAGCCCGAGTTGCGTGAGCAGGTGCCCTGGGACTTCGACGAGGAGCGCGGCGAGCTGCTGCAGATGCGGGTGCGGGTGCTGCGCATCGGCGAACGTTCGCAGGAGGCGCTGCCGCTGATCAACCACGTCGTCGACGACCTGCGCAGCCGCGGCCGGGACCGCGACGCCCTGGTGGCGCGGGTGTTGCGCGGCGAGGTGTTGATGGACCTGGACCAGCGGGCCAACTCGCTGGCCGAGTTCCGGCAGGCCTGTCTGGAGGCGCAAGCCTTGGGGGATGAGCAGATCGCCCGCTTCTCGGCGGCCTCGGGGGCGTCGCGTCTGGAGGAGCTGGACCAGGAGGACGAGGCCCGCCAGTTCTGGCAGGGGCTGTTCCCCGAGACCGGCGAGGACTAGCGGTAGTCCGCGCGCAGGTTGGCCGAGGAGCGGCGCCGCGCCTGGGAGGCGATGCCGGCAACGACCAGGATCAGGTAGACCACGCCCAGCCACGGGTTCCCGTCGAGCGTCGGGGCCACGGCGTCCGGTTCGAGGTGTGAAACAGGCAGCAGGCCCAGCAGCACCGCGATGCCGGTCACGATTGCCGAAGCGCCGCCGAAGGCTGCCGCGACGATGAGCAGCACTGCCGGCAGGTTGGTCGCGAGCGCGATGACGACCAGCAGCAGCCCCCCGACGAGCCCGGACACGCCGAGTGCCCACGCGGGCAGCCCGAGCGGGCCGACAACGGCGGTACCCAGCCCGTAGCCCACCGACCCCATCGTGAGGACGACCGCCGCCGCATAGAACACGTACGCCAGCCAGGCCAGCAGCAAGGCGGCCGCGATCGCCCCCGCCCAGGCCACGGGCCCGTCGAGGAGCGGCTGTTGGGTGAACCCGGCGACCAACGCGGCACCCAGCGCGAAGCCGACGAACCCGGCCCACAGGCTGATCATGGTGCGCATGGCCAGGTAGCCGCGGAAACAGAAGATGGCCCCCGCCACGATGGCGATGACTCCCACGATGACATCAGTCACGGTCCCCCCTCGGTCGACGCCATCAGCGTACCCATCCCTTGGGCGGCCGAGCCCCGACCGGGAACGAGCCACCCTGGCGGGCCCGCGTCCCGCCAACGTCGCGCGGTTCGGCAATCATTGGGGGTGTCACGCAAGGCCGCGAAGGGGAGCAGCAGATGAGCGAGTACACGGACGACGAGGTGCCCGGGGTCGGCGGACAGCGGTCGGTCCCGAGCAGGTGGGGGTTCTTTGCTGCGATCATCCTCTCCCTGGCCACGCTGTTGTCCGCCTGGACGGGCTACGAGGCGTCCCGGTGGGGCTCCGAGTACAGCAAGCAGGGCAATGCGGCTACGGTGGCGCGCATCGAGGCGGTCAACGCCGCCGAGCTGGCCAACCGGCAGCTGACGATTGACGTGCTGCTCTTCTCGGACTGGCTACAGGCGGAGGCCGAAGGGAACGCACAGGTCGCCGACGTGATCAGGGTGCACTTCCGGCCCGAGTTCGTGCCTTTCTTCGACCAGTGGCTGGCCACCTCGAAGGACGGCGGGATCCCCGCCGGCACGCCGTTCGACCTGGATTACCGGCTGGCCGCCGAGGTCGAGGCAGGCAGGCTCCGCGAGGACGCCGCCCAAGCCTCGCTCAAGGCGGACCACGCCAACGAGACCTCGGACAACTACGTGGGCGCCGCCGTGCTCTACGCGTCGGTGCTGTTCCTTGCGGGCATCTCCTCGAAGATCTCCGGCACTCGGGCCCAGCACCTGACGATCGTGTTGAGCGGCGTCGCCTTCGTCGTCGCGGTGTTCTTCACGTTCAGGCTGCCCATCATCGTGTGACCTCCTTTCGGCTGGACGTTCCACGTGAGCGCAGGGGTGACGCCAGCCTGACCGTCACGACAGAAGTGCCGGGATGCGACCAGCGACAGGAGTTCGTCACGTGGCGGCTAAGTTGGCCCTGTGAAAATTGGAATCCCTCGGGAAACACTCGCCGGTGAGAACCGCGTGTCAGCAACCCCGAAGACGGTCCAGCAGCTCATCAAGCTCGGCTACGACATCGTGGTCGAACAGGGGGCGGGCGCCAACGCCTCGTTCCCCGACACTGCCTACGAGGAGGCCGGGGCGACCATCGTCGACACCGCCGCCGCCTGGGGCGCCGACATCGTCTTCGGAGTCAACCAGCCCACGCCCGAGCAGGTGAAGGGTCTGCGCCGCGGCGCCCACCTGATCACGTTCCTCGCGCCGCGCCAGAACGAGCAGCTCACCCAGGAGCTGGCCGCCCAGGGCGTCACCGCCATGTCGATGGACATGGTGCCCCGCATCTCGCGCGCCCAGTCGCTGGACGCGTTGAGCTCGATGGCCAACATCTCCGGTTACCGGGCCGTCGTCGAGGCGGCGCACGCCTTCGGTCGTTTCTTCAACGGCCAGGTGACCGCCGCCGGCAAGGTGCCGCCCGCGAAGGTGTTCGTGATCGGCACCGGGGTGGCCGGTCTGGCCGCGCTGGGTGCGGCCAACGGTCTGGGCGCCCAGACCTTCGCCACCGACATGCGTCCCGAGACCGCCGAGCAGGTGGTGTCGATGGGCGGCACGTTCCTGAAGGTGGAGGACCCGAACGCCGAGGTCTCCACCGACGGCTACGCCAAGGAGGCCAGCGACGACTACTCCGCCCGGGCCGCCAAGCTGTACACCGAGAAGCTGCCCGAGATGGACGTGGTGGTCACCACGGCCGCCATTCCCGGCCGGCGCTCGCCGCTGCTGATCACCGCCGACATGGTGAAGTCCATGAAGCCCGGCTCGGTGATCGTCGACATGGCCGCGGCCGGTGGCGGCAACTGCGAGCTGACCCGCCCGGGTGAGTCGTTCGTCACCGACAACGGGGTCACCATCATCGGCTACACCGACCTGCCCAGCCGGCTGCCCGCCCAGTCGTCGCAGCTGTACGGCACCAACCTGGTGAACCTGATGAAGCTGCTGACGCCGGCCAAGGACGGCAACCTGGTTCTCGATTTCGACGACGAGGTGCAGCGCTCGGTCACCACCGTGCGCGACGGCGAGATCACCTTCCCGCCGCCGCAGGTCAAGGTGTCGGCTGTCCCGGTGGCCGCGGCCGCCAAGGAGGTCGTCGTCGCGACGCCGAAGCCGCCGGCCAAGTGGTACAGCGCGTTCATCAAGATCGCGGTGACGCTGCTGGTGCTGATGGGTGTGCTGAGCCTCGCCAACCTCACGTTCCTGGCCCACATCAGCGTGCTCATGCTGGCCGTGGTGATCGGCTTCTACGTGGTGTGGGGCGTCAACCACGCGCTGCACACCCCGCTGATGAGCGTCACCAACGCCATCTCGGGCATCATCGTCGTGGGTGGCATCCTGCAGCTGCCCTCGCCGAACCCGGTGGTCCAGACCCTGGCCTTCATCGCCACCACGGTCGCCTTCATCAACATCTTCGGCGGGTTCGCTGTCTCGCAGCGGATGCTCAACATGTTCAGGAAGGACTGACCATGACTCTGGCTACTTTCACCACGGCCGCCTACCTGATCGCGGGCCTGCTGTTCATCCTGGCCCTCAACGGGCTGTCCGACTTCACGACCGCCAAACGCGGCAACGCCTGCGGCATGCTGGGCATGATCCTGGCCCTGGTCGCCACGGTGCTCACCATCTCGAGGCCGCAGGTGGACCACAAGTACGGTGCGGCCGTCACGATCCCGGCGGCCGACCTGAAGACCTGGGGTCTGCTGGCGGCGGCGATCCTGATCGGCGCCTCGGTCGGCCTGTTCAAGGCCCGCAAGGTCGAGATGACGGGCATGCCCGAGCTGATCGCCCAGCTGCACAGCTTCGTCGGCCTGGCCGCGGTGCTGGTCGGCTTCAACGCCTACCTGCGCTTCACGGGCACGGGGGACCACGGCGGCATGTTCCACCTGAACGAGGTGTGGATCGGCATCCTGATCGGTGCCGTGACCTTCACCGGGTCGATCGTCGCCTGGGGCAAGCTGTCCGGCAAGCTCAAGTCGTCGCCCGCCCGTTTCCCGGGCGGCGCCAACCTGACGATCACGCTGCTGGTGGCGTGTGTGGTGCTGGGCGTCGCCTTCGCCGTCACGACGAGCATCTGGCTGCTGATCGCGCTGACCGTGCTGTCGCTGATCGTCGGCTACATGCTGGTGGCCGCCATCGGCGGCGCCGACATGCCGGTGGTCATCTCGATGCTGAACAGCTACTCCGGCTGGGCGGCGGCGCTCACCGGCTTCACGCTGGGCATCGACGTGCTGATCGTCGTCGGCGCGCTGGTCGGTTCGTCCGGCGCGATCCTGTCGTACATCATGTGCCGGGCCATGAACCGCTCGTTCATCTCCGTGATCCTGGGCGGGTTCGGCGACACCCCGATCGAGGCCGGCGACGAAGCAGACCGGTGAGATCATCGAGCTGAAGGCCGACGAGGTGGCGCGGCTGCTCGAGGACGCCGACACCGTGATCATCACCCCCGGTTACGGCATGGCCGTCGCGCAGGCGCAGTACCCGGTGGCCGCCCTGACCGAGCAAGCTGCGGGCAGCCGGCAAGCAGGTCCGGTTCGCCATCCACCCGGTGGCGGGACGGCTGCCCGGCCACATGAACGTGTTGCTGGCCGAGGCCCACGTGCCCTACGACATCGTGCTCGAGATGGACGAGATCAACGACGAGTTCAAGGACACCGACGTCACCCTGGTGATCGGCGCCAACGACACCGTCAACCCGGCCGCGATGGAGCCCGGCACCCCCATCTCGGGCATGCCGGTCTGCCACGTCTGGGAGTCGCGTCGGGTGGTCGTCTTCAAGCGCAGCATGAGCGCCGGTTACGCCGGGGTCCAGAACCCGCTGTTCTTCAAGGAGAACACGGCGATGTGCTTCGGCGACGCCAAGGCCACCGTCGAGCAGATCGTCGCGGCGCTGCCCGCTGGTTCCCGAGCAGGCGGCCATCGGTCGCTGAGCGATCGGTGGCAACGAAACACGGAGGGCCTGGGGAGTGATCCCCGGGCCCTCCGGCCGCTCACGAGGACGAAGACCGTTTTGGTTTGAGGCGCCGGGGTGTCGCAGAATGAACTAGTGTTCTATACCACCACCCCCTCGTTGAGGCTGATCCCGGCTTGAAGTTGATCAATCGTCGCTTCCTCGACCGTGTCGTGGCCCTGCCCGTTCCGGTTCGCCGCATGATGCTGATGGCCCTCGACGGGGTCGCCTGGGTGTCTGGCGCTGTTGCTGTTCGTGGTCGTGCGGTACGATTTTCAGCTGTCGGGTGAGCGATGGACGTGGGTGCTGATCTACACGTTGGCGGCCATCATCGTGCAGCTGTTCGTGGGGTTGGCCACCCAGCTCTACCTGGGTCGAAGCCGGATTGGCAGTTTCGGGGACGCCACCAGCCTGGCCGTCACCGTGCTTCCTCACCTCGTTGCCTCTCTGGGCGCTGGTGCACGGTCCCGGCGTTCCCCAGGAGTGTGGGGTTGTTCATGCCGCCCTTGGCGCTGCTGTTCATGGCTACCGGACGCTGGTTCATGCGGGTGTTGGTGACCAGTCGTCCCCGCAAGAACGGGTCAGGTGCGGTCCCGGCGCTGGTGTACGGAGCCGGTGAGGCCGGCCACGAGGTCGCCCGGCTGGTCGACACCGCCGACGAGGCGCCGTACTCGATCGTCGGGTTCGTCGACGACGATTCCAGCAAGCGTTATCTGCGGGTGCGCAGCTACCGGGTGCTCGGCACCGGCGACGACCTGGTCGACGTGGCTCGCGAGAAGGGCGCCGACACCGTCATCCTCG
>CAVSPO010000029.1:0-21489 GCA_963730005.1 uncultured Actinomycetota bacterium
AGCACGGGCAGCAGGGTCGAACCAGTCCCGGCGCGCATTGCCTATCCGCAGGACTCCACCCTTCGCTGAAGTGAACAGCAGACCATCGGCTTCACGCCCCTGCATGCGCTTGTCGACATCGTCGTCGAGGAAGCTGGGGTAGGGGACGGATCGACGCTGATGGTCCTTCGGTTCAGTCCACTCCATCTGACCGTTTACTTCGGTCACTGATGCCTCGATCATGAACCGGCGACGAAGCTGGTCGACGCTGGACACCTTCAGCGCGGCCATCTCACCGAACCGAAGGCCGCAGTACGCCAACACCAGGACCAAGTCCTTGTTCCTGCCGGCCGCCTCGGCCAGCTGCTCGACCTGCATGGCGTTCAGGTACTTGCGCCGCTTCAGCTGCTGTCTGGGCCGCACAACTGCGAGGGCAGGGTTCACCCCAAGGTGCTTGGTTTGCACAGCTCGATCAAGGATCCCTGACAGGACGCCGACCACCTTACGGATCGAGCCAGCCGACAGCTGGAGTCCAGCACTCCATTCCTGAATGGCTTCGGTGGTCACGTCGCCCAACCTGACCTTGCCCCAACGGGGTTCGATGTAGTTCTTGACGATGGACTCGTTGCGTGCCCTGGTGGACGGTGTCCAGTCAGGGTGCGCTGACAGCCACGCAGACGACTGAGTCGAGACGGTGCTACGGGCCCGCGACGGATCAACCCACACACCCGTGACCATGTTGGCGGTCGTCTCGTCAAGCCACTGCTGAGCGTCCACCTTGCGCTGAAAGTGCTTGGAGTGCTCTTTGCCTTCGCGGTCCCTGTACCGGGCACGCCAGGAGCCGTCAGGGCGCTTGCGGATGCTAGCCATGCCAGCCCACCTTCTTTAGTACTTGGCGGCCCTTGCGGTTTTGGATACGGACAAGGCACTGCACTAACTCATGGTTGGGGCTGTGAGCGGTCCATCCCTGATCCAACGCGTACGCGATGGCCCGATCGCGTGTGGACTCCGGCACCTCTAGTCCGGCCGCGGCGAAGGCGGTGGCCGTGGCGGAGATGTTCTCGTGAAGCTGGTCCAGGAGGGCCACAAGGCTATGAGACATGCCCATTAGATCTTCGAGCGCTCGTTCCAGGCTGGCCATCACCGCCCAGAGAGCCGCAAGTGCCTTATCTGCTTCGACCAGCACACCGCCAGTGTCAGCGCCCGTTCCACGACCGACCAAGGCGTAAGGATCGACGCCAAGAATTTCCGCCATTACGAGGCCTTCGCGAAACTTCAGATCCCTGGTTCCTGCCTCGATCTTTGTGATCGTCTGCGGGTAGAACCCAGGCAACCCGTGAGCCGTCATTCGCTCCGCTAGCTCTGCCTGCGACATCTCCGCAGCTTCTCGCAGTGCGCGAACACTGCGACCCAATCTGTCTTCCATCTCGCCAACGATACCCGCGATGCACCAATCGCGCACCATCCTTGCGGTACGTATTTGGTGGTGCCATAATGGTACCAACGAAACCACACCACAAAGGTGTGACCGGAGAGAGAGCGGGAGCCACATATGGACACCCCGATTGAAACGATCCTGACCACGGCAGAGACTGCCGAAGTCCTGCACACACCAATAGGAACCCTGCGGTGGTGGCGCCACACCGGCACCGGCCCGAAGTCGTTCAAGCTCGGCGCCAAGAGGGTCTTCTACAAGAAGTCAGACGTCGTCGAGTGGCTTGAAGCCCAGTACTCGAAGGAGGCCTGACGTGACCGCACGCCGCTATGGCGCATTGCTCCTAGGCACCGTCGACCAGGGGTCGGACCTCCGCGTTGACGTCGAGTTCTGGCCGGACGAGAACCAAGACCACATCATGCCAAGCCAATTGGAAGGCTCCTGGGTGATCAGCCTCAGCCGCTGGGGCGAGGGTGACCAAATCCTCATCAGCATGGACACGGCGCGGCGCCTGCAACAAGAGCTGACCGAGATCCTCGCCAGCAACCCGCGTTCCGGAAGGGAGTAGACACGTGACCAAAAACAGAGACCCCCAGGCGGGCAACCTGGGGGATCAGGAAAAGCTTGAAGACAGTCTCATGGTAGCGCGTTGCGTGCGTTGTGGCCATAGGACCAGCTCAAAAGTAAGTCTCCAGACCGGTCTTGGTTGTGACTGCCGCAAGCATCGCGCACGCAGCAACGAAGTCGCTGATCGTCTGATCGATCTGGCGAACAACGTCGACATCATGCCGCTGAAGAAGCTCAACACCGTGGCCAAGGCCCTCGATCAGATCGAGGTGGACCTGTGACTGAAAGCCTGTACGTTCCCGAGCTGCCCGACGACGTCGACGCACTGACGGCCGCTCTGGCCTACGCGAAGGCCGGCTGGTACCTCGCACCAGTCCGGCCGGACGACCGGAAGAACCCCGGCAGTCGCCTGGGCAAAGGCTGGCCGGCGAAGACGTTCCGCGACCCCGATTCGATCGTGAGCTACTTCGCCGGCACCAGCGACGGGCTGGCCTTCCACAACGGCCGCTCTGGTGCCATCTCGTTCGACGTCGACCACCCCGAGAATCTGCACCCGCTGATCCGCCGGGCCATTGACGAGTGCCAGCCGCCACACCAAGGCAGTCGACCCAACCAGCCAGGTCGGGGACACTATCTGTTCAGGTTGCCGGCCGGACGCATGCCCGGCAACCGGGTTCCCAAGGCACTCGATACCGAGTCCGGTTGGGGCGAAATACGGGGCAGAAACGGCGTCATCATCGTGGCGCCAAGTGTCCATGAGCAGCCTGGAGGTCACTACGAGTGGCACCGCACCGGGCCGCTGCCCCTGCTTCCTGACTACCTGCTGGAGCTGTTGCCGGACACCCCAGAGGCTGACGCGGCCGCGACGGACGAGGAGGTCGAGAAGTTCCTCGCAGCACACACGGCAGCAGAGCGGCCTGATCTGCTTGGTGTGCATGTACTGGCCTTCGCCAAGGCGGTCGAGGCCGGCAAGTCCCGGCACAACACGATGATCGGACACTCCCTGGGCGCCATGAGGGAGGCCTTCGCCGGCCTGATTGACGCGAAGCTGGCCGCCGACACCCTCGATTCCGTGTTCTGTGAGGCCGCCGGCAAGTCACCTTGCAGCACCGAGCAGGACGCACCCAGGAGCCTTTCAGCGGCCAGGGAGGAGTTCGCCGGCATGTTGTCCTGGGCCGTCGCCCAGGCGGCTGCCAGTGATCCCCAGGAGACCTTGCAGCGCATCGCCAAGGAGGTCGACAAGGTCGACTGGATTCCTGACGTGGTGACTGTCGCCGGTACGAAAGAAGAAGAAAGAAGTCAGTCGATGGCCACGACCGTGACGGACACCGGCACGAAGAAGAAGAAAGAAGTATCTCGGGACCGGGCCTGCCGCTGCGTGATCCAGCTATGTTCCACGGTCTCCTAGGTGAGATTGTCGACGCCGCTGATCCGCACACTGAAGGCGATCCGGTTGGTGTCCTGGTGTCGCTCATGGCCGGTGTCGGCGCACTCCTCAACCAGCAGCCCCACGTGATGATCGGGAACACCCGTCACCCGCTGCTGATCTGGCCCATCTTGTTCGGTCAAACAGGTTCCGGCCGCAAGGGTGAGGCGTCGTCCGCTTCGAGGCAGTTCCTGCGACGTGCATCGCCTTACTTCGACGAGATCAGCGTCACCGGACTGTCGTCGGGGGAGGGCCTGATCGAGCGAGTGAAGGACCCAGTCGAGACCGATGAGGAGGAGGGAGGCTCCCGGCGTCGCGTCGAGTGGCCCGGCACCGACGACAAGCGCTTGATGATTACCGAGCCGGAGTTCGCCTCTGTGATGGCCAGGGCGAAGCGCGAAGGCAACAGTCTGGCCGGAGTGCTGCGCGAAGCGTGGGACGGCGGCCGCCTCGGTGTCCTGACCAAGGCACACGTCCGCGCTTCCTCGTCGCACATCGCCATCGCCGGGCACATCACGCCGAAGGAGTTCAGGCTTCGCCTGGTCGAGTCCGACCTCGCCGGCGGCACCTATAACCGGTTCCTGCCCGTGTACGTGGAGCGGTCGAAGCGGCTTCCATTGCCTGACCCGGTTCCAGAGCACGTCCTCGCTGAGATGGGGGAGCGGCTGTCCAAGTCGCTCTGGAGGGGCAGCAAGATCGACAGGATCAGGCTCAGCAAGCCATCCGCTGGCCTCTGGTCAGAGCAGTTGTACGACGAGTTCTGTGGAGACGACGAGGACACTCCCTGGTCTGAGTTCGCCCGCCGTGCTGCCCCCTACTGCCTGCGCATCGGTGCCCTGCACGCCTGCCTTGATGGCCGTGACGAAATCTCCCTCGACGACCTGGGTGCAGCGGCCTCACTGGTCCGCTACTCGATGGACTCCGCCAAGTACATCCTCGCCCGCACGACCGGAGACGGCCGCCTCGACAAGATCGTCCGGGCCATCGACGAATCACGTACCGGCTTCGTGACAAAGACGGAGCTCTCAGCCATGTTCGGCCGCAACCTGCCGGCGGCCGTCATCGAGGAGCTGCTCAACCAGGTCGTCGCGAGCGGGAACTTCAAGTGCATCGAGATCCCCACCAGGGGCCGGCCGGCGACCGCCTTCGCCCGATCCGACTTTGTTCTTTCTTCTTCTTTCGTACCGGCGAACGAGACGAAGCCGAAGCTTCTTTCTTCTTCTTTCGTACCGGCGAACGTCGCATGACCACCAACTTCCAGGAGGACAACATGACCCACACCACCACCGAGCTGAACGCCGCTGCCATGAAGAATCTCGGCTTCCCCTACCTCGAATGCTCGGATGAGCAGCGCGAGGCAGTCGAGGCGAGCGTCACCACCGAGAAGCTGATCGCGCTCATGCACGAGCGAGGCGCCCAGACCATCGGCGACCTGTTCAAGAAGGAGCCCCGGTGATCTGCGCGGCCCCGATTGCCTGGGTGATCGACGTATCGCCCAACCGGACCTACCCCGACGCCTGGATTCTGACCGTTCTCTGCCCGTTGTGTGGCGGTCGGCACATACATGGCACAGGGAGCTTTGACGACTTGGGTGATCGGGTGGCGCACTGCCACCCCGACCGCGCCGACCACCTGGGTAGCTACGAGCTGCGGATGCCCACCGACGACGACCACATCGCTGAACTGCTCAAGGAATCAAAGCCGCGGTGCAGGTCGCTGACGAAGGCCGGCCACCCCTGCCGGATGCAAGTTCGCGACGGTCTCGGTCTCCCGTTGTGCGGCTACCACATGATCAACCCCAACGTGCCGGAGACGATCTACTACCAGTGACTGCCACCCGAACCCCCGGCGAGGCCTTGGACATGGCCCTCAGAGCCACCTTGGAGGGCGGCAACCGTCCGCCCTGCACCCGGCCGGACAACTGGCGTTGGTGGACCTCAGAGGATGGCGCCGAACGCGCTCAGGCTGCCCAGCTCTGCCACGGGTGCGCCATCACCGCCGCTTGCCGCGCTGCTGCCGACGCCCACAGAGAGCGTTTTGGTGTGTGGGCGGGCAAAGACCGCACGACCCGCCAGCACCGCAACAAACAGGGGGCCGAATGACCGCCTACCGACTCCCGCCCGGCGCCGTGCTGCTCGACGGGGCCGACCTGGCCGTCGTGCGCTATGCCGTCGAAGTTGCCCAGCGAGCCCGCCGCCGTAACGGATTGCCACGGTCAACCGCCCTTGCCCAGCTCGCTGATGCGCTGGCCGTACCGGGACAGACGGACGCCCCAGATGAGGCACCCGGCGAAGCTGAGTACATGAGCACACACGAAGCGGCAACCCTGCTGGGTTGCAGCGAGCGACAAGCGCGCCGCTTGGCACCCGCACTAGGCGGTCGCCTTGTCGGTGGCCGTTGGCTACTCGACCGAGTAGCTGTGACTGAACACCTGGAAGGGACCGCAGCATGACAGACACGCCGAGGGCTGTCCTCGACTACCTCGCCACACTGACACCCGCCGAACTGCAAGCCACATTGACCGCAGCCCGAAGCGTCCCCGGCCCACGCCCGCCGCAGCAGGATGAGCCCGCAAACCTTGACCCTGCCGAGCGCGGTCTACTGGCCAAGCTCACCAGCGCGTTGAGCCGAGGCAGGTTCGCTACCCGCGCCACCGACGAAGCAAACGATGACATCCACGCCCCAGCCGTGGCGCCCATCGCACTGAATGACGATGACGCCCTACGTGCCGCGATTGAGCGCGCCATGGGTTCCCGAATCAACCGAAGCATCTTCTAGGAGACAAGCCATGCTCGACGCAGTAACCACCATTTCCAGCCTGACGCAGTCCGTGGACAACCTGGCCTCGCTCGGGGTCAAACCGCCCAAGGAGTGGGCCCAGCTCGGTGCCCGCTGGAGCGAGTTCACAGGCCTGGACTACGGCCACGCCGTAGGCGAGCTGGCCGACGCCGTCACCGCCGGGACTGACCCGACCCAGCTCATGCAACTTGCAGCGACCGCCGGCCTGAGCGCCGATCCTCGCGCCCGCGCCGAGCTCAACCAGAGCGTCGCCCAGAGAATCTTCCCGAAGTTCCGACACCTGTCCGCCGACTACGGCACCAAAGCGCATGAGCAGCTGCGCACCAGATTCAACGCCGCGGCCGCACGATTCACCGCCGCCGCATCGGTTGCGGCGCCCGACCTGGACCCCGAAGCCGTACTCCGCGCCGACGAGGACACCCGACACGCCTACCTCGAACGCGCCGACCTGCTGCCCGAGCTGGTCGCCCTCGCCAATGGCCTGCGTGACGCCGCCCTACTGGCTGGCCACATCCTGGCGAACGATGAAGGCGCACACCTGATCATCGACTTCGACAAGGTGGCACCCCGGGACAACTACCGCGTATGGACCGCCTATACCCGTGGCGCCGTCGACTGGCTGGCACTCGCGCGACTGGGTGCGCTCGGTGCCCGTCCGCTGCCCGTGCCCGGCGCACGTCGGCATCCTGGCTTGGAGGCTCGCGCCGTGCGAGGTGGCATCGGCTACGGCCGGCGGCTCTGGGACCCTGTCGCGGATGACTGGCACGAGGGCTGAGTTTGAGTCGTGGTCGGGCGTCAAGGTCACGCCGCCGCCGATGGCTTGAGCCCTACGGACTGGTGAGCCATGGGCTGCCGAGCTGGTCACTCCACCAGCGCCGACGCAGCCCAGCGCCCGACCCCATCACCGAAGGCAAAGACGAAGACAAAGTCGAAGGCGATAACTATTCGGTCAAGCCGGTAAGTATTCCATCAGGGGTAGGGGGGTGGGGCGAACCAGGCCCCAACCCCGGGCGCTTATGAGGTGTTTCTAGCTCTCGGAGGGTTCAAGAGGTCACCATGCCCGCCCTGAAGGCTGTCTGGGCCACTTTGGGGGGAATAGCTATTCCATCACCGACTCAGCCGGATGCGGTAGGGGGTGGGAGCGACCCCGCACCCCCCGGGACTGCGGCGAGGTGTCTGAGCAAACTATGAGCCGCCCTCGTGGCCCGAGTTGATCTAGCGGACCCACGGGGACGCCGGGCGGGCCGTAGGGTGTCCCGTAGGTAGTCAACGGCGATTTTGGGGGGACGGTTATGGGGTGGAACTTCCGAAAGAGTAAGAAGGTCGGTCCGTTTCGGATGACTGTGAGCAAGAGTGGGGTGAGCGCCAGCGCTGGCGTCAAGGGGTTCCGGGTCACCAAGTCCACAAGCGGCCGGACGACGAAGACAGTAGGCATCCCCGGGACCGGCATCTACCACACGTCCAGTTCCACGGCCCGCCAGGGCATCGTCCCGTCACGGGGCGCGCCCCCGGAAGCCTCGCCAGCTCCAGCACCGCGGCGCAACTTCACGGATTTCAGCAAGGCCGAGCGGCAGGAACTAGCCGCGATGGCGACGCCGGAGGACAGGCGGGCTGCTTGGATGGCTCCGCGGGCGAGCCTGACTCTTGTTCAGACGGCTTACCGCTGGAAGCTCAACCTGCGGAGTATGAAGTTGTGCGGCCTAGCGTTCGCCTTGCTGGTGCTGCTGCTGCTGGTTATCTGACACGCCACTGGCAGGGACCCCGACGCCTTCGAATCGTCGCTGTTCGAGATCATGGCGCAAGCTTTCCACTTCGGCGCGCAGGGACCGCACCTCCGCGAGCACAGCGTCACTTTCGGCGTTCGCAGCGTCCACCCGCTCAACGATCCACGAGGCGAGCGTTGCTGTCACGGTGCCCAATATCGCGATTCCGCAGACCATGAGTCCCACAGCGACGGCGCGCCCAATCGGGGTAATCGGGTAGCGGTCCCCGTATCCAACCGTCGTCATGGTCGTCGCAACCCACCAAAACGCGTCCCCGAGCGTGACGATGTTCGCGCCAGGCGCGCCCCGCTCAGCGTCAACGACAGCGAGCGCACCGACAACGGCCAGGAGTGCCGACCCGCCGACCACGTAGCTCGTCACCCTGCCCCGCAAGTTCGAACTAGCCCGGCGGTCCACCAGGGACAGGAACGTCACCAAACGCAAGAGGCGCAGCGGGCGCAGCACCGGCAGAGCGATCACCAGCAGATCAAACCAACGACGACGCAGGAACCGCCGCCGGTCGTCGGACAGGGCCAGACGCGCTACGTAGTCGAAGACGAACGCGCCCCACGTCACCCAGACCACCACCTCACACGCAGCCACGACAGCCGCCGGAGTGCCGGGCCACCAAATGATCGGGACTGCAAACGCCACGAAAAACAGAAACGCCGCGATCATCAGTGCCTTGTCGGTCGCAGCCTCCCACCGTCTCAGCTTCGACTCCACCGAGCGAGTGTAACGCTCATGCTGGAGAGCTGGCCCGAGTAGGCCAATCGTCACAGTCGAGTCGGTTGTGACAGTTGGTCGCCCGCACAGAAACCGCCCCCAGCGCGCTGCTGGTGGGCGGTCCTTGTCTGTGCCAGGCTACGGCGCCGCAACGTCGAGGAGGCCCGGTTCTGTGCCGTCGACATCACGGTGCCGGCGATCGTCGACCTTGTGGTGCTGATCGAACTGGATTCTGCTCATTCTGCGGATTGTGCTCACCACTCGTCGACCTCGTGGTGCTGCTCGACCTCGTCGACATCAAGGTGCTGCTGAGTCCGCAGAAAGTCCGCAGAAAGTCCGCAACATGCCCCCGGCCACCAACGACGCCAACGCTATGAATGCCGGTCTGACAAGGGGTCGCAGCCCTTCCCGACAGCTGCCCATTCTGGCCAACCGCTCTAGGATCGCTCTCGTAAAGCGTAGGTCTGGGGTTCGACTCCCCAAGGCGGCTCCAATGAAACGCCTGGTCAGATGCAGTTTTCGGGTGTCGTAGCAGGAGCCCGCCAACGCTTCGCATCTTGTCGCTGCTTGACGTGGCGCAGACCACGATGATCTCGCGATTCCGTCGTTTCGGACCCACCCCCTCAAGGGGGAACTGGTCGGTCTGGGCGAACGGCAACTGGCGGGTGACGTTCCGCTTCCTTGAGAGCGACGTCGAACTCGTCGACTATCAGGACTACCACTGATCAGGAGGTGAGCAACATGGTGATGAAGACCCCGGTCCACCCCGGCGAGATCCTCCGCGAGGACGTGCTGGCCGACCTCGGGCTGACTGTCGTGGAGGCCGCGTCGCGTCTCGGGATCTCCCGGGTGACGTTGAGCCGAGTCCTGCACGGTCTTGCCCGGGTGAGCCCCAACCTTGCCGTGCGACTGGAGGAGGCGGGGGTTGGCACCGCCCGCGCCTGGCTGGCATTGCAGTCGGCTCATGACCTTGCCGCCGAGCGTGCGGCAGGGCTACCCACTGTCCGCAGGTTCGACCCAGTCGTCTGACCGACGTCGTCAATTGGGCCTGCAAGCCGGGCTCACTGGGGCGAAGGGAACTGCGAATGCTGTTCGCCTTCGACCCCGATCCGCCAGCGGACGGCCACGTCCGGTCATCACCGACGCCCCCGGGTGCCGCGCCTCGAAGTGTCCGGTGGCGTGGATCGCAGACCACGCGGCCTGCCGCGCGGTCACCGTGAACCCGTTCCGGGCGAACGTGGCCGGCGGCTGGGTCTCAGCCTGCTCGACCACGGCGACCCGCACCGCCTCCGACCAGAGCACCGTCGACTCCACGCACAGCGGGTGGGTGTCTGCGATCGTCTGTGAGAGGCCGTTTCGCGGGGGTTTCCTGCCGTGTCAGCGGCTGGTTTCCTGTCGTTTCAGCGTCAAGAATCCGGCCACTGGGTGGTTTGGGAGCGGGGCTGGCGGCTGGTGTGCTCGTTAGATTCCTGCTAGTGAGGTCGCGATTCGGCGGCGCGCTGGGAGGTGCCGGAAAGTAGATGGCGGTTTCTGTGTCTGTTCAAGAACAGATCCGACGGTTGGACGCCCAGGGTGTTCCGGCCCGGCAGATCGCCAGGGATCTCGGCGTGATTGCCTTGCGGGAGCGCTTCCTCGCCCACTACGTGGCAGCCTTGCAGCGGTTGGAGGACCTGCCCCGACTCCTGCGTCTGCTCGCGGCGCGGAGCGCGGCAGAGTTGAACGTCGCGGGCCTGGCCAACGACGCGGGCATCCCGGTCCGGACACTGGCGCCCGACCTGTCGCTGTTGGAAACCTTGTACCTGATCCAGCGAATCCCCGCGTGGTTGACGAACCTGTCCAGGCGGGTCGTGTCGCGGCCCAAGTGCGCCCTGCTCGACACCGGCCTTGCGGCGCGTCTGGTCAACGTGGACGCCCGCGGGCTGGGCGCCGCCGCAGTCCAGATGGCTGGAGGGCTTCTGGAAGGGTTTGTGGCTGGCGAGTTGCGCCGGCAACTGGCCGTGCGCGAATGTCTTCCTGACAAGCCTGTTAACGGCTAGGTCTGGACCCACGACCATATTTGGGGCTGGTTGTGGGGCCGGAGTTGTCTCTGGATTCCTGAACCCACGCTGCCGCCTTGAAGTGAACGAGGGCGCAGAGTGTCGACGACGGTCGAATGCTTGGCCGGTATCGCCGGGGCGGCGCCAGGGCCTGGTTCTCGACGTCGTCGTCACAGAGTCGCACGTGGGCGTCGGTGACGTGTCCTCCCTCAACTGCCGATGGTCGTCATGCGATCTGTCTGATTCAGATGCTGCTGATTGAATGATTCGAGTCCTGCTTCTTGTGTGGTTCATGCATGGAGTGGGCGCGTCGGATCTTGGATGACGAGCTGGATGAACTGTTCAACCAGGTGCCGGCGATCGCGATCGACGGCGCCAAGGGGGTCGGGAAGACCACTACCGCCGAGCAGCGCGTCGCAGGTGTCGTGCGGTTGGACTCCAAGTCCGTTCGGGAGTCGATCGCCGCCGAGCCGGAGCAGGTGTTGGGGCGTGGGCGTCCGCTGTTGATCGATGAGTGGCAGAAGGCCCCCGAGGTGTGGGATGTGGTTCGGCGTGCCGTCGACGCCAACCCGGCGGGTGGGCAGTTCCTGTTGGCCGGCAGCGCCACCCCGGTGCCGGGGGCCACGGCGCATTCGGGGGCGGGTCGGATCGGCCGGTTGCGGATGCGTCCGATGACGTTGTCCGAACGTGGGGTGTCCGAGCCGACGGTGAGCCTGGGAGGCCTGCTGGCGGGCGGGCGGAGGTCGCTGGCCGGGTCTTGCTTGTTGACCTTGAGTGACTATGTGGAGGAGATCGTTGCGTCGGGGTTCCCGGCGATGCGGCTACTGGTGGGGCGGTCGCGGCGGTTCCAGCTCGACTCCTATCTGCACAACGCGGTCGATCGGGATGTCCCCGAACAGGGGCTGGCGGTGCGCAAACCGGCGGCGATGCTGAAGTGGTTGCGGGCCTACGCGGCGGCGACGGCGACCACGGCCAGTTACGCGCAGATCCTGGACGCCGCCACCCCCGGTCAGCCCGACAAGCCGGCCCGCTCCACCTCGATCAGCTACCGGGACGTGTTGACCTGGCTTGTGGTTGTTGGACCCGGTGCCGGCGTGGGCGCCGTCGGGGAACTGGTTGACCCGGCTGGGTCAGACCCCGAAGCATCATCTGGCCGACCCGGCGCTCGCCGCCCGGCTCTTGGGCCTGAGTCGGGACGCCTTGTTGGATGGGGCCGGTACCTCGGTGGGTCCCCAATCCGGCAGCGTGCTGGGGCATCTGTTCGAGTCGTTGGTGACGTTGTGTGTGCGGGTGCCGGCGCAGGCGGCGGAAGCCATGGTCGGTCACCTGCGGACCCGCAACGGCGACCACGAGGTTGACCTGATGATCGTGCGTGACGACGGCCGGGCTGTGGCCGTTGAGGTCAAGCTGGCCAGCACCGTGACCGACCAGGACACCAAGCACCTCTACTGGCTGGCCGAGCGCATGGGCGACAAGCTGTTGGACGCGATCGTGGTCAACACCGGCCCGAACGCCTACCGGCGTCCCGACGGGATCGGCGTCGTTCCCCTCGGACTCCTCGCGCCGTGACTCGTCAACATCCGGAACTGTCGCACCTGGTGTGCGGGTCAGGCGACTTTGTTCGCGTAGCGCTGGCGGGCGGCCTCGCCGGTGGTGCCGACGAAGGTGCCGATCGCGGACCAGGGCATGCGGGCTTCGCGGGCCTTGCGAATGGCGTCGATCAGGTGACGCTCGGCTTCGGAGCGTTCCGCGACCGCGGCTCGAAGCAGGGCAACAGCCCCGGTGTCGAGTTCGTCGGCCGGGTTGGGTTCGTAGGACTCGAAGCGCGCCGCGAGTTCGTCGGCGTGCTGCAGGATTTCGTCAACAGTGCGCGGCATGGTCATCACCTCAGGAACTTCTCGCGGGCTTTCATGGCGTGGACGATGACGGGGGCTTGGTCGCCATCGACGTATCCGACTTCCAGGAAGATCGCGGACTGGTTGGGCCCACGATCATGGTGAACCCGTCTCCGAGGTCCCAGATCCGGCCGGGCTTCGGTAGGCGTGCAGGATCTCGGTCTCGTCGAGTCCGTGCTTGAGCGCGGACGGTGCGATGACTGGCTCCGCCATCACGCATCCAAGGTAACTTGCGAGCTGGGGCAGGTCAACGCCCAAGATGAGCGCGCGCTTCTGCTGCACGGTGCGCGAGGGTGGCTTGTCGGCTCGGGTCCCCGGGGGGACGCTCGTGGTTCTGGTTGTAGTACATCGTCCGACGTGGGAGTACGCTGGTGGTGTGGGTGAGGTGCTCAACTGGGACGAGGAGTCCGCGGATTACATCCGAGCACGAGGTGACCGCTCCCCGGGCGGACGCGGCATCGAGCCGGAGTGGGCCCAGCAGGTCGTGGACGACGTCGACCTGGTGGTGTTCGAGCCGGACCCGAAGTCGCGGATGGGCGCCTCACGCTTCATCGGGTTCTCGGCGGACGCCGGCCGGGTGCTGGTCGTCATCGCCTTCCGGGACGCCGATGGTGATCTGCACGGCATCAACGCATGGCCGGCGACCGGCGCCGACCTGAGGTTCTATCGAGAGGGGACCACCAATGGCGAAGACGATTGATCCGGCTCTGGCTGCCCGCCTTCGAGAGGAGTCCGAGCAGACGCGCGAAGCCGCCTATCCGGCGGGGGTGCGGCCCACCCGACCAAACCGCAGCAAGGTGTACTCGATTCGCCTGAGCGAGGAGGAGCAAGCCCGGGTCGAGCAGGTTGCCGACGCGAGGCACCTGCCCGCGTCCACCTTGGTGCGCTCCTGGATTCTCGACCGGCTCAACCAGGAGAAGACCGCCTAACAACATCCGGAACGGCCGCAACCCGCGTGGTCTGGCCCGCCGGCGAGACTCAGTACTCGGCGACCAAGGACGGGCGCACAGTCGCCACCAAGCCGAGTTGGTCGGCGAACATGAGCGGCTCGAATCCGGGATCGTGCTCGATGGCCAGGCGGAGGAGCTCCGCGTCGGCGAAACGCCCGGACTGGCGGATGGCGTCCACGTCCAGGAAGTCGCGCGCCGCCGCCCGGCTGTAGAGGGCGCCGACCTTATTCGCGACCGCATCGGTGAGCGCCAGCACCGGCCCCACCTCAAGCCAGACAGGATCGTGAGCACGCCAATCGACGCCGAAGTCGACCTCGAATTGGTAGTCATCGCTCGCAGTCACCGCCAGCCGAGCGAACTGGGCAAGACGCCTGACCGGGACAACCTGGTAACCATGCTCGATGAGGGACGCGATCGTGCGCTCCACCGCCCCTTGGAACCCCTCGGTCGCGGCATCGAGGGTGAACACGTCGACGTCCTGGGTCGGCCGATCGATCAGCCCGTGCTCGCGGAGCGCGCCAGACCCAGCCAGAGCGAAGTCATCGCCGCTGATCGCATTCAAGATGAGCGCCGCGACAGCGCGCTGCTGCTCGACAGGGGACGGCATTACTGGGCGGTAGCCAGTTCCGGGAAGCGGCTCTGCCAAATCTCGCGGCAGCGTTTCGGCAGGCGCAGCTGCGGCCAGACTCGACGCAACAGGTCAGCATTGAGGAGTTCCTCCTGCTGCTGGCGGGTGCCTTCCCGCACCACGTTCTCGTAGGCTTTCTCAAGCCCATCGGTGGTGGACAGGTCCGCAGTCGCGTCAGGGCCCCAATGGAGCGTGATCGGCAAGATCAACACTCCGTTGACCGGTCCCTGCAGCGCGTCCAAGCTGAAGGGCGTGTCATAGGGGATGACGTCCTGGTACAGCACGCGAGTCGTCATGGCTCGTGATCCTCCTCCCTGGCTCGTGCTCAAGATTAACCGCCCCAGCCGACAACCAGCAGAGACCCCCGGCGACACCATCAAGCAACCACCGACGGGCAGCCTCGGAACATCCGGAATTGTGCCGCACATGGTGCGTTCTGATTTTGCGGCTGGCCCTTGGTCGCCGACCACCTGTGTCATGAGGCTACGGCCACGGTTGGGAGCCGTAGTGTGCGGGCATGGCTGTGAGGAGCACGAGTCGCAGGGCCCGTGCAGACCTGCGCCGCAAGCGTCGCATGGAGCGGATGGCTTACGACCTCACCGACCAGCAATGGGCCGGCCTGTTGGACGCGTGGGCCGGGTGCGCGTTCTGCGGGGCGACCGACAAGCCGCTGATTCCCAGGGTGCCCGCTGGCTTCAGGACACGGTGGCATTCCCGGAGCATCCGGATCGGTTCCGGGATCTCGCCGGTCACGGTGATCAGGTAGACCACGTCGAAGAAGTCGTCGGGGTAGGGCAGTGCGTACACGTCGGCGACGTGGGCCTCGATGTTGGCCATGCCTTGTTCGGCGGCGCGCTGTTGCACGCGCCGGATCATGCGGGGTTCGATGTCGATCGCGTGGACGTGACCGTGCGGTCCGACGGCGCGTGCCGCGGCGAGGGTGTAGCGGCCGTTGCCGGGCCCCACGTCCAGGACGGTCATGCAGGTGCGGACGCCGTGGCGCTGGGCCAGGAGGTCGGGCGGTTGAACGCGACGCCGCAACGGATTGTCGATCAGGTCGGCCAGCACCTCCGGACGGGGAACTTCACGAAGTGCCGGACGATCCGGACGACGGTGTGCGCAGTCACGACCGCGACCGGTAGTGCCAGCGTTGCCCTCGCGATCCTGACACCCGCGTTCGTCATCGAGCCTCCTTCAGTACTGCCGGCACGGCTTGTGCTCGCCGCTCAGCCCCCATCCTGACCGGTCGACGACCCTCACGCCACCACAGAGGAGGTGATCGCCAGCACCGGTCAGGTCGTCGCGTCCAGTCACCTGCCAGCGCGGCAGGTCATGCATCGCGAAGTCGTCATCCAGACTGGTGTGGGCCAGCACCACGTGATGACTCCACCGCGGCGGGTTCCGAGCCGCCGTCGGCGTCGGTGGTAGCATCGCCATCGATCTCTGGTTGGCGACAATCGTCTGGCGCGGCTGATGCCGTCGGCGATTTTTTCGGAGGACTGTGGTGGACACCGCTGATCCGTCGGTCCATCTGGCCATGACGATCGTCCTGCCGGCCGAGGAGGACACGATCAACGACTACGTCGCGGACTTCCAGGCGTTCGTGGGCAGCGCGACCGTCACCGAAGGGCCTGTCGCATGACCCCTCGTCGTGCACAAGCGGTCACGATCCTCCTCGGAGCCTCCTTCCTCGCGGTCGCCGCCATCCTGCTCCTCGTCGTCCCCGCGGACGCCATCGGCGCCCTCCGCTGGGGGATCGGGTTGCCGTTCCTCGTCATCGGCCTCGCGAACCTGGCGCTGGCGCCGCGGTTCTCCCGCGAGATCCTGCCCGACGACTGCCAGTTCCAGGCGCTCGACGCCCAGGGCCGGCCCATGGTCGGCTCCGCGCACGTGCAACAGTTGGCGCTCGCGCTGGACCGTGAGCTGCGCGACACCCCCCACCGGATCGAGACCGCCCCCGACGCGGTCCGCACCCTTTACGACTCCGGGGTCTTCTACCAGCCCGGCAGTCGCAGCCTGCGGCAGTTCCACTGGCCCACCACCCTCACCGCCACCCCCAACCCCACCACCTTCGTGCGGCTCGACCAACAGGCCGACCAGTCTCGTGGCGGCTACTGGGTCAGGGCCCGCGTCCAGGCCGTTCTGCAGTTCAACACCGCCACCCGCGTCACCGTCGGCGGGGGGAAGACGGTGACGCGCACGGCGTCCACCGGGGACGTCTCTGACGCCCTGACGACGGCCCTGAAGACGTGCGGCGTCACGGTCTCGCTGTCGGCCATGTTCTGGGTGGGCGTCACCAACGCCAGCCTCGGCGTGCTGGTCACCATCGGGGTGGTCCTCTCCGTGCTCGTCGGCTGACACGGTTTCCCTCTGCGGGGATCGCCCCCGCAGGGGGGTTGTTCGAGCAGGACTACTCCGATGCGAAGTGGGCCAGTCTGAATGACTCGGACGGCGCGTGTCGCGTGACCAGGACCCGTACTGGCCTCGCGTGGGTCGAGGATCTCGATTCCCGCGCTGGCCAGCTTTTCGGCCATCCCGCAGACGGGGTCCCGGTCGTGCTCCTTGACGTCGTCAGGCAGCTCGGCCCACGGAACGAGCCAAGTGTGTCCCGGGCGTCCGTTGCGGATCTGGAAGTGCGATCAGCGGCGATGCTCCCACGGACACGGCGCGATCAGTCGATCGCCCGGCGCGCCAAGGTGCCCGGTGCACGTGATACCGCCAGCGCAGTCAGCAGTCCGGCGGCGACGACGGTGCCGGCGAGCCCGGACTGCAGTCCCCACAACGGAATCGTCTCCAGCCATGCCCCGTCGAGCGCCATCCGGCGGTTCCAGGCGACCTGGTAGCTGCCCAGCGCGATACCCGCCGCCAGCCCGAGCGGGACTCCGGCCACCAGCACGACCCCGGCCTGCGTGAGCGCGAACCGCCTGAGGAAGGACGGCGTGGCGCCGAGCGCGTGCATCGTTACCGCGTCCCGGCGCGACTGGGTGCGGGCGAGAACCAGCGAGAGTGCCGTCGCCGCCACGGCCAGCGCCGCCAAAGCGACGATCGGGAGGAGCGAAACGCTGCGTCCCCAGGGATGCGGCAGCGCCGGTTCCCCGACCCAGGCCAGCGTGGTGTGCTGCTCAATCAGGGCGCGGGCCCGCGCCGATTGCGCCGGGGTGAGTTCGGGATCGGTGATCACGTAGCCGCCCAGGTACTCAAGGTGCTTGACCCCGAGCCCGGCCGCGCTGTCGGGTGCGACTGTGAGCGGCGGCGCGAACCCGCGCAGGAACACCCCGGGCATTTCGACGATCCGGTCGACATCGGCCTCGTCCCTGATCAACTCGTCGGAGACGCCGATCCGGACGGTGCCCTCGTCGGACAGGTAGGCGGCGTTGTTGACCACGACTCCGCCGCCGTCCAGCATCTCGGCGGCTGCGGCGGAGCCGGGCAGCCCGGACGCGCGCAGCGCATCCCCGGTCAACACATAGGTTTCGCTGCTACCCCACCAGGCAAGTGACATCGACGGTGAATAGGCGTGTTCCCACGAGGTGCAGCGCAGCGGGGCGTCGGGATCGACACCGGAGGCGACATCGGGGAAGCTGCCCGTCGGGCAGGACGAGCCGGCGGGCAGCAACTGGGTCAGCTGGGTGCCGGCCTCCCACGGGGCGGCGCTGATCGGCTCCA
The DNA here is from genome assembly GCA_963730005.1 of uncultured Actinomycetota bacterium. Classification (GTDB taxonomy): domain Bacteria; phylum Actinomycetota; class Actinomycetes; order Propionibacteriales; family Propionibacteriaceae; genus CAVSPO01. The sequence continues at coordinate 17,871 of CAVSPO010000029.1, forward strand.
CGGCGGTGACTGGCAGGTCTGCTGCCATGGCGGACGCGGCGTCGGCGATGACCAACCGGTCGAAGTCGGCACTGACCGGGACCCGGGCACCGATCACCAGACCCCCACCGGAGACCATCTCACCTGTTCGGTCGCGCTGGTTGGCGGTGCCGGAGCCTGCCAGCACGATGCCGTAGGACGCAGCGCCAACCGCCACCAGCACCGCGATGGCTGCGGGCAGGAACCGGGAACGGTGGTCGGCGGCGTCGCGCAGCGCCAGCCGCACCACGACCGGCGCCCCTCCTGCCAGCCGGGCACCCAACCCGGTGAGCCATCCGGCAGCCATCAGCAGGCCGGCAACGGCCGCCACGATGGACAGCACCAGCAGCACCACCGGCGCGGTTGCCGTGGCCGGCAGCGTCCCCGGTGCGCGGTATCCCTCGGCCGGCCGCGCGGCACTGAGGGAGAGCGCGCCCAGCGACATCGCGGCCACCAACAGCGCTACCGGCGCCACGATCGAGCCGGCAGCGGCCCTCGCTATCGCGCGGCCCCGGCTGGGCGTCGGACGGCTGGGCGTCGGACGGTCCTTCAGGGCGTCCACAGGCTGTAGCCGAGCCGCCTGGCGTGCCGGGACATGCGTCGCGACCAGCCCTATCACGGCCGCGATGCCTACCCCTGCCGCGATGATCCACCACGGCATGACCGAGAGCAGGTCCAGGCCGGGCAGCAGGATCGGGGCGGTGGCCAGCGCGAGGATCGTGCCGACGCCCGCCCCCAGAACCCCGCCGGCGACCCCGACCACCAAGCCCTGGGTCGCGACGATCCGGCGCAGGTCTGCTGGTGTCGCGCCGTTCGCGGACGCCAACCCCAGACCTCGTCGCGACTGGTCGATGGCAACCGCGAATGCCGGCGTCACCAGGAAGAACACCAGTAGTGCACCACCGGCGGCGGTCAGCAACAGCGAAACCACGCGCAGCAACACCGCGTCCTGGTCGATGGCGACTGGATACAGCTCGGACGCGGACGGGTAGTTGGTCAGCACGTGCCGGGAGACGGCGAACGCCTGCAGCAGATTGAGTTGCCTGGCGTGCTGCCAGGTGACCGGTTCGGTGCCGACCACCAGCCAGTGGCCGTCCACGCCGGCGGGATCGGTGGTCGCCATCGCCGACATCCAGCCGTCGAGCGACCAGGCCCGGGCACCGTCCTCGGTCACGATGCCCGACACTCGGAAGGCGCGCTGGGAATCCTGGATCACCTGCCCGATGCGGCCATCGATGCCGTACCAGCCGTTGAACGGTGGCGCGACCATGGTGAAGGTGTCCTGGAGGTCGATCCCGAGCAGTGCGGCCAGACCGCTGGTGATCACGGCGTCGCCAGCGGTGGTCGGCTGCACGCCGCGGGTCAGATCGGGCAGCAGCAGTCCCAGCGCTGGCTCCCCGGCCTCTTGCAGGGTGGCGGTCACCACGGTGGCGAGGTCCAGGTCGTCCAGCGCTCCCACATCCAGGCCAGCCCCGGACACCTGGCCGGGGGCCAGTTCGATCCCGGTGGTGGCCAAGAGTTGCGGTGAGTCCCAGTAAGGCAACAGCTCATTGGCGGCCGGGAGGCGTTCGCCGAGCTCCGCCTCGTTGGCAGGCACCTGTTCGATGTCGTCCACCCACGGGCCCGGCGCGCCCTCCGGCAGTTGCTGGAAGGGCGCCCCTGTCCGGGTGACAGCTGTGGCGGTGACAACGGCCTGGGCCCCGGCTGGGATGCTCGCCAGCGCGGTGTCCCTGGCTGGGGGTGCGGCCGTGGTCAGCGCCGTGCCGGCCACCAGAGCGGCAATCGGCAGCGCGACGAGCAGTGTCGAGAAGATCGACCGGGTACGATGCCTGACCGCGTCGCGGCCGGCCAGGCGCAGTGCGGGACGCCAACGATTCCAGCCGAGGGCGATCCGGCGCCTCATCGAGCATCCCGGGTTATCAGTTCGGCAAGGTCGGATGAGCCGGTCTGGTCGATGATGCGCCCATCACGCAGGAAGATCGTCCGGTCTGCCCATGCCGCGTAGCGCGGCTCATGGGTTACCAGGAGCACCGCGGTGCCGAGGTCGGCCCGTTCGCGCAGCAACTGCAGAATCGCCGTCCCTGTGAGCGAGTCAAGCGCACCGGTCGGCTCGTCGGCAAGCAACAGGCGCCGCGACCCGACCAGTGCTCGCGCGACGGCGACCCGCTGGGCCTGACCCCCCGACATGTCTTCCGGACGACGGTCGACCAGTTCAGCGATGCCGACCTCTGCGAGCACCTGGACGGCGGCCCGCCGGGCCTCGCGCGCTGACCAACCGTCCAACTCGAGCGGGAACGCGACGTTCTCGGCTGCGGTCAGGGCGGGCAGCAGGTTGAAATCCTGGAACACGTAACCAATCAGCCGGCGGCGAACGACCGCGCGGTCGGTGACGGACAACGACCCCAGATCGGTGTCCAACACGCGCACCGAGCCGCTCGTCGGTGCGTCCAGCCCACCGGCAAGGTTCAACAGGGTTGACTTGCCCGACCCGGAGGGTCCCATGACGGCCACGAACTCACCGGGACCTAGCACCAAGTCGGCGGCATCCAGGGCTGTCACGCTTCTGGAGCCGTCCTGATGCACTCGGGTCGCAGCCCGCAGCTCCAGCACCCCCAGGCTCATGGCGCTCACCTCGCCCGCCGGACGAGTGCCACAGCGCCGGCTGGATCAAGTGCTACCGGCGCCCTGGAGGCCGATGCCGTCGTTTGCCCTGCCGATTCGGCCAGCCGACCGGCTAGGCGGGCCACCGAACCCTCCACCGAGTCCAGCCAGCGCAACTCCGCCTCGGTCGTGAAGATGTGGTTGTCGAGCACCAGCCGGCCCGTCAGGTCATCGGACGAGAGGCCCCGTCGGGTCCGGGTGAGGTCGTGCAGGAATTGCTGCGCCGCCGAGCGCTGGCACTGGACGAGTGCCACCACGTCCACACCCGGCACGACGACCGCCAACGCCAGCTTCACGACCAACTCGTCGCGCCCCCGGTGTTCGTGGGCCACCGGCCGGCGCCACCACTGTTCGACCTCGTCGCGACCGATTTGGGTGAGCCGCCACGGCTCCACCGAGGCCGCGTCGGCCTCGGTGCCGCCGATCCGCTCCACCAGGTGGTCGCGCTGCAGCCTGCTCATCGTGGTCGACACCTGACCGATGTTGAGGGGCCAGGTCTGGCTGGTAGCCAGATCAAAGTCCTTCTTGAGCTGGTAGGTCGTGGCCGACCCGCTGGACAGCAGCGCCAAGAGGGCATGTTTCACTGACATATCGATCTCCGGTTGCTGGGCCGTTTAGTTACTCAGTAACTAAGACGTTACCAAGTAACCATTCAGCCCGCAACCAGTACCTCATGCACTCTGGGCGGTCCCCGAGACGGTGGCCGTGCTGGTGCGCTACTCCTCGCAGCGTGACCTGGGCGTCGCGGAGGTCGTCAGCCGCGGGGATGTTCTTCTTGTACCAGCGCTGCCAGTTGCCGGCTGTGTCGCCCCACGCCGGGAGACCGCCGCGTACTCGGACCCGATGCCCTTGATCCTTGCCAGGCCGTCGTCCTGGGCGGGGCTGAGGCCGAATTCAGCTTTCGCGCACCGGTCGATCCTGCCGGCGCCTGACTATCGCA
>CAVSPO010000030.1:0-21715 GCA_963730005.1 uncultured Actinomycetota bacterium
TTGCCCGGTTCCCGCGCCGCGCTGGCTCGTGCCGGAGAAGTCCGGCTGGTACGTGTTGTGGCCCACGCCCATCTGATTGGTGGTGTCGGTCGCCACCGCCGCGGCGGAACCGCCGATGGACGAGACGCCTGTGAGGCCAGCGGCCAGCACCATCCCGACCGCTCCCGCGGCTCCACCCATCGCACCCACGCCGCCGATGGCGTTGGCTTGGCCCTGCAAGAATCGTTGGCTGGTGGCGGCCTCACCCTGGGCCTCGCCCTGCGAGCGGCCTGACGCGCCGGCCTGCGCGGCCGTACCCGCGTCCCCTGCACCTCGTTGGCCGCTGAGGAGGCCGGACATCCCGCCCATCGCCGCCAGGCCCATCCGCACCGACGCCCCCGAGTTGGTGCCCGGGTCCATGAAGGCGAGCAGCTTGAACAGCGCGAGCGGTGCCACGGCGGATATCAGCATCATCATCACCGCAGGCAGGGCCGTGCCGATCGCCTGATGGGTCTGGTCGGCCTGCCCGCCGGCGACACCGGACGCCATCTGGACGCCGGTCCCCATGATGAGGGTCATCACCACGGGGGTGAAGGCTGCGGCGTGGAACCAGCGCAGCGACTTCCAGAACCACGCCCGTCCGGTGTCACCCACCAACCCGGCCGCCGAGAGGAGCAGTCGCGGCGAGCACGACCAGGGCCCCGGCGCGGGTCAGGATGACGATGAAGTGCGCGATCGACGCAAGACACAGCAACCCGCCCAGCAGCCCCAGGACGCCGGCGGTGACCACCTCGGTGACGTCGTCGACCTCCAGTCCCCCGAGCGGATCCCAGCCCGACAACGAGTCTGCGGCGAACAGCGTCCGCATCAAGCCGTTGTTGAGGCCGGTGCAGGCGGCGATGACGGCAGCCGCGTAGGACAGCCAGGCAGCCCACACGATGACGAACTGACCGACGCCGAGCAACAAGCGACCCAGGCTCTTGCCGTCTCGTCTCATCGCTGCGGTACCGAGTTGGAGCATCACCATGATGATCAGGAACGTTGCGGCGATCCAGAACGTCGTCGAGTACAGGGCACCGGCCGGACCGCCCTCGCTGATGTCGGGGGTGAGGAAGTGTTCCTCCAGCTGCAAAACGAACCGCATGAGTAGCAGGCCGACGTTCCAGAGGCTCAACATGATGACGGTCCAGATGTCGGTCCCTACCTTGGTGGCCTGGCCGACGAGCGAGTTGAACGGGTCAAGGGGCATGAGGGGTCGTCACCTGCCCGGCTTCGCCCAGACGCGCCAGCCTGCCCGGAACGCCAGGTCGGTGTCTGGCCAGGTCGACGGTGCGAGAGCCGGCGGGTCACCCGCGGCGATCAACCAGCGGTCACCGTCCCACTGCATGCGTTCGCAGTACCCGAACGCCATCCGCGCCTGGACGTCGATGATTGCGCGAACGTCAGACAGGACGCAGGCCACCACCCAGTCGGGCCCGTCTGTGGCCTTGACCTGCGCGGCCATCGGGGTGATCACCACCGTCGTGCCGGGGTCCTTGACCGACCCCATCCGGGCCGAGGCGAGAAACGACTGGACGTGGCTCATCAACGGCCACTGCTCGCACCCCTGGCGCCTCAGGCATCGACCAGGCCGCGTGTATCTCGTTCGCCCGCCCGATGCTCATCTCGGTCAGGACGGCCACCTTGATCTCGGCCAGCTGCCCGACCGCGCCTTCCGGTGTGTGCGGGAACCCGGTGGGGATCTTCGCCGGCCCGATCAGCCTCGACGCCGGGATCTCGATCACCGGCCCCGGCGTGGCGGCCGGGGTGCCGCGCCAAGCGTCCTCGGCGGAGACGGACAGCATGTCGGCAGCGGCGAGCGCGTCCCGACGTTGCGTCGTCGCTCACATCAGCGGTCGATGAATCTGCTTGTGAAACGGTGGTTACGCGGCTTGAAGGACGCGTGGGGACGATCGCCGAGTACACGACGTTGGCCAGACCTGCGAGCAGACAGATGACCGTGATCAGCACGAGGCTCAGCACGGTCAGCAGCTTGCCCTGACCCCACGGTCGTGCGACCGGGGCGAGCGCTGCGGTGCGACGCGCGCTCATCCGATGCACCCCGCTCCCGTGATGCTGGCCACCATCGATGGCAGCACCATGTAGGCGATCGCGGCGATGAACACCACGACCACCCCGGTCACACCGGCCTTGCTGGCGTGCGGCATGCCGAAGATCCGGCCCGCGACGACCGCGCCCAGGGCGACCACCACGCCGATCAGGAACAACGCCAGCACACCCCACAGGACGTAACCCGTCAGCTGATCGGCGTACACCTGCGCCCCCGGCGGAGCGACCGGGCAGATCTCCATCGGGACCAGAATCATCGGACTTCCTTTCGAGCATCGACACCGGCGGCAATGGGGGTGGAATCCAGGACCTGCTCTGCGGCGGACAGCAGAGCCGGGGGCAGCGGACGCGAGTCGACCCCGCTCAGACGAAGCGATGAGATGAGCGGGATGGCGAACACACGTCCACGCCGGTGGACCTGGCGCGTGTGAGGGGCCCGAACGTGCTGGCCAGGCCTCGCGGCCACCTGCGTAAGGCTGGCCCCAGCAGCGCAACCTGGCAGGAGTCGGGACGGTCCAACAAGGCCCAGGGTCATCTCCAGGCGACGCAGACCCGGCACCGAGGCTGTCGAGGTGACGAGCACCGCCGGGCTGGTCGTGAGCACCGAGGCCAACCAGCCACCCGAGGCCAGCACGACCCGCGGGTCACAACTCACATCGACCACCGTCAACCGCGAGATCCTGTCGACGACCGAAGGCCGAGGCATGTCGGTGCAGCCAGCCACCTCCCGAGCGACACGCTCGACCAACACGTCACCCCTCAGACCGCGCGTCCAGTTGCCGTCGTAGTCGCCCAACTCGGCCGTGGGTGCCGCCACCAGCCCACATCGGTCAGGCAGGGCACACTCGACGACGCGTGCCGGCGCGGACGCCGTGGCAAGAGCGAGCGACAAGGTTGAGGCACCCGACTGCCCGTGGGCACCCACCACCGGCAACACCTGTTCGCCTGGCTCCGGCGTCCATGCCATGGCGTTCGGGTTGAGCGGGGTGGCTGCCGGGTCGCGGAAGACCCCGGACTCCACCGCCCGCCACGCCCGCTTCAGTTCGGCGACGGTGGCGGTCACGGTGCCGTGTCCGTCTTGAGGAGCCGGGTCCGCTCCAGCAGCGCCTCCCGCAGGACGTCCGAGGGGAGCGTCTGGAGTTGCACCTGGGCCGCCTGGACGGCCTCCAGGCGTTTGACGGCGCGTGACACCGCCTCAATGGCCGCAGCCCCACTGGTGGCCACCCCGATCAGTTCGTTGATGTCATCAAGGTTCATGTCTGAGTCCTTCCCACCAACCCAAGTCACCCGGCACGTCCTCATGGACACGGGAGGCTCACGCGGCCGAACTGGCCCAGAACCGCTGGCGGGTGTCAGCGTCCGACAGCACCGACAAGCACCTGGACGCCTTCCTGCGGATCGTCCGGGCTGACATACCCAGCCGCTGACCAACCGCCTCGGACGCGTGCACCGACATGAGTCCCTCCACACCCGCCCGTCGCGGCGCCTGGTCGTCGGCGGCGTTGGCGAGCGCCAGCAGCAGCTCGATGTCACCGTCGGTGACCAATCCGTCCGACCTCGCCCACGTCAGGAACCGGCCCAATTCGTCGGGGTCGGGTGCAGGATCGACCAACCAGATCGGGGCACCCCACCGATCGACGGTCACCTCAGGGAAGTGCCCGAACAAGACGATGTTCGACCACGTCCGGTCGAGCCGACTGGCCTCGCCCACCCCGAAGGACGCCAGCGTCGAGCGCCGGACACTCCACACGATGTTCGGGGCAACCCTCAGCTCGGAGTCCCAGGGGAACGTCCGACACGCGAGCCACAGCTCTGACGCTGCCACCCTGTTCAACTCGTCCGAGTTCAGCGATCTGGACGAGGCGTTCTGCTTCATCAGTTTGTTCAGGACCCCTGGGATCAGGAGGCTGCACAACACCGCAGCGGCCTCCGGGCAGTCGGCTGCGTCCTTGTCGGCCAGCCGCGCCAGGCCTCGCAGCACCTCATCCCGGTCATCCCAGGTGCCTGACTTTGAGGCCTGGACGACGTCCTCCACGCTGGTCAGTTCTCCCAGCAAGGGGTGCCGTAGCCCCCAGCCCACCACCAGTGCTTCGGCGCTGACCAGCAGCTCGTCCAGCCCCAGCGCGTACTCGATCGTGATCATGACAGTCCTTCCGTCGGTTGACGGAAGGACCATCGGTGGCCTGCGTACTCATCTCCGTTTGTCCACAGGGCAATTCGGAGGGGGTTACGCAGTGGTTACGCAGGGGCAACGTGCCGTTGACAAGGCGTTTGTGAAGTTTGTGCATTGATCTGTTTGGAGGGGGGTTGACAGGCGTCTGCTGCCACACCCGAAGCCGGCAGGGCTTGTCCGAGGGCCGCTTCGTGTTACCTCGTGACATGACACTCTCGGGACGCTCACGGGACGTGCGAGTATTCGGGCTCCAAACACGAAGTGTCGCCCAGCCTTTCGACTGGGCGACACTCTTGGTCTGTAATCGACCTACTTGGGGACGATGCGATCGACCACGTCCCGCCACTCCCCCAGGAAGTTGCTGGCCTGATCGGATGACCAGTTGGGTACGAAGCGTTCTGCCGGGCTCCACGCCGGGATGCAGTCCGCCAGCGCACGACCTGGTTCGATGGCTTTGCGGGCCAACTCCACCGCTCCCAAGGGGGTCGCGTGGGGCGACGAGCAGGTCTCGACCTCCACCTGCATCATGTCGGCCACGGCCTGCATGCCAGCAGCCCCCGGCCTGTCCACGAAAGGACACGTCAAACTCGCTGAGCTACCCACCGGCTTCGGTCAGCCACTCGAGGGACTCTCCGGACACGTTCCCGCGCTGTTCCAGCCGCAGAACTCCCCCCGCAGGTGAGTTAGGCGATCGTCGGCGCTGGCGGGAACATCCTGGCCGCCTTCGCTGCCCGGGATGACAGTTGCGGGGTGCTCCCAAATCCATTCAACTCAACCGGCGAGTCGCTCCAGAGAGCCACCGTCTCAGGCAACGACGGCATCTCAGTTCCCGCTGGCCAGATCCAAGGAGCCAGCAAGCAGCTAAAGCCGCCCTACGACGCCGTCCGCCGACCCAGCCACTCGAAGCTCGCGATGATCTCCGCGGTCCGCTCGCTGATGTCCTCGGGCAACCCAGTCTCGTCGAACACGTCGCACACCTCCTCGTACACGATCCGTCCTGGCCTCTTCGGTGTGCCCTTCGGCGTGGGTGACCGCCGCCAGGTCGAGCTTGGGAATGGTGTCGTACGGCGCCGCCACCAGAGCCTTCTCGACCGTTGCCCGAGCCTTGCGCAGATCGCCCGCCTTCAGAAAGTGCGTGGTGACGAGATGGGCGACATCGACGATGGCGCACACCATGTGATGGTCGATGTTCATGTCCGCCAACCAGGACCAGCCGTTTTCGCGCAGCTGGTCGAAGGGTCGACCCAAGACCAGCTCCAGAGCGGTCATTAGGTCTGGGATGCCCTTACTCCCCCTGGCCTCACCGCGCGCCCGCAGTCGCCGGAAGAGGTCAACGTCGACGAGCAGGTCATCGACCTGATAGACGGCGGCACCGCGGGTCTTGGCGGCCCTCGACTTGTTGGCGTCGGGCAGATGGTCCTCGCCGGTGCGCGGGTTGACCCCGAGCCAGTCGCGAAGGATCTTCACGGAGTTCCGGGAGGTGCTGGGTTTGTGCGCGAAGGCGGTCGCCACCTCTTCCGGGGTCGCCCCGTGCTCTTTCAGCGCGATGAAGGCGAGGAGTTCGGTGAAGAAGGGCTTCCGATTGGCGAGCGCGATCCCGTGCGCCCGAACACTGACCGGGCCGAGCAGGGTCAGTCGGGGCCGCCAGCAGGCCTCTGCGAACCAGTCGGCGACATCGGCGTCCAGACTCGGGTCAGCCTTCTCGACTGCGTCACGGACCTTCGCTGTGATCTTGGGTGCCAGGTCCTCAAGGTCCTCGGGGGTGGTCGCCTCAGGAAGTGGGAGACCGTCGTCCTCGATGACAGTGTGCGTTGGCACGAGGGCGTCGATCGTGCGCGGGATCGTGAGCTCGTCACGAAGGGCACCGGCGTCGTCGGTCAGGGCCCGCCAGCCGTCGGTCTCACCACTGGTTGCCGGCATCGGGGAGTCGTCGAGCCGGTCGGCCTGCCCCATCAGGGACGCGCAGCCTCGCGCCTCGGCGGGTGTCAATCCGACCGCGACCAGGTCGAGGCCGATCTCGCCGATCAGGACGCGTCCTTGCGGGGTGAACACCAGCTCGGGTCCGGTGATCGCATCGGTGTGACCGCCGACGATGATCGCCACGCCGGTGGTCACGGGTTGGTTCTGGACCATCTCGATGAGCCTGCGCAGGTCGTCGCTGCCGGCGACGGTGTCGGTGTCAACGAGCACCGCCTGGGCCCACCACATGTCGTCGCCGGGTTTGGTTGCCCTTGCGGTGGGGGCGTCGGCGTCAACCTCCGTGGCAAAGGCTGCTGCGTCCTTCGCTTCTCGCAGCAGATCCTGAATGACAGGGTCCGGCTCAGCGGGGGTGTTGAACCGTTCGGGGTTCATGCCGTGGGTTTCTTCGGCGACCCCCAGGCAGGTCACCCGGGCATCACGAGACCAAGGGTTGACCGCCACTTCTGCGGCGACGTACCGCAGGAAGTCGTGGGCGTTGACCGGATCACCGGTGACCTGGATGGTGCCGAGTTGTTCGAGGTTGAGTAGCCAGATGTCACCGGCATCGCTGGTGCCGCTCGTGACCAGCAACGGGTAGGGAGCCGGCTGGAATATGCTGAGCGGCCCCATCTGTTCGAGGTCGGTGTCGCTGGCCAGCGTCCAACGCAACCGGCTGTCGTCCAGCGCGGCCCATGGCGCATCCAACGTCGCATGCTCTGCCAGGTGCAAGGTGAGGGCCTCATCCCCCAGTTCGACCGCAGCAACCTTCGGCATGGGGACGCCGGTTTGGGTGTGGCGGACCGCCAGGTGGCGCAGCGCGAGATCCATGAACGTGACCGCCGGTGCGGCCACCGATCCCACGACCCAGATCGTCTTCTCGACGGGGGCGATGCGGGCCTCCGGGATGGGGATGCTGTGTCCGGGTCGCCGGAGTCGGAACTGCTGTTCCCGTCGTCTGCGCAGCAGCAACATCGCCGAACCGGCAAGCACTGCCCCGCCCATGCTGAACCCGGTCAGCAGCCACGGCGCCGACAGGCCGGCGACAGGGTTGGTGACGGTGGTCTGCGGCGCGGGATCATCGTCGACTTCGTCGTTGGCCGGTTCTTCGGCAGACTCCCCGGCCGGTTCCTCGGCCGGTCTCTCGGCCGGCGGGGCGGTGGACCTTGGGGCCTCCTGTGGTGCGGGCGCGACCGGCTGGCCGGGGGCAGGTGTGACCTCAGCGCGCTGGGGGGCGGGTGCCGGCGCGTGCACACTGCTGACGGCACTGGGGAGGGTCAACTTCCAGCCGGGCTCGAGGACGTCCGGGTCGCTGAGCTGCCGGCCGTCCGGCTGCACCACGGCGCGGGACGCGTGGTAGATCTCGGGCCAACGCTCCGGGTCACCTAGATGGTCTGCCGCGATCCAGGACAGAGTGTCGCCTGGCTGCACCACGACCGTTCCCGGCTCTGCGGCTGTCGCATGCGCGGGAACCCGCAGCGTCCAGCCCTCAACGATGAGGTCAGGGTTGGTCAGCCGTCCCCCGTCTGGCTGCGCCACGTCCAGTGAGGCGTCGAAAATCTCCGGCCAACGGTCGTCGTCTCCAAGGTGAGTCTCGGCGAGCGCGGACAGGGTGTCGCCCGGCTGGACGACGTGGTCAATCAACTCGTCTGTGCCCGGGGTGCCGTCCGGCGGTGTCGCGGGGGCTTGCGGAAGGAAGTTGGTGGGCAGCGCGGTGGCCACCGGCGACGCGGGAGCCTCGTCGGCGAGCGCGTAGCTCATCCCGCCCAACGCCGGCGGAGCAGAGACGACCAGCATGGCTGCCGTGGCCACGAGTCGGCGGGCAACCGACTGGGGCAGCACGCGGATGGTGGGGGCCTTGATCCCCCGCACCACTGCCGCGATCTCGATGAGTAGCGACACGGCGAGAACCGCCCACACCACCCAGCCGGCGATCACCATGGCCCCCAGGGCGAGGGTGCCGTCATCGGGCGTGGAAAGCCAGCCCCACACCTGCTGCAGGCTGGGCAGCGTCGCGGGAAGCACGGTCCCGCCGACCGCGACCAGAACCACCGGCATTCCCACGACGATCGCAAGCACCGTCAGGCTCGCCAGCAACCCCACCAACCTGTCGCGAATCATCTCGGTGCCCCTTCGTAGGCGCGCACGACGTCAGCGGACGCCGTACCGCTGACCGGTAGCGTGTTGATGCCCATGATCGACAGGAACTCGCACTCGTAGGTGCTTGTCACTGCTACGTTGACCACGGTCCCGGTCACGCTCACGCTGCCTTGCAGTCCGGCTTGCGCGAGGTAGGCGCCGGCCGCAGCCACGACCCGGGCGGCATCGGGCTGCACCTGGCCTCCGCGGGCCAACGCGTCCAGCTGCACCGCCTGACCGGCAGCACGTGCGGCCTGGGCTGCGGCGACCCTGGCGTGGTGTTCGGCGGCCGCCTGTCCGCTGAAGTCGGCAGCGATTCCGACGATGATGATCATGCAGAAGGAGGCCAGGACGACCCACAGGCTGATCGACCCTCGCTCGTTTCCGGGGTGTGGATGGGGGGCCATTCTCACCTTCCTCTGAAAGTGTCCAAGGGCGAATAGACGGTCGACTCGATGGTCAGCGACCCTGGCAGGCCCGGTATCGCGACCCCCGACAAATCGACCTGACAAGTCACGGTGGCGCTGACCGAGGCAGGCGTCCCGACGGGCACCGCGAAACCGGACGTGTCGAGGTTCACGGTGACGTGCACGCATTGCAGCCCTTGATCGGCCAGCGTCTGTTGCCCGCCGACCTGCGCCTTGGCCACGGCCTCGCCGGCGGTTCGAGCGATGGACGCCTGACGGGACGCCTCTGCGGCTGCCGCCTGGACGCCTTGCCTGGCCATAGCGATCCGGCCGGCCGCGATCACCAGGGCTACGAACAGCAGGAACGCCGGAATCGCGATGACGGCCTCGAGGGCTGCCGATCCGCGTTCGTTCCGTTTGCTGGTCATGACACCCGCTCCCACGGCAACGTTGCTGACCTGGACACCTGGAGCTCCAGTCCGGGCAGGACGGACAGCGACTGCCCGGTGATTGTGACGGTGACGGCGTCAGCGGTTGGCGTGACGTCCACCTGCCAGTTCTCCAGCGAGCCGTGCGACTGTTCAAGGGCGGCGGAGGCTGCAGCCGCACCCAGTCCCAGGTTCGCCTGGTTCTGGTAGGCGGACGCTGCACTGGCGCCCTCATGGGCTGCGGCCCCGGCGACGTTGGAGGCGTAGTAGTACAAGGCGCCCTGCAGGCCGAGGAACATCACCGTGAACAGGACGGGCAAGAGCATCACCATCTGGATGGACGTCGACCCGCGCTCGCCGGCGTGCGGCGGGTGGCGTCCGCCCAGCGCCAGCCGCGGAGTCATCGGAGCTCGGCGGCTTTCGTGTTGATGAACGAGGTGATGGCGGCGACCGCGATCGCGACGAGCGCTATCACGGCCACAGCCCACAGGACTTGCTCCATGGTCACCGAACCTCGTTCGTCCTTCATCGCCGAGCGAAGGGTTCGATGTTGCCCATCGACGTAGCGGCCGGCGTCCTTGAGCAGCATCTGCAGCATCACTACCAAGCGGATCATGTCGTTTCTCCTTGGGGTTGAGGGTGGAACGGTTTCTTGTTGGGCTGCTGGGAGTCTCAGATGACGACTCTCAGCAGTGCAGGGATGACGAGGATGAACAGGAAGACCATTCCGAGGATGCTCATGGGAATGGACAGCTTCTCGCTGGCCTCGTTGGCCCGCGACAGTTCGGCGTTCAGCATGGCTGCCCGCATGGACGCCGACCTAGCCCTGAGCTGGCTGTAGATCTGGGCGCCCTCTTCCCCGCCGAGGCGCACGATGTCGGCGAGGTCCGAGAGTTCGGGCAGCCCGAGTTCGTGGGACAGTCGGCGAAGGGCGTCCCACGGGGGTTCGCCGGTCCACGCGGACAGGGCGAGTTCCTCACGGAGCCTACGGAACACCCAGGAGTCGCCCACCTTCGCGGCGACCTCCATCGCCTGCCGGGGGCCGGATCCTGCCAGGCGCTCCAGGGCAACCAGATCCGCGTAGGCACCCAGCGCCCGCGCGAACTCCGCGCGAGCCTTCTTGGCGTCCTCGCGAAGGTTGTTGTCGGGCAGCATGAACATCACGACCGCCATGCCCAGCGTGGCGCCAACCGGGATCAGGACCGGTAGCCGCCAGCCGAGCACGAGGAACAGGGTCGACAACGCCGGCGGGATAAGCATGCCCACCATCGCGTACAGCATCTTCTCGCCGTACAACCGTGCCAGCGGAATGCGCAGGAGTGCCCGCTGCTGGTGGGGTGTGTTTCCCCACACACTGGCGGGCAGCACCTTCATGCCCCAGCGGCCCAGGCGCTCGGTCATCGATCCGTCGCCCGGTTCGGCTTCGTGGGTACGCCGCGTGCCCTCCGGAGACAGCCGCAGAAGCACGTCACCGAGGTCAGGTCGAGATGGCACGATCCGCCACATCAGTGTGGCCGCGCCTGCGCCGACCAGGCCACCGCCCAGCAACGCCAGCTGAAGACCGGTGGTGATCATCGGGAGGCCTCCTCGAGCGCCTTCTGCCCGATGAAACGAGGCAACGAGGATGCCCGCCGACATGCGCTTCATCCAGACGAGCACCCCGACGTACGCGGCCAGCAGCATCGCCAGGATCACCTGACCCACCGGTGTCTTGTAGGGAGCCACGTAGCTGCCGGTGAACGCCAACACCCCCAGCACCCCGACCGTGATGATCGTGACCCACCGGGCGATGGCGCGGGGCTTGGCCCGATCCGCCTCGATCTGGCGTCGAGCTCGAACGTCCGCCGCAACCGACTCGGCCAGGCTCTCCAGGACGGCCGCCAGCCCGGGCCCGCGGCGCCGGGCCCCCAGGATGAGGTTCGCAGCGACGAGGTCGCCGGTCGCGTCGTCCAACTCGTCGGCGAACGCCCGCAGCGCGTCCTCGGTGGACCACCGGGCTCGCAACCGGGACACCAGCCTCGACACCTCCGGTTTGATCGAGTCAGGCGTCGAGCCCACAGTGGCAATCAACGCCTGCTCCAAACCCACACCCGAGATCAGCACCCCCGACAAACCGCGCGTCCACTCCTCCATCGCCTCGAGTCGCGCGATCTTCGCCTCGCTGTCCGACGCCGACAGAAGCACCGGCAGGCCGGCGACAGCCGTCGGGACGACCACCAGAGCCAGCAGCCAACCGGACAGCAAGGCGACCACGACTCCGGCAGCAAGCCCGACCAGCAGCAGGGTCCGAGTCCTCGGTGACATCGGGATTCGGGCCTCACGGCGCCGTCGTGGCCGGGGAGCCACGTCGGCCGGGATCGGGCGCAACCCTGCCGCGATACCGATCAAACCGGCCACGATCAACGCGCCACCGACGGCCGGCACCAGCGGGGTCATGGCTTGTCCCCCTGCTGACTCTCCATCAGGTATCCGGTCAGGTCGAAACCGTAGTGGCGCAGCTCACGGTAGCTCTCCGGCAGTCCACCGACCGCGCGAATCGACGTCGTGCCCGGCGGGCACCGGAAGATCGAACTGAGCGCGTACCCTTTCTCCTTCTCCCCCGGCCCGACCAGCACGATCTCGGACGTCCACCGGCGTTTGCGCACGGCTGTGCCGTTGCGTTCGGTTCGCACGTCCACGTGCACGACGATGCTCAGCGCCTCGGTGATGGCCCGCACCGCGTACTCCTGGGTGACGTGCGCGCCGGCCTTCATCGCGCAGGTCACCAGCTTGCTGACGGCGGCCTCGGCCGATTCAGCGTGCGTCGTGGACAACGACCCCGTCCCGGACTGCATCGCCTCGATCATCGTCAGCGCCTCCTTGCCGCGAACCTCGCCGACGATCTGCCGCGTCAGGTTGTAGCGGTACGAGTCGTAGAGAGCGTCGTCGATGGTGAACTCGCCGGCCCGCCGACCGTTGGCCTGCAACTCGCCACCCGGGCGAGCCTCCCAGGCGTGGACGATCGGGTGCCGCTCGGGCATCTCGTGAAGATGAAGTTCGTACTCGGTCTCGAACGTGCCGATCGACTCGTTCGGCGGGATCTCGGCGCACAACGCGCGCACCATTGTCGTCTTGCCGGCGCCCTGCGGACCGGCAACCACGATCGAGCGGCGTGCCCGCACGGCGGCGGACAGGAAGCTCGCCGCTACCTTGCTCAGTGATCCGCGGGCAACCAGATCCTCCAGAGTCGCCTCCTTCATACGGTGCCGGCGAATCACGACCGAAGGACGCGGGGTCACCCAGGCGGTGGCCGCCAGCCGCGAGCCCCCGTCCAGCCGCATGTGCAGGCGAGGTTCCACCTCGCTGAACTGTCGAGCGTTCACCTCCGAGCGGCTGGCCAGGAAGACGAGGAAGTCGATCAACTCCTGATCGGAGTCGGCGACCTGCGGGCCTCGTTCCAGACGCCCGTCCTCGTACTCCAGCCACACCGTGTCGTGGCCGAGGATGATGATGTTCTCCACCCGCTGGTCATCGACCAGCGGCTGAAGCCGACCCAACCGGAACAGTGCGTCGAAAACCGCCTGCCCCAACCGGGACTGCTGTGTGCGGTTCGGCACGCCCAGGCCGTCGACCGTGGCGCGCCGCGCCTCCTCGTCCAGCAGATCGGCGATGATGCGCCGACCGAGGGTCTGCTGCTCGTCGCGGCTCATCCCTGGAGTGGATTCCAGCGACCGCATCAGTCGCTCGGACGCTGCGCCGCGCAGCGCGGCCACCAGGTTCCAGTCGATGCCGCTGTCTGACCTGGTGAGGGTGACCCATGACGGCGCGGACGGCGCAGGCACCTCGGGACGAGGAATCAGCGGCGTCGGGACCTGCGTGGCGTCCGGCTCCAAGGAGAACGACGACCGGACGCGGCCAGGGCGGGCCGCGGTGGTCGCCGGCGAAGCGGCGCGCGGCGCGAAGATCGGCAGCGCAGCAGGATCGGTTCGCGTCCCGCTCACCGAATGCAGGCGTTCAGTCATGATCTCTCCAAACCTCGAGGCGGTGCGTCCTGCCTGGACGACGAAACCGCCCCATCGATAGCCGCGGCCAGCGCACGGTAGCTGCGGACGAGCCCGCTGGAGGCGAACTTGGCGGTGGGCCGCTCCCCCACGCTGAACACCTGCGCAGTCCGCTCGTCCCACGTGACCTTCTCCACCACCGGGATCTGCAACACCCCGGACAGCTCGCCAGCGGTGTAGGGACGCCCCTCACCCACGAGGACGGCCCCGACACTCGCCGCACTCGTGCCCTCGTCGCGCGCCGAACTCCACGCGGCAGCCCACTGCCGAGCGGCCGCCAACGACGGCAAGTCGCTGCGAACCACCAGCAGAGCCAGATCGGCCTGCTCCACGAGCGGGGACGGTGACGACACCATGCCCAACCGGCCCACGTCGACGATGACGTCCTGCCCGGTGCCCTCCAACGCCCGGAACTCGAACGCCAGAGGCGCCCATACGTCGCTGAGACTCGCTGCCTGAGCGTGCGACCGCGCACCGGGCAGGAACATCGCCTGACTGTTGGGGATCGCCATCAATCCGGAGCGCAGCCCCTCCGAGATGCGGCCGTCACGGTGCGCCATGACAAGACCAACCATCGCGTCGTTGTGTTCCGCACGGCCCTGGAAGTAGCCGGCCAACACCGCCGACCCACCCACCGGGTCTGCGTCCACCAGCACCACCGGACGCGGCCACGCCAACGCCAACCCGAGCGCGGTGGTCGTCACCCCTGGAGAACCGGACGCCGAAGCGAGCACGATGAGAGCCATCAGCCCTCCCGCGATTCCAGCACCACCGCGGCGTTGCCAGTCGCAGCCCAGACAGCGACCTCCGGCGCCTGCCCGACGGGGAGCTCCACGCTGATGGTGACCTTGCCAGTCGTGTCAGCAGCGGAGACGCCGACCACCTCGCCGGCGAAGACCCTGATCTCGGAGGCCTGCGCCTGACCCTGGGCACCCAGAGTCGACACGATCCGCACCTGGTCGCCGACCAGCAGCGGCGTCCCGGGCATCTGCCCCGACCCCAGAGTCAACCCCACCACCGACAAGCCGGCGTGAGGAAACACGTCATCGCTCACCGCCTGCGGCACCAGAAGCTGGCCCGCCTTCAGGTCGACCGCGGCACGCTGACCCACCAAGGCGTCCTTGTTGGCCACCGGCACCACCTGCAACGCAGGATCCACGCCGACGCGCACCACCTGCAGGGCCTCAGGCGTGATCACCGTGCCCCGTGCCACGTCAACCCGAGCAGCCAGCACCTCCTGCGCGCTGCCCAGACTGCTGTAAGCCCACACAGACAGCCCGGAGCCGAGGAGCACCATCGCCGCCGCGGCCAGCATCAGCATCGGACGCCGCCTGGCTCGCGGCGGTGCCGCGACCGTCTGGGTGGCGTCGGGCGCCTTCACCGGGCCTTTGCTGGCCGGGTCCGCCTTGACACCACGGGGACGCTTGACTGCTGTCTGCACACCGTTCATCGCCGAACCACCTGAATCTCTCCCACCACAACCTGACGGGTCGAGGTGAACTCCAACGGGATGTTGCCGGTGACACCGGTGTTCGAGGCCCACGCCACGTTCCAGTACGCGGTCGCCTGAATCGGGTACGTGCCCTGGCGGGAGTAGGTGTACCCGCAATCCGGGGAGGACTGGCCCCCGCGACCATCAGCAAACGGTGTCCCCGACGACGTGCACGTGACCGCGTCACCGTTGCCCATGTCCCAAACGATCCGCTGAACCTGAGCCGTCGCAGTCACCGTCACCGACCCCAACGAAGCTGACCGCTCCATCGGCCCAAAGGTCTGCTCGGACGGGTTCTGTACCCACAACCACATGGGCAGACCGACGATGCCCATCGACCCCGGCCGGTCCTCGGGCACCATCCCGATGTCGAACGCCCGCAACTCCATCTGCGAGACAATCGTCTGCGCCACCACAGCCGGATCCACGGGCGCGGCCGGCCCGGCAGGCATCGACGCCGACCAGAACGCCGCAAACGGAGCGGACATGCCTCCGGAACCGACTCGACACGTGTAGATCGCGCCGTCCGTGTGCCCTTGCCAAATGGAGTCGCTCTGTGGAGGTTGAGGATCCAGCAACTGCACGTAGCACTGAGTCGCATCGGACCACCAGCCACTGTCCGTGACACAAGGCACCGGCTTGGACTGGCCGAAGGAACGGGCCATGCAGGCCGAGACCTCGCCTCCGAGGCTGTCAGACGCTTGTTGGGGCGCGGGCAGGGCTCCGCCGGGAGAACTGGGGGCCGAAACCACGAGAAGGCAGGTACGCACGTCCGGGTCCCAGGTTTGTCCGGCGGGGCAGGTCACGATCGGACCCGCAGATGCAGGTGCCGCCAACAGCAGCGTTCCCCAAGCCACAATCGGAACCACTCGCCTCAACATGTCCCGGACACTTCGTAGCTGGTCACGAACCACCCGAACATCGTCGGATCCTGGGTGACGGTGTAGATGCCCGTGCTTCGAGACGGAGCGCTCCTGTCAACCACCGAGGTGCCGGTTGCGTCAACAACGTCGACATCCGAACTGTCGATGCAGAACGTGACGATCCACTGCCGGGCGTCAGTGCCGGGCGAGGTGCCCTGCAGATGACGTTCGGACGTGCCCGTCTTCACCCAACCCTGCGCTCGGTACTCAGTCAGGCGTCGAGCCCAGGTGAGGTAGGCGCTGTCCCTGGCGACGGTCGTGAGTTGGCCGATGTCGGCTGCCGGATCAGCGGCGATCGTGTCGTACAGAGCCAGCGCCGCCTCAGCGGTGTCAACTGCGGCACGCTCCCCCGCCGTCAGGGACGGAGTCGGGCTGGGGGTCGGGGTCTGGGACGGGGTCGACGTCACGCTCGAAAACGTTGGTGATGGAGTCTCGGCCGGGTTCGGTGTGCCGCATCCGGCGAGCATCAGCCCCGTGAGGGCGCACGCGACCACCGTGCTGAGTCCGAGTGGGTTCCTGGCCATCTGGCTGCCCTCCTTCGGCCCCATTGGGGACCTTGCACACACAAGTCCTCCGCGACCACCTCATGGTCACCGTGCGCAAAGAAAGTACTGCCAATGCTGCATTGCACATTGCGATCCGGGGGGTGCGGACCTACGAGCACAACGGTAAGACCCGGACGGGGTCACGCCGGGGGGGTTCGACTGCTGGACAACACCGACTCGCTGGCGGACAACACCAAACCGTTGCTGGACAACATAGGTTTCTTCAAGCTGCCCGGCTGTTGCTGGCACCGCGTCAGCCTGCGTGTGGCTTGTCCCGGCCAGTGGTCTTCAGTCCGGGCCCTGTTGCCTGCGGGCGTGCCTCACGTTGGCCGAACCCTGTTCGAAGGGAGCCACTCCACGATCAGACGTCCCGGCGCTTCAATGAACGCCACCTGGGCCAACCATGAGCCACCTTCTTCGCGCTGCCATGACAGGAGAATGCCTGGACGGTCACCGTCCACCCAGACATGCGCGCTGCGCTGCTGCTTGGCGGGCGGCGAAGCACGGACGCGCTCGCTCAACGACCCGAAGCTGGACACACGCGAACTCATGCCTGGATTCTGGCGCCAGCGTCCGACAACGTCGGGTCCTGCCCCCTTTCCCGACCGATGAAAAGCGAAGCCCGGGGATGAGATGGTTGGAACACCTCCGAGGAAGGGATTCATCGTGAACGACACGTACCGCAAGCTGTTCGAACCTGTGACGCTCGGCAATGGCGTCACTCTGGACAACCGATTGGCCATGGCACCGATGCTTGTCTTCGCCTCCCACGAGGACGGCTCCATAGCCAAGGACGACTTCGACTACTTCACGTTGCGCAATGACACGGGCGCCCTGATCATCACCGGTGCCGCCGCGGTCTCAGAAGAGGGCTTGGGCATCATCAGCCAGCTGACCGTCTACGACGACGCCAAGGTGCCAGGCCTGACCGAGCTGGCCACCCTCATCAAGGCCAAGGGAAACCGTGCGATCCTGCAACTTCACCACGCAGGGCGGGAAGCCTACGGCGCACACGAGTTGTACGGCAAAGTGCTGGCACCCAGCGCGATCGCCTTCCCGTTCCTCCCCTACGTACCCGAAGAACTCACCCACGACCAGATCCTGGGCATCATCGACGACTACGCCCAGGCCACTCGCCGCGCCATCGAAGCCGGATTCGACGGCGTTGAGATCCACGGCGCCAACCATTACCTGCTGCAACAGTTCTTCTCCGCCTACTCCAACACCCGTTCCGACCAGTGGGGTGGCAGCTTCGACAAGCGCATGGCTTTCCCGCTTGCCGTTCTCGACGCCGTCCTGACCGCCGCTGGTCAGGCGGGGCCCGAGTTCATCGTCGGCTACCGGATCTCACCCGAGGAAGTCCACGGAGACAACGTCGGATACACCGTCGACGACGCTGTGCAACTCATCTCCAAAGTGATCGACGGTGGCGCGCACTACATTCACGTCTCCACCGCGAACTACAAGGTCACGCCCACCACCGACAATCGCAACGAGCCCTTGGCCGCAACCATCCACTCGGGTATCGCCGGCAGGGTGCCGATGCTGCTGGCCGGCAACATCCTGAACCCGGACGACGCACTCGACGCCCTCAACTACACCGACATCGTCGCTCTCGGTCGGGCCGTCCTCATCGATCCCGACTTCGTCCCCAAGCTGCGAGCCGGCCATCCTGAACTCATCGAAACCAGCGTGGCCGGGCGACTCGACAAACTAGCACTGTCGAAACGACTTATTGGCTTCTGGCTGATCGAAGGCACCCCACTCGCCCCGCTGAAGGGACTGACCGACAAGTAGCACATGACGACTCGGCTCCGCACATGACAAGGCCTAGCCAGGTCCGCCGTGATCTGGTCGCCTCGGAGACTGCTTGCCACGGCCCACGCCGAACTCACGCCTGTGCGCAGCCCAGGCCGCGGCGAGCTCCCATCGTTCATGGCTAGGTCTGACCGCGTAGACCCGCGCTCGGTGGGCGGCCCGGTGTTTGTACTCCTCGTCGGGGATCGATGAGATCCACGCGTCGTGCCGCTCCGCTTCGCTGGCCCCGGCTGCCCGCCGACGGGACGCCCACTGGTGCGTGCGGCGTGCCTGGTCGTGGGGCGAGTGCCGGGCGAACCCGGTCGCTGCGCCGGCGCGGCGGCGTTGCTGCTCGTGCCCGCCGAGGGCGTCCCACCAGGCTTGGTGTCTGCGTCGCTGCTTGTCGATCGCTGCTGCTCGTTGGCGTCCCCATTCGCTGAAGACCCGTGATCGGTAGGCGGCACGTTCGGTCTCGACTTGCTCGCGCCGGACGCGGTGTGTGCGGTCGGCTTCGGCGATGGTCGTCTGGTAGTGGGGATCGCCTGGTTCGGGGGCTGCGGCGTGCCAGGTGCCGTACTCGTCGCAGGTGGCCAGACCGATGCGTCCGAGCTCGCGCAGCACGTCGACGGCGGCGTCCACCTGATGTCGGGACGGCACGGCGCCTGGCCGTGTCTGCCGGGTTCCGGTCAGCAACTGGGCCGCACTGATTCCCGCGGGGTTGGTTTCCAGGTAGTGCCAGAACAGTGCGGCGGTGGGTGGCAGAACAGACCAGAGGGTTGGGGGGAGGGGGGTGTGAATACCAGGTGGGGGGATTTCGGGGCCCTCTGCCGCCGGGACGGAGAACTCGAACGAGGTCCGTGCCCTGCGGGCACCGGGGGCGAGGGTGTCGGTGTGCAGGGCGCCGACGCCGTGGGCCTGAAGCTGGCGCAGCGCGTCCCGGATGGTCGTGCGGTCGGTGATGCCGGTGTCGAGCACCAGGTTGCGTTCGGGCACGGGGACGCGCAGTGTGCCGGTGCGTTCCATGCGGTCGAGGATCGCCAGACCGACGCGCAGGACCGACACCCGCGATCGTTGCCCCGGCAACAGCGCCCACAATCGGTTGCGGGCCGCGGCCACTCCGGCCAGTACCTGGGGGTTGCGGTTGGCGACCGGGGTGAAGGTGGTGTCGTCGAGGACGGCCCGGTTCCAGACGTGGAGGATCCAGCGGCGATGGCTGGCGCGGGCTTTGGTCATGGCGTCCGGGTGTGCGGCCAGGATCTGCTGCCAGGCGGTGTCGGCGGTGTGGCCGGCCCTCAGCAGCGCGCCGGTGGCGATCGCTTCGTAGGTCGAACGGCTGTGGTCGTGACCGCCGAGGGTTGGGCGTACGCCGTCGCGCAGGTAGCGTTCCCACCGTTCCGGCAGCGGCGTCAGGGGCCGTGAACGCGGGATGAGAGCGCCACTCGTCTTGCATGAGGCTCTTCGGCCTAGCCGAAGGTTGGCGGCCGGGTCGGCGTCAAGGGCGTTCGTCAGCCGCCGAAGCACATCGGCCGCGGAGTCAGGGCCGACGTTCGTGGGAGGTGACCCGCCGAGTCGGTGGGGGGCTGTCAGGGGCCGCAGGGTTCGGCGCACGTCGATCTGTTTGGGGCTGGCTTCGAGGTGATGTCGCAGCTCACTGACAAGTGCCTGGAGTTCGTCCTGACGGCCTTGTGGGACGACGATGACGTGCCGGTGGCCGGGTCGTCCGGATGGCCGTGACAGTGACCACAGTCGCTGCTGGTTGCACCATGCGGTGAGTTGGTCGGCTGCTCGGGTTCCTCGTTCGTCGTCGAGGTCGATGTCGATGGCGACGGCTTGGGGTCGCAGGCGTCCGACTATGGTGGCGACGGGTCCGCGTCCGACCAGGGCGAGGCCAGCCTGTCTGGTGGGGATGGTCACGCGGGGCACGCGCCGGTTGGTGCGGTCGATCGCGAACCAGCCGTCGGGTTCGAACAGCAGGTCGTCGATGGCCGCCAGCACTGTGTGGGGGCGGCCGGTCACCGGCCGACCGTGGGCGGCATCGAGGCGTGTACGGGGGGCGGTTGGTGGCGTAGGGGTCGGGTCTCGGCTTTCGCGGCCGCGAACGTGACGGTGGCGGCGTGGCTGCTGGTGGGCAGCAGGAGGTTGCCGGCTGATCGGGCGGTGATCGAGGAGGTCAGGGTCTGGTCGGCTTGGCGGAGCAGGTGCTCTTTCAGCAGTTCGGGGACGGTGATGGGTGCGCGTCCCTCGGTGCTGTCCATCGACTTCCAGACCGTGAACTGCCGGTGCGCCTGGTCAGGGTTCCGGATGAGCAGGTCCTCGGTTAGTGCGGCCACGGTGACGGCCGGGGCCAGGTCGAGGTGGATCAGCCCAGCCCGTGACAGGACGGCGGCCTCGACCGAGGCAGCCAAACCCGCGGCCAGAACACCCGCCGTGTCCGCCCGTTGGGAGAGCCCGGGGTCACGCAGGGCTGTCCGCAGCCCGATGGCGGCCTGCATCAGCGGACGCGATCCGGTGGTGTCCGGTGTGATCAGGGCTCCCCACAGCTCACGCGTGCCGGCCCATGACCGGGCGGCGTTCTCAAGTACGGGCACCAGCCGGTCGTGCACGTCGCGGCTCGGCAGCGTCCCAGCTTGGGCGCCGGCCGTGGCGAGGCCGGCGGTCCGGGCCATCAGGGTGAGGTTCACGTCGGCGGCGACGGTGTAGTGACGCGGGTCCGGTTGGCGTCCGAGGACCTGCTGCAGGGTGGTGGTCCAGGTCGAAAGGGCGGCCGCAAGACCTGCCTCATGGGTCTGCTGCCCGTGATTGTCGCGCGGCGGTCGCCCGTTCACCCGCGTGTCGAGCACCAGCTCGACGCTGCGGACCCGTTCAGCCAGCTGGCTGACCGTGTCAGCCAGAGGGTCGGCGGGGTCGACGAGGCGCAGTTCCTGCGCGTGTCGCGTGAGGCTGATCGCGACCGCGTGGGTCAGCAGCCAGCTGGTGTGCAGGACGGCGACCGACACGTCGGCGGCCTCCTCGGGCCCAGGCCGCTCGTGCTGAAGGCGTGAGCCGGCCTCAGCAAGGAGTTCGCAGATGCGCGCCACCCGCCGGTCGGCCGGCTGGATCTCCCGCCAACCACGATGAGAATCACGATCGATCGACGCGGCAGCCCGGCTGGCGTAGGCGAGCGCGTCGGCGTCCTGATCGTGCGCCGTCGCCCCGCCCCCGGGCATGGCGGCCATGGTGTGTGCGGCGGTCTCCATCGCCTCGGCCCAGGACAGCAGCCGGCCGTTCGCCCGCCGCGGGTCGGGGCCGTCGAGCAGGATCGCCCGGGCTTGCTGGTCGGCCGCCACTAGCAAGGAACTGGACGCTGCTCATGGCCGGTGCTGCTCCCGCACTGACGCCAGGACGTCACACAACCAGACGACCAGACGCGAGGTGCCCGGCGGGTAGGCGTAGATCGGCAACCGCCGCAGCTCGGTCTCCGCCTCCACCAGCGAACCCAAGGCACCTGGCTGCGCAGAGATGGCTCCTTCCAGGGACAGGCCCTCGGGCAGCAGGGTGACGGCGATCAGCAGCAACGTGGCGCAGTCCTGCTCCAGCTCGGACGGGAACACCGCGCCGGATCGGGCGGTGTCCCGGCGCGCTTCAACGTGGGCCAGATGCAGGGATCTAGCGGCTCGCAGCAGGCTCTGCTGGCCCGCGGTGAGTGGCACTGCGTTCATCGATGGACTCGTTCCTCCAGGAATCTGGA
>CAVSPO010000031.1:0-6588 GCA_963730005.1 uncultured Actinomycetota bacterium
TTATCACCTAGCCTCGATCTTTCATCGGGCTGGGTTGGGTCGTTGTGACGGCTTGAGGATCACCGTCGTGGTGTGATTCTGCCGGGTGGGTGTGACGGTTTCCCGGAGGTGGCTCCGGTGGGCAGGGATTCCAGGGTCCCGGTGGGTGTTTCGGCTTGTCGGGGCAGGGTCCGGGCTGTCGTGTCAGGTGCTGTCCAGGGTGGTGAGGGCGGTCAGGGCGCCGATGAGGAGGGTCACCCAGGGGTGGTGGCCGGCGTAGCGGAGCCGGACCTGTCGGCTGCCCGCGGACCAGGGCGGCGGGGATCGTGAACAGCCGGTAGCGGAGCCGTTTGGGTTCCCACCGGCGGGCCGTCGGCGTCGGTGCAGGGCGAGGAGTTGCATCCAGGCGGTCAGCTCGCAGGCGAGGGCGACGATGGCGCACCAGATCTGGTTCTGGGCGAACGAGTGCAGGGGCAGGTTCGTCAGCCCGGTGTCTTTGGCGAGCCGGATCCGGTCCTCGCAGCGGGCCCGTCGGCGGTGGCGGAGTTCGAGGTCGGCGAGCTGGCCGCGGGTGGTGTTGGTGGCGAACGCGGTGATCCGGTGGCCGTCGACGTCGGTGATCCGTGAGTTGGGCGCCGGGATGGGGGCGTTCTTTGCGGATGATGACCCGCATCCCGGGCGGCCAGCCGGTCAGGTCGAGCAGTCCGGTGAGTTCGGCGACCCAGGCGCCGTCGCGGGGCTTCCGGTCGGCGTCGTAGGCCGGGGTCCACACGCGGTCGGGGATCTTCTCGATCAGCATGCCGGCGTCGCTGGGCAGGGTGAACCCGACCGAGTACTGGACCCGTTGGCCGGTGAGCCAGTCGAGGAGTTTGTGGCTGTGCCCGGCACCATCGACCCTGACCAGCACCCGTTTCCCGGGCCGCTGGTCGGGCCGGCCCGGGCAGTTGCTTGAAGGCTTGCCGCAGGACGGTGATGTGGTCGGCGGCGGTGTTGGAGCCGGCGTTCCCGGGCCGGAGCAGGATCGCGAGCGGTTCCCCGGTGCCCTCGGGGCCGTGGTCGACGAACACGCACAGGGGGTGGAACCCGTAGCCCTTCTTGAACGTCGGTTTCGCGTGCTCCTTGTCCGAGTGCGCCGTCACCAAGGTGGCGTCCACGTCGATGATCAACGGGCGCTGCACGCTCACGGCGTGAGTCGGGGGCGTGCTCACCGGCCAACCGCCACGCCCGGGCCCGGGCTTCGGCGCGGGCGGCGTCGATCGCCTTCAACACCTGTCGGGGCATCGGCGGCGAGCAGGCTGATCAGCCTCGAGATGGTCGGGTCGGAAGCCACCGGCCCGTACACGGCCGGCTCGGACGCGGAGCAGGGCGGCATCGGCCAGGCAGTCGCCACCCAACGCGAGAGTGATCGCCAGGTCGGACACGATCTTGCCCGGGTCGTGGGTCGCGAACGGTTTCCGCCACCGCGCCAACGCCGTCGACAAGCCCGTGGGTGAGACCGGTCACCACCGCCGTCTTGGTGAGCAGCATGCCGCCGGCCTGACCCACCACCCGGGTGGCTCCGGCGTCGTGACGGGGTTGGGGATACACGGCGGTACGCTTCACGTTGAAAGTGCTTCCTTCGCGTGGGTGACTGGGACTTCGACAATCACATTCTCCCAAGCCGGAAGCACTTTCGCTGTTCAAACCACCGCGTCAGACCCCACCCTCATGAAAGCGCGAGGCTAGATGATGCGGGCCTGTGGCAGCCAGCGCTTCTGGTTGCCTGGTACCGCACTCAGGACCGCTGGTGGGGGCGTGTCGCGATGCTCGACGGCGACCACGACGCCGCCCTCGTGGATCTGACGGCCGGCCGGCTGCGGCCCTCCGACTGCAGCTGCTGCCAGTCAGGAACCGCCACCACCTAGACCGCCGAGTAGCTGCCCCTGCCCTCCAGCGCCGAGTAGAGGGTCTGGCGGCTCACGCCGAGGTCTTTGGCCACCCGCGCCTTCGGCACCCCCGCCTCGATGCGCAACCGCGCAGCAGCGATCTCCTCGTAGCTGAGCCTTCGGGCCTTCCGGTACTTGCCCGCCCCTTTCGCCAGGGCGATCCCCTCTGCCTGACGCTCGCGGATGGCCTCGCGCTCGAGTTCGGCGAAGGCGGCGAAGACCGTCAGCATTGCGCGCCCTTCCTTGGTGGACACGTTGAGCATGGGTGAGTCCAGGAACTCGATCGAGACGCCCTTGGCCGCGAGCTCGTCCACGATCCGAAGCAGGTCCCGAGTGTCACGGGCGAGCCGGTCGATCGACTTCACCCGGATGGTGTCCCCCGCCTGGGCGAACGCCATCAGCGTACGGAGCTTCTCGCGATCGGCGACATTCTTCCCAGAGACCCGCTCCTCGACCAGCACATCGACCCCGGCGAGCGCTTCACGCTGTCGCTCCAGGTTCTGATCCTTAGAGCTAACTCGCGCATATCCGTACACCCGTCCACCCACGTCTAGACCTTCCGTCGCATTAGTCAAAGTGTCGCATGCGAGGCTTGGGTTTACGGTCAGGCTAGGAGCTGTTTCGGCCGTCCATGGAGTACACCCTGTTGGACGTCCGAGCAAGCGGCCAAGCGGCCCTCATCCCCTTGGGCGCCCATCGGGTGTGCTCGACTCTGCCGACGGGCGTGTGGTTACTCAACTGCCCAGTAGCGGTCGTCGACGTCGAGGGTCGTGATCTCGCTCAACTGCCGAGTTGCGTACGCTTCCGTAATGGCGCGGGTGGCGCCATAATGGCTCCATGCCGAACATTCAGATCAAGGACGTGCCGGACGATACGCACGCTGTGCTGCGACAGCGGGCTAGGGCGGCGCACCAGTCACTTCAGGAATACCTGCGCTCGAAGCTGATCGCCGAAGCCGCCCAACCGACGCTCGACGAGGTGTTGGTCCGGGCCGGCGGGCGCGCCGGCGGATCGCTGCCGCTGGCCGACGCGGTGAGCGCGTTGCGGTTCGATCGTGCTCGTCATTGACGCCAGCGTCCTGGCCGTCGCCCTGCTTGACGACGGCCAGGACGGTGACACAGTGCGGGACAGGCTGCGCGGTGAACAACTCGCCGCACCCGCACTGATCGACCTCGAAGTGGCCTCGGTGTGGCGCGGCCTGGCACGCGGTGGCCACCTGGACCCGCGCCGGGTCGGGCTTGCTCTTGACGACCTGCAGGAGTTGCCACTCCAGCGCGTCGAGCACACCTCGCGGCTGGTTCGCTGTTGGGAACTGCGGGACAATCTCACTATCTACGACGCCGCCTACGTTGCCCTCGCCGAAGCACTCCAGGCGCCCCTGCTCACCGGTGACAGGCGCCTCGCACGATCCACCGGCCCACGCTGCACCATCGAGGTCGTCAAGACCCATCGTTGACGTCACTGTTGGCGCGGAGATCGAGGATCTGATGCTTGCGCTTCAGGCCTCTTCGGTGGCTCTCATGGCACCGCCATGGATCCCGCGCTGGAGCGGCATGTAGATGACTTCTTCGGTCGATCGAGAACCAGCGTCATTGAGTGGTGCGTCCACCTCGTCGCGGTAGAGCGGAGCCTCTTCCCCGTACCGCACCCGCCGCACTCTGCCCGGGAACGCGCTGGCAAGGGCATGGGCTACCCGATCGGAACAGCCGACGGTGAACTCGATTTCCTCGTCGACCTCGCACGCCAGGCACCAACCTTGATCCGCGGGCCACACCAGGTGAGGCGGGACATGGATGCCTGGCGTCTCTCCCCAAGCCAGCGCCGGAGCATCACGCAGCATCTCGAGAGGGCCGGTGAAGAGCAGCATCTCTCGGTTGGGAATCGCCAGGCGCGGTGCTGAAGGCGGGTTCGGGTGGCCGTTCCAGCCTTCCCACACGGCCACGTTGCCCCTGTCCGACGTGGACGTGTGGGAGGCCAAGGTGACCAGAGCTGCGCGGACGGTGTCTTCCTCCTCGTCGTCTTCTGCGAAGGCGATGCGCACGTAGGCGTCAAACCCCGGCGGCCCATAGCGCACGAGCTGCCACCAGTCAGCACCTGGTTGCAGCAGCCACTCAGCCGACTTCGCGTCGATGGCGGGCAAGATGTTCGTCACCCCGACCAGTCTGCCCCACGGACTTTCGGTACTCTCATCCGCTGGTGGTCGTTGACGGCGTGGGCTGGGCTTGTATCGTGTAGCGCTACGCGATACGATCTCATCGTGATCGTCAGCTTCCGGCACAAGGGTCTGGAGCGGCTGTATCGCGACGGTTCGAAGAAGGGTGTTCAAGCGGCTCACGTCCCCAAACTGCTGCGCATCTTGTCGCTGCTTGACGTGGCACAGAGCCCGGACGACCTCGCGATCCCGTCGTTTCGGACCCACCCCCTCAAAGGGGACCTGGCCGGGCATTGGTCGGTCTGGGTGAACGGCAACTGGCGGGTCACGTTCCGCTTCGTCGAGAGCGACGTCGAACTCGTCGACTATCAGGACTACCACTGACCAGGAGGTGGACACCATGGTGATGAAGTCCCCGTTACATCCCGGCGAGATCCTGCGTGAGGACGTGCTGGCCGACCTCGGGCTGGGTGTCGGGGAGGCTGCGTCTCGGCTCGGGATCTCCCGGGTGACGTTGAGCCGAGTCCTGCACGGCCATGCCCGGGTGAGTCCCAACCTTGCTGTTCGACTGGAAGAGGCCGGCGTTGGCACCGCCCGCGCTTGGCTGGCCCTGCAGTCGGCTTATGACCTCGCCGCCGAGCGTGCCGCCGGACTGCCCACCGTGCGCAGGCTCGACCCCGTCGCCTGACAACACCCGCCGCGCAGCGCGCGTGCCGGCCACGCCGCGCGCTGGAGGTGGGTTGTCGAGGTCAGGCGCCGGTGCGACTTCTTTCGCGCGCGAAGCGGTCTGCCCACAGCTTCCACTCCCACAGGGTGAGGGCCATGAAGACCCCCGTGCCGATGACCGCGCCAGCCTTCCTACGCTGGTAGGCGGCCACCATGGCGCCCACCAGCGAGGCACTGGCAACGCCCGTCAGGGCCAGCACCACCGGCTCCGACGTCGGGTTCCGTGACCAGGACTCCTCGCCCAGAATGGCCCGTGCCGCGAACGACGACGTGTCGTGAACCGGTGAAGTGATGACGGGGTTGACAGCAAACCACACGCCGATGGGGCCGTACAGCCACCAGCGCCGTGTCCACAGCGACACCAACAGCAGCGGTGTGCTCAGCAGCCTCGACCAGGCGCTGAACGGGTGAGCGTGTCGCTGGAACATGCGAGCGTAGACGCCGTCCTCAGAAGCCACCCGTTCAGCCTGACACTGGATCACCGTGGCGACCAGCCAACGTCCGGACTGCCGCCTGTGGCGCCGCGGATCCGCTCGGTCGACATTGCGGACATGAGCATCGAAGCGTGGTGGCCGAAGCTGCGGCTGTAGTCCCGGGAGTATCTGATCGCCAACAACGGCGACGCCGTACCTCCTGACCTCGTTGTGGAGATCGCTCAAGCAGGAGGCGTGACCACGACTGACGCCTGGTGGGTCGGACACAGTGGGCCGACCGGGTTCTACCTGTCGGACGAAGCGATCGACTGGATCGACGAGGTGGCCAACGGCAAGACACCCGAGCCCCGCCCCGACGACCACAACACAACATCCTGAATTGCCGCACTTAAGGGGGCAACGCTCGCCTCGGATCTGGCTCCCGGCTTGGTCAAGGGCGGCTGTGGGTCCGGTCTCGCTCGGTCTTCCGGGCCTGTGAGGCGTAGCGTGGGTGTCGCGGGTCCGGAAAGCGCGTAACGCCGAGACCGGGGAAGGACAGCATGGTCGGCAGAATCCGCAGGATCGACTTCGGGGTCAACTGCTATCTCATTGATGTTGAGGGCGGCTACGTCCTCATCGACACGAGCTTCCCGAACAAGCGGGACAAGCTCGACGCCGAACTTGCTGCAGCAGGTTGCGGGCCTGACGATCTGCGCCTCATCGTCCTGACCCACGGCGATGTCGATCATGCGGGCAACTGTGCACATCTTCGCAGTACTCACCATGCCCCCATTGCGATCCATCGCCAAGATGCCGAGATGGTCCGGAGCGGAGACATGACTGCCGGCCGGACGGACAAGCCCGACAGGCACACTCTCGCGTTTCGGTTCCTGACATGGGCTTCTGGGCTGCTGTACAAGATCACCAAGACGGGTGCGAACTTCGAAGCCTTCGAGCCGGACGTACTCCTGGAGGATGAGCAGGACCTCTCGGCCTACGGGCTCGACGCGCGGGTTGTACATCTTCCGGGTCACTCGAGCGGATCAATCGGCATCCTTGCGGGCGATGGGGACCTGTTCTGTGGGGACCTGCTCGTGAACGTGATGAGACCTTCACTCCACTACTACATAGACGACTTGACCCAAGCGCACGAGAGCATCCGCAAGCTGAGCGGCCTCGGCGTCGAGACCGTCTACCCAGGGCACGGCAAACCGTTCCCGTCGAGCGAACTACCGATACCGGGCCGGCGATTCGGTTGATTCCAGCGGTCACGAGGAGCGAACACGTGCTTCAACTCAACAACCCCAAGGGTGCCTTCACCGCCGCCGGCTCGCGCCTCTCCATACGCCGAAAGGCAGGCCCCATGGGCCAGCTCGCAGTCGTCCGCTTCTGC
>CAVSPO010000032.1:0-41366 GCA_963730005.1 uncultured Actinomycetota bacterium
CCCCTACCCCGCGAGCGGGATTGTCGCTAACGTTCCCATTTCCAAGACATCGTCGTCCGGAAGAGAGAATCTCGTGTCAACTGCCGGCCTCGTCACGACTTTGGTTGTTTCCATCGCCCTGGTCGTGTTCCTCATCATCAAGCTCAAGATGCACGCATCGCTTGCACTCACAATTTCCGCAATCGGGGTGGCCTTGGTCACCCAGGTGCCGCTCGCAGAAATCCCCAAGACGTTGGAGGACGGCGTCGGCGGGACGTTGGGCTTCCTCACCCTGATCATCGGTTTCGGCGCGATTCTGGGCAAGCTGCTGGAGGTCTCCGGTGGCGCCGAGCGCCTGGCCACCAGCATGCTGAACAAGATGGGCAACAAACGGGCCACGATCGTGATGTCGTTGCTGGGTCTCATCGCCGGCATTCCGGTCTTCGTCGAAGTCGGTTTCGTCTTGCTGGTGCCGCTGGTGTTCGTGGTTGCCAAGGAAGCCGGGATTTCGCGGGTGAAAGTCGGAATTCCGCTGGCAGTTTCGCTGATGATCGTGCACTGCATCCTGCCGCCGCACCCTGCCGCCACCGCAATTGCCGGGACGCTGGGCGCCGAAATCGGTCTGGTGATTGTGTTCGGTCTTCTCGTCGCGCTGCCCGCGACCCTGATCGGTGGCCCGCTGTTCGCCCACTTCGTCATCGGCGACAAGACTCCTGAGCTCGAGATGCCCGAGGACGAGAAGCTGCTCGCCAAGGGTCTGGAAGCCGCCAAGCGCGACCTGCCGGGCTTCGGCATCACGCTGTTGACCATCCTGCTGCCGCTGTTGATCATGGTCTCCCGGACCATCCTCAGCCAGTTCCTCGCCGAGGGCTCGACCGCTGCCGGCATCGTGAACTTCGTGGGCAACCCGATCATTGCCCTGCTGGTGTCGGTCTTCTTCGCCTACTGGTCGCTGGGTCTGAGCCGCGGACGCTCGTTGGCTGAGCTGCTCAAACTCACCGACTCGGCCTTCCACCCGATCGGCGGCATCCTGCTGATCATCGGCGCGGGTGGCGCCTTCAACGCCGTGCTGACGGCCAGCGGCATCGGCACCGCCCTGGCGGACGCCCTGTCAGGACTGCCCATCAGCCCGATCATCCTGGCCTGGATCATCGCACTGGTGCTGCACTTCGCCGTCGGCTCTGCCACGGTTGCAATGATCAGCGCCGCGGGCATCGTGCTGCCCATGCTGGCAGCCAACCCTTCGATCTCACCCGAAGTGATGGCCATCGCGGTGGGTGCCGGCGCCATCGGCCTCACCCAGGTCACCGACTCCTTGTTCTGGATGGTCAAGGAGTACCTGCACCTGTCCGTTCCCGAAGCGATCAAGACACTGACCCTGGGCACCACCGTCGCCTCCGTGGTCGGTCTGCTCGGCGCACTTGCCCTCAACCTCGTCGTCTAAGGAGAAACCATGAATGACACCATCGTCCACGGCAAGACCATCGACCAATGGCGCGCCGAGCTGCCGCTGATGGGTGACCTGTTGGATCTGAAGGAAACCAGGTGGTTCAACCCGGCCATCAAGCCGGTGGCTGAGGCGCTGCCGGAGGTCGGGCTGACCGACAAGGACATCGACGAAGCCGCTGACCGGCTCAAGCGCTTCGCCCCCTACATCGCCCAGGTCTTCGGCCAGACCCACGCGTCGGCGGGCATCATCGAATCCCCCTTCGTGGCAGCCCCGGCCATGCAGGCCGCGCTGGCCAAGCGCTACGAGACGGAGCTGCCCGGCCAGTTGTGGCTCAAGCTCGACAGCCATCTGCCGATCAGCGGGTCGATCAAGGCCCGCGGCGGCATCTACGAGGTGCTCAAGCACGCCGAGGACCTGGCCGTCGAGGCTGGTCTGTTGAGCCTCGACGACGACTACCGCAAGCTCGATTCGCCGGAGTTCAAGAAGTTCTTCTCCCAGTACAAGGTGGCAGTGGGGTCCACCGGCAACCTCGGCCTGTCGATCGGGCTGATGAGCGCCCAACTGGGCTTCCAGGCTTCCGTGCACATGTCGGCCGACGCCAGGCAGTGGAAGAAGGACCGGCTGCGCTCCCAGGGCGTGACCGTCGTCGAGTACGAGTCCGACTACTCGATCGCGGTGGCCAACGGACGCAAGGAGGCCGAGGGCGACCCGACGGCCTACTTCGTCGATGACGAGAACTCCGTCAACCTGTTCCTCGGCTACGCCGTTGCCGGGCGCCGGCTCGCCGGCCAGATGAAGGCTCTGGACGTCCGGGTGGACGCGGATCACCCGCTGTTCGTCTACCTGCCGTGCGGCGTCGGTGGCGGGCCGGGCGGTGTCGCGTTCGGCCTCAAGGCAGCCTTCGGCGACAACGTGCACTGCGTGTTCGTCGAGCCCACCCACGCGCCCAGCATGTTCCTCGGCGTCTACACCGGGCTGCACGACGAAACCTCGGTCCAGGACTTCGGCATCGACAACCTGACGGCCGCCGACGGCCTGGCCGTGGGTCGTCCGTCAGGGTTCGTAGGGCGCAGGCTCCAGCACCTGCTGGACGGGTACTACACCCTTCAGGACGACGAGCTGTTCCGTCTGATCGCCATGCTGGACGCGACCGAGAACATCCAGGTCGAGCCCTCCGCGGCCGCCGGGCTACCCGGAATCGCCGTGGTCCAGGACCAGGAGTACCTGGATCGGCTGGGTCTGGGTGCCGAGCAAATGGCAAACGCCATCCACATCGCGTGGGTGACCGGTGGCAGCATGGTCCCCCCTGAGGAAATGGGCAAGTACGTCGCCCGGGGGCAAGCCCTGCTCTAGTCCCTGAGGTTTGGTTGACGAGCGTCGCTGAGCAGCAGAACGTCAAGGGCCGTCCCCTCTCGCGGGGGGACGGCCCTTGGCCTGCCGGGCGTCAACCCACCTCGATGACTCCCATCATGCCGAGGTCCTCGTGGTCCAGGATGTGGCAATGGTAAACGGTTCGTCCGGTGAAGCCTTCGAACGGGATGCGGACCACGATGCTGCCTCCGGCCGGCACGTTGACGACATCCCGCCAGGTCGCCAACTCCACGGCGCGCCCGCCCACCTCGACGACCTGCATCGGCCACACGTGCAGGTGGAAGGGGTGATCCATCGGGGACGTGTTCAGGATCGTCCATTCCTCGATGTCGCCGGCGGCCACCTGCTGGTCGGTGCGGTGGTGGTCGAACTGTCTGCCGTCGAAGGTGAAGGACATCATCCCGCCACCCATCCCCGGCCCCATCCCTGAGCCCATCCCTGGGCCCATCCCCATGTTCATGGTCAGTTCGCGTCGGCGGGCCACCGTCACCTCGCGCAGGTCGCGTGGCGTCGGGCCGTCCGGCACGGGTGCCGCCGCGGCGACGGCGTCGCCGGTGACCGTGAGGGTGGCCAGCGTGGCCGGCCCCGAGGTGTTGGTGGACCCCATCATGCCCATCCCGGCCATCCCGCGGTCGTATCCGAGGGTGCGCAGCTCGGCGGTCCCGGCCTGCAAGACGATCATCAGATCGGCTCGGTTGCCCGGTGCGAGGAGCAGCTCTGTCACGTCCTCAGGCCGCGCGGAGAGCCCCTGATCCAGCCCCAGCACCTGGAGTTGGTGGCCCGCCACGGCCAAGCGCAGGAACCTTGAGGGGCACGCGTTGATGACGCGCCATCGCTCTCTCTCGCCGGGGCGTCCCACCAACACGGGGGAGACCTGCCCGTTGACGAGGAGCAGTTCGCCCTCGCGGCCCATCATCTGTTCCTGCATGGAGGCCCGGCGAACGTTGCCGTCGGCGTCGAAGGAGACGTCCGAGATGATGAGCACGCGTTCCCGGGCCACCGGGGCCGGGGACGCCTCCTCCACGATGATGGCTCCGTACAGACCGCCGAAGATCTGGTCCGCCACCATGCCGTGCAGGTGGGGGTGGTACCAGAACGTGCCGGTGGGGTGCTCCGCGGGGAGCTGGTACTCGTAGTCGAAGGTCTCCCCGGGATTGATCGTCAGGAACGGGTTGTCCCCGTTGCCGACCGGGGAGACGTGCAGCCCGTGGACGTGCAGGTTCGTGGGGTCGTCAAGGCTGTTGCGCAACCGGACCTGCAGACGGTCCCCGGGCACCAACCGCAACGTCGGGCCGGGCACGGAGTCGGTGTAGCCCAGCATCGTCACCCGCCGACCAGCGACGTCGACGGTGCGCCGGGCGGCATCCAGCTCCACCCGCAGCAAGCCGCTGCTGCTGCGCAGCTCGGCCGGCCACACTCCCGGTGCGCCGCCGCCCGCGGTGGACGCCCCGTCGAAGGCGCCGAGCCCCCGGGCCAGGCCCCACCCGCCGACCACCACGCCGGCGGCACCCAGGGCACCCAGTTGCAGCGCCCGCCGGCGCGAGATCGGCTCCATGGTCACGAGCCCATGCCAGAAACACCAGCCCCGCTGTGCATGGCAGCACTCCCTTCCGTTCAGCTCGTCCATGCCAGTGTGACACGCTGCTGGTTGCCGCCTCAGGGCAGGATCTTGCGTTCCACAGCAGCATTTCGGACACTCTCTTGGGTGGTTGGGCGCGTAGGGTCGCTGGCCAGCCATTATGGTCGGCCCAGACGGAAGTGTCCGTGGGAAAGGAGCTCATGATGCGTCGTGCTCGCCGCGTCCTTGCCGTTGTGGTCGCGTCCCTGCTCGGTGTGTCCGGTTCGGTGGTGAGCGTCAGTCCTGCTGCCGCAGCCGACTCGACGCAAGCTGCGACTTTCGTTGACGTGGCGGCGTCGGACCAGTTCTTCGCCGAGATCAGCTGGCTGGCGTCTGCGGGCGTCTCCACCGGTTGGGACGAGCCGGACGGCACGAAGACGTTCCGGCCGGGACAGCCGGTGAAACGCGACGCGATGGCGGCGTTCCTGTACCGGTTCGCGGGGTCACCCGATGTCTCGTTGCCGGCGGTGAGCCCGTTCGCGGACGTCACCACCCAAACCCAGTTCTACAAGGAGATCTGCTGGCTGGCCGGCCAGGGAGTCTCCACCGGCTGGGAGGAGCCGGACGGCACGAAGACGTTTCGGCCGCTGCAGTCGGTGAATCGGGACGCGATGGCGGCGTTCATGTATCGGTTCGCGGGCAGGCCCGTCCACACTGAGCCGGTGACGTCACCGTTTGCCGACGTCACCCCTTCCGCGCAGTTCTTCAACGAGATCACGTGGCTGGCCGCCCAGCAGATCTCCACCGGCTGGGTCGAGGCGGACGGCAGCCGCACGTTCCGTCCCGTCCAGTCCGTCAACCGCGACGCCATGGCTGCCTTCCTTTACCGCCTCAACGGCGTCCTCACCCCGCCCCTCTCGACCTATCCGATGCGGGTTTCGGTCGCCTCGGCCGGCACCCAGGCCGACGCAGGCTCCCACGAATCGGCGATCAGCGCAGACGGCCGCTGGGTTGCTTATCGGTCGGGTGCGTCGAACCTGGTGCCCGGCGACACCAACGCAACTTTTGACATCTTCTTGTGGGACCGCGACACCCGCAGCACGACCCGCGTCTCGGTCGCCACTGCTGGCACCCAGGCCAACAACGGCTCCTCCGATCCGTCGATCAGCGGTGATGGCCGCTGGGTCACTTATCGGTCAGGTGCGTCGAACCTGGTGGCAGGCGACACCAACGACACTTCGGACGTCTTCTTGTGGGACCGGGACACTGGCGCCACCAGCCGCATCTCTGTCGCCACTGATGGCACCCAGGCCGACGGCTGGTCCGATGCTCCGGCGATCAGCGGCGACGGTCGCTGGATTGTGTTCCGTTCTGCCGCCTCGAACTTGGTGGCTGACGACACCAACGGCACTTCGGACGTGTTCTTGTGGGACCGGGACACTGGCACCACCAGTCGCGTCTCGGTCGCCACGGACGGTACGCAGGCTGACGGCTGGTCCGATCTCCCGGCGATCAGCGCTGACGGGCGCTGGGTCAGCTATCGGTCCGGTGCGTCGAACTTGGTGGCCGACGACACCAACGCAGCCGACGACGTCTTTCTTTGGGGCCGTGACGGTGGCACCACCAGCCGCGTCTCTGTCGCCTCAGACGGCAGCCAGGCCAACGGCCGCTCCGATGCCCCGGCAATCAGCGGTGACGGCAGCTGGATCGCCTATCAGTCGTATGCGTCAAACCTGGTGCCGGGTGACAGCAACGCGGCGTCGGACGTGTTCCTGTGGGGCCGGGAGGGTGGCACCACCAGCCGCGTCTGGGTCGCCAGCGACGGATCCCAGGCCAACGGTCCTTCGGATTCGCCGGCGATCAGCGGTGACGGCCGCTGGGTCAGCTACCGGTCGACGGCGTCCAACCTGGTGGTCGGCGACACCAACGCGAAGGCTGACGTGTTCGCGTGGGATCGGGCCGCCGGCACCACCAGGCGCGTTTCGTTGGCCACCGACGGCGCCCAGCCCGCCGATGGTTTCTCCTACGATCCGGCGATCAGTAGTGACGGGGTCTGGATCACCTACTGGTCCTACGCGTCGAACTTGGTGGCCGGCGACACCAACGGAACTTGGGACGTTTTCGTGACCCGCAACCAGCTGGGGTGACGTCCCCGGACTGCTCCTCTGCCCGGGGTCGCTCAGGCGAGGGCCCGGCGCCGGCGCAGGACGGTCACCGCACCCGCGGCGATGAACACTGCGATGGCGACGATCACGGTCGCGCTCACCGCGGGGTAGGCGCCGTCGAAACCGGAGGCCGTGTTGTGCTTGATCCAGATGCCCAGGTAGGCCCACACCAGGACGAGACCGTAGGCGATGTCGCGGTCGATCAGGATCACTGCGGTGCCGATGATCGCACCCACGGCGATGATCAGCACGGCCCAGGTGGTGCCCGCGATCCCGAAGCCGTCCCAGCCGATGCTGACGAGCCAGACCGTGATGTTCGCGATCGTGGCGACAGTGATCCAGCCGAAGTAGACGCTGAACGGCAGCCTCAGGAACGCCTTGTCGCGGGGGTAGAGCTCCGCGCGCAGGATCGTGCGGGTGATGACGATGAGCAGCACCAGCATCGTGGCCAGCAGCAGGGTGGACAGACCGATGAGGTCGTAGTGCCAGGTGAGGATCCACGACATGTTGGCGAGTGAGGTCAGTGAGAACAGCACTCCAACGCGTTCCAGCAGCGCCACTCGTCCGGGTGCCCCGTCCGCCTCGCGGAACAGGCCGAGCTGGTAGAGCACGTGCGCGCCGAGCAGCAGGTAGATGACGCCCCAGATGGCGAACGTCAACCCGGCCGGGGCAAACAGGTTCTGGTAGGCGTCGGAGACCCCGCCGGTGGTGCGCCCGTTGATGGGCAGGATGTTGGCCAGCGCGTTCATCACGATCATCGCCACGTAGGTGACGACGACCAGCGCTTTCACGGGTGTCCTGACGGTCTGGCTGGGCATCTGAGCCATCTCCTTCCGTTGCGAATGCTGTGCTGCGGCCAAGGGATTTGTTTCCATGACTGAAGTATTGCGCACAACTGAATTGTGCGCAATACTTGTGGCGTGCTTCCGGATCTGAGACTCGACCACCAACTGTGCTTCGCGCTGTACGCCGCCTCGCGGGCGACGACCGGCGCCTATCGGCAGTCGCTGGAGGAGGTTGGGCTCACCTATCCGCAGTACGTGGTGATGCTGGCCCTGTGGGAAACCGATGGCCTCACCGTCAGCGAGCTCGGTCACCGGCTGCACCTGGACTCCGGCACGCTGTCGCCCCTGCTGGGCCGCCTCGCGACGTCAGGCCTGGTCACCCGGTCCCGCATCGACCGCGACGCCCGTCGCGTGGTCGTCCACCTGACCGACTCAGGAAAGGCCCTTCGCGCCGAGGCCGAGCGCATCCAGTGCGCGCTGCTCGAGCGGCTCGACATGCCCGCGAACGAGTTGGTCCAGCTTCGAGACCTCGCCCACCGCCTCGTCGACTCCCTCGACAAGCCCGCAGACCCATACCACGACAACGAAGGAGCATCCCGATGACCACCCTCTACGACTTCACCGCCTCGACCCTCACGGGCCAGACCCAGGACCTGTCCGCCTACCGCGGCAAGGTCGTCCTTGTCGTCAACACCGCCTCCAAGTGCGGCCTCACCCCGCAGTTCGGCGGGCTCGAGACGCTGTACACCACCCACGCGGATGCAGGCTTCGTCGTCCTGGGGTTCCCCAGCGACCAGTTCGCCCACCAGGAGTTCGACGACGCCGGCGAGATCGCGGAGTTCTGCCAGCTCAACTACGGCGTGACGTTCCCGATGTTCGCCAAGACAGACGTCAACGGGAAGGACGCCCACCCTGTCTTCCAGTGGCTCCGCAGCGAATCCGGCGGGCTTCTGGGCGATGCGATCAAGTGGAACTTCACCAAGTTCCTCGTCGACCGCGAGGGTCGCGTCGTGCGCCGCTACGCCCCGACCGTTGATCCCGCGGACATCGAGGCCGACATCCTCGCCCTGCTGTGAGCGTGTTGTTCGACGAGGGGGTTCTGATGACGACGCAAGGTCTGTGTCCGTGCGGGGGTGGGCTGTACGCCGAGTGCTGTGAGCCCTTCCACACCGCCCACACGGAGGCCCCCACGGCCGAGGCGTTGATGCGGTCGCGGTACTCGGCCTTCGTGCTGCAGCTGGACGACTACCTGTGGCGCACCTGGCACCCCAGGACACGCCCGGAGCGCGTCATGCTCGACGACACGGTGTGGACCGGGCTGGAGATCGTGGACGTCGTCGACGGCTCCGAGCGCGACCAGGACGGGATCGTTGAGTTCGTCGCCAGCTACCGGCAGGGGCGCCGAGCCGCCAGCATGCGTGAGCGGTCCCGGTTCGAGCGGCGCGGGCGTCGCTGGA
Source organism: uncultured Actinomycetota bacterium (assembly GCA_963730005.1). GTDB lineage: Bacteria > Actinomycetota > Actinomycetes > Propionibacteriales > Propionibacteriaceae > CAVSPO01. The sequence continues at coordinate 8,766 of CAVSPO010000032.1, forward strand.
TGTACCTGCTTCCGGCCTGAGACTGGGTCCAGGCGCTGTTGACCGGTGGCCATTCGTCGTAGACGAGGAATCACCACCGGTCAAGCAGGGACCAGCTTCGTTCAGCGGACCGTCACCGCAGCGTCGAACCAGGTCAGGACCCGCTCGTCGCCGAAGGGCCACACCGCAGTCAGCAGGGCGGACGCCGTAGCTTCTGCCGGGTCGCGGCCGAACCCCGGCAGCCCGGGAATCGACAGGCCCGTGGGCTCGCTGCGCACAGGTGCGTCGTCGGGCAGGCCCGCGAGTCGCCGTGCTGCGGCGATGCCCGTGTGCAGGTCGCCCAACTCGTCGATGAGCCCGTGCTCGTGGGCGTCGCTGCCGCTCCAGAGTCGGCCACGGCCCAGCTCGTTCACCCGTTCAGGTGTCAGGCGCCGGCCGGCGGCGACCCGGGCAACGAACCGGGCGTAGACCTCTTCCATCATGCGCTCGGCCCAGGCGCGTTCGGCGTCCGAGAAAGGCCGGTTCGATGACCCGAACAGCGCCAGCTCGCGTCCGAGGGTCTCGGGGTTGCGGCCGATCCGTTCGTTGAGTTCCTCGAGCACGGGCTTGCCGACGACCACACCGATGCTGCCGGTGAGGGTGAAGGGGCTGGCCACCACGTGGTCGGCCTGGGCGAGCACGTAGTAGCCACCCGAGGCGGCCACCTCGCCCATCACTGCCACCACCGGCTTGGCGCAGCGGGCCACGGCACGGCCGATGACGTCAGAGGCCAGCGCCGACCCGCCGCCGGAGTCCACGTACAGCAGGATGGCCTTGACCAGCGGGTCGCGCTCGGCCCGGCGCAGTGCAGCGACCACGGTCTCCGAGCCCGCGGTGGGCCCGGTGAGCAGCCCCGGGGCCGGCCGGCTGCGTCCCGACACGATGGCACCCACGACGGGCACGACGGCGACCCCGGGCACCTTCTTCGCGTGTCGCCGGGCGGTGAACTGGTCGCGCATCAGACCCAACGAGCGGGCCCAGTCCTGGTCGACCGGCACCGCGACCTCGTCGTCCCACCCGATGCGGCTGATCAGCCCAGCCTCCAGCAGTTGCTGCGCATTCGTGAAGCCGGCATCCAGCACCCCAGGACCCGCTGCCGGGGTGGTCGCGTCCGATGTCACGGCGGCCAGCCACGACCGCTCGGCCGAGGCGAGATAGGCCGACAACTGTTCGCGCTCGAAGTCGTCCATGTGGTCGTCGGAGAAGCGGGTCAGCGCGCTCTTGTACTCGCGGATGCGCAGGTTTTCGAAGCGGATGCCGCGGCGGTTCAGGAACTCGCCGTAGTAGACGCGCTCGGCGGCGAAGCCGGGCAGCAGCACCTCCGCCGACTCGGGAGCGACGACCTCGGTCACCTCGGCCGCGACCAGCAGGGTGCGCATGTTGACCTGTGGCAGGTACACCACCACCCGCTTCGAGCGTTGCAGGCGGCCCAGCGCCCGTGCGATCGCCTCGCTGGTGGCCAGCCCGGCGGTGAGTTCGATCACACGCACGAGCACGCCGGTGACGGATTCGTCCCGGGCCAATTGCTCCAGGCGTTCAGTGAGCACCTGGAACGACTCCGAGCGCTGGAGCAGGGCAGACACGTCGTGGGCGTGGTGGGTGGGGTAGGCGCCCTGCAGGTCCAGGATTGCCCAGGACGCGGCGTCCTCTGCGGCGCCCCGTCCGAGCGTTGCTCGCAGGAGCGAGGGCAGGTCGGTCAAGGAGGTCATCGGCATGCCACCACGGTATCGGGGTGCCCCAGGGGGGTCTCACCCAGCGCGTCGCCTCATGGTTTCTTCGGCTCCACCTGCGCCAGCTCGGGGTGCTCGGCACGGAACTGGTTCACGTGGTCGTCCGAGGCGTAGCCCAGCGCCAGGCCGGTGATCAGCTTGTAGTCGGGCGGGACGACGAACTCCGCATCGATGGGCCTTCGCCAGGCGGCCAGCACGCCGAGCGCGCAGGAGCCAACCCCGTGGGCCTGGGCCGACAGCATCAGCGTGGCCAGCATCAGCCCGGCATCGTGGGCGGAGAACGGCAGCAGCTTGCGGTGCACGAAGATCCACAGCACCGCGGGGGCACCGAAGAACTCGCAGTTGCGGCGGTTCTGGGCGTCCCTGGCCTCGCGGTCGCCTCTGGCGATGCCGATGTGCTGGTAGAGCGCCTTGCCGATCTGCACGCTGCGGGTGCGCAGGTCGTCGGGGTAGGGGCGCCAGATGGGGAAGTCGCCGTCGGGCAGTTTCCTGGTCAGCGCCGCGCGCAGGAGCGCTGCGGGACGCCGCTGCTGCAGCCCGAGGGAGGCGTCGAACTCGGCGCTGTAGGCATCGCGCAGCCGCTCCAACCGCTCGCCGGTGGCCACGGCGACGCAGTAGGGGCGGGTGTTGCTCCAGCTCGCCGAGTGTCGGGCGTCGTCCAGGATCGCCGCCAACGTGTCGGCCTCGATCGGATCAGGGCGGAAGTCCCGGACGCTGTGGCGGGCGCGGACCAGGGCAGCGAAGTCGTCGGGAAGCACGCCCGGCAGCCTACCGCACCCCTTGTGGCAGCCCGCCGGCTCAGGGCTGGAAGCGGTACCCGAACCCCTGCACGGTGATGAAATGCCGGGGGTGCCCGCCTCGGGGTTCGAGCTTCTTGCGGACGTGGGTCATGTAGACCCGCAAGTAGTGGTTCTGCTGCTCGAAAGACGGCCCCCAGACGTCGCGGAGCAGGTCGCTGGACGAGATCGCCTCGCCGGGCTTCAGGGTGAGGGCCCGCACCAGCCGCCACTCGGTGGGGGTCAGCCTGACCTGCTCGCCTTCGACAAAGGCAGCCTTGGCGGCGAAGTCGAGGCGGAATGTCGAGGTGGTCACGACCGGGCGGCTCGCCGGTGGCCCGACCCTGCGCAGCGTCGAGCGGATCCGCGCCATCAGTTCCTCAAGCCCGAACGGTTTGGTCACGTAGTCGTCGGCGCCGGCCTCCAGGGCGTCCACCTTCTCTGACTGGGAGTTGCGGGCCGACACCACGATGATCGGCAGTGGCGAGGTGCGGCAGATCTCGCTGATGACGCTCAGCCCGTCAAGGTCGGGCAGCCCCAGGTCGAGCAGCACCAGGTCGGGAGGATCCGAGGCGACGGCGTTCAGGGCCTCGGCGCCGGTGGCCGCCTCGCTCACCTTGTACTGCCGGGATTGCAGGCTGATGACCAGGGTGCGGCGCAGCCGGGGGTCGTCCTCAACGACCAATATTCGGGTCACCCGACAGCCTCGCTCTCAGTGTCATGGTCAAGCCACCGCCAGGCGTCGCCTCGGGGGTCAACGTCACCCCCTCGGAGTAGCGTGGTTCCACGAGACTCGAGGAGGTCACCATGACCAGCCGACCCACCGTGGGCGCCGTTGCCCTCATCGCATTCCTGGGCCTCACCGCCTGCTCCGCCGCTCCCACCACGGTGCCCAGCGCTGTGTCGTCCCTCACGGAGCAGGCCCCCACCGCAACCACTGCCGCCACCGTTGCCTCGCACCCCGCTGAGGGCGACCGTCATGCTGCGTTGTTTGCTGGCGCACGCACGGACGGCAGCACCACCTACCTCAACGTTGATCTGGTGCTGTTCCTCACCGACGGGGAGGCCGAGGACGCCGCCGCAGCCCGGGGCGACGAGCCCCCGCCGAATGACTTCTACATCCTCAACCACAGCGAGAAGCTGCGGGAGTACGCCGTCGCCGACGACATCGCCGTGACCGTGGTGATGGACCCGGCAGGGAACCTGTGCCCCGATCTGGTCTGCCCGGCCATGCCGCTGGACGCCTGGGTCGCCGCGGTGATGCCGGCGCAGAGCAACTTCAGGTTCACGCCGTACTGGCTCACCATCGACGGGGCAACCATCACGGCTATCAGTCAGCAATACGTCCCGTAGCCGGATCGAGGCGATGCCGGACGGACTCGGGCGGGTGCCAGGGGTTCTTTCCGGCGAGGCAGTCTTCCAGCCATTCCTGGTGGAGGCGCGCCCAGTGGTCTTGGGTCTCGTATTCTTCCGAATCAAATTGCTCCGGTGGTGCTTCTTCTGAATCGCCGGCGTCGAGTGGCAATTGTTTCGGGGTGAGAGAGAATCTTTGGTGTCGCCTTGGTTTTCGGTGTTTGTCGACGAATCGGGGCGGCAACAATTCCGGTGCACCGTCGGCACCGATTCGGACTTGCCATTGATTCGCTTGATCGATGGGTCGGGGTTCGACGATCCGGTGGTGGTGGGGACACAACAGCACCGCATTGCCGAGGTCGGTGCGTCCACCGGCCCACCAGGGTTGGATGTGGTGGCCCTCGCAGATCGTTGGCGGTGCGTTGCAGCCCGGGAACACGCAGCCTTGGTCCCGTAACGCCAGCGCCTGGCGGGTCGGGCCGGTGAACAACCGGCTGCCGCGGCCCAGGTCGAGGATCTGACTGGCGCCACCCAAGACGGCGGGGATGATGTCGGCGTCGCACGCCAACCTGCGGATGTCGCCGGCCGACAGGGCCTCACCCGACGAGCAGAGGGTGCCCATGCCGAGCCCGGTGCGCAGCGCGTCGAGGCTGATGGTGACGACAACCCGCGGCCGGTCACCACCCAGGGTGGGGGCCTGCCCGGAAGCGGCGTAGGCGCCGACGATCTGGGTGAGGGCGTCGGCCTGGCGGCGGTGGATGGGGATGAGTTCACCGAGTTCGTCGGTGACGGGGAGGCTGGCGGTGACAGCGGTCACCAGAGCGACGAGGGGTTCTGCGTCGACGATCGGCAGCTGGCCGCGGAACCGGACCGACCCGAACCCGTCTCTGGCCCAGGAGAAGGACCGGTCGCCACGGGCCCTGGCCTCTTCACGCAGTAGCGCCAAGCGGTCGGCTTCCTCACCGACCTCCGGTGCCACGACGGTGACGACGTGGTGGCCGAACTGTTTCATCAGGTCCGGGTCGAACTCGTGCACGTGGGCCAGCATCGCCTGCTCACACTCATCCACGGTGCCGGCGTCGAGCTCGCACGGGAGGCGACGGATGCTGTGCACGATCGCGGAGGCCTGGTCGAACCCGACCCGACCAGCCAGCGCCTCGGCCTGCACGTCGGGGCGCGCGGCCAGCTCCACCGCGGCACGCACCTGACGGCGCGCATCCCCCAGGGTGGACCAGTTCGTCGCATGCAACCACTCGCTGGTCCGCACCCCATGCCTGGTGGTGGTGGCGCCGCGGGCCTCGATCTCAGCCACCCGGCGGGCCGTCTCGGCACGCAACCGTTCCAGACACAACAACAGATCCCGGGTGCCTGCCAGCAGATCACGGTCGCCAGTGCGCCACAAATCCTGGGAATTCAACGAATCCAGCACACCGAAAAGCATTTCTGCCGGTGGCGTCTGGATTGCTGTGTGCATATTACAATGCTAGACACCCCCACTGACAAAAATGACCCCAGCAAGCCCTCTGTGGAAAACAATCTGAACAAATACTTGCCTGTGGAAAAGTCATCTTCCGTGCCGAGGAATCCGGCTCGAAGTCGGCCACGAACAATTCGCCTGATTGGCAGATAGGGGAATGGCGGCGCGTTGTCGCCAATGGATTCTTGGGGTTTCGCGCGTTGCCCGTCGACGAGGCGGTGGCCGTCAGCAAGGGCCGGCTCGCCGCCGTGGTTGACGCTGGGCGCCAACCACGGCGGCGAGTGATGGACCTGCTATCGCAGCAACCCGACGTCTCAGTCGCGGGGCAACACCGTCAGCACCCGACGGACATGCTCCTTGAACTCGGTCATGAATGCCTCGAGCACCTTCTGGAGGCCTTCGTCGAGGATGTTGCCGTCCTCATCAATGGCCCCGTCGCGGAGGTGGATGTAGGCCTCGGGCGCGGTCATCTGACGGGCGTTGCAGAAGGCCATCACGTTGCGCAGCGACTGCTGGGCCAGCGCCGTGCCGATGCTGCCGATGGATGCGCCGATGATCGCGGTGGGCACGTGATCGAAGGAGTTCTGGCCCCACGGCCGCGACGCCCAGTCGATCGCGTTCTTGAGCGCACCGGGGATCGAGCGGTTGTACTCCGGCGAGATGAACAGCAGGGCGTGGACACCGGCGATCGCGTCCTTGAGGGCCTGGCCCTCGGGAGGGTAGGCGGCGTCGTAGTCGGGTGAGTAGAGCGGCAGGTTGTCGATGCGGATCTCGTGGAAGACGAGGCCCTCGGGAGCAACGCTGATCAGGGCCTTCGAGAGGGCCCTGTTGATGGAGGTGGACGACAGGCTGCCGACGAAGTAACCGACTCGGTAGGTGCTCATGCTGGTTTCCCTTCAGGCGCCGGCCGGGTTCGGCCGGGTTGTTGAAAAATAAATATATCGACACCCTATGCCCTGGCGGTAGGCCTCACCGTCGTGCTTCCGGGGCAGTTCGCTCTCAGAAGACGCCGCTCAGCTACGCCGCCAGGGTCCCCCCGAACACCTGCCAGGCCAGCAGCGACTTGGCCACGAGACTGAGGATGATGTAGCCGCGTTCCCCGACCAGGTAGTCGGCCCAGCGTCCCCGGGCGCGGTACTGCAGCCACTGGTTGAGGGCGAAGACGTTGAAGAACGCGAACAGCGAGACCACGATCGCGTAGACGAAACCGGGCGGTTCGGCGTCCGAGCCTGGGGCGATGGTGTAGACGAGGATCGCCAGCCAGGGCACCGCGCCGGCGATGCAGCCGAAGATGAAGGGCAGCCAACCGCCCTTACCGGCCTGCTCGTACTTCTCCTGCAACCAGCCGAACAGGATCATCGAGACGTTCGCGCCACAGATGCCGATCAGGGCGGTGACGTCGGTGATCCCCACCAGCTGGGCGATCACGACGATCATCAGGGTGGACGAGAACGAGTACTCCACCCAGCGCGCCCGGTTGATCTGGCGCGACAGGTCGCCGATGTAGTTCCGGAACCAGACTGTGCCGACGATCAGGTGCGCCAGGAAGCACAGGAACAGGAAGCCGGCGACCGCGAGCCCGGTGGGCAGGTCGACCAGGACCGTCGCAGGGCCTGGCGGCGTCCCGGGAGGGCCGGCCAGGTACGACGCGGTGATCGGGAGCGCGAAGTCGGTGGCCAGCACGACAACGGCGATCGCCTGGACGAGGTGCAGTGCGGCGGCCCCCAGGTTGAGGGTGCGCAGCCTGCCCTGCTCGGAAGGCGTGATGGTTTGGGTTGTCATGGCCCCAACTTGCCGAGGGCGACACCGCGTCGGTGCCGACACAGACGTCCTAGACTGCACTCCCATGAGGCTGATCGACATGAACAGCAAGGCGATCCGTCCGGTCTATTACGACTGCGACACGGGTGTCGACGACGCGATGGGCCTGGCCTACCTCATGCTCTCCCCGGAGATTCAGCTTGTGGGGGTGGGCACCGTCAGCGGCAACACCGACGCCCGGCAGGCGGCCGAGAACTCGCTGCGCCTGATGGGGCTGGCGGGCCGCGCCGACATCCCAGTGGCCATCGGCGAGGAGCACTTCCTGACCTCCCGGTACGCCGGTGGTCCCGCCCACATTCACGGCGCCAACGGGATCGGCAACGTCGACCTGCCGGAGGTCGACCTGCAGCCGGTGGCGGAGTCGGCTCCCGAAATGATCGTGCGCCTCGCGAAGGAGTACGAAGGACGGCTCGAGATCATCTCGGTCGGGCCCCTGACCAACCTGGCCAGGGCGCTGCAGCTCGATCCCGAGCTGGCCCGTCGCGTCAAGCAGGTGACGTCGATGGGTGGTGCGGCTCTCGTCCCGGGCAACGTGTCGCCGGTGGGGGAGGCCAACGTTTGGGACGACCCCGAGGCCGCGGCCATGGTGGTCAAGGCCGACTGGCCGGTGACGCTGGTCGGGCTGGATGTGACCATGGAGAACATCCTCGAAGAATCGCACCGGGCACAGCTGCTGGCCTCGGACCAGCCTCTGGCAAGGGCAATCGGTCAGATCCTGGACCTGTACTTCGACTTCTACAGGACCGTTTACGGCCGCCGGTGCAGCGCGCTGCACGATCCTCTCGCCGTAGCCATCGGCGTCGGCAACATCACCCCGGTGAACTCGCCGTGGGTGGACGTGACGATCGACGCCACCGACGGGCCGGGTCGCGGCCAGACGATCGCGGACCTGCGCGGACAGCGGCTGGGGCCGGTTGACCAGCCGGGCGCGCACACCCGAATGGTCCTCGACACCGACCGGAAGTTGCCGGATCACCTCGTCGAGCGCCTGACGTCCCGTCCGGGGACCACGATGCAGCCCGGGTCCAGCGTCGTGGCCGCGCAAGGCACGGTGGTGGTGGTCGGGTCGATCAACGCGGACCTGTCCGTGGAGGTCGCCCGCCACCCCATGCCGGGTGAGACCGTGCCGGGCCGGGACGCGTCCATGGGCCCCGGCGGCAAGGGGGCGAACCAGGCGGTGGCTGCTGCGCTGCTGGGCGGCGCCGTCACGATGGTGGGAGCGGTGGGGGAGGACTCGAACGCGGCAGGTGGCGCTGGAACGCATCGCCACCTCGGGTCTGGACCACTCTCACGTGCGGCGTGTTCCCGGGCCCACCGGGCTGGCCATCGTGGTGGTCGCCGACGACGGTGAGAACTCCATCATCGTCGTGCCGGGCGCCAACGGGCAGGTGGACTCGTCGTTCGTCGACGAGGCTGCCGACGTGATCCGTTCCGCGGACGTCGTGGTGGTGCAGGGCGAGATCCCCGAGTCCGGGACGGTGCGGGCTGCTGAGTTGGCGACGGGCCGGTTCGTGCTCAACCACGCCCCCGTGACGCCACTGCCCGGCGAGGTGATCCGTCAGGCGGATCCCCTCGTGGTCAACGAGCACGAAGGCGCCCTGGTGTTGGCGATGCTTCATCCTGACCTTGCCGGATTGCCGGACATGTCCCACGCAGAGGTCGCCCAGGCCCTGGTGGCCGCGGGTGTGCCCTCGGTCGTCATGACGCTGGGGTCACACGGGTCGCTCGTCGTCGCGCCCGACTCACAGCTGACGGCCGTGCCGTCGGCCCGCGTGACCGCGGTTGATTCCACGGGGGCGGGCGACGCGTTCGTCGGGGCGCTCGTCCTGCGGCTGGCTGCGGGGGAGTCGCTGGTGGATGCGGCCCGGTTCGCCTCGCGGGTCGGTGCCTTCGCGTGCACCAGGCCGGGCGCGCAGGCCTCCTACCCGGGCGTCGACGACGAGCTGCCGCCGCTGCCCTGAGCGGACCTGCCACTGTGTGAGCCCTTCGCCGCAGCCCCGTCGTGATGATTCACGCCGGGGCTGCGGCGTCCGTCTTGATGGCTCCCCCCCTGCGACGTGAAACGAGGACCGGCCCTGACCTGGCGTGCAGGCGTCACCCAGGCACGCCGCTAACTTGGGTCTATTTGGTCGGGAACCGCCTATATGGCCCATCCCGACCGAATAGGCCCAAGTTGGAATTTCGTCGACGCCTCTCGGTCGCTGGATCGCGGCGGTGCTGCGCAACTTGCGCGTCGGTGGGGACCCCGGGGACGGGTGGGAGCGGTCCAGGGCCCTCCCGGCGTACGCTCAGAAGCGTGGTCAACCCCGGCGAGGCGCTGAAGGCGTCGACGATCCGCGCTGCTGTGCAGCGGCGCACAATCGCCGTGCTGTGCCTGGCCCAACTGCTCAGCGGCTTCATGAACGGCGTCGTGCTGACGGTGAGCCCGCTGTTGGCCGTGGAGATCACCGGCAGTGTCGGTTTCGCTGGCATGCCGATGACCGCCATGGCTGTCGTCGCCGCGCTCACCGCTCAACCGCTGGCTGCGCTCGCGATGAAGCACGGACGTCGCATCGCGCTCACCGGGGGGCTCTTGCTCGCGGCCCTGGGATCTGCGGGGATGATGCTGGCGCCGCTGTGGCGCAGTTTCCCCGTCCTGCTGCTGGGCGCGGGGTTGGTCGGGGCGGGAATGGCGACCCACTGGCAGGCCCGGTTCGCTGCCACGGACCTGGCCATCAGGGCGACCCGAGCCCGGGATCTTGGTCTGGTGGTGTGGGCTATCGCCCCGGGCGCGATTGTCGGGCCCAACCTGGTCGCCCCCGGGTCGGTCCTGGGTGCCTCGCTGGGGCTGCCGCCGTTGAGCGGGCCCTTTGTGTTTTCGCTCGCCGGCTTGGTGGCCGCTGCCGTAGTTCTGCTCGTTGGTCTCCGGCCGGATCCGCTGTTCGTGGCGCATCAACTGGAAGATTCAATGGCTGTCGTCGGGCCGGCAGCAGACACCCCGTCGACGCAATCCTCATTCGTTGTTGGGCTGACGGCCATCCGGACATCCCCTCGTGCCGTTCTGGGTGTCGCGATCGTCGTCTCAGTCCAGCTCCTGGTGGTGGCGATCGTCTCCGGCACCCCGGTCCACCTGCGGATCCTCGCCGAACTCACGCCCGGACAGGGCGGCGCGGTTGCCCTGGTCGGGATCGGGTTGACGATGTCGCTGCACCTGGCCGGAAGCTACCTGTTCTCGCCTGTCATCGGCTGGTTGGCCGACCGGGCCGGACGGCTTCCGGTGGCGTTGGGCAGCCTTCGGCTTGTTGGCGTCGGCCATGGTGATCGCCGGATTCGGAGAGGGCAGCGCGCCGGCTGTGACGGTGGGCCTGGTTCTGTTGGGCCTCGGTTGGTCCGCCGGCGTGATCGCTGGTTCGGCGCTGGTGGCGGAAAGCGTCGCCCTCGAGCAGCGCGTCCCGGTCCAGGGGGTCGCCGACTCACTGACGGGGGTCGCGGCGGCGACTGGCGCGGCCGGCGCAGGGGCGGCGCTCTATCTGTTCGGGTTCATGACGCTGAACCTGATCGCGTTGGGCTTGACCGTGCTCATGGCACTGTGGTGCCTGCACGCCCTCCAGGAACGCAGGAAACAAAACGCAGGAAACAAGGGGTGACCGGCAGATGATGACCCAACCAACAGATTCGTCCAACGTCCACCCGATCCCCGGCTCGGGTGTCGCCCGGCCTTCGGCCAGGTCTGCTTGGGGGCCACGACGGATGGTCGTCGTGGGGGCCGTCGCCGCCGGCACCTCGGCCGCAACGCAGGCCCGTCGCAACGATCCTTCGATCGAGATCGTCATCTACGAACGGGACCGTTTCATCTCCTATTCCGGGTGCGGGATCCCGCTCCTGCTCGGCGGGCAGGTGGAGAACCCTGAGCAATTGCATCCGCGAGACACGGCCTGGTTTGCCGACCACCACCGCATCGACGTTCGCACCCAGCACGAGGTGGTGACGGTGGATCGCGAGACGCGTTCGCTGACCGTCCGCAACCTGGTCACCGGCGAAGAGTTCGTGGACCGTTACGACGTCCTCGTCCTGGCCACCGGCGCGACGCCGGTCGTGCCGGATGTCCCCGGTGCGCGCACGCCCGGGGTGTTCACGGTGCGCAGCCTTGGCGACGGCGAGGCGATGCAGTCCTGGCTCGAGAGTCGCCGTCCGGCCACCCTGGCCGTGATCGGCTCCGGGTCCATGGGCCTGGAGATGACCGACATGCTGCACAAGCGAGGTCTTCAGGTGACACTGACCGACCGCGCCTCGCAGGTGCTGCCCAGCTTCGACGCCGACATGGCCGCCCACGTGCAGGCGACGCTGCGCCACCACGGGGTCGAGGTGCGCCTCGGCGTCGGTGTGGCGGCCATCGAGGGTGGTGACGCGGTGCAGTCGGTGGTCCTGGACAGCGGCGAATCGGTCCCCGCCGAGATGGTGATCCTCAACGTGGGGTTGCGTCCCAACGTCGAGCTCGCGAAGCAACTCGGAGCCGCACTGGGTTCCAGCGGCGCCATCACCGTCGATTCGGCGATGCGCACCAGCGTGCCGGACGTGTTCGCAGTGGGGGACGCCGTGGAGAGTCGCTCGCTGGTGACCGGCCGGCTGCTGTGGTGGCCCCACGGCTCGACGGCCAACAGGATGGGACTGATCGCAGGCGATGCGATCACCGGGGGCAGCCGAACCCTTCGCGGCGTGTTGGGTACGGCCATCTTCCGGGTGTTCGACCTCGCCGTGGGCATCACCGGCCTGACCGAACACCAGGCCCGCGACGCAGGCTTTGACGTGGAGGTGGCCCTCACCAACCATCTGGACCGGGCCGTCTACGCAGGTGGGCGGCGTCTCACCCTGAAGGTCGTCGCAGAACGCGGGACCGGACGCCTCCTGGGCGCCCAGGTCGTCGGGGCACAAGGGGTGGACAAGCGGATCGACGTCCTGGCCACGGCCATCACCTTCGGCGCCACCGCCGCGGACCTCTTCCAGCTCGATCTCGGCTACAACCCGCCGTTCTCAACGCCCAGGGATCCGGTCCACTACGCCGGCCTGGCCCTCGACGAGGCACTCCTGGAGGGGTGACCCGATCGTCAAGCGGTTCGGTGACCGACCGCGGCCACGAAAAAGTAGGGGCGGCCAGCTTTCGCTGCCGCCCCATGGAGTCACTTCTTCTTCGACTTCTTGTCCTTCTTGTCCTTCTTCACGTCTTTCTTGACGTCCTTCTTGTCCAGCTTCACGTCGTCCTTCTTGACGTCCTTCTTGTCCTTCTTTTCGTCCTTCTTGTCCTTCGCCATGTAACTCACCCCCCGTCAACAACTCGTTGCCCCGAGTCAACCAGAGATTGACGCGTAAGTCAACCAGTAGTTGACACCCGAAGGGTTACACTGAGTCCGTGAGCAGCCCGGACCCCGAGATCATCACCCACGCACTGGACGCCTGGCGCGCCGCCGTGGGGGACCCGGAAGCTGCCCTGGCAGCAGCGCGGGCGCTGCGCGAGTCGGCCGAGAAGTTCGAACGTCAGCAGATAGCAGCCTCCCGGCGAGCAGGCCTGTCGTGGACGCGGATCGGCGTCCTCTACGGGCTGACAAAGCAGGGTGCCCAACAACGGTTCAAGAAGGAGACGTCCGGCGAGCATCGTCGGACGCGGGCGTCATCGCGCGCCGAAGTCCGCCGGCGCCAGGATGGCCACGACGTGCCCGCGGACGCACTCGCGTCCGTCGGCGAGCAACTCGACATCGACCGCGACCTTGTAGACGCGCCCGTCCCTGCTGGACGCTTCCTTGATGCGGCCGATCAGGGTGAGAGTGGTCAGCGGGGTGGGGCGCAGGTAGTCGACGTGCAGTGAGCCCGTCACGAAGCGGGGCTGCGGGAGGCTCCCCAGCGGACGCTGCTCGGCGCGGTAGGCAGCCAGGGTGGCTGTCCCGGTGCCGTGGCAGTCGATGAGTGACGCCAGCAGGCCGCCGTACACGAAGTCGGGCAGGGAGACGTGGTAAGCCTCGGGGGTGAAGCGCGACCTAGAGGTGCCCGCCTGGTCATCGAGCCAGCTCGTCTGCACGTGCAGCCCGTGCTCGTTGAGCCGCCCGCAGCCGTAGCAGTGGGACCACTTCTGCGGGTAGAAGTCCTGCACCGGTCTCTCGTCCATGGCTTGATCGTGTCATGCGGGAGACCTGCGATGATCGGCTGGCGTTAGAGTCGTCCCGTGACTAGTCCTTGGCGCAGGCACCCGTCGGAGCAGTCCAGGTGAGCGGCGGCCTGGCGGCACTGCTTGACGACATCGCGGCGCTGGCGAAGGTGACCGCCGCTTCGCTGGACGACATCGGTGCCGCGGCCGGCAAGGCCGGCACCAAGTCGCTGGGCGTGGTCGTCGATGACGCTGCCGTGACGCCGCGCTACGTCGACGGCTTCACGGCGTCGCGCGAACTGCCGATGATCAAGAGGATCGCCATCGGGTCGATTCGCAACAAACTGGTCTTCATCCTCCCGGCGGTGCTGTTGCTCAGCCAGTTCCTGCCGTGGAGCATCACACCGATTCTCATGCTGGGCGGCCTCTACCTTTCCTACGAGGGCGCCGAGAAAGTCTGGGAGGTCGTCTCGGGGCACTCGGAGGAATCCCACGAAGTGCCCGCCGCAGCAGAAGGCCCCGCGCAGGAGGACTCCATGGTCCGGGGCGCCATCACCACGGACTTCATCCTGTCGGCCGAGATCATGATCATCGCGCTGAACGAGGTGGCAGACGAGCCCTTGCTGTCCCGAGCAGTCATCCTCGTCATGGTGGCGCTCGCCATCACAGCACTGGTCTACGGCGCGGTCGGAATCATCGTGAAGATGGATGACGTGGGTCTGCACCTGGCCCGACGGGAAAACCCAGCTTCCCAGCACGTCGGTCGCGCGCTGGTGGCAGGGATGCCGGTCGTGCTCAAGGTGCTGTCAACAGTGGGCATCGCAGCGATGCTGTGGGTGGGCGGTCACATCCTGCTCGTCGGCGTCGACACCCTCGGCTGGCACTGGCTCTACGGCCAGGTGCACATGTTGGAGCAATGGGTTGCCCAAGCCGTTCCCGCAGCCGGTTCTTTCCTCGCCTGGCTGGTGAACACCTTGTCCTCCGCGCTGGTCGGGCTGCTGGTGGGTGGCTTCGCTGTCGCCGTCATGCACCTGCTGCCGCTCCCGCAGAAGAAGGGTGCGACTTCGCACTGACCTTCGTATCCGCAGGTTTCGAGGTCAGCCCACTGGCACCGGCATCATCTCCCGGCTCATCGCCGTGGCGAGGATGTCCGAGTCGAAGCCGGCCACCAGGTGCCAGACCTGCGGGCCTACCTGCACGACGCCGGGCAAGCCGGCAGCAGCCAAGGCCTCCTTGTCGACGACGCTGGAGTCCTTGAGCTCGACGCGTACCCGGGTCTGGGCGACCTGGGCAACCGACACGATGTTCTTGGGCCCGCCCAGCGCGTCCACCCACTGCTGCGCCTGGCTGGCCTGCTCTGCTCCCACGCCGACCTCGGCAAGAGCGAGTTCCTCGCCGCGAGCGCGGGCGCGCTCTTCCTTGGTGCGGTAGTCGAGGAAGATGACCAACAGCATCGAGGTGAGGAAGGCGGCCGTGATGGCGGCGACGTACAGCGGGATGTTGCTGAACGCCGGGATGGTCAACAGCGACGTGAACACGAAGGCGCTGGTCTTCAGCCCGCCACCGAAGCCGATGATCAGGCCACCGACCAGACAGCCGGGCAGCAGCCGCGAGTAGATCTTCTTGAACCTCAGGTGGATGCCGTAGAGGGAAGGCTCCGAGATGCCACCCAGCAGGCCGGCGGCAAGGGCGCCGGTCGCGGTCTGACGCATCGCGACGTCCTTCTCGCGCATGGCCAACACCAGCACGCCGGCGGTGGCGCCGAAGCACGCGAAGTTCCAGGCGCCCATCGGGCCCTGGATGTAGTCGAAGCCGAGGGTCTGGATGTTGAGCAGCATGATGGCGTTGATCGGCCAGTGCAGGCCCAGCGGCACCATGAACGGGTAGGCCAGCGGAATGACGACGGCGAAGATGAACGGCGAGAAGTCGTTGATCGTCCGCAGCACCCCGGCCAGGCCGGCGCCGGCATAGACGCCGATCGGTCCGATGATGAAGGCGGTCACCGGCAACATGATGAGCATCGCCAGGAACGGCACGAAGATCAGCTGCAGGTTGTCGGGGATGATCTTCTTCAACAGCTTGTAGAGCGGGCCGAGCACGCCGGCCATCAGCAGCGGCGGGAAGACCTGGGAGCTGTAGTTGAAGATCGTCAGGGGCAGACCGAAGATGCTGACGACGTTCACGGTGCTGCCGAAGATGGTGACCTGCTCGGCGACACCGACGAGCCCGGAGAACCCGGGCAGCATCAGCAGCGCCATGATCGCGAACCCCACCCACGGGTCGGCGCCGAGCTTCTTGGACGCGTTGTAGGCGACCATCAGCGGCAGGAAGACGAACACGCTCTGCCACAGCAGGTTGATGAACGTCCAGGACGGTGACAGTTCGGTGCGCGGGTCGGCCCAGTTGCCGATCACCCCGGTGGTGCTCATCAGTGACATGAACGTGATGAACAGCGAGGCGCCCAGCAGGGCTCCCAGCACCGGCCGGAAGGAGTCGGACAGGAACTCGAAGAAGCTGTCCAGCCACGCGACCTTGCCGCGAGGGCCCTGGGCGCGGGCCGCGGCCTTGATGTCGTCGGCCGAGGACTGGCCCACGTTCTTCATCTCGGGCAGGGCCATGATGTCGTTGTAGACGTTCTGGACGGCGCCCCCGATGATGATCTGGTACCGCTCCCCGGCCTGGGGGACCGCGCCCATCACCCCCGGGATCTTCTCGACCACCGCGCCCTGGACGCCGGACGCGTCCTTGAGCTGGAAGCGCAGCCGGGTGGCACAGTGGCTGAGACTGCTGATGTTGTTCGCCCCGCCGACACTCTTGACGATCTCACTGGCGGTATTCGTCATGATGAGGTTCCTTCACTCGTGAGGGTTGGGCCGGCTCAGGCTTCGTCCAACGGGACGAGCGCTCGTACCTCGGCGGGAGTGCTGCAGGTGACGGCTTGGGCGGCGATCTGGCGGCAGTGTGCAAGGGAGTAGGCGCGCACGGCGGCCTTGACCGCCGGGATGGCCGGAATGGTGCAGCTCAACTCGTCCACCCCCAGGCCGACCAGGATCGGGACGGCCTGCGGGTCGGAGGCGACGCCGCCGCACACCCCGAGCCACTTGCCCTGCTCGTGCAGCGCCTCGGCAGCGTTGCCGATCTGGATCAGCACCGCCGGGTTGCAGGGGTCAACCTGCGCGGCCAGTTTGGGGTGACCGCGGTCCATGGCCAGGGTGTAGCTGGTCAGGTCGTTGGTGCCCACGCTGAAGAAGGCGACGTCGGTGGCCGCGAACTGCCTGGCCATGATGGCGACGGAGGGGACCTCCATCATGATGCCGACCGGGACCTCGGTCTCGACGCCCAGCGCCGCCCGCTCCTCGTCCCAGATGCGCTTGGCGTGGCGCCAGTCGTCCATGGTGGCGATCATCGGGAACATGACGTGCAGGCGCGCCCCGGCGTCCGCCGCCTTGAGGATCGCCCGGCACTGGGCGCGCAGCACCTCGGGGCGGTCGAACCCGACCCGGACCCCGCGGATGCCGAGGAAGGGGTTCTCCTCGGCGGGGATGGGCAGGTAGGGCAGCGGCTTGTCGCCGCCGACGTCCAGGGTGCGGATGACCAGCGGCTGGCCGGGTTTGATCGCCCGCGCGATGTCGGCGTACAGCTTCGCCTGTTCGTCCTCGGTCGGGGCTGACTGACGACCCAGGAAGACGAACTCGCTGCGCAGCAGGCCGACACCCTCGGAGCCCTTGGTGAGGGACTCCTTGGCGTCCTCAAGACCGCCGATGTTGGCGACCACCTGGACGGTGTGGCCGTCGGTGGTGATGGCGGGTTCGTCGGCGCGGGCCAGGTCGGCTTGGCGCTTGACGGCGATGCGCTGCTGGCGGCCGACGATGTCGGCGATTTCGGCGTCGGTGAGGTTCATCTGCACGGTGCCCCTGGCGCCGTCGATGACCACCCGGGTGCCGTTCGGGATGTCCAGGGCTCGCGGTTCGATGCCGGCCACCGCCGGGATGTCGAGTGAGCGCGCGATGATCGCCACGTGCGAGGACGCGCCGCCGGCAGCGGTGGCGAACCCGACGACCTTGCTGCGGTCCAGGCTGGCGGTGTCGGACGGGGAGAGGTCCTCGGCGATCAGGATGGTGCCCGGTGCGATGTCCGGCGACTCACGCCGCTGGCCGGTGAGTTCCTCCAGGACGCGCTGGCCGACGTCACGCACGTCGTTGGCTCGTCCGGCCAGCACCTCGTTGGCCAATTGACCGAGCCGGTCGGCGTAGCTCTGGTAGGCGGCACGCCACGCGAACGGCGCGCTCTTGCCCTTGTCGATGGCGCTCACGGCGCGATCCAGCAGATCGGGATCCTGGAGGATCTCGGCGTGGGCAACGAAGATGGCGGCCTTGTCGGCGTCCGACTCCTGCTCCAGCCGTTTCGCCAGGGCCGACAGATCGAGCAGCGCCCGGTCGATGGCCGCGTTCAGCTTCCGGCGCTCAAGATGGTGGTCGGTGGCGTTCTCGGTGACGGTGATGTCCTCGTGCCGCATCTGCAGCACCTGACCTACGGCGAGTCCGGGGGATGCAGCCACACCCAGCAACAGGTTGACGTCACCAGACCGGGGCTCCTCGCTGACGGTCTCGGGGGCCTCGGGGGTCTCGGGGGCGACGGCCGTCACGGCCTCGGTTTCGGGGCCCTCGACCGGCAGCGGCGGGCAATCCTCGCCGAGCCCGTCCCTGATGGCCTGCGCCACCTGGGTGACCGCCTCGTCTGCGTCCGGCCCGTGCGCGGTGACGACCACCTTGTCGCCGCGGGCTGCGGCCATGCCCATGATCGCCATGATGCTCTTGGCGTTCGCGGTGTCGCGGCCGCGGCGCAGTTGCACGTCCGAGGTGAACTGCTTGGCCAGGGCCACCAGCGTCGCGGCGGGCCGAGCATGCAGCCCGGTGGGGTTCGGGATGAGGAGCGCCTCGGAGGTGGCGTTCCGGCCGCCGAAGGCCGCTTCCTGACCGACGGGGACTTCCTTGAGCCGGATCTCGGCGACGACGTCCTGGCCGGCGGTGACCAGCCCGGGGGCGGTGGGGGTCAGCACGTCGATGAGCTCGGAGTTGGTGATGACCACCTGGGTGAGCACGCTGACGGCCTGCGCGGCGACCATGTCCATGTCGAACGCGATCAGCTCGTCGCCGACCGTGACGTCCTGCCCGAGCACCACCTTGGGCGTGAAGCCCTCACCCTGCATCTTGACGGTGTCCAGGCCGATGTGCATGAGCACTTCGAGCCCCTGCGGCGACCGGATGGTAATCGCGTGGGCAGATGGCTGGATGTCGATCACCTCTCCGGCGATCGGCGCCACCAGCATGTTGCTGAGCGGATCGATCGAAATGCCCTCGCCGACCATCTTGCGGGCGAAGACCGGATCGGGCACGAGCTCGATGGGCACGAGCACACCGGTCAGCGGTGCCATGAGCTGGACGCTGGCGCCTCGCTGCGCCGCACTGGTTGCCGTCACAGCAACCCTCCTGTCTGTGTCAGGGATTGCCGTCAGCTCGAACGCTACTACGACGAACAGGGGCGCGGGAAGGCCCGGTCATCCTCACCGCGTATCGGCGTGCGCTGCTCGTCGCTTGGGCACGGGCAGGCGTTGGTAATTGGTTGACTGTTCAACTATACTGGTGGTATGCGCATCGACGTCTGGACCGACATCATCTGCCCCTTCTGCACCATCGCCAAGGCTGAACTCGACAAGGCTCTGGCATCATTCCCGCACGCTGACGAGGTCACGGTCGTCCCCCGCAGCTACGAACTGCACCCCGGCGCTCCCGTCGAGCCGACCACCGAGTACCTCGAGAAGAAGTACGGCTGGTCGCCGGAGCAGCTGGCCAGGCAGTGCGACCACATCGACGCCAGCGCCCGTCGGCTCGGCCTGACGTACAACTGGCGCCCCTCCATCAACGCGCCCACCCTGGACGCCCACCGCCTCGTCAAGCTGGCGACGACGCAGGGGCTGGGGCGCCCGGCGGAGGACGCCTTCATGCACGCCTACTTCACCGATGCCAAGGACGTGTCCGACCACGACGTCCTGCGCGAGGTCGCTGCGTCCGTCGGTCTGGACCCCACCCGCGTCGACGAGGTGCTCGCGTCCGACGAGTTCGCGGACGCCGTCGCCGCCGACAGCGCCGAGGCCCGCCGCCACGGCGTGACGGGCACGCCCTTCTTCCTGATCGACGGAAAGTACGCCCTCAGCGGCGCCCAGCCGGCCGAGGCGTTCGGCGAGGCGCTGAACAGGGTGTGGGCCGAGACCCACCCCGTCACGCCGCTGATCGACCTGGGGCTCGGCGAAGCAGGGCCCGCCTGCGCCCCTGACGGCTGCGCCTGAGCAGGGGACTGTGCCCGCCTCGTCGACGGGCTCTCCCCGGTGCCGTCACGGAACCGGGGTGACCAGCTTCCCCTCAGCGAAGAAGACGCGCAGGTTCTCCAGCACCAGGTCAGCCATCGCCTGCCGGGTCTGCTCGGTGGCGCTGGCCACGTGGGGCTGCAACACCACGTTGTCCAGCCCGAGCAATTCGGCCGGCACACGGGGTTCATCGGCGAAGACGTCCAGCCCGGCGCCGGCCAGCTGACCGGACGCCAGTCGCCGCACCAGGGCTTCCTGGTCTACCACCGAACCGCGTGCCACGTTGATGAGGTACCCGCTGGGCCCGAGCGCCGCCAGCACCTCGTCGTTGACCATCTTGTCGGTGGCGGGGCCCCCCGGAATCACCACCACGAGCACGTCGGAACCGGCGGCGAGCTCAACCGCGCTCCCGGCGTATCGGTAGGGGGAGCCGGCGACCTGCCGGCGCGAGTGGTACGCGATCTCGCAGTCGAAGCCCGTCAGCCGGGCAGCGATCGCTTCCCCGATGCGTCCCAGCCCGAGGATGCCGACCCTAGTGCCGTACACCTCACGGGTCAGCGGGAATGTCTCACCGGCGGCCCAGCGTCCGCCCCGGACGAACCGGTCGGCCCGGCTGATGCCGCGCAGGGTGTCGATCAGCAGGCCAACGGCGAGGTCGGCCACCGCACCAGTGAGCACGCCCGGTGTGTTGGAGACCAGGATTCCCCGCTCGCGCGCCTGGGCGGTGTCGGTGGAGTCGTAGCCCACCCCGAAGAGGACGACGGCCTTCAGGTTCGGCAGCTGGGCCATCAGCTCGGTGCCAACACCGACGTTGTAAGTCGTGACCGCCACCTCGACCTCGCCGGCTCGTTCAGCCAGGTACGCAGAGCGTTCGGCTGGATCGGTTGGCAGCCGCTCGGCGGCGAACCCGGTTGCCAGCGCCTCAGCCAGGCTCGGCATGACTGGGCCCACCTGCAGCACCAATGGCTGATCGGACATGACGGCCTCTCCTGGCTGGGCGGCAGCGATCAGGCGACGGGTCCGCGGGTGGTGTCCGTGAGGGGGACGTTCACGTCGAAGAACAGTGCGCGGATCCCGGTGACGCCGAAGCTCTCGAGCCGCTTGGTGTGCATGTCGCAGTAGGCGCGGGCGGAGTCCTCGTCAGAGAAGAGGTAGATGCCGCCGGCCGTCCGGTCGGTTGCGTTCTCGGTCCAGATCTTCCACAACAGACCCGGCTCGTTGCTGATGCTGGCGGCAAGGCCGGCGTAGGCGGCGGACATCTCGGCGCCGAAGGGCCCCTCACTGGGGAAGTCGATCTGGAGCAGCGTGGCCATGAAGGTTCCTTTCGTTTGGACGACACGTTCATCTTGTCACCTGACGAAAGCGCCGTCATCTCCAGGCATCCCTGGTTGAGCTCGCTTCGGGGCTGCGCTGGTGGCCGGGCCGTGCAGGGACGCCAGCCCGTAAGCGAGGGCACCGGCTCCGACGACCCCGGCGCCGACAGCGCTGGCGATCACCCAGCCTGGCACGCCGTCTGCTGGTGGGGCCTCTCCTGCCGGGGACGACGCCAATGCCGTCGAGCTGCTCAGATCACCGGCGGTGGTTGGGGCCGGCGTCGGCGAAACGGTGGCCACGGCCGCCGACGGCGTGCTGGCTGGGGTGGGAGTCGGTGTCGGGCTTGGTGTCGCAGCCGTCAGGGCCCGTGCTCCGACCAGCAGTGTCGAGCGCACCAGCGGGTAGAGCGCGTCCCCGGGGCAGGTGGTCTGGGACATGTCGCGGTGGCCGGCGACCGGGTCGGTGACCACCTTGCTACCGGCCGGCCAGCGGTTGGAGCCGCGTGAGGTGAAGCTCACCTGGTGACCCGCTGACAGGTCGATGCTGTAGCTGGCGGCAAGCCAGGCCAGCAGCCGGGTTGCGGCGTCCATCGCCTCGGGAGTCGGCGCAACCTCGGTGAAACTCCCGATGAAGCAGCACAGCAGCGCGAAGCCTTGGCTGCCGCCGGTGGCGTCGCCCTTGACCGGCGCGGTCAGGCTGCCCTTGCGGCCCTCCCAGAGCCCGCCGTACGGGTCGATGAAGAAGTTGTAGGCGACATCCGGCCAGCCCTTGGTGCCCGTGTGGTAGTCGAAAAAGCCGCGGATGCGCCCGGGAATCCGGTCCTGCCGGTCACCGTTCGGCGTGTCCGAGTGATGGACCAGCAGGAAGCGCAGATCGCCAGGCTCCTCGACGTCGAGTGGCCCCACCGGCGCCAGGCCCCGCGCCCAGTCGTCGCGGGGATGGATGTCGGGTCGCTCGACAGTGGGCGCCGCCAGCGCAGGGGACGCCAGCCCGGCCACCAGCCCTGCCGAGACGCCGGCGAGCAGCAGCATCCGCCTGCTCACCGGGCCGTTCAGCCCACCTGCCGCGGATAACACGTTCCACCTGCCTGCCTGCCGAAGGCGGCACACTGAGCTGCCGCGGCCTCGCGCGAGGAGCTACCGGTCACCCCCAGGGCCCAGAAACCCTTGTTCAGGCCGGGGGTGGCGTCCGAGTCGATCACCGAGACCGGGCGGCCGACGGCCGAGAGCGCTGCGGCCTTCGCCTCGGCCTGCGCGAGGCTGAACTCGGTCTTGGGCAGACTCTCCAGGACGGTGATCCAGGTGCCCACCGGCAGTGGGGCAGCGGCCGTTGTCGTGGTGGCCACGATCACTGTCTGGGTCGCCACGGGCGAAGGCTGGGCAGGCGCCGAGGTGCTTTGCGCCGGGGTGCTCACGACCTCGACAGGGCCCTGGGAGCGGAGCACCTGGGTGAGCAGCACAGCCACGGCAGCCAGCAGCACCGCGACTGCGGCCATCATGATGACGATCGTCCGCGTCAGCCGGGACCCACTCGAACCGTCGGGGCGAGGCGGTGCCAGCGGGGGGCCGAGCGGGCCCTGGGTGCTGAGCCACGGCCCCTGCGGAGGTGGCTGGAAGCTCGGGTAGGACGGTGGCGGGGGCGGCGAGCCGAGGGGCTGGTAGCCAGGACGGGTGCCCCAGGGTGGGCGTTTGGTGGGCGGCCAGCTGGGTGGGTGTCACCCAGGCGCTGGCGATGGTTGTCACGGCCGATGGTGGAGTCACCGGAACCGGCGGGGGCGGGCTGCCCAGCTGGCCGAGCGCTGGTCTGCCGGCGAGCCATCCGCGCAGGTACTCGAGCTGCTCGGCGACCACGGAGGCGTCCTGGGGCCGCTGATTGGGGTCCTTGCTGACCAGTTGGGCGATCAGGTTCCACAACTGGTCGTCGATCCCTGCTGGACGCCCGGGATTCATCGTGTTGTGGGCCTGCACCATGGGGCCGGTCGCCAACCCCGCGAAGGGAGTCACTCCGCACAGCAACTCGTACAGGATGATGCCCAGCGCATACAGGTCCGAGCGCGGTGTCGGCGTCTGGCCGTTGATGACTTCGGGCGCCATGTACAGCGGGGTGCCGGCCAACGCGGTGCGTCTGGACTGGGCAGGTGATTCTTCCATCAGCCGTGCCACCCCGAAGTCGGTGATCCTCACCTGAGGTGGCGAGACGGTGTGGTCCAGCAGGGTGTTCTCGGGCTTGATGTCCCGGTGCACGATTCGTTTGGCGTGGATCGCCGCGAGCCCGCTGGCGATCTGGGCCGTGATCCGACAGGCCTCCTCGGCGGCGAGTGTGCCGCGCTCGCGCAGGTGGCGGCGCAGGTCGGTGCCCTCGATGAGGTCCATGACGATGGCCAGCGTGGCGCCCTCCGCGACCATGTCGTGCACGCCCACCACGTTGGGGTGGCGCACGCTCGTCAGCAGCTGCCGCTCGCTCAGGAACCGGCGCACGATCTCGCCGTCCTCGACGTACTGCGGCTGCAACAACTTGAAAGCGAAGGCGTTTCCCTCGGAGTCTGCGCCGCGCCACACGTCACCCATGCCGCCGCGGCCGATCAGGCAGTCCAGGTGGTACCGGCTACCCAGCGGTCGTCCGTCTGTGTCGGTCATGACATCGTCCCTGGGGTCTGGGCAGTGGCTGCCGCGGCTGCACGGCGTTCTGATGGGTCATCCTACGGGGCCTGCCGAATCGATTCGGAACACGTCTCGCGCCAGAGGTAGTTTGGTTGACCACCTAGTCAATTGGCCAATTCGTGTTGGCTCGTGCATCGTTCGGGGGACGGGATGACACATCAGCCCGCAGCTCTTGCGCCGGCTCCGGTCGCAGCCGTGAGCGTGGGCGCCGTCACCCGCCACCTGTTCGCCGGCCAGGGCCTGCGCATTGGGCGTGATCCCGTCTGTGACCTCATGGTGGACGACCCTCGGGTCTCCCGCATCCACGCCACCGTGTGGAGCGATCCGGGCGGGACGGTCGTTCTGGAGGACCTGGGCAGCACGAACGGCACCTTCGTCGGCGACGACCGGGTGACCGGGTGCCGGGTGATCGGGGACGTCCGGCTCGCCCTCGGCGCACCTGACGGTGCTCAGGTGGCGATCATCATGAACCAGGTCGAGCGGCCGGGCCCGCTGGCCGGCCACACGGTGCTGGTTTCGTCGGGACAGGCGGCAGGCGATCTCGAGGTCAGCATCGGCCGGGCACCCGACAACACCATCGTCCTGGACGGTACCGCAACTTCGCCAACCTGCGACAACTGATCGGCGTCGTCCCGCAGGACGACGTCGTGCACCGTCAGCTCACCGTGCGGCAGGCCCTCAACTACGCCGCGGAGCTGCGTCTGCCTGATGACTACGACACGCAAAGCCGTGGTCGTGAAGTGCAACGGGTCGTGCGCGACCTGGGGCTGGACGCGCATCAGGACATTCCCATCTCGAAGCTGTCGGGAGGCCAGCGCAAGCGCACCTCGGTGGCCATGGAGCTGCTCACCCAGCCGCCGTTGCTGCTGCTGGACGAGCCAACCTCCGGTCTCGATCCGGGACTTGATCTGGACGTCATGAAACTGCTGCGCGCTCAGGCGGACGGCGGCCGGACGGTGCTGGTGGTGACGCACAGCACCGACAACCTGGAGTTGTGCGACCAGGTGTTGATCCTGGCTCCCGGCGGTCAGGTCTCCTACTTCGGCCGGCCGGAGGAAGTGCTGGCCCACTTCGGATGCGAGCGCTACGCCGAGGTCTTCAAGAGCCTGTCCCAGGACCCGCAGTTGTTCGCCGCACGATGGGCGCAGACCAGTCGGTCGGCGTTGCCGTCACCCGCCTCAGCGCCGCTGGGGTTGGACCTGGGTCTGCCCAAGCTGAAGGTCACGCGACAGTGGAGCACGCTGGTGCGCCGCCAGCTGCGGATCATCGCGTCGGACCGGTCCTACGCCCTGTCGACGCTGCTGCTCCCGCTCCTCATCGCCGCGATGACGCTGGTGATTCCCGGCGACAGTGGCTTCAGGAAGCCGCCCCCCGACGGGCTCAGTGAACCTTCGCAGCTGCTGGTGATCATCACCGTCGGCGCCGCGTTCATGGGTATGGCGGCCAGCATCCGCGAACTGATCTCCGAACGCGCCATCTTCCTTCGGGAGCGCACCGTCGGCCTGTCACCCGGTATCTACCTGCTGGCCAAAGTCTGCGTCCTGTTCGTCATGACACTGATGCAGAGCGCCCTACTGATCACGGTGGTGCGGTTGGGCAAACCCGGTCCTGACAGTGCGATTTGGGCACCAGACGGGACGATCGAACTGTGGCTGGCCGCCTTCGGCACCTCGTTCACGTCCGCCCTGTTGGGACTGCTGCTGTCGGCCATGGTGGGCACCGGCGAGCAGACCATGCCCGCCCTGGTCATCACGATCATGGCCCAGCTGGTCTTCTGCGGGGGCCTGGTCAAGATCACAGACCGCGGCGCACTGGAGGCCGTCGCGGCCATCTTCCCAAGTCGCTGGGGGTTCGCACAGGCCGCGTCCACCATCGACCTGACCAATCTGAACCCCACAGTGGCCCAGGATGTGCTGTGGGAACACACCATGACAGCGTGGGCCACCGCGACGATCGCGCTGTTCTCGATCGGGGTGATCAGCTTGGCGCTGACCAACATCAAGCTGATCCGGCAACCATCCAGCACCTAGTCGAACGCAGGCCCGGTGTCGTCCGCCTTGTTGCTGTACCCGTTGCTCTCCCAGAAACCGCGGAAGTCCGCATCGTCGGACAGCTCGATCCGGGTGACCCATTTGGCCCACTTGTAGCCGTACTTTGACTTGGCGACCACCTGGAAGGGGAACCCTCTGTCGGCCGGCAACGTGACGTCATTCAGCTTCATCCCGAGCAGGATGTCGTTGTCGCGCAGGTAGTCGACGTCCAAGGAGGTGTAGCCGGTTGGGACTTCGGTGGTGTAGAAGATCGCTGTCACAGCGCCGGGCCGGACGCCGGCATCATCGAGGATGGTGGCCAGCGAGGGCCCGGTCCATTTGGCCGTGAAACTCCATCCTTCGACGCAGTTGAGGTCCATCAACCAGGACTGCTGCGGGTAGGCCTGCAGATCGCTGTAGGACAGGGACAGCGGACGATCGACCAGCCCGTCGATGGTCAGCGTGTAGGTGTCCTGGTCAATGACCTGTGTTCCGTTCAGGGCATTGTTGCGTTGTTGCCTGATGGGGGTCAGCTTCACCCCCTCGAACTCGGTCGCCTCCACTTCGCCCGGAACGCCGCCCGCCGGTTCGCTGCTGGTGGATCCGCATGCGCCAAGCCCGAGAGCGAGCAGCAACAGCGCCGAAATCGCCGAAATCCTGGCCCATGGGGACTTCTTCTTGAGTCTCATCCCTCACCCCGCAGACGCCGCAACTGTGCGACACACCCAAGTTACATCGGACGTGCCTCCGCGGTCGAGGGGCATGGTCTGGTCATTGGCTCATGCTGAAGGACTCGACATCCACAGGAAATTCTTTCCGGATTTGTTTTCCACAGGTGGCTTGCTGGGATCAGTTTTGTCAGTGGGGGTGTCTAGGCTTGATTCATGCACACGGGAATCCAGGCGCCACCGGCAGAATTGCCGGCCGAGTGCGGCGGCGATTTCGTCGGCGTGCTTTCGGGTGTGCTGGATGAGTTGAATTCGCAGGATTTGTGGCGCACCGGTGATCGTGATTTGTTGGCGGGCACCCGGGATCTGTTGTTGTGTCTGGAACGGTTGCGTGCCGAGACGGCCCGGCGGGTGGCCGAGATCGAGTCCCGCGGTGCCACCACGGCCCGGCATGGGGTGCGGACCAGTGAGTGGTTGCATGCGACGAACTGGTCGAACCTGGGCGATGCGCGCCGTCAGGTGCGGGCCGCTGTGGAGTTGGCGGCTCGTCCGGTGGTGCAGGCCGAGGCGCTGGCCGGGCGGGTGGGGTTCGACCAGGCCGCGGC
This sequence comes from uncultured Actinomycetota bacterium, assembly GCA_963730005.1. Taxonomy (GTDB): domain Bacteria; phylum Actinomycetota; class Actinomycetes; order Propionibacteriales; family Propionibacteriaceae; genus CAVSPO01. Next base: position 35,697 of record CAVSPO010000032.1, read on the forward strand.
GATCGTGCACAGCATCCGCCGCCTGCCGTGCGAGCTGGACCTCCCCACGGTGGACGCGTGTGAGCTCGCGATGCTGGCGCATGTCCACGAGTTCGACCCGGACCTGATGAAACAGTTCGGCCACCACGTCGTCACCGTCGTGGCGCCGGAGGTCGGTGAGGAAGCCGACCGTCTCGCCCTGCTCCGCGAAGAAGCCAGGGCTCGTGGCGACCGGTCGTTCACCTGGGCCCGTGACGGTTTCGGGTCCGTCCGGTTCCGCGGCCAGCTGCCGATCGTCGACGCAGAACCGCTTGTCGCGCTGATCACCGCCGTCACCGCCAGCCTCCCGGTCACCGACGAGCTCGGTGAACTCATTCCCATCCACCGCCGCCAGGCTGACGCCCTCAAGAACATCGTCGGCGCCTACTCTGCGTCGGGGCAGGCCCCCACCTTACGGTGGTGACCGGCCCCGGGTTGTCGTCACCATCAGCCTCGACGCGCTGCGCACCGGTCTCGGCATGGGCACCCTGTGTTCGTCGGGCGAGTGCCTGTCCGCGGGGGATGTCCGCCGGTTGGCGTGTGACGCCGAGATCATCCCGGCGGTGTTGGGTGGCGACAGCCAGATCCTTGATCTGGGTCGCGGCAGCCGGCTGTTCACCGGCCCGACCCGCCAAGCGTTGGCGTTACGCGACCAAGGCTGCGTGTTCCCGGGCTGCAACGCACCGCCAACGATCTGCGAGGGCCACCACATCACCCCGTGGTGGGCCGGTGGACGCACCGACCTGGGCAATGCGGTGTTGTTGTGTCCCCACCACCACCGGATCGTGGAACCCCGACCCGCCGACACCGAGAATCAATGGCAAGTCCGGATCGGCGGTGACGGGATACCCGAATTGCTGCCGCCCCGATTCGTCGACAAACACCGAAGACCAAGACGACACCAACGGTTCTCCCTCGCCCCCGCACAATTGCCACTCGACGCCGGTGATTCAGAAGAAGTGCTCAGCGGAGGAATTCGATTCGGAAGAATACCAGGCGCGCCTGCACCGGGAATGGCTGGAAGACTGCCTCGCCGGAAACAACCCCTGGCACTCACCCGAAAGCTTCCAGAATCGCCGGGAGTGACAATCGGGGCAGCGGTTGACGCGTGCCCCGTCAGCTCAGGGTGTCCACGAAGTCGACGGCAGCACGAGAGATCTCGGCCCGGGCTGCGTCTTGGCTGATCGTGGGGGTGCCGTCTCCGGGCTGGGCTCCGTAGTCGCCGAAGAAGGAGTGGACGGCGCCTTCGACTGACATGAACGTCGCGTCGGCGGGCAGCAGGGTCGTGGAGGCGGCGATCTTGTCCGGAGTGGCCAGACCGTCCCGGCTGCCGGCGATGGACAGGACCGGGGCGCGCAGCGAGGTGCTGATGTCGCTGGCGGGGTAGGAGGCGAAGAGCAGCAGCCCGACGACTGGCCTGGTGTGGTCGGTGTCGGCTGCGTCCGCCTGCATGGCCGCGACGGTGCCGCCCAGGGAGTGGCCGCCCACAACCCACCGGGTGATGTGCTGCTGGCCGGGAGCGGTTGCGTCGAGGGCCTTGGTGGCAAGGAACGCGATGCCCAGGGGTTGCTTGACGATGACGACGACATGGCCCGCTTCCGCCACGGGGCGAAGGATCGCGGCGTACGCGCGTGGGTCGACTCTGGCGCCGGGCTGGAAGAACACACCGGTGGTGCTGGCTGGTCCCGTCGGGGTCAGCACGATCCGGGTCGGGGACTCGGTGATGGTGATCCGGGTGTCGGATTGCAGTGCGGTCAGGGCGGGCTCGACTGCCGTGAACGGGCGCAACCAAGCCATCAGCCCGACCCACCCCAGCGCCATCAGCAGCACGGCGACGTGGGCGACGCGACGCCACCCGGCTCGACGTGGCGAGGGACGAAACGAACGCACGCCGACGAAGACGGACCCCAGCAGGGTCACACCGAGCAGGACGCCGTAGAGCGGGTGGCCGTGCAGGATCGCGCCCCAACCGGTGAGGCATGCCCACGCGACGACCAGCACCCCGGCGATCGCTGTCACCAGCACGACCCATCTCCTCCGGGCTGAGTCCGCTCTCGCCGGGCGGCCGGTCGGCATCAATGGCTGGTTGGTCATGACGACACTGTCTCAGGTGAGCGGGCTGCGGGTCTCCGCACCGCCCACAGGCGTGCCCGGCCGTCGCGCTCGCTACAGGGACATCCGGCGACGCAGCGCGACGGCGATCTCGTCGTCGGTGAACCCCAGGCCTCGAGCGCGGGCATCGCCTTCCAGGCTCGCTGGCAGGCCATCCCGAGAGGGCCTGCAGTCGTGGACCGCGTCGACGGCTCAGTCGAGCAGGTCGGCGTACAGGGGGGTGGACAGGTAGCGCTCACCCCACGAGGGGATCACCACGACGATGGTCTTGCCGGCGTTCGCCGGGTCGGCGGCCAGATCGGCGGCGGCGCGCAGGGCCGCGCCGGACGAGATGCCGACCAGCAGGCCCTCCTCCTTGGCTGCCCGGCGGGCCCACGCGAGGGCGTCGTCCGAGGTCACCTTGATGATCCGGTCGATCAGCGAGGTGTCGAGGATCTCGGGGATGAAGCCGGGGCTGATGCCCTGGATCTTGTGCGGGCCCTTCGGCTCCCCGGAGAGCACGGCGGACTCGGCCGACTCGACGGCGATCAGCTGCACCTCGGGCTTGCGCTCCTTGAGCACCTGGCCGACGCCGGTGATGGTGCCGCCGGTCCCGACGCCGGAGACGAAGAAGTCGACCTTGCCCTCGGTGTCGGCCCAGATCTCCTCGGCGGTGGTCTGCGCGTGGATCGCCACGTTGGCCGGGTTGGTGAACTGGCTGGCCAGGATCGCGCCGGGGGTGTTGGCGACGATCTCCTTCGCACGCGCGTTGGCGCCGGGAATGCCCTCGGCGCCCGGGGTGAGCACCAGCTCGGCACCGAAGGCCCGCAGCAGGGCGCGACGCTCCTTGGAGAAGGTCTCGGGCAGGGTGATGATCACCTTGTAGCCGCGCACCGCGCCGACCCAGGCCAGCGCGATGCCGGTGTTGCCGGAGGTGCCCTCGACGATCGTGCCGCCGGGCTGCAGCGAGCCGTCGGCCTCGGCCGCGTCGACGATCGCCACGCCGATCCGGTCCTTCACCGAGCTCGCCGGGTTGTAGTACTCCAGCTTCGCCAGCACCGTGGCCTGGGAGTCGCCGTAGAGCCGGTTGATCTTGACCAGCGGGGTGCGGCCGATCAGTTCGGTCGCGTCGTTGTAGTACGTCATGGTGTGCTTCCTTCCAGAGGGTTCAACAACGGAAGAGACGCAGGACATGCGCATGGCCCTGGCTCTGGTGTTTGTGGGCTTCCGAAGGCCTTGAAAACGGATCCATCGGCAAGTCGCCGACGAGTTCTTCGGAAAAGTTGAGCGCCGCGGTTCGAGAGAAGGGGCGATCAGGATGGTGTTGTCGGGTCGATCAGCGACAACAACACATTCGCGGACGCGTCACAGCAGCCGACACGGCAGCGGAGTGGGTCACGAACATGGGCACACGCTAGCACCCGAAGCCAACTCGTCATCGTGGGGGAGAATGAGCCGTGCCTGATGCGAACTGTTTCTCCGTCCCGCCCGCGCTGGCAGCAGCCTCTGGCCGGGGCTACTGCCCCCGGTCGCCCTGGGGATGATCGCGTGGCTGTTGGGGCGGCAGTTCCCCTTGCTGGGGGCGCCGGTCATCGGCATTCTGCTCGGTCTGCTGGTCGGTCAGTTCGTCGGCCAGCGCCTCGACTGGAAACCGGGCGTCACGTTCTGCTCCAAGAAGGTGCTGCAGGCTTCCGTGGTGCTGCTGGGGGCTGGCATGTCGCTGCAGCAGGTGGTGACCATCGGGGGCGCCGGCCTGCCCGTGATGCTCGGGACGATCATCGTGGCCGTGGCGGCCGGCATCCCGATCTCTCGCGCCCTGAAGGTGGAACGGGAGACGCGGATCCTGATCACCTACGGCACGTCGATCTGTGGGGCGTCCGCCATTGCGACGATGAGCCAGGTGATCGGGGCGCAGGCGTCGGCGGTGGCCGTGTCGGTCTCGGTGATCGTGCTGTACAACGTCCTCGCCGCGCTCATCTTCCCGTTCCTGGGGCAGGCGATGGGGCTGGACCACAGCTCCTTCGGTCTCTGGGCAGGGACGGCCGTCAACGACACCTCGTCCGTGGTGGCCGCCTCCACCACGTTCGACGCGCAGTTGCTGGCGGCAGGGATCGTCGCCACCGGCATGACCGCGGCCTCCTATGCCGTCGTGGTCAAGCTGACCCGCACGCTGATGATCGTGCCGCTGGCGATTTTCCAGCAGTGGTTCGGCAACCGCGGGCGGGAGGCCGCCGAGCGCAACTCCACCCCCTGGTACCGGATGGTGCCGGCCTTTCTGGTGCTGTTCCTGGTCGCCGCGGGGTTGCGCAGTCTGGGGGTCATCCCGGACGCCGCCGGACCGGCCATCGGCTTCCTGGCCAGCGTCGGCATCACGGTGGCGATGACCGCCGTCGGCATGACCAGTTCGCTGACGGCCATCAAGGCGGCGGGCTGGCGTCCGCTGGCGCTGGGCGCCATCCTCTGGGTGCTGGTGGCGGCGTCCAGCCTTGCCCTGCAACTGCTCACCGGACAGTTGCACACCCTGAGCTGACACGGAATCGAGGAGAACATGGGCGAGTGGTGGAAACGCATCAGTCGGCAGCCGTGGGTGGCCCACGTGCTGCGGGCCCAGGCGCGATATCGGGACCGGATGGGTGACGCTTTCGGGGCTGCGATCACCTACTTCTCGGTGCTGTCGCTGGTCCCGATCGCGATGTTCGCCTTCGCGATCGTCGGCATGGTGTTGACGGTCCTGAGGCCCGATCTGCTGCCGGTGGTGCAGGCCGCAGCCACCGACGCGATCTCGGACGAGACCCTGAAGACACAGATCTCAGCCGTCATCGAGAACGCGGCTCGGAGTTGGCGCACCATCGGGTTCATCGGGTTGTTGACCGCTGCCTACGCCGGCGCGGGCTGGGTGGCAGGACTGAAGACCGCGATCCGCGCCCAGTTCCGGGCGAGCTTCGACCTGGTCGAGAAGAAGAAGTCGTTCCTGGTGGAAGTGCTCGCGAACCTCGCGATCCTGGCCGGGCTGTTGGCGGCCATCGTCTTGACCTTCGCCATCTCCATGGCCTCGACGAACCTGGCCGGGTGGCTGCTGAGCCTGGTCGGGCTGGGGGAGTCGGCTCTCGCGTCCACCCTGCTGCGCCTGGCGTCGGTCGCGGCTTCCCTGCTTGCCGGGTGGCTGCTCTTCGTGTTCATCTTCCGCTTCATGCCGGAGGTCCCTCCACAAGGCAGGGCTTTGCTGCAGGGTGCGCTGATCGGCTCGGTCGGCCTGGCGGCGCTGCAGTACCTGACCGGGATCCTGATCGGTTCCTTCGCCAAGAACCCCACGGCCACGCTGTTCGGGCCCGTCATCGTGCTCATGCTGTTCTTCAACATCTTCGCAAGGATGACGCTCTACGTGGCGGCGTGGATCGCAACCGGGGATTCTCCGCAGGCTCCCCAGATGCTGCCGCCGGTGGTCGACAGCGCACCGGAAGCCGTCCGGACAGGCCCGGAGCCGGCTGCTCGATCCGTGCCGAGGGGCACGCGAGCCGGCAGTCCGCTTGTTGTCGTCGCCGGCCTCGCACTCGGTGCCCT
>CAVSPO010000033.1:0-30034 GCA_963730005.1 uncultured Actinomycetota bacterium
CGGGGCTCGGCGGTCAGCGGGTCCAGCGGCCACGGGTGTTTGGCGTAGCGGCCGCGGTTCTCGGCACGCACCTGCTGGTAGGCGTTGGCCCAGAAGCTGGCCAGGTCGTCGGTGACGGCCAGCGGCCGCCGAGCGGGGCTGAGCAGGTGCAGCAGCACCGGGACGCGGCCGTCGCACAGCCGCGGGGTCGCCGTCGCGCCGAAGCACTCCTGCAGCTTGACCGCCAGCACCGGGCGCGCAGCCGGGTCGTCCACCGGCGGGTAGTCGACGCGGATCAGGGAGCCGGTGGGCACCTCGATTCGTTCGGGCATCAGCTCGTCCAGCCGGCCGGCTTCGGGCCACGGCAGCAGCCGTCTCAGGGCAACCGTCAGCGACAGCCCGGCTGGGCTCTTTCCTCGCGCCAGGGCGTCCAACTCCGGGCCGAGCCACTCGTCAGCCCGCTCCAACAGCGACGCGTCGTCCATGGCGGGCCAGGGGGCACCGAGGGTGCGGTGCAGCAGCCCGAGCCGGCGACGCAACGTCTCCGCTGCCGGGCTCCACTCGAACATCCCCAGGCCGTCGCGGCGGAGGGCCTGCAGCACCGCCGCTCGGGCCTGGCCGGCGCTCGGCCGCACCGGCGTCGAGGTCAGTTCGATGGCGCCCAGCGACGTGGTCCGTCGGGCGCTCACCCTGCCGTCGGCCCAGCTGGCGGCGTTGTCGTCGTGGATCAGGCCCGCGCCGGCCTCGAGCGCCATCGCCTCACTGATCGGAACCGCGGCCCGGATGACGGCCCCGGAACCGTCTGCGGTGTGACCGCGCTCCACCTGCGCCACAGCCAACCATTCGCATCCCCGCAAGGGTGAATGCGCATCAACCAGCGCGCCGGTTCCCGAGGCCAGCAGGAAGCTGCGGCCACCCGGCTCACGTTGGTGGGCGATCCTGTCGGGGTGGGCCAACGCGACGATCAGCCCTACCGCCGCGTCGTCCCCCACGACCGGAGCCGGCGGACTCCCAGCAGCCGCACCGCTGGGCGCGCGTCGGCCGCGGACCAGACGCCCGAGCCGGTCGGCTTCCTGGCGCCACCGCCCGGACGAAGCCGCGGCCAGCCGCAACGCCCGCCACAGCGCCACCAGTTCACCGCCCGGTGGGCGGTCGTCAAGGGCCATCATGGCGACGATCTGGCCGGCTCGGTCAGCCCCGAGCTGCGCGGCTCCCGCCAGCAACGCGCGAGCCAGCCGCGGGTCCGTGGGCACCGTCACCAACTCCCTTCCCCGCGCCGTGACCACCCCGTCCTCATCGACGGCGCCCAGCCCACGGAGCGTGCGCTCTGCGGCCTGGATGGCCAACGCGGGCGGCGGGTCCGGCAGGGCCAGCCCAACACCCCGGGGCGCACCCCAGCAGGCCATCACCAGGGCCGCCTCCGTCAGGTCGGCGGTCAGGATCTCGGGCGTCACCGCCTCCCGGAGCCGCGGCCAGTCGCTCTCGGGGAAGCAGCGCAGCGCACGTCCAGGGCCCAGCCGGGCCGCCCGGCCGGCTCGCTGCTCGGCCGAGGATCGGGCCTCGCTGATCGTCACCAGACCGGCCATCTGGCGGGCTGAGTCGTACCGAGGCTCCCGACTCAGCCCGGCGTCCACCACCAGCCGCACACCGGGCACGGTCAGCGACGACTCGGCCACTGCCGTGCTGACGATCACCTTGGGCGGGCCGCTGTCAGCGAGCGCAGCGTCCTGTTCGGACGGGCTGAGCCGACCGGACAGCGGAACGGCCTGCACACCACGATCCAGGAGCCGGGAAACCACCTGTTCGACCTCCCAGGCGCCGGGCAGGAACACCAGGGCGTTGCCGGTGGCGTCAGCGAAAGCGCTTGCCGTGACGGCGGCGACGTGGTCGAGGAAGCCGAAGGTGACACCGCGGGCATCGGTTCGCGCCACCCCGGGCGGGGCCGGGGCCCAGGTGATCTGCAGTGGGTGCAGCACCGACGGCACGCTCACCACTGGTGCGGCGCTGGAACCATCGCCCAGCAGGGCGGCCCAGCGGTCGGCGTCGATGGTTGCGGACATCACCACCACGGCCAGGTCGCCGCGCAGCTCGGCGACCTCCTTGACCATCGCGAAGGCCAGGTCGGCGTCCAGGTGCCGCTCGTGCACCTCGTCGAGGACGACCGCACCGACACCCGAAAGGTCGGGGTCGCCCAGCAATCGCCGCAGCAGCACGCCGGTGGTGACGAACTCCACCTGGGTGGCGGCCGACGTCCGTTGGTCGCCGCGCACCGTGAAACCCACCTGTGCCCCGAGCCGGGTGCCGGACAGCTGGGCCAACCGCCGGGCTGCCGCGCGGGCTGCGATCCGGCGCGGCTGGGTGACGATCACCCGACGAAGCTCCCTTGTCGGGGCTTGTTCACCAGGCGCAGCCAGGGCGCCTGCCGCCAGCCGGTTGGCCACCGCGGGTGGCACCAGCGTCGTCTTGCCGGTGCCCGGCGGCGCCTGGACGACGACGCGACCTCCGGCGTCCAGCGCGGCATCCAGCGCCGGCAGCAGGTCGGCAACCGGCAGCCCGGCGCCGATCGTGGAAAGGTCGAAGGTCACCTCTCCATCATGGCTCAGGCCTGCTCGGCGCAACCGCGCGCAGACACCGTCAGATGAACAGCACCAGGCTGACGGCCATCACGGCCATCCCCGCGACCAGGCCGTAGATGGCCAGGTGGTGTTCACCGAACTGCTCGGCGGTGGGCAGCAGTTCGTCCAGCGAGATGAACACCATGATGCCGGCCACCCCGGCCAGCACCACCCCCATCAGGGTGTCGCTCAGGAAGGGGCGCAGCAGCAGGTAGCCGATCAGCGCTCCCGCCGGCTCGGCCAGCCCGGACAGGAAGGCGTACCAGAACGCCTTGGCGCGGCTGCCGGTCGCGGCCCGGATGGGCAGGGCGACGGCGATGCCTTCGGGCATGTTGTGGATCGAGATGGCCACCGCGATGGGAATGCCGAGCTTGGGGTCCTCCAGGGCGGAGATGAAGGTGGCGAACCCTTCAGGGAAGTTGTGGATGGCCAGTGCCACCGCGGTCATCAGCCCGGTGCGCATCAGCCGTGCCTTGGCGGGGTCTGCGTCCTCCTGAGCCACCTCGTGGGGGTTCAGGTCTTCGGGCACCAAGTGGTCGATGACGGCGATCAGCGCGATGCCACCGAAGAAGCCTGCCACGGCGACCCAGGACCCGGTGACGCGGCCCAGCGCCCCGGTGAGGGTCGCCTGCGCGGTGGACATCAGCTCGATCATCGCCACGTAGATCATCACGCCGGCCGAAAATCCCAGGCTGGCGGCCAGGAACCGCGCCGAGACCTTGCCCACTGCAAGCACGATGGCGGCGCCGATGCCGGTCGCCAGACCGGCAATCAGCGTCAATCCGATGGCGAACAGCAGACCAGAAATGGTGATCCCCCACACTCGAAGCGGTTCCACCCTGCCACAGCGCGAGTCCGCGCGGCAGTCCGGGACGGGAAAGGAATGCCGGCAACCGCTCCCGCGTTGTACGGGCGTATCGGTAGCGTTCAGGTGAACGCCCCCACAGATCTTCGAGGAAGGGACTCACATGAGTGTCAAGGACATCGGCCCGAAGCCGTTCGTGCTCGACCTGGAGAAGGAGACCGTCAAGAACAAGAACTACCGAACGGTTGCGTGGACCGGAAAGTACCTCCAGATGACCTTGATGTCCATCCCGGTCGGTGGGGACATCGGCCTCGAGGTGCACCCTGACACCGACCAGTTCATCCGTCTGGACGCCGGCAAGGGCAAGGTGCAGATGGGCAAGACCAAGAAGAAGCTCGACTTCGAGCAGGACGTCGAGGACGGCTTCGCTCTCTTCGTGCCGGCCGGCATGTGGCACAACGTCACCAACGTCGGTGACGAGCCGATGCAGGTCTACGCGATCTACGCTCCCTCCCACCACGCAGCGGGCAAGGTCCACAAGACCCAGGAAGCTGCCGAGGCAGACGAGAAGGCCGGCAACGACGAGCCGCCGGAGTGGACCGTCCAGCCTGAGGCCCAGTAGTCAGGCCCAGTAGTCAGGCCCAGCAGTCAGCTGCCCTGGCCAGGGCCCTTTCTGAAACAAGGCTGCGATCCCGTCAGAACGACGGGATCCAGCCCAGGCCCTGGCCCAGCATCCAGGCACCGAAAAGGGCGAAGATGACGGCGGCGCCGATCTTCACGGTTCGTTCCGGCAAGTGCTTGCCCAGCGCGCTGCCTGCGACGATGGCCAGCGCGTCCGCGAGCACCATGCCCAGCGTGCTGCCGATCCAGGTGGCGAACCAGGCGTGGTCGGTGGCCAGCGCAATGGTCATCAGCATGGTCTTGTCGCCCAGTTCGGCAAGGAAGAACGCCACGCCGACGGCCACAATGGCGGCCCCCCTGCTCTGCTGCGCCTTGTGGGCCTCGTCGTCGGTCAACTCGTCGCCGCGCAGTGTCCAGGCCGCGAAAGCGAAGAAGGCAACGCCCGAGAGCAACTGGATGTAACGCTGGCTGCCCGCGAAGTCGCCGATGAACCCGCCGATCGCCACCGAGGCCAGGTGCACGATCGCGGTGGCCAGGGTGATGCCGATCAGCACGTCGCGGGCGCGGTAGCGGGTGGCGAAAGTGAGAGCCATCAACTGGCTCTTGTCGCCGAGCTCGGCGATGAAGACGAGCGCAACGCTGATCCAGAACGAGTCCATGTGTTTCTCCCCCGGTGACCGTCGTCGGCGCCGTCAGGAGCCTTCGACCGGCACACCCCGATGACGTGGCCAATGGTCGAAAGTCTCGTCCGCCACCACGCGGTGGCCGGGGCACCGGGCCCGTCAGGGCCAGCATGTCGACGCTCCAGTTGAGGACTACTCCCTCTCGGCGCGTCATCCTAGGACGACGCTGAGCGCGCACCGAAATCGTCCCGACGTCACGCCACTGCGAGCAGGATCGCCACCCAGTGGCAGACGGCACCAACGACTGTGCCGGCGTGGAAGATCTCGTGGAAGCCGAACCATTCCGGGTTGGGGTTGGGCCGCTTGAGGGCGTAGACGACCGCGCCGGCAGAGTAGGCCACCCCGCCGATGACGATCAGGCTGACCACCGCCGGCCCACCCGCGGCCCAGAAGCTGGGCAACCAGAAGATCGCCACCCAGCCCATCACGATGTACAGCGCGACGTAGAGCCAGCGAGGCGCCCCCAACCAGAACGTCCGGAACGCCACCTCGGCCACCGCACAACCCCAGATCACGCTGAGCAGGACGACCCGGGAGTTGCCGGTGAGCAGTGCGAGGGCGAGCGGGGTGTAGGTGCCGGCGATGAAGATGGCGATGTTCGAGTGGTCAATGCGGCGCATCACCGCCGTGACGCGTTCGTTCCAGGTGCCGCGGTGATAGACCGCAGAGTGGCCGAACAGCATCAGTGCGGTGAGCGTCCAGACCGCACAGCCGAAGCGAAGCAGAGGGGTGTCGGCCACCACCATCGTGGTCAGCCCGGCAATCAGCATGATCGGGGCGCTGACCAGGTGCAGCAGGCCGCGCAACCGGGGCTTCACCGGATGACCGGCGCCGGCCGAAGCGACCGACTCGCGGATTGCCATGGTGGGCGAACTGGAGTTCATGCTACCTACGTTAGCGTAGGTAGCGCTGGCTTGGGCAAACGGGCTGGTGCGCCTGGTCATGGCGGACGCTCTGCATGGACTCTCGGCGGACGATTCCACGCGCAGCGCTCAGCCCAGCTGCGCCAACCGGGCGGCGACTGCCGGGCCGCTCGGGTTGGTCAGCGTCGAGCCGTCGCTGAAGACGACGGTGGGCACAGTGCGGTTGCCGTTGTTCAGGCTCTGCACGATCTGCGCTGCCGCTGCGTCGGCGTCGATGTCGATCTCGGTGAACTCCAGCCCCAGCTCACCGAGCTGCCGCTTGAGCGCCCGGCAATAGGGACACCAGCTCGTCGTGTAGACGGTGAGTTCGCTGCTCATCACCCCATCTTGCCCCAGCGCACGCAGATGGTGGCGTTTCGGTGCGCCGCAGCTGAGCGGTTACCATGAAAATGAGCGGTGCGCCCCAGTTGTTGCCCACAAGGAGAATCTGTGCACGTCCCTGCCGGCCAGTCCAACCCACTGCTGTCGATCGTGGTTCCCAGCTACAACTCGCAGGACTACCTGCATCGGTGTCTGGACTCCATGCTGCCAGCGCACCCTGAGGTCGAGGTGATCGTCGTCAATGACGGTTCGACCGACAACACTGCCGCCGTCGCCGAGCGCTACGCCCGAGAACACCCTAGCCGGTTTACCGTCATCAACAAGCCGAACGGCGGCCACGGCTCGGGCATCAACACCGGCTTGCAGCACGCCCGCGGCGAGTACTTCAAGGTCGTCGACAGCGACGACTGGCTGAACACCAACGCCTTCCAGTCGATGGTCAACGGGCTGCGGGGCTTGCCGGATGGCCAACAGCCCGACCTGGTGGTCACCAACTTCGTCTACGACAAGCAGGGCAAGCGCCGCAAGCACACGATGAGCTACGGCAATGTCTTCTCGCCCGGGGAAACCATCACCTGGGGCCAGACCCAGCCGTTCCGGCCGTCTCAGTACCTGCTGATGCACGCCCTGACCTACCGCACCGCGTTGCTGCGTGAGGTGGGCCTGGAGCTGCCCGAGCACACCTTCTACGTCGACAACCTGTACGCCTACCTGCCGATGCCCGCGGTTCGCACCGTGCACTACCTCGACCTCGACCTGTACCACTACCACATCGGGCGTCCCGACCAGTCGGTGAGTGAGTCGGTCATGGTCAAGCGGGCTGACCAGCAGCTCAAGGTGAACCGGCTGATGATCGACAACCTGCCCAGCCCCGACAGCGAGCTGCCCGTCGAGCTGCGGAACTACATCGAGTCGTATCTCGGTGTCGTGACGGCCGTCTCGTCGCTGATCTGCATCCGCAGTGGCCAGCGCGAATACCTGAACAAGAAGACGGAGTTGTGGCGCGAGCTGCAGATGGCAGACCAGCGGACCTGGCGGCGGCTGCGCCACGCCCCCATCGGGCGGCTGGTGAACCTGCAGGGCAACGTGGGACGCCGGGGGACCCTGGCCGCCTACAAGATCGCCCGGGGAGTCTTCGGCTTCAACTGAGCGGCACTGCTCCGCCCCGGCACACAAAACCGGCGGCCCGGCGGGTCGGGGATCACTCCCCAGCCCAGCGGGCCGCCGTTTCGTACCAGCCCGGAGGGCTGCCGTTTCGTACCAGCCCGGAGGGCTGCCGTTTCGTACCAGCCCGGAGGGCTGCCGCTTGTATTCGTCGACCTCAGCGGAACGAGTACCGGCTGCGGTCGTGGCGTGACCGGTCGTGGCGCCACCAGTCGTACCGCGACCAGCTGGACCAACGATCGTGCCGATCAGCACGAGACGCGACCGGCTCGGCCGGGGCCTTCGACTCACCAGCTGGCTCGACGCTGGTCTGGGTCGGCTTCGCCGGCACCGTGGGCGCGGCCGTCGGCTGCTGCACAACCGGGGCCTGAACGACGGGGGCCTGCACAACCGGCGCCTGCTCGACCGGCGCCTGTTCGACCGGCGCCTGCTCGACCGGGGTCACCATCTCGGGGGCCTGGGTCTCCACAGGATCCACATCGGGAGCCGCGGTTTCGGGGGCTTCCGCCACCGCCGTCTTCGAGGCGGGGGCCGCCACCGCAGTCTTCGAGGCGGGGGCCGACGTCGGCGTGCTGGCGACCGCCTTTGCCGGGGCCCCGCAGATGGTTCCGCCGCGGCCCAGATCGTAGTTCGAGATGAAGGACGACATGCCCTTCGGGAGGTTGGTGGGGCAGCTGCGCTGGTACTCGATGTTGTAGACAGGCTTACCAGCGGCGAGGAACGCCTTGTAGGCACCGCATTCGCCGTACGCGTTGCACTCCTCGTTCACCGCGAAGTCGACCAAGGCGGCCATCTGGGGCAGCTGCTCCACATCGTTCTTCAGCCCCACGGCCAGGCCACGGGCGTGGGCGGCGTCAGAGAGGGCGCGCTGATAGGTCACCTGGTCGGCCTTGGTGATCGGGAACCCCGTCTGCTGCGACCAGCCGTCAGTGTTGTCCGGGTCGATCGCGTCGAAGCCCTTCTGCTTGCAGACGTCCATCCGCGCCGCCATGATCGGCATCAGGACGCTGGTCTTCCGGACGTCGAGCCAGTTCTCGCCGTCCCAACCGTCGAGTGGCTTGCCCTTGACGCTGGCCGGGATCTTGGCATTGTCGCTGCGCCAGCTCTCTGACGAGCCCGCGCTCAGGTAACACACCACGCGCACGCCCCGGCTCTTGAGTTGGCGCACCTGGGCAGCCGTGGTGGTCTCCCAGTCCAGGTTGTAGACCTGAGCCGGCCGGGTCAGGTCGATGGTTCCGGTGTACTGGATGTAGAACGTCTCGCCGACCTTCGGCTGCCAACGCCCGACTGCCGCTCCGGCGGACTGCGCCTGGACGAGCGCCGGCTGGACCATCAGCAGGCCGGCCAACCCGACCCCCAAGGCTGCGAGCCGCTTGCGGCGCACTCTCCCGGAACGCGTGTCGTCTGTGTTGCCGACCTTGCCCATGTTGCTCCCCACTGTCGGGTGGGCGCCGGAGAACCCCGGTCCCTCGCCAATTGATGCTGCGCGCGCGACGCGTCGGGTTCCAGCGCTGGAACCCTCCAGAAGCGCATCCGCGGGCAGAGCCGCGCACGCTACCGATGCTACGTGGCAGGCTCTGCGTCGCACCACCCCCGAAGGCGCCGACACGCCGACTTTTCTAAGAACCCGCTAAAACCTCAAGCGCACCTTCAGGGTTGGGCCTTGCCACTCCCGTTCCGTTCCCGCGACAGAGGGGTCGTCAATTCCGGCAACTTCCCTCCCCCGCGCCTGTCGCGTAGGAAGCTGGTTGCGCAGCCAACAGACACCCGAAAACCCGAACACCGAGAACCCGGACACCTTGTCACAGGCCTGACCGGCCAGTTCGTGCAGCAAAGGAGCACAGATGAGTACAGAAGCGGCCGCGCGCCCCTGGATGGACACGTCCCTCAGCCCTGACGAGCGGGCCGACCTGCTCATCGCCGCGATGACGCTGGAGCAGAAGATCGCCCAGCTGCACGGCGCCATGGAGACCATCAACCCCTACAAGATCACCATCGAGGACGGGGCGAACCTGCGGGTGTGGCGCCACGTCGACGGCGACGAGAGCCTCGGCATCCCGCGTTTCAACGTGACCAACGGGCCCGTGGGTGTCGGCATGGGCGACGGCACCCCGAGCCCGCCCGCCACCGCCCTGCCGTCCACCATGGGCCTGGCCGCCGGCTTCGACCCCGACCTCGCCTATGAGTACGGGGTCATCTGCGGACGGGAGTCACGCGCCATCGGCCAGCACCTGATCGAGGCGCCGGGTGTCTGCATGCACCGCACCCCGCTGTGCGGCCGCAACTTCGAGTACTTCAGCGAAGACCCGTACCTGACCGGCGTGATGGGTGTCCAGGTCACCCGGGGCATCCAGGACCAGGGCATCCTGGCCGAGGCCAAGCACTACGTCGTCAACGACCAGGAGCTGGAGCGTTTCCGCTACGACGTCCAGATCGACGACCACGTGCTGCGCGAGATCTACCTGCTGCCGTTCGAGATGATCGTCAAGGACGCCGACGTCGCCTGCATCATGGGCAGCTACCAGCGTTTCCGCGGCACCTACGCCTGCGAGTCGCACTACCTGCTGACCGAGATCCTGCGCGACCAGTGGGGTTTCCAGGGATACGTGCAGTCGGACTTCTGGGCGTGCCGCTCCACCGCGCAGAGCCTGAACGCCGGCATGGACCAGGAGATGCCGGACGCCAACTGGTTCAACGAGGCCATGATCAAGCACGGCATCGACCAGTGCATCATCGAGATCCCCACCATCGACCGCGCACTCAAGCGCCGTTTCCGCTACATGTTCCAACTGGGTCAGTTCGACCAGGACTACTCGGTCACCGGCATCGACATCCCGGCCGGCCAGGCGACGGCACGCCGGGTCGCCGAGAACATCGCCACCCTGCTGAAGAACGACGGCAACCTGCTGCCGCTCAGCAAGGACGTGGCCACGATCGCCCTGATCGGCCAGGCGGAGTTCGTCGACAAGGCCTGCCCGTGCGGCGGCGGCTCGTCGCAGGTGATCCCGATCATCGAGATCAATCCGCTGCCCGGGCTACAGGACGTTCTGGACGACCTCGGCTCCGCTGCCCAGGTCACCAAGGTCACGGTGGCCGACGACAATTCCAACCTGGACGAGGCGAAGGCGGCCGCCGAGTCCGCGGACGTGGTCATCATCATGGCCGGCCTGATCACGACCGAGGGCCGCGACCAGCTGGACATGAAGCTGCCGCGTGACCAGAACGCCATGATCGCTGCGGTGGCGCCGGTGAACCCGAAGACGGTGCTGGTGCTCAAGGACGGCGATCCCGTCGAGATGCCCTGGCTCGACCTGGTGCCCGCGGTTTGCGAGTTCTACAACGTGGGCGAGGAAGACGGGCACGCGGTGGCCGACGTGCTGTTCGGCGTCACCACCCCCTCCGGCAAGCTGCCGACCAGCTACCCGAAGGTGTACGAGGACTGCCCGGTGGCCAACGACCCGAGCCGCTACCCCGGCGTCGACGAGGGCTCCGGCTACCCGGTGATCCGCTACTCCGAGGGCCTGCAGATCGGCTACCGCTGGTACCAGGAGCAGGGCATCGAGCCGGCTTTCCCGTTCGGCTTCGGGCTCAGCTACACCACGTTCGCCATCACCGACGTGGCGATCGACACCGGCCGGATCGCCGCCGGCGACCCGGTCACGCTGACCGCCACCGTCACCAACACCGGCAACCGGAAGGGTGCCGAGGTCGTCCAGGTCTACGTCGGGATCCCGGCGGCCAACCAGCCGGCCAAGCGCCTGGTCGGGTTCAAGAAGGTCTGGCTGGAGCCGGGCGCCTCCGAGCAGGTCAGCATCGTCGTCGATCCGGCCGCCAGCAACCACCCGCTCAGCGTGTGGGACCGGTGCGTGGACGAGTTCGTGCAGCCCGCCGGTGAGTACACCTTCTACGTGGGCAACAGCTCGGTCGACGAGACGGCCACCCGCACGGCGACGCTGGCCTGATCAGGGCGCCCGCAACGCCAAACTCGCACATTGACCGGTGGTGATTCGCCGATGTCGACGAATCACCACCGGTCAACGTTGGGACTCACCGCCCTTTCGGCGCAAGCTCAGGCGGCGCCGACCATCCGCAACAGGAATTCGGTCACCCAGACGGCTCCGGCGGCGATCACGCAGACCACCATCATCTGCTGGCCCCGCCACGCCGCGACCAGGGCCAGCACCAGCGCCACAGCACCGGAAATCCAGCTGCTGGTGGCCAGCACGATGGCCGGAATCGTCATGGCGGTCAGCACCGCGTAGGGCACGTAGTGCAGGAAGCGCAGCACCCACTGGTTGGTGATCCGGCCCCGGAACACCACCAGCGGCGTCACCCGCAGCAGGTAGGTGCACAGCCAACTGACCCCGATGGCGACGAACAGGTAACTCATGACGCCCCCCGTCCGGCCTGGCCGCTGTCTTCGTTGACCTCGTCGTCGATGGCGACGTCGTGAGCCTCACCGGACGCCCTGGTGGGGTTCGGGAGAAACGTGGCGGCCAGGCCACACACCACGCAGGCGACGACGATGATCCGCCAGCCGGGCTGCATGGCCTGGGTCCAGGGCAGGAAGTGCAGCAGCAGGCTGAGCGCGGCGGCCCCCAGCGCGACGATCAACACCGGCCGCGACTTCTTCGCCGGCGGAATCACGATCGAGATGAACATGGCGAACAGCAGCACCCCGAACGCGCTCTGCAGCGACGCCGGCAGCACCTCCCCCACCAAGGCTCCCGTCACGGCGCCGCCGGTCCACCCCAGGATCGGCAGCACCATCAGCCCCGTGTAGTAGGCGAAGGTGACGATCGGTTTGGCCATCGCCAGGGCGTAGATCTCGTCAGTGACGGCCCAGCCGATGACCAGGCGTTGCCACATCCTGAACCCGCCGGTGCCGTCGTCACCACGGTCGAGCGACTGGCTCAGCGACACCGACATCAGCAGGTAACGCAGGTTGACCAGGATGATCGTCAGCGCCAACTGGAACAGCGTGCCGTGCGCGATGATGACCTGCAGGCCACCGAACTGCCCGGTGCTGGACATGTTGGAGAAGCTCATCAGGCCACTGGCGAAGACCGACACCCCCGCCTGGGCGCAATACAGACCGAAGGCCAGCGACACGGTGAAGTAGCTCAGGGCCACGGGGATGGAGTCGCGCAGACCGGCGAGGTAGCCAGTCCGTCCGCGCAGCGACGCGAAGCTGCTCATGCTCATCGTTGCCGCCCATCAGCGCTGACAGATCCCACGGAATCACCCCTCACCCGCCATTCTCACCGATCCACCGCCAACCGTCGACGCGACGACCCGAGCCGAGACGCCGCGGCGCGTCGCGGGTGGCCGACCGTCCATCAGCACCTGCAGCAACGGGCAGCGGCCGAATTCCGGTTTGGGTCGCGGGAGGGGTAACGTGGCTCAACAGTGGTCGCACCAGTCTTGCCTGTGGCCACCAGGTGACCGGGCCCAGGGCCCGCTGGCCGCACCGCCGCTCAGGCTGAGCCCCCATTTTGGTTCGCCGCCCAACCAGGGCCGAGTACGCGAAGTGCGCCGCGCAAGACACCGAACGAATTGGACTTGAGTTTTGACCACAACAACGAAGAACATTGCTTCCGCACGCACAAATGCTTTTGGCTCTCTCGGCGTTCCCGCAGGCCTGACTGCCGTGCTGGCCGCCCGCAAGATCACCCTCCCCACCCCGATCCAGGCCGCCACGCTGCCTGACTCGCTGGCCGGGCGCGACGTGCTCGGCCGCGGTCGTACCGGCTCCGGCAAGACCTACGCGTTCCTGCTGCCCCTGGTGGCACGTCTGCAGGAAAACCCCAGGCGCGCCGCCTCAAAGCGGCCCCGCGCCCTGATCCTGGCCCCGACTCGCGAGTTGGCCGCCCAGATCGACGAAGCGCTGCGTCCGCTGGCTGAAACCGCCGGCTTGTCGTCCATCACCGTCTTCGGCGGGGTGGGCGAGAACCCGCAGATCCGTGGCCTCAGCCGCGGCGTCGACGTCGTGGTGGCCTGCCCGGGCCGGCTGCTGGCGCTGATCCGCGACGGCCACGTCAGCCTGGACTCGGTCGAGATCACGGTCATCGACGAGGCCGACCAGATGGCCGACATGGGCTTCCTGCCGATGGTGACCCGCCTGCTGACCATGACCCCGGCCCGGGGCCAGCGGATGCTGTTCAGCGCCACGCTGGACGCCGGCGTCAACGTGCTGGTGCAGAAGTTCCTGCACAACCCGGTCACCCACCAGGCCGACAGCCCCGAGGTCACCGTCGACACCATGGAGCACCACGTGCTGCAGGTGCGCACCGACGACCGCACCGACGTGCTGGCCGACCTGGCCGCCGCGCCCGGGCGCGCCATCCTGTTCACGCGCACCAAGCACGGCGCCAAGAAGCTGACCAAACAGCTGATTGCCCGGGGCATCCCGGCCGTCGAGCTGCACGGCAACCTGGGCCAGAACGCCCGCACCCGCAATCTGGCGGCCTTCGAGGCCGGCCGGGTGGAGACCATGGTGGCCACCGACATCGCCGCCCGCGGCATCGACGTGGACGACGTGGAGCTGGTCGTGCACGCCGACCCGCCGTCGGAGGAAAAGGCCTACCTGCACCGCAGCGGCCGTACGGCCCGCGCGGGCAAGAGCGGCACCGTGATCACCATCGTGACCCCCGATCAGCAGCAGGACGTCAAGACGATCATGCGCCGGGCGCACATCCGTCCCGAGGTCGACCAGGTTCGCGTCGGCGACCAGCTGTTGCTCGACCTGGCACCCGGTGCCCGCGTCCAGCTCAGTGCGGAAGAGGCCCAGCGCATCGCCAACCCGAACGCCGGGCAGGCAGTCGCTGCCCGACAGCCCAACCGCAGCGGCGGACGCGGCGCTTCCCGGCCCAGCGGCCGGGCGACGGCACGCACCGCTGCGGCCAGCCCGACGTCAACCCGGACGTCGGCCCCTCGCACCGGTGCTGCGGCCTTCTCTGCGTCGCTGGGACGCCGGGGCCGCTGAGTCGTGCTGCCTGTCGCGGACATGCCGGGAATAGAACACCTGGCTGGCCGGTTGACAGGAGAACGTCAAGGCTGGGGCACGGTTGCCCGGCCCACGCACCGGAATGTACTTGTGGAGGTAGCGAATGCCCGCTGTGACAGCAGATCCTGACACCCTGCCCCGCCTCGGGGGTTTTTCATCGTCCGACAAGCCGCGTCCGGTGGTGCAGATCTCGACCGCACCGGAAGGCAAGGAAGGTGACGGCTTCCCGGTGCGACGGGCGTTCGCGGGCCTTCATTTCGGCGACCTCGATCCCTTCATCCACATGGATCAGATGGGCCCCGTCCAGTACGGGCCCAACGAGGCCCGCGGCACCGACTGGCATCCCCACCGCGGCTTCGAGACGGTCACCTACATCATGGACGGCGCCTTCGAGCACCAGGACTCCCATGGTGGCGGTGGCCTGATCAAGGACGGGGACACCCAGTGGATGACCGCCGGCTCCGGTTTGTTGCACATCGAGAAGCCGCCGAACGATCTGGTCGACCAGGGTGGTTTGTTCCACGGCATCCAGCTGTGGGTCAACCTGCCGGCCAAGGACAAGATGCTGCCGCCGAAGTACCAGTCGATCGAGAAGGACCAGATCACACTGGGCACCGATCACGGCGGCCACACGGTCATCAGGCTCATCGCTGGTTCCATGGGCAAGCTGCAAGGCCCCGGTACGACCTTCACTCCGATCACCATGGCCCACGTGACCGTGCGGGCGAAGGGCGCTGCGGTGCTGCCCTGGCCCACCGACTACAACTGCCTCGTCTACGTGTTGGGCGGCAAGGGCACGGTGGGGGCTGAGGGTCGCCACGTGCACGAGGGCCAACTTGCCCGGTTCGGCGCCGGTGACACAGTGACCCTGTCGGCTTCACCCGAGCAGGACCTGGACGTGCTGCTGCTGGGTGGACGCCCGATCGGCGACCCGGTCGAGCACTACGGACCGTTCGTGATGAACACCCGTGAGGAACTCTCGCAGGCAGTCATGGACTTCAATCTCGGCAAGATGGGCTCGATCCCCCAGGACGGCCTGCGCGTCTACCGCGGCCGCGCGTAGCCGCTGAGCCGGACTCACATCCGAAGGGCCCCTGCCAACCGGCGGGGGCCCTTTCTCGTCAGCGCAGCAACAGCCACGCGCCGGTCGCCGCTGCGATCAGCAGCGACGTGGCCACCACGACCACGGTGACGCGCGTCTCGGGGTCGGCCAGCGCCGGAACCCGCCAGCCGCCTTCCTGCAGTGTGGCGGCCAGCACGTCGGGCAACTCGGCGTCCCCGGGTTCCTCGAGCACTCGGCGACGGGCAGGACGGGAATCCAGGTGGACCGAGTCGTCTGGCGCCGCGTCTGCCCCGTCGCTCACCAACCCGCGCCGAGGGGTGCCGGCAACAGTGGGCTCGGCCGCAGGCCGGTCGGTCGACGACGCCACGGACGGTGCCGGGCCAGCCTTGCCCTGCCGGCCGCCGGCCACCAAGGCCAACGGCGTCACAGCGGTGGGTGTCTCCTGGGCCCAGTCGACGCCTTGGCGGATCCAGTTCAACCGGACGGCGCCCGGCCGAACCGCGAACAGCAGCACCCCCTGGCCGGAAGTGGAACCCCCGGGGTCGAGCACGTCCACCCGGATCGCGTTGCTCGACGCCGACACCACGTGCTCCGGCGACAGTCGGGCCGCCAGCGTTTCGGCGACCGCGTCCAGTGGCCACGGGGTGGCGAGCGCGTCCAGTGGCCAGGGCGTGGGGGCCGGGGTCTGCTCGTCGTCGCCGCTGCGGACGACTCGGAACTGCCGGTCCAGGGCACGCGGCAGCTGCCGCGAAACCGCCAGCAGAACCGCACCCAGCACACCGGTCAGCAACAGGAACAGACCCACCGCGACCAGCACCCAGCTGAGATTGGCCAGCCAGCCGGCCATGCCCAACAACGCCCCGGCTACGACCAAGGCAGCGTGAGCCACCAGTTGGCGCCCATCGAGGGGCGCCGCCGGCTGGTTGTCCTGCCAGTGTTCTTCGGGACGATTCACCGTCATCACCTTTCGGCGCCCAGGGTGACGAACCGGGGGGGACGGTCAGCCAGGCCCGTCCTGACCTTACCGCCCCGGGCGTCCCCGCTGCGGCAACGCCGTTCGTGGCATGCTTGCCAATGATGTCCGTCCCGTTCCAGGAGCTGTCCCCATGATCGACGTTGCCACCGCCGTTGAGAGCTACGTGCACGATGCGCTGCAGCTCGCCCTCGAGTTCGACGGGTCCGACGCCGTCCAGCAGCTCTGGGTCTACGCGGGCATCGACGACGACCGAGACCGACGCCGAGGTGTTCTACCTGGTGGCGGACGAGGTGGTCACCTCGGCCGACATCTGCAACGGTGACGTCCAAGCCCACCGCCACCTGCTGGGTCAGCTGAACGGCCTCGCCGACGAGCTGGCCGACGCCTTCGAGCGGACCGGGCAGGCGCCGACGCGCATCATCGTCAGCTGGGACGCCGAGAGCGAGGAGTCGGCCGCCGATTTCAACTACGACGAGCTGCGCGACCACGACGCCCAGACGCTGGAGCAGGTGCGGCAGGCCTGGCACGAAGTGCTGTGCAGCACCGGCGAAGCAGACGCCTGACGAATCACCCGACGGGTTTTCCGCCACCGCGCAGACACCGGACAGAAAGTGCGCCAATGTGGGGGCATGGCTTCCATGCATGCGCGTACTCTGACCTTCCTCGGTGGAGCCGACACGGTGACCGGCTCCAAGTACCTGCTGACCTACGGTGACCGCCGCATCCTGGTGGACGCCGGCATGTTCCAGGGTGAGAAGAAGTGGCGGGAGCAGAACTGGGCTCCGTTCCCGGTGCCGCCGCAGTTGATCGGCGACATCCTGCTGACTCATGCGCACGCCGACCACTGCGCCTACCTGCCGCGCCTGGTGGCCCAGGGTTTCCGCGGCCCCGTCTGGTGCACCGAGGGCACCCGCCAGCTGGCCGAGATCGTGCTGCGCGACTCCGCCAAGCTGCAGGAACAGGACGCCGCTGAGGCCAACGAGCGCGGCTACTCCAGACACGACCCGGCGCTGCCGCTGTACACCGTGGCCGACGTCGAGGCCACCCTGCCGTTGTTCAGGGTGGTCCCCTTCGACACCGAGATCGACCTGGGCGAAGGGCTGCGCGGGCGCTGGACCCGCGCCGGTCACATCCTGGGCTCCGCGTCCATCACGATCAGTCACGACGACACGTCGATCCTGTTCAGCGGCGACGTCGGACGCCACGACCACCCGGTGCTGCGTTCGCGGGAGATCCCGCCCGGCTCCCCCTACGTGGTTGTCGAGTCGACCTATGGCGACCGGGAGCATCCCGAGCCGGGCGTCAACGATCACGAGGTGCTGGCCGAGACGGTCCGCACCACCCTGGCCAGGGGCGGCTCGGTGCTCATCCCGGCGTTCGCCATCGACCGCACCGAGATCCTGCTGCGCACGCTGCACGAGATGAAGGATCACGGCCGGATCCCGGACGCACCGATCTACGTCGATTCCCCGATGGGTACCCGGGCGCTGAAGGTGTACCAGGAGGCGTTCGCCCGCAACGAACTGCGGCCCGACCTGAAGGCCGACGACTTCGCCGAGATGACCAACCTCGTCGCCATCACCGACGCTGCGGACTCCAAGAAGCTGACCAATCCCACAGTGCCGTGCATCATCATCGCCAGCTCCGGGATGGCCACCGGGGGCCGTGTCGTCCACCACCTGGAGGCGATGCTGCCCAACCCGAAGCACACGATCCTGTTCAGCGGCTACCAGGCGTACGGCACCCCGGGCCGCACCTTGCTGGACGGCGCCAAACAACTGAAGATGTTCGGCAAGTACGTGCCGGTGCGCGCCCAGATCACCCAGGACAAGGGCTTCTCGGTGCATGCCGACGGCTCCGACATCCTCGACTGGTTGCGTGCCCTGCCGATCAAGCCCGAGACGGTGTTCGTCACCCACGGCGAGCCTGATTCCGCGAAGGCGCTGGCCGCCCGGATCCGGCGCGAGCTGGGTTGGGTGGCCGTGGTGCCCAACTACCAGGAGGTCGTGACGCTGATCCCCAGCGGCGCGCCCGAACCCAACGTCCAGCCCGCCCAGACCCCGGCCTCGACCGAGCCGCCGGTCGCCGCGGCGGCGCGTGAGGCCGAGTGGGTGCCCGCTGCCCCGAGATTCGCCGAGCCTGCGGTTTCGGCGGCTTTCCTGGCGCCGCGCGCACTCGAGTACCGGGTGATCACCGGCCCTGAGGACGTCGTCGCTGACAACGTGACGCGGGCCCTGGCCAAGGGCTGGACGCTGCACGGCAACCCGTCGGTCACCGTGAACAACTCCCGCGTGATCGTCGCCCAGGCCATCGTCAAGCTCGCCCAACAGGCCCAACCGCCGGCCCCGGCGCCAGCCCTGGTCAGCCCGTCGCCGGCCGCGGACGAACCGGCGGACGGATTCACGCCGTCAGGACCGATCGACGCCACCCCGCGCGGTATCGAGGACTGACCGACACCCACGGCTCTCCGGCCAGAAACTGGCCGGAGAGTGGTCAGTGGCCGAGCCGGACGGGGATTCGCTGGTTGCCGAAGGTGCCGGCCGCCGCGCCCCAGCGTCCTGGAATGGCCAGGCCACAGCTTGGGCAGTGACCGTCCGGGGTCAGCTGGTAGCTGTCGATGGTGTAACCGTCGCGTTCGATCAGCGTGGTCTGGCACTGCGGGCAGGACGTGGTGCCGCCGTGGTTGGTGCGGACGTTGCCGGTGTAGACGTAGCGCAGCCCGGCGTCGATCGCGATCGACCGGGCCCGCACCAGGGTGCGCGCCGGGGTGCTGGGCAGCTCGGTCATCCTGAAGTCTGGGTGGAAGGCCGTGAAGTGCAGCGGCACGTCGGGGCCCAACTCGTTGAGGATCCAGCGGCACTGGTCGGTGAGCACGTCGGTGCCGTCGTTGTGGCCGGGGATCAGCAGGGTGGTGATCTCGACCCACACGTCCGTCTCGTGCACCAGATAGCGCAACGTGTCCAGCACCGGCTTGATCCGGCCACCGGTCATCCTGGTGTAGAAGGTGTCGGTGAACCCCTTCAGGTCGACGTTCGCCGCATCCATCGGCGCGAAGAAGTCCTTGCGCGCCTCGGGATTGATGTAACCGGCGGTGACGGCGACGTTGAGCAGCCCTCGTTGGTGCACGGCTTCGGCGACCTCGATGGCGTACTCGGCGAAGATCACCGGGTCGTTGTAGGTGTAGGCGACGCTGGTGCACCCCCACCCCGCCGCCGTCTCAGCGATGTCGTCGGCGGTGGCGGCGTGCAGCACCCGATCGACGTCGCTGCTCTTCGAGATGTCCCAGTTCTGGCAGAACTTGCAGCCGAGGTTGCAACCTGTCTGGCCGAAACTGAGCACCGACGTGCCGGGGTGGAAGTGATGCAGCGGTTTCTTCTCGATCGGGTCGATGCAGAAGCCGGACGACCGCCCGTGGGTGGTGAGCTCGAGCTGGCCGTCGATGTTCTGGCGCACGAAACAGAACCCGCGCTGGCCCGGCTTCAGGCTGCACTCACGTGGGCACAGGTGGCAGACCACCTTGTCGTCGCCGAGGCTCGTCCAGTAGCGAGCGGGCATCAGACCTCCTCAAAACTCGTGACCGTGTAGCGCTCGAGGCGCACCGCCGGGCCCCAGTGGCTGGCCGGCAGGCCTGCCTTGCGCACCAGGTGGCTCACGAATTGTTCAGGGTCGGGGAGCTGGCTCCAAACCTGGGGCAGGAAGGTGGCGCGATGGTGGCCGGAGGTGAGAATCAGGCCGTCCACGCCGGGACGCAGCTGGGCCAACGCGCCGGCGCGGCTGCTGAAGCTCATCGGGACGGGGGCCGACAGCACCGAGACCTCGATGCGTACGTCGTCCAGCTCGTCCGAGGACAGTGGTGGGAACCGTGGGTCGCCGAAGGCGGCGGACTGGGCGTTGCTGACGACGTCTTCGGCCAGCGGACGATGGGCCTCCAGCGACCCGATGCAGCCACGCAGGTCGCCGTCGATGGTCAGGGTGACGAAGCTGGCCCCGGGCTCGGCCAACCAGGCCTCCCCCGTGTCGGGCGCTGCGGCCTGTCGGCGCAGACGCTGGGCGATCGCGTGCCGAGCGAGCGGCAACAGCGTGGCTCCTGCATTGTCAGGCAGCGCCATCAGGCCTCCTCGTCCAGTCTCAGGCTGGCGTAGCCCACGACTCTGCTGTGATCCCCGGCTGAGTCACCAGAGTTGCACATGGCCACCAATCTCGGTCGCAACGGGTGCTGTTGGAGCGCCGCCACCAGCCCGTTGATCGGGGTGGCGCCGCAGGCCTGCTCGTGGTCGAGGGGTTCGTCGAGGGCCAACAGGGTTGCGACGGTGTCCGCGTCGATGGCCCGGGCCTGCTCGTAACGGTGGTAATGGGACAGGTCGCTGCTGACGACGATCACCGTTTCCGGCCCACCCCACACCGCAGCCAGCACGTCGCCGACAACAGCAGCAGGAACGCTGCCCACTGCCAGCGGGAGGAGGGTGAAGTCGTCCAGGACGGTCTGCAGGAAGGGCAGCTGCACTTCGAGACTGTGTTCCTGGACGTGCACGTCGGGCCGGGTGACGACACCGGGCAGCCGGGACGCCACGGCGACGAGTTCGGCGTCCACCGGGATGGTTCCCAAAGGGGTCTGGAACGCGTCGCAACCCGGCAGGGCGATGCCCGCCACCGCGACCCGGTGGGTGGGGCCGAGCAGGACGACGCGCCTGATGGTGGCGCTGCCCGCGGCCAGCGTGGCGAAACCACGGGCGGCGATGGCACCCGAGTACACGTAACCGGCGTGCGGCACGATCAGCGCCTTGGGCGCTGGCTCGTTGACCGGCCCGGCGGCCTCGAGCAACCCACGCACCGTCACTTCCAAGTCGGCCCTGCTGCCCGGGTAGAACATCCCTGCCACCGCAGCTGGACGAACGGTCATCATGTCCCCCATTGTGTCTCTCCCACCAAGCCCGGGCCACCCTTCCCATGCAGTTCGGACGGCCATGCCGGTGCCGCGACTTCACAGCACGTTCACAGGTTGCACAAACCCGTCACCAAGGTCCCGGGGCTGGCATGGGTACCGCCGAACATGCGGAATACCAGGCACGCTGAACTGGTTCATCCATTGTGGAAGAAGGTGCCATGACTGATCCTCGGAACGTCACACCAGGCACGGACGGGCCCCCAGCGGGCCGTCCGGACTTCGTTGCGCCACCGTTGACGGACGCGAATGGCGCCCCCACGATGCCCCAGCCGACCAACGCCTACCTGACCAATGCCTATCTACATGGGCAGCCCTTCCCCGCCGCACCGCACGGCACCCCGGTCTATCCCGACCTGGGCAGCGGTTGGCCCCCCAACGGCCCCTACCCGCCGGCCGCCGACTTCTACTCACGTGGCTACCCGGTGCCGGTTGAAGCCCCGAAGAAGTCGCACCCCAACCGCCACAAGCTGGCGGCCGTGCTGGTCACGATCCTGGGCGTGTCGTTGGTGGCCCAAGCAGTCAGCGGGTCGATCACCTCGCTGTGGCCTCGGACGGCGCCCACTCCGCCGCCCGGCGGTTCCAGCAGTTCGTCGGCCGCCGAACCCTCAGCTGCGGCCGACCAGGATGGGAAGTTGTCGACGGCCAGCCCGATGGCCGCTGGGGTGGTGCTGCTGTTCGTCAGCTCGGACAGTGGCAGTGGCGCCGGCACCGGGATGATCGTCGACCCGTCCGGAATCGTGGTGACCAACTATCACGTGGTCGAGGCCACGACCGAGGTCACGGCCACCCTCGCCACGACCGGCAAGAGCTATTCCGCCACGGTGCTGGGCGCGGACGCCACCAACGACATCGCTGTGCTCCAGCTCAAGGGCGCCTCCAGGCTCGACACCGTGAAGTTCGACGACGACACCCTGGCATTGGGTGACCAGGTGAGCGCGGTCGGCAACGCCAACGGACAAGGGTTCCTGAGCCGCGCTGACGGCGTCGTCACCGATCTGGACACCACCGTGCGGGTGAGCGACGAGTCCAGTCCTTGGGGCGCCTCGACGCTACGCGACGTCATCCAGACCACCGCACCCGCAGCGCCGGGTGATTCCGGTGGCCCGACGTTCGACGCCGAAGGCGAAGTGGTGGGCATGACCAGCGCGGGCACCGCCACCGACGGTGGAACTCCGGCCGCCGATCGGGTCAGCTACGCGATCACCATCCAGAAGGTCTCGGACACCATCGACCTGGTCCGCTCGCGGACACCCAGCAACACGTTGCGCATCGGGCCCAAGCCCTACCTGGGCATCTCCGTCTCGACCAGCCGGGACACCGGCCCAGGAGCCACGGTGGTGTCGGTCACGACTGATGGCCCCGCCGACCGTGCCGGATTGCAGACCGATGACGTCATCACGTCGCTGGGCGGCACCACCGTGTCCAGCGCCGGCGACATCTCCCAGACGCTCGCCCGGTACTCACCCGGCGACACGATCCCGATCAGCTGGAGCGACACCTCCGGCCAGCAGCACCAAGCCACCCTGCAACTGGGGACGAGCCCCCTCAACTAGCCGGTCCCGTCCGGCATGCCCTCGGCACCGGCGGGGAAGTGCCTACCTGTCGCTGGGCGGCGCGTCGTCAGACACGGCGACACTGGAGGCCGCGGCCACCGACACGACGGGCGCACTGGACGTGACGGCCGGCGGCGCCGACGAGGGGGGCGTGGTCGCTGCAGGCGACGTTTCCACCGCCTGTTGGACGGGGACCACGCTGGTCGCCGAAGCGGACGGTTCCGGCGCCGTGCTGCTGGGCAGCGGCGTCTCGCTTGGCAGCGGCGTGTCGCTCGCCGACGGGGTGTCACTTGCCGACGGGGTGTCACTCGCCGACGGGGTCTCGCTGGGCGACGGCGTCTCACTCGCCGTGGGCGTCGGCGTGACGTCCACTTCGGGCTCGGGGGTGGTGCTGGCAGACGCGCCCGGCGCGGGGCTTTCGCCCGTCGGCAGCAGTGCGTCGCCCGGCATCTTGATGTTGCTGGTGGACGGCTGGCCGTTCAGCCACGGCATCGGATCGACGTAGAAGCCACCGACGATCACCTCGTAGTGCAGGTGGCAGCCGGTCGAGGAACCGGTGGTGCCGACGAAGCCGATCACCTGGCCGCGCTGGACAGCCGCCCCGGTCGCGACCGCAAACCCCTGGAGGTGGTTGTAGGTGGTCGACAACGAAGAGCCGTCGCGCGCGGGGTGGTTGACCACGATCCGGTTGCCGTAACCGCCGGCCCAGCCGACACCTGCCACGGTTCCGGCCTCGGACGCGAACACCGGAACCCCGCAACCCGCCCCGAAGTCGACGCCCTTGTGGAACCTGACGACTCCGGCGATGGGATGGACGCGGTAACCGAAGGGCGACGTGACGAGCTGGGTGGTCAGTGGGTAGTTGATGAGGTTGCCAGAGTCGGGCGCGAGGCTGCCGTCCGGCACCACGGCGACCAACGCCTCGGCAGCTTCGGCGTCCGGGCCTTCACCGGCCACCGAGGGCAGCACTGGCGAGCTCTGCAGCGCGCGACCCCTCGTCGACGGCCAGTGCGGGCGCCTCCCAGGCGACCGGCAGGCTCACGGCGGACAGGGCGGGGGGCGGGGTGGTGGCGACGACGACCGGGGGCTGAGCCACGGAAACGGCCGTGACCGCCACACCGCCGAAACAGAGGGCGGACACCGCCAGACCAGCGGTCAGAGCAACGATTCGTCCAACTCGCTGGTGCGAGTGACGAGAAATGTCGAAATCCGAGCTCGGACCGGCGAGTCGGCTTGCCCCCATGAGTTACTCCCGTCGAAAGCTCTCCCCAGCTTAGGTGCTTCGGGGCCCGGATGTAACCAATTGGCGGAGCAAAGACCCGCCTTCCTGACAAGGCCCGCAGCAGGTCACTGGGCAGCCGGGAGCAATTCGTCGAGCCAGCGCTTCAACTGCGGCATCGGGAGCGCCCCCACCTGGCGGCCGGAGACTTGCCCGTTCTGGATCAGCACCATGGTGGGGATCGACACCGCGTTGAAGCGGCGGGCCGAGTCGGGCGAGTTGTCGACGTTGATCTTGACCAGCTTGAGCCGCCCGGCGTACTCGACGGCGAGCTTCTCCAGCACCGGGCTGAGCTGGCGGCAGGGGCCACACCAGGGGGCCCACAGGTCGATCAGCACGGCGACCTTCGACGACTCGGTGGCCGCGGCGAAGCTCTCGTCGTCGGCGGACACGACCCAGGGCAACGCGGCCTTGCACTGCTGGCAGGCGGGCTTGCCGGAAGACGTGGCAGGGACCCGGTTGCGGGTGCCGCAGTTGGGACAGGTGACGACGTTCGCACTCATACTTCAACGGTACCCCTGCCGCCGCTGGCCAACCCCGCTTCCAGGTGGCTGCGCACCGGATCGCACGCTCCGTCAAGGGCGTTTCTGGCCACCGGGCAACGAAGGGCTGTTAAATGGAGAGGTGACGAATCATGACTCCGCAGCAGGACAGCAGCCAGTGGTGCCAGTGGTCGACCGGGCGAGGCTGGTCGAGGAAGTGGCACCCCTGGGCGTGAGCGAGGGGTTCGTGAACGCCAGCGGCGTCTGGGTGGAGTCGCCCACCGCCACCCTGCAGCTGGCCCGTCGGGGTTTCGACGTGCGCAAGCAGCGCGGTGTGGGTGAGCCGTTGGTGTGCACCCCCGGGCGCCATCACCCTGAGCTGTACGGCACCCTGATCCTCGAGAGCGGCAACCATTTCCGCTGCGAGGGCATGGTCGAGCAACCCGGCTACCACATCCTCTACGACGACCACGGCAACCGGCGGTTCGTCATCGCGGCTCCGGAGTACCTGCCGGTGCCGGAGCGCTCGTGGGGCTGGCAGATCCAGCTGTATGCGTCGCGTTCCCGCGACTCCTGGGGCATCGGCGACTTCCGCGACCTGGGGTTGATCTGCCGGATCGCGGCCAAGCAGGGAGCCCAGTGCGTGCAGTGTTCACCGGTGCATGCGGTGGCCCCCACCGTCCATCCGCAGGACTCGCCGTACAGCCCGGCGTCGCGCAATTTCCTCAACCTGCTGCACATCGCCCCGGGTATCACCCCGGGCGCCGAACGGGTTGACCTGTCCGACTTGTCAGCCAGAGGTCGTGCCCTCAACGCGGAACCGCGCATTGATCGCAGCAGGGTGTGGGCGATCAAGCACGAGGCCTTGCTTCGCATCTGGGGGGCAGTCCACGACGACCTGCCGCTGGAGTACCGCAAGTGGCGCGAGGATCAGGGCAAGTTCCTGCGCCGCTTCGCAATCTGGTGCGCCCTGGTCGTCAAACTGGAGGAGCCCGACTGGCGGAACTGGCCCGAGGAGTACCGTCGGCCGGACACCCCGGCCGTCCGCGAGTTCGGCGAGGAGCACGCCGACCTGGTCGAGTTCTACTCGTGGTGCCAGTGGGTCGCCGACGTGCAGTACGCCGACGCCTGCAGCTCCGGGGTGGACGTGCTGGCCGACCTGGCCGTCGGGTTCGACGCCAACAGTGAGGACGCGTGGAGTTTCCAGGATCTGCTGACCTTCGACTTCGAGATCGGCGCACCGCCCGACAACCACAACACCGAAGGTCAGCGCTGGGGGCTGCCGCCGTTCAACCCCCAGAAGCTGACGCGCGTCGACTTCTCGCCGTTCATCGCCATGGTGGACGCCGGCCTCAAGCATGCCGGCGCGCTGCGCATCGATCACGTGATGCAGCTGTGGCGGCTCTACTGGGTGCCGACCAAGGGCACGGCCGCCGACGGTGTCTACGTCTACTACCCGAACGCGGCCCTGCTGGCGATCCTGCGCGTCGCGGCTCATCGCCACCACGCCTGGATCGTCGGTGAGGACATGGGCACGGTGGATGAGGGGGTGCGCGAGACCATGGCCTCCATCGGCATGCTCGGCAACCGCTCCGCCATGCGGACCAACGTCAACGACTTCCCCTACCTGGGCGTCGGCACGTCCCAGACCCACGACCAGGTGACGATCGCCGGGCTGCTGACCGGCAGCGACGTGCAGGACCTCAAGCGGATCGGCAAGAACGCCGACTTCGAACAGGTGGAGCGCACCCGCCGGTCGCTGGCCGAGCTGGCTCACATCGATCCGGACAAGCCGCTGTGGTCGATCACCCAACAGGACCTGCACGACGCCGTCATCGAGCGTTACCGGCTGCTGAACAGCGCCCCGTCGCTGGTGGTGGTGGTGAGCCTGGACGACGCCGCGATGGTGCCGAACCGGCCCAACATGCCCGGAACCATCGACCAGTACCCCAACTGGAAGCTGGCGCTGCCCCAGCCGGTGGACTCCCTGATGGACACCCAGCTGAGCCGCGACCTGGTGGCCATGATGAACGAGAGCCGCGGACCCCGCCCCGCCGTGGGGTGACGGACCTCCCTCGCCCTCAAGCAGGAGGCATCCCCGCGCCGTTGGGTGCGGGGATGCGCTGTTTGCGGGTGGAGCGGCCAGCCGCGGGCCCTCGTTTGATCGCAGGACGCATGATTGCGGCGTGACGAATCGTGAACCGGTGATCTTCCTCAGCCACGGCGCACCCCCGCTGGCCGACGACAAGGTGTGGACCGCGCAGCTTCAGGACTGGGGCCGCAGCATCGAGCGTCCCACCGCCGTCCTGATGGTGTCGGCCCACTGGGAGCAGCGTCCGATCGCCGTCAGCGCCAGCCAGGCGCCGGTGCCGTTGGTGTACGACTTCTACGGCTTCCCCCAGCACTACTACCGCGTCACCTACCCGGCGCCGGTCGCCCCGGACGCTGGCCGACGAGGTGACCCGGCTGCTCACCGAGGCCGGCCACCAGGTGGACCGCGACGAGAAACGCGGCCTCGACCACGGCGCCTACGTGCCGCTCAAGGAGATGTTCCCGGCCGCGGACGTTCCGGTGCTGCAGTTGTCGATGCCCACGCTGGACCCCAGGACGCTTGTTC
The DNA here is from genome assembly GCA_963730005.1 of uncultured Actinomycetota bacterium. Lineage (GTDB taxonomy): Bacteria > Actinomycetota > Actinomycetes > Propionibacteriales > Propionibacteriaceae > CAVSPO01. The sequence goes on from CAVSPO010000033.1 coordinate 27,033, forward strand.
CAGATCGGGCAACTGCTGGCGCCGCTGCGCGAGCAGGGCGTGCTGATCGTCGGCTCCGGGTTCACCACCCACAACCTGTCCTGGGTCAACTTCGGGCTGCCGTCCGGCTACGCGCCCGGCAAGCCGTCGGCCGAGTTCGACGCCTGGGCCGAAGCGACGATCGCCGACGGCGACCTGGAGGCGCTGTTCGACTTCCTGGACGTCGCGCCCCACGGCCGGGAGGCCCACCCGCGCACCGAGCACTTCGCGCCGCTGTTCGTGGCGATGGGTGCCGCGGTGGATGCCGACGGCAAGCTGACCAGCCGCAGCGTCATCGACGGCTTCTGGTACGGGCTGTCGAAGCGAAGTCTGGCAGTTCGACTGACCTGGAAAAGTGCCCCTAGGTGTGCTCGGCCGGGTTGGTGACAGTCGGCTGGTCGGGGGTTTACCTCCGAGTGCGGTGTGTCGGCGTTCATTGATGCAGAGCTCGAGCCAGGGGGCAAGGGCGTCGCGTCGGGCTTGGTTGCTGGTAAAGGGTTGCCGAAAGGCCCAGTCGGTTTGGAGGGTGCGGTTGCAGCGTTCGACATTGCCGTTCTGCCAGGGGCAGTGCGGTCGGATGAACACCTGCCGAGCTTCCAGATTGGCGACGACGGCTCGGAACGCGGTGCCGTGTCGGCAGGAGGCGTTGTCGGTCATGACCCGCTACATGCGGGTGATGACCCGGCTGGCGAAGTGAACCGCGGCCCGTTTCAGGAACGCGGTGCAGGTGGGTGCGGTTTCGTTGTCGTGGATTCCGCTGTAGCCAGCCGGGAAAGTCATCGACCACCGAGTGGACGTCGTCGCAGGCGATCTTGACCCGCTTGCCCCGCGGGGCCGGCTCCTCGGCCGTGGAGCCGCCACCCGTCGCTGTCGGGGATCTTGCCGATCCTCTTAACATTCGACGTGCACCAGGTCACGGGCCGGTCCCGTTCGTAACGGACCGCCGTCGTCTTTAATGAGCGGGTCTGTTGCCCGGTGATGGGGTCCAACTCGTGCAGGTGGGGCAGCCAGCGCAGCGCCCGGGACACCCTCGCCAGTCACACCCCAGCGGGGGTTCTCCCTTTCGTCAACCAGTCAGCATCCCAAAGTCCTGGCCGAGTACACCTAGGACGGCAGCTCCCTCAAAGTGAGTGCCATGAGCGCGTCGCTGTCATCAGGAAGCTCCGCAATCTCTGCAGGAACCTCGTCGGACGCCTCCTGAACCGAGACAGGCGTCCCGGACGGCTCCTGAACGGAGACGGGTGCGCTAGACGTCTCCTGGCCCGGGACGGAGGGCGCAGTCGTCGGAGCATCGTCGGGAAGAACGGAGTTGGTATTCTGTTCAGTCATGACATGAACCTCTTCACTCAAGCTAATGGGGAATCGACAGCTCAGCAGAACACCGTCGACGGGGTCCAAGTGCCCAACGTTCCGTTGCGGCGCTCGAAGCACTTGAACTCGGCGGGTGCGGGGCCAGTACCGTCCGGGTCGACATTGATGGAACGCTGGGTCCAGTACGTGACATCGTTGCAGTAGGTGGTGGGCTGAGTGAACGACGCCCGCACGTGAAAGTCCCCGAGGTAAAGGCGGTACCGGCCGTCGATCGGATCGAGTCGGTAGTTAGCCGTGTTGATGGCGCAGGTGTAGGTCCATGTGTAGGGCGTGTACAGGAGTCCGTCCGGCTGTATCGCGGCCGTTCCCTTGACCGGGCCGGACCAGCAGTCGGAGTGGCCCGTGAGGTTCGTCCATGTCGCGCCCACGGACTGCGCTCCGATGATCCAGTACCTGATCGTGGCCCCCGAGAACGTGTTGGCGGGCTCGACGTCGTACAGGTACAGCCCGTAGGGCGCTCCGTCAGTGAAGCCAGGAACGTTAGGGGCCGTTCGAGTTGGACGGGTGGGATTGGAGTCGACCTCGAGGTACCACGCGCAGGATCGGCGGCTAGTGGGTCTGTTGATTACCCAGCCGTTGATGCCGGGATACTGAATCACCGAGGCTGCCATAGCCGGAGCTGCAGTCGCAACGGCCACGGCAGGCACAGCCCAAGCTGCACCTTTGGCCAGGGTGCGACGCGAGACCGCCGGAACGGTTTGTTGATTACGCTGATCAATCATGAAGACAACTCCTGGATGTGATGAGGGCAGGCTCCCACACGAATCTTGACCAAGATAACACACACGCCCGGAACCATCCGCAGGTTTCAGGTTCCCAGTGCAGCACGTGGGAGTGTTTGGCGGTCAGCGTCTGGCGGAATGTCGACATCTGCGGTTCGGACTTGTCGCCATGACGGCCGGTTGGGGCTGCAACTGGCCTCTGGGGCTGGCCGTCGGGTAGCTGAATACGGGCAGGCCTTTCCCGACAACTGGGCGGCAGTTCCCCAACCGATGGCGTGCTGACCCGCGCGGTGGAGGTTTGGCGTGTTCAAGTGTTCAGGCGCCCCGACCGAGACAGGCTGAACAGCTGATCTCGCCGCGCGCCCTTCAGGACGGCAGGCCGCCCTGCCCAGCGAAGAAGTTCGACAGCATTTGAAGCAGCATGTAGATGAAATTCATGAAGTCAGCGAAGCTCATGGCCCCTCCTTTCCGGTTAGCAGAATCGTCTGAGTCGCTCTCTCGCGAGCAGCACCACGCAACCGAGCCCAGGTGACCGTTAGACCGAACTTCTCCACCTTGAGAAGACGAGCTCAGCTTAGATTAGCAGCACCGACAGTTTCTTCTTCAAGAGGTGCGAACGGATTGCCCGGATGGGCATGAAACCATCACCGACACTGTGGAAGGAGTCACACCTTCGAACAAGGACACCTTGGAGCTCTGCTGGGCTTGGCCTAAACGAGGCCGCTGCCTACCTGTCGGAGTTGGTTCGCCGCCCCGGTCGACGCAAAGCTTGTGCGAGGCAAATCCGCGGAGATCATCGCCGCCACCTGGAAGGAATCCCACTTTGGCCTTCCCCGGTCGGCTGAGAAGCAAGGATGGCGGGGCGCGATCTCCCTCACCGGCGGCTGAAGA
>CAVSPO010000034.1:0-8149 GCA_963730005.1 uncultured Actinomycetota bacterium
TCACCTGCTGGCCGGCCGGACCCCGCGACCACGGCTGGGTCAGGATCAGCCCGTCAGGCGGCTGCTCACCGGGGTGGGTGTCCATCCAGTGGCGCACGACGTAGGGAATGTCGGGGATCTTCTGCCCCACGATGAACCGCAGCCCCGCCCCGGACAGGGCGCGCAGGTTCCCATCCGACAGCATGCCCGCGTCGGCGACCACGGTCACCTCGGGGAGCTGATGGGCGGCCTGGAAGGCCTGGATCGACGGGATGATCGTGGTGGTCTCGGCGCGATTGCCCTCAAACGCTTCAACCATCAGCGGGAACCCGCGCGCGTCGGTCAACAGGCCGATCGTGATCTGCGGCTCCAGGCGGCGTTCCTTGCTGTTATGCCGACGTCGGCATAACAGCAATTATGCCGAGGTCTCGCTTATGCCGACGTCCGGGTGGGCGGAGCGGTGTTTGTGCTGGTCAGCGGTCCGGGTGGGGGTCGCTGACGCGGCATAACCCTCGCGGTGGGGGCGTCACAGTTGTTCGAGGAAGGCGATGAGGTCGTCCGCGGGACGGTAACGTCCGGGCTTAGTGCCGGACGCGGGGATTCGGGCGAGGGCTCTCAGCTTGATGGTCATGTCCGCGTGCAGGTAGATGTGCGTGGTCGTTGCGCTTGCGTGACCGAGCCACAAGGCGATCACCGACGTGTCGACACCGGCCGCGAGCAGCGTCATCGCTGCGGTGTGCCGCAGCGTGTGCGGTGTCACATGCTTGGACGCGATCGATGGGCAGACAAGGGCCGCAGTCACCGCGTGTTTGGTGACGAGCCGTTGGACTGCATCGGCAGATAGCCGGGTTCCGCGGCGGGTCGGGAAAACCGGTCCGCTGGGCCCGGTTTGTGGCAGCCATTCATGCAGGACGGCCGCAGTCTGCCGGGTCAAGGGGGTGACGCGCTCCTTCCGGCCCTTGCCCGTGGTGTGCACGGATGCGCCAGGCATGATGGCGGTGACGTCCTGGATGGTGAGCCCGGTCAACTCGGACAGCCGAAGACCGGTCTGCACGGCGGTAAGGAGCAGAGCGTGGTCACGGCGCCCATACCAAGTCGTGCGATCCGGCGCCGCGAGCAGGGCATCCGTTTCGGCGGCCGTCAGGAAGGACACCATGGCCCGGTCATGACGTCGTTGCGGGATCGCGAGCACCTGACTGGCAGTGTGAGCACGCTCCGGGACGAGCGGGAGCGCGAAACGGTAGAAGGAGTGGATCGCGGCCAGGCGGGCGTTACGGGTCGCGGTGCTGTTGTGCCGGTCGCAGTCGAGGTGGGTGAGGAACTCGCCGACGGTGACGGCGTCCAGGTCGTCGATCGTGAGCCGTGAGGGGGGCCTCTTCGTCTTCTGCGCGGCGAACAGCAGCAGGAGACGGATCGTGTCCCTGTACGCGGTGACCGTCTGTGGGCTGGCGCCCAACTGCCGACCCAGGCGCTCGGTGAAGAACCGTTGCAGCAGGAACGTCAGGGTCGGCTCACTTATGAGGCCGGTCCTTCGCTCGGAGTGACCTGAGGGGCGTCGAGCCGGCCAGCGGCCAGCGCGAGCAGTTCGGGCACCGCGTGCAGGTACCAGTAGGTCGAGGCCGGGTCGACGTGGCCCAGCCACGTGGACAGCAGGGGAAGGCGTCCTTGCACGTCATGGCCGTCGCGGTACCAGTCGAGCATGGTGGTCACCGTGTAGGTGTGCCTCAGGTCATGGAGCCGGCGTGGCCTGTGGCCGGGGCGGATGGTGATCCCGGCTGCGGCCACGACCTGTTTGAAGGTGACGCCCAGACGGTCCGGGTCGAGCGCTGCCCGTCGGCTATTCACGAAGAAGGCCGGGCAGGCCCGCACTGTTCCTCCGACCCAGTCGTGGCGGACCTGCAGGTAGTGGCCCAGGACCGTCGTGGTGGTCGGGTGGAGGAACACAAGCCTGGACTTGCCGAACTTGGTGTCCAGAACCTGCACCACACCGTTGGCCAGGTCCACGTCGCCGACGGTCAGGTGGCAGGCCTCCCCGGGCCGCAGCCCTGTGGCGGCCAGCAGACCGATCAGCGTTCGCCAGGTCACCGCCCGGAACCGGGGGGACAAGCGATCGGTTCCGCCCAGGAGCGCGAGGACCTCAGCGTCGGTGAACACGTTCGGGTCCTTGGGTCGGTAACGCCGCCGGCAAATATCGTCGGGTGGCACTTCGGTGGCTGGGTCCAGCGCCTGTTGGTAGCGGGCGAAGATCCGCAGGGGGTGTCAGATGGTCTGTGGGTGAGGGGGAACTGATAGCAAGGAGCAGTGACCATGACGATGAGCAACACCGACCAGACCACGACGGGCCCGTTCGGGCTGTCGGCCGAGCCGCGCCCGTCGGCGCGGGAGGCGATCCAGGACATGTTGGATGCCGGCCTTTTGGATGATTTGATGGGCCGGATCGATGACGGCACCCTGCAATTGACCGGCGACGGCGGATTTATCCCGGAAATGGTGAAGGCCGTCTTGGAGCGGGGCCTGAACGCGGAGCTGACCTCCCATTTGGGTTACGCCAAGGGCGACCCGGCCGGCCGCGTGCTGCCCAACTCCAGGAATGGCACGACACCGAAGACGGTGCATTCGGAGGTCGGGTCGATTCCGCTGGACATCCCGCGGGACCGCAACGCGTCGTTCGAGCCCAGGTTGGTGCCCAAGGGCGAGCGGCAGGTCGGCGGGCTGGCCGACATGATCGTCAGCCTGTATGCCGGCGGGATGACGGTCCGCGACATCCAGGCACACCTGGCCCGCACGATCGGCACCGAGTTGTCCCACGAGACGATCAGCAACATCACCGACGCGGTCCTCGATGAGGTCAAGGCGTGGCAGTCCAGGCCGCTGGACCCGGTCTACCCGATCATCTACCTCGACGCGCTGGTGGTGAAGGTCCGCGACAGCCACCAGGTCCGCAACAAGGCCGCCCACATCGCGGTCGGGGTCGACCTCGACGGGGTGAAACACGTGCTCGGCATCTGGGTGCAGACCAGCGAGGGCGCGAAGTTCTGGGCCGGGGTGCTGGCCGAGCTCCGCAACCGCGGCATCCAAGACACCCTCATCGTGTGCTGTGACGGGCTGACCGGGTTCCCCGAGGCCATCGAGGCCACCTGGCCCCGCGCGATCGTCCAGACCTGCACGGTGCACCTGATCCGGGCATCGATGCGGTTCGTGTCCTACACCGACCGCAAGCGCGTGGCCGCCTCCCTGCGGCCGGTCTACACCGCGCCGACGGTGGAGGCCGCCGAGACCGCGCTGTTGGAGTTCGCCGCCAGCGACCTGGGCAAGAAGTACCCCGCCACGGTGGCGACCTGGGAGAACGCGTGGGAACGGTTCATCCCGTTCCTCGAATTCCCACCCGAAGTCCGCAAGATCATCTACACCACGAATGCAATCGAATCGCTGAACTACCAACTGCGCAAGATCATCAAGAACCGCGGCCACTTCCCCAACGATGACTCGGTGGTGAAACTGCTGTGGCTGGCGATCGGTGACATCGAGGATAAACGCGCCCGTGCCCGCGCCAAGGAAGCCGGCAAGTCCAAGAACCAGCGCACCGCCCCCGGCTACCTCGTCGAGGGCAGCACCACCCAAGGCTGGAAAGCAGCCCTCGGAGCCCTCCTCATCGCCTTCCCCGGCCGACTCGACAACCACATCAACTGAAAGTTAACGAACCCATTCACACACAGACAACTTGACAAGCTCCGCCGGCGACCACAAACGGCCCGTCACCACCATCCCGGGGCGTGACCTGCGACCCGAGGATGCCCTCAACCGGGACTTCTCCGCCGACCGTCCCAATCAGCGCTGGGTGGCCGATATCGTGCGCCGTGAGGCGCTTGCGTTCCGAATGGGGGTGAGAGACCTTCATCGCTTGGCCGTCGTGGCGGCTGGGTAGGAGCTGGGGGCAGCCTGCCGGGCCGGGATGGGCCGGGTGGGTGGAAAGCGGCCCTGACAACGCCGGGACGTGCCAGCACTGTCAGATGGTGCGGGTCCGGCTAGCGAGACCGAGAGGCATACATGTAGGAACCAGCGTCTGAACGCTCCTCAAGACGAAACCACCGCCTCAAACCTGACGGATATCGGGGCGGGTTGCACTGCGTACCCGGCCGGGCTTGTGGGCCTGGGTTGGGGAACTCCGAGGCTGAAGAATGTCGGCGGCCAGGAGGCCATGGTGAAAGCCCACGGCGTAACCGTGGCGATGGTGCAGGGGCATAGCTGGGTGCCGATCCGGTCGATCGGAAGCAAGTGAACACGGGAACCGTCGCTGGTCCCGCCCGGGTCGGCTGGCCACCAGCTAGGCCGGGACCGGGCAGGTGCATCGCCAACTGATGGGCAGCGGCGGGGCGGAGGGCTCGTAGTACTCCGAGGACGGGAAAGCCGTCCACATGGGGAAGGGGCCCAGTTGTGTGGAGCAGCACGGGAGTATGGAAAGGAGACGCCGGGGTGAATACCCAGGCTACGGAGATGGGCGTCGATCAGGCGCTCGGCCGTGTACTTAGGATGCAAGCAAAGCTGCACCGTTGGGCGGTGACTGATCCGGGTCGCCGTTTTGATGATGTGTTCAACCTCGTTCATGATCCGGCGTTCCTTGCGTTGGCGTGGGACAGGGTCAGGTCGAACACGGGTGGCAGGACCGCCGGGGTCGACGGGCTACGGCCCAAGCAGATGCACGCCTGGCAGGTGAGGGACATGCTCACCATGATCACCGACGGGCTGAAGGCTGGGGTGTACGAGCCGCGGCCGGTTCGAGCGGTTCAGATCCCCAAATCGAACGGCAAGGTCCGCCAACTCGGGATACCGACGGTGGCGGATCGGGTCGTTCAAGCTTCGTTGAAGCTGGTGCTGGAGCCGATCTTCGAGGCCGATTTCGACCCGGCGAGTTACGGGTTCCGCCCTTACCGGCGAGCGCAGGACGCGATCGCGGAGATCCACAAGTTCACCTCGAACCCCTCCGACTACGTGTGGGTGTTCGAGGCCGACATCAAGGCCTGTTTCGACAACATCGATCATGGGTTCCTGATGGAACGGCTGCGTGAACGGATCACCGACAAGCGGGTGCTGTGGCTGGTCAGGGCGTTCCTGAAAGCCGGGATCATGGCCGAGGACCAGATCACCCGGGCCACCCGCACCGGCACCCCGCAGGGCGGCATCCTGTCGCCGCTGCTGGCCAACATCGCCCTGTCCGGGCTCGACCGGCACTTCCGCGCCAAGTGGAACGGCTACGGCCCGGACTGGACGAGAGCGAAGCTGCGCCGCCAGGGCCAACCGCTGATGCGGCTGGTCAGGTACGCCGACGACTTCGTCGTCCTCGTCCACGGCGGCCGCGGTGATGCTGAAGCACTGTTCGACGAGGTCAGCGCGGTCCTCGCCCCGGCAGGGTTGACCCTGTCGGAAGAGAAGACCCGGATCGTGCACATCGATGAGGGTTTCGACTTCCTCGGCTGGCGCATCCAGCGCCGCGTCAAGAGAGGAACCCTCCGCAGGGTCGTGTACACCTATCCATCGAAGAAGGCCCTCAACGCCATCATCGACAAGATCCGTGTCCTGACCCGACGTAACAGACATGCCACCCTGGCAGCCCTGCTCGCCTGGCTGAACCCGACGATCAAGGGCTGGTGCGGCTACTACCAGCACGGAGTGTCGAAAGCGACCTTCAAGTACGTCGACCACTACGCCTTCTGGCGGGTGATCGGCTGGCTGCTGAAACGACACCCCAAACTGAACAAGCACACCGTGACCAGGCGCTACGCGCCTGGCTGGCACATCGCCAGCCAGGGACGAGAACTGTTCCGGGCCCAGCAGGTCCCCGTGACCCGCTACCGATACCGGGGCAACCGAATCCCCACACCATGGGGCATGCCAACGGGCTGACACCCAACGGAGAGCCGGATGCTCAGGAATGGGCACGTCCGGTTCGGGAGGCGGCCAGCAGAAACCCACCAGCCGCGAGACTGGCAAGGCGCTGCTGGCCGACCTCACACCTACGTGCCCACCTGGATCGGGTTCGTCTACGTCGCCTTCGTGCTCGACCTGTACTCCCGACGCATCGTGGGCTGGCGCGTGTCGTCATCGCTGCGGACCGAGCTGGCCCTCGACGCCCTCGAGCACGGCATCTGGACCCGCCAACACGAAGGACATGACCTCACCGGCATGATCCACCACAGCGATTATGCCGAGGTTGACGTTAAGCCGAGGAGTCGGGGTTTGGCCTGCGCGTGAGGGGTTGTCCGGCTGATTCCTCGGCTTAACGGTCCTGCGACCCGCCCACTAGCGTCCGCTGTGTCCCTACGTCCTGGAAGGAGACGGCGGTGGATATGACGGTCAAGCAGATTGGTGTGGTTATTGTTGGTGAGTTGCGCGCGGCGGGCTACTTGGCCTCGACGATCGGTCAGTACGAGAAGTCGATCAAGGCGTTGACGAACTTCGCTGAGGAGCGCGGTGGTATTTACACGTCGGCGTTGGGGGCGGTGTTCGCCTCGATGACGGTCAGCCCGCGCACGGGCCGGTTCAGTACGCAGCGCAGGTTCGACTATCGGCGGCTTGTTGCCGTGTTTGACGGCTATCTGGAGACGGGGCGGGTGGACCTGTCGATCCGCAAGCGGGGTGGCGGGGGGCCACGACCCGTCTCGGGCGAGTTCACCGCGCTGATCCTTGCGTGGGAAGCCGACCTGGACGAGCGTGGGCTCGCGGCGGCCACGCGGGAGGCCTATGGCCGGGTCGCCCGTGGCTATCTCACGTTCTTGGAGTCACGCGGGACTTACGCGCTCGACGACGCCGATGGGGCCAGCGTCCTGGCGTTCCTGGAGTCCCTCACGGACCGGTGGGCCACGTCCTCGCTGTTCTGGGTGGTGTCGAACTTCCGCCCGTTCCTGACGTTCACGCGCCGTAGCGACCTGGTCGAGGCAACGGGCCTGGCCAGGGTGAAACGCTCCCACGGGATCCTGCCCGTGCTCAGCGACGACGACCAGCAGCGGGTCGTGGACGCGTGTGTGTCGGGGATGGTCAGCGCCCGCGATGCGGCGATCACGCTGCTGGCGCTGACGACGGGTCTACGGGCCTGCGACCTCGTCGGGCTGCGGCTGGCCGATATCGACTGGCGGGGACAGACGCTCGGGATCATCCAGCAGAAGACACACAACCCGCTGACCTTGCCGCTGCCAGCACTGGTGATGGCCAAGCTCGCCGACTACGTCCTGCACGAACGACCCCACTCGGGTGAGGATCACGTGTTCCTGCGCTCGGTGGCCCCGCACCTCCGGCTGGCCGATCACGCCTCGATCTACCGGGTGACAGCCGAAACATTCCGCAAGGCCGGGGTGACTGAGGTGAAGGCCGGCACCCGCCTGCTACGGCACAGCGCCGCGTCCCGGCTGCTGCGCGCGACGGTTCCGCTGCCGACGATCTCGGCGGTGCTCGGGCATGCCAGCCCGGAGTCGACCAACCGGTACCTGAGCGTCGACGAAGCCCGTCTGCTCGAGTGCGTGCTGGCCGTACCGGAAGGGGCCCGGTCATGAGCGCTCACGGATTCACCAGCACGTTCGCCGCGGACCTTGACCGGTACCTCGCGTTCAAACAGAGCATGGGCTGCTACGGCACCTCCCGGATCTGGTACCTGAAGAAGTTCGACGCCTACTGCGCGCAACACCATCGCAGCGTCTTCGACCGCGACACCGTCGAAGGGGTGGGTGAGCGAGCAGCTGGACCGATCGGGCCGATACCGGTCCTGGATGTCCTACATCCGCGACTTCGGCCGCTGGCTACAGGCCCACGGCAACACCGACGCCTACGTGCTGTCCGACCACTGGAAAGCCCCATTCGTTCCCGCCCACCCCTACCTGCTCACCGGGGATGACATCGAGCGGTTCTTCGCCGCCGCGGCCCACCTACGCGCGGCCTCCCCGTGGCGGTGGCAAGCGGTCGCGTTCTTCACCCTGATGCACTCGTGCGGGATCAGGACCGGCGAGGCCCGCGCCCTGCTGACCGAGCAGGTCGACCTGCACGCCGGGCACATCGACATCATCAGCTCCAAAGGCAACCGAAGCCGCCAGCTGCCGGTGACCGGCCAAGTCATCGACGTGACGACCGCCTGCCACCAGGTCTCAACTCAACAGTTCCCGGGCCGGCGAACGTTCTTCATCTC
>CAVSPO010000035.1:0-9629 GCA_963730005.1 uncultured Actinomycetota bacterium
CCTGAGTTGGACCTCTTGACCCGGTTGTCGGGGTTTCGCGGGGTGGAGTTCCTTGTCAGCGCGGTTTGGTGGTCGGTTTTGGGGCACTAAGGGCGAGGTAGGATCGGGGGGTGAGCCCGTTCCTGCGGAAGGTGAAGACGGCTTCGGGGGCGACGGCTGTGCAGATCGTGGAGAAGCGGGGCGGGGTCCGCACGATTCTGGAGCATCTTGGCTCGGCGCATGACGAGGCCGAGCTGGTCGCGTTGTTGCGGATCGGGCATGACAAGTTGCACGCCAACCAGCCGATGCTGGAGCTGCCCACCCAGGGTGGGGCCCGTCCTGGGGTGGCGGTGATCGAGGGCAAGCAGTCCCAGTTGTTGATCGACGTGGTTCGTGGCGCCTGGAATCGGCTCGGGTTCGACGTGGTCGATGACGAGGCGTTCTTCCAGCTCGTGCTGGCCCGGCTCGTGGAGCCGACCTCGAAGCTCGACAGCTTGCGGATCGTGGCCGATCTCGGGATTGCACCAGTGCACTTGTCCACGGTGAAGCGGTGCCTGAAACGCTGTGCTGACATGGACTATCGAGATCGGGTCGCGCAGGCGTGTTTCCACCATGTGTGGACCGACCACGGCGGGGACGTGTCCTTGCTGATGTATGACGTGACGACGTTGTACTTCGAGACCGACACCGAAGACGACCTCCGCAAGGTCGGCTTCTCCAAGGAACGCCGTGTGGACCCCCAGATCGTGGTCGGGCTGTTGGTCGACCGGTCAGGGTTCGGAGGTGTCAGATGGTCTGTGTAAGGGATGTGGTCCTTCCTGAAGGGAGCCCAGACTGTGACTGTGACCAAGATGAGTGCGGAGCGTGAAGAGCGTCGCCGGCGGCAGAAGGAACTGGCCGACGAGTTGAAGGCGTCGGGGGCGTTGGATGGGATCTTCGCCAAGATCGATGCCGGGGAACCGTTGACCGGGGATGGCGGGCTGCTGGGTGGCATGTTGAAGGCCGCTTTGGAACGGGGCCTGGAGACCGAACTCACCGACCATGTCGGCTACGAACGCGGCGCGCCGGACGCGTCGATGTTCCCGAACTCGCGTAACGGCACGAGCACCAAGATCGTGGCCACCGAGGTCGGCGACGTCGAATTGGCGGTGCCACGCGATCGTGACGGCTCGTTCACCCCGATGCTGGTCCCCAAGGGCCAGCGCCGCCTGGACGGGCTGGACGGCATGATCATCTCGCTTTATGCCGGTGGGATGACGATCCGCGACATCCAGCACCATCTCGCCTCGACGCTGGGCACCGAGCTGTCGCACGAAACGATCAGCAAGATCACCGACCAGATCGCTGAGGAAGTCCTCGCCTGGCAGACCCGGCCGTTGGAAGCGCTGTATCCGGTGATCTATCTCGACGCGATCGTCGTGAAAATCCGTGATGGCGCGCATGTGCGTAACAAGGCCGCCCATATCGCTGTCGGGGTCGACATGGACGGTATCAAGCACGTTCTCGGGATCTGGGTGCAGACCAACGAGGGCGCGAAGTTCTGGGCTGGTGTGTGCGCCGAACTGTCCAACCGCGGCATCCGTGACGTGCTGATCGTGTGCTGTGATGGGCTGACCGGCTTCGCCGAAGCGGTCGGGGCGACCTGGCCGCAGGCGACCGTCCAGACGTGCGTGGTGCACCTGATCAGGGCCGCGATGCGGTTCGTGAACTACAAGGACCGCAAGACCGTGGCGACAGCGTTGAAGCCGATCTACACCGCGGTGAACGAGGACGCCGCACTGGAGGCCCTGGAAGCGTTCGAGACCGGCGAGCTGGGCCGGCGCTACCCGTCGGCGGTCAAGACGTTCCACGACGCCTGGGACCGGTTCATCCCGTTCCTGGCGTTCCCGCCCGAGCTGCGCCGGGTGATCTACACCACCAACAGCATCGAATCGTTGAACTACCAGCTGCGCAAGGTCACCAAGAACCGCGGCCACTTCCCCAACGACGCAGCGGCCGTGAAACTGTTGTGGCTGGCGATCTGCAATATCGAGGACAAACGAGCCCGTGACCGCGCCAAAGAACGAGGACTCGGGCGAGCCGCGAAACGCAAAGCCGAAGGCCGACTCGTCGAAGGAGCCGTGACCACCAACTGGAAACAAGCCCTCGAACAACTCGCGCTGGCCTACCCCGAACGCATCAACCCCCACCTTTAAACCCAACACCAGATCACTTACACAAAAGACTTGACAGGCTCCAGGGTTCCCGCTCGAGATCGCCTGCTTCCAGGGAAACCAGGCCGAAACCCACACGATCATCCCGGTGATCCAGGCCTTCCAGAAACGCCACGGGGTCGCTGACATGGTCGTCGTCGCAGATGCCGGGATGCTGTCCGCGGCGAACCTGACGGCGATCGACGAGGCCGGGTTGCGGTTCATCGTCGGGTCGCGGGTCACGAAAGCACCCCTGGACCTGGCCAAACACTTCCGCTGGCACGGCAACGCGTTCACCGACGGTCAGATCATTGACACGATCACGATGCGCCGCACTGCCCCCGACCCGCAGCGGGTGACGACACGGGCCGAGCCGGTGTGGAACCCTGCCGAGCATCCGAAGGCGTGGCGGGCTGTCTGGGCGTACTCGCGCAAGCGGGCGGTGCGGGATCGGCACACACTGACCGCGCAACTGAAACGGGCCCAAGCCGTCGTGGACGGCGACACGCCCGCCAAGAAGGTCCGTTTCGTGAAGACCACCGGCCAGCGCGCGACCTTGGACGAGGCATCCCTGGAACGCGCCGAAGCCCTTGTGGGGCTGAAGGGCTACGTCACCAACATCACCGCGGCTGTGATGCCTGCCACCGAGGTCATCGCCAGCTACCACGACTTGTGGAGGGTCGAGCAGTCCTTCCGCATGTCCAAGTCGGACCTTGCTGCGCGGCCGATCTTCCACCGCACCCGGGAGGCGATCGAGGCCCACCTCACCATCGTGTTCACAGCGCTCGCGATCGCCCGCGACCTGCAAGCCCGCAGCGGCTGGTCGCTGAAGAAGATCATCCGGGCGCTCCGCCCCCTGCAGCACGTCACCATCCGCCTGACCGGCCAACAACTCCAAGCCGAACCCGTTGTCCCCGACGACGTCGCCGAACTACTGGCCGCTCTGGGGCACTAAAGAGGTCCAACTCGGGTGGAGCCGGGCCGTCCACAGGATGTCCTGGAGGACGCCGTTTCCCAGGCCGGGGATGCGCTGCCCGGTGGCCAGGAAAGCCTTGAGGCTGAGCTTCCGGGCGCCCGGTTCAGCCAGCAGCCCGTCGAAGTGGACGGCGTTGAAGCGGTCACTCAGCGGGGACGGCTTGTCGCTGGCCGCCCGGTAGTAGGGGTTGTCGAAATCGCCGGTGAAGCAGGACAGCTGTCCGTACATGGCGACGGTGGCGCTCAGGGCGCTGCCGTCGGTGAAGGCGAGCAGCAGTTGGTGTTTGTCGGGTGGCCGGGTGCCGGCGCCGTGATGGCGCAGGTTGACGCCGTCACCGAACAGGAGCCGGCGCTCGCCGAACCCGAGCTCGACCAAGCCGCCGTGGGCCACTGCGTCCGTGACGGTCCTCCCGACCAGGAGTGCGGGGTAATCGCCGGGGTCGCCGGTGAAGAACGCGAACCGGTGCGAGGACTGCCCGGCGACCACGGACGCCACGGTGTTGCCGGTGACGGTGGCCGCCAATTGCAGTGCGAGGGAATGGGCCTCGGGCATCTCGATCATGCGATCAGGCTAGGACGTTCTCCCGACGCTCCCCTTGTCACCATGCCATCGAACGCCACGCCATCGGATGCAGGGACACGACCGGCCGTATCCGGACTCCTCAGACGAAGGCGGAGATTTCGATCTTCTTCATCTCCATCAGCTTCTGATAGGCGTCCGGCGCCTGCATGAGCTCGTCCAGGTTCACGGGGATGATCTGCCAGCTGAGCCCGAACTGGTCGGCGCACCAGCCGCACTGCTCCGCCTCGGGATGGAAGCTGAGGGCGTCCCAGTAGTGGTCGATCTCGGCCTGGTCTGCGCACTCGATGATCAGCGAGACGCCGCAGTTGAAGGTGTAGTCCTGTTCAACCGCGGAATCCATCAACGCGAACCACTGGCCGAGGAGCTCCAGGTCAGCGAACATCACGGCGCCCGGCCCGGCCGGCCCGGTCTGTTCCGGGTAGTGCGCCACAGTGCCGACGCGCGCCCCGGGGAAGACCTGCTGGTAGAAGTCCAGGGCCTCGCCGGCCCGGTTCTGCGCCGCGCCCCCGAACAGCAGGCTGGGGACGATGAAGGGCCGCGGCTCGCCACGCGGGTCGCTCAGGATGAACTGCCAGCTCACGCCGTAGCGGTCCTGGAGCCAGCCGTAGCGCTTGCTGAAGAAGTGCTCCCCCAACGGCATCAACACCTGGCCGCCCTCCGACAGCGACTCCCACAGGGCGTCCAGATGCCCGCGCGCCTCCGGGTCGCGGGACGGGTCGAAGTTGAGCATGAAGGACACCGAAGGATTGACCACGAACTCCGGGCCGGCGTTGATCGCCACGAACCGGTAGCCGCCAATCTCGAACTCGACGGTGAGCTCCTTGCCGGCAAACTCCTGCTGGAAGTCGAGCAGCCCCTCAGTCGGGTAGTACTGGGTGGCGCTCACTCGGGCGTCCGGGAACACAGACGTGTAGAACGTGACAGCCTCGGCTGCCTTGTGGTCGAACCACAGACAGGGCACGATCCTCTGCATTGATCCACCTCATTCCGGCTTGGTCGTTCTCAGTGACACAGCCACCCGCAGGCACCTATGCGCCGACTGTAGTCGCCGAGCGCGAAAGTCAGGGGCCCGTTTGATGGCTCTTCACAGAAGAGAGTGGGTGAGGGGTCTGAACCCTCCGGCGTCGAGTAGGGATCGGGCGATGTAGTTGACGATGTTGCGGAACCCGCGGGCGGTGCCACGGAGGTGTTCCAGGAGCCCATTGATCGCTTCGCTGGGACCGTTCGACGTGCCGGGGTGGTCGAAGAACGCGAGGATGTCGTCTCGGCGCCGGTGCAGGGTCCGGCCCAGGGTGCGCAGTTCGGCCAGCCCGGCCGGGACGCCGTTCTTGAGGGTGTCGATCAGCCGGGTCATGATCTTCTTCCCCTCGGCTGGCTGCTCGGCCTGGTAGGCGTCGATGACGTCTTGGTAGACGTTCCAGGTGACCCCGAACGCGACGTGTTCGGGGTCGGTGAACACCTTGGCGAGACGATCGTGTTGCCTGTCGGTGAGCAACGCGGCCCGGGTTCTGGCGACCCTGCGGATCCCGTAGAGCGGGTCACCCGAACGGCCCCGGTGACCGAGGGATTCTTGTTGGATTCGTTGCCGGCACAGGTCGAGTTTCTCGCCGGCCAGCGCGACCACGTGGTACGGATCCATCACGGTGACCACCTGCTCGATCGCTTCGACCGCGGCGGTCTTGTAGCCGGTGAAGCCGTCCATCGCCACCACCTCGACGCCGTCGCGGAACGCTTCGGTCTGGGCCTCCAGCCAGGTCTTGAACACCTGTTTGGAGCGGCCCTCGATCACCGCCAGCAGCCGTGACGGTCCGGTCCCGGTCCTTGTCGGAGTGAGATCGATCACCACGGTGACGTATCGGTCGCCGTGTCGGGTGTGACGCCAGACGTGCTCGTCCACGCCGATCGTGGTCACCTTGTCGAGCCGGCCCGGATGGTCGATCAGCAGTTCGGCGCCGGCGGCCAGAACCGCGTCGTTGGCGGTGTGCCAGGCCACCCCGAGGTTCGCCGCGACCCGCGCCATCGACATCCGGTCGATCACCACCGACTTGACCGCCATCATCACCGCGTCCCGCGACAACTTGCCGCGCTCCGCCACGGCCGCGCTCAGGTCATGACGCCAGGTCCGCCGGCACCCGGCGCACCGGTAACGCGGGACCAGCACCCGCAACAAGGTCGGTTTCCAGCCGAACGGCACATGCGCCACGCGCCGCACCACCGTGTCGTGCCGAGTCCCCGCGTCACCACAACCCGGGCAGGGCGTCGGCGGGGTGGTCGGGACACACGTCAACACCGTGTGGTCGGGTTCGACCCGCTGGGCGGTCACGGACAGACCGAGACGATCCAGACGGCAGAACTGATCAAGACAGGGTGGAGTAACGTTTCGCACAAGGGCCCTTGGGTTTGCGGATCAGGCGTCAGATACCTCCATCCTGCCAACCCGAGGGCCCCCACATCCCTCACCACGCGGCCACAACAGCAGAGTGCCGTCAGCTCCCACGCCCACCCTCACCCACCCTGTTCTGCGAAGAGCCCGTTTGATGGATGGCGTCCAGCTCCTGGCGCAGATCCCGGAAGAAGCCGCGCGACAGCAGCATCTGGCGGACACGCTCGTTCAGACCGCCAGGGGTTTCATGCTCTTGCGCCAGGTGCTCGATCTCGGCAACCGGTGCCGCGATGAACTCGGCGACGAGACCCTGCAGAAGCGAATCCAGGTACGCCTTGGCTGCGGATGGCGAGAGCCCCCGGCCGACAAGCCACTGGACAATCGTGAGCTGCATCTCGAGGAAGGACGACGACGTCCCCGTCGCGCACAGGAGCGCGACCGCGTCGCTCTCCTCCTGCGCCTCGACCACCTCGCCACAGCCGGTGAGCAGCCACCGCACCTCGGGCAGAGCCGGGCACGCCACGACCGGACCGGTGTGCAAGGCAACCATCGGCAGCGGGATCAGTTGGCACACGCGTGCCGCCGGCGAGACCACCGGGCGCAGCAACGAAGGCGGCCAGCCCGCTGCCAGGCCGGCAACGACGTGGTCCTCACGGAATCGCAGCGCGGAGCAGACCTCGCGAACCTGTTCGGGAAGCACCCCGATCAGGACGAGTTCGCAGCGGTCCAACACGTCCTGGTTGCTCGTCCCGACGGCGACGTTCGGGTATCGCTGAGCGAGGTCGGCGCTCCGACTGACCGACCGAGGCGAAAGGACGAAGTCGACGAACTCAGCCCGAGGCCCGGTCATGATCGCTTCGACAAGACACGACCCGATGGCACCCACACCGATCAGACCGACACTCATTCGCTCACGCTCGGCCATGCCCACCTCCATTGCTTCGAGGCAGGCGCTCCCCGCTGAGACCCCTTGCCTGAGGCCCATGATAGGAAACACCCGCCGAGAAGCTGGGCGGCGACCACGTCGCCTACCATCCGCAACTCGATCGCGCCTACTCCCGGAGATTCTGGAAGCTTTCGGGTGGGTGCCACGGATTCTTTCCGGCGAGGCAGTCTGCCAGCCATTCCTGGTGCAGGCGCGCCCGGTATTCTTCCGAATTGAATTCCTCCTGAGCCACTACTTCTGAATCACCGGCGTCGATGGGTAATTGTGCGGGAGTGAGGGCAAATCGTTGGTGTCGTCTTGGTTTGCGGTGTTTGTCAACGAAACGGGGTGGCAACAATTCGGGTATCCCATCACCACCGATTCGGACTTGCCATTGATTCTCGGTGTCGGTGGGTCGGGGTTCCACGATTCGGTGGTGGTGGGGACACAACAACACCGCATTGCCCAGGTCAGTGCGTCCACCGGCCCACCAGGGGGTGATGTGGTGGCCTTCGCAGATGGTGGCCGGTGCGTTGCAGCCCGGGAACACGCAGCCTTGGTCCCGTACCGCCAGCGCCTGGCGGGTAGGGCCGGTGAACAGCCGGTTGCCGCGGCCCAGGTCGAGGATTTGGCTGTCGCCACCCAACACGGCGGGGATGATGTCGGCGTCGCACGCCAAGCGGCGGATGTCGCCGGCCGACAGGGCCTCACCCGACGAACACAGGGTGCCCATACCCAAACCGGTGCGCAGAGCGTCGAGGCTGATGGTGACGACAACCCTGGGCCGGTCACCACCGTGGGTGGGGGCCTGCCCGGACGCCGAGTAGGCGCCGACGATGTTCTTGAAGACGTCAGCCTGGCGACGGTGGATGGGAACCAGCTCACCCAGCTCGTCGGTGACGGGCAGGCTCGCGGTGACGACTGTCACCAGCGCGACGAGGGGTTCCGCATCAACAATGGGCAGCTGGCCGCGGAAACGGACCGAGCCGAAACCGTCGCGCGCCCAAGTGAACGACCGGTCGCCACGCGCTCTGGCCTCCTCGCGCAGCAGCGCGAGACGGTCGGCTTCCTCACCGACCTCGGGGGCGACGACGGCGACGACGTGGTGGCCGAACTGCTTCATCAGGTCGGGGTCGAACTCGTGGACGTGGCCGAGCATCGCCCGCTCACACGCGTCGACGGTGGGGAGGTCCAACTCACATGGGAGGCGGTTGATGCTGTGCACGATCGCGGTGGCCTGGTCGAACCCGACCCGCCCGGCCAACGCCTCGGCCTGCACGTCGGGGCGCGCAGCCAAATCGACAGCGGCCCGCACCTGGCGGCGGGCATCGCCCAGGTTCGACCAGTTCGTGGCATGCAACCACTCACTCGTCCGCACGGCGTGCAGGGCGGTGGTGGCTCCGCGGGACTCGATCTCGGCCACCCGACGGGCAGTCTCGGCGCGAAGCCGTTCCAGACACAACAACAGCTCCCGGGTGCCGGACAGCAGATCACGGTCGCCGACACGCCACAAATCTTGGGAGTTCAACGAATCCAGCACACCGGAAAGCATTTCTGCCGGTGGTGTCTGGATTGCTGTGCTCATAATCCAACCCTAGACACCCCCACTGACAAAACCGACCCCAGCAAGCCCTCTGTGGAAAACAATCTGAACAAATTCTTGCCTGTGGAAAATCCGCCGGAGATTCCCGATTCGAGTCAGCTTCGAACAATTCGCGTCGTTGGCGGAGTGAGCGAAAACTCGCGTTGTCGAAGCGTGCCCAGATCGGGCATCCCGCGGCAAGAGTCAGGCAGCCCCCATGGCCAGCGCGCGACCGAAGGTGTCCGGGTCGTCGAGAATGCGGACGATGTGGGTGGCGACGTCAGCGCGCGTGATTTGGAACTTCATCGGACGGCCTTCGGACGTCTCCTGCGCAACGTAGGCGCCCGTGGCCGGCCCGTCGGACAGCCCGCCGGGACGCACCACCGTCCAGTCCAGCCCCGACTCTGCCACGGCGGCCTCCTGCTCCGCATGGTCCGCCAGCGCCTTGCCCAGCACGGTGCGAGCGAACAATCGTGCGGGAGCGGGCATCAACTTCATCGAGTCACCCACCCCCAGGGAGGAGTGGACGATCAGACGCCGGACGCCAGCGTCCTGCATGGCCGCGATGACGCTCCGGGTGACCTGAGCACGGTGCCCGCCTGACCCTGTCGACCCGCCGACGGTGACGACCACCGCGTCGGCCCCGGCAACAGCCGCCCTGGCCACTTCGGCTTGGAGGACGTCCCCCGTCATGTCCCGGACGCCCTCGGGAGTTGCTGTTGAACCGCTCCGGGACAAACACGTGACCTGATGGCCCTCCTCGGCTGCGATCCGCACGACCTGCGCGCCCGTCCCATTGTTGCCGCCAACAACCGTGATTCTCATGGGACCATTGAACCCGGTCGGGCCAAGCTGCTGGAGTTGCCCGCCGACCAACAGAGCAGCGCGGCGACGAGACTACTGGCCGGCCGCCTCCTGCAACTGGAGCCCGCGGTCGTTCCAGCGGCCCGGGTCGTCCAGGGTCGCCATGCTCACCTCGACGCCTTCCCTGCTCACCGACGCCACGCTGA
>CAVSPO010000036.1:0-134541 GCA_963730005.1 uncultured Actinomycetota bacterium
GCGCGTGAACCTCACCGGCCCAGGGATTCTTGAGCTTCAATCTTCGCCCTGGACAACCCGGATGGATGGTGACGAGGCCACCTTTCAGCCGATGACTCACCAGCGCGTTGGCCGCATCCAACGAGCGCCGGCCCGATCAACCGGGGCCGGGCGTCGTGTCACATCAAAGGGACGGCAGGCCGTCACGCTTGGTTGGTACAAACGCGCCGATTCTTTAAGGGGTTGGTACAATCCAAGACCCAACACGGCCAATATCCCCCCGGTGACTAGGTATTTCGGGTGACGATTGCAGGTTCAACGCGCGTCAATCGCCGTCCCACTTGGTACAAAGGGGCTTGGTACAAACCATGTAGCGTCCCGCCCTTAGTGTGACTTGGCGCTGGTGCTGGCCGATGACGGGCGCCGCGAGGGCGGCCGGTGGCAGTACGGGCATGTCACCGAAAATCCCGCTGGCGGGAAAACGTGGCTCAACAACCTGAGCATGGCGGGCACCATCCTCGACTACGCGCCCGCCCCCGCGCCCCCGGGCGCCAGGGATCAAGGGGCAAATTTGCCCCTTGACCGCCCCCGCGCCCACGGACGCCAGCACCGAAATCCAGCCGGAAGGCGTTCTCCCCGCCCTCGCGCACACGGACGCCACCCGAGTTCCTGTCGAGACAGGCCCATTGTCCCCGCCCCCGCGCCCACGGGCAGCACCGCAGGGTCGGCAAATTTGCCGACCCTGCGAGGGTGGGTTACCGGCGCCCGCGCCCAGCAAGGGCAGGCGTACGACCTCGCGGCACCAGACCGGCCAATTTGCCGGTGTTCGCCGCCGCCGTTCCGCAGGTCGACGGATCCGCCACGGATCCAAGGTCGGCGAATTCGCCCAGGTCGTCGACTCCGCCAGTCGTCCAGGCCCCCGCGCCCACGGGTGTCGCGGGGGCACTCTCAAGGCAGCCAATTTGCCGCCTTGATCCGTCTTCCGATACTGCCGCCAGACGCACAGAACCGCCCCCAGCGCGTTGCTGGTGGGCGGTCCGGGTCTCGTGCCCGGCTACGGCGTCTGAGCGTCGCCTAGGGGCGCTTCTGTGCCGCTGAGTACGTCGCGCCCCTGGATTCTGTCAGCCACGCAAGCCCGGCCGTCGTGGCGACTGCCCGGAAACCCTTGGGGCACGCGGGGGGCACGCGCCCCGTTTCGTGACTTGTCATTCTCGGAATGACTAGGCAAAACACCTAGTCGGGCTGACAGGATTCGAACCTGCGACCCCTTGACCCCCAGTCAAGTGCGCTACCAAGCTGCGCTACAGCCCGAGGACCCTGACGGGCCCCCGCGGTTCCTCTCGGACCCGCTGGATTACTCTAACCCAAACTCGACGCACCGTCGAACTCACCGTTCAGGCCGGCCTGCTTCAGCGATCCTTGTGCTTGACACGCGGCCGCACCTGGACGTGCACCGGGGAGCCCACGAAACCGAACTCCTCGCGCAGCCGACGCTCGACAAACCGCTCGTAGCCCTGATCCATCAGGCCCGAGGTGAACAGGATGAACGTGGGTGGTTCGGACTGCGCCTGGGTGGCGAACAGGATGCGAGGCTGCTTTCCGCCACGCACGGGGTGCGGGTGGGAGGCGACCACGCGTCCCACGAAGCTGTTCAACTTGCCCGTCGAAACCCGGGTCTGCCAACCTTCCAGGGCCTGCTCGATGGCCTTGCCCAACTTCTCGACGTTACGGCCGGTCAGAGCAGAAATGTTCACGGACGGCGCCCAGCTCCAGGCTGCCAGGTCGCGTTCCACCTCACGCTCCAGGTAGCGGCGCCGCTCTTCGTCTGTCAGGTCCCACTTGTTGTAGGCGAGCACCAGCGCACGGCCGCTTTCTTCGATGCTCGACAGGATTCTCAGGTCTTGCTCCGTCACGGGCTCGGAGGCGTCGATCACCATGACGCACACCTCGGCACGTTCAATCGCGGCCTGAGTCCGCAGCGACGCGTAGTACTCCCAGCCGCTGGCCTGCTTCACGCGCTTGCGGATTCCCGCGGTGTCGATCAGCGTGTACTGCTTTCCGTTGATCTCGACCAGCTCGTCGACCGGGTCGACGGTGGTGCCGGAGACGTCGGAGACCACCGCACGCTCCGCCCCCGAAAGCTTGTTCAGCAGGCTCGATTTGCCCACGTTGGGTCTGCCGACGATCGCGATCCGGTGCGGCCCGGCCACGAACTCCTGCGCCGACAGCTCCTCTTGGGCGGGCAGCACCGCCACCACGGCGTCGAGCAGATCGCCGGATCCGCGCCCGTGCAGCGCGGACACCGGCCACGGCTGTCCCAGCCCAAGATTCCACATGGTGGCGGCTTCCGCTTCGCCACGCACGTCGTCCACCTTGTTGGCAGCCAGGATGATCGGCTTCTTGCTGCGTCGCAGCACCTCGACGACGGCCTGGTCCTCGTCAGTGGTGCCCACCGTGGCGTCGACCACGAAGATCACCGCGTCCGCGATCTGGATGGCCACCTCGGCCTGCTCGGTGATCCGGGCGGCCATCCCCTTGGCGTCAGAGGCCCATCCGCCGGTGTCGACGAGCTCGAACTCGTGCCCGCTCCAGTCGGCGTCGTAGCTGACCCGGTCGCGGGTCACGCCAGGTGTGTCCTGCACGACCGCGGCCCTGCGACCGAGGATCCGGTTGACCAGGCTCGACTTGCCGACGTTCGGCCGGCCCACCACGGCAACGATGGGCTTGCGAGCGGTCTGCGGTACCTCGGTTGATTCAGTCACCGGCACAGCCTACTTGGCCGTGGGTCACGCCCCACGAATCCTGGCCCCGACGTGGTACACAGAAGCCATCATGCCCAGTTACCGAATGCACATCGGCGTCGGCGACATGATCGCGCCGCACCGGCCTCCCGAGGTGATGTCCACCGCGGTCAACACGTTGCGTGAGTTCTTCACGGTCGAGGCCTGGGACATCGAGTTGTGGCGCGGCCAGCCGCGCATCCTGATCCGGTTCAACGTCGAGGACGAGAACCGCGACCTGGAGGACGCCCACGCCCACGGCGCCATGCGCCTGGTCGAGCGTGCCCTCTCAGCCGTCTGTCACACCACCGGCGCCGAGTTGAAGAAGAACTTTGGCGGGCAGTTCCTGCCGCTGGAGACGGACTGAACGAAGGGGCGCCTGTTACCGGTACTCGGGAGGCACCAGGGCGATGACCCGGTTGATGACTTCGTCCAGGTCGAGATGGGTGGAGTCAATCAGCGTCACTCCAGGCGCCGGGGTGACGAATTCGCTGACCGCTGCATCGTCGCGGTCCCTGCGCACCACCTGATCCGCCAGCGCCTCACGGTCAAGCGTCCCCTTGAGCTGGCGCTCACGTCGCTTGATCCGTGCCATGGGGTCTGCCTGCAGCAACACCCGCACCTGAGCGTGCGGCGCGACGACGGTGGTGATGTCTCGTCCCTCCGCAACGATGCCGCGACCACTGGCGCTGATGATGTCACGCATCTGGCGCGTCAGGATGTCGCGGATGGGCTGGATGGTGGCGACGACGGACACCTTGGCAGAAATGCGCGGATCGTGGATCTCTGCAGTGATGTCGAAGCCGTCCACAGCGATGCTCGGCTGCCCCGGGTCGGTGCCGACCTCCAGAACGGCACCACGGGCCAGGGCAACCAGAGCGTCGCGATCGGTCGGGTCGACGCCACGGTCGAACATCGCCCAGGCAACGGCCCGGTACAGGGAACCGGTGTCCAGGAAACGCAGCCGCAGCCGCCGCGCCACCCCCCGCGAGGTGCTGGACTTGCCCGAACCAGCCGGGCCGTCGATGGCGATGACCAACGGCTCGTGGGGAAGACTCTCGGGTTGGTTCACAGGTGCTCTCCTCGGTGTGGATCAGGACTGGCCGGACGCCTCAGGTGCGGACCGACCAGCCGTGGGCCCGCATGGCGTCGCGCAGCAGGCCGGACTTCTCGAGGGTGACCTCGACGGACAGGAAACCAGCCTCCCGCAAGGGGTCGTGCTCGATGGAAACATCCTCGACGTTCACCCCAGCGGCCTCGATGTCCCGGAACAACCGAGCCAGCGCACCTGGGGTGTCGGGGATCTCCACCACCACAGCCACCATGTCGTTGGCGTCGCGACCGTGTTTGCCGCGCAACGCCCGCGCTCCAACGCGACCGCGGTCGAGCACGTCAGCCACCGCTTGCGGGTCGGCCAGCGTCTCCACCAGTCGATCGATGTCATCGCGGACGGCTCGCAGCTGGACCAACACCTGATCCCGGTTGGCGCCGATGATCTGGCGCCACAGGCCGGGGTCTGAGGCCGCGACCCGGGTGACGTCACGCACTCCTTGCCCGGCAAGCTGCAGGTCCTCGACAGGCACCTCGCTCAGCCTGGCGGCCGTCAGACTGCTCATCAGCTGCGGCAGGTGCGACACCTCGGCGACGGCCCGATCGTGATCGGAAGGGTTGCGCTGCACCGATCGGGCACCGCACAACGCGATGAGCTCACGCACCCGCTGCACGCACCACGGCGGGTTGACCTGAGCGGGGGTGATCACCCAGGTTCGGTCGACGAACAATTCTGCGACGGCAGTCATCGGCCCGGCGAACTGAGTGCCAGCCATCGGGTGCGAGCCCACGTACCGGGTCAGATCGACGCCCCGCGACTGCAGGTCGCGCAGGATGGTCCCCTTGACCGAACCGACGTCGGTCACCACCGCGTTCGGATAGCGCCGCAGACTGATCTCCACCACGTCGGCGATGAACGCAGGAGGCACCGCCACCACGACCAGACGCACCAACTGCGGGTCGGGCTTGGCCACAATGCCCGCCCCCCGCGTGGCCGCCACCATCGTGTGGGAGCGCTCCTTGTCGTCCAGATAGACCTCGACGTGCCGGCGGGTCAGGGCACACCCGATCGAGGCGCCGATCAGACCCGTGCCAACGATCACCGTGGGGTCGACGTCCACTGCTGCGGCGGCGCCAGCCTCACTCATCGGCGACGAGCAGTGCGGTGACCTCGCTCTGCGGCAGTCGCCGGAACTTGCGGTTGCTCGGCCGACCGCGGTCCAGGGCGGCCACCTCCAGCACCCGGGAGTCCAGCGGGATATCGGTGTCGGACTGCAGCGTGCTGACCGCAAGTCGCAGGGCCGGGGCCAGCTCCATGCCCGGATCGTGCTTGGTTTCCAGCAACTGATGCAGCTTGTCGGCAGCCCCACCCATCACCGCGAACATCGGTTCGTCCACCACCGACCCGTCGTAGGTCAGGCGGTACAACTGATCGTGCTCGGGAGTGAGCCCCACCTCGGCGACGATCAGCTCGATTTCGTAGGGCTTCTCCGAGCCGGCGCCGAACGCAGCCCCCAGCAACTGGGCATAGGCGTTGGCAAGTGCTCGGGCAGTGACGTCGGCGCGCGCATAGCTGAACCCTCGCAGGTCGGCGTAGCGAATGCCCGCGATCCGCATGTTCTCGAACTCGTTGTAGCGTCCGACGGCAGCGAAACCGATGCGGTCGTAGATCTCACTGATCTTCTGCAAAGTCTGGGAGTGGTTGTGGGCAACCAACAGAATGCCGTCGGCGTAACGCATCCCGACAACTGCCCGGCCGCGGGCGATGCCCTTCCTGGAGTACTCGGCCCGATCCCTCATCACCTGTTCGGGTGAGACGTACATTGGCATGCTCACAGCAACCCCGCATTCGGCCCGTCGGGGCGCTCGATCCGATGCCGCACCACTTCACGGCTGATGCGCTCCACCTCGTCGTCGGAGAATCGCCGCACGCCGGCGGCCGAGGCGCCGATCAGCACCGGGAAGATGCCACGGGTCAGGTCGGGGCCGCCCGTGGCGGAGTCGTCATCGGCTGCGTCGTACAACGACTGGACGGCCGCAGTGGCAGCACCCTGCTCGTCGAGGTCGGTGCGGTAGAGCTTTTTCAACGAGCCGCGGGCAAACGCAGAGCCGGAACCCACGGAGTGGAAGGCGTGTTCCTCGTAACGGCCGCCGGTGGCGTCATAGCTGAAGATCCGCCCGATTTTGTGGGTGGTGTCCCAGCCGGCGAACAGCGGAATGACCACCAGCCCCTGAAAGGCCATGCCGAGGTTCTCGCGAATCATGGAGGCGAGCCGGTTGGCCTTGCCTTCAAGGCTCAGCGGGCTGCCCTCGATCTTCTCGAAGTGCAGGAGTTCGAGCTGGAACAGCTTGACGATGTCGATGGCCGGCCCGGCGGCGCCGGCGATGCCGATGATGGAGTGGTCGTCAGCGGCGAACACTTTCTCGATGTCGCGCTGGGCAATCTCGTGACCCATCGTGGCACGGCGATCCCCCGCCATCACCACGCCGCCCGCATGGACCAGCGCGACGATGGTGGTGGCAGTCGAGGTCAGCGGGACACCAGTTGGCGGGGCGCCGAACGAACCTGGCAGCTGCTCCGCCACCAGCCTGACGAACGAGCTGCTACTTGGCTGCAGCAAGGCCGGCGGGAAGCCGGAACTGCCCAGCCACCGAGGATCTTGATGGATGTTCACCGGACACAGACTACTCGTTGCCGTCGTTCCCGGCCCCGGGCTGCACGTCGGGGATGTTCTTGGGCAGCGGACCCACATAGTCGGGGCCGTAGGCGCCGATGGCGGGGCGCCGGCGCCGCAGCGGCGCCGACACACCGGGCGCCAGACGTCGGGTGATCACCAGGAAACCGGTGTGCGGGCTGGATCCGTGACCGGGACGGATGGCCAGCCCTTCCGCATGCCATTCCCGGACGGTGGTCTCGGTGGCCGAGGGCTCCGTGAAACCGCCGTGGGCACGAAGCTGGTCCATCACACGGCCCAGCTGGGTCGTGGTGGTGACGTAGCAGCACAGCACTCCGCCGGGCTGCAGCACCTCACCCACCGCATCGATGCATTCCCAGGGCGCCAGCATGTCCAGCACCACACGGTCAACAGGGTCGTCGCGCAACACGTCGACGAGATCGCCCACCACCACGTTCCAGCCGGGATGGTGGCTGCCGAAGAACTCGTCCACGTTCTGGGTGGCGCACTCGGCGAACTCCGGACGCCGCTCGTAGCTGGTGAGAGTGCCGTTGGGGCCGATGGCCCGCAAGACGGCGAGGGTCAGGGCCCCGGAACCGACCCCGGCCTCCAGCACGCGGGCGCCGGGGAAGATGTCGGCCCACATCACGATCTGGGCGGCGTCCTTGGGGTAGATGACGGCCGCCTCCCGTGGCATGGAGACCATCACCTGGTTGAGCAGCGGGCGGAACGCCAGGAAGTTCATGCCGCGCACGGTGGTGACCACAGTGCCCTCCGGCTGGCCGATCAGGTCGTCATGCTCCAGGCCGCCCGTGGTGGTGTGGAACACCTTTCCGGGGGTGAGCACGATGGTGTGCTTGTGCCCCTTGGTGTCCGTCAGTTTGACCCGTTCGCCGGCCTGCAGCAGACCGGTACGCACCCCCGCCCAGGGCAGATCCGGATCCGGCCCGACCGTCGCAGCCGTGCCGGAGGTCATCGACTGATCCGGTGGGCGGCCCACAACTGGCCGAGGGTGTCGGTGTCAACGCCAGCCAGGGAGGCACGGATGACCTGGCCGGCCGTCTCCTCCAGCGGGGTCATGCAGGGCACCGCCAGCACCACCGCCCCACTGTTGCGCCCAGCAGCGCAGCCGGACGGTGAATCCTCCAGCACCACGCAATGCGGCGCGGACACGCTGAGGCGGCTCGCGGCCAGCAAGTACCCCTCGGGGTCAGGCTTTCCGACCGTCACGTCGTCCCCGTTGACGACCACCTGCACGCGTCCGGGCTCAATCCGCGACAGGCCGGCCGCCAGCACGTGCTGCGGACTGGCCGACACCACTGCGCAGGGCACACCGCGCTCGAACAGATCCTCCAACAGCTCCTGGGCGCCCGCGCGCCACGGCATCCGGCCGTCACGAATCCGCTCGGCCACCATCGTGGAGCGCCTGACGTAGAACTCCCAGGGATCGATGCTGGGGTCGCCGATGGCCTCGATCATCACCTGGCTGGCGTACTGCCAGGCTGTTCCGCACAACGCCGCGCCCTGCTCGTGTGTCCACGGGGTGCCGTGGTCGGCCAGGATCTCGGTCTCCACCTCGATCCAGATGGGCTCCGTGTCGACCATGGTTCCGTCGAAGTCCCACAGCACCGCTGCGGGGCGAAAATGAGGATCGTCTGCGGCTCGTCTGGGTGCAGTCATGATGAAATTCATTGTGGCAGACCCCTCGGACGCTCCCCAATCACCGGCCACGGCTCAGCTGGCGTTGAAGTACCTGGCTTCCGGGTGGTGCACCACGAACGCGTCGGTGGCCTGCTCGGGCTGCAGCTGGCACTGCTCCGACAGGGTGACACCGATGCGTTGCGGGTCCAGCAGGTCGCAGATGTTGCGGCGCTGCTCAAGGTCGGGGCAAGCGGGGTACCCCAGGCTGTAGCGGCTCCCCCGGTACTGCTGGTGGTTGATCGCCTCGGTGATGTCCGCGTCGTCCCCGGCGATCCCCAGCTCGGCGCGAACGCGCTGATGCCACATCTCGGCCAAGGCCTCCGTCAGCTGCACCGAAAGGCCGTGCAGCTCGAGGTAGTCGCGGTAGGCGTCCGCCTTGAACAGGGCGTCGGTGGCTTCTGACACGCGCTCCCCCATGGTCACCAGTTGCAGGGCCAGCACGTCCGGCCCGTGCTCGGCCATCTCCTGCTCATCGCGGAAGAAGTCCGCCAGGCACAGCCCCCGGCCTCTGCTCTGGCGCGGGAAGCTGAACCTGGTGAGTTCGCGGGAAAGGTCGTTCGGATCCAGGACAACCAGCGTCTGGTCGCTGGAGTAGACGGGGAAATAGCCGTGCACCACGGCGAAGTTGCCGAGCCCTTCGGTCTGGATCTTCTCCAGCAGGGCACGCAGCCGCGGCCGGCCCTCGGTGGCGACCAGCTCGTCGTAGCTCTTGCCGCCACGCGTTGCCTTGAGCCCCCAGCGGCCCATGAACAGGGCCTTCTCGTCCAGCCAGGCGGTGATGTCGGCGAGCTTGATGCCCTTGCTGACGCGGCTGCCCCAAAACGGAGGGGTGGGCACGTCGACGTTGCGGGCCACGTCGGAGCGACGGGACCGGGACTCCGGCAGCTGGTCTGGCGGCGGGGTCGGGGGGTACAGCCGCTGGCGTGGCTCGGGCAGCGCGGCATCGGGATCGCCACGTTTGATGGCCATGATGGTGTCCATCAGGCGCAGACCCTCGAAGGCATCCTTGGCGTAGCGCACCATGCCGGGAAAGCCTGCCTGCAGGTCCTGTTCGACATAAGCCCTGGTCAGGGCGGCACCACCCAGCAGCACGGGATACTTCTCGGCCAGGCCGGCGTCGGTGAGGGCCTGCAGGTTGTCCTTCATCACGACGGTGCTTTTCACCAGCAGACCTGACATCCCGATGGCATCGGCCTGATGGGCCTCGGCCGCCTCGATGATCGCGTTCACCTGCTGCTTGATGCCCAGGTTGACGACGTTGTAACCGTTGTTGGAAACGATGATGTCGACCAGGTTCTTGCCGATGTCATGCACGTCGCCCTTCACGGTGGCGATCACCAGCGTCCCCTTGCCGGCGTCCTCGGTGGACTCCAGGTGCGGTTCCAGATGGGCGACGGCCTTCTTCATGGTCTCCGCCGACGCCAACACGAACGGCAGCTGCATCTGGCCGGAGCCGAACAGTTCTCCCACGGTCTTCATGCCGTCCAGCAGATCCTCGTTGATGATCGCCAACGGATCCTTGACCGCCAGTGCCTCGTCCAGATCGGCGTCCAGACCCTTGTGGTTGCCGTCGATGATGCGCCGCGCCAACCGCTGCGACAGCGGCAACGACTCCAGCTCCGACTCACGCTGTTCGCGCTGGGACGCCGCTGTGACGCCCTCGAACAGCTGCAGGAACAGGGTCAGCGGGTCGTGGTCCGCGCTGCGCCGGTCATGGATCAGGTCCAGCGCCACCTCTCGCTGTTCGGTCGGGATCCGGTCCAGCGGCATGATCCTGGCGGGGTTGACGATGGCCGAGTCCAGCCCGGCGGCCACGGCCTCGGCCAGGAACACACTGTTCAGCACAGTCCGGGCAGCTGGGTTGAGGCCGAAGGAGATGTTGGACACACCCAAAGTGGTGTGCACGCCGGGGTGCCGTTGCTTGAGGGTACGAATGGCCTGCAGTGTCTCCAGTCCATCCCGGCGGGTCTCCTCCTGGCCGGTGCAGATCGGGAAGGTCAGGCAGTCGACAACGATGTCGCCGATCTCCAGGCCCCAATCGTTGGTGAGCTGCTCGATCAGCCGCTCGGCGACCCGCAGCTTCCACTCGGCGGTGCGGGCCTGACCTTCCTCGTCGATGGTCAGCGCCACCACGGCGGCGCCGTGCTCGCGCACCATCGGCATCACCCGGGCGAAGCGGGAGCCCGGGCCGTCACCGTCCTCGAAGTTGACCGAGTTGATGATGCTTCGACCTGGCAGGTGGTTCAGTGCTGCCTCGACAACGGCGGGTTCGGTGGAGTCGATCATGACGGGCAGCGTGACGGCGGTGGCCAGTCGACTCGTCAGCTCGGTCATGTCGGCCGCGCCGTCGCGTCCCACGTAGTCAACGCAGACGTCAGCGAGGTGGGCGCCCTCGCGGCTCTGGCTCTTGGCGATGGCGACACACTCATCCCAGTTGGCGGCCAGCATCGCCTCGCGGAACGCCTTCGAGCCGTTGGCGTTGGTGCGCTCCCCCACCGCCAGATAGCTGGTGTCCTGGTCGAACGGCACCTCGTTGTAGAGCGACGCCAGCGCTCTGGTCGGTTCGGGTTGGCGAACGACGACCGGGCGGTGCCCGATCGTCTCGGCAAGGAGCCGGATGTGCTCCGGCGTGGTGCCGCAACAGCCGCCCACCAGGCTCAGACCGAAGCGTGCGGTGTAGTCGTCCAGCGCGGCCGCCATCTCGTTCGGGCCCAGTGGGTAAACGGCCCCCTGGGCGCTCAGCTGAGGCAAGCCGGCATTGGGCATGCAGCTCACCCCGACGCGGGCGTGGCGAGACAGGTGGCGGAGGTGCTCGGCCATCTCGGCGGGCCCCGTGGCGCAGTTCAGCCCGATCATGTCGATGCCGAGCGGTTCGAGCGTGGCCAGCGCAGCGCCGATCTCGCTGCCCAACAGCATCGCGCCGGTGGTCTCGACGGTCACAGAGACGAAGATGGGCAGATCGACGTGGGCTGCCTCGGCGGCGCGGCGGGCACCGATGACGGCGGCCTTGGCCTGCAGCAGGTCCTGACAGGTTTCGATTCCGACGGCATCGATGCCGCCCTCGATCATGGCGGCCGTCTGCTCGGCGTAGGCGTCGCGCAGCGCGGTGAACTTGACGTGACCAAGCGTGGGCAACTTGGTGCCCGGCCCCATGCTGCCCAGCACGAACCGTGGCTGGGCGACCGTGCTGAACCTGTCGGCCACCCGACGGGCGATTCGGGCACCGGCCAGTGCCAGCTCGCCGATCTGGTCGGCGATCCCGTACTCGTTCAGCGCCGCGAAATTGGCGCCGAAGGTGTTGGTCTCGACCAGATCGCTGCCGGCCGCGAAGTAGGCCTCGTGGACGCTGGCAACCACGTCGGGGCGGCTACGGTTCAGTACCTCGTTGCAGCCCTCGTGGCCCTCGAAGTCGTCGAGGCCCAGGTCGAAGCCCTGCAGCATGGTACCCATGGCCCCGTCACCCACCAGGACCGTGCGACCGAGCAGGTCGCGCAGTGCAGTGCCGGGAACATCGGGAGCAGGGCGCAAAGTCATGGGCTCCAATATAGAGATCGCCACGGCAGCGAGTGGACGACCGTTCCGCCCACAGAGTAGGAGTGGCTCGTCACCGTGGTGCTCCGTAAGCTCGGAGCATGGCAGATCCACTTCGTGACCTCCGTCGCCCAGTTGTGCTGGCGGCTTTTGAGGGCTGGAACGACGCCGCCGACGCTGCCACGGAGGTCATCAACCACCTGATCGTCGGCTACCCCACCGAGGACGCCTGGGAGCTGGATTCAGAGGACTACTACGACCTGCAACTCACCCGGCCTTGCGTCGAGATCGGCGAATCCGGACGTGAGATCCAGTGGCCCACGACCCGGGTGGCGGTCTGCCACCTACCCGAGCGTGACCTGGTGCTGGTGTACGGCCCGGAGCCGAACCTGCGCTGGCGCAGCTTCGCAGCGGCCCTGGTGTCCTGCTTCCTGAGCATCGAGCCCGAGTACGTCATCGTGCTGGGTGCGATGCTCACCGATTGTCCGCACACCCGGGCGCTGCCCGTTTCGGCCATCTCGCCCGATCCTGCGCTCGCGCTGTCGCTCGGGTTGGAGTCGCCCAGTTACGAGGGGCCCACCGGCATCGCCGGTGTGCTTGCCGATGTGTGCTACCGCAGCGGCAAGTTGGCCACCATCTCGCTGTGGGCTTCAGTTCCGCACTACGTGTCCAACTCTCCGAACCCGATGGCGACGCTGGCCATGCTGCACGAGATCAACGACCTGCTGGAGCTCGAGCTGCAGCTGGGTGAGCTGCCGTTGCTGGCCCGGCGGTGGCAGGAGGGCGTCAACGAGCTCACCTGCGACGACCCTGACATCGCCGAATACGTGGCCACCCTGGAGGTCGAACAGGACAGCGATCTGGAGGCCGGCGCGGGTGACGCCATTGCCGCCGAGATCCAGCGCTACCTGCGTCGCAGAAAGCGCTGAATCGCAGGGTTGCCTGCCTACGCCACAGCGTTGGTGGCGAGCTCACGCAGCCGGCGCACCATGGCGTCGGGGTCGTCGGCTCCGTAGACGGCCGACCCAGCCACGAAGGTGTCGGCGCCCGCTCGCGCGCAACGCTCGATGGTGTCGACGGTGATGCCGCCGTCCAGCTGGATGGTGATGTGCTTGCCGATGGCGTTGATGAGCTCACGGGTACGGGTGACCTTGGGCAGCACCGATTCGATGAACTTCTGCCCGCCGAAACCGGGCTCCACCGTCATCAGGAGCACGTTGTCGAACTCCTCCAGGACATCCGCCCACCCCTCGATGGGAGTGGCCGGCTTGAGCACCAGGCCGGCACGCGCCCCAAGCCGGCGGAGCTCGCGGGCAAGACGGATGGGTGCCCGGGCGGCCTCACCGTGGAAGCTCACGGTCGTCGCGCCCGCCTCGACGTAGGAAGGAGCCCAACGGTCGGGGTCCTCGATCATCAGGTGCACGTCAAGGGGGAGATCGGTGCAGCCGTGGATGGCCTCGACGACCGGGACTCCGATGGTCAGGTTCGGCACGAAGTGATTGTCCATCACGTCGACGTGAATTGCGTCGCAGCTGGAGACTCGCTCGATGTCACGCTGCAGGTTGACGAAGTCGGCGGAAAGGATGCTGGGAGTGATGCGCATGGTCACACACTGATCCTAGGTCGTCGCCTCAAGGACCGGGTCGCAACAAAGCCAGGAACATTGCGTCGGTGCCGTGGCGCTGCGGCCACAGCTGGATGAACCTGGGATCCGTGGCAGCGCTGCAGCCAGGAACCTCGGGCAGCAGGGCCGGGGCGTCCAGGATCTCGGCGCCGGTCTGCGCGGCAATCTCGACGACGACGTCGTGGGTCTCGGCGCGGTGCGGCGAGCAGGTGGCGTAGGCCACCACACCGCCCGATGGCACTGAAGCCAGGGCCGTTCGCAACAGGTCACGCTGCAGCTCGGCCAACTCCCCCACCAGGGACGCCTGGTGACGCCAGCGGCTTTCCGGACGTCGCCGCAGCGCGCCCAACCCGGTGCACGGCACGTCGGCCAGCACCAGGCTGAACGAGACGGGACGCCAAGCCGGCCTCGTGCCGTCCGCGCAGATCGTCTGTGCACGGCCGCCCGGGTAGCCGGCCAGCGCCTTGGCCACCAACCTCGCGCGATGCTCCTGGGAGTCGCTGGCCACCAGCAGTGCGCCACGTTCGATGGCCAGACCGGTCAACAAGGCGGCCTTGCCGCCGGGGCCGGCACACAGGTCCAGCCACGGGCCCGCGGGGACGGGGGCGCGGGTCGCGGCGAGGCACACCAGTTGGCTGCCCTCGTCCTGCACGCCGGCACGGCGCTCGCGCACTGCCGCGACGTCGGACGGGTTGCCTGCCCGGATCGCTCCCCACGGCGACCAGACAGTGGGGGTGGCCCCGGCCTGGACCAGTTCGTCGACAGTGGCCAAGCCGGGCCGGACCACCAAGGTCGGGGTCGGCGCAATGTTGTTTGCCTGCAATGCCCGCACCAGTTCGTCCTCGTCGAGCAGCTCGGCGTAGGCATCCACGATCCAGCGCGGATGACCGTGCCGAATGGCCAGCGCCTCGGCAGTCGGCAACCCACTGGTCAGTTGGTCCAGCCAGCCGTCCAGGGTGTGGGCCGCGATCCGTCGGCTGATGGCGTTCACGACCCCAGTGACGCGCTCCCCGATCGCCGCCCCGGCCAGGTCGACTGAGGCGGCCACGCCCGCCCGCGCGGGAACGCGCATGCCCAGGATCTGGTGGGCAGCCAGTCGCAACACGTCGACGACGGCCGGCTGCAGGCTGGCGAGCTTGCGGCCGCCCGCCCGTTCGATCACGAGATCGTAACTACCCTGCAGCCGCGAGGTACCGAAAACCAGCTCGGTGGCGAACGCGGCGTCGCGCTCGTTCAGCCGGTGTTGGGCGGTGAGGGCCGCCAGCACCAGGTTGGCGTAGGCGCCCTCGCCGTTGACGGCCCGCAGCGCTTCGAAGGCGGTGCGCCGGGCCGGGTCGATGGTGCGGCGAGGCTGGCCGGATCTGGCGGCGCGCCGCCGGTCGGGAACCTTGCCCTTGTCAGACAAATCTGGCGCCTTCCGGTTTGGCGCCGCGGGCCCAGTCGGCGCCACTCATGGCGCTCTTTCCAAAGGCCTGGACTGTGTCCAGGCGCAGGTCAGCGTCGCCTGTGCCGACGAACAACGCATGTTTGGTGGCATGCAGCTGGCCAGGCTGCAAGGTGACGCCCGACTCGTCCGGTCCGGCGAGCAGCACCTTGAACCGCTGCTCGTCGAGAGTGGTCCACGCCCCCGGATTGGGGCTCGCGCCGCGCACCAAACGGTCGATGCGATGGGCTGGCTGCGTCCAGTCGATGCGCACCTCGTCGACCGTGACCTTGGGAGCCAACGACATGTCCTCCGGATCCTGCTCGCGGGGAGTCACGCCGGCCTCGATGTCGTCGAGGGTGGCGAGCAACAGGTCGGCCCCAACGTGTGACAGCCGCTCCAGCAGCTGCCCGGCAGTCTCGGCCGCTCCGATGGGCGTGCTGAACTGCCGGTAGCACGGCCCTGCGTCCATCTCCTTGACCAGGCGGAAGGTGGTCACCCCGGTTTCCTGGTCACCGGCCATGATCGACCGCTGCACCGGTGCTGCGCCGCGCCAGGCGGGCAGCAGCGAGAAGTGCACGTTGATCCAGCCGTGCTCGGGGACGTCCAAGACCGGCTGGGGCAGCAGCGCGCCGTAAGCGATGACGGTGCACACCTGCGGTGAAAGGTCGCGCAGCTGCGCCAGGAACTGCGGGTCGCCGGCCTTGACCGGCTTCAGAACCGCCAAACCAAGCTGCTCGGCAAGCCGGGCAACCGGTGATGGCTGTGGCCGCTTGCTCCGCCCCACGGCCGCATCCGGCCTGGTCACCACAGCGACCACATCATGGCCCGCGTCAACCAGCGCCTGCAGGCTGGGCTGTGCGACCTCAGGGGTTCCAGCAAAGACGACTCTCACGCGGCCAGCCTACCGGCCGGGGCGGGTGCCACTCACAGGCTGACCGGGTCGACCCGAACCCGCAACAGCCCGTCGGCCTTGCGAGCCGACCGCGTGGCGACTGCGGCCTTCAAGAGCCGGCTCAGCTCCGGGCCGTGCGCCAGATCGCAACGCAGCAGCAGTCGCTGCGCGATCTCGGGCGGCTCGACCGTTGGGTGGGCCGACCCGACAGCAGGCAGGTCGACCGGACCAAGCACAGTGGCCCAACCGGGCAGGTCAAGGCTGTGCAGGAAGTCGCCCAGCGGGCCGCTGCCGCCCTCCACCTGCACCAACCGCACAGCAGGTGGGAAACCGGCGTCGCGACGCTCGGCCAGCTCCCGCGCAGCGAACCCTGCCGGGTCGACGCGCACCAGGGCCTGCACCGCCCGATCATGCGAGGGACCCACCACGCAGACCGTTCCGCCGGCCTCGCCTGGCCGCACCAGGGCAAGCACATTGCACCAGCGACGCAGTGTCTCCTCGGCGGCCCGCAGATCGACGCGGCCCAGAGAAAGGCCGGCGTCCAACAACAACGCCGCAGAGTAACCATGCTCGGCAATAGGCTCCCCGCCCGGGGTGGCCACCACGAGGGCGGGCTGGTCGCCCACGGTCGCCACCACTCGCTCGCCAGAGCTGTCGATGAGCCGGTAACCGGGAAAGGCCCGGCCCAACTCCTCGGCGGTACGCGTGGAGCCCACGAGTGGGGCCCGCAGCTCGCGGCCACCGCACACCTGGCAGGCCCAGTTGACCACCATGCGGGCACACCAGCCGCAGTGCAGTTGCCGGCCACCGGCAGTCGACCGGGTGACCCGAACCGGCCCGTGGCACTGCGGGCAGCGGACGCTGGTTCGGCAGCGTTGGCAGCTCAGCGCCACCACGTAGCCACTGCGCGGCACCTGAACCAGCACGGGACCCTCGGCGAGCCCGTTGCGAATGGTGCTGAAGGCCAACGCGGGCAGACGTGCCGTCCGAGCCAGTGGGTCGCGGGCGAGCGCCTCGTCGGAGTCGCCGGTGACCCGAACCGCAGGGCTACGCCGACGCTGTTCGTTGCCGGGTAGTGCGAGGGGGGCCACCCAGCCACGCTCCACCCACGCCTGCACCTCGCTGCTGCGCGCGTGCGAAGCCAGCAGCAGCCCGCAACCCTGCTCAGCGGCCCGCAGGGCTGCGACGTCGCGGGCATGCGGGTAGGGTGCGTGCCGCTCGGCCAGCAGGTCGTCACCGTCGTCGACGACGGCCACCAGACCCAGGTCTGCCACCGGTGCGTACACCGCAGCACGGGTGCCGACGACCACGCGGGAGAACCCACGCAGCAGAGCCAGATAGTTGCGGTAACGGCTGGCCACCCCGAGCCCAGCTCTCAATTCGGCCAAGCATCCGCGCCCCAGGACAGCTGCCAGTGCCGTCAGTGCACGGGTGACGTCCTTGTCGTCAGGCACCACCACGATGACGCCGCGGCCGGCCCGCAGCGTGGCCACGGCGGCCTGCAGGATGCCCCGCGTCCAGTCGTCCTGGCCCAGACCGTCGGTGTTGAAGCTGGGCGTCACCTGCCAGGCCGCCCTGACTCCTTGACCGGACTCCAGCTTCTCGAGGAACGTGCGCCCGCCCGGAACCGGCAGCAGGCCGCCGGGCAGCTCCGCCGGCAGCTGAGGCTCCGGCCACGGTGATCGGACGGCCTTCTCGGTTGCTGCATGCCTCGGCGGCACTGCGAGCCGCACCACATCGGCGAAGGTGCCCGCGTAGTGGTCGGCGACTGCCCGGACCAACGCCACCTGTTGGGAGGTCAGGACGGGCTCCGGGCTGACCACCTTGGACAACGGTCTGAGCTTCGTCGTCACCGGGGTGCTGTCCGGGCGCTCCACGATGAAGCCGTCGACCAGTCTGCCGGCGAAACGAGCCCGCACCCTGGCACCCACCACCGCGTCGGTCTCCAGCTTCTCGGGCACCGTGTAGTCGAAGAACCGATCCAGGTGCGGCAACGCCACGTCCAGGGCCAGTCGGGCAATCGACCCGCGTTGGCTGGCCTGAGGGGCCGGCGGCAACAGACCAGGCTGTTCAAGGTCAGGTGGATTGCTCACAGTCCAGATCGTAGAGACCGCCTCCGACAGAACGCTGGGGCTGCCGGCGTCGGTGACGATCAGGCCCGGACGGCGTTGGCGAGCGCTGCGGCGCGGTCGGTGCGTTCCCAGGTCATCTCGGGCAACTCCCGTCCGAAGTGGCCGTAGTTGGTCAGCATCGAGTAGATCGGCCGCTTCAGGTCGAGGTCAGCGACGATGGCTGCCGGACGCAGGTCGAAGGTTGCCAGCACCGCCTCCTGGATCGCTTCATCGGGAACGACGCCGGTACCGAAAGTGTCGACGTAGAGGCCGACCGGGTTGGCTTTCCCGATCGCATAGGCCACCTGGGTCTCGCAGCGATCTGCCAGCCCGGCGGCCACCACGGTCTTGGCCACCCAACGCATGGCGTAGGCCGCAGAACGGTCCACCTTCGAGGAGTCCTTGCCGCTGAAGGCACCGCCCCCGTGACGGGCCATGCCGCCGTAGGTGTCGACAATGATCTTGCGTCCGGTGAGACCGGAGTCGGCCATCGGGCCGCCGATCTCGAACTTGCCGGTGGGGTTGATGAACGTCTGGTAGCCGTCGTGTGGCAGGTCGTAGCGAGCCAGCACGGGCTCGATCACCTCAGCGATCACACCCTGGTGCAGGACTCGCTGGTCGATACCCTCGATGTGCTGGCAACTGACGACCAGCGTTTCCAACTTGACCGGCCGGTTTGCCTGGTAGGCAACGGTCACCTGGGTCTTTCCGTCCGGCCGCAGGTAGTCGAGCACACCCTCCCGCCGCACCTTGGCCAGCTGCTCGGCCAGTCGATGTGCCAGGTCGATGGGCAACGGCATCAGCGCCGGGGTCTCGTTGCAGGCGTAGCCGAACATCATGCCTTGGTCGCCGGCACCCTGCGCATCGAGCGGGTCGGTCGAACCGTGGCGTCGTTCCCAAGACTCGTGGACGCCCGCGCTGATGTCCGGTGACTGGTTGTTGATGGCCACCATGACCCCGCACGAGCGGCCGTCCAGACCACGGTCGGAGGAGTCGTAGCCGATCGACACGAGGCGCTCGCGGGCCACTTGGCCGACGTCCACATACGAATTCGTGGTGGCCTCACCGGTCACCACCGCCACTCCATTGGCAACCAACACCTCGACTGCTGTCAAGGAATCGGGGTCCTGGGCGAGCATCGCGTCCAGCACGGCGTCGGAGATGGCGTCGGCGACCTTGTCCGGATGACCCTCAGTGACAGATTCCGAGGTGAAAAGCCTGCTCACTGGGTGTTCCTTTCCGTCGGGCAAGCAGAATCAGGCAGGGCCCAGATCGCCAAAGGGATCCGAGAAGGAGAAGGCCGGGTCGGTGGCTGCCTCAGCGCGCGCCCGTGCCTCTTCTTCGGGATCGATCTGCTTGTACTGCAGCTGACCGGCCTGGATCTCACGAAGGGCGATGCGCAGCGGCTTCTCCTGAACACTGGTCTCGACCAGGGGGCCGACGTTCTCGAGCAGGCCCTCGCCCAGCTGTGAGTAGTAGGCGTTGATCTGACGTGCCCGCTTGGCGGCATACAGCACGAGGCGGTACTTCGAATCGACATGCTCCAGCAGGTCATCGATCGGCGGGTTGGTGATGCCCTCAGGGATGTTGGTGCTCAAGATCAGCCTTCACTGTTGTAGTGGCGTTGTCATGCCGGGTTGCACTGGGATGCACCCGTGGTGCTGTGGCTGCAAGCGTTGTGCTGTGGCTGCACGCCAAAGACGAACCTCACAAGCCCAGCAAGCTTACCAGCTTCGCCACGGCATCCTCGATCCTGTCATTCACGACGACGTGGTCGAAGTCCTGCGCGTGAGCCATTTCGTGTCGGGCTGTCTCGAGACGCCGCTGCATTTGCTCTGGCGTCTCCGTTCCCCGGCCGGAAAGCCGCTGGACCAGACACTGCCACGACGGGGGGGACAGAAAGATCTCCACGGCCTGCGGCAGCGTCCGCCGCACCTGCTCAGCTCCTTGCAGATCGATCTCCAGAATCACGATCTGGCCCCGAGCGAGGGCCTCCTCAACCGGCCTGCGCGGGGTGCCGTAACGGTTGCTGCCATGGACGCAGGCCCACTCCAGGAGTCCGTCCTCTGCAATCAGATGATCGAAATCATCTTCGGTCACGAAGTGGTAGTGAACGCCATCCATCTCGTGAGGCCGCGGGGCACGGGTGGTGGCCGAAATCGAGACAAAGAGCTCCGGGTGAAGCTCCTTGAGTCGGGCCACCACCGTGCCTTTTCCAACGGCTGTCGGTCCGGAGACGACAAACACCCCCGCACTGCGACTACCTGGTGTGACCATGGCTACAAAATAGGCTCAGTTGAACTCCGCCTTCAAACCGGTCACTTGATGGCGTCCCAAACCCCGGACGCGACGATTGGGTGCAATGCCGAGCCGGGCCATCAACTCGGCAGCGCGCTTCTCTCCGACCCGGGGAATGGCCTTCAGCAGGTCGACAACCCGGACGTGCGCCAGAACGTCATCTTCAGCGGCTTTGTCCAAAGCCTCGGACAGAGTCAGCTCGCCAGCCCGGACCTTGTCCTTGAGACTCGCACGGGCTCTGCGTGCGTCAGTGGCGGCTTGACGTGCAGCCTGAAGCTGCTCCTCGGATAGTGCAGGAATCGCCACAGTTGTCCCATCTCTCTGATAAATAATCCGTCCAGCGCCTGCGACAAGCGCCAAAGGAACCCAAGAGCAAACCTCTGGGTGAAACCCGACAATAGCGGCGTCCGACCCCTGGAACAAGCTGCCAGTTGACAGTTGGCTAGGCGTTTAGGGTGGAACCAGGGTCATGTTCCACCATTTTGCGGGCTCAACAGCGGTTCGCGGGTGGTTTGACCTGTGCCCTGCCGGCAGCCCAGAAGTCTGACTTCTTGTCGTTCGATGGGGGTTGGCTACGGGTGCAGAGTCTGTCTCAGGCGCTGCACCAGGCTGGTCGCCGCCGGGCCTGCAGACATCACGCCCCGGCTGCTGCTGGGCAGCACGTGGACCGCGGCAGCACCGAAAATCCCGGACAACTCGTCGACGCGACCACCCTGGGCACCGACGCCGGGCGCCAGGATGGAACCGCTGAAACCGGTGAGGTCGACGCCGGTGTCGAGGTGGGTGGCACCGATCACCAGCCCCACGGCGTGGTCACCGGCTGCCTCGTTCTCAGCACGGGCAGCGTCCACCATGAGCTGAGCGACGCTGCGCCCGCCGTGGGTCGCGAACTGCACCTGCGCGCCCTCGGGATTGCTGGTCCTTGTCAGCACGTAGACGCCGCGGCCTGTTTGATGAGCCAGATCCAGAGCCGGGCGCAGCGACTCGAACCCCAGATAAGGGCTCACCGTGATCGCATCGGCCGCCAGCGCGGCGTCATCGGCCAGATACGCCCGCGCGTAGGCGCTCATGGTCGAACCGATGTCTCCGCGCTTGACGTCCAGGATGGACAACGCCCCAGCCTGCCGAATGTCCTCCAGCACAGCCTGCAGCACCGCGACACCCTTCGGCCCGAAGACCTCGAAGAAGGCGCTCTGAGGTTTGAACACCGCGACGTGGGTACCCAGCGCCTCTACCAGCCCGCGGGCGCATCTCTCCAGTCCCGCCACGTCGTAGGCCAGACCCCAGGACGTCAGGATCTGCTCGTGCGGGTCAACTCCGACGCACAGGGCGCCGCGCTCGGCGCACAATTCGGACAGGCGCTGCCGGTAGGGCCTCATCTCAGCTTCTCGGGGACAGTCAGCCGGTTGATCCCCTGGGTCAGGGCCGGACCGGCGTAGATGAAGCCGGTGTACACCTGCACCAGCGCGGCACCGGCGTCGAAAATGGCCTGGGCGTCGGCCGGGGTCATCACGCCGCCCCCACCCATCACAGGAAGGTCAGTCTGGGCGGTGATGGACCGGATCATCCTCAAGGCCGGCCACGTCAGTGGTGCACCCGAAAGGCCACCTGCCTGGTTGGCGATGTCCATCTCGGAGGGGTGCACGCGCTCCCGCGAAAGGGTCGTGTTGGTTGCGATCAGCCCCGAGATCCCGTTCAGCTCACACACCTCGATGGCCTCACTCAGCTGACTTTCGTTCAAGTCGGGAGACAGCTTCAGGAAGATCGGTACCGGGTTTGCCGAGTCCAGCTTCGCCGCACGCTCAACCAGCGCGCTGGTCAATCCTTCAAGATGAATGCGCCCCTGCAGTGACCGCAGGCCGGGCGTGTTCGGGCTGGACACATTGACAGCCAGGTAATCGGAGAAGGGCGCCAACCGGTCGAACGAGAACACGTAGTCGCCGATCGCGTCCTCCAACGGGACGACCTTGGTCTTGCCGATCGAGATACCCATCGGGCACCCCAGCGCGTTCCTGCCCCGCTCGGCGCCCCACTCGGTGAGCAGCGCGGCAACGGCCTCGGCGCCGGGATTGTTCATGCCCATCCGGTTGATCAGCGCGCGGCTGCGAGGCAGCCGAAAACACCGGGGCTTCGGATTGCCCGGCTGCGCATGACCAGTGAACGTGCCCAGCTCGGCGAAGCCGAACCCCAGCCTCGACCAGACCCCGGCGGCCCGGGCATCCTTGTCGAGGCCTGCTGCCAAACCGACCCGACCGGGGAATCTGACACCTGCAACCTCGACCGGATGCGTGGGCTGGCCCACAATGGCGTCAGCGAGCTGCAGCGCAGGGGCAGGCAGCGCTGCCAACAGGTTGATCATCTGGTCGTGGATGATCTCCGGGTCGATCTTGAACAGCAGCGGCCGCAGGACGCCCTGATATGCGTTGAGCAAGAGGCGCACCTGCACCTCGTCGCGGGTCATCATTGCCGTTGGCTCCTTTTCAACCGTCGTTCGGCCTTGATCTGGTGTCCAATGCCTTGCTCAGCATCCCATGCAGGAACGCGACCGACGTGTCGGTACTGTACTGGTCAGCAAGCTCCAGGGCTTCGCTGATCGCCACCTTCCCGACGATGTCGGTGTGGTCCATCTCCCAAATGGCGATCCTGGCCAGATTTCGATCGATTCTCGGCATTCTCTCCAGCGACCATTCGTTGCTCACGCAATGTGAGATCCGCGCATCGATCTGCGGTTGGTGCTGATGGACACCCCGGATGATCTGCTCCGTGAACTCACGTGGCGGGGTCTCAGTCTGCTCCCGCAGCTCCTCGAGCAGGTCGAGCGGATCACGCCCCAGCAGGTCGGCCTCAAACAGCACGTCCAGCGCTGCCTTGCGAGCCTTGGTCCGAGTCGACTGGTGGTGCCTTCCGGCCTCGACCGGACCGGCCACCTTGTAGGCACCCTCGAACGGCGGGTGCTCGCCCGGGGCCAGTGGGATCGGTGCGGGATGTTCGGAGTTGGTGGACGGCGCGTCGCTCATCAGCTGTTGACGCGACCGAGATAGTCGCCCGAACGGGTGTCGACCTTGACGCGCTCACCGGTGGTGATGAAGAGCGGAACCTGGATCTCGCGGCCGGTCTGGATGGTGGCGGGCTTGGTGCCGGCACTGGAGCGATCGCCCTGCAGACCAGGCTCGGTGTAGATGATCTCCATCTCGACCGAGGCGGGCAACTCGATGTAGAGCGGGTTCTCGTCGTGCAGTGCGACGTTGATCATCATGCCTTCGAGCATGAAGTCCTTGGCGCTACCCACGATCTCGGCGGGGATGGTGAGCTGCTCGTAGGTTTCGGTGTCCATCACGACGTAGCCGGAGGCGTCCTCGTAGAG
Organism: uncultured Actinomycetota bacterium; assembly: GCA_963730005.1. Lineage (GTDB taxonomy): Bacteria > Actinomycetota > Actinomycetes > Propionibacteriales > Propionibacteriaceae > CAVSPO01. The sequence goes on from CAVSPO010000036.1 coordinate 23,432, forward strand.
GTACTGCATGTCCTTGCGGTCGACGTTGGCCATCTCGATCTTGGTGTCGGCCTGGAAGGTGCGCTCGACGATCTTGCCGCTGACAACGTGCTTGATCTTGGTGCGGACCACCGTGTTGCCCTTGCCCGGCTTGTGGTGCTGGAACCAGGTCACCTGCCAGAGCTGGCCGTCCAGAACCAGGACGGTGCCGTTCTTGATGTCGTTGGTCGTATCAGCCACGTGCGAGCCTTTCAAAGCTGTTGGCAATAACCGGGCGTCGTTGACGCCGGGATTCTGGGCTGGGCATCGGCCCAGCAGGGAGTCATCCTAGCCTCCGGCGTCCCCAACCCCGGAATCCCTTCGGACACCCGCCCGGCCCGACAATTCGTCGGGTTCACTCGGCAATCGCGCGGTAACACTCCCGCAACACCGATTCCGACGGGTTTGCGATGATCGTGACCTGCCCGAGCGAGCGGAGGCCGACAAAACGCAACGTCGCTCCCCTGGTCTTCTTGTCCAGTGCCATCAGGCGTCGAAGCTCGTCGAAAGAAGCGGCGGCGTAGCTGGTGGGCAGCCCAATGCTGCCGAGCGTCGCGCGATGAAGGTCGAGCACGCTCTGGTCCAGCCCCACCAGACGGTGGGCGAGTTCGGCTGCGAAGACCATCCCGACACCCACAGCCGCGCCGTGCCGCCACTGGAACTGCTCATGAGCCTCGATGGCGTGGCCCAGCGTGTGCCCGTAGTTGAGTTGTTCACGGCCCACGTGGTCGGCGGTGGACGTAGCCTCTCGTAGGTCCTCGGACACCACTTTCGCCTTGACCTCCACGGAGAGACGAATCAGCTCCGTCAGCCGAGGACTGCTCACATCCAGGCACTCTGCTGGGTCTGCGCGCACCAGATCAAGGATTCGCGGATCAGCGATGAAGCCGCACTTGATCACTTCGCCGAGCCCGGACCGCACCTCCGAATCGGGCAGGCCACCCAGCAGCTCGAGGTCCGCCAGCACGGCGGTTGGTTCGTGGAAGGCCCCCACCAGGTTCTTCGACCTCGGCAGGTCAATGCCGGTCTTGCCGCCCACCGCTGCGTCCACCATGCCGAGGATGGTGGTGGGCACGCAGATGAATCGGACCCCCCGCAGCCAGGTGGCTGCCACGAAGCCGGCCAGATCGGTGGTCGCTCCCCCGCCGATGCCGATCACCAGATCTGAGCGGGTGAACCCGGCTGCAGCCAGCTGATTCCAGCAGTGCCCCACGGTCTCGACTGTCTTGCCTGCCTCACCGGCGGGTACCTCCAGCAGCAGCGGATGCGCCCCGGCATCAGCCACCAGCTGCGCGGCCCGGCGAGCAGGTTTCGCCAGCACGTCCGAGTAGATCAATGCAACGCGGGGGCCGCCATCCAGGAAGCTCGGCAGCTGGTCCAGCGCCCCCCGTCCGATCAGCACCGGGTACGGCTGGGCCTTGGACTCGACGATGATCCGGACCAGCGGAGCAGGCTCGGACCCGACGGGGCCCGCGACGTCTTCCAGAATCATGGCGGTCACCTGCTGCGGGTTCTTGCCATCTGTGAGCACCCGGTGCTTGGCGACCTGTTCGTACCAGGGCTCACGTTCGGCGAGCAGTTGTTCGAGCCGTTCGCGCACGCCCCCGCGCAGCAACGGACGATGCCCGGTGTCGCCAACGCGGCGTGCAGCCTCGCCGACGGAGGTGCGCAACCAGACCACCTCGTGGGACTCCAGAGTGTGCCGCAGGGCCGGGCTGACCACGGCCCCGCCACCGAGCGCGATGACCGCGGGGCGCCGGAGCGCGTCCGTGGCCAGCTGCTGCTCCAGCTCCCGGAAGGCTGCCTCACCGTCGTCGGCGAAGATGTCAGCGATGCTGCGTCCGGTGTGCTGTTCGATGACGGCATCCAGGTCGACGAACGGGAGACCCAGACGGTCCGCCAGCAGTGCCCCCACGGTGCTCTTGCCGGAACCCGGCAGACCAATCAGCACCAGCCCGGATCTGCGGACCGCCCCGCTGCCGCCGCGGCTCACTGGTGCACCTGGAGTCCGCGATCGGCGATGTGACGCAGGTAACTGCTCGCGTTGGCCCGGGTTTCGCCCAGCGAGTCGCCGCCGAACTTCTCCAGGGCAGCCTCGGCCAGCACCAGAGCCACCATGGACTCGGCGACCACACCGGCGGCCGGCACCGCGACCACGTCGGAACGCTGGTAGTCGGCCGGTGCTGCCTGACCGGTGGCAGTGTCAATGCTGCCCAGCGGACGGGGCAGACTGGAGATCGGCTTCATGGCGGCCCGCACCCGTAGCACCTCACCGGTGCTGATGCCGCCCTCGGTGCCGCCAGAGTGATGGCTGCGACGGTCGATTCCGTTCGGGCCTGGGAAAATCTCATCGTGCGCTTGGCTGCCGCGCACTCGTGCCTGGGTGAATCCGTCACCCATCTCGACGCCCTTGATGGCCTGAATGCTCATCAGTGCACCCGCCAGCCTGGCGTCCAGACGACGGTCCCCCTGGGTGTGGGAGCCCAAGCCTGGCGGGCAACCCCACGCCACCACCTCGACGATCCCACCGAGGGTGTCACCGTCCTTCTTGCAGGCCTCGATCTCCGCCTGGATCCGAAGGCTGGCCTCGGGGTCCAGACAACGCACCGGATCGTCGTCGATGGCTGCCAGGTCGGACGGTGTGGGCAGTCGGTCGATCCGGGCCTCGATGCCGCCGATCGACACCACGTGACTCAGCACGCTGATTCCGAACGCCTGGTCAAGGAAGCTCTTTGCCACTGCACCCAAGGCCACCCGAGCTGCCGTCTCGCGGGCACTGGCGCGCTCCAGGATCGGGCGAACGTCGTCGAAGTCGTATTTCAGCATCCCGGACAGGTCAGCGTGCCCGGGCCGCGGCCGGGTCAGCTTTTGGTTGCGGGCCAGCTGGGCGAGCACGTCTTCGTCCACGGGGTCCGCAGCCATCACCTGTTCCCATTTGGGCCACTCGGTGTTGCCGATCATGACAGCGATCGGCGCCCCCAACGTCTCACCGTGACGGACGCCGCCCAGTAGTGTCACCTGGTCGCCCTCGAATTTCATGCGGGCACCGCGGCCGTAGCCGAGCCGGCGACGTGCCAACTCGGAGACGATGACGTCGGAGGTCAATCGCACGTGGGCGGGAATGCCCTCGATCACCGCCACGAGGGCTTGACCGTGGGACTCGCCGGCAGTTGTGTAACGCAGCACGAGCAGATCCTCTCAGAGAAGGCGCCGGCGCCGGAGCTCATCCCGCCCGGCGGCCTGCAACAGCGCGAAGTCAACGCTACTGCCGGTGAACAGCTGCACCTGGCCGATGGCCTGACCGGCCAGCAGGTCGAGACCGTCGATCACCGTCACGCCCTGCCTCAGCGCGGCAGCAGCGAGCGGCGTCGGCCACGGGTCATAGCTCACGTCGAAGACGGCGCCAGCAGCGGCGGCCGCTTCGTCGGCCCACAGCGCGGCTGAGTCCCCGGGCAGTGTGGAGACCAGCAGTGGACCAGCCGGGACGCAGGCTCCCAGGACATCGACGCTGATCTCAACCCCCAGCCGGGCGGCCAGTGTCGTGAGGCTGGTGGCTCGACCGGGGTCACGCACGCGCAAGGCGGCCGACTTCAGCCCCATGCTCGCCAAGGCGACCAGCGCTGCACGCGCCGTGGCACCGGCGCCCAACAGGGTGGCCGACCGGACATCCACCACACCATGGGCTGCGCACGCGGCGACGAAGCCACTGACGTCGGTGTTGCGCACGATCCGTTTGGTCACGCCTTCCGGCCCCAGCGGCTCCAGCACCAGCGTGTTGGCCGCCCCCACCAGTTCAGTGGTGGCGTCTCCGGCCCCGAAGCCCAGCAGCTCCTGCTTGTGTGGCATCGTGACCGACAGCCCGCGCCAGCGCTCATCCAGCCCCGCCAGAAATGCGGACAACTGACCGGGCGGCACGTCGACGGCGGCGTACTCCCAGTTGAGTCCGAGGTGGCGGTAGGCGGCTCGGTGCAGGACCGGGGACAACGAATGCGCCACCGGGTGCCCGATCACCGCACAGCGCCGCACCGCAGCAGGCGTCAGCACTGACCGGGGTGGGCCTGGCACCAACGCTGGAACTCGGCGACGTTGGCATTGTGTCCGTCCATGGTGGACGCGAACTTGGTCTCGCCGGTCTCGGGGTTGGTGGTGACCCAGTAGAGCAGGCTCCCCGACGAGGGAGCCACGGCCGCCTCCAGGGAGTTCCTCCCCGGGTTGGAGATCGGCCCCGGCGGCAGGCCCTCGTACAGGTAGGTGTTGTACCGCGAGGGATTGGCACGCTGTTGGTCGGTGGTGGTGATCTTGCCGCTGCTGTTGTTGGCGTAGTGCACCGTGGCGTCCACCTGCAATCTCATGCCGCGGTCGAGCCGGTTGTAGATCGCCTGCGCGACGTCGGGGCCGTACTTGGGGTCTCGAGTCTCCTTCTCGATGATGCTGGCCACGATCAACGCGTCGTAAGGGTCACGGCCCAGCGCCAGTGCCTTCTGCTCGAACCCGATGGCAGCGATCTCCTTGGCGAACTCGGCGGTCATCTTGGCGACCAGCACCTCCGCGGTTGGGTCGTCCTCGTACTCATAGGTTTGCGGGAACAGGAACCCCTCGGTGTTGTTCTTTGCCCAGCTGGGCATCCCCTCGGCGGTGGTGGTCGCCATCGCACTCTCGAGTGACGCAGCGGAGATTTCCGGCAGCGCTGTAGTGATTCGGGTGACCACCTCGAAGTTGCGCAGCCCCTCTGGCACGGTGAACTGGTTGCGCAGCACGTTCGACGGGTTGGCGAGCAGCTGCAGCGCAGCGGCAGCGCTCATCCTCGTCTTCATGGCGTAGCTGCCGGGCTGAATCTTGTTGGCCGTCGTGGGGTCGGCCTTGGCTGCCCGCACGAAGGCCTTCGAGGAGGCGACCACGTCTCGCTCCTCGAGAAGCTGCGCTATCGCGGTTGCGGTTGCGCCGCTCGCCACCGTGATGGTGACGGGCTGGTCACCCGGGCCGGGATAGTCCTCGGCGCCCAACAGGCCCTGGAAGAACGAGCCACCTCTGCCGATCGCCAGGTAGCCGCCACCGACCAGAAGGGCCAGAGCAACCACGATCGCGACAAGTGCCCCGACGCGGCTGCGTCGTCTGGGGTGCACGACGGCGGCCTGGGCGGTCAGATCTGCCAGGCCCAGACGAACGTCGAGCTCAGGCTCAGCATCGGGGAGGTGGGTGTCAACCGTCGAAGGGCGCCAAGGATCGGGAGCTGGCACAGCGGCGTCGGGCGGTCCTTCAGATCGAGCCGGCGGGAGTGGTCTGGACGCGTCAACCCCGCCGGCATCGCTGGTCGGACCGTCTGCCAGCCGCTCGGCTCGTCGCGGCCCGGAGCCGTCCAAGGGTTCTGCACCCGGCAAGAACCGGCTCATCGGAGGTCACCTTCCTGTCGACCCGATCACTGTGCCAGAAGGTCGGCACGGCATCGGGAGGGCTCAGGGAGCGGACGGCGGAGCGTCGCTCGCTGAACACTGCTTGGCAAGTCTGCCTGCTGGCACCCCGGTCCGGCGCTCGGTGTCGAGGGCGTGTTCCAGGATGGCCACGGCCGCGGCCTGATCAATGACGTTCTTGCGTTGGCGAGTCGAGCGACCGGCCTCAGCCAGTTTCCGGTGCGCCGACACGCTGGTCATCCGCTCATCAACCAACCGCAGCGGAAGGCCGAGCCTGTCGGTCAGCCACTCGGCAACCTCACTGACCTCCCGCGCGGCGTTTCCCTGTTCTCCGTGCAGATCGGTGGGCAGGCCCATCACGATCTCCAACGGCCGGTACTCCGCCACCAGATCGTGCAGCCGCTGCAACACCTGGGCCTGCAGCTTCTTGCTGTTGGGAATGGTCTCCACCGGGTAACACAACACACCCCCGGCGTCGCAGGCAGCCACCCCAATCCGCGCCTTGCCCCAGTCGAGGCACAGGCGGACACCAGAGCGCAGCGCGGATTGGTGGGTGTCAGGTGCGGAATCTGTCATCAGTTGAGGATCGCGTGCCCGACGGCGTACTCGACGGCCTGCAACGCGGCACCTGCCGCGCCACCATCCGTGCCGCCGCCCTGGGCCAGATCATCCCTGCCGCCACCACGCCCGCCCAGCTTCTCCGAACCCGCAGCGACCAGTGCCCCGGCCCGGCAGCCCCGTTCGCGGGCAGCTGCATTGGTGGCCACCAGCAGCGAGGGTTTGGCGTCGGTGCCGCCGATCAGTGCGACCACAGCTGGACGAGCACCGAAGCGCTCCCGCACGTCGAGAGCCAGGGTGCGCAAGTCGTTGCCGTTGACCCCGTCGAGCTTGCGAGCCACGAACGCCAAGCCCCACATGTCCTTCGCCCCGTCGACGAGCTCTCCGGCTCCGGCCAGCAGCTGCCGGGACTTCAACTCGGCAATCTGTTTCTCGGCGGACTTGAGGTCTGCAACCATCTTCTCGACCCGGTCCACCAGCTGCTCCGGCTGGGTCTTGAGTGCGGTGCTGAGCTGGCTGACCAGCGTGCGCTCGGCCGCCAGATGGTTGAAGGCGTCGGTGCTGACGAGTGCCTCGACCCGACGGGTGCCGGCACCGATGGACTGCTCGGCCAACAACGTGAACAGCCCGATCTGGGCACTGCTCTGCACGTGGGTACCACCGCACAGCTCGCGCGACCACGGACCGCCCATCTCGATGACCCGAACCATCGGCGGGTATTTCTCACCGAACATCGCCACTGCGCCGAACGCCTTGGCCTCGTCCAGGCTCATCACGGTGGCAGTGGTGGTCAGGTCGTCATTGATGGCGACATTGACCCGCTGCTCGATCTCGCGCACCAGCGCAGACGACAAGCCCTGCTGAGCGCTGAAGTCGAATCGCAGGTAACCCGGCTTGTTGAAGCTGCCGGCCTGGGTGGCGGTGGGGCCGACCAGTTCGCGCAGGGATGCCTGCAGCAGGTGCGTGGCGCTGTGTGCCTGGCAGGCAGCGCGGCGATGAGCGGCATCCACTTCTGCCAGCACATCGGCACCGACCTCCAACGGGGAGCTCACCCTGACCTTGTGCACTGTCAGACCGGGCACCGGACGCTGTACGTCGAGCACCTCAAGCTCACCGTCGGGGGTACGAATCACCCCTGTGTCAGCCGTCTGTCCGCCGGCTTCGGCGTAGAAGGGGGTCTCCTCCAGGATGATCTCTGCCTGCTGTCCAGGCTCCACACGGGCGACGGCCACGCCCTCACTGACGATGCCGCGCACCCTGGTGGGAACCTCCAGCGCGGTGTAGCCACGGAACTGGGTCTCGCCCTTGCTGCGCAGTTGTGTGTACGCCTCCGTCGAGACCGTGCCACCCTTCTTGGCACGCGAATCGGCCTTGGCGCGAGCGCGCTGTTCATCCATCAGCTCACGAAACTTCGACTCGTCGACGCTGAGGCCTTCCTCGGAGGCCATCTCGAGGGTCAGGTCGATCGGGAACCCGTAGGTGTCGTGCAGGGCGAAAGCCTTGTCGCCAGCCAGGGTCTTGGCACCGGACACCACGGTGTCGTGCACGGCCTTGTCGAACAGCTGAATGCCAGCGGTCAGGGTGCGCCGGAACGAGTCCTCCTCGGCCTCGGCCACCTGCTGGATCCGCTCCCACTGCTCGTCGATCTCGGGGTAGGTCGGGCTCATCAGCGAACGGCTGATGTCCATCAGTTCAAGCAGCGAGGGATCCTTGAAGCCCAACTGCCGCATGGAGCGAATGCTGCGACGCAACAAGCGGCGCAGGACGTAGCCGCGGCCCTCATTGCCGGGCGTGACGCCATCGGTGATCAGCATCAGGCCGCTGCGGACGTGGTCGCCGACCACGCGCAGATGCACGTCGTCGTCGTGGTTGTCCCCGTACCGACGCCCGGCCAGGTGGGCGGCCCGCTCGATCACCGGGAAGATCTGGTCGATCTCGTACATGTTGTCGACGCCCTGCAGCAGGTAGGCGACGCGCTCCACCCCCATGCCCGTGTCGATGTTCCTGCTGGGCAGCTGGCGGGCAATGTCGAAGTCGTCCTTTTGCCGCACGACTGACAGCTCCTCGGTCTGGAAGACCAGGTTCCAGATCTCCAGGAAGCGGTCCTCGTCAACCAGCGGACCGCCTTCGGGGCCGTACTCGGGCCCGCGGTCGATGTAGATCTCACTGCAGGGCCCACCCGGCCCGGGGACACCCATGTGCCAGTAGTTGTCCTTCAAACCCCGGCGCTGGATGCGGTCTGCCGGCACTCCCAACGACTGCCAGATCTCGGCCGCCTCCACATCTCCCCCGGGGTAGCCGGGGTGGTGGCCAGGGCCCAACACGGTCACCCAGACCGAGTCAGGGTCGAAACCCAGGCCACCGTTGTGCTGCTCGGTCGTCACCAGCTCCCAGGCCCACTCGATGGTTTCCTTCTTGAAGTAGTCACCGAAGCTGAAGTTGCCGTTCATCTGGAAGAAGGTGCCGTGTCGCGTGGTCTTGCCGACCTCGTCGATGTCCAGGGTGCGGACGCATTTCTGGGTGCTGACGGCGCGTTTCCACGGTGCCGCCTCGGCCCCGGTGAAGTAGGCCTTGAATGGCACCATCCCGGCGTTCACGAACAGCAGGGTGGGGTCGTTGTAAAGCAAGGAGGCGCTGGGAATTACGGCGTGGTCCTTGCCCTTGAAGAACTCCAGATAACGACGCGCGATCTCGGCGGCTTTCATGTTTTCCCTCTGTCCTGGCTGAGTCACTGCTGGGGCGTTGCTGCTGGCGGGGGTCCGTGCCTTGGCAGACAGTCCACGATGCTACCTCGTGCCGGCGGGGTGCTTGAAAGGCCGCATTCCGGGATCAGGCACAGCGTCGGCTGCTTTCGCAACGCGCGGGACGCCGGGGGTATTCCAGTTGGGGCGTGGCGCTCCCGTAAGGTCGGAGATGACGGCGAGTCCATGCCGGGAATGGTCAGGAGCGATGATCTCGGAAAGCAGCAGATCCACCGACCCGCGACACACCGTGACGCCTGACGACGAGCCCGGCCAGCCCCAGCCGACGATCCGCACGGACAAGGACTCCGCGTGGTACACCCTGAAGATCACCTTCACCAAGTTCCGGTCCGACGGTTGCACGGACATCGCCGCTGGCCTCACCTACTTCACGGTGCAGTCCATTTTTCCGTTGCTGCTGGCGCTGGTCTCACTCATCCAGCTGGCCGGCCGGCAGGACTCACTGGTGCCCGCGTTCGAGGAGCTGGTCGCCCAGGTTGCCCCGCCTGAGGTGTCTGTGTTCGTCGCCGATCTGCTCGAGCAGTTCCTGACGTCCTCCGGGAGCGGCATCGGGTTGACCATTGGCGTGGTCGCGGGTCTGTGGACGGCCAGCAACTACGTGGGCGCCTTTTCCCGTGCCATGAATCGCGTCTATGAAGTGCCTGAGGGTCGCAGCACCATTGGGGTCAAGGCGCTGCACTTGTTCCAGACCCTCGTGATGGTGGTGATGATCATCGTCATTCTGGCCGCAGTGCTGATCAGCATCCCGGTGGCCCGCTGGGTCGGCGGGTTGGTGGGTCTGGGTGACGCAGCCGTACGACTGTGGAGCTATGCGCGTCGGCCGCTGATCGCGGTCGCTTTCATCATGATCGTGGCCATGCTCTACCACTTGGGCCCGAACGTGAAGCGCCCCAGGTTCCGGCTGCTGTCGGTCGGTGCCGTGCTGGCCATCGTGCTGATCGTGCTCGGTTCGCTGGGGTTTGGTGTCTTCCTCAGCACGATCGGTGGCAACGGCATCCACAGGACCTACGGCGCACTGGCCGGCAGCATCATCGCGCTGTTCTTCGCCTGGTTGGTCAACGTGTTCCTGATGCTGGGGGCGGAGCTCGACGCTGCCCTGGAGCGCACTCGTCAGCTGCGTGCGGGAGTCCAGAACGCCGAGCACAAGGTGCAGCTGCCCCCGCGCAGCACCAAGGCAAGCGACAAGGCGTTGGCCAAGGAAGCCGAGCTGGCCCAACATGGCGCCCGGATCCGGGAACGGGCGCGCTCCGGCAACGAAGGGCTTCAGGACTGACCCGACTCAGACCCGTTTGGCCTGCCCGGGTGCAACAGGGCGTCCAGGGCTTCCAGCCGCTCCCCCATACCAGCCTCGTAGCCGTGCTCGGTCGGCCGATAGTAATGCTGCCCAGCCAACTCGTCGGGCAGGTACTGCTGTGCTGCGACGCCGTGCGGGTAGTCGTGCGCATAGCGATAGCCCACCCCATGACCGAAGCCGGCCGCCGACGAGTAGTGGGCATCGCGCAAGTGCGCCGGGACCTGGCCCACGCGACCGCTGCGCACATCAGCCAGTGCGGCGTCGATGGCAGCATAGATCGCGTTCGATTTTGGCGCTGTCGCGGCGGCGACCGTGGCCTGGGCGAGCGGCAGCCGGCCTTCGGGCATGCCGATCAGCTGCACTGCCTGACCAGCCGCGACGCAGGTCGCCAACACCGACGGCTGGGCCATCCCGATGTCCTCGCTGGCCAGGATGATCAGCCGCCGGGCAATGAAGCGAGGGTCCTCACCCGCGGCGATCATCCGGGCCAGGTAGTGCAGTGCCGCATCCACGTCAGATCCGCGCACGGACTTGATGAAGGCGCTGGTGACGTCGTAGTGCTGGTCCCCATCCTTGTCGTAGCGCAACGTCGCCCGATCAACCGCCTGCTCCAGCGCTTCGGCGTCGATGCGGCCGGAGCCCTTGGCTGCTGCACCGGCGGCCGCCTCCTCAAGGTAGGTCAAACCGCGACGGGCATCACCCCCGGCCAGTGCCACAATCGTTTGACGAGCATCGTCGTCCAGGGTGAACTTGCCCGCCAGCCCACGCTCGTCCAACAACGCCCGGTCGATCAGCGATGCGATGTCCTCACTGGTCAACGGCGTCAGGGTCACCACCAGCGAGCGCGACAACAGGGGGGCGATCACCGAGAAGCTGGGGTTCTCGGTGGTGGCTGCGATCAGTGTGACCAGCCGATTCTCCACCGCCGGCAGCAGCACGTCCTGCTGGGCTTTGCTGAAGCGGTGCACCTCGTCCACGAACAGCACGGTGGGATGTCCCCGGGCCAGTTCCCGCTTGGCGTTGTCGATCTGCGCCCGGACGTCCTTGACCCCCGCGGTGACCGCGCTGAGCTCGACGAATCGGCGCTGGGTGCTGCGTGAGACCACAGATGCGAGGGTGGTCTTGCCGACCCCGGGCGGGCCCCACAGGAACACCGACATGGCTGCGCGGCCTTCGGCCAGCCGACGCAGCGGGGAACCGGCCCCCAACAGGTGGCGCTGACCGACGATCTCGTCGAGGGTGCGTGGCCGCATCCGAACCGCCAGCGGGGCCTGGGAGCCCAGTCCGTCCGGCAGCGAACCGCCCGGTCCAGGATCGGTCTGGTCGAGGTTGCCGAACAGGTCTTCGCTCACGACAGCAGCCTGTGCTCCAGCGCCCGCTGGTCGTCCGCGGTCCAGCCCAGACCCGACAGGTAGCCGTGCGCTCCACCAAAATCCGCCTCCAGTTGGTCCAGCACCAGCCGCATCACCTGGGGCGGGGTCGACTGGGCGCTCAACTGCAGGTCCTGGTCGACACCTGCGGTGTAAACCTCGCCCAGTCGCCCGAGGATCTGCGGCAGGCGCTGGTTGCTGGCGGCGTAGTCGGCGACGATCGTCTCACGGGGTACGCGCAGGGCCGCCAGCACCACCGCGGCCAGGGTGCCGGTGCGATCCTTGCCTGCTGCGCAGTGCAGCACGTTGGCGCCGGAGGATGCGGCAATGATCCGCAGCCCGGCGATGACGTTGTCGCCACGCAGCGTCAGGTACTGCAGGTAGTGGCGGGCCAGACCCAGCACGTGTTCGCGGAGCACGCTGTGGTTGATGCCCGACAGGTCAGCCGCCCACGGTGGGGTTTCGTCCGCAGGATCATCTTCCGGGTACAACGACAGCGAATGGATGGCCACTGAGGGCACAGCAGTCAGCGGACCCTGGCCAAGCCTGACCCGCTCCAGATTGGTACGAAGATCCAGCACGTCGGTGAGCTGGTGGTGCTCCACCAACTGCCGAACCCCGCCGGGGGTCAGGTCGTTCAGATTGTCCGACCGCAGCAGGCTGTTGCGTCGCACCCGCCGCCCATCCAACGTGGCCAGACCGGCCAGGTCGCGCATGTTGACGACGCCGGGTACTGCTACCCATGCCGGTTCCCCGAAGGGTGCGTGCAACCAGCTCGCCGTCGCGATGCTCATGACCCCGAGTCTATTCGGCTGAGTCGGCCACCTTGCCTTGCGGCTGGTTCGCCGCACTGCTGGTGGCCTTGGGCGCCGGCTTGAAATCGACGCCGGCTTCCTTGCGCTGTTGCGGGGTGATCGCGGCCGGAGCGCCGGTCAAGGGGTCGTAGCCGTTGCCGATCTTCGGGAAGGCGATGACGTCGCGGATGGATTCGGACCGGCTCAACAGTGCCGCGATCCGGTCCCAGCCAAAAGCGATGCCACCATGCGGCGGGGCGCCGAACTTGAATGCGTCCAGCAGGAAGCCGAACTTCTCCTGGACTTCGTCGCCGCCCAGCCCCATCACCTTGAACACGCGCTCCTGCACATCCCGGCGGTGGATACGGATGGAACCGCCACCGATCTCATTGCCGTTGCAGACGATGTCGTACGCGTAGGCCAATGCAGAGCCGGGATCGGTGTCGAAGTTGTCGAGGCACTCCGGAGTCGGCGACGTGAAGGCGTGGTGCACTGCGGTCCACTGGCCGGCACCGACCGCGACGTCCCCCTCGGCAACGGCGTCAGAGGTGGCCTTGAACAGCGGCGCGTCCACCACCCACAGGAAGCTCCAGGCACCCTCGTCGATGAGTCCGCAGCGCCTGCCGATCTCCAGTCGGGCAGCCCCCAACAGCTCCTGGCTGACGGACTTCCTGCCGGCGGCGAAGAAGATGCAGTCACCGGCGTTGGCGCCGACCGCAGCGGCCAGCCCGGCCCGCTCCGCGTCGGAGATGTTCTTGGCGACCGGGCCCCCCAGGGTGCCCTCGTCATCGATGGTGACGTAGGCCAGACCCTTGGCGCCGCGCTGTTTGGCCCAGTCCTGCCAGGCGTCAAAGGTACGGCGGGGCTGCGAAGCACCCCCCGGCATCACGACGGCGCCCACGTAGGGGGACTGGAAGACGCGGAAGGGAGTGTCCTTGAAGAAGTCCGTGACCTCCTTGATGGGGTTGTCGAAGCGCAGGTCGGGTTTGTCCGACCCGTAGTTGTCCATCGCGTCCTTGAAGGTCATCCGGGGCAGCGGGGTCGGCAGCTCAACGCCGATCAGCGCCCACACCTGCTTGACGATCTGCTCGCCCAGGGCCATCACGTCGTCCTGGTCGACAAAGCTCATCTCGATGTCCAGCTGGGTGAACTCGGGCTGGCGATCTGCGCGGAAATCCTCATCGCGATAGCAGCGGGCAATCTGGTAGTAGCGCTCCATGCCCGCCACCATCAGCAGCTGCTTGAACAGCTGTGGGCTCTGCGGCAGCGCGTACCAGTTCCCCGGGCTCAGCCGTGCGGGAATGACGAAGTCGCGTGCTCCCTCGGGCGTGCTCCGGGTCATCGTCGGGGTCTCGATTTCGAGGAAACCGTTGCTGTCCAACACCGAGCGGGCAGCCTGGTTCATGCGGCTACGCAGCACCAGGTTGCGCCGCTGGCGGTTGCGACGAAGATCGAGGTAGCGGTACTTGAAGCGAGCCTCTTCACCGATGGTCAGCCGATCGTCGATCTGGAACGGCAGCGGGGCCGACGGGTTGAGCACCTCGAGGTCGCTGATGGCCACCTCGATCTCACCGGTCGCCATGTCCGGGTTCTCGTTGCCCGCAGGCCGACGCTCGACCACACCCGTGACGGCGATGCAGTACTCGTTGCGCAGGTCGTGGGCGCCCGACGTCTCCAGAATCTCATCGCGCACGACGACCTGAGCCACTCCCGAAGCGTCCCTCAGATCGAGGAAGGCCACTCCGCCGTGATCGCGACGATGCGCCACCCAACCGGCGAGAGTGACGGTGGTGTCGACGTCCGAAGCGCGCAGCGTCCCGGCATCGTGAGTGCGGATCACGGTATTCCTTTCTCGGTCCCGCATGGACAGTGCGGGACTCCATCCCCCGGACGCGGTCGCGCCGGCGTTGCAAAGTACGGATGCGATCCTAGCCTGAGCGGTCCGCCTGGTCCGCCTGGGTCAACTGCTCGTACAGGTAGTCGTTGGTCGGCGTCGGGATGTGGTGCTTGGCGCCGAGACGACGGACAGTGCCGGCGAAGAGCTCCACCTCGGTGGGCCTTGAGGCGGCGACGTCCTGTTCCATCGACGTCATTCCCTCGGGGCTGAGCCCGTCGATGATCCCGAACCACGCGTCGATGTCAGCGCTGTTGAGGGTGATGCCCTCGGGGGCGGCGACCGCGATCACCTCGAGCATGGCTTGGCGCATCAGGTCACGGGCGTGGGGATCGGTGTGGATTCTGCCGTAACCACCGCGCAGCACGGCGCAGGTCTGGTTGACACCAACGTTCAACATGAACTTGCTCCACAGGTGACGAAGGACGGGTGGCCTGCGGTCGTGCGCAATTGCGCAGCGGTCGAGCAGCCGTTCAACAGCCCGCAACCGCTCGGAGTCGGAATCGTCGCGCTCCCCCAGCGTGATGAATCCAGTGTGCACGTAGCAGACCCTGTTGTCGGTCCGGGTGGCATCCATACCCTGGCAAACGGCGTACAGGACCTTGTCGTGGCCGACACGCTCACCGATGATCCGCTCGCTGGTGATTCCGTTCAGCAGCGAAATGACCACCGTGTCCGGCCCCACCAGGGGCGCCGCCTCCTGCAGAGCAGCCTCCAGTGCCATGGCTTTGACCGTGAAGATCATCAGGTCGACCCGGGTGTGGATGTCGGCGGACGTGGCGAAGGTGAAATCGCAGCGTTCATCGTTGGCGAACACGCCATGGCGTCGCTGCAGGGCAACGCGTTGGTCATCGGCGATGAACCAGACCCGGTCATTGCCCAGTGCGTCGTTGATCAACTTGCCGTACATGATGCCCAAGGCGCCGGCGCCGATGATCGCCACCGAATTGATCTGGCGTCGTTCGATGAGCTGCTGGTCACTCCCCATGGCGGCCTCCCGTCAGAGTCAGGCCCGTGCTCCCACGGTCGGTTTGAGGTCACTGGCGGGAGGAGCCCAAATGGAGGCCACGGCGTCGACCTGGTCGCCGCTTCGAATGTCTTTCACCGAACCGTTGGGCCCACCGAACCAGACGTACGGGATGCCGCGCCGGTCGGCGAAACGAATCTGCTTGCCGAACTTGTCTGCCTTGGGTGCGACCTCGGCGCAGATGCCGCGAACGCGAAGCGTCGTCGCCACCTCGTCGGCCAGCTCGCGGGTTTCCTCATTGTCCACGGCGACCAGCACGACCGAGGGCACGGCACGGTCGGCAGCCAGCTCGCCACGGTCCAGGATGGGTGCCAGCAGTCGGGTGACGCCCAGTGAAATGCCCACCCCTGGGTAAGTGCGTTTGCCGTCGGAGGCAAGCGAGTCATAACGACCACCGGAACTGATCGAACCCATGGACTCGTGGCCGACCAGCACAGTCTCGTACACGGTGCCGGTGTAGTAGTCCAGTCCGCGAGCGATCTTCAGATCAGCCACCAGGCGCCCCGGCACCCGTTTGCGTGCGGCGTTGACCACGCGGGCCAGTGACGCCAGGCCCTCGTCCAGCAGCTCGTTGTGTACTCCAAGTGCACGCACCTGGTCGACGAACGAGTCGTCCTCGGTGCTGATCGTGGCCAACCGCACACACAGGTCCGCAACCTCGGCGCTCAGGCCCAGCTCACTGATGAGCAGCTCCCCCACTGCCTGCGGGCCGATCTTGTCGAACTTGTCGACTCGTTGCAGCACCGCCGCCGTGTCCGCGACGCCCAGGCCCTCATAGAAACCCTGGGACAGTTTGCGATTGTTGACGTGCATGCGGACCGGAGGGATACCCAGTTCGGTGTGCAGCCGTTCCAGTGCCTCCAGCATGACCAGAGCCATCTCGACGTCGTGGTGCTCGGCCAAGGTGTCCTGACCCACCACGTCGATGTCAGCCTGCAGGAACTCCCGGTAGCGTCCATGCTGCGGGCGTTCACCGCGCCACACCTTCTGGATCTGATAGCGGCGGAAGGGAAACGCCAAGCGCCCGGCGTTCTCCAGCACGTACCTGGCGAAGGGCACGGTCAGGTCGAAATGCAGGCCCAGTTCGTCCTTGTCTTCGGGCCCGGGCCGTCCCTCGCCCTGGAGTCGGCTGACGACGTAGACCTCCTTGGTGATCTCGCCCTTGCGTGCCAGGTGTGACATGGGCTCGACAGCGCGGGTCTCGATGTTGGCGAATCCGTGCAACTCGAAGGTCTCGGCCAGAATTTCGAGCACCCGCAGCTCGACCATGCGTTCGGCGGGCAGGAACTCGGGGAAACCGGACAGCGGTTTGATGCTGGCCATCAGGGGCGTGCCTCCAGGAAAGCGGGTTGCAGGTAGGGATTGCTGCTTCGTTCAGCGCCGACCGTGGTGGCCGGGCCGTGTCCGGGCAACAGTTGTGTCTGGTCAGGTAGCGACAGGACAACATCGCGCAGCGTGTCGCGCAGCACTGCCTGGTCACCACCAGGAAGGTCGGTGCGGCCCACGGAGCCGCGGAAGACCACGTCACCGCACAGCACGACGCTGGCTTCAGCGTCGTCCAGACACAACAGGGTGCAGCCCGGCGTGTGGCCCGGGGCGTGCAGTGGGGCGATTGTCAGACCAGCCACAGACACCTGATCCTGCCCGTCCCAGAACTGCAGACGAGCCGGCTCTCGCGGGTCGTCGCTGCCGAGCTGCCGCAAGAAACCGAGGAAATCTGCGTTCAACCCCATGGCCGGGCGAGTGAGCAACGCACGGTCGGCGCTGTGCATCCAGACCGGCACATCGTGGTCGTCGGCAACCTTCGCTGCGTCGGCGCTGTGGTCGATGTGGGCATGGGTCAGGAGAACCGCCCGCAGCTGCAGACCGTTGCTGACCAGCACGTCGTCGATCATCGCGGCACTGCCAGGGCCAGGATCCACGACTGCGCACGAGACCCCATCGTCACCCACTACCACATAGCAATTCGCCCGGAACGAGCCTTCCGGCAGGGTTGCGATCAACACAATCGCCACCCTATCGGGCAAGATGGAACCATGAGCGAAATGACAGGTGCGACGGAATTCGGTCGCGTCGATGCTGACGGCACGGTGTACGTACGCACGGCAGATGGCGAGCGACGAGTCGGTCAGGTGCCCGATGTTGATCCAGCAGAAGCGATGGCTTTCTTTGTTCGGCGCTTCGAGGCGCTGAACACCGAGGTCGGATTGCTCGAAAGACGTGTGGCGTCAGGTTCGCTCTCCCCCGATGAGGCACGCAAGAACGTCTCTGCCGTGCGCAAGGCAATTGCCGAGGCCAATGCGGTCGGCGACCTGGCCGGCCTGGAAGCTCGCCTGGAGGCGCTGAAGCCGATCCTGGCCGAGCTGAGCGAGGCGCGCAAAGCCGAGAAGGCCAAGCAGCACGAGGTCACCAGGCAGGCCAAGGAAGCCATGGTCACAGAGGCCGAGAAGATCGCCGCTGGCACCGACTGGCGCGGTGGCGTGAACCGTTTCCGGGTCCTGCTGGAGGAATGGAAGGCGCTACCTCGCATCGACCGTGCCACCGACGACGAGCTGTGGCACCGTTTCAGCTCCGCCCGAACCACCTACACCCGTCATCGCAAGGCTCAATTCGCTGACCGGGCCGAGAAGCGTGGCGAGGCGAAGAAGGTCAAGGAAGAAATCATCCAGGAGGCACGCGAGCTGGCCGATTCCACCGACTGGGGCATCACCGCTGGCAGCTTCCGGGATCTGATGACGCGCTGGAAGGCCGCCGGAGCCGCTCCACGCGACGTGGATGACAAGCTGTGGACCGAGTTCCGTGGCCTGCAGGATCAATTCTTCGACGCCCGGAATGCCGCGTTGAGTGAGCAGGACGCGGAGTTCAAGCAGAATCAGGACGCCAAGGAGGCGCTGCTCAGCGAGGCTGAGGCTCGGCTGCTGCCAGTCACCAATCTCGCTGCGGCGCGGGCCGGCCTGCGTGACTTCCTGAGCCGCTACAACGAGTACGGCAAGGTGCCGCGGGATGCCATTCGTCCCCTCGACAACCGGGTCCGGGTCCTGGAGCAAGCAGTCAAGGACGCCGAAGAGGCTGAGTGGA
Source organism: uncultured Actinomycetota bacterium (assembly GCA_963730005.1). Classification (GTDB taxonomy): domain Bacteria; phylum Actinomycetota; class Actinomycetes; order Propionibacteriales; family Propionibacteriaceae; genus CAVSPO01. The sequence continues at coordinate 41,635 of CAVSPO010000036.1, forward strand.
AGCGCACCGACCCGCAGGCGCGGCACCGCGCTGAGGAGACCGTCGCCATGTTCAGCCAGCAGATCGCCAAGCTCCAGAAGCAGGCCACGGATGCAGCGGGCAAGGGCGACGCCAAGAAGGCCCAAGAGCTGCAGGCCTCGATCGTCGCCTACACCGAATGGCTGGAGCAGGCCAGGAAGACACTCAGCGAGTTCACTGCCTGAGTCGTCCTGTCAGGCGGGCGTCGCGTCACTGCCGAACGCGGGAGACATCGTAGACCCCAGGCACCTTGCGGATCGTGGAGAGCACGTGATGCAGGTGCTTGGGGTCGCTGGACTCGAAGGTCAGTTTGATCCTGAACGTGCGGTCCTTGGTGGTGTTCACCGTAGCCGCAGCAATGTTCACTCGTTCATCAGCCAGGGTCTTGGTGACCTCGCTCAGCAGCCCTGCCCGGTCGAGGCCCTCGATCAGCACGCTCACCAGGTATCCCGCGGTGCTGTTGGGTGCCCATTCGACATGGACGATCCGCTCCGGCTGTGCCAACAGGTCGGCGGAGTTGGTGCAGTCGCGCCGGTGCACAGAAACGCCCTGCTCTCGCGTCACATAGCCAAAGATCTCGTCGCCTGGCATGGGTGTGCAGCATTTCGCCAGCTTCACCCAGACGCCCGCGTCGCCCTCCACGATGACGCCCGAGTCGCTGGTCGTGGCTGGCCGGTGTCCGAAGACGGAACGGTCCTCCAGATTCTCCTCGACCGCCTCTTCCAGCCCGCCGGCAGTACTGATCAGACGCTGCACGACGCCCGGGGCACCAACATTGCCCTCGCCGATGGCTGCGTACAGCGAGCTGACGTCACCCAGGCGATAAGTGTCAGCCACTGCGGTCAGGTGCTCCAGGGTCAGCAGGCGCTGCAGCGGCAGACCGGTCTTGCGTAGCTGCTTGGCGAGCATGTCCCTGCCCTGCTCGACGGCTTCCTCACGTCGTTCCCTCGTGAAGTGCTGCCGAATCTTGGTCTTGGCCCGCGGGCTGGCGACGAAGCTCAGCCAGTCGCGGCTGGGCCCGGCGTTCTCGGCCTTGCTGGTCAGGACGTCAACGACATCACCGTTCTTCAGCTGGCTCTCCAGAGGGATCAACCGGCCGTTGACCCTGGCGCCAATGCAGCGATCGCCGACCTCGGTGTGGATGGCGTAGGCCAGGTCGACGGCCGTAGAGCCCTGCGGCAGCGCGATCACGTCGCCCTTGGGTGTGAAGACGTAGACCTCGGTGGTGCCCATCTCGAACCGCAGCGACTCCAGGAACTCCCCGGGATCCTCGGACTCCTTGGTCCACTCACTCATCTGGTGGACCCAGCTCAGGTCCATTCGATCCGTGTCGATCCTGCTGCCGGCAGCTTTGGGTGCCTCCTTGTACTTCCAGTGCGCCGCGACACCGTACTCGGCACGACGGTGCATGTCGTGGGTGCGGATCTGCAGTTCAACGGGCTTGGCGCCCGGCCCCAGAACGGTCGTGTGCAAGGACTGGTACATGTTGTACTTCGGCATTGCGATGTAGTCCTTGAACCTGCCGGGCAGCGGATTCCACCTGTTGTGCAGCACGCCCAGCGCCGCGTAGCAGTCGCGCGTGGTGTCGACCAGAATCCGCAGCCCCACCAAGTCGTAGATGTCGTCGAAATCCCTGCCGCGCACAACCATCTTTTGATAGATGGAGTAGAAGTGCTTGGGTCGCCCGTACACGACCGCGTTGATCTTCGCCTCCCTGAGGTCGGTTTCGACGACGTCAATCACTTCACGCAACTGCCGTTCTCGCTGCGGTATCGCGTCAGCGACCAGCTTGGAAATTTCCTCGTAGACCTTGGGTTGCAGGATGGAGAACGACAGATCCTCCAGCTCCCACTTGATGGCGTTCATGCCCAGCCGGTGAGCAAGTGGCGCGAAGATCTCCAGCGTTTCCTTGGCGATCCGCTGCTGCTTGTCGGTGCGCAGAAAACTGAGGGTCCGCATGTTGTGCAGACGGTCGGCGAGCTTGATCACCAGCACGCGGATGTCGCGGCTCATGGCGATCACCATCTTGCGGATGGTTTCGGCCTTGGCTGTCTCGCCGTACTGCATCCGGTCCAGCTTGGTGACGCCATCGACCAGTTGCGCGACCTCATCGCCCCAGTCAGCCTGCAACTGGGCAACGGTGTACAGCGAGTCCTCGACAGTGTCGTGCAGCAGGCCGGCGACGAGTGTGGACTCGGTCATGCCGAGCTCAGCCAGGATCGTGGCCACCGCCAGTGGGTGGGTGATGTATGGGTCGCCGCTCTTGCGGACCTGGCCCTGGTGGTAGTGCTCGGCAGTCTGGTAGGCGCGCTCGATCAGGGCCAGATCGGCCTTGGGGTGGTTGGCGCGCACGACGGTGAACAACGGGTCGAGCACTGCGGACTGTGGGGAACGAGGTGCTCCCAACCGGGCCAAACGCTGCCGCATCCGCAGGCGCGGCTGCTCGGGCCCCGTGGTGAACCGGCCCGAAAGCGTCGCGGCGGCGCCGGGGCCTGACGGGTCAGCGGCTGGGTTCATCGCCAAGACCGCACCTCCAAGCTTGTTCTGATTCTGCAGAGTCTAGCTCTGCCGGAACCAGCTGGGGAGGGCCCCTGACTTTGGGCTACGCGTCCTGGAACGTCACGATGGTCGCGTAGCTTGTCACACCGGCAGCCGCGAGTGTGGCAGCACCCCCCAGACCCGCAAGCTCGATCACGACCTGAACATGAGCCAGCTCTGCGCCCGCCTGCTCGATCAGCTTCTTGGCGGCGATCATGGTGCCGCCGGTTGCCAGCAGATCATCAACGAGCAGGACGCGCTGGCCTGGCTGCAACGCGTCACGATGCAGGTTGAGCACGCTGTGGCCGTACTCAAGGTCGTATTCCTGCTCGTAGACCGCCGCCGGCAACTTGCCGGGCTTGCGGATCAGCACCAGCCCGAGCCCTAGTTGGGCGGCCACCGGCGCTCCGAAGATGAAACCCCGGGACTCGATTCCGCACACCACGTCCACGTCGGAGGGCGACGCCTGGACAATCGCGTTGATGGTGTCGCGCAGACCCTGCGGTGAAGCCAGCAGCGGGGTGATGTCCTTGAACTGGATGCCGGGTTCCGGAAAGTCCGCAATGTTGCGAATCAGGCCGGCAATTCGATCCGTCCGCCTGTCACGCATGGCTACTTCTTCCGATCACTGCGCGAGGTGTGCTTGGGCTGCGGCCGTTTCGCCCCGCCGTCGTCGACCACCGGCGTCTTGCGGGGAATGAGGGCCGCAGTGATGTTCACGTCAGCGGTGATCGATGCGGGCTGGTCCACGGGGGCGACGACAGTCTCGATGCGAGGCTTCGGACGGTTCCTCCGCTTTTCGAGTGCCGCGCGGTGCTTCACCATCTCGGGCTCACGTTCCTTGAGCTGGGCCAGCAACGGGGCCGCCAGGAAGATCGAGGAGTAGGCGCCGACCACCATGCCGATGAACAGCGCCAGGCCAAGATCTGCCAGTGGCCCTTGCCCGTTGAGCACGAACACGCCCGCGAACAGGATGGCGACTACTGGCAGAACGGCAATGATGGTGGTGTTGATGGACCGCACCAGGGCCTGGTTGACCGCTGCGTTGGCTGCCTCTGAGTAGGTGATGGTCTGCCGCGTCATGTTCCGGGTGTTCGCGCGCACGATGTCGAAGACCACGACCGTGTCGTACAGGGAGTAGCCGAGGATGGTCAGCACGCCGATCATCGACGTGGGCGTGAAGGTGAACCCGGACAGCGCATAGACCCCCACCGTGATGATGAGGTCATGGGCCAGGGCCACCAGGGCGGCCAGCGACATCTTCCAGTTGCGGAAGTAGATGCCAATCAGCAGCGCCACCAGCACCAGGAAGACGACGAGCGCCTGAAGACTCTTCGCGGTGACCTGTGATCCCCAGGATGGACCGATCAGTTGGTAGGCAACGTCGTCGGGGCCCAGCTGCGCCGCGGCGCCAAGCACCTCTCGCATGGAACGCACCTCGTCGGTGCTCATGCTGCGGGTCTGCACCCGCACCTTGGTGTCGCCCACGGTATTGACCTGGGCGCCGTCCATGTCAGGCAAGTCGATGCCGCGCACGATCTGCTGATAATCAGTCAGGGTCTGAGACGACACCTGGGTTGGCACGGTGAAGACCGAGCCGCCCTTGAACTCGATGCCGAGGTTGAGCCCGCGCCCCAGCAGCGCCACCAGCGAGATGGCGATCATGATCGCGGAGATCGTGTACCACAGCTTGCGCTGGCCGACGAAGTTGAAGGCGAAGTCGCCGGTGTAGAGCCGGTGCGAGAACCTGCGCTTTGCAGCTGGGCTGGGCGATGCCGCGACCTCGGCGTCGCTGACGTCGTCCCGCGCGGACTTGGTGTTGGTGTCAGTCATCACCCCTCCTGCAGCTGGGTCTTGTTGGGCGCGACCACGTCACGAACGCGCCCCTTGATGGAACGACGACGGCCCAGCAACGTCTGCGGCGAAACACCCAGGTGGTCGGCCTCGAAGCCGGAGAACCTGCGTCCCTCCCCGAAGAACTTGGTGTGGCGCACCAGCAGGGTCGCGACCGGCTTGGTGAACATGAAGACAATGACCAGGTCGATGAGGGTGGTGATCAGCTGTGTGAAGGCGAATCCCTTGACCGCGCCGAGCGCCAATGCGAACAGCACCACTGCGCTGAGCAACTGCACGCCGTCAGCGATCAGGATCGTGCCTCTGGCCCGCTGCCAGCCGCTCTCGACGGCATGCGACAAGCTGTGGCCGTCACGCACTTCGTCGCGGATCTGCTCGTAATAGACGACGAACGAGTCGGCCGTGATGCCGATGCCGACGACCAGACCGGCAATGCCTGGCAGGTTCAGCGCGAAGCCCACGGTCTCGCCGAGCAGCACGATGACGGCCCAGTTGATCAGCGCCGCAACCACCAGCGAAGCGACCACCAGGATGCCGAGCCCGCGGTAGTAGAAGAAGTTGTAGAGCACCACCAGGGCCAGGCCGATCAGACCGGCGATGATGCCCGCTCTGAGTTGTTCCCCACCCAGGGACGGCGACACGGTGTCGACGCTGGACACGTCAAAGCTCAGCGGTAGTGCGCCGTAGCGCAGTTGATTGGCCAACTCCGTGGTCGACTGCTGGGTCATGTCGCCACCACTGATCTCGGCACTGCCGTTGAGGATCGGGGTGGTGACTCGTGGAGCAGAAGTGACCTCCCCGTCCAACACGATGGCGAACTGATTCTGGGGCTCAGCCTGACTCGACAGGAAGGTGGTCGCCGCACCGAAATTGGACGCGCCCTCGGCGTCGAAATCCAGCGTCACGACGTAGTTGAGCTCACCCTGGGGGATGCCCGCCTGGGCGTCGGTGACTCGTTGGCCGCTGATCAGCACGGGGCCGAGCAAGTACTTGGCGCTCTTGGCGGTGTCACAGGCAAACAGCACCTGGTCCTCCAGGTCAGGGAACGGATCTCCACACTGCCACGCGATGAAGTCGTTCAAGTCCTGTTCGGTCGGCGTCCAGGCAAGCTTCTCCTCGAAGGTCTTCGACGTGCCTGACGGCGCGCTGGGACGAGGGGTGGGCGGGGCCGTTGGCATGCGCGGCGCCACTCGTCCGGCAGCAGTGCTCGCGGCGGCACTGGGGCTGGGCTCCGTCGAAGCGGACGCATCCGCGGAAGGGGCGACGCTGGGTTCGGGGCTCGGGGCCGGCTCGGCAGCGATCACATAAAAGACGTTGCGGAAACCCAGTTGGGCTGTCTTGCCGACCAGGTCGACGAGATCGGAACCGACAATGTTGGGCACAGCGACCTGGATCTGGTCGGCACCCTGAATGGTGACTGCGCTCTCGCCGACGCCCAGCCCGTCCACCCGCTGCTGGATGATGGTGCGTGCCTGCTCCATGGATTCGGTCGTCACCTTGCCGGTCATGCTTTCGCGTGCAGTGAGTGTGACCGTCGTGCCGCCCCTCAGATCGAGGCCAAGCCGTGGCTTCCACGTTGCGAGCAGCGCCATCAACCCGAACAGCAGAGCCACGATCAGACCGAGGATGACGAGAGTCCGGGTGGGATTTCCGTGCGTGCGGGACTTGCCTTCCATTTGATACTCGATTCCTGCGAATTGCCGGTGGGCGAGCTGCTGCCCCACTGAGGCGGTTGGGGGTGGGCTCAGGCCTCAGGGGACTTGCTGGGTGTGCCGGCCACCGGGTCGTCGTCCACCCGGTCGGTGACTTCGGCGTCCGGGGCTGCGAGATCTTCCGCGTCATCCGCGTACTCGAACTCTTCCTCCTCGGGGCTCACGACCTTGGCCACGGCTGCCTTGACGACCGTCACGTCCATGCCGGGCGCCAACTCGACCACGAGTTGCAGGTTGCCGGTGGCTCGAACCGTGCCGTAAATGCCTGAGGTGAGCATCACCCGGGTACCCGTCTGGATCGCCGCCAGAGTCTTGCGTTGCTCCTGGGACCGCCGTTGGGTCGGTCGAATCAGGGCGAAGTAGAAGAAGGCCACCATGACGGCGATGTAGATGATCCAGGTAGTTGAATTCATGAATACGTCCGGCTCCTGACGAGTCCACCCGGGTGGTGGCACACCGCTAGAGAGTTTAACCAGTCGCGGAGCCTTTCCCGCATCTGCCCATCAAAGGCCCAGCGCAGGCGGGCCGCCCGACACCTTCTCAATCGAACAGACCGGTCGTTTCGAGGGCGCCCTGATGAGGTGGTTTCAGCCCCAGGTGTCGCCATCCTGCCGGAGTCGCCACCCGTCCCCTGGGCGTACGCATCAGGAACCCCAGACGAACCAGGAACGGTTCGGCCACCTCCTCAATGGTCTCAGTCTCCTCCCCGACGCTGATCGCCAGCGTCGAGATCCCCACCGGACCACCGCCGAACTTGCCGCAGATGGCGCTCAGCACCGCCCGGTCGAGGCGGTCCAGACCCAGCGGGTCGACCTCGTACAGTTCCAGCGCCTTGCCCGCAACCTCGAGGTTGACGACACCACGGTGATGGACCTGCGCGTAGTCACGTACGCGACGTAGCAGCCGGTTCGCGATGCGCGGCGTGCCACGCGATCGCCGCGCGATCTCGTGGGCGCACTGCTCGTCCACCCCGATGCCCAGCATGCTTGCCGAGCGCTTCACGATCCGTTCCAGCGAGTCCGTCTCGTAGAAATCCAGTTGCGCCGTGAACCCGAACCGATCACGCAACGGCCCCGGCAACAGCCCCGCCCTGGTGGTGGCGCCCACCAGGGTGAAGCGCGGGATGTCGATCGGAATGGCGGTGGCTCCGACGCCCTTGCCGACCACGACGTCGACCCGGAAGTCCTCCATGGCCAGGTAGAGCATCTCGGCAGCAGGCCTGGCGGTTCGATGGATTTCGTCCAGGAACAGCACCTCGCCCTCGGTGAGACCGGACAGGATGGCGGCCAGATCACCGGCATGCTGGATCGCCGGCCCCGAGGTGATGTGCAGGGGTGAACCCATCTCCGTTGCGATGATCATGGCCAGCGTGGTCTTGCCCAAGCCCGGTGGACCGCTGAGCAGCACGTGGTCGGCCGATGAACCCCGACGCCGGGCAGCCTCCAGCACCAGACCCAACTGCGCGGACACCCGCGGTTGGCCCTCGAACTCGGACAGCGTCGCCGGGCGCAAGGCGGCCTCTGCGGCCTTCTCCTCAGGCTCGGCCCACGGATCCACTGGTGAGTGTTCGATCATGTGCCCTCCTCAGAGCCGGGCCAGACTCTGTAGCGCAGCCCTGAGCAGCTCGGCCACCGAAACCTGGGGCTGGGCACTGCGCATGGGGGCGACGGCGTCGCAGGCGGCCTCTGCGTCTCTGGCCGACCATCCCAGACCCACCAAACCCGCTGCCACCTGCTCACGCCACTGCTCGTCGACGGGCTGCACTCCCCGCCGGCTTGGTTCACCGACCTCCAGCGCCGCCATCTTGTCCTTCAGCTCAAGGATGATCTTCTGGGCCCCTTTCACCCCGATGCCCGGCACCTGACGCAGCGTGCTGACGCTTCCGGCGACGATGGCCTCGCGCAGCGCGCCGGGCCCCAGCACCGAGACCATGGCCAGCGCCAACTTGGGGCCCACGCCGGAAGCCGATTGGCACATCTCGAAGGCCTCGCGTTCGGAAGAGTCCGCGAAGCCGAAAAGGGTCAGCGAGTCCTCCCGGACAACCAGCGAGGTCTGCACGGTTGCCTCGTGCTGGGGGCGCAGCGCAGCAGCTGTGGATGGCGGGCAGGAGAACCTGATCCCCACCCCGTTGACATCCAGCACCGCCCAGTTGGCGCCCAGGCTGACAATCCGTCCGGACAACTGCGAGATCACGCGCTTCTCCTTGGGTTGGCGGCCCGTTTGCGGGCCTCCTCCAGTCGACGTGCTGCCAATGCGGTGTTGCGCGTCGCAGCCGCTGCCGCGACCCGATACCGGTTGGTCGCTCCCCCGCGCCAGATGTGGCAGATCGCGATGGCGACGGCGTCGGCTGCGTCCGCGGGCGCCGGCGGTGCATCCAGATGCAGGATTCGAGCCACCATGGCGCCGACCTGGGCCTTGTCAGCCCGGCCACTCCCCGTGATGGACGCCTTCACTTCGCTCGGAGTGTGCAGCATCACCGGGATCCCGTGGCGTGCCGCCACCAGCATCGCAATACCGGCAGCCTGAGCGGTACCGGTGACGGTCATCAGATTGTGCTGCGCAAAAACCCGCTCCACCGCCACGGCGTCGGGGCGATGAGTCAGCACCGCCTGGTCCAGGTCCTCCTCGATGGCCAGCAGCCGCCGTGAGTGCTCCAGATCGGCGCAGGTGCGCACGACTCCGGCAGCCACCAGCTTCAGCGATCGGCCGATGTCACCCTCGACGACTCCCACCCCACACCGGGTAAGTCCGGGGTCGACGCCAAGCACGCGCATCGGCGATGCCCCCATCTGTTGGTATACGAACACTTGTTCGGAATCCTACGCAGGCAGGGAACCGCGCCGGGCAGGCGCGCCGTGCGGTGTGGCGTCAGGAACCCTGTCAGTCTTCCTCGGCGAATGCTGCCTCGACATCGTCGGAATAGCTGGCGTTCGTGTAGACGTTCTGCACGTCGTCGGAGTCTTCCAGGGCTTCAACGAGTGTCTCGATCTTCCTGGCCTTCTCGACGTCGGTGACCTCTTCGGTGTAGCTGGGCACGAACATCACGTCGGCGGACTCGTAGTCGTAGCCAGCAGCCTGCACGGCCTTGCGAACCTCGACCATGTCGTTGGGGTCACTGATGATCTCGAAGAACTCGCCCGAATCCTGCACATCCTCCGGATTGGCGTCCAGGGTGGCCTCGAGCAGGTCGTCCTCGGTGATCGTGCCGGCATCCTGCTTCTTCGGCACCACGACGACACCCTTGCGGCTGAACAAACGCTGCACGGAACCGCCATCGGCGATGGTGCCGCCGTTGCGAGTGACCGCCACCCGTACGTCGGTGACCGCGCGATTGCGGTTGTCCGTCAGGCATTCGATCAGGACGGCCACACCAGCCTGGGCGTAGGCCTCGTACATGATCGTCTCGTACTGGACCGCCTCCGAGCCTTCACCCGACCCACGCTTGACGGCGCGCTCGATGTTGTCGTTGGGAACGGAGCTCTTCTTGGCCTTCTGAATGGCATCGAACAGAGTGGGGTTCCCCCCAGGGTCACCACCGCCAACGCGGGCCGAGACCTCGATGGTCTTGATCAGCTTGGCAAACAGCTTGCCGCGCCTGGCATCGATGACTGCCTTCTTGTGCTTCGTCGTCGCCCATTTGGAGTGGCCACTCATGGATCAACCTCAACTCTCTGCGTGCACAGCTATCCTAGCGATTCGGTTCAGGGGCATGAAACCGCCTCTGGCGGCCAGCCGGTAACGCTCGGGGAACTCAGGAGAAATGCGCCCCGTACAACACGACCCGGTCCTCACTGGTGAACCCGCAGGCACCCAGCAAGCGCTCGGCACCCTCAGGGTGCTCAGTGTCCACGCCGACGCCGGCACCGGCCAGCCCATGGGCAGCGAACGAGTGCATTGAGCTCAAGATCAGTGCGGTGGCAATACCTCTCTCCCGCCAGGATGGGCAGACACCGAAGCGCTCCGTCCAACCGCGTGCAGCACTGGACCGACCATCGTCCGACACGTCGTTGTAGACGCTGTTCAAGGCGTAACCGACGACACAGCCATGGTCTTCGCTGCCGCCGAGGTGGGACACCGGACGGGGCGCCAACGCCACCCAGGACAGATCGAGTCGAGCCTCCGGCCGGGTCAGGGATTCCTCCCAGGCCTGGCGCCCGATGGGCTGGGCGCCCACAAAAGTGCTGAACGCTTCGTTGTGGGTGATCCGCACGTCCTCCGAGTAGTCCTCGTCGAAGGGCACCAGGGTGACCTGGTCGGGCGTCACTGGATCGGGCAGGCGTTCGACACCGAAGGAGCGATACATGTCGAAGAACCAGCGCACCGGTTCCAGCCCGCTGTCCTGAACGGCCCGGCTGAGGCCGGTGAACTTCTCGTCAATCACAATGCACACCCAAAGGGGCGGCGAACCTGGTCGACGCACCCCGTCGAACCACATCTGGGCTCGTTTTATCGACCATTGGACCAGGTGTCGGCCGATCCTGCGGTGTCGCCAGCCGGGATGCACGCCGACGTCCAGGAGCACAGTTGCCTGCCCGTCGGGGCGCAGTGTCGGATGGTTCCAGGCGTAGGCAACCACGGTGCCTGCACTGTCCCGACCGACGACGGCTTGCCCGAACGCCAGGTCACCGGCCTCCTCGAACTCCTGCAGTAGTGAAGCCAGGTCACGTCGCTGCACCGGGTCGTCGAAGTAGTCGATGGCGCTGCGCAACTCGGCCAGCTGTCTGAGATCCGGCTCGGACAGGAACGACCACTGCAAGGTCGTCTCAACCTGCGGGTCAGCCCAGACTGATTCGTTCCTCAAAAGAATCCCACCTTGCTACCCATCAGTCAGCGTCGACCGGATTGGCGGCTGCTTCGAGCGCCTCGGGCAGAGTGAAGTTGCCGACGTACAAAGCGGTGCCGATGATGGCGCCCTCCACGCCCAGCGGCACCATGGCAGCGAGCCGACGGATGTCGTCCAGTGTGGCGACGCCGCCGCTGGCCACGACCTTCGCATCGGTGCTGGCGCAGATCTCGGAGAGCAGCTGATAGTTGGGCCCGCTCAGCATGCCGTCACTGTTCACGTCAGTGACGACGTAGCGTTGGCACCCGGCCGCGTTCATCCTGCGCACCGTCTCGAACACGTCGCCACCCTCCCGGGTCCAGCCTCGGGCGGCGAGCCTGCGATTGCGAACATCCAGCCCGATGGCGATCCGCTCGCCGTGGCGCGCGATGATCTGCTCGCACCACTCAGGATTCTCCAGCGCTGCGGTGCCGACATTGACGCGTCTGCAGCCGGTGGCCAGGACGCGCTCCAGCGAAGCGTCGTCGCGGATACCTCCGGACAACTCCACGTCCATCTTCATGTGACTCACGAGGTCGGCGATCAGAGCGGCGTTGGAGCCGCGCCCGAAAGCTGCGTCGAGGTCGACCAGGTGCAGGTATTCCCCACCCAGCGACTGCCACCGCAAGGCTGCTTCCAGCGGGTCACCGAAGACCTTCTCGGTGCCCGCGACGCCTCGGACGAGTTGGACTGCCTGGCCACCCTGTACGTCGACGGCTGGCAGCAGCACCAGTGGCTTGTTCTTGGAGATCACACCACGACCCTATCCGATGGGCAGAGCCGCCCCTTGTTCAGACACCGTCAGCACGTCAGGAGGTGACACCGGCCAGCCAATTGCGCAGCAACCTGGCTCCGGCCTGCCCCGACTTTTCCGGATGGAACTGGGTGCTGGTCACCTGGCGCCACTCGACGGCAGCAATGAAGCGATCGTCCTCGTGCTCGGCCCAGGTGACCCTGGCCCCGGGCCGAACGGTGGGCGTACCGTCCGCGTTGGTTTCGTGCACTCCGTAGGAGTGCACGAAATAGAAGCGCTGGTCAGCTGTTCCCTGCATCAGGACGCTTTGCTGCGGGGCGTGGACGGTGTTCCAGCCCATGTGCGGGAGGCGTCGCGCGACCAGCGGCTCGACCGTGCCTGGGTGGATGCCGATTCCGGGGGTGTCGATGCCGTGTTCCACTCCCCTGCTGAACAACACCTGGTGGCCCACGCAGATACCCAGAAGCGGCTTGTCACTGAGCACCCAGTCGCGAACGAACTGCACCCCCCCAACTGCTGCCAGGCCGGCCATGCAGGCCGAGAAGGCGCCCACTCCGGGCACCACCAGCGCCTGACAGCCAGCCAACAGCTCCAGGTCGGAGGTCAGCTGTACGTCGGCGCCCGCCGCCAGCAGCGCACGATTGGCAGAATGCAGATTGCCCGACCCGTAGTCGAAGAGCCCGACCAACGGCCTCACAGGGCACCCTTGGTGCTCGGTATCAACCCCTGGGTGCGCGGGTCGGGCTCGACAGCTTCCCGCAACGCTCGCGCAAAGGCCTTGAACTGAGCCTCCACGATGTGGTGGGGGTCGCGGCCCGCCAGCAGCCGCAAGTGCAGGCAAAGACCCGCGTTGGCAGCAATGCTCTCCATCACGTGCCTCGTCATGGAGCCGGCGAAGGACACCCCTGAACCGCCGATCAAGGCGTAGTTCTGAGCCTCCGGCTCACCTGTGATCACGGTGTAGGGCCGACCCGCGACATCCACGACGCAGGAGGCCAGCGCTTCGTCCAGGGGCACGGTGGCCGAGCCGAACCGGCGGATCCCACGCTTGTCCCCCAATGCCTGGCCAAGGGCCTGCCCGAACGCGATCGCCGTGTCCTCGATGCTGTGGTGCCCGTCGACGTGCACGTCGCCGCTGGTCCGCACCTGCAGGTCGATCAGCGAGTGTTTGCTGAGAGAAATCAGCATGTGGTCGTAGAAGCCGACGCCGGTCGTCACTGCAGCGACACCGGTGCCGTCCAGATCAACGGTCACCTCGACGTCGGACTCGCTGGTGACGCGGTGGATGGAAGCGGTGCGATTCATCGGATCTGCGCACCACCGAACGCAGGCAACGACGACGTGCCCAGCAGCCCTGCTGTGGGAAGCACCTCTCGCAACGCCGTCTTGAAGGCGGCGATCTCGGCGGGAGTGCCGGCCGTCACTCGCAGGAAGCCCTGCGGCCCCGTCTCGCGGATCAGGACACCCCGATCCAGCAGCGACTCCCACACGGCGTGCCGGTCAGCGAACCGGCCGAACAGGCAGAAGTTCGACTGGCTGGGCACAACTTCCAGCCCCTGGTTTCGCAGCCAGGTCTGCAGCTCCTGGCAGGTGGCACGCAACTCGCTGACCCTGTCCAGCATCTCGTGTCGGTGTGCCAGTGCCACTCGTGCGATCACTTGGGTCGAGGACGACAGGTGGTAGGGCAGGCGCACGATCCGGCAGGCGTCCACCACAGCTGGGGCCGCGGCGAAATAGCCCACCCGCACTCCCGCAAGGGCAAAAGCCTTCGACAAGGTGCGGCTGACCACCAACCGGCCGAACCGGGGCAGCAAGGCCAACGACGAGTCCTCGGGCACCTCGGTGAATTCCTGGTAGGCCTCGTCAACGATCACCATGCAGTCGGTGCGTTCGAGAATCTCTTCGATCACCGTCACCGGGGTGATGGTGCCCGTCGGATTGTTGGGCGTGCAGATCAGCAGCACGCTTGGCTGGTGCTCTTCGACGGCGGCAACCACGAGATCGGCGTCCAGGGTGTAGTCGGCCTGACGCGGCATCGTCACGTACTCGGTGTGGGTGTTGCGGGCGTACTCGGGGTACATCGAGTAGCTCGGGGTGAAGGTCAGCAGCCTGCGGCCGGGCCCACCGAAGGCTTGCAGCAGCTGCACCATCGTCTCGTTGGAACCGTTGGTTGCCCACACGTTGTCAGCCTTGAGCCCGAACCCCAGGTAGGACGCCAGGTCGGCGCGCAGGGCGTGCGCCTCCCGGTCGGGGTATCGGTTGAACTGGCGGGCTGCCTCCGCGATCGCCTTGCCCATCTGTGCCCGGATCCGGTCGCTGGGCGGGTAGGGGTTCTCGTTGACGTTCAGACAGACCGGCACGGCCAGCTGCGGCGCGCCGTAGGGAACTTCCCCCACCAGTTCAGGGCGCAAGGGCAAGGCGGCCAGGCTGATCTCGTTGCCCGCTGGCTGACCGCCCGTGTCGCTCACCCCTGGACCCCTTCGGTCCGGGCTCGGATCACGGCCGAGTGACCGGGCAGATCCTCGGCCAGCGCAAAGACCTCGATCCCGCGACCGATCTGTGCCAGCGCCTCGGCGCTGTACTCGATGTAGTGCACGGCCTTCATGAAGCTGCGGGTGGTCAGCCCGGAGGAGTACCGCGCGGCACCTCCGGTGGGCAGCACGTGGGTGGAACCGGCCGAGTAGTCGCCCAACGGCACCGGCGAGTACGGGCCGACAAACACCGCACCAGCATTCTGCACACGGTCGGCAAGGGCGCGGGCGTCACGGGTCTGCACCTCCAGGTGCTCGGCACCGTAAGCGTCAGCCACCGCCAAACCCTGCTCCATGTCGTCCACCAGCACGACGCCGGACTGCTCACCCATCAACGACGTGAGAATTCGTTCCTGGGTGTCCATCTGTGGCACGCGCTTGGCCAGCTCAGCCTCCACACGCTCCACCAGGGCCGTTGAGTCCGTGATCAGAACCGATCCGGCCATCGGGTCGTGCTCGGCCTGGCTGATCAGGTCGACGGCGACAAACACCGGGTTGGCAGTCTCGTCGGCCAGAATACCGATCTCGGTGGGTCCAGCCTCGGCGTCGATGGCCACCAGACCCTGCACCAGCCGCTTGGCGGCCACCACGTAGATGTTCCCAGGGCCCGTGATCATGTCCACCCGGGGGCAGACCTGGGGCACGCCGTGGGCGAACATGGCGACGGCCTGGGCACCGCCCACCGCGTACACCTCGTCGATCCCCAGCATTGCGCAGACCGCCAGCACGGTTGGATGCGGAAGGCCGCCGAACTCCTTCTGAGGCGGCGTGGCCACCGCGATCGACTGCACGCCAGCCGTCATTGCGGGGACCGCATTGTGCAGCACGCTCGAGGCCAGTGGGGCCAGGCCGCCAGGCACATACAGCCCGACCCGGCGAACCGGCATGATCTTGTTGGTGACCACGGCACCGGGGGCCAGCTCGACAACGGTCTCAGCCGGCTCTCGCTCCCCCTGCTCGCACACCGTGCGACGGCGGACGATGGCCTCGGTGATGGCTGCCCGCAGCTCGGGGTCAAGCTCGGCCTCGGCCTTGCGGATCTCCGCCGGATCGACGCGGAAACTGGTGGGCACCACGTGATCGAACTGCTCGCTGAATCTGGCCAGAGCGGCTGCGCCCTCGGTGGCGACAGCAGCGCAGATGGGGCGCACGACCTCGACGGCCTGATCGACATCAAAAGGTGCGCGAGGCACCACCGAGGCGTAGTCGTCGAATCGTTTTCCTCGTAGATCAATTGTTCGCAGCACGCCGGCCAGTGTACCCAAGCTCCCGTTCCCTGTCGCACCGACGGTCGGTCCGGCAACTGACCGCGGTCGGGTGTGGGCCCGACGCGGTGGTGGGATGGTCGGCATGGTTCCGCTGCAGCTGTTCATCGGTGTCGGCACGGTCGTCAATGTCGCGACGGTCGTGGTGGGCAGCCTGCTCGGCATGTTCGTCGGCGACAAGTTGAGCGAACGCTCCCGGCGCAATGTCACCGACGCCTTGGGACTGATGACGATCGTGATCGGCGCGCTGTCCGTCAAGCCCATTCTGGAGCCTGCACTGAGCGACGCGGTGGGTGGTGGGGTGGGTCTGATCGTGGTCCTGATCTCGCTGCTGATCGGGACCCTGCTCGGGTCCGCATGGGCGCTGGAGGATCGGCTCGGGCATTTCGGCGGCTGGCTCAGGACGCTGCTCATGAGGGGGCGCAATGACGACTCCAGCACCACCCAGCACCGCTTTGTCGATGGGTTCGTCACAGCCTCCTTGGTGTTCTGCGTGGGGCCACTGGTGATCCTTGGTTCGCTGTCCGACGGGATGGGCAGAGGTGCCGACCAGCTGTTCGCCAAAGCGATTCTGGACGGTTTCGCCGCAATGGCGTTTGCCAGTTCATTGGGAATCGGAGTGCTGGCCTCTGCCCTCACCGTGGCCGTCATCCAGGGGTCGCTGACACTGGTCGGCTTCCTGCTGGGCGACATCATGACGACTGCCCAGATCGACGCGCTCAGCATCGTCGGCGGCGTCATCCTGATCGGGTTGGGGCTGCGGTTGCTCGAACTCAAACAGGTGCGCGTGGCGGACATGCTCCCGGCATTGCTGGTGGCCCCGTTGCTGGTCGTCGGGATCACCGCCCTGCCTTGAAGGCAGACAGGTTCGAGGGGCCTTGAAGGCAGACAGGTTCGAGGGGCCTTGAAGGCAGACAGGTTCGAGGGGCCTTGAAGGCAGACAGGTTCGAGGGGCCTTGAAGGCAGACAGGTTCGAGGGGCCTTGAAGGCAGACAGGTTCGAGGGGCCTTGAAGGCAGATAGGTTCGAGGGGCCTTGAAGGCAGAGGTCAGTTCGAGGGAACGGGCTCGTCAGTCCCGGATTCCGGAAGGTCCTGCGGGGCAACGACAGCCATCTCCTCACGGCCCAACGAGGAGTAGAGCAACACCGGCGTGACGGCGGCGAACGCCCAGACCAGCAGAGGCGTCCAGGTGTGCAACGCGAAGTCGATGGGAACCTTGGCGCCGGGCGCCGCCTGGCCCAGACGGGTGGCGAAGTCACTGGGGCCGAAGGCCTCTCCCAGCCACTTGGCAGCCAAGCCGCACAACAAGCCCACCGCCACTGCGATCAGGGCTGACTTCCAGCCTTGATCCTTGAACAGGTGCCACGTCAGGGCTCCCAGCAGGATTCCGCAGATCAAACCGATGATCACGAACCACGCGTCGGTGGCGAAGAATTGCGTGAGACCACGGTCGGCCATCACGGCTCGGCCGTTATCGGAAAGCGTGTAGTTGGGCAGATTGACGATGCCGCGCCAAATTCCGGCGCCGATGCCAGCCAGGCCCAGGGTGGCCACCAGCAGGATGGCGGCGCGGGCGCTGAGTGGCTCGGACCATGCGGCCACGCCGGACCGCAGCCGCGCCAGCCAATCGGGGCCCGGCGCCGGCGCGACGGGCGTCGAATCAACTGCAACCAGCTCGGCATCCGTTGTCTGGGTACTCATCATCTCCTCCACCCGAACTCTAGACCGCCAGGCACGACGGCCCCAGCAGGGCCTTCAGATCAGCCATCAGCGGCTGTGAGAGGGTCACCCGGAACTGGTCGTCCAGTCTGAAGACGGTGGCCTTGCCAGGGCTGAGCAGCTTCAACCGCACTTCGGCGACCCCGGGATGTGTCGCCAGAACCTGCTTCAGGCGTCCCACCACAGGTGCGGTGCATCTGGTGGCAGGCAGTTGGATCACGATCGGGCCGGCCTGCTCGTCGCTGATGTCGGCGATGGAGACTTCGTTGGCCTGGATCTCGATGGAGTCTTCCTTCTTGTTGACCCGCCCCTTGATCGTGACGATCGTGTCGGGGGCCAGCTGCATCGCGACCGTCTGGTACATCTTGGGGAAAACCATCACCGAAACGGAGGACTCCAGGTCCTCCACCGACAGGATCGCCCAGACGTCGCCGCGTTTGGTCTGCTTGCGTTGCACCTGGGTGATCATGCCGCAGATCGTGACCTGGCCCTCGACACCGTCCTCGCGCATGATCTGGCCGATGCTGGCCGACCTGCTGGCCGCCAGCACATGCTCCAGACCCTGCAAGGGATGGTCGGACACGTAGAGCCCGAGCATTTCCCGTTCGAACGCGAGCTTGGTGCGCTTGTCCCACTCCGGCGTGTCAGGGATCGGGTCATGCTGAGCGCCGCCGACGTCGTCTGCCGCGGCGCCGAAGCCGGCGAAGAGGTCCTCCTGACCGATGGCCTCATTGCGCTTGGTGTCGACAACCTGGTCAACCGCGTTCTCGTGAATCTCCATCAAGGATCGGCGGGTGTGGCCCAACGAGTCGAAGGCGCCGGCCTTGATCAAGGATTCGATGGAACGCTTGTTGCACACCACCAACGGCACATGGTCGAGGAACTGGTGGAAGTCCGCGGCCCTGCCGTGCTCGGCCCGGGCGTCGACGATGCCCTCGACCACGTTGTCACCGATGTTGCGAATGGCACCCAGCCCGAAGAGGATGTCGTCGCCCACCGGGGTGAACTTGCCTGCCGACTCGTTGACGTCGGGGTTGAGCACCTTGATGCCCATGCGACGGCACTCGCTGAGGTAAACGGCGAGTTTCGCCTTGTCGTCGCGCGTCGACTGCAGCAGCGCCGCCATGTACTCCACCGGGTAGTGGAACTTCAGGTAGGCGGTCCAGTAGCTGACCAGGGCGTAGGCAGCTGAATGCGACTTGTTGAACGCGTAGTTGCTGAAGGGCACCAGGACGTCCCACAGCGCCGTCACGCAGGCAGGGGAATAGCCGCGCTCCAGCATCCCCTGCTCGAATCTCGGGAACTCGGCGTCCAGCACCGATTTCTTCTTCTTGCCCATCGCTCGTCGCAGGTTGTCTGCCGCACCGAGGGTGTAGCCGGCAACCTTCTGGGCGATTTGCTGCACCTGCTCCTGGTAGACGATCAGGCCGTAGGTGATGCCGAGGATGTCCTTCAGCGGCTCTTCCAGCTCCGGGTGGATGGGGGTGATTTCCTGTTTGCCCGTCTTGCGCAACGCGTAGTTGTTGTGGCTGTCGGCGCCCATGGGGCCGGGTCGGTAGAGGGCCATGATGGCCGAGATGTCCTCGAAGTTGTCGGCCTGCATCATCCGCAGCAGGGAGCGAATGCCGTCCGAGTCAAGCTGGAAGACGCCCAGCGTTTCGGCCGACTGCAGCAACTCGTAGGCACCCGGGTCTTCGGGATCCTGGCCCAGCTCATCGAGATCGAGCTCGACACCCCGGTTGGCCAGCACATTGGAGACCGCGTCGTCCAGGATCGTGAGGTTGCGCAGCCCCAGGAAGTCCATCTTGACCAATCCGAGGGCCTCCGCCGACGGATAGTCGAACTGGGTGATGACGGCGCCGTCCTGCTCCCGCTTCATGATCGGGATCACGTCCTGCAGCGGCACCGACCCCATGATGATGCCGCAGGCGTGCACGCCCCACTGCCGCTTCAAACCTTCGATACCCGAGGCAGTCTCGATGACCTCGTGCACGTCGGGGTCGGTGTTGTACATCTCACGCAGCTCGTTGCCCTCGGCGTAACGCGCCGACTCAGGGTCGAACATGTCCTTGAGGCTGACATCCTGGCCCATCTGCGGGGCCGGCATCACCTTGGTGATGCGATCGCCGAGGCTGTAAGGCTTGTCCAGCACCCGCCCGGCATCCTTGACCGACTGTTTCGCCTTGATGGTGCCGAACGTGACGATCTGGGCGACGTGGTCCTTGCCGTACTTCTGGGTCACGTAGTCGATGACCTCGCCGCGACGGGCCTCGTCGAAGTCGACGTCGAAATCGGGCAGCGACGGCCGCTCCGGGTTGAGGAAGCGTTCGAACAACAGCGAGTACTTCAGCGGATTGAGCTCGGTGATACGCATCGCATAGGCAATCAGCGAGCCTGCACCCGAGCCACGGCCCGGCCCCACCCGGATCCCGTGCTGTTTGGCCCAGCGGATGTAGTCGGCCACGATCAGGAAGTAGCCGGGGTAGCCCTTGCCGACGATGACGTCCATCTCGAAATCGGCGCGCTCGCGCGCCTGGCGGGAAATGCCCTGGGGGAACCTGAACTCCAGACCCCGTTCGGCCTCCTTGCGGAACCAGCTCTCCTCGGTCTCACCGCTCGGGCAGCCGAACCTGGGCATGAAGCCGCCCGAGCTTTCCTCGAAGCGCACGCTGCAGCGCTCTGCGATCTCCAGGGTGCTGTCGCAGGCCTGTGGCAGCTCTGCGAACAAGCGTCGCATCTCATCGGCAGAACGCATGTAATAGGTGTCACCGGTGAACGCGAACCGGCCCGGGGTGTTCTTGCGGGCACCCGCCGAGACACACAGCAGAGTGTCGTGGGGGTCGGCGTCGGCTGCGTAGACGTAGTGGGAGTCGTTGGTGGCCACCAGTTTCGCGCCCAGGTCCTTGGCGATCCGCAGCAGGTCCTTGCGCACCCGGGTCTCGATGTCAAGGTCGTGGTCCATCAGCTCGACGTAGTAGTTGTCCTTGCCGAACAGGTCCTGGAACTCCCGAGCGGAGGCCAGTGCCTTGTCGTACGCACCGAGACGCAGATAGGTCTGCACCTCACCCGACGGACAGCCGGTGGTCGCGATGACACCGCGGTGGTACTCGTGCAGCAGCTCCCGGTCGGCGCGTGGTTTGTAGAAGAACCCTTCCAGACTTGATCTGGAATTCAGCCTGAAGAGGTTGTGCATGCCCTCGGTGGTTTCGGCCCACATCGTCATGTGCGTGTAGGCACCCTTGGCAGCCACGTCGTCACCGGTGCCGTCGCCGAAGCGGACACGTTTGCGCTCCTGGCGGGGAGTTCCCGGCGTCAGGTAGGTCTCAAGCCCGATGATCGGCTTGACGTCGAACTTCTGCGCCGTCTTGTAGAAGTCGTAGGCACCGAACATGTTGCCGTGATCGGTGATGGCGACCGCGGGCATGCCCAGCTCCTGGGCGCGTTTCAGCATGTCAGGCACACGAGCCGCGCCGTCAAGCATCGAGTAGTCGGTGTGATTGTGCAGGTGCACAAAACTGTCAGCCATCGGTTACCTTCGACCTCCTTGACCCCGCCACCCTACAGTCGCGGACGCCCAGTCTGGCAGCCTGCACCCACACTCTCACCTCTGCCCCGCAGTTCGAGCAGGCTCACTTCCGTGCCTTGGCCCCTCGCTCAAAATACCTGAGCAGTTGCTCACATGTTTGGTCGGATTCTGTGTAGTGTTCCAGCCATGCACGTCCCGGACGGATTCCTGAACGCACCCACGTCAATGGCGACCGGTGTGGTCGCGGTCGCGGCCCTCGCCTTCGCCCTCAACAAGTCCCGCCACGAGCTGGGTCAGTCCGGACCGGTACGCGCCGGCCTGACGGGATGCTTCATCTTCGCCGCTCAGATGGTCAATTTTCCGGTGGCCGCGGGCACCTCAGGCCACCTGATCGGGGCGGCGCTTGCGACGGCCCTGGTGGGGCCATGGACAGCAATGCTGACCATGGCCAGTGTGCTGATCGTGCAGGCGCTCTTCTTTGCGGACGGAGGCCTGACCGCACTGGGCACCAACATCATCCTGCTGGCAATCATGCCGGTGCTGACGTCCGCTGCTGTGTTCCGGCTGATGGGCCGCCAGTTGCGGCGCAGCCCCAAGGCAGTGGCACCGGTGGCGGGGCTGGCGGCGTTCCTTTCAGTACTCATGGCCGCGTTGACGTTCACGCTGCTGTATGCCCTCGGCGGTGTCGTCGAAGTGCCCACCGGGCTGCTTGCCACCGCCATGGTGGGCACCCATCTGCTGATCGGAGTTGGCGAAGCTGCGATCACCAGTTTGATGATCACGGCCGTCCTGGCTGTTCGGCCCGACCTGGTGTCCATCAACGCAAGTGATGACGGGGGAAGGCTGCAGCTGGTGCAACCTGACGGCTCCATGACCTGGATCGACGCGGACCGACCGGCCCCAGCGGTGCAGCCCGCAGCCCCGGTCGGGAGGCGCGGCACGGCGACCGCCTTGGCGATCGCGGCCTTGGTCGCCGGCGGGCTGAGTCTGCTGGCCTCCTCCCAGCCCGATGGTCTGGAATCGGTGGCCGGACGGCTCGGATTCGATGTGGCTGCCCTCGACTCGGCTGTGGCCGCAGGCCCGCTCGCCGACTACGGCATCGCCGGTTTCGGGGCCTTCGGCACCACAGTGGCAGGCATCGTCGGCGTCGCCCTGACGCTGGCCATCTGTCTGGGTGTCTTCAGGCTCACCCGGCTTGGCGCCGCCGAGCGGTTGGTGCGGGCAGACCAGCAGCAGACGCTGGCCTGACCGGTGCGCAGTCACGGCACTGAGCCGCCTGCTTCGCCCGTGCGCTGGTTGGCCCCAGAAGCCAAACTGGTGGCTGTCACGGCCTTTGCCCTGGTGGTCGTGCTGACTCCAGCCCGAGCCTGGCCGGCGTTCCTGCTCGATGCCCTGCTGCTGGGCGTGGTCTGGAAGCTTGCCCGCCTACCATTGCGACGCCTGCGCTGGCTGACGGTCGAACTCCCCTTCGTACTCTTTGCCCTCGCGCTCCCGCTGGTGGCCACCGGGGAGCGGGTCGCGATCGGGCCGCTCAGCCTGTCGCAGCCGGGATTGGTCGGCGCCGCCCTGCTGCTGTGCCGGGCGACACTCGGCGTCTGCGCAGCGGTGGTGCTGGCGTCCACCACGCCCGCCCACGAGGTGGTTGACGGCCTCCGACGCCTGCATCTGCCGGGAGGTCTGGTCGAGATCCTGTCGCACATGGTGCGCTTCATGGGTGTGGTGGCTGATGATCTGCGCCGCATGACGATCGCTCGGGTGTCCCGCGGTGCTGGGCTCGGGGTCAGGGGCACGCTACGCGCCCAGGCGGCCGGCGCCAGTCAGCTGTTCGTCCGTAGCTACGAGCGTGGCGAGCGGGTGCATCTGGCGATGACCGCGCGAGGCTATCGCGGTGCGCTGCCCGGCTACGGCAGTACGCCGGCCGCCAACTCGTCCACCTGGCTGTTCGCGGCCGCGTTGCCGGCCTCGGCCGTGACAGCGCTCGTGCTGGGGTTGGTGATGGGGTGATTCCGGCAGTTGGCGCAGAGCTGCCCCCCGCGCTCGAGGTGCGCGGCGTTGCGTTCGCCTACCCCGACGGACGCCAGGTGCTGTTCGGCGTCGACCTGCAGTTGGCACCCGGGGAACGGGTGGCACTTCTTGGGCCGAATGGGGCAGGCAAGACCACTCTGCTGCTGCACCTCAACGGCATCCTCGGGGCTGCCGGCGGCGGCACTGGCGCCGGCGAGATCAGGGTGGCGGGGCTACGCCTGACCACGAAGAACCTCGCGGAGATCCGTCGTCGCGTCGGGATCGTGTTCCAGGACCCGGACGACCAACTGTTCATGCCAACGGTGGCGCGCGACGTTGGGTTCGGGCCCGCCAATCTTGGGCTCAGCGATGCGGAGGTGGACGCCCGGGTGGCTCGTGCCCTTGCCCAGGTGGGGATGGCCGAGTTCGGTGACCGGCTGCCGGCCCATCTGTCCTTCGGCCAGCGACGCAGGGTTGCGCTGGCCGGGGTGCTGGCCACCGACCCCGATGTTCTGGTCCTCGACGAGCCTTCGTCGAACCTCGACCCGGCCGCTCGCGACGATCTGGCCCGTGTGTTGGGGGGCCTCGACGTCGCCGTTCTGATGGTCACCCACGATCTGCCGTACGCGGCTCAGTTGTGCAGCCGCTGTCTGGTGATGGACGAGGGTCGTGTGGTCGCCGATGGGTCTACCCGTGAAATACTCGGGGACGAGGAGTTGCTGGCCGCTCACCGGCTGGCACTGCCCTACGGTTTCCAGCTACCGAAAGAGGTGTGATGGGGGCACCGGAGCCCGGCTTGCTGCCGTTGCCGGCAAGCGACGTGCAAGCCTGGGCCAGCGTGTTCACGCTGTTGGGTGACCATACCCGGCTGCGCCTGCTGATGGCCATGCACCACAGCCCCAGCCAGACCGTGACCGAGCTGGCCAACGCGGCGGCCATCCACCGCGACACTGCCTCCCAGGCGCTGAAGGTGCTGCGCGAACAGGGCTGGGTCAGGGCCGAACGCGACGGGCGCCAGATGCGCTACACGTTGATAGACGTCACCACCCACCGCGTGTTGCACTTCATGGGCCAGCACCACGACGACCACCATCACCACTGACCAGCGTCAGGTCTCGTCGACCACCTTGCGGGGTTTCTCGACCGGGTCGTCGCTCGTCTCTGGTGTCGCTGGGGATTCAGTCAGGCTGGGCGCCTCGAAAGGATCGGCCAGTTCACCCGGCCTTGCCCTGGTCAACCACACGAAAGCGGCAAGCGCAGCCATGAACACCAGCAAAGACACCCAGTTGTTGATGCGGAAGCCACCGACGGTGTTGGCGGGGTCGATGCGGACCGCCTCGATGAAGAACCTGCCGAACGTGTAATACATCGCGTAGAGGCAGAACAACCTGCCACGTCCCAGGTGGAACCGCCTTTCGGCCCACAGCAGCAGGAACCCGCCCGTGATGTTCCAGCCCATCTCGTACAGGAACGTCGGATGGAAGGTTTCGTAGCTCTCATACCCTGACGGCCGGTGTGCCGGGTCGATCTCCAGGGCCCACGGCAGCGTCGTGGGACGACCGAAAAGCTCCTGGTTGAACCAGTTGCCCAGCCTGCCGATACCCTGCCCGAACAACAGGGACGGGGCCAGCACATCCGCGAGAGTGCCAAAGTCGTAGCGGTAATGTCGGCACAGCAAGGCCGCGGCGATGGCACCGCCCGCCACACCGCCCCAGATGCCCAGACCGCCGTTCCAGATCTTGAAGGCGTCCAACGGATCGCGGCCGGGGCCGAAGTACAGCTGGTGGTCGGTGATGACGTGGTACAGGCGGGCACCGACGATGCCGGCCAGCACCGACCACAGCATGATGTTCTCGAACTTCTCCTTGTCCGCACCCCGGGCGACGGCCCGTTTCTCGCCAAACCAGATGCCGACGAGGATGCCGGTCAGCAGACAGAGCGCGTAAATGTGCACTGTCAACGGACCGAGGTGGAATGCGCTGACCGAGGGACTCGGAATGTTCAGGGCTGGCAGCACCGTCATCGGGCTCTGCGCACCCCCTGCGCCAGTTCGTCGGTCAACGTTCGCAGCGCGGTGAGGTCACGCGATTGCGTCCGGTCGTTGTCCATGAGGCACTTCACCAGCGCGGAACCCACGATCACAGCGTCGGCGTAGGCGCCGATCTCGGCAGCCTGGGCACCGTTGGAGACGCCGAGCCCCACCCCGATGGGCAGGTGCGGCGCGGCCCGCCTGACCCGTTGCACCAACTTGGGCGCCGCGGAGGAGGTTTCGCTGCGGACCCCGGTGACGCCCATCACGCTGGTCGCGTAGACCCAACCGCGGCAGGCGGCAGTGGTGACCAGCAGCCGTTCATCGGTTGAGGCCGGCGCAACCAGGAACACCCTGTCAAGGTCGTGCTCGTCGCTGACCTGCATCCACAGGCCGGCCTCGTCCGGGGTCAGGTCGGGGGTGATCAACCCGGCTCCCCCGGCGTTCTTGAGATCGCGCGCGAAGGCCCGCACTGACTCGACATGGTCGGCGACCTTGCCGTGGGAGCCGTAGTGCTCGACCAGGTTCCAGTAGATCATCACCAGTGCCGACTTGCCGGCGGCCGCGACGGCCTCGACTGCAGTGAAGATGTCGTGAGTCCGCACGCCACGCTCCAGTGCGCGGGTGGTGGCGTGCTGGATGGCGAGCCCGTCCATCATCGGATCCGAGTAGGGCATGCCCACTTCGACGATGTCGACACCGACGCCTTGAGTGCCCTCCGTCAAGGCCTTCATGGCCTCTACCGACCCCGCAACGTCCGGGAAGCCGACAGGCAGGTATCCCACCAGAGCGGCGCGACCGGCGTCGGTCGCTGCGCGCAGCACCTGCCCGGAGTTGCCGAGGATCGCGTCACTCACTTCAGGGCTCCCATCGTCTTGTCCGCGACACCGCTGACACCGAAGTACTTCATCGCCGTGTCGACGTCCTTGTCCCCGCGCCCGGAGATGTTGATCACGATGCACGGCCGCCGATCGGGCTGTTCGTCCAGCATCCGCAGCGCCAGTCTGCGCGCCCCGGCCACTGCATGCGCCGACTCGATGGCCGGCATGATGCCCTCACAGCGCGTCAGTTGGTCGAGAGCCTCCATGGCCTCGGCGTCGGTCACGGGCTCGTAGTGAGCGCGTCCGGTTCGTGCCAACCAGGCATGTTCCGGCCCGACCCCCGGGTAGTCCAGGCCGGCCGAGATCGAGTGCGACTCGATGGTCTGGCCGTCGTCGTCCTGCAGCACGAAGGTGCGGGTGCCGTGCAGCACACCCACCGAGCCCCCGGTGATGCTCGCAGCGTGGCGGCCCGTCTCCACCCCGTCTCCCGCCGCCTCGAAGCCGTAGAGCCCGACCTGCTCGTCGCGGATGAAGTCATGGAAGATGCCAATGGCGTTGGACCCGCCACCCACGCAGGCGCAGACGGCGTCCGGCAGCCTGTCGAAGCGGTCCAACATCTGGGCGCGGGTCTCGGTGCCGATCACCCGCTGGAACTCGCGCACGATCAGCGGGAAGGGGTGCGGACCCGATGCCGAGCCGATCAAGTAGTGCGTGTTCTCGACGTTGGTCACCCAGTCGCGCATGGCCTCATTCATGGCGTCCTTCAGAGTGGCTGAGCCCGCCTCCACCGCCACCACCTCGGCGCCCAGCAACTGCATGCGGGCCACATTGAGCGCCTGGCGTTGAGTGTCGACGCTGCCCATGTAGACGCGGCACTCGAACCCCAGCAGGGCAGCGATCGTGGCGGTGGCCACACCGTGCTGGCCCGCGCCGGTTTCGGCGATGACGCGCGTCTTGCCCATCTTGCGGGTCAGCAGACCCTGACCGAGGACGTTGTTGATCTTGTGGCTGCCGGTGTGGTTCAGGTCTTCACGCTTCAACAGGATCTGGGCCCCACCGCAGAAGCGGTCACCGAAATTGCGTGCTTTGGTGATGGGGCTGGGGCGCCCGGCGTAGTGCAGACGCAGGTCGTCGAGTTCCGCGATGAAATCCTTGTCCTGCTGGGCGTCGGCAAAGGCGCGCTCCAGTTCGACCAGGGCCGCGTGCAGCGCCTCCGGAACGAACTGGCCACCGAACTCGTCGAAGTGGCCGAAATCGTCTGGCAAGTGTCGCATTCCGATTGTCCTCACTGAGCGTTTCCACTGGGGTCGGCGGCAGTCACCAATTTCTTGATGGCGGCCGCCGGGTCACCGTTCCTGACAAGGGCTTCTCCGACCAGGATGGCGTCGGCGCCTGCGAGCCGGACCCGTCGGGCATCATCAGGGCCAAGGATGCCGGATTCCGAGATCCTGACGACGCCGTCGGGAACAAGGGGCGCCAGTTGCTCGAACACGGCCAGGTCGACCTGAAGGGTCTTGAGGTTGCGGTTGTTGATTCCCACCACGGCGGGCCCCAAGGCAAGTGCCCGATCCAGCTCGTCGCGGGTGTGCACCTCGACGAGCGGGGTCAGCCCCAGGTCCAGAGCCGTTTGGTGCAGTCGGCTGAGCAGAACGTCGTCGAGGCAGGCCACGATCAGCAGCGCCAAGTCGCCACCCAAGGCCCGGGTCTCGACCAGCTGATACTCGCTGACCACGAAATCCTTGCGCAGCACCGGCAGGTCGACGGCCGCTCGTACCGCACGCAGATCATCCAGCGAACCTGCGAAACGGTGTCTCTCGGTCAGCACCGAGATGACGGCCGCGCCCCCATGCTGGTAGGCCAAGGCAAGGTCCGCGGGGTCGGAAATGTCCGCCAGGGCACCCTTGCTGGGGCTGGAACGCTTGACCTCGGCGATCACCGACAGCCGCCCCGAGAGCAGTGCAGCCAGCGGGTCCAGCGGAGCGGGAGCGCTGTCGACCAGCTTCGCCAACTGCCGCAAAGGCAGCGACGCTTCGCGCTCGGCGAGGTCGGCACGCACGCCGACGAGGATGTCGTCCAGCACTGTGGTCATGTCAAGTCCTTTCGCAGCGTCAGCTGCTGGTCGTCGGCCTGTGCCGGCTGCAGAGCAGCGGCGCGACGCACCGAAGCAATCATTGCCATTGCCTTGTCCTGACATTCGAGGTTCTCGTTGTGCGGCACGGAATCGGCCACGACTCCGGCCCCGGCCTGAACGTAGGCCTTGCCGTCCTTGATGATCGCGGAGCGAATGGTGATCGCCGCATCGGCGTCCCCGGCGAAGTCGAAGTACCCGACCACACCGCCGTAGGGACCGCGGCGGTAGGTCTCCAGCCGGTCGATGATCTGCATTGCCCGGACCTTCGGTGAGCCGGACAGGGTGCCAGCCGGAAAACAGGCCATCGTCACGTCCAGCGCGCTGACTCCGTCCTGCACCTCGCCCCGCACTTCGGCCTCCAGGTGCATCACGTGGGAGTACCGACGAACCTGCATGAACTCCGTGACCTGGACGGTGCCGGGCTTGCAGACGCGCCCCAGATCGTTGCGGCCCAGGTCAACCAGCATCAGGTGCTCGGCGCGTTCCTTCTCGTCCGCCAAAAGCTCTGCTTCCAGCTGCTGGTCCAGACTCGGGGACGAGCCCCGGGGGCGTGTCCCCGCGATCGGATGGGTCACGGCCAGCCCCTCGTGCACGGTGACCAGCGCCTCCGGACTGGATCCGACGATGGAAAAGCCCGGCAACCGCAGCAAGAAGAGGTACGGGCTGGGGTTGGTGATTCGCAGCTCGCGGTAGATGGCCAACGGATCGGCTTGCGTCGGCACGGTGAACCGCTGGCTCGGCACCACCTGGAAGATCTCGCCGGCCACGATCTCCTCCTTTGCCGCTTCGACCAAGCGCTCGAACCCGGTTGTCCCCTCGCTGCGCAGCACAGTAACTTCGGGGACATCGCCATGGGAGGCCAGCATCGAGGCGGAAGGCGCCGACAGCGCTGCCACCATAGCCCGTACCCGATCGACAGCGGCCGCGTAGGCCTCATCAACCCGTTCCGGGCTCGCATCGAAATTGATTGCGTTCGCGATCAACCAGATTTCGCCCCGATGATGATCGAGAACCGCGAGATCACCGGCAATCATCATGACCATGTCGGGCAAGCCCAGATCGTCGATCCCGCTGTCGGGGACGGTCGGTTCGACCGCCCGCACCATGTCATAGCCCAGGTAACCGACCATGCCGCTGGTGAATGGCGGCAACGCCGGGTCGCGAACGGTGTGCAGCAGATCCAGGGTTTCACGCAGCACGTCCAGCGGCCGCCCGGCTGTGGGCAGACCGGCAATGTGCCGTCCGTCCCACTGCGTGTCGGCACGACTCCCGATCAGCGTGGCGGGGCTGTGCACGCCCACGAACGACCAGCGCGACCAGACCCCGGATTCGGCCGACTCGAACAGGAAGGTATCGGTGCGGGTGCCGCACAGCTGACGGTAGGCGCCGACGGCGGTCAGTCCATCAGCCAGCAGCCTGGCGCGGACGCTGATCACCCGGCGGTCGGCCGCTTGCTGCCGGAACTCGGACAGGCTCGGCTCGATGACGACGTTCACCAGGCGGCCCTCCTGCCCCAGTTCGTAAGATGCCACCCCGGATCGCTGTCGCCGCGGCATCGTGACGTATTGTCGCACACCCCCTGAAACCGCCGGCTGAGGCACCCTCCTCGGGACGAGCCGGGGTAGGTGTGCGGTCCTAGGCTGTGATCGTGTCTGATTCCTTCGCCCAGCGCGAGCGTCACCTGTTGTGCGACCTCCTCGACCAGGTAGGCCCCGACGCCGCCACCCTGTGTGAGGGATGGGACTGCTACGCCCTGGTCTCCCACCTGTGGGTGCGGGAGACGGATCCCCTTGCCCTGCCAGGCATTGCAGTGAGCGCCTTGTCTGCTCTGACAGAAAAGAGAATGCGTCGCTGCCGGCAACGCCACACCTACACCAACCTCGTTGAGCTCGTGCGGCGCGGCCCAGCGCGCTACTCACCGTTTTCCCTGCCAGGTGTCGATGCGCAGGCCAACTCGCTGGAGTACTTCGTCCATCACGAGGACGTTCGGCGCGCCGTCGATCCGACGGCCGGTCCACGTGCGCTGGCCAGCCCAGACAGCGGTCTGCTGTGGGCACGGTTGCCCGCGATGGGAGCACTGCTGCTGAGGGATGGTCGCGACAAGGCCGGGATCGGTGTAATCGTGGAACACCGCGACGCCGACGGGTTGCGGCAGCACCGGCTGCGGTCGGGTACTCCGATTGTCACGATCACCGGCCAACCGGGTGAGATCTGGCTGTGGCTCTACGGTCGACGCCCAGTTGCCCGGGTCGAGCTGACCGGGACTGCCCAAGCGCTGGCTGAGTTCACCGCCTGATCACTCCCACTCGATGGTGCCCGGTGGTTTCGATGTGATGTCCAGGACCACGCGATTGACGTCGCGCACCTCGTTGGTGATGCGGGTGCTGATCCGCTCCAGCAGCTCGTTGGGCAGGCGCGACCAATCCGCGGTCATCGCGTCCTCGCTCGCCACTGGCCGCAGCACCACCGGGTGACCGTAGGTGCGTGCGTCGCCCTGGACACCGACGCTACGGATGTCGGCCAACAGCACCACCGGGAACTGCCAGACTTCGCGTTCCAGGCCGGAGTTGAAGAGTTCTTCCCGGGCGATCGCGTCCGCCTCACGCAGGATGTCCAGACGCTCGCGAGTGACCTCGCCGATGATGCGGATACCCAGACCGGGCCCGGGGAACGGCTGACGCCACACCATCTCGTGCGGCAGGCCGAGCTCCTCACCGACAGCCCGCACCTCGTCCTTGAACAGGCTGCGCAGCGGTTCGATGAGGGTGAACTGCAGGTCATCGGGAAGCCCGCCGACATTGTGATGGCTCTTGATGTTGGCCGCGCCTTCGCCCACACCCGACTCGACGACATCGGGATACAGGGTGCCCTGGACGAGGAATTCAATGTCCTCGACGTCGTCGATCTCGCGGACGGTCTGTTCGAAGACCCGGATGAATTCGCGCCCGATGACCTTGCGTTTCGTCTCCGGGTCGCTCACCCCCGCGAGCTCGCGCAGGAACTGCTCCTCGGCGTCAGCCACCACCAATCTGATCCCGGTGATTCGGACGAAGTCCTCCTTGACCTGCTCGCGCTCCCCCTTACGCAGCAGACCGTGGTCGACGAACGCGCAGGTGAGCTGGTCACCGACGGCCCGGTGCACGAGAGCAGCGGCCACGGCCGAGTCGACCCCGCCCGACAGCGCGCACAAGACCTGCTTCTCACCCACCTGTTCGCGGATCGCGGCGACGGACTCCTCCACGATGTTGGCCGGCGTCCAGTCGGGGGTGATGCCGGCGATGTCGTAGAGGAACTGCTGGAGCACCTGCTGTCCGTGCTCGGTGTGCAGCACCTCCGGGTGCCACTGGACGCCAGCGTGGCGACGCCGGCCATCCTCGAACGCGGCCACCGGGGCGCCCGCCGTGTGAGCCAGGATGGTGAAGCCCTCGGGCGCGGCGTACACGGAGTCTCCGTGGCTCATCCAGGTGGAGAAGGTGTTGGGCAGTCCGTCCAGCAGCACGCCGTGGGCATCCACGACGGTGGGCGTACGCCCGAACTCGGACAGCCCAGTCCGGGCCACGTCGCCGCCCAGTGCACGTGCCATGGCCTGGAAGCCGTAGCAGATGCCAAAAACGGGGACGCCCAGGTCGAAGAGCGCACGGTCAACCTGCGGGGCGCCCTCCGCGTACACCGATTGGGGGCCGCCGGACAGGATGATGGCCGCGGGCTTCAGTGCTGCCAAGGCAGACACTGACGCCGTGTGCGGCGCGACCTCGGAGTACACCCGCGCCTCACGGACGCGGCGGGCGATGAGTTGGGCGTACTGTGCTCCGAAATCGATGACGAGCACTGGTGCGTGTTGAGCCTGCACGCTGTCGACGAGGGTCATGAACGGGAGTCTAATGGCGTCGCAGCACCCTCGACTCCCGTCGCTTCGTCAGCGGCTCGTGAGCCTCTCCAGGATCAGTTCCCGAACCCTGGCAGCGTCAGCCTTGCCTTCCAGTTGCTTCATGACGTCGCCGATCAGCGCTCCGGCGGCCTGCAGCTTGCCGTCGCGGATCTTGGCAGCCACCGCGGGATTGGCGGCAATGGCGGCATCCACGGCAGCGCCCAGCGCACCGTCGTCGCTCACCACGCTCAACCCACGCGCCTGGATCACCCGTTCCGGTTCCCCTTCGCCCGCCAACACACCCTCGAGCACCTGGCGGGCCAGCTTGTCGTTGATGCGTCCACTGTCAACCAGTGCCTGCACCGCAGCTACCTGCGTCGGTGTGATGGGCACCTCATCCAGGGTGGCGTCGTGCTCATTCGCATGACGGGCCAACTCCCCCAGCCACCACTTCTTGGCAGCCGCGGCCGCACAGCCGGCGGCCACGGTTGCTTCGATCAGCTCCAGGGCGCCTTCGGTGGCGAGGATGTCACCGAACTCACGCTCGGTGAAGCCCCAGTCCTGCGTCAACCGCTTGCGGCGGACGCTGGGTGGCTCCGGCAGTGTGGCGCGCAACTCCTCCACCCACTCCGGACTCGGCGCCACCGGCACCAGATCGGGCTCGGGGAAGTAGCGGTAATCCTCGGCCTGTTCCTTGGAACGGCCAGCGGTGGTGAAACCGCCGGCGTCGTTCCACATCCGGGTCTCCTGCTTCACCCGGCCACCGGACTTCAGGACTGCCCCCTGCCGGCAGATCTCGTAGCGCACGGCCGCCTCGACCGACTTCAACGAGTTGATGTTCTTGGTCTCGGTGCGAGTCCCCAGTTGTGTCGACCCCCGAGGCATCAAGGACAGGTTGGCGTCGCAACGCATGTGCCCATGCTCCATGCGGGCGTCCGAGACTCCCAGCGCGCGCATCGAATCGCGCAGGAAGCTGAGGTATTCACGAGCCACTTCCGGGGCCCTGGCGCCGGTGTCCAGAACCGGTTTGGTGACGATCTCCATCAGCGGATGACAGGCACGGTTGTAGTCCACCAGCGAGTGATCCGCGCCATGAATGCGCCCCGCGCCGCCGACGTGGGTGAGCTTGCCGGCGTCCTCTTCCATGTGCACGCGCTCGATCGGCACCGCGTAGGTCTGCCCGTCGAGTTCCAGCTCGACGTGGCCGTCGAAACAGATCGGCTCGTCGGACTGGCTGATCTGGTAGTTCTTCGACATGTCCGGGTAGAAGTAGTTCTTCCTGGCCAGCCGGCACCACCGCGCAATCGAGCAGTTCAGACTGAGCCCGATCCGGATGGCAGATTCGACGGCCGCCCTGTTCAGCACCGGCAACGCGCCGGGCAGGCCGAGGCACACCGGGCAGGTATGGCTGTTCGGTGCACCGCCGAACTCGGTGCTGCACCCACACCACATCTTCGACTTGGTGCTCAGCTCGACGTGCACCTCGAGCCCGATGACAGGCTCGTAGAGGGCCAGCACCTCGTCGTAATCGAGGACTTCATCCCTGGAGTAGTCGACGCTCACTTGCTCACCACCAAAGAATTGTTGAGGGCAGGGATGCGGGCCCAACCGGGCGCCCCCCACCGGGACTCCAGTTCGCGTTCCAGGGCGGCACCCACCAGATAGATCCGATCGTCAGCCAAGGCCGGGGCCATCACCTGGAACCCCACCGGCAGGCCGTCCTCGGGGGCAAGCCCGCAGGGGAACGAGCCTGCGGACACACCGGCCATGTTCGTCGGGATGGTGCACAGATCTGCCTTGTACATGGCCAGCAGGTCATCGGTGCGTTCCCCGAGCCTGAACGCGGTGCTGGGGGTGGTCGGGCTGACCAGGACATCGCACTGCTCGAAAGCGGCCTCGAAGTCCCTCCGGATCAGGGTGCGCACCTTCTGCGCCGACCCGTAGTAGGCGTCGTAATAGCCAGCCGACAGCGCATAAGTGCCCAGGATGACCCGACGCTTGGCTTCTGCCCCGAACCCGGCACCGCGGGTGAGGTTCATCATGGTTTCAGTCCCGTTGTTGCCGTCGTCGCCGACCCGCAGCCCGTAACGCACGCCGTCATAGCGGGCCAGATTGCTGCTGATCTCCGCGGGCATGATCAGGTAATAGGCGGCCAGTGCGTGCCTGAAGTTGGGGCAGCTCACCTCGACAACCTCGGCCCCGGCCTGCACCAGCGCGGCCACGCCTTCCTGGAAGCGTTGCTCGACACCCGGTGCGTAGCCCTCACCGCCCAGCTCCCGCACGACCCCGATACGCAGCCCCGAGACGTCCCCGGATCGCGCTGCCCCCACCACATCGGGCACCGGGGCATCGATCGACGTGGAGTCGAACGGATCATGACCGGCGATCACCTGGTGCAGCAGTGCGGTGTCCAGCACGTTGCGGGCACAGGGGCCCGGCTG
Organism: uncultured Actinomycetota bacterium; assembly: GCA_963730005.1. Classification (GTDB taxonomy): domain Bacteria; phylum Actinomycetota; class Actinomycetes; order Propionibacteriales; family Propionibacteriaceae; genus CAVSPO01. The sequence goes on from CAVSPO010000036.1 coordinate 75,668, forward strand.
ATCGAGGCTGGAGGCCATCGCAATCACGCCGTGCCGGGAAGCCTGCCCGTAGGTGGGTTTGACGCCTACCGTGCCGGTCAGGGCAGCGGGCTGCCGGATGGAACCGCCCGTGTCCGTGCCCAGTGCCAGTGGTGCCTCAAAGGCGGCGAGCGCAGCCGCGGACCCCCCACCCGAGCCGCCCGGCACCCGGTCGAGATCCCAAGGGTTGCGGGAGGGGCCGAAATAGCTCGTCTCCGTGGACGAACCCATCGCGAACTCGTCCAGGTTGGTCTTGCCCAGGATCACCAGACCGGCGTCCAGCAGGCGCTGCACGATGGTGCCGTTGTAGGGCGGAATCCAGTTGTCGAGAATGTGCGAAGCCGCAGTCGTGCGCATCCCCTTGGTGCAGTAGAGGTCCTTGACTGCCACCGGCACTCCCGCCAACGGCGAGAGTTGCTCACCCGCTGCGAGCCTGGCGTCGACAGCACGGGCCGCGGTCAGCGCCGCCTCACGGTCAACGGTGATGAACGCGTTCACCTGGGCGTCCACCGCATCGATCTGATCCAGAAACATGCTGGTGACCTGCTCGGAGGTCAACTCGCCGGAACGGATGCGCTCGGCCAGGTCGGCGGCGGTGGCGGTGAGGATTGCGGACGCGTCGGGGCTCATGCTTCCATCTCCTCGTTCAGAATGCGGGGCACCCGGAAACAACCGTCCTCGCTGGCAGGCGCGCCGGCCAGCATCGCTTCGACCGGCCAGCTGGGACCGAGTTCGTCCTCGCGAAACACGTTCGTCAACGCAACCGCATGCGAGGTGGGCGGAATGTCCTGTTTGGCCACTTCGCTCACCGTGGCGACCGCGTTCAGGATGACATCGAGCTCGGGCGCCAACGCTGTCAGTTCCTCGTCAGTGAGGGCGATGCGTGCCAGGTCCGCCAGACGGGCCACGTCCTGGGGTGTCAAACCCACTGTGGTTCTCCTTTCCAGGGCCGCAGCCCCGACCGCCACATACTAGTGGCACTGCCCATCAGAACACCGCTCTGGTCCGGCAGCGGGTGGACCGGTTTGTTGGCGTCACAGCCCCATCAGGAGGCGATAGAAGTACCGGCCCAGCAGCACGACCACCACCAGGGCCACCGTGAAGATCGCTGAGGTCCACACCCGCAAACGCTTCTTCTGGGCGGTGCTGATCACGTTGACGGGGCCCCACTCCCCCACGTTGGGACGCGCGCGCACCGGGGCACTCCCGTCCAGGTTCAGGTCACTGAACATCAGGCTCCACAGCTTGCGCACGCCCCGATCCTAGCGATCGGCGAACAGCTGCTCGTCCACCAGCCCCGCAGCCTGGCGCAAGTTGTTGAACAGGGTGGTGACATCGGGGGGCTGCCAGCCGGCCAGTCCACACGCGGGAGTGAGCGAAACGCCGGCCATCACAATCGCCGGGGCCAGCTCGAGCGGCCGCAGCAGAGACAGTGTGCGGCGAACAAGCTCGTCGGTGGGGGTTGGCCTGCCCTGGGCTGTGGGTGCCACTCCCAGCCAGAGGTGATCACCAGCTTCGAGACTCTTGCTGATCTGGTCCCATTGAGCCGTGTTGATCAGCGCAGCATCCAAGCTGAAAGTGCTGACGCCCGCTCGCCGAACCAGCTCGATCTCCAGGCCTGCGGCGCAGCAGTGCAGGAGGACATCCTGCACCGCGGCAACCGATCGGGTGGCATCCACCACACGCCGGAGCCCGTCGACAAGCTCGTAGCGGTCGATCGCTCGATGCCGGGCATATCCTGAAGCCGTCGGCACCCGCCCGGCCAGCACGCTGGGCAGCAGCGGCTCATCCAGCTGGACCACCAGCTGCACCGTGGGCAGCCGCTTGGCGAGCTCGGAGAGCGTTGTCCGCAGCCCTTCAGCCAGCGACTCGCTGATCTCGCGACGCGCACCGGCGTCGACGAGCAACTTGTCGCCCTTGCGGCGCTCAACGCTGGCGGCCAGCGTCCAGGGCCCGGCGAAACTGACCTTGAGCTGGCCCTGGAAACCGTGCGCCGTTTCTTCGAGGTCGTCGAGATCGCGTCGCAGGGTGGCCCGGGCTCTGGCCCCGGCCCGCGAGGAGCCCGACGTCAGCCGCCAACCGGCCGGTTGCAGGTCGACGGACAGACCCGCCAGGGCTGCGCAGGCGCGACCTGTCATGTCGGCTCCCGCGCCACGGTCTGGCAGCTCGGGCAGGTAGGGCAGATCCGGTGCGCTTTCGAAGACGCTTCGCACCGCACCGGCGAAGTCGGTGCCGGGCAGCGAACCCAGGCCAGTGATGATCATTGCCGCATTCCCTCCACGGGCACCGTTGTACAACTGGTGGCGCTGATGGTGGCACTGCCCACCACCCGATCCCCGTCGTACATCACCATTGCCTGACCAGGCGCCACTCCCCGAACGGGCCGGTCGAGCGCACACCGCACGAGCGGGGCCCCGTCGCGCTCCCCGACCTCGAACGTGGCCGCCAACGGCGCTCCATGGGCGCGCAGTTGGGCGAAGCCTCGCCACGGGCCGGGCACGGGGCGCTGGGTCCAGGTGGGCCGGACCCCGAGGACGCGATCTCTCAACAGTTCGTCACCAGCACCGACAGTCACCGTGTTGGTGCCGGGATCGACCCCCACCACGTAGCGGGGCTGCCCGTCGCGGGCAGGCCGGCCCAGCCGCAGGCCTCGGCGCTGACCGATGGTGAACTGGTAGTGACCGTCGTGACTGCCCACCTCTGTTCCGGCCGTGTCGACGATCCGACCTGGCCGTCGACCCATGGCCCGCGTCAGAAAGCCTGGGGTGTCCCCGTCAGGGATGAAGCAGATGTCCAACGAGTCGGGTTTGTTCGCCACCTCCAGGCCGAGGCGGAGCGCCTCCTGCCGCACCTGCACCTTCGTGGTCTCGCCGAGGGGGAACAGGCAATGTGACAGCTGGTGCTGATCCAGCACCCCCAGCACGTAGGACTGGTCCTTTGTGGTGTCGGTGGCGCGATGCAGCGACACCGAACTGCCGTCGGCACCGAGACGCGCGTAGTGCCCGGTCGCCACGGCATCGAAACCTGCCGACAGCCCCCGCTCCAGCAGGGCATGAAACTTGATCCGCCGGTTGCAGCGCAGACAGGGGTTGGGTGTCCGCCCCGCTGCGTACTCCGCCAGGAAATCGTCCACCACCTCGGAAACGAAGAGCTGTGAGAAGTCCCATACCTCGAAAGGGATGCCCAGAAGGTGGGCCACCCGACTGGCATCACGGTCTTCCACGGGGGAAGCGCAACCAGCCGTGGCATCCCACCCGGACGTCGCATCGTGCAGAGCCAGGTGAACCCCGGTCACCTGATGGCCACCAGCACGGATGCGCGCGGCGGCCACGGCCGAGTCGACGCCCCCTGACAAGGCTGCCAGCACCCGCATCCGCACTCCTTCCACAGCACCGTGGCGTCGAGTCTATGCGCACGCGGAAGGCCTTCAGCGTGGCGGGACTGGGACCGCAGGGGGCCACCGTGTATCGTCTGCAAGGCCCATCAAGAATGCGACGCGCCACCGCACGAAGGGCAACAATGCTTGACAACATGAAGGAAGCGAGACGCAATGCCGACCACCTCAAGAGCCGACAGTACGTCAGTGTTGGGGGCCCAGCTCGGCAGCGAAGGGTGCGGCTTCGCGCTGTGGGCGCCTCGGGCTGAGCGCGTTGAGCTGGCGTTGATCGACAGCTCGGGCGTCCAGGAGAACCACGAGATGAAGCTGGCCGGCTCCACGTGGCGGGTCTTCGTCCCTGGTGTTGCCGCCGGGCAACGGTACGGCTACCGGGTGCACGGAGTGTGGGACCCTGACCAGGGCCTGCGAGCCAACCCCGCCAAACTGCTTGTCGACCCCTACGCACGCGCCATCACGGCCGGCGTCGACTACTCCGGGCCGATCCTCGATCACGTCGTGGCGTCCAACTACCAACGGGACAACCGCGACAGCTCCGCCTCGGTGCCACTGAGCGTTGTCGTGGCCGACTCCCCCGCGCCGACTCCGATCGCCCGGCGACGGCCGCTGGATGAATGCGTCATCTACGAGACCCACGTCAAGGGTTACACCCAGCTGCACCCCGAGGTCCCCGAGCACCTGCGCGGCAAGTACGCCGGTCTTGCCTACCCCGCCGTGATCCGTCACCTCAAGGAACTCGGCGTCAACGCGGTCGAGCTGCTGCCCGTGCACCACTTTGTGTCGGAGCCCTTCATCGTGCGTCGTGGGCTGTCGAATTACTGGGGCTACAACACGCTTGGCTACTTCGCCCCCCATGCGGAGTACTGCTCGGTCGGCACCAAGGGTGAACAGGTGGCCGAGTTCAAGAAGATGGTCACCGCGCTGCACGAAGCTGACATCGAGGTCATCCTCGACGTCGTCTACAACCACACCTGTGAAGGCGGCCACGAGGGTCCGACGCTGTCGTTCCGCGGCATCGACCACAAGGGTTACTACCGGCTCACCAACAATCTCCGCACTGACTACGACGTGACCGGGTGCGGAAACTCGCTGGACACCTCACACCCCGACGTGCAACAGCTCATCATTGACTCGTTGCGCTACTGGGTCACCGAAATGGGTGTCGACGGCTTCCGCTTCGATCTGGCGAGCACCCTGATCCGCGACGAACAACACCACGTCGACCAGACACACGCTTTCAAGCAGGCCATCGAGTCCGACCCCATCTTCGAGGGCATCAAGATGATCGCGGAGCCATGGGATGTCGGCCCGTACGGCTATCAGGTCGGACGCTGGGGTCCCCGTTGGAGCGAATGGAACGACCGCTACCGCGGCTACGTCCGTGACTACTGGCGGGGAGCCACCCACGGTGTCCGGGAGCTGGCGACGCGGCTCAGCGGGTCGTCCGACCTGTTCGATTCGGGCACCCGCCCGATCTCGACCTCGGTGAACTACGTCACGGCCCACGACGGTTTCACGATGCGTGACCTGGTCACGTACGACGTGAAGCACAATCAGGGCAACGGTGAGAGCAACCGGGACGGTTCCGACGACAATCGCTCCTGGAACTGCGGGGTCGAGGGCGAGACCGACGATCCCCAGATCAACGAGCTGCGCCATCGCCAGGTCCGCAATCTGTTGATGACAATGCTGACCTCCGACGGTGTTCCGATGATCACCGCAGGTGACGAACTGGGGCGCACCCAGGAGGGCAACAACAACGCCTATTGTCAGGACTCGCCACTTTCCTGGTTGCACTGGGACACCAGAGGGGACTGGCAGGATGTCACGGAGCTGGCGAAGACCCTGATCAAACTGCGTTCAACCCACCGGTTGTTGCAGCCCAAGAGCTTCGGCTTCCACGAGGAGATCACCTCTTCGGGCGGCGCCGGGCTGGGCCGCTACCAGCTGGCCTGGATGAACGGGTATTCCGGCGAGATGGGCGAGGGTGACTGGAACGACTCCGGCCGGAGGCTGCTGGGTCGCTACGTCTCCAACCGCTACGAGGCTTTCCTGACCTGGTACTACGCCGGTGACGCCCCCATCACGGTCAGGATGCCACCTGTGCCGTGGGGCACCAGTTACCGGATCGTCGCCTCCACCGCAGCTGAGGGTGAGTTGCCCACCGAGCCGCTGGCCTCTCGTGACGAGTTCGTGTTGCCCGGGCGCACGGTGGTGCTGATGGAGGTCACCGTGCCCAGTGAGCCCATCGACCAGCAGAAGTACGAAAAAGAACAGGACGCCCAGCGTGCTGCATTGGCTGCCGCTCAGCGACCACCTGAGCCGGTGACGGAGGCGTCAACCGAGCTGGACGAGACGCTGGCCCGTGACACCGACCAGCCCAACCCGCCGGCTGAGCCACAGCCCGTGGCGTAGCCGCTGACACAGAAAGCGGCCCAACCGAATGATTCGGTTGGGCCGCTTCTGTGTGTCTGGCACCCTGCTCGCAGCGGCTCAGCCTTGCGGCAGCACGGCCAACCCCATCTCGGCCGGGCTGCTGAGCAGATCGTTGCGCGGCACGACCCGCACCGTGTAACCCACTGAACCAGCCTGATCCTTGCAAATCGCTGCTGCGAAACGCTGGGCGTTGCCCTCACGCTCACCGGTGGCGACGAGCTGGTGGGTCCGCACCTGGCTCATTTCATCGCTGGTACTGGTCACGTCCCCGGCAACCAGCTGCACCTCGACGTCGTCGATGCTCAAGCCGTCCAGCTCCACCCACGCGGCGAACAGCACGTCGGCCCCCACTGACACCGGCCCCTGGTGCAACGACTCGACGCGCGCGATACGCACCTGCGGCCAGGCTTGACGCACCCGGTTCTGCCATCCGGCCAGACTCTTCGCCGTGCCCCCTCGCTGGATGCGGGTGCTCAAGGCAGCGGCCGGGGTGTAGAGCTGGGTGATGTAGTCGCGCACCATCCGCGATGCCAGCACCTTCGGGCCAAGCCCCGAGATGGTCTCGCGGACCATGGCCAGCCAGCGGTGCGGCAGGCCGTTCTGATCACGCTCGTAGAACTTCGGAATGATCTCCTTCTCGATGATGTCGTACAGCGTTTCCGCCTCGATGCGGTCGCGCTGGCCGTTGTCGGTGACTCCTTCGGCAGACGGGATCTCCCAGCCGTAGGCGGGGTCGTACCACTCGTCCCACCAACCGTCGCGAATGGACAGGTTGGCAGCACCGTTGAGGGCGGCCTTCATGCCTGAGGTACCGCATGCCTCGTAGGGCCGCAGCGGGTTGTTCAGCCAGACGTCGCAGCCGGGGTACAAGGGCTGGGCCAACGAAATGTCGTAGTCGGGAATGAAGACCAACTTGCCGCGAACATCCTCCCGATCAGCAAACGCCACCATTTGCTGGATCAGTCCCTTGCCGATGTCATCGGCTGGGTGTGCCTTTCCGGCAATCACGATCTGGATCGGCGTGATGGGGTGATTGAGCAGCGCCTTGAGTCGTGCGGGCTGGGTCAACATCAGCGTCAAGCGTTTGTAGGAAGCCCCCCGACGCGCGAATCCGATGGTCAGGGTGTGTGGGTTCAGCGCTCGCTGCACCCAGTCGGAGCTGATGCCGCGAGCCTCGTAGCTCCTGGCCAGGCGGGTGCGGGCCATGGCCACCATGTCCCCCCGCATCCGGCCCTTCAGGGCCCACAACGCGTTGTCGTCAATACGCTCCAGGGCCTTCCAGTCATATCCGTCGATGACCGAGTCGGAGTCCCCGGTACGGGCTTCCAGGAGTTCCAGCAGTTCGGGATGCATCCAAGTGGAGTGGTGGACGCCGTTGGTGACGGAAGTGATCGGCACCTCGGAAGCGTCAAAATCGGCCCACAATCCGTTGAACATCTCACGGCTCACCTGACCGTGCAGCTCCGAGACACCGTTGGCGTGCTGCCCCAGGCGCAAGCCCATGACCGCCATGTTGAAGCGGCTCGGATCGCCACCGGCGTAGTCCTCCCGACCCAGCTGCAGAATGCGCTCGATGGGCAATGGCCCGAAGTCGCCGAACTCGTCTGCGATCAGGTCATTGCGGAACCGGTCGATGCCCGCGGCCACGGGGGTATGGGTCGTGAACAGGGAACCGGCCCGCGTCTTCACGGCCGCAGTGTCGAAGTCGTCTCCGGACTCCATGAATTCGCGAATGCGTTCCAGCCCCAGGAACCCGGCGTGGCCCTCGTTGCAGTGGTACACATCAGGAGCTGGGCGTCCGGTGATCCGGCAGAACGCCCGCAGCGCCCGCACCCCGCCGACTCCCAGCAGCACTTCCTGGGCCAGACGATGCTCGGCGCCACCACCGTAGAGCCGGTCGGTGATGTTGCGCTCCAGCTCACCGTTCTCCTCCAGGTTGGTGTCCAGCATCAGCAGCGGGACGCGTCCAACCTGGGCGATCCAGATCTGGAACTTCACGCGGCGGTGACGCACTGTCACCTCAAGCACCACCGGCTTGTCGTCCTGCGTCAGCCTGGTCAGCGCCAGCTCATTGGGGTCCAGCACCGGGTAGCGTTCCTGCTGCCAACCCCGAGCGTCCAGCGACTGGCGGAAGTAGCCGTGCTGATACAGCAGTCCGACACCGATCAGTGGTACGCCCAGATCGGATGCTGATTTCAGGTGGTCACCGGCCAGGATGCCCAGACCGCCCGAGTACTGCGGCAACGCCGAGGAAATGCCGAACTCCGCCGAGAAGTAGCCGATGCAGCGCGGCGCGGCAGGCTCGGCCTGGGCATAGCTCTGGTACCAGTGATCGCCAGCGAGGTACTCCTTCAGGTCCTGGACAGCATTCTCCAGGTGCCGTAGGTACCGCTTGTCCCCCGCCAGCACCTGCAACCGGTTCGTGGAGGCTTGGGCGAGCAGCTTGCGGGGGTCGTGCTCGCACGATTCCCACAGATCGGGATCGATGGTCTGGTAGAGCGCCGCCACCTCCGGGTTCCAGCTCCAGCGGAGGTTCAAGGCCAGAGCTGCAAGGTCCTTGAGTGGTTCGGGCAGAACAGGCTCGACGAGGAACCTACGGATGGCACGCATCGGCCCACCATAGCAAGCGAACTCCGGCGCCAATCTCACGCGGACGCTAGCGTTGGGGTTGTGACAGACCCCATCAATGCAGACGCTGCTCAAGCGCCGAGTGTCCGACGCGCCGCCAACATTCCTGCCCAGCCCGGGTACCGACGCATCCCGGTGTGTGATGTGCACCCCGTCATCGATCTGGGCGCCTACCCGGCCAAAGCCGTCGTTGACGAACTGATTCCGATCCGCGCCACCGTGTTCCGCGAGGGACACGACGCCGTAGGCGCCTCCGTCGTGCTGACCGACCCGCAGGGCAACCGTCAGCGCGTCGACATGAAGGTCGGCGAGCCCAAAGGCATGGACCGCTGGGAGGCCTGGGTCCGCCTTGATCAGGAGGGTGACTGGACCTTCCATGTGGAGGGCTGGGACGACGCCTGGCACACCTGGCAGCACAACGCCTCGATCAAACTGGCTTCGGGCCAGGACATCCCGTTGGTCTGCCTGGAGGGGCGCAACCTCCTGGAGGAAGCGGCAGGAGCCGCTCGGCAGTCTGGCGACGAGGTCGCCGCGGTGCTTCTGGAGAGCACGGCGTCGCTGCTCCATCCCGAGCGCGAAATCGAGGAGTTGGTCGAAGTCACCAACATGCACTCGATCGACCGTGCCATGCGCGCCTTCGGGCCGCGTGGAATGCTGAGTCCCACTCAGGAGTTCCCCGTCCGGGTGGACCGCAAGGGTGCCCTTTTCACCAGCTGGTACGAGTTCTTCCCGCGTTCGCAGGGAGCCTGGCAGGACGACGCCGGCCACTGGCACTCCGGGACCCTCGACTCCAGCCACGCCATGCTGGACCGCATCGCCGCGATGGGGTTCAACGTTGCCTATGTGCCGCCGGTGCATCCCGTCGGATTCAACAACCGCAAGGGCAGGAACAACACACTCACCCCCGGCCCCGAGGATCCCGGCTCGCCCTGGGCGGTCGGGTCACCGGCCGGCGGGCATGATGCAATTCACCCCGACCTCGGTGACCTCGACGCCTGGGACAGGTTCGTCGCCAAGGCGCACTCGGTCGGTCTGGAGGTCGCGCTGGACTTCGCCCTGCAGGCTTCCCCGGACCACCCCTGGCTCACTGATCATCCGGAGTGGTTCACCACCCGCCTGGACGGCACCATCGCCTACGCTGAGAACCCGCCAAAGAAGTATCAGGACATCTATCCGATCAACTTCGACAATGACCCCGAGGGCATTTACAACGAGGTCTTGCGGCTGGTCAACTTCTGGATCGACCACGGCGTGACCATCTTCCGGGTGGACAACCCGCACACCAAGCCGCTGCAGTTCTGGGACTGGCTGCTCGAGCGAGTACACAAGACAAACCCCGAGGTGCTCTTCCAGGCAGAGGCCTTCACCCGTCCACCGATGATGCAGGCGCTCGGCAAGGTGGGCTTCCAGCTCAGCTACTGCTACTTCGTCTGGCGGACAACCAAGAAGGAACTGAGTTCCTACCTCACGGAGGTCTCCAGCTACACCGACCACCTGATGCGGCCGAACTTCTTCACCAACACCCCCGACATCAACCCGCTGTTCACCCGCAGTGGAAAAATGTCGGCTTTCGCGATCCGGATCATCCTGGCAACCATGATGTCGCCGGCCTGGGGTATCTACTCCGGCTTCGAACTGATGGAACACGAGGCACTGCTGCCGGGGACGGAAGAGTACGCCAGCTCGGAGCGCTTCGAGTACCGGCCACGCGACTACGACGCTCAGCCGAATCTCAACGCCCTGGTCGGCAAGCTCAACCACATCCGCAACACCCATCCTGCGCTGCAGCAGATCCGCCGGACAACCATCCAGCACACCACCAACGACCAGGTCTTCGCCTTCAGCAAGACCGAACGGCTCGACCGGGTGATCGTTGTGTGCAGCCTCAATCCGGAGAGCGTCGTGGAGAGCACGCTCACGCTCGATCTGGAGTCGTTGGGGCTGGTGGGCCGCACCAGCTTCCGCGTGCGGGATGAGTTGACCGGACACGAGTTCGACTGGGGTCCGACCAACTACGTGCGACTGACTCCCGAGAATCCAGCGCACATCTGCACCATTCTGGATTAGTCCGGAGTCGGCCCGCCATGGACGACCTCGCTGAGGACCCTCGCTGGCGCCACCTGGCGCATGCCCGGTGGTTTGCCGGCAAGGGCCGCGGCGGTCGTCTGGTCAGCGTGCAGGACCTGGACTGGATCGTGGATCCCGGCACGCCGTTCCCGACGGGTGCCACCCCATTGGGGGTGCGTTCAGAACTGTGCACCGTCGGCTATCCCGACGGCAGCCACGAGTACTACCAACTGCTGGTCAGCTACCGGCGCGAACGCCTCGAAGGGTGTTTCCTGGGCAAGGCAGCCGATCCCAAGCTCGGCTACGCACATGTGGCCACCCAGGATCCCCAGGCCCTGAGGCTGCTGACGCAGGCTCTGCTCCGACCCACCCCTGATCGGGCGAACTGGTGGGCAAGGATCCAACGTCCGTTGGTGCTGGCGGACAACTGGACCGTTCGGGTGTTTCGCGGGGAGCAGTCCAACACCAACATCTATCTCGGCGCACAGGCCATGCTCAAGATTTTCCGCCGGCTGGAAGTGGGCCACAATCTGGAGGTGCTGGTGATGGACGCGTTGCAGCGCACCCACGTTCAGCACGTGCCCCGGTTGATTGGCTGGGTCAGCGCGCCAGTGCGGCTGGCTGACAACACCAGCGCCACGGTTGATCTGGCGATGCTGAGCGAACAGTTGAAGGGCGCCAGTGGCTGGGAGCTGGCTTGCGCCTCGGCTGCGGCCGGCAGCGACTTCGCGCAGCAATCGGCAGCGTTGGGTCGAGCGTTGGCCCGGGTACACGCAGGGCTTGCACAGGTGTTTCCCACCGAGCGCCTGGATGGGGCAGCGGTGGCCGCGAGAATGACTGCCCGGCTGGATGCCGCAGTCAGGGTGGCTCCCCAACTTGCACCGCACCAGGCGAGCTTGCAGGCCGTCTTCAACCGACTCGCTGATCGTGCCCTGCCGGCTCAGCGGGTACACGGCGACTTTCATCTGGGCCAGACCATCCAAACCGCCGAGGGTTGGAAGATCATCGATTTCGAAGGCGAGCCCATGCAGACCCTGGCTGAGCGAGGCGTTCCCGACTCGGTCTGGCGTGATGTGGCCGGCATGGTGCGTTCTCTGGCCTACGCCTCCGCAGGACAAGCTGACAGTCGACCCAACAAACCGGCAGGAAGTTGGCTGCAGTCGGCCCAAGAGGCCTTCCTGCGGGCCTACGCTGGGGGCGCACCTCAGCTCGCACGAACCCCTGAGATTTTGGCAGCCTATGTCGCTGACAAGGCTGTGTATGAGGTCGTTTACGAAACAAGGAACCGTCCCACTTGGGTCGACATCCCGATGGCAGCCATCCAGTCGGCCACCGGGATCAACATGAAGGAAGGTTGACATGGCTCACGACAAGTTCGGGAACCTGACTGGTTGGGATCTGGAAGGGTTCCACAGCGGCGGCGACACAGAACTCTGGAAGCGACTTGGCTCCCATGTGGTGACGGTGCATGACGACGAGCGCGGCGACCTGACCGGCGTCCGCTTCGCTGTGTGGGCCCCCAATGCTCAGCGCGTGCAGGTCATAGGCGACTTCAACTGGTGGACTGGCGACGACATGGAGCTGATCCCTGGCTCCGGCTGCTGGGGTCTGTGGGTTGAGGGCATCGGTGAGGGCACGCTCTACAAGTACAAGATCCAGCATCAGGACGGTACTTGGCAGGAGAAGTTCGATCCGATGGGCAATTTCTCCGAGGCGCCGCCGAACCATGCCTCGATCGTCTACGAGTCCAAGTTCATCTGGAGCGACGACGAGTGGATGCAGAAGCGGGCCACCGCGAACGTCTACCGCGAGCCGATGAGTGTCTGCGAGGTGCACCTCGGTAGCTGGCGCAAGGGGCTCACCTACCTCGAGCTGGCAGAGCAGCTTCCGGAGTACCTGACCTGGATGGGCTACACCCACGTCGAGCTGATGCCGGTCACCGAGCATCCGTTGAATGCGTCCTGGGGCTATCAGGTCACCGGCTACTTTGCGCCGACCTCGCGGATGGGAAGCCCCGATGAGCTGCGATACCTGATCGAGTGCCTGCACAAGGCCGGCATCGGCGTCATCGTCGACTGGGTGCCCGGCCACTTCCCCAAGGATGACTGGGCCCTCGGTCGCTTCGACGGCACGGCGCTCTACGAGCACGCCGACCCACGCCAGGGTGAGCACCAGGAGTGGGGCACGTACATCTTCAATTACGGCCGCAACGAGGTCAAGAGCTTCCTGGTCTCCAACGCCCTTTACTGGGTACACGAGTTCCACGTCGACGCGCTCCGGGTCGACGCGGTGGCGTCGATGATCTACCTCGACTACTCGCGTGAAGAGGGTCAGTGGGTGCCCAACCAGTTCGGGGGTCGCGAGAACCTGGAGGCGATCGACTTCCTGAAGTACGTGAACAGCCACCTCTACGAACGCATCCCGGGGGTCGTGATGATCGCCGAGGAGTCCACCAGTTTCGCGGGCATCACCAAGCCCACCGAATGGGGAGGCGTCGGCTTCGGGTTGAAGTGGAACATGGGCTGGATGAACGACTCGCTCGGATACCTGGGGCTGGACCCCATCTACCGGCAGTACCACCACCACGAGATGACTTTCGCGATGGTGTATGCCTACTCGGAGAACTTCGTGCTGCCGATCAGCCACGACGAGGTTGTGCACGGCAAAGGCTCGATGATCAACAAGGTTCCCCAGGACGACTGGCGGAAGTTCGCGACCCTGCGGACCTTCTACTCCTACATGTGGGCCTTCCCGGGCAAGCAGCTTCTGTTCATGGGGCAGGAGTGGGGCCAGCGCTCGGAGTGGAACGAGGATACCGGCCTGGAGTGGTGGGTTGACGGAATGTGGGGCCACCGCGGCCTGCGCGAACTGGTCCGCACCGTCAACAGGCTGCAGCAGGAAACCCCTGCGCTGTACGAGCTTGATCATGAGCCTGAAGGCTTCCGTTGGATCAATGCCGACGACGCGGCGGCCAACACCTTCTCCTGGTTGCGGTTCAGCAGCGGCGACGACATTGTCGCCTGCGTCTCGAACTACTCCCCTTCGCCCTACCCGCATTACGGGCTGCAGGTGCCCAAGGCAGGCTGGTGGGAGGAGATCCTCAACTCCGACGCCGCCGAATTCGACGGCTCTGGTTCATTCGGCAACCTCGGCGGTTGCATGGCCAGCCCGAACACAGCTGGTGAGGGAGCCACGCTGATGGTGTGCGTGCCCCCGTTGGCCACGGTGTGGCTGCGCTGGACGCCGGAACAACAGCAGACCCAGGATGACGAGGCGCCACAGCCCATTGACTGAAGGCTGGTCAGGATCGGGCGGCGAACCCGCCCGATCCTGACGCCTGGCTCAGAACAGCGCTGAGCTGAGATTGCGGCGCTGCCGCAGCAGCACAGGATCTTTCGGATCCATCGTGTTGAAGAGCTCCACAACGCGCAGCCGCACCTGCTCACGCTCGTCACCGGCCAACGTGCGAACCAGCCCGATCAGTCTGTCGAACGCCTGGTCGACCTGCCCCGTGAGAAGTTCCACGTCGGCGGCCGCCAGCTGGGCGTCCTTGTCGTCGGGGTTGCTTTCCGCGGCGGTCACCACGGTTGCCAGATCGACCCCTTCGGTGCGAGCGAGCAGCCCGGCTTGGGCCTTGCCCGCAGCTGCCTCGGCATCGCGGGGATTGGCTGCCAGCAGCTTCTCGAACTCAGCGACCGCCAGGGCATAATCGGCGTCGGACAGCGCAGCGTCCGCGGCCGCGAAACGCGGATCGGGCGCCGGTTCTTCGTCCGTCGAAACCGGTGCACTCGGCTTGGCCCGACCAGTGACGCCACTCTGCACCGCCAGCTTGACCACCTGGTCGAGCAGTGGCGAGATCTCCGACTTGTCCCGGGTGCCTTGGAAAAGGGGAGCCAGCTGGCCTGCGATCAGGGCGATCACAGTGGGCACGGCCTGCACGTCAAGAGCCTGGGCGATACGCGGTTGCTGCTCCACGTTGATCCTGCCCAGCAGCCATCGTCCACCCGCCTGGTCCGTGAGCTCGACGAGCACGCGATCCAGCTCCTGGCAGGAAGGATCGCTGCCCACAGTGAGTTCCAGCACCACCGGGAACTGCTGGGAACTGTTGGCCACCTCATTGAAGTTCTCTTCGGTGACCTCGACGACGTACGCCCCGGTGGCCGTGCCGGCGGCCGGGGCGGCATCGCCACGGCTGGTCAGAGTGGAAAGGTCGAAGGCGCCTGGGCGGCTGAAACTGGCAGAAGTCATGGTGCCCATTGTTCCACCCACTGGAAAGCACACCGACTCGGCTCAACCGGGGTCGTTGCAAGGGATTTGGCGGCAAGATTGGAACATGGCTCATCCACGTGCAGGGCAGCTCGCCCAGAAGTCAGACCTGATCGATCTTGAGGAAGTCCTTTCCGCCTACTACGACCTGGTGCCAGATCCGGCCAATCCCGACCAAGCCGTCGCCTTCGGCACATCAGGCCATCGTGGCGCCAGTTCGAAGTCCAGCTTCAACGAGGCCCACATCGTCTGCATCACGCAGGCCATCGTCGAATACCGTGCTGGCCAAGGCACGACTGGGCCGATCTTCCTCTGCAAGGACAGCCACGGACTGTCCTTCCCCGCCTGGCAGACCGCCATCGAGGTGCTTGTCGCCAACGGGCTCGAGGTGGCTTGCGAGCGCGAGGACGAGTACACCCCCACGCCGTCACTGTCCTTTGCTGTGATCGAGTACAACCGCAGCCACGACGCCAAGGCAGACGGCATCGTCGTCACCCCGTCGCACAACCCGCCGACCGATGGTGGCTTCAAGTACAACCCGCCGAACGGCGGCCCGGCTGACACCGATGCCACCGGCTGGATCGCCAAGCGGGCCAACGAGCTCATGGTCGACCACAAGGCCGTCAAGCGGGTTCCCTACGAGCAGGCCAAGACCAAGGTCACCCGGTATGACTACCGGACGCCCTACTGCGAGGCACTGCGCCGGGTGGTGGACATGACGGCCATCAAGGAGTCCGGTCTGCGCATCGGTGCCGACCCGATGGGCGGCGCCTCTGCCCAGTATTGGGAATACATCTCCGACAATTTGCTGCCAAACCTGACGGTGGTCAACAAGGTTGTCGACCCCACCTGGTACTTCATGACGCTCGACACCGACGGCAAGATCCGCATGGACTGCTCCTCACCCAACGCCATGGCGTCCCTGGTGGCGAACAAGGACAAGTACGACATCTCCACCGGCAATGACGCCGACGCCGACCGCCACGGCATCGTCACCCCCGACGCTGGCCTGATGAACCCCAACCACTACCTGGCAGTGGCGATTCAGTACCTGTTCACGAATCGCCCCGGCTGGTCGGCGAACACGGCCATCGGCAAGACACTCGTGTCCAGCTCGATGATCGACAACGTGGCCGCCAAGATCGGCCGCAATCTCGTCGAGGTGCCTGTCGGCTTCAAGTGGTTCGTGCCCGGCCTGATCAGCGGCGAGATGGGCTTCGGCGGCGAGGAATCCGCCGGGGCATCCTTCCTGCAGTTCGACGGTTCCACCTGGACCACCGACAAGGACGGCATCATCCTCGACCTGCTGGCCAGCGAGATCACCGTCAAGACCGGCAAGACCCCGTCACAGCACTACCGCGAGCTTGAGAACGAGTTCGGCGTTTACCACTACGCCAGGGTCGACTCCGACGCAACGCGCGAGGAGAAGGCCCGCCTCAAGGCTCTCGCACCCTCAGACGTCACGGCCACCGAGGTTGCCGGCGCCAAGATCACCCACGTGTACACGAATGCTCCCGGCAACGACGCCCCCATCGGCGGCCTGAAGGTCGTCACCGAGAAGGGCTGGTTCGCGGCCCGCCCGTCGGGCACCGAGGACAAGTACAAGATCTACGCCGAGAGTTTCGAGTCCGCTGAGCATCTGGCCAGGATCCAGCAGGAGGCGCGCACGGTTGTCTCGGACGCCCTGAAGGGCTGATCAGCTACACCAACCGATCCCGCTCGGCTGCGCGGCCTACCGCGTCTCAGCCGAGCGGGATCTGGCGCAACTGGGCGAGCAGTTCGTCGGCGGCTGTGTACGGGTCCAGGCCACCCTGCCTGACCTTGTCGCTGAGATGGCTCAGTGCTGCTCCGGTCTGAGTACGGATCCGGGCAGACACCGTGCCCAACACCAGCGCTTGCACTTCGTTGGCCGCGCGCAGCCGACGGCGCCGTTCCCAGGCGCCGGACGCCTCGCCGTGCTGGCGGTGGGCCAGAATCTGGTCGACCAGCTCCTGAACGCCTTCCTCCCGGGATGCCACTGTGCTGATGATGGGTGGCACCCACTGGTCGTCGGCGAAGCTGCCGAGTGAAATCATGGTGCGCAGATCCCGAATCAGGCTGGGCGCGCCTTCGTGATCCGCCTTGTTGACGACGAAGATGTCACCGATCTCCAGGATGCCGGCCTTGGCTGCCTGCACCCCGTCACCCATGCCGGGGGCCAACAGCACCAGCACAGTGTCAGCGGTCTCGACGATTTCGACCTCGCTCTGCCCCACGCCCACCGTCTCCACCAGGACCGTGTCGAAACCAGCCAGGTCGAAGACACGCAACGCCTGGCTGGCAGCAGACGCCAAGCCGCCCAGATGGCCACGCGAGGCCATCGAACGGATGAACACCGCCTTGTTTGTGGCGTGCTTCTGCATCCGCACCCGGTCGCCCAGCAGCGCCCCGCCAGAGAATGGCGAGGATGGGTCCACTGCCAGCACGCCGACACGCTGGCCACGCCGGGTCAGTTCGGTGATGAGCGCGGACGTGCTGGTTGACTTGCCGACACCTGGGGAGCCGGTGAGACCCACGACATGCGCATGCCCGGTCACTGGTGCCAGCGCCTTCATCAGGTCGCGCACCAGAGGGCTCTCGTTCTCGATCATCGTGATCATCCGGCCCAGTGCGCGGGGGTTGCCTCGGCGTCCGGCTTCGATGATTCCGTCCAGCCCGTCAGTGAGCGCCACGATGCTCCCTTCCCAGCGAAACGGGCGCACCGTCGCATGCCCGCATTGCGCCAGTGTACGGCCGCCTGGTGCTGAAGACCCCGCATGGGCGATGACCCTAAACTGACCTCATGGACAACAGCGATCTCTTCATTTGCATCGACCACGTCGCCATCGCCTACCCCGACATCGATGCGGCACTGAAGTACTACACCGAGACCGTCGGCTGGCACTGCCTGCACATGGAGAAGAACGAGGAGCAGGGCGTCGCCGAGGCAATGCTCGCGCCAGTGTCCGACCCCACGCCCGAGATGACAAGAGTCCAACTCATCGCCCCGCTCAACGAGGAAGCGACTGTCGCCAAGTGGTTGGAGAAGAATCGCCCCGGCCTGCACCACTTCGCGTGGCGTGTGGCCGACATCGATGCAGTCAGCGCGACCTTGCGGGAGCGCGGCATGGTCCTGCTCTACGACGAGCCCAAGATCGGCACCGGCGGGTCGCGGATCAACTTCATGCACCCCAAGACCGCCAACGGCGTGCTGACCGAGTTGGTCGAGCCAGCCCACTGATCGGCCACCTGTCTTCGGCGACGGGGCGGCGAAAACGGCCTTCCGGCCATCGGCTGACTCCACGGCACGACGAGGTCGCAGCGACTAGCGTCAGCAGGGTGAGTATCAGAGGCAAGATCGCCGGCCTGGGTTGGAGACTTTCCGGCTACCGGCTGGTGGGTGAGGCATTGCCGCCCACCGCGGGGATCGTGAGTGGCGCACCACACACCTCCAACTGGGATTTCGTCGCGTTTCTCGGCGTGAGCTGGTCGTTCGACGTACCGATGAAGGTCCTGGTCAAGAAGTCGTGGTTCCGGGGTCCGTTGGCACCCCTGCTTCGTGCCTTGGGTGGGGTTCCAGTTGATCGTGACAACCCGCAGAACGTGGTGGCGGATCTGGTGGCTGCCGCTGAGCTGGGCTCCAGATTCAAGCTGGTCATCGCCCCCAAAGGCACCCGTAAGCAGCGTCCGTACTGGAAGTCCGGCTTCTATCGCATCGCACACCAGGCCGGCCTGCCGCTGACGCTGGCCAGTATCGACGGCGCTCGCCGCGAAGTCGAGGTTGGGCCAACCCTGCAACTGTCCGGTGACGTTGGTTCCGACATGGACCTGATCAGGCAGTTCTACGCCGACAAAGCCGGCGTCCATCCGCAATTGCGTTGCGAACCGCGGTTGCGCGAGGAGCAGAGACCCGAATCCTGATCATGTCTGGCGCGCGCTCCAAGGGGAGTGCCCGCAGCATTGGTAGCCTCGCAGTTGTGTGCTGCACCTCCGGATGGTGCGCTCTGGTCGTGGGAGGACAACACTGATGAGTGGACTGGATGGGCCCAACCACCTCGCCGACGAGGCGGAGGAAACCGGTCTCAACCTGTTCGATGATCGGGCGAGCGCGGTAGGCAGCTTCCCCCACGCCATGTTCGGCTACGAGCGCGTGAGCGTCGACGGATACGTCCGTGATCTCGAGCAGAAGTTGAGCACGTTCCGTCAACTCACCCGGCAGCTGCGACGCGAGATGCACCTGACTCAACTGGCGGCAGGCGACAGCGACTTCTCCCGGCTTGGTGCGCACGCCACGAGCCTGCTTCGTGCCGCTGAGGCCCAAGCACAGGACCTGGTCAACAACGCAGCCAATGAGGCAGAGCGAATCAAGGAGGAAGGCCGGCGGGTGGCCGCAGACTTGCGCGCGAACGCGCAGACCGAATCCGACGAGATC
The DNA here is from genome assembly GCA_963730005.1 of uncultured Actinomycetota bacterium. Classification (GTDB taxonomy): domain Bacteria; phylum Actinomycetota; class Actinomycetes; order Propionibacteriales; family Propionibacteriaceae; genus CAVSPO01. Next base: position 94,927 of record CAVSPO010000036.1, read on the forward strand.
AAGGTGTCCAGCCTGGCCAACCTTCGTTCGATGCGCGAACAGTTGGAGCGCCAGGTCACCGAAACGCTTTCACAGTCGAAGGCCGAGGCAGCCGCCGCCGTCGACGCCGCCCGCCGGCACGCAGACGCGCTCATCCAGCAGGCGCAAACGAGCGCTGCAACAATTCTCGCTGAGGCGCAGGCCAAGGCCGAGTCCGCCGTCCAGTCCAGCCAACGCGAAGCCCAGGCCACCACGATGTCGAGCCGCGACTCGGCCAGCCAACTGCTGGCCGATGCCCGCAGCGAGGCAGCACAGATTGTGTCTGCAGCGAAGCAGAGCGCCCAGGAGATCGTTGAGCGTGCGCAGTCGGCCGCAGAGGAAACCTCCGGGCGCGCCCAGACCAAGGCGGTCGAGATCATCGACGAAGCCCAGCACAGCGCTGACAAGCTGCAACTGGACGCTCGTACCAGCAGCGAAGAAACCCTGGCCGAAACCAGCCGTCAAGCTGACGAGGCCCGGGCTCGTACCGATGCCATGCTTGCGGCTGCCACCCAGCAGCATGCCGAATCCACCCAGCGGTTGCAGGAGGAGGCCGAACAGGCGTCCAGGATTCGGCAGGCCGCGTTGTCGGATGCCGAGCAGGCCAAGACCGCGGCTGCCCGGGAATCCGAGGCCCAGATCGCCGCTGCGCACCGACAAGCAGCGATGATGAAGGACCGCATGGAGGAACAGTACGGATGGCGCAAGGAACAGCTGCAGCGCGAGATCAACGCCCTGCTGCAACGCAAGGACTCCGTGCTGGCCGAGCTGTCCAACATCCAGGCGCTGGCCCAGCAATCCGCCACGGACTTCCCCAACAGCGATCCGTTGGCGAACTTCGACTCAGCGGCAGCCGCAGCTCAGATCGAACAGTCGGCTGACGTTGGCGCCGCCAGCGCCCAGACCGCCCGTGAGGACGACCTCACGGCGATCATCGACCGCGACGGTGCCGCCCACAAGCCGTGACGCCGGGCAGCGCCTCGTCAGAACAACCGATCGTCGCTGTGGTCCAATCCGCGCAGTTCGTCATAGTCAACCGTCACGCAAGCGATGCCACGGTCAGTCGCCAAGGTCTTGGCCTGAGGCTTGATCAACTGCGCCGCAAAGACACCCTGCACCGGGGAAAGCAACGGGTCCCGATTCATCAGGTCCAGATATCGTGTCAGCTGCTCGACACCGTCGATCTCGCCACGACGCTTGACCTCCACGGCCACGTACCGGTTCCTGTCGTCGCGCAGTAGCAGGTCGACCGGGCCGATGCTGGTCGGGTACTCGCGTTGCACCAGGGTGTAACCGTCTCCGATGGCGCGGGGATTCTCCGCAAGCAAAGCCTGCAGGTGTGCCTCGACGCCGTCCTTCTGCAAACCGGGGTCTTGTCCCAACTCGTGGTGGAGATCTTCGTACACCTCCCCCAGACAGATCTGCAGGGTGTCGCCGTTCCTGCCCCTGACCTGCCAGATCTCGGTGATCTCCGAATCCAGATCGGCTGTGACAGCCTCGGTGTCGGGGCCAGCAGGCAGCACTGTGAGGGTGCAGGGCGGACTCATCCAGTTGAGCGGCTTGTACGCCCGGTCGTCGGCATGGATGGAGACGGAGTTGTCGGCTTTCACCATGATCAGCCGCGTGGCCATCGGCAGATGCGCCGTCAGCCGACCCGTGTAATCGACCTGACACTGGGCAATCAGCAATCGCATCCGACCAATCTAGCCCGCTTCCGGCACAGGTTAGACTGCGCCAATGGGTCGACGAGTGAACAAGTACCTGCGTCCGGTGCAGCCGTTGCGCACCGGTGGCGCCACGTCGGCCGCCAAGATGGACGGCCGATGGATCATGCGCACTGTTGCCGCTGGCCAATCGGACAAGGACTACCGCTGCCCGGGCTGCGACGGCATAGTGGCCGCCGGGTCGCCGCACGTGGTGGCCTGGCCGGCCACTCCCCCACTCGGTTCCACCTCGGGCGTGGAGTTCCGGCGGCACTGGCACACCGCCTGCTGGACCAGACGTCGATGAAGAATCTGCACCATCAGGTCGTGGGCGCCGGGCCGGAGACGGTGGTGTTCCTGCACGGATTGTTCGGTCAGGGCAAGAACCTGGGCACCATCGCCGCGAATCTGTCCGATCAGGCAACCTGCCTGCTGATGGACCTGCCGAACCATGGCCGCTCGCCCTGGACGGTCTCGTTCGATCTCGACCTCTTCGCCGACCTGGTGGCCGGGCAGTTGCAGCTGCTGAAGATGCCGCGGCCGGTACTGCTGGTGGGCCACTCCCTGGGCGGCAAAGTGGCGATGCGGCTCACCGTGCGCTACCCGGAGCTGGTGAGCCGGCTGGCGGTCATCGACATTTCCCCCACGCAGACCGTGGCCGCCCACGATTTCCGCCGGTTCGCGGACGCCATGCTGGCGTTGCCGCTGGAACAACTCACCTCTCGCCGCCAGGCCAGCGCGCTGCTGACACCCCAGGTGCCGAGCGGACAGGTCCGCGATTTTCTTCTGCAGAGCCTGCGGCGCGATGAACAGGGGCACTGGTTCTGGCTGATGAACCTGCGTCTGCTGAGCCAGAATCTCGACAAGGTGGCGGGCTGGCCACCACTGACAGGCAGCTGGCCAGGGCCGACGACATGGATCGTGGGCGGTGCCTCCGACTACGTCAGGCCTGAACACGTGCCCATCTTCAAGGCGTACTTTCCGCGCTCCGAACTGGTGCGGGTCAAGGACGCGACCCACTGGGTCCATGCCGAACACCCCGCCGTCGTGACTGAGCGGCTGCGGTGCCTGCTCAACCGGCGGTGACCGCCCTGATCCGAGCCTCGCTGATCGGCTTGGGGCTTGCGGACGCATCGACACCCTGAGCGCCGATGCTGGCGACGACGTAGATTGACTCGCTGTCGAGGTGGCCGAACACGGTGTACTTCGGCGGCAGCGGCGAATCTTGGTAGACGATGAAGAACTGCGAACCATTCGTGTCGGGGCCGGAATTGGCCATCGCCACCGTGCCGGCGGGGTAGGTCTCGGTGCCCGTCAGCTCATCTGCGAACACGTAGCCCGGGCCGCCCTTTCCGCTGCCGGACGGGTCGCCGCACTGCAGGATGAAGATGCCGTGATCAACCAGCCGGTGGCAGGCTGTGTCATTGAAGAACCCCTGGCCGGCCAGTGACTCGAAGGACGCCGCCGCACACGGGGCGTTGGCCCGGTCCAGCGTCACCTGCACGTCGCCCTCGCTCAGCGCCAGTGAGTAGACGGCTTCACCGCTGCGCGGCACCGACCGCGGGTCCGGCGGGTCCACAGGCTTGGCTGGGGTGCCATGAGGCGCGAACGTGCACGGGGCAGGCTCCTGGACTCCGGAGGCGTCGGAAGTCCCGGACGCGGGCAGCGCTTTCGAGGACGCCACCTGGGTCGGCGACGGCGCCGGTTGCGCGGCGCAGCCCGCGGTGAGTGACACCAAGGCCACTGCCAGCGTGCACCGTACCTGCATCTGGTTGAGGGGCATGGGACTCCTGACTGTATTGGGCCGCATCGGCTCGCACGGCCGACTCCAGTAGTGCCAACTATAGGATCGACCCCATGGTCAACTTGACGCGCATCTACACCCGCACCGGCGATTCTGGGCAGACACGTCTGTCCGACAACACCCAGGTGCCCAAGACCGACCTGCGAGTGCAAGCGTACGGACAAGTGGACGAAACCAACTCGGCGCTGGGCGTCGCGCTTGCCCAAACTGACGTTCCCCAGCGACTGCGAGTGGTCCTGGCGCACATCCAGAACGAGCTCTTCGATGTTGGTGCGGACATCAGCTGCCCGGTGACGGCCGATCCGCCCTGGCAACCGCTGCGCGTGGACCAGGCGTCGATTGATCGGCTGGAGGCCTGGTGCGACGAATTCGGCGAGCAACTACCCAAGCTGCGTTCCTTCATTCTTCCTGGCGGCACTGCCTTGGCCGCTCAGCTGCACGTCGCGCGAACCCTGGCACGAAGCGCCGAACGTTCCGCCTGGGCCGCCGCAGCGCAATTCGGGTTGGCAGCGACACCAGGCGTTGTGGACGGCGGCCTCAACCCATTGGCACTCACGTATCTGAACCGGCTGTCCGACCTGCTCTTCAACCTGGCCCGTCACGCCAACCAGGCTGCCAGCCACGACGAAACCCTGTGGGTGCCTGGCACCGGCCGGACCAACCCGAACGCTCAGGGCACCCGGTAGGTCCACTCGGCAGTGGCGAATTTCTCCTCCACCAGGCGACGCGCTGTTTCCAGCTCCTGCCGGGTGTAGTCGGACTGGACACACCGGTAACGACTGCTGAAGAACTCGACGAACCGGCGCATGATCTCCTCGCGCGGCAAACCGGTCTGCGAGCGCATCGGGTCGACCCGCTTGTTGGCGCTTCTGGTCCCCTTGTCAGACAGCTTCTCCCGGCCGATCCGCAACACCTGCAACATCTTGTCGGCATCGATGTCGTAACTCATCGTGACATGGTGCAGCAGCGTGCCATCCACGAAGCGACGCTGCGCGGCGCCCCCGATCTTGCCCTTGTCCGAGGCGATGTCGTTCAAGGGGACGTAGCGGGCATTCACCCCGACCTCGGCCAAAGCGCCGAGCACCCAGTCGTCCAGGAATGAGTAGGACTGCTCGAAGCTGAGCCCCTCAACCAGGGAGCTGGGCACGGTCAAGGAGTACGTGATGCAGTTGCCCGGCTCCATGAACATCGCCCCGCCCCCGGTGACTCTGCGCACCACGCGGATTCCGTACTTGCGGGCGTTCTCGTCGTCGATCTCGTTCTTCACCGACTGGAACGAGCCAATCACCACCAACGGCGAATCCCAATCCCAGAGCCGAAAGGTGGGACGCCGCAGTCCGGCGGCAAGCTGATGAGACATCACTTCGTCCAGGGCGACGTGCATCGCTGGGTCCATCGTGGTCGGTCCGATCACATCGAACTCCAGATCGTCCCAGCGCACGGCATGGCCAAGGGCCCGACGAACAGCGATACCGACAGCTTCGGGGCTGAAGCCGATCATCGCCACGTCGTCGTCCAACGCGTTCTCGATGGCCAGTGCCAGCTCCGGACCGGTTGCTGAATCCGGCATTCCGTTGAGCGCATTGTTGATTTGTTCCAGCGCGGTGTCCGGTTCCAGAAAGAAGTCACCGGAGACGAAAGCGTTGGTCAACCTACCGTCCACGACGTCGACGTCAACGGCAACCAGCTTGCCGCCGCGCACTTTGTACTCTCCACGCATTGGGTTCCTTGTCCGGGCGACGTAGCCCCTGGATCGGTGGGGTTTTCGAGATCCGCAGCCACGATCAGTCGCGGAAATGCTCCCAATAGGTTGCCCCACCTGGCGGGGACGCTTCAAACCAGCTCAACAGACCGACCAGCGACCCTCGAGAGGTGGCCAGCTCCCAGGCCGATTGCGCCTCTGCGGCGTCGTTGGTCGCCAGTCGCAAGATGGTGGCATCCTGGCTGAGAGCCTCCAACTCGGTGCCCTGCGCCTCCCTTCGGCCAACCAACCGGGAGTGCGCACGGGGAAACACCACCTTGGGTCGGAAGGAAATGGAGAAAACGCGGTACCACTCCAGGAAATTCCCGTCATAGCGCGCCATTCCGGTCATCCAACCAGTGGCTCCCTCAGAATCGGCCGGCCGCAAATCACAGTCGAAGACGCCGCCACGGGAAGAAAGCCAGCGGCGGCGCAAGAACAACATCATGAGGCTCAGGGCGCACACGAGCAGCACAAGCCCAACCACCACCTCGGCGCCCGCCAGCCAACTCATGGCAGCAACTTACCCCCAGCAGACGCTGGAGCCCAGCCATTCAGATGAACTCCTCATGGCTGGGCCCCGGCGAAGACGACTGTTCGTCAGTGACGGTCAGGCATTCAACTCCCTCAGCTTGCTACCTGCCTTGATCTGGCTGACCAAACGGTTGTAAAGGTGCTGGTCGACATCCGACAGCTCACCCTGCTCCAACTTCTCGTACAGCGCCGCGATCTCGGAGTGGGCGTCGTCCACCGAAACGTTGCGAGCCAGCTCGGCAGAGTCGGACAGCAGGGAGACGTGGTCCTTCCACACAGAGACGAAGCCACCACTGACTGCGAGGATGTCACGGGTGCCGTCCGGGGACACCACCTCGGCTGCACAAGGAACGACCACGCCCATGAAGGCCTGATGCCCCGGCAAAATGCCCACATCGCCCTCAGTGGTGCGGACCAGGATGCTGATCGCCCGGCCTTGCCAGAGCAGACCACCAGGCGAGACCACTGACACCTTCAGCGGTTCTGACATGCCTAGTCACCCTTCTTCAGTTTGTCCCACTTCTTCATCACGTCATCCATACCGCCAACGTTGAAGAACGCCTGTTCGGGGATCTCGTCACAATCCCCGTCACAGATTGCCTTGAAGGCCGAGACGGTCTGGGCCACCGGCACGGTCGAACCGGGAACCTGGGTGAACTTCTCGGCCACGTAGAAGTTCTGCGAGAGGAACTGCTGGACGCGGCGAGCACGTGCCACCACGATCTTGTCCTCTTCGCCGAGCTCGTCAATGCCGAGAATGGCAATGATGTCCTGCAACTCCTTGTTGCGCTGCAGGATCTGCTTGACCCGGGTCGCCGTCTCATAGTGCTCCTGGCCGACATGCTCCGGAGCCAGAATGCGGCTGGTTGAGGTCAGCGGATCAACTGCGGGGTAGATGCCACGCGATGCGATGTCACGACTGAGCTCCGTCGTGGCATCCAGGTGCGCGAACGTTGTCGCCGGCGCCGGATCCGTGTAGTCGTCAGCTGGCACGTAGATGGCCTGCAAGGACGTGATCGAGTGACCCTTGGTCGAGGTGATTCGCTCCTGCAACTTGCCCATCTCGTCGGCCAGGGTCGGCTGGTAACCCACTGCAGACGGCATCCGCCCGAGCAGCGTGGACACCTCCGAGCCTGCCTGGGTGAACCGGAAGATGTTGTCGATGAACAGCAGCACGTCCTGGTTCTCGACGTCACGGAAGTGCTCAGCCATCGTCAGTGCGCTCAGGGCGACGCGCAGACGGGTGCCGGGCGGTTCGTCCATCTGGCCGAACACCATCGCGGTGTCCTTGAGCACGTCGGCCTCGACCATCTCGTTGTACAGGTCGTTGCCCTCACGGGTGCGCTCCCCCACGCCGGCGAACACCGAAGTACCGCCGAAGTTGTGGGCAATGCGGAAGATCATTTCCTGGATCAACACGGTCTTGCCGACGCCTGCGCCCCCGAACAGGCCGATCTTGCCACCCTGCACATACGGGGTCAGCAGGTCGAGCACCTTGATGCCGGTCTCCAGCATCTTGGACTCGGGCTCGAGCTGGTCAAACGCCGGCGGATCGCGATGAATGGGCCAGCGCTCGGTGATCTCCAGGCTGGCAGTGTCAGCGTTGAGGCACTCACCCGTCACGTTCCACACATGGCCCTTGGCGACGTTACCTACCGGCACTGAGATCGGTGTTCCGGTGTCACGCACGGCGGCGCCGCGGCGCAACCCGTCGGTTGGCTTGAGAGAGATGCAGCGCACGCAGTCATCACCGATCTGCAGCTCGACCTCGAGGTGGATGGTGCGCGTTTCGTGCCCATCATCGATGTCGACCAGCAGGTCGTTGTAGATCGCGGGGAGCTGGTTGGTCGGAAACTCAACGTCGACGACGGAGCCGATGACCCGCTTGACACGTCCGACGCCCGGTGTTCCGGTCTGCTCCGCGCTCGCAACAGCAGTGGCAGTCATTGACTCAGTTCTCCTGTCCACTGTCGGCCAGCGCACCAGCGCCACCGACGATTTCGTTGATTTCCTGGGTGATCTCGGCCTGCCGAGCTTGGTTGGCGTCGCGCGTCAACTGCTCGATCAGGCTCTTCGCATTGTCGGTGGCCGAGTGCATGGCCTGCTGCCGAGCGGCGACCTCGGAAGCTGCTGACTCCACGAGCCCATAGTAAATGCGGCTCTGCACATACATCGGCAGCAGCGCATCCAGCACCGTGGCGGCATCCGGTTCGAAGTCATAGGTCTGTCGAGGCCCTGAGCCCCCCTCAGAAATGACCATCTCCAAAGGCAACAAACGCATGATTCGTGGCGATTGACTGACCATGGAGTTGAACTTGGTGAAGACGACATGCAGCTCGTCGACACCACCGTCATCAGCATCCTTGAGGAACTGCTCGATGATCAGTTCGCCGATCTCCTTGGCTGCGTTGAACTCGGGATTCTCGCTGAAACCCATCCAGGCGCGTACCGGACGACGATCGCGGAAAGTGAAGTAGTCCGCCGCCTTTCGCCCCGTCGTGTAAAGATCAACTTCCTTGCCCGCAGCAGTCAGCCTCTCTATCAGGCCCTCGGCCATACGGATGACGTTGGATGAGTAGGCACCAGCCAGCCCACGGTCGGAGCTGATGACCAACAGCGCTGCACGCCGAGGGTTCTCGGCTTCCACCGTCAGCGGATGTGCGATATCGGTGTGGCCTGCGACCATGGCCACTGCCCCGACCAACTCATCGTTGAACGGCTCCGACTGTTTGGCTTTGACCTGGGCCTTGGTCACCCGTGAGGCCGCAATCATTTCCATGGCCTTGGTGATCTTCATGGTCGCGGTGACGGACTTCCGTCGCTCGCGAAGCTCGCGGAGAGTTGCCGGCATGTGTCTACTTCTTCCGCTTCTCCGTGACGATCTTGGCCTGCTGAATGTCCTCGTCCTCAACCTTCGTCGGGGCTTGCAAGGTCTCGAGCAGCTGACCGCCGCTGGTGCGGAAGGTCTTCTTGAACTTGGTCAGCTCCACATCGATCGCCTTCTTGGTGTCATCATCGAACACCTTGGTCTCGGTGATCGTGGTGAGCGTCGGCGTCTGGGCGCCCAGTTGCGTGAGGAACTCGCGCTCGAAACGCAGCACGTCCTCCACCGGCACCTCGTCGAGCCTTCCAGTGGTGCCCATCCAGATGGAGACCGTCTCGTCGGCCATCGAGTACGGGTTGTTCTGCGGCTGCTTCAGCAGCTCCATGAGGCGTGCGCCGCGATCCAGCTGCTGTCGCGACATCGCGTCCAGGTCAGAAGCAAACATGGCGAAGGCCTGCATGTCACGGAACTGGGCCAAGTCGATCTTCAGTGTGCCGGCTACCGACTTCATGGCCTTGGTCTGGGCGGCGCCGCCGACGCGACTGACAGAAATGCCAACATCAACAGCAGGGCGCTGGTTGGCGTTGAACAAGTCGGACTGCAGGAAGATCTGGCCGTCGGTGATGGAGATCACGTTGGTCGGGATGTAGGCCGACACGTCATTGGCCTTGGTCTCGATGATCGGCAGACCAGTCATCGAACCGCCACCCAGCTTCGCCGACAGCTTCGCGCAGCGCTCCAGCAGACGGCTGTGCAAGTAGAAGACGTCTCCGGGGTAGGCTTCGCGGCCCGGCGGGCGGCGCAGCAGCAGCGACATGGCGCGATAGGCCTCTGCCTGCTTGGTCAGGTCGTCAAAAACGATCAGCACGTGCTTGCCCTGGTACATCCAGTGCTGGCCGATGGCCGAGCCGGCGTAGGGCGCGATGTACTTGTAGCCAGCGGGGTCCGAGGCCGGCGAGTTCACGATGGTCGTGTACTCCATCGCGCCGGCCTTCTCCAGCGTCTCGCGCACGGCTGCCACGGTGCTGTTCTTCTGGCCGATTGCCACGTAGATGCAGCGCACCTGTTGGCTGGGGTCACCGGTCTTCCAGTTGGCGCGCTGGTTGATGATGGTGTCTGTCGCAATCGCGGTCTTGCCCGTCTTGCGGTCGCCAATGATCAGCTGCCGCTGCCCGCGGCCGATCGGAGTCATGGCGTCGATGGCCTTCAGCCCGGTCATCATGGGCTCACGGACCTCCGAGCGATCCATCACGCCCGCTGCCTGCAGCTCGAGTGGGCGACGTCCTTCAACACCGTCAATGGGCCCGAGACCGTCAATCGGGTTGCCGATGGCATCAACAACACGTCCCAGGAAGCCGTCACCAACGGGCACCGAAAGGATGTCGCCGGTGCCTCGGACAACGCTGCCTTCGTCGATACCCTCGGACTCGCCCAGCACAACGACGCCGATCTCACGTTCCTCGAGATTCAGGGCGATGCCCATGGTTCCGTTCTCGAACTCGAGCAGCTCGTTGGCCATGGCGTTCGGCAGCCCCGCGACCCGGGCGATACCGTCGCCCGAGGTGATGACGGTGCCGACCTCTTCGCGCGTGGTCGCGCCCGGCGTATAGCTCTGGACGAACTTGTCCAACGCGTCGCGGATCTCATCCGTGCGAATCGTCAGTTCCGACATTGCGCCCCTACTCTCTCCCGCTGCTCCGGCCTTGCGGGCCTGTCCATTCCGCCGGCCCAAGCGGGCCGGAGCTGTCTGCTTTGTTGCTCCCCCAGGAGCCTGTCCTGCTCAACTGATCTGACGGCTGGCACCTGCCAGTTTGGCGGCCAGCGTGCCATCAATGACCTCGTCACGTACTTCCACTCGCACACCACCGAGGACGCCCTGGTCCACTCGCGCTTCAAGGTCGAACTCCACACCATAGATACGACGCAACTCCCGCAGGATCCGTTCCCGCTGGTCTGGCGTCATCGCAACGGCGGTGGTCACCTTGGCGACAGTGCGCGCTCGCAGCTCCGCAATCATGTCGAGAAACATCCGGAGACGCTGTTCATACCCGTTGTTGCGCCCCTGCAAGGCACGCCTCGCCAACCCTGCAGTACCGAACTTGGCCTTTGTCGCCAGCAAGTCATCGACCAGGACTCTCTTTTCCTCCAACGTCCGATAGGGATCGTCAAGAGCCCGCAACAAGTCGGAGTTGGACTCCACCGCCTTCAAGAACTCGAGCAATTCCTGGCGAACCACCTCGATGTTCATGTCGCTCTCGGCCTCGGACGCACGGATTGACATCCGGACCGCCTGATAATCGATGGCAGCGGCCAGCGCCGTCCCGCTCGACCACGGGTGCACTGCGGCAACCCTGACCATCGACACCGCTGCTGCCGAGACACGGCCACCCAGCAACGCGTCCACCAACCGCTCACGCTCGACGGCGGTGGCATTGGGATCGGTGAGCGCCTGCCGAAGCTGGTACCCCGATTCCAACGCCCCAGCGATGTTGAACAGATCGATCGCCAGCGCGTGACTCGGGGTGAGCTGATCAGCGAATTCGGTGATAGGCCGATACTCCGGGTGGGTTTGCACGCTCATCTACTACTCCTGGCGATTGGTCGCGGTTCGGACCGGCTGCTTTTCGAGGTCGGCAATGAACTGGTCGATGGTGCGGCGTGCTCGAGTCTCATCGATCAGTGACTCCTCCATGATGCGTCCGGCCAGCACGGTAGCCAGCTGGCCCAACTCACCACGAAGCTGCGATTGCGCGAACTCCCTTTCGGATGCGATCTGGCTGCGTGCCAGACTGAGTTGGCGAGTCGATTCCTGACCAGCTTGTTCCCTCATCTCGGCCAGGATCTGGGAACCCTGACTCTTGGCGTCCTCGCGCACCTGGGCGGCTTCCGCCCGCGCCGCCTCCAGTTGAGCCTCCAACTCCAGTTTCGCCCGAGTGGCCTCCCGGACGGCGTTGTCCGCCCGCAAGATGCCACCCTCGATCTCGTTCGTACGCCTCTCGTACATCTCTTCAAAGCTGGGCGAAACGAATTTGGCAAAAAGGAACCACAACAAGAGCAGCAGGACGACGCCGACGACCACTTCCCAGATTGATTCCGGAGCCACCGGGCTCTTGGCGGGGTAATCGTGGCCCATATTTCCGCCCTGCATCGGAATGAGCATGAGTTGCGACATGTTGACCTACTCAGAGAATGAAGGCGAGGACGAAACCCAGAATAGCCAGCGCTTCGGTGAGAGCGAAGCCAATGTAGGCCGTGCTCATCAGGGCACCCTTGGCCTCTGGCTGACGCGCTGTGCCGTTGATGACAGCCGCGAAGATCAGGCCGATACCAACGCCTGGGCCAATGGCCGCGCAACCGAAACCGATGACGTTGAGCGAACCAGTCATCTCGAGAATAGGCAGCATGTTCTTTCCTTTCAGTTCCAGCTCTTCCGTTTGAAGAACTTCAGTGCTCAGTGCCCCTCAGAGAGGGACGAGGAGATGTATTGGGCGTTCAGGACGGTGAAGACGTAGGCCTGCAGGAACCCCACGACCAGTTCCAAACAGGCCATGGCGAGCGAAAAAACCAGCGCGAGAACGCCGGTCAAATTGAGGAACAGGTTGTCTGCGTAGGTGATCAGGAAACCGCCGCCGACAGCGAAAACCAGGACTGAGAGGTGACCGGCAAGCATGTTGGCGAACAGACGAACAGCAAGCGTGACGGGTCGGGTGATGAAGTTGGACAGGAACTCCAGGGGGACCATGAGCGGCAGCAGGTACGCCGGGGTGCCCGGTGGCACCAAGGAGTACTTCAGATAGCGAAAGCCATGAGTCTTGAAGCCCACCGTGACGTACATGATGAAGCTGACCAGAGCGAATCCGTAGACATAGCCGATCATTGAAAATGTCGGGAACATGAACAGGAAGAGTTGGCCAAACCAGTTGTTCAACAGAATGAACGTGAACAGCGCCAAGAGGTACGGAGTGAATTTCTTGAACTCCGGGCCAATCAGCTCCCGACTGATGCTGTTGCGAACCAGGTTGTAAATCTCTTCGGCCGCCCACTGCACCTTGCTCGGCACGACTTGGAGTTTGCGCGAGATGGACAGGAAGAAGATGGCGATGATCAGGAAGGCAACGATGGCCTGAATCATCGGCTTGTTCAGCCAATCAATTCCAAGCAGTCCCTTGGCGCGGAAATCGAAGTCGTGGACTCCGGGCGGGACGTACGTCTCCAACGGTATCAACAGCCCATCCAACATGCTATTTCTCGCTTCCATGACGCTTGACAACCATGTACACAGCGGCGGCGAAGCCCAACAACGCGCCTGCCGGCATCAAGAACCCGGTATCCAGAAAGTGATCTCCCACCCAGCCCAGACCGCCATACAACAGCACCCCGGTCAGCAAGTCGGAGAAGACACGCATACCATCGTCGTGATAGTTCGGCCTCTTGGCGTTGTCCTTCCTGGCATCCTGCTCCAGATCAGTCACCGCACCGCCTCCCGACCACGCGAATCCCCATCATCGTAGACCGGGACTCGCGACCGGGCGTGGGAAACCACTATCCCAGCGAGCCAGCCAGCGACCGCGACACAGCCGGAAACCACGAACCAGGTGGTCGACAGGTGCTCGGTCAACTCGGGTCTGATGAGCACCAGCCACACGAGCATTCCCAGCACTGCCACGCGGGCGACGAAGGACCCCAGGACGATCAACAACCCGCGCCCGTCAGCCGTCGACAGCGCTTTGACCTCCACCAGCTGCCCAGTGACGAAGAAGCCGAGCACCAGAGCGCCCGTCACCAGCACGGTCAACAGGGCTTGCAGACCGCCAAGGAGCATGGCCATCGCCGCAACGACCACCAAACTGGCACCCGCAGTCACCAGCCCCCCGTGCAACATCGCGCGAGACCAGGGCGGCTGCGCTTTGCCTCGAGAGCGCGCGGCAACACGGCCAAGCTCACGGCAGGCGGACAGCACGGTCACAACCGACAACCTTTCCGACAATCAACTCCACTGGTGACACGGATGGACGCGAACTTATCACAACGCCTCCGTTCCGGGCAGGGACCTGCCTCAGGAGATCACTGCGGCCCAGGACCGATGCCCGGCCGAGCTTGATCAGGTCGTGTCTGGCGTAAGAGTGGCACCACTGTCACAGCGATGGTGAGCACCCACACGGCCACGACTGCGGCAACGGTCAACCGGTTGGATGCCAGCCCCAGCGCGATCACCCCGAAAGCAATCACAGCACTCCACAGGTACATGATCAGCACTGCCTTGACCTGGGAATGCCCCAGCCGCAACAGCCGGTGATGCAGATGCTGTTTGTCCGCGACAAACCACCAGTTGCCATTCAACGTTCGCCGCACGTAGGCCATCACCAGGTCAAGCAGGGGAATGAACATGATCGCGAACGGCAACAGGATGGGGAGCCAGGACGGGATCAGTCCACCGCCGCTGGCTGCCGCCGTGAGCGTCGAGGAGTCGATCTGGCCGGTCAGCGAGATGGTCGAGCAGGCGAGCAACAGGCCCAGCAACATCGAGCCCGAATCGCCCATGAACATCCGGGCTGGAAAGAAGTTGTGCGGCAGGAAGCCCAGACAGACACCGGTGATCGTGACTGTCACGAGGCTTGCGGTCGTGGCAACAACGAAGTTCTCCTCGTAGGCCAGCAGATAGGTGTAGGTGAACATGGCGAAGGCGCCGATGGCGACCACACCTGCCGAGAGCCCGTCCAGTCCGTCAATCAGGTTGATGGCGTTGACACAGACGAAAACGAACAGCACCGTGATCAGCGTCGAACTCGCCAGATCGAGGGCGTAGATCGAATTGGGCAATGAGATCCAGTACAACCTGACACCGTTGAGCACGGCCACGCCGGCCGCCAACACCTGGCCCGCCACCTTCGCCACGATGGGCAGGTCGAGCACATCGTCCAGCGCACCCACGGCACAAATCACCAGCGCGGCCAGGAAGATGGCGCGGGCGTCTTGACTGACGACCTTGTGTGCGCTCAAGAATGGCAGCCGAGAGGCCAGGTAGAACGCCGCCCCCACACCTACCAGCATGGCCAGCCCGCCCAGATAGGGGGTGGGCGTGGCGTGCACGTCACGATCGCGAACAGCGGCCATCGCTCCGGTCTTGATGGCTGTTCGTCGCCACAGGCCCGCCACCAGATAGGTGGCAGCTGCGGCGATCAGCATCACCAGGACGTACTCACGCATGGCGGGTCAGGCCTCCGGTGTGCCGGTCTCAGCTGGTCCGGCGTCGGATTCGAGGTGCGGAGCGACGGCCAACAGCTCCGCCAGACCAATCGCTCCAGCCCGCAGCAATCGCCCGTTGTTGGTGCTGGAAAAGTCGACGATCGTGGACGCGACACCGCCGGGAGCTGGCCCGTCGTCAAGGTAGACGGCAATTGCGCTGCCCAGCATCTGCTCCGCCTCGTCGATGGTGGCTGCGGCAGGCAACCCGGAAGTGTTTGCGCTGCTGACCGCCAGCGGCCCAGTTGCCCGCAGTAGTGCCCGCGTCAGCTCATGGTCCGGAACCCGCACCGCGATCGTGCCGCGCGTCTCACCCAGATCCATCGGCAACGCGCTCTGGGCCTTGAGGATCATCGTCAACGCTCCCGGCCAGAATGCCTCGGCCAGCTTGCTTGCGTAGCTGGGCACCTCTCGAACCAGCGCGGCCATCATGGCCGGCTCGGCAATCAAGACTGGAGGCGGCATGTCTCGGCCGCGTTGTTTGGCGTCCAGCAGCCCCTGCACGGCTCGGGCGTTGAGTGCGTCGGCGCCGATCCCGTACACCGTGTCGGTGGGCAGCACGATGCAACGTCCAGCTGCGATCGCGGATCTGGCAGCCTGGAGCGCTTCGTCGCTGTGCTCTCGCAGCGACAATCTCACCGAAGGCTCGGGCTGACCGGAGGAATCCGGAGTGCTGTGTGTCACCTGGCCATCTTCTCACGCCCTGCCTGCGGCAGCCGTGCGCTCACCCATCGTGGTCGACCCGTCAAGTCGTGGTGGTCGTGCACCTCAACCCAACCTGATGCGGCCAACAGCGCCGGAGCGGCTTCGCCGTGCGAATCGTCGTGCTCCACCACCAGCAGCCCGCCGGGACGCAGCAGGCGCCTCCCCACGGGCTCGATGGCCCGTAGTGCATCCAGACCGTCAGTGCCCGAGAAGAGCGCCTGGGACGGGTCGTGATCGCGCACATCCACCGGCAGTTCAGGCAGGCTACCGGTGGGCAGGTAGGGGGGGTTGGAGACCACCACATCGACGTGCCCGTCCAGTGACAGATCCGCGACCTCGGACGGGGTGTCGCTCAGGTCCCCCTGCACCAGCACCACACCCGTGCCCCGCAGGTTCTCCCGTGCATAGCCAGCGGCCCCGGGGTCCAGCTCCACGGCCACGACTCGTGCATCGGCCACCTCGTCGACGACTGCGGCGGCGATCGCTCCCGACCCGGTGCACAGGTCCACGACCAGCACGGGGCGGCTGCCGGCAAACCGGTTCGCCTCGTCGATCGCGGCTCCGGCCACCAGTTCGGTTTCCGGCCGCGGGATGAACACTCCCGGGCCGACGGCCAATTCGACGTTGCGGAACCAGGCTCGCCCGGTCAGATGCTGCACTGGCCTGCCATCGGCTCGCTCATCCAGCAGAGCAGCGAACTGCACCCGCTGGGCCTGTGTTGGATGCGCAGAAATCAACTCCCACGGTTCGACGCCGAGCACGTGAGCCAACAGGATCCTTGCGTCGGCCAAACCGGCTTCCGACCCGGAGGCAGCAAGCCGCTTCGCGGCTCGATTCAGCAACTGGTTCACGGTGACCGACATCAGTGGTCCCCGAAGCTGTCCAGCCTCTCGGCCAGATCGGCCGCCTGCAGAGCCGCCACGACATCCTCCAGAGCACCGCCAAGAACTGCATCAAGATTGTGCGCCTTGAAGCCGATCCGGTGGTCGGTGATCCTGTTCTCCGGAAAGTTGTAAGTCCGAATGCGTTCCGAACGATCGACTGTGCGCACCTGCGATTTGCGTGCCGCCTCCGCTTGCACAGCCTCCTCGTCGGCTCTCACGGCAGCGAGCCTGACCCGCAGAATGCGCATCGCCGACGCCCTGTTCTGCAATTGGGAGCGCTCATTCTGGCAAGTCACCACGGTGTTGGTGGGCAGGTGGGTGATGCGCACCGCGGAGTCGGTGGTGTTGACTCCCTGACCACCCTTGCCGCTGGATCGGTAGACGTCGATGCGCAGATCGTCATCGTTGATCTCGATCTCGTCAGCGTCCTCAAGGTCGGGAAAGACGAGCACCCCCGCCGCGGACGTGTGGATGCGCCCCTGCGACTCGGTCACTGGCACTCGCTGCACGCGGTGCACCCCGGCCTCGAACTTGAGCACGCCGAAGGGCATGTTCGCGGGGTCGGTGTGGGCCCGGGCCCGCACCGCAACAGTGACGGACTTGTAGCCACCCAGATCCGTCTGTTCCTCGTCGAGCACCTCGACCTTCCAACCCTGGCTCTCGGCGTAGCGGGTGTACATGTTCAGCAGGTCGCCAGCGAACAGAGCGGATTCCTCACCGCCCTCGCCAGACTTGATCTCCAGAATGGCGTCATTGGAGTCGTTGGGGTCACGGGGAGCCAACAGCTTGGTGATCCGTTCGGTCACTGCGTCCAGGGAGCCTTGCAGGCGTTCCGCTTCGGCAGCGAACTCCGCATCGTCAGCACCCAGTTCCCGGGCTGCAGCCAGATCCTCCCGCAGACGCTCGTACTCGTCGAGGGCAGAGACGATCGGCTTCAGTTCGGCGTAACGACGACCGACACGCCGGGAACGACTGGCGTCGGAATTGATCGCTGGGTCGGACATCTCCCGTTCCAGACCAACAAGCTCCGCGCGAAGGGACTCTGCGGCTTCGAACATGATTCCTCAATTGGTCGCTGGGTTGCTGCCGGAACGCAAACAGGCGCTGGACGAGCGAGTCGTCCAGCGCCTGCCTTCGAAGCTACTTCTTGCCGTAACGGCGCTCGAAGCGGGCAACGCGGCCACCCGTGTCCAGGATCTTCTGCTTGCCGGTGTAGAAGGGGTGGCAGGCCGAGCACACGTCGGCGCTCATGACCTCACCCTTGTGGGTGCTGCGGGTGGTGAAGGTACTCCCGCACGAGCACACGACCTTGGTCTCGTGGTAGTCGGGGTGAATGCCCTGCTTCATGGAAATCTCCTCGTTGGAAGTCGTGCCGGGTCGCTCATGCCTGAGTGGCTCGCCCGCTTACCGGGGTTTGTCACCAAAGCTTGTTGCCAGGGCTTGGCCTGACGAGCGTGAACCGGCGCCGAAGTGCGATCGTACTCCTGGTCGGGGCGTTGCCCCAACTCGCGGCTGGATTCACTCGCCACCCGGGGTGGTGCGACTGATCTGAACCAGGAACTCGGCGTTGTTGTTGCTCTTGCGCAGCTGTTTGAGCAGCATCTCCAACGCTTGCTGGTCGTCGAGCCCGGACAGCACCCGACGAAGCTTCCAGATGATGTCAAGCTCTTGACGACCCATCAGCAACTCCTCCCGACGGGTGCCTGAGGCGTCCACGTCGATGGCCGGGAAAATGCGCTTGTCTGCCAACTGGCGGCTGAGCCGCAATTCCATGTTGCCGGTACCCTTGAACTCCTCGAAAATGACGTCGTCCATCTTGGAACCGGTTTCGACCAACGCCGTGGCAAGGATGGTCAGCGAACCGCCGTTCTCAATGTTGCGGGCGGCACCAAAGAACTTCTTGGGCGGGTACAGGGCAGATGAATCGACACCACCCGAGAGGATGCGGCCAGACGCTGGCGCTGACTGGTTGTAGGCGCGGCTCAGCCGGGTGATGCCGTCAAGCAGAATGACCACGTCATGGCCCAACTCGACCAGCCGCTTGGCGCGCTCGACGGCCAGCTCGGCCAACACGGTGTGCTCGTCGGCAGGACGGTCGAAGGTGGAGGCGATCACCTCGGCGCTGGTGGTGCGCTGGAAGTCCGTGACCTCCTCGGGCCGTTCGTCCACCAGGACAACCATCAGGTAGACCTCGGGGTTGTTGGCCGTGATGGCGTTGGCGATGCTCTGCATCACCATCGTCTTGCCCGCCTTGGGAGGCGACACGATGAGCCCGCGCTGCCCCTTTCCGATCGGCGACATCAAGTCGACGATGCGCCCCGTCATGTTGATCGGCGCGGTCTCCATGCGAAGCCGCTCCTGCGGGTACAGCGGGGTGAGCTTGCTGAACTCGGGGCGGCCCTTCATGCGATCCGGCTCAACACCATTGACGGTGTCCAGACGCACCAACGGGTTGTACTTCTCCTTGCGTTCCCCTTCCCGGGTTGCCCGAATGGCGCCCGTGATCACGTCGCCCTTGCGCAGGTCATTCTTGCGTACCACGGACAGGCTGACGTAGGCGTCGTTGGGCCCTGGCAGGTAGCCCGAGGTGCGAACGAACGCATAATTGTCGAGGACGTCAAGGATCCCTGCCACCTCGACCAGGACGTCGTCCTCGCGCACGACCGTGTCTTCGTAGCGGCTCAGGTCCGCCCCGCCAGTCCGGTTGTTGCGGCGGGTGCCCTGTCGATCGCGACTGCGGCGGCGCCTGGAGCGCCGACCGGAGCCGTCCTCGTCAAGTCCGCCCTCGGTGCGCCGACCATTGGCCTGGGTTGCTCGCCTGTCCTGGGACGCATCGCTGGCCTTCGCAGCCGCGGCATCTGTGGTGCCGCCCTGACCGTCCTGCTGTCTGGGCTGACGCTGCCGGCGACGTTGCTGCACCTGCGGATCCTTGCTGAGCTCTGCAAGGCGAGCGCCCACTTCGTCGACGACACTGGGCTCGCCTGCGTCAACGTCCTTCTCGTGGCGAGCCTCCACACGCAGGCGAGCTTGTTCGACGGCGGTGGCCTCGCGATCCTCGACAGCAAGCTCCTGTCTGCGCACCGGCGCCTGCCGATCGCGCGAGCCCACGGATTCGGCATGGGAGCCAGGCGCCTGAGCAGCACGGATGGCATCAATGAGCGCCTGCTTGCGCATGCCGCTGGCGCCCTTGACGCCCAAGGATGACGCCATGGCCTTCAACTCGGGCAGCAGTCTGGCGTTCAGTCCGCCCTTGGCGCCGGGATCGGGTTCGTCAGCGGGCGACGGGTTTTGCGGAGTCTCAGTCACGGATGTCCTTCTATTGGGGCCCGCGGCAGCAGAAGACTGACGTGGGCTGGCGTTCAGCACCACTCCGTTCTTGGCCGGCGGGGTTGGAGTGGCAAATCCATTCACGACGACGCCGTCGAACCTGGCTGGCCGGGCGACACCAATCGGGGGGCTGCACCATGGCGCGGTCCTGAACTCATGAGCACCCGCAGGGATCGAGTTCGTCTCAGACCCAACATTGCTGTCGCGTCCAACGGCAGAACAACTGTCAAACCGTCGAAGCGATCGTCACGTCAGGAGGCACCGCGCAGGGGTGCGGAGGCAAATCCTTGCCTCACTGCGCCACAGCCTAGCAAATGCCGGCCCACCGAGCACATTCGCTGACAGGTCAGACCAGCCCGGTGCTCTCGAAATGCGCCTTCAGCTGCTGGTAATCGGCAGCAACCGGCAACTGGGGAAACTCGTCCACAACATTGGCCGGTGGCTGGAACAGCACTCCAGCGTCCGCCTCGAGCAGCATGTTGACGTCGTTGTAGGAGTCACCTGCCGCCAGAACCTCGAAGTTCAACTCGTGCAAGGCCTGCACCGTGCGGCGCTTCTGGTCGGGCAGCCGCAGCTGGTAGCCGACCACCCGGTCGTCTGACACCTCAAGGTTGTGGCAAAACAAGGTCGGCCAGCCCAGTTGCCGCATCAGCGGCTTGGCGAACTCGGCGAAGGTGTCCGACAGGATGATCAGCTGGGCGCGTTCCCGAATCCAGTTCAGGAACTCCTGAGCGCCTGGCATCGGGCCCATCCCCGCAATCGTCTCCTGAATGTCCGACAACTTGAGGTCATGCTCCGCCATCACTTTCAGCCGATGGCGCATCAGCACGTCGTAGTCCGAGATGTCACGCGTGGTCAAGCGGAGCTCTTCGATGCCCGTTCGCTCGGCCACATTGATCCAGATCTCGGGGACCAGGACGCCTTCCAGATCCAGCGTGATCACAGTGCTCATTTCAGGCTCCCAACACCCGCATCAGGTGCACCTTGCTGTGCACGAACGACGCCGACGACAGTTCTTCAACACAGCTTTGGATAGCGCTCTCCTGCGCATCGTGGGTCATCACGCCCAGCGAGGCGGTCTGGCCATCGGGGCCATCGCTCGTGGTCTGTTGAACCGTTCGCAACGATACCCCGTGTCGAGCGAACACTGCGGCGGCCGAGGCCAACACCCCTGGCTGGTCCAAAACGTTGAAGCGGACGAAATACCGTGCCCTTGTCTCCCCCATCGGGGCCAAGGATCTGTCTGCGTAAATCGAGTGGGCGGGACCGGTGACGCCACGCACGCGATTGCGGGCGACGGTGACCAAGTCGCCCACCACCGAGCTGGCGGTCGGCGCGCCGCCTGCACCGGGGCCCATGAACATCAGACGCCCAGCCTCCTTCGACTCCACGAAGATGGCGTTGAAGGCGCCCCCGACAGAGGCCAAAGGGTGTTCGGCCGGCACCATGGCCGGATGCACCCGCGCGCTGATCCTGTTGTCCGCCAGCAACTGGGCGATGGCCAGCAGCTTGATGACGTACCCCATCTCGGAGGCGAACGCAATGTCGCCGGGCTCAACGCCGGTGATGCCCTCGCAATAGACCTGATCGCCAGGCACCCTGGTGTGGAAAGCGAGGCCAGCCAGAATGGCAGCCTTGGCTGCAGCGTCCATGCCCTCGATGTCAGCGGTCGGATCAGCCTCGGCGTAGCCGAGGTCCTGCGCCTGTTTCAGCGCCGACTGGAAGTCGGAGCCCTCCGTGGTCATCTTGTCGAGGATGTAGTTGGTGGTGCCGTTGACGATCCCCATCACCGCCGTGATCTCATCCCCCACGAGCGACTCGCGCAACGGTCGAATGATCGGGATGGCGCCAGCCACGGCAGCCTCGTAGTAGAGGTCGACGTCGGCGGCCTCGGCCGCCGAATACAGTGCGTCACCGTGGGCAGCGAGCAGCGCCTTGTTGGCCGTCACCACCGACGCACCATGCTCGATGGCCGTGAGGATGAGCGTGCGTGCCGGCTCGATGCCGCCGATGAGCTCGATCACGACATCCAGGTCGTCCCGGCTGACCAAAGCCAGGGCGTCGTTGGTCACCAGGGATGCCTTCACCGGATAGCACAGACCCGCTTCGTTCTGGACGGCCACGCCGACAAGCTCGATCGGGCGTCTGATGCGAGCAGCCAAGTCCTCGTTCGCCTCCAGTATCAGCCTCGCGACCTGGCTCCCCACCGTTCCGCAACCCAACAGCGCCACCTTCAGGGGCGTCTTGTCCTGTTCGGGCTGACTCTGCTCCATGTTCTTGTCCGCGCTCACTCGCCCACATCCAGTCGCATCAGATCGTCCAGGGTCTCACGGCGCACCAGCGGGCTCAGCTGCCGATCGCGAACAGCCACCACTGGAGGACGCGGCAGGTGATTGTAGTTGCTGGCCATTTCCCGGCTGTACGCACCGGCGCCCGGAACAGCCACCACATCGCCCGGTGTGATGTCTGAGGGCAGGAAGACGTCCCGGACCAGGATGTCGCCACCCTCACAGTGTTTGCCGACCACCCGGCACAGCACTGCTGGCTGATCCGATGCGCGGTTGGCCAGCACGGCCGAGTACTCGGCCGCGTACAGGGCGGGCCGAATGTTGTCGCTCATGCCGCCGTCCACCGACACATAGAGCCGCTGACTACCCCCATCAAGATCGACCATCTTGACCGTGCCAACCGTGTACAGCGCCATCATGGTGGGACCGACGATCGCACGGCCCGGCTCGATCGCCATCAGCGGCTCTGCCATGTTGTACGACTGGGCCTCATGGGCGACGATCTCACGCAAACCACGCGCCAGGTAATCGGGCGTCGCAGGGTCGTCGACGGATGTGTAGGCGATCCCGAAGCCGCCACCGAGGTCGAGCTCGGGCAGATGGTGGCCGGTCGCGTCGCTGAACTGGGCCATCAGTTTCATGGTGCGGCGCGCAGCCACCTCGAAGCCGTCGGTGTCAAAGATCTGGGAGCCGATGTGCGAGTGCACTCCGAGCAGTTCCATGTGCGGCGAGTAGAAGCAGCGCACCAAGGCCACCATGGCTTGACCGTTGCTGATCGAGAACCCGAATTTCTGGTCCTCGTGCGCGGTTGCGATGTATTCGTGCGTGTGCGCTTCGACACCAGCTGTCACCCGGACCATGACGCGGGCCTGCCAGTTGTTGTCGGAGCACAGCCGTTCAATGCGGCCAATCTCGTCGAGCGAGTCGACGATGATCCGGCCAACGCCGCTGCGCAGCGCCAGCTCGAGCTCGGCGACGCTCTTGTTGTTGCCATGCATGGCGATCCGCGCGGGGTCCGTGCCGCCAGCCAACGCGACCGTCAGCTCGCCACCGCTCGAGACGTCGAGACAGAGCCCCTCCTCCTGCACCCAGCGGGCAATCGTCTTGCTGAGGAAGGCTTTGCCGGCATAGAAGACCTGCCACCCTGCGAAGGCGTCGCGGAACCCACGAGCACGATCTCGAAAGTCCTCCTCGTCCAGCAGATACAACGGAGACCCCTGCTCGGCCATCGCTTCGGTCACTTTGAGTCCGCCACAGCTCAGCACCCCGTCAGGATCGCGCCTGACGGTCAGACTCCACAGCTTCGAGTCAAGGGCGTTGAGGTCGTTGGGCACCCGGAGCCACTGGGGTCCGGCGTTGTTCACGTCGGCGTGAATCGCGCCGGCAACATGCATATGGGTCACCCGTTCATTCTTCCAGATCATCGGCTGGTCTTCACTTTCGGTCCGCTTGCTGTGTCTGGACGACGTCGGGAGGGACTTGAGATTGCCGGTTTCTGCGCCAGCCGGAAGGACTGCTATTCTTGACGACGGCCGCTTGGTCCGGCTCCCGTAGCTCAGGGGATAGAGCACCGCCCTCCGGAGGCGGGAGCGCGCGTTCGAATCGCGCCGGGAGCGCCAACACCAGTGCTTCACGCACCGCAGGAGGCGCAATGGGCCAAGCCACTCGCGAAATCGTGGGCGCGACAGCGGCCCGTTGGCCGCGCGGAACCCTGCAGTGGGCGCACCGGATGCGAGCCTTTTTCACCTCGGATCGGGTCAACTCCCGCCGTTTCATCGTGACCCTGTGGCTGTTGACCCGCGGTGCCGTGATCATGCTGTGGTTGCTGTTCTTCTTCGGCACCAAGGGAGACGTCAACTACTACTTCACGCAGATCGAGCGCATGTTCGAGGTCGGGCCCGAAGTCACCATGCGCGAGTACCCGACACCGGTGCTGTGGCTGTTGTCGCTGCCGTACCTGGCCGGTCTGGGCACAGCGATCGGCTACCTGATCGGCTTCGTCGCGATGATGTTCGCCCTGGATGTCGCCTTCACGATCAACCTCTGGAAGGCGGGCGGACGACTGCGCGGTCAAGCCGTCCTCTTCTGGACCCTGTTCATCCTGCTGGTCGGACCCACCGCCTACCTGCGGTTCGACCTCGTCACCTCGGTGTGCGCCGGGTGGGCCCTGCTCGCCGTCATGAAGGGCCATTCCAAGACCGGTGGCGCCTTCATCGGCATCGGCGCCGCCGTGAAGCTGTGGCCTGCCCTGATGTGGCCGGCACTGTGCGGGGGCCCGCGGAGACAGAAGCTGGCTGCGACCGTCGGCGTGTTCGGTGTCGGCGGAATCCTGGCCCTGGTCTCGTTGCTGTGGGCCGGCTGGGACCGGCTGTTGTCACCGTTGGGTTGGCAATCCGGGCGGGGTCTGCAGGTCGAATCGGTGTGGGCATCGGTGCCGATGCTGTTGCGTGGCTTCGGCCTTGGCGACTACGCGGTGGCAATCTCGCGCTACCAGGCTTTTGAGGTTTGGGGCACGAGCGTCAACTTCTGGATGAAGCTGGCCGACCTCTCTTTCCAACTCGGTCTGATCTGGGCCGTCATCGCGTATCTGCTGTGGCTGAGGCGGGGCCGTGGACGTCTCATGGAGGCCGTGGCTTTGATCTTGATGGTGATCCTGCTGATGATCGTCGCCAACAAGACGTTCAGCCCCCAGTATGTGATCTGGCTGGGCGGTACCCAGGCGGCGGCTTTCGCCATCATGGGCAACAGAGCCCAGCACACTGACCGTTACCACGAAGACAAGAGACGCCTGAAACGCTTCGCCCTCGCCATCGCAGTGATGACATTGCTGACCACCATCGTCTACCCGATCGGTTACGGTCCGCTGGTGCGCGACTGGGGTTGGACTGCGACATGGTTCCGACTGCCGGTGACCTTGGTGTTGGTGGCTCGCAACGTGCTGATCAGCGCCATGTTCGTCTGGACAGTGCGTTGGGTCTGGAGCTTCATCAGTCCTGCTGCCCGACGCCGCGCCGCAGACCGGGAGCGGGTCGGCGCGGCTGTCGAGGCCACCCTTTGAGCGAGCACGAATCGCCCCGCGACAAGAGCGCTTGTCTGGGGTCGGGACCTGTGCCGTTGTTCGGCCCGACGCTGTGGTCAATCGTGTGGATCTTCAGCCGCGGCCTCATGTTCTGGGTGTGGTGGACCCGCAGCCGGTTCATCAGCCAGGACGTCGCCTACTACTTCAGCCAGCTCACCGGCAATCCCCCGGAGTCGGCGCTGGCGGAATACCCGACGCCCGTGGTGTGGCTGCTGGCCCTGATCAGGCTGGTGTCGGCCGACAAACAGGCACTCTTCCTCACCTTGTTCGCCCTGACCATGTTCAGTCTCGACGCTGCGGCCACCGTGGTGCTCTACAGGTGTTCCCGATGGGCGGCCCTCTACTGGGCCGTCTTCACCTTCAACCTGGGAGCACTGATCTGGTTCCGCATCGACCTCATCCCCGCTGTGGCAGTGATGCTGGCACTCATCTGGCTGAGCAGTCGACCAATCGCCAGTGGAGTGGCGATTGCTGTCGGCGCGGCGACGAAACTCTGGCCCACGCTGTTGATCGTTCCGCTGCTGGGACGGCTCCCGGAGGCCCGCCAACGTGGGATTGGCTTCGTGCTTGCTGGCGTGGCCCTGGGAGCGGCGTCGTTGTTGCTCGCAGGCTGGCGACGTTCTGTGTCTCCGCTGACCTGGCAGTCGGATCGAGGACTCCAGATCGAGTCGATCGCCGCCACCTGGCCGATGATCCGCCACACCGGAGCGGCAGGCGGTGGCTACCGGGTCTGGTTGTCCACCCACAACGCCTGGGAGATCACTGGTCCCGGGGTGGCTGGCTGGCTGCGGTTCAGCGACGTGTTGATGGTGTCAGTGGTGCTGCTGACGTTGCTGCTCGGCTGGCTGATCGCGCTCGGCGGGGCCGGGCTGCCCGCGCACACCCTGGCCCAGGCCAATGACCCGCTGCGCGCAGACGCCCGCAACCAGGCCATGGTGACCGCGGTGGTCGCCATCATCTGCGCGATGATGGTCGCCAACAGGACCTTCAGTCCGCAGTACATGATCTGGTTGAGTGGCCCTCTGGGGATGCTCGTGTCGATGCACCAAGCCCGTCCGGATTTGCGCCACTCGCTGTGCCTGGGGCTGCTGGGCCTGGGGGTCGCCGCCCTGACACAGCAAGTCTTTCCGCTCAATTACGGTGCCCTGCTCTCCAATCCTGGCGATCCCGCCACCACGGCGTTGTTGACCATCCGCAACCTGCTCATGGTGCTGCTGGCCGTGTGGTCGGGCGCACGAGCCATCCAGCTGGGCCTGCGCGTGGGACGTTGCGTCGGATAACCGGGACTGTCGATCGCGGCGAGGATAGGCTCCCACCCATGCAGGTTGAGCAGATCACGAGTTCCATCTCGAACCACGGCGAGGGCGCGGTCTGGTGGGCCCGCAGCAACGAGCTACGTTTTCTGGACATGCTCGCCGGCGCGGTCATCAGTGTGCGGGCTGACGGGTCTCACCAACGCATCGCTGTCGGCTCGAGCGTGATCGCCTGCCTGCGGCCTCGGGCCCAGGGTGGGGCCATCCTGGCCAGGGAGCGCGACGTGGCCCTGTGCGACTCGGACGACCTTAGGGACCCACGCAGCATCACGGGCGACTTCGTCCCAACCGGTCTGCGGTTCAACGAGGGCTGTTGTGACCCCGACGGACGGTTCTACTGCGGCACCATGGCCTACGACCGCACGCCTGCAGCGGCGTCGCTCTACCGACTCGAATCGGCTGACGCAGCACCGGTGGTTGCCGTTGGAGGCGTCAGCACCAGCAACGGTCTGGACTTCAGCCCGGACGGGTCGCTGGCCTACTACAACGACACCGACACCATGCGAACCGACGTGTTCGACTACTCCCCCACACAGGGGCTCACGAATCGTCGGCCCTTGGTTCGCTACCAGGCAGACGAGGGACGCCCCGACGGGCTGTGCGTGGATGGCGAAGGCGGAGTCTGGGTTTGCATGCACAGGGCGTCCACGGTGCGCCGCTACGAGCCCAGTGGTCGGCTGAGTGCGCTGATCCAGTTTCCGGTGACCAAGATCACCTCCTGCGCCTTTGGCGGTACCGACCTGGCCACCCTGTTCGTCACGACCTCGCGCGACAACCTGCTCGCGGGGGAACAACCGGCCGCAGGTTCCCTGTTCGCCGTGACGCCTGGTGTCAAGGGCAAACTGGCGCTGCCATTTGGAGGTTGAGTCGGTTTCGTCCAAGGAATTTCGGCGTGCCACTACCCTCGTTCGCAGCCGCGTGGCATGATGGATAGTCGGTGTCGACGCCGGACCCTTCGGAGTTCACCCGTCACACTATGTTCAACCGCGGTCCAACCACACGCGCGGAACAACGAGGGGCAGTCGGCCTGCCCTGCATCGAGGAGTCATAAGCGATGGATTGGCGCCACACGGCCGCCTGCCTCAACGAGGACCCGGAACTGTTCTTCCCTGTGGGGAACACCGGGCCCGCGATGGCGCAGATCGAAGAGGCCAAGAAGGTGTGTCAGCGCTGCGACGTCCGCGAGGAGTGCCTCAGTTGGGCCATGGAGGCAGGTCAGGACCACGGCGTCTGGGGCGGTTTGAGTGAAGACGAACGCCGGGCCATGAAGCGACGCGCTGCGCGAACCCGCTTGCGCCGCGGCTGAGCAGAACGGCCCTGGCTGGCTGCCTTCACGGCTGCATGTTCAGGAGCGGTAGCACGATGCGGGCTGTGGTGCCATGACCCTGTGGGTTGTCGAAGACATCGAATCTTCCGTCCAGATCAGCCACCAGCGTGGACACGATCGACAGACCCAGCGAATTGGTGTTCAGCAATTCGAAACCGTCAGGCAGCCCTTTCCCGTCATCAATCACCGCAACCGTCATCATCTCGTCGTCCACCCAGGGGCGCACGACCACTGATCCGGACGAGGACGACAGGCCGTGTTCAATCGCGTTCTGGCACAGTTCGGTGATGATCAGTGACAACGAGGTCGCCACTCGTGCCGGCACCAGGCCAAAACTGCCCTCCCGGCGGGCCTGCACCTCACCGGTGGTTGACGCGACATCTCCCACCATGTCCAGGATTCGATCCGCCACATCGTCGAATTCCACTTGCTCGTCGTAGGTCTGGGACAGCAGCTCGTGCACAACAGCGATCGACTGCACTCGGGCCATGGCGTTCTTGAGCGCCAGCTTGGCCTCTTCGGTGTGCATGCGCCGTGACTGCAGCCGCAAGAGCGCGGCTACCGTCTGCAGGTTGTTCTTGACGCGATGGTGAATCTCCCGGATTGTGGCGTCCTTGGTGACAAGCTCGCGTTCCCGGTTGCGCAGAGCCGTGACATCGGCACACAAACACACAAACCCCGCCGGCTCACCTGCCAAGCGCAGTGGTATCACCCGCAGCCGCACGCTCGCATCGGGCCGGTCCAGTCGCAATTCCACCAGCTGCTGTTCACCGTTGACCGCATCCGATGAGCGCGCCAAGACCTCTACGGGGGCCAACGCGGCGCTTATCTCCGTCAGGTTTTCCCCCACCAGATCGCCCACCAGGCCCAGGCGCCGATACGCCGACACGGCATTGGGGCTGGCGTAGCTGACGATTCCGTCGCGGTCGACCCGAAACAGGCCGTCGCCGACCTTCGGGCTCGCCGAAGCCTCGCTCTGGGGATCGAGCGGAAATTCGCCGTTCCAGAGCATGTCGGACAACGCGGCGGCGACCTCAAGGTAGGTGTCCTCCAGCCCACCGCACACTCGAACGCCCATCTGATTGGCGTGCAGCTCGACCACCGCAATCACGGCGTCATGCCGAATCACCGGGATGGCTGTCACTGCCACGGGGATTCCGGACTGGAGCTTGTTGTCACTGGTCGACAGAATCTGCCGGGAAAGATAGGCGCCGGTCACCTGAGACTCGGGGTCGTAGGCGATCTCCTCGCCCACGACGTCGTCCTCCAGCGCCGTCGGCCCGGTGCTGGGACGAACCTGGGCGGCAGCCCAGAAGACGTTGTCGTCTCGGTCGGCCACCCACAGGATGAGGTCGGAGAAGCTGGTGTCAGCCAGCAGGTGCCATTCGCGAATCAGGGCTCGCAGCCAGGTGCGGTCAGCCTCCGGCAGGTCGGTGTGGGCGTCCAGGACCACGTTCAGCAGCTGCATGGCGTTCACTCTAGGGCGTCGGTGCCCAGCCTTCGACACCTCACCTCCCCAAGCTCGCTGCCCGGGTCTGGTTTGTCGCTCGACCGCGGTGATGGCAAGATTGTGCAATGCGTCGCAGGGGCGTCGAGCGAGCTTGGCCCCACACCCTCATGACGCGGATCTTGACGGGCCGTGCGCATCACCGCCCCAGACTGATGGAGGAACCAATGGGCAAAACCGGTCGTAAGCGTCGCGCTCGTCGCAGGAACGCCGCCAACCACGGCAAGCGTCCCACCGCGAGCCACTGAGTTCGAGCAGTGTGAAACCCCTCACGCCCTGGGCGTGAGGGGTTTTTCCATTGTCAGTTCCTTACGGAGTCGGCCCGTTGATCGTGATGCTCAAGCGCGAAATGCGTGCCCGCAGCCCGCTGGAGGCGTGCTCGGCATGGCAACAACGACGGATCATTGTGGTGATCATCTGCTCAATCTCGTAATTGTCCATACAGCTCTCGCAGGCCATCAGATGGGATCGAATCTCGTCAGCGCTGGAATCGTCCAGTTCACCGTGCAGGAAGGCCTGCGCCTGACTGATCGCAAGCTCGCATGCCTCGTCAGGACCGTGGACGTGGCCAATGGTCAGCTCAGTCATCAACACCCTCCTTACCACTTCCCAGTTCTGCGGCAGAGCCGCCAAGGCCAATTCCGGCAGAGCCGCCGAGGCCAATTCCCAGTTCTGCGGCGTAGCCGGCGAGCAGCTTACGCAGTTGCGCCCGCCCGCGGTTGAGTCGGCTCATCACCGTGCCTATTGGTGTGCCCATGATGGTGGCAATCTCCTTGTAGGAGAAGCCGTCGACGTCCGCCAGCAACACAGCCTGGCGGAAGTCGGGAGACAACGAGTTGAGCGCCTCGGTGACGATCGAATCCGGCATCATGCTCAGGGCCTCGGCCTCTGCCGAAGGCAGACCCGTCGAGTCATGAGACGCGGCCCGGGCCAGCTGCCAGTCGGCGATGTCCTCACCGTTGCCGGTCTGTGGCTGACGCTGCGCCTTGCGGTAGCTGTTGATGTACGTGTTCGTGAGGATTCGGTACAGCCAGGCCTTCAGATTCGTGCCGGGACGGAACTGCTTGAACGAAGCAAAGGCCTTGGCGTAGGTCTCCTGAACCACATCTTCAGCGTCAGTGGGGTTGCGCGTCATCCGCAACGCGGCGCCGTAGAGCTGATCGATGTACTCAATTGCGTCACGCTCGAAGCGTGCGGCGCGTTCTTCGTCGGTTTCGGTGTCACGCACGTCAACAGGGTCGGCCGTTGGTGCGCTGGCGGCATCTCGTTTCGTGGTCATCAAAAATGACCATATCGAACCAGAGGTCATCAAAGGTGACCATTTCGAACCGAAGGGTTCCTGTGCGATCGTGGCTGGCCACTGCGCAGCAACCCAGCCTGAGCTGGCACCGAGGGTCAGGAAGCTGCTACCTGAGCTCGTGCCACCGGCCACCGGTCTGGTGAGGACTGCTGTCGACATGGGGGTAGAACCCCACGAGGAGCAGGCTTTATTCCGCGGCGTCCTGTTTCCCCGACAGGCGGGACGTCGCCGGCCCTGGCACTTGACCGGAGTCACGGAGCGGCTCGACCAATTGCGGGCCGTCATTGCGCACGTTGCTGACCAGCGTCGAGACGGCGTACGCCGCCATCTCACCGGGCTGGGGAACGTGCACGAGCTCCATCGCGGCGGCCGCGTCGCTCAGGCGGGGGTCGAGCCAGTCCCCCCAGTCCTGCGGTGCGACCTGAACCGGCATCCGGTCATGGATCATCCCCGGTTCACCCACGGCGTCTGTGGTGAGGATGCTGCAACTGACCAGCCAAGGGTCCACCCCACTGCTGGCGGCCGGGTCCTTCCAGAATTCGTACAGACCGGCCATCACCATCAAGCCACCATCGGCGGGATGGATGAAATAAGGCTGCTTGCGAGGTCTGCCGCCGGCCGCGGGCTGAGCCAACCACTCGTAGTAGCCATCGGCTGGCAACAGGCAGCGCCGCTCGGCGACGGCCTTGCGGAAGGCCGGCTTGACTGCGACGGTCTCCAGGCGGGCGTTGATCATTCTGGCAGCGCCGGCGGCGCTTCTGGACCAACTCGGCACCAGCCCCCAGGAAAGGCCCACCAGCCGCCGGACCCGGCCGCCGGTATCGTCTGCCCGCTCAAGAACTGCCGGCACGGAATCGGTGGGTGCGATGTTCCAGCGCGGCGCCAGCCACGGTTCGTCCCTTCTCGCAGGATGGTCTCGGGAACCCACCACATCCACCTGGAACAACTCGACGAGTTCATCCCTGCTCGCTGACGCTGCGTACCTGCCGCACATGCCCTTCAAGCTAGTCCGTGTGGCAAATCCAGCCCGCGTCATCCCTTCCCCAGGGGCTGGGCTCCGGCCACATGTTGTGCCTGGCATCGTCAAAAGGGTGCCTGACGCGGTAGGAATGACCCATGACACTCGTACGCTTCGCAGGTCGCGCGCTCTTCTCGTCGTTCTTCGTCGCAGACGGCCTTCAGTCGGCTGCCAACCCTGACCGGTACGTCGCCGAGGTGCAGCGCACGATGGATGCCGTGCTGCCCGTCGCGCGCAACATCCTTCCCGAGGCGGCAGCCGCCAAACTACCGGACGACACCCGAACCTGGGTTCGGATCCTGGGCGGAGTGCAGGTCGCCGCTGGCGCCGCCTACGCCATCGGGGTCCTGCGGCGCCCGGCTGCGGCGATGTTGACCCTGGCCACCATCCCGCACGTGGTGGGCTCGCTGCCGTCGCGCACGGTGCCTGTCGCCGAACGCCAGCGCAGTTACGGGAACCTCACCCGCAATCTGGCCCTGCTGGGCGCAGGCGTCATCGCGACGCAGGACACCGAGGGCCGGCCCAGCCTG
Source organism: uncultured Actinomycetota bacterium (assembly GCA_963730005.1). GTDB lineage: Bacteria > Actinomycetota > Actinomycetes > Propionibacteriales > Propionibacteriaceae > CAVSPO01. The sequence goes on from CAVSPO010000036.1 coordinate 127,072, forward strand.
CTGTGGCGCGCCGCCATGGGCGTCGGGCAGCTCGGCACCAAGGCCGAGTACGGGCGCGCGCGGGTCGCCGACAAGGGCCGGCTGGCCAAGGCCAACCTGCGTCAAGCAGAAGTGCTGGCCGAGCTGGCAGCCACTCGTACGGTGAGCAAGGCCAAGGACGTGCTGCGCTGAGTACTCCGATGGCCGATTCCCTTGGGCAGCCCTGGCCTGCGCCCCACTCACTGCGACCGCTGCACGCTGTTGCCCCGGTGCCTGGTTCGAAGTCGGAGACCAACCGCGCCCTCGTGCTTGCAGCACTGTCGACGGGCCCGTCGCACCTGCGGGGGGCGCTGTTTGCCCGCGACACGGAACTGATGATGACAGCCTTGCGTCGGCTCGGCGTCGGTGTCGACGACTCTGACCGGGACGATGTGCTGGTCACTCCCCCGCCCAACTTCACCCCTTGCCCTGAAGGCATCGACTGCGGTCTGGCAGGCAACGTGATGCGATTCGTGCCTGCCGTGGCAGCCGTGGCCCCCGGTACGACCGCCTTCTTCGGCGATCCGGCCGCCTCCGCACGCCCGATAGGGCCCTTGTTGGATGGCCTACGTCAGCTGGGTGTCCAGATCAGCCCTGAGAGCAACCAGCTGCCGTTCCAGCTCACTGCCCCCACCACCCTGACCGGCCGACAGGTGTCCATCGACGCCTCGGACTCCAGTCAGTTCATCAGCGCCCTGCTGCTTTCCGGTGCCCGCTACCCCCAGGGCCTCGACCTGCGCCACCATGGCGGCGGCGCAGTACCGTCCGGCCCACACATCACCATGACCGTCCAGATGCTGCGCCAACGCGGCGTCCGGGTCGACGTCGCCGATTCGAATCGCTGGCTGGTCGCACCCGGCCCGATCCAGGCCCGCGACGTGCACGCAGAGCCGGACCTCACGAACGCCGCTGCCTTCCTCGCGGCAGGGCTGCTCAGCCGCGGTGAGGTGAGCGTACCGGGCTGGCCGACGACCACCACCCAACCAGGGGCCCAGTTCCTGGCGGTGGCGGCCCGATTCGGCGCCGCGGTCGCCACCACTCCTGGCCGAGCCACCGTGGCTTGGCAAGGTCCTTTGCATGGCGTGCAGGTCGACCTGCACGAGGCGAGCGAACTGACCCCGGTGGTGGCTGCGTTGGCGCTGTTCGCGTCTGGCCCCACAGTGATCAGCGGCGTGGCACACATCAGGGGCCACGAGACCGACAGACTGGCCGCCATCGCAGCCGAACTCGGCGCGCTGGGTGCACAGGTGAACGAGCGGCCAGACGGGCTCATCATCCACGGCGTCGGGGAATCGGCCCGTGGGTTGGCGCCCACCCGCGTGTTCCGCTGTCACGCTGACCATCGACTGGCGCATCTGGGCGCCCTGGTGGGGCTGCGCGTCCCGAACATCGCGCTTGACGACGTCGGTTGCACGGCGAAAACCATGCCCGACTTCCCACAACGCTGGGCGAGGCTGATGGAACAGGTGGTGGGGTCTTGAGCCCGCGTGCGATGAAGGGGGCGCTGGGACGCAACATCGACGAGGACCACCTGTTTGAACGTCCCGCCAAACGTTCCAGGCCGCGCACCAAGGACCGCCCCGACTACTCCGACACGCCCGTGGGTCGAGTGATCACCGTCGACCGCGGCCGCTATCGGTGCATCGTGGATCCGGCCAGCCCCGAGTCTGTGGCACGATCGCGCCTGGTGACGGCGACCAAGGCTCGCCAGCTCGGCCGCAAGGGCGTCATCATCGGTGACCTGGTGCAGCTGGACGGTGACACCAGCGGCGACGAGGGCACACTCGCCCGCATCGTCGAGGTCCAGCCGCGCCGCACCGTGTTGCGTCGTACCGCTGACGACACAGACCCATTCGAACGCCCGGTGGTGGCCAACGCCGATCAGTTGATGATCGTCACCGCGCTGGCTGACCCGGAGCCCAGGCCGGGCATGATCGACCGGTTGCTGGTGGCTGCCTTCGACGCGGGTATTCACCCCATCCTGTGCCTGACCAAGGCTGATCTGGCAAGCCCGGACCATCTCATCGCCAGCTACGGCCCGCTGGGCATCGACATCGTCGTGACGCTCCCGGGAGCTGATCTCACCCAGGTCCACCGTGTCCTGCACAACCACGTCACCGTGCTGGTCGGACACTCCGGGGTCGGCAAATCGACCCTGATCAACGCGCTGATTCCGGGCACCGACCGTGCCATCGGCCACGTCAACGTGGTCACCGGCAAGGGAAGGCAAACCTCCACTTCCGCCATCGCGCTGGAGCTGCCCGGCGGCGGTTGGGCCATCGACACTCCGGGAGTACGCAGTTTCGGCCTGAGCCACGTGCGACCCGCATCCTTTCTCGGGGCCTTCCCTGATCTTGCGAACCTCACGGCCAATTGCCCCCGCGGCTGCCAGCACACTGCCGGTGCCCCGGAGTGCGCGCTGGACGCAGCCGTGGCCACGGGACAACTCAGCGCCGAGCGTCTGGTGTCTCTTCGACGGATGCTGGTGGCGGTGCAGGACAACGATCGACGCGTGTCCGGCCGGGCTGCCACTGCCCCGCCGGTACCGTAGAGCGCATGGCATCGAGGGACTACACGGACGACCTGCGGCTGGCGCACCTGATCGCGGACAACGCAGATTCGATCACGATGAAGCGCTTCCGGGCGTCCGACCTGCGGGTGCGCACCAAAGCAGACAACACTGCCGTCAGCGACGCCGACCGGGCTGTTGAAGAGGCGGCACGGCGCACACTGGGGACGGCCAGGCCTCGTGACGCGGTGCATGGCGAGGAGATGGACGACACCGGTTGGGGGGCTCGTCGCTGGGTCATCGACCCGATTGACGGCACCGCCAACTACGTTCGTGGTGTGCCGGTGTGGGCAAGCCTGATCGCCCTGATGGTGGACGGCTCGACCCGGGTGGGTCTGGTCAGCGCACCCGCTCTGAACCGCCGCTGGTGGGCCGCTGAAGGCGGCGGTGCATTCACCGGCCGGACGCTGCTCAATTCCAGTCCGATCCACGTCTCCCAGGTGGACCACGTCAGCGACGCCTTCCTTTCATATTCGTCGATCCCTGGCTGGATCAGTGCCGGACGCGGTCAGCAGTTCGTCGACCTGATGCGGGATTGCGCCCGTACCCGCGCCTTCGGCGACTTCTGGAGCTACATGATGGTGGCCGAGGGTGCCGTCGACCTGGCATGCGAACCCGACTTGTCGCTGCACGACATGGCCGCACTCGACATCATCGTGCGCGAGGCCGGCGGACGCTTCACGAATCTGGACGGCAACCCCGGCCCGTGCGGCCCTGGCGCGCTGGCCACCAACGGCGTCCTGCATGAGCAGGTGCTGCGGATGCTGGCCAGCTACGACGACTTGGAGGAATACGAGGAGACCGCGCCAATCTCCTGACGCGGTCTCCTGGAACGATGGTCTGGCATCGCGGGGTGGCTAGATCACCCGCACCCTGATGGTGCCGGGGACCTCCGCGATCTCGGCAGCAAGGCCCGATTCAGCATCCGTCACGTCGGTGACGACATAGCCGACCGTGCCGCGGGTGGCGAGGGCCTGGGCCGCGATGTTGGCGTGGTGCCTGCTCAAGGCAGCGTTCAGGTTGGCCATCACACCGGGTACGTTTTCGTGGATGTGCAGGACGCGGCGCCCTTGCTGCTCGGTTGCGGGCTGAACCTCGGGCAGATTGACACTCATCGACGTGGACCCGGTGGCCACGTAGTCGCTCAACTTGCCGGCCACGAAGCGGCCGATATCGACCTGTGCCTCATGTGTCGAACCCCCAACGTGTGGGGTGAGGATCACGTTGTCGAGGCCCTGCAGCGGACTCACGAAGGGATCGCCAGAATTCTTGGGTTCGTTCGGGAAAACGTCGAGGGCTGCGCCGGCGAGACGGCCCGAACGAATCTGCTCGGCCAGCGCCTCATCGTCGATGACGAATCCCCGGGACAGGTTCAGGAAAAGTGCACGGTCTCGCATCTTCGCGAACTGCTTCGCCCCGAACATGCCCGCATTGCCGGGACGACCGTCCACGTGCAAGGACACCGTCTCGGCTGTTTCCAGGAGTTCATCCATCGAATGGCAGCGTTTGGCGTTGCCCAGGGCCAGTTTGTCCACGATGTCGTAGAAGAGGATGTGCATGCCGAAGGACTCGGCCAGGACTGAGAGCTGCGAGCCGATGTTGCCGTAGCCCACGATGCCCAGAGTGCGTCCGCGCACCTCATGCGAACCGGCGGCGGACTTGTTCCAGATACCCCGGTGCATCTGGGAATTGCGCACGGTGAGTTTGCGTGCCATCACAACGATCTCGCCCATGGCCAGCTCCACCACAGACCGTGTGTTGGAGTACGGCGCGTTGAACACGGCGACGCCCTTGCGAGCGGCAGCGTCCACGGCGACCTGGTTCGTGCCGATGCAGAAGCAACCGATGGCCTGCAGGGTGCCCGAAACCTTGTCCAGAACGTCGCCGGTCACCTGGGTTCCCGAACGGATGCCGAGAACTGTCACACCCTGCAACGCCTCGATCAGTTCGTCGCCGACCAGGGCGCCTGCCCGGTTCTCGACCTCGTAACCGGCGGCCTCAAGCGACTTGGTCGCGTCAGGATGGATGTTCTCAAGGAGTAGTGCCTTCACAACGAAGCAGTTTAGGCGGTCCACCCGATTCCGCCACATGGGTCTCAGACGACTCTCAGATCCTGACCCTGGGGATCGCCGCCAGCAACTCCCTCGTGTAGTCGTGCTGAGGCTGCTCGTAGACCTGCGCGCTGGGCCCGCACTCGATGATCGCGCCGTCGCGCATCACGGCGATCGTGTCACAGACGTGACGCACCACCGAAAGGTCGTGGCTGACGAACAGCAGCGTCAGGCCTTCCTGGCGCACCAGGGCATCGATGAGGTTCAGGACCTGTGCCCGAACCGAGACGTCCAGTGCCGAGACGGCCTCGTCGGCGATCAACACCTGGGGGCGCGGCGCCAAGGCTCGGGCGATGGCGATTCGTTGCCGCTGACCGCCGCTGAACTCGTGCGGATAAAGGTCGGCGTCCGATGGGTCCAGCCCCACCTGCCGCATCACCTCGACCAGCCGTTCGGCCGGCGCCGGCAGGTCCGGACGACCCCGCAACAGCGGGGAACGCAGTGGTTCGGTGATGATGCGGCTCACCTTCATCCTGGGGTCCAGAGAGCTGCGCGGATCCTGGAACACCACCTGAACCCCTTTGCGCAACTCGCCCAGGTCGCGCTCCTGCAGCCCGGTGATCTCCTGTCCGCAGAACTGCAGGGATCCCTTCGTGGGTCGCATCAGTGCAGCCAGCATCCGCACCAGGGTCGACTTCCCGGACCCCGACTCCCCCACGATGCCCAGTCGTTGTCCCGCGGCTACGTCCAGGCTCACGTCGTTGACTGCGTGCACCACAGTGGTTGCCGAACCGTTCGTGCGTTTGAAGTCGCGGCACAAGTGGCGTGCCCGGAAGACCAGTGTCTGGTCGGGTTGGGGGCTCATCGGGCTGCCTCCGCGTCGAAGAAGTCCTCGATCACTGGAAGTCGCTGCCCCGGAGGCACCAGGTCGATGCGGGCGGTGGCGACCAGTCCGCGGGTGTAGGGGTGTTGAGGATTGCCGAGCACGTCCAAGACCGAACCTCGCTCCACGATCTCCCCGCGGTACATCACCATCAAGTCGCTGCAGACTTGCGAAACGACTGCGAGGTCGTGACTGATGAACAAACAGGCAGCACCGACGCCGGACAGTTCACGGTCCAGCAGCTGCAGGACTTTTGCCTGCACTGTCACGTCGAGGGCGGTTGTCGGCTCATCGCAGATGACCAGGTCAGGGCGATTGATCAGTGCCATCGCGATCAACACCCGCTGGCGCTGGCCTCCGGACAGCTCGTGCGGGTAGGCGTCCGCCACGCGCTGGGCCTCAGCCAAACCGACCTCGTGAAGGATCTGGACGACCCGGTCCCGAGCGTTGTCGACGGTCTCACCGGACCCCCCGGCCAGGTGCTGGCGCCGGTAGTGCAGTCGCAGCACCTCGGCGACCTGTTTCCCGACGGCCATGGTGGGGTCGAGCGCAGTCATGGGCTCCTGGAAGATCATGGTCAGGTCGTCACCGCGCAGGCGCGCGAACTGTTTGTCCGCCAGGCCCGCCAGCTCGGTCCCGCGCAAGCGAATGGACCCGGACTGGCGTGCACGCCACGGCAGCAAACCCATGCAGGCGAGTGCAGTGATCGACTTTCCCGATCCGGACTCCCCGATCAGTCCAAGTCGCTGGCCCTCCAACAACTCGAAGCTGATGTGATCGACTGCAGCCGACCGCGACCCCCTGAACTGCACCGTGAGATCTTCGACTCTCAACAGTGGCGGCAACAGTTGCGGACTCATTGCTGGTCCCTCAGCCGCGGATCGAACTGCTCGCGCAGGCCATCGCCCAAGAGGTTGAAGCCCAGCACTGCCAACGCGATGAACAACCCGGGCCACAGTGCCTGGTTGGGATCGTTGAAGATGTACTTCTGAGCGTCATGGAGCATCCTTCCCCAGGTGGGCGTGGTGGAGGGAGCAGACAGGCCCAGGTAGCTCAGCGCCGCCTCCGAAAGAATCGCCATGCCCATGCTCATGGAAATCTGCACCAGGGCCACCGGCGATATGTTGGGGAGGACGTGAGTGAGTGCCACGGCCAACCGTGGAATGCCACAGGAGCGCGCTGCCACGATGTACTCCTGGCTCATCACCTGCAGCGTGGCGCCGCGGACGACCCGCACGAAGGTGGGCACTGTCGCGATGCCGATGGCGACCATGGCGGTCCCCACCGAACCGCGGCCATGAGCGGCCGCCAACAGGATCGCGAGCAGCACCGCCGGAAATGCGTACAGGATGTCGGTGGCCCGCATGATCACTCGCCCAGGCCATTTGCGGGAGATGCCGGCGACCATGCCGAGCGGCACCCCGATGGCAGCGCCGATCGCAACCGAAACCACTCCGACCAGCAAACAGGTACGACTCCCGATCAGTATTCGGCTGAAGATGTCGATGCCGAAACCGTCGGTACCCATCAGGTGCGGGAAACCTGGTGGACGGAGTCGGTTCGAGGCTTGCACGCTTGTTGGGTCGAACGGAGTCCAGAACACCGACACCAGGGCCATCGCCATGATCAGCACGACGAAGCCGCCACCCACCCACAAGTTCGCGCGCCTCATCAGGCGGCCTCGGCGTCCCGGCCGCGCAGCCGCGGATCGATGACCTGATAGAGCAGGTCGACCAGGGCATTGATCGCCAGCACGATCGCGACCAGCAACATGACGATCGCCTGGACCACCGGCAGGTCCCTGTTGGCCACTGCCTTGAGCAGTTGGGAACCCAACCCGGGCAGCACGAAGACGTTCTCCACCACCACAGCCCCGGCGAACAGGGCGGACAGCTGCAGGCCGAGGACGGTGATCACCTGCAGACCGGCGTTGCGCAGCCCATGGCGCA